>DATMGS010000001.1:0-285599 GCA_035555335.1 Puia sp.
AAATTAAAACAAATTCAAATCGTTGCAGGGTAAAAATTCGATCAAACCCAATACAGACAAGACTTTCAAAGAACTTTATTATTCAACATCGAAACACTAATGATCAATCGATTAAAATCATAAAACCTTTCAACATGGAAAATATAGTTATCAGCAGCTTTCGCAACCTCCAGGATGCAACCCTCGGGTTAAACAAACTGAAGGATCTGGATCAATTGAACGATATAACCATTTACAATATGGTCATGATCCGAAAAACTGCGGAAGACAGATTTGAATTCTTATACCAGGAAGGACCGGATACGCGGGACAGTCCTGCCGAAGGAGCACTGGCCGGATCGCTTATCGGGGCGATCGGCGGCCCCATCGGGATGGTAGTCGGTATGTTGACCGGCGTCATGGCAGGGTCTGCGGAGGAGGACGATAGCGAAGAGATGTCCCGGGAACTCCTGGACAATGTGAACAAGCAATTGGGGATAGGTTCGGTTGCAATCGTACTGGATGTGGAAGAGGAGGGCGAATTTATGATCAACAGCTATCTGTCACTTTTTAATGGCGTTATTGTGCGCCGGGATATCGCAGACCAGTTTGCCAAATACGACCAGGAACAATGGACGGAATTACAAGAGGAACTGGATACAGAAGAAGGGCGGTTGAAAGAGGCTGGGGAAAAGGATAAGGCTGTGATCGAAGCCAAAATCGTCCAATTAAAAACCGAAAGAGAAGAAAGGATCAGGAAGATAAGGGAAAGGAATGCGAGAACAAAAGAACAAGTACAAAACAAGATAAAGGCCCTGGACGAGAAATGGAAAGCGTCCGATCAGCAATTGAAGATAAGAATTGCTGCACAAAGGGAAAAGCTCCGGCAAAAGCTTGAAAAAGTCGGTGAGGATATCGGCTCGGCATTCGTTTGATCCTTCTTATTTCTACTGTCGTTATTCTGAACATGGGGCTGATATTGCCGGAATGGGCGCCGTAGGGAACCTGTTATTTCCGGCTGTGTCAGCCCCTTATTTTTAGTATCCGATGAACCCGAAAATTGTTAACTTCGGCGGGCATCGAAAAACAACCATGACCGACGATCTCACCATAATAAAGGAATACAAGGAAGCCTTCAGGAAATATGCTAAAGACGGTATCATCGACATGGACAACCGCTTGAAACATAAATTCGATTACCAGATCCACCGGTTGGAAAAAGTCGTAAAGGAGCTAAAAGGGGAAGTCCCGCCAAACCGGCAGTCGCAATATTTTATCACTTTGGTCAAGGCCGGGTCCGGCAGGAAGTCCATCGGTCAGTTCGAATTTCCCATTAAGAAGAACACGTTAATGGTCATTCCGAAAAGAGTGATGCATTCGAGCAGCTACTGGTCGACGCGATGTTCCGGATTTGTCTTGTCCTTCAATATCGATTTTTTCCTGCAGAAAGCATTCCCCAGGAAACATATCAGCGGGAGAAGGATCTTTTCAATGTCCTTGAAGCCTTTCCTGACCATTTCCAATCAGCAGGCGAATGAGTTGGCGGTGATTTTTGAGTTCATCGCCAAAGAACACCGGGACGGTAGAAACCCAAAGGATGAAATGATCGCCGTAAAGATATTAGAGCTGATGATCCAGTGCGACCGGTTATTCACATCCGCACCGTCACCCGACGATACACCTGTATTTGACAGGAATTTCGAGCAGTTTAACGAACTTCTGGACAAATATTTTACCGAACACCGATCTGTTACCTTCTATGCAGATGCGATCAAGGTACATCCCTACCATCTTAATTTTCTTTCGAAGAAGTTGACCGGGCTGTCCGCAAAGGAAGCCATCAACAACCGCATCATGCTCGAAGCAAAATATCTTCTTACTTCCTCTACCCTTACGATTAAAGAAATCGCCTACCGATTGGGGTTCGACGACCCTGATTATTTCTATGTTTTTTTCCGGAGAAAAGAGCATAAGACCCCCTCGGAATACCGGGGTGGATTTTGTTGAAGGGCTGCCCATTCATCTTTGTTTTGAACAGTCAATTGTTTGATTTGTCAAGCGGAATACGTACCATGTTCGCTTATTTTTACGGGTATGCATGTTATTTCTGAAATTGATGATTTCCTCGCCTTCCTTCAGTCGCCTATTCGTTCACAAGCCAATGAGTTTATTGCGTTCGGGCTGGAAGAATATGATAAGAAGCCCCATATCCAGGCCATGTATGGCGTAAAGACCCTGTTTTACCGGATCTCGATACTTTTAAACGATTCGGTGGACTTTAGCATCAATAATGGGTCCTTTCAGATGAGCAGATCGTGCACCCTTTGCTTTTTTTCTCCGTTTCATTCTGTCACTGCCCGGCAAAAGTCGAATTTGAAAGGGCAAAGCATCCAGTTCTCGGAATCATTTGTGCACTGCGCCTACGAAAGCAGCCGGTTCCACGAAGATTTCCCTTTTTTCTGGAGCGACAATAACGTTTTTTTTATGGGCGAAGAAGAGGCCTCACCCCTGATTCAATTGGGGGAAAGGATCATTTACGAATACAACGCCTTGTCCCGGTACTCTGACATCGTCGTTCGCGATTATCTGCACCTCTTCCTCATCCTGACCAAAAGGATAATTGGGACAAGAGAAGCGGTGGAGGATATTTCGGCAGATTACTCATTATTCCGGCAATTTTTTATGCTGGTGAATAAGTCCTGGCCGGTTATCCGGACGGTGGAACACGCTGCAAAGGCACTCGCTGTCACACCGGCACATCTTTGGTTGATAGTAAAAAGACTCTCAGGCCAGACACCGTTGGAAATTATCAATCAACGAGTGTTGAGAGATGCCCAGACCATGCTATTGCATTCCGAGCTAAATGTCTCGGAGATCGGTTTCCGCCTGGAATTCAGGGAAAAACCACATTTCACGCGCTTTTTTAAAAACCTGACGGGTCTTAGCCCAGTGGAGTACATCCGCCAATCAGGGTTTAGAAATAGGTAAACCATTTTAGCCCTGACTTCTTCGAAGTAGCTGTTCAACACATCTTCTAATTAACTAAAAAACAAGGTTAAAAGTCGATTTGGCAGGACAATTCCCGAACCCCAGCCATAAAAAAGCCTTCCGCCATCGACAGAAGGTTTCGGGCCCTATTAGATTTTTTTTGCCCAAGCGTTTAACATTGGTAAATTTACTAGCACATTCAAAATACCTATAAAATGAAACGCACCCAATTACTCCATTCTTTTTTATGGTCGTTGAGGGTCGCGGGCTTCTCTCTTGCTGCTGTTATTCTTTTATACAGCTGTAAGGATGGAAGCGCGACAGCCGGCTTTGGAGCCATGCCTCCTCCTTCGCTGCCTGTGATTACGGCCAAATCGCTGCCTGCCACTACTTATCAGGACTTTACGGCATCCGTGCAGGGTAAACGCGATGTTGAAATAAGGCCGCAGGTGGATGGCTACCTGACCGGCATCGAGGTGGATGAGGGTGCTTATGTGCATAAAGGGCAAACCCTTTTTCTCATCGACCGGAGGCCATTCGAGGAGCAATTGAACACGGCGAAAGCTAACCTGCAGGCTGCCAGGGCCTCTATGGAAAATGCACAGATAAATATAGACAAACTGAAGCCGTTGGTGGAGAATAATGTGGTTTCGGGCGTGCAGCTGAAGTCGGCACAGACAACGTATAATAGCGCCAACGCTGCTGTGGACCAGGCCCAGTCGGCAGTCGAATCCGCCCGTATCAACCTCAACTATACGACTATTGCCGCGCCCAGCGACGGATATGTGGGAGCCCTCCCCTATAAAACGGGAAGCCTTGTTACAAAAGCTATGGCAGGAGAGCTTACCATCGTATCGGAAACACGGGATATGCGTGTCTATTTTTCCATGAGTGAACCTGAGTTCCTTCAGTTCAAGCAGAAATACCCTGGCGGTACTATTGCCGATAAGATAAAGGAAATGCCGCCCGTTCAGCTGGTGCTGGCGGACAACAGCATTTATCCTCAGCCAGGGAAGGTGGAATTGGTAGAAGGACAGTTTGACAAAACGGTAGGCGCCATTAAGTTCCGCGCGGGTTTTTCCAATGCGGACGGGTCGTTGCGCAGCGGTAATACCGGCAAAATAAGGATCCCCACTTTATTTAAATCCGTATTGGTGGTCCCGCAGGATGCCACTTTTGAGCTGCAGGGTAAGGTGTTTGTTTATACGGTAGCCGATAGCAATAAGATAGTAACCAGGCCGCTGACTATTTCCGGGAGGACCACGAACTATTATTTTGTTTCGGATGGCGTGAAGCAGGACGACAGGATTGTTTTATACTCTATGTCTACTACCCTGATAGGCGGACTGAGGGATGGAATGGTAATTATTCCGCAGATGATTTCTACCGATAGCTTGTTGAAGGCGAAGCCTCTTTGATCCAACCCTCTTTGATCTAACCTTCGTTAAAACAGATTGTATGCTAAAAAGATTTATCGAACGGCCGGTACTATCCACGGTTCTTTCCATCATTCTTTTGCTATTAGGAGGGCTGTCTTTGTTCTCGCTGCCCATCACTTTATTCCCGGAGATTGCGCCACCCAGCGTACAGGTAACTGCTGTCTATCCCGGCGCCAATGCCGAAGTGGTAGCGCGCACGGTAGCCGTTCCGATAGAAGAGGCCGTCAACGGCGTGGAGAACATGAGCTATATGACTTCCAATTCCAGCAATGACGGCACCATGAACCTGACCGTATTTTTTAAGCAAGGCACTAATCCGGATATCGATGCGGTGAATGTACAAAACAGGGTATCGAAGGCCAACAGCCAGCTGCCGCCGGAAGTAATACAGGCCGGCGTCGCCACGCAAAAAATACAGAACAGCTTTCTTATGTTCGTGGGACTGTATAGTGACGACAGCGCAAAGTATGACGAACTTTTCCTGGAAAATTACCTGAGAATAAATGTTATTCCGCAGCTGCAGCGTATTCCTGGTGTGGCGCAGGCGCAGGTATTCAGCTCGAAAGACTACTCCATGCGTATCTGGCTGAAGCCCGACCGCCTGATCGCCAATAACCTTTCCCCGCAGGATGTCTTAAACGCCATCAAGGATCAGAACCTGGAAGCGGCGCCCGGACGGCTGGGGCAAAGCAGTCCCGAATCGTTTGAATATGTTATAAAATATAAGGGCAAGCGGAACAAGAATGAAGACTACGAGAACATGGTGATAAAGGCCAACAGCGATGGGTCTTTGCTGCGTCTGAAAGACCTGGCGCGTGTTGAATTCGGGGCCTACACCTATATCTCTTCCAACAAGCTGAACGGTAAGCCTACTTCCGGTTTTGGTGTTTTACAAACGCCCGGGTCCAATGCTAACCAGATCCTTACTGAACTGGAAAGGCAGATAAATGAATTTTCCGGGACGCTGCCCGATGGCATGCATTTCAAGATCATGTATAATGCCAAGGAGTTTCTCGATGCTTCGATCGGGCAGGTGGAAGAGACCCTGATCATTGCGTTCATACTGGTAGCCATCGTGGTTTTCATTTTCTTACAGGATTTCCGCTCTACGTTGATCCCTGTCATTGCCGTGCCTGTTGCCATTATCGGTACTTTTTTCTTCCTGCAATTGTTTGGCTTCAGTATTAACCTGCTGACCTTATTTGCGCTGGTACTGGCGATCGGTATCGTGGTGGACGACGCTATTGTGGTCGTGGAAGCCGTCCACTCCAAGATGGAGCGGGAGCATTTGCCTTCAAGAAGGGCGACTATCGAGAGCATGAACGAGATCTCGGGGGCGATCGTTTCCATTACCCTGGTGATGGCGGCTGTATTTGTTCCTGTGAGTTTTGTACAGGGGCCTGCGGGGGTGTTTTACAAGCAATTTGCGTTCACCCTGGCTACCGCCATTCTTATTTCGGCCGTCAATGCGTTGACGTTAAGCCCGGCCTTATGCGCTTTGTTTTTGAAGAATCAGCATATCGGAGAGGGTGGTAGAAGAAAGGGACTGGCGGCCCGGTTCTTTTCGGCTTTCAATGCGGGCTTTACGGCCATGACAGGGAAATACGTAAAAAGCCTGAAATTTTTGATCCGCCGTAAATGGGTGGTTATAGCCGGGCTGGTGCTTGTAGCTATAGGCGCCACGATGCTCGTGAGAAGGACTCCGTCAGGATTTATTCCCGATGAAGACCAGGGGTTCATCGTAGCCGTAGCGCAAACGCCGGCAGGCAGCTCGTTAAGCAGGACCGTGCGTTCTACCGATGCGATAAGCAAGATTGTTTTGCAGGATGGGGCCGCCAGTGATGTCTGGAACGTGAATGGATTGAACTTTGTCACCAATTCCTTTGCTTCGCCGAATGCCGTTGTCTTCTCCCGGCTGAAGTCCAGGGATGAAAGGGGGCCTGTAAAAGACCCGGCTCAGATTGCCGGTAGATTGATTGGGGAAACGGGCCAGGTAAAGGATGCGATGTCTATTTTCGTAAACTTTCCCACGGTGCAGGGGTTCGGGAATGTCAGCGGTGTGGAAATGATGCTGCAGGATCGGGCGAGCGGGTCTCTGGAAAAACTGGGCATGACGGCCTGGGGGTTTGTGGGCGCCTTATCGCAGCGAAAAGAAGTAGCTTCGGCTTTTACCACTTTCAATACCGGCAACCCTCAATATACCATCGAGGTGGACGAAGACAAGGCCAAGCAATTAGGCGTGTCTGTGAGCGATCTGATGAGTACCATGCAGATATATTACGGCAGCAGCTTTGTTTCGGACTTCAACCGGTTTGGAAAGTACTACCGCGTAATGGCGCAGGCCGATGTCCCTTACCGGATGGATGCCAATTCGCTGGGCGGTATTTATGTAAAAAACACTATGGGCCTGATGGTCCCTGCTACCTCGGTGGCCAAGTTCGTCCGTGTGTATGGTCCCGAAACAGTCACCCGTAACAACCTGTACAATGCCGTTACTATCAATGCGACGCCCAAGCCGGGCTATAGTACGGGCGATGTGATCAAAGCCGTTCAGGAAACGGCCGGGAAGGCGTTGCCGAAGGGATATGCTTATGAGTTCACCGGCATCACAAGGGAGGAGATCAGAGCGGGTAATCAAACGGTATTTGTGTTCTTAATGAGCGTCCTGTTTGTGTTTTTGCTATTGGCTGCGCAGTATGAAAGCTATATCCTGCCCCTGGCGGTTATACTCACAGTGCCGACAGGGATCTTAGGCGTGTTTGCTTTTGTCGGCTTTGCCGGGCTGCAGAATAACGTATATGTGCAGATAGGATTGATCATGCTGATAGGATTATTGGCTAAAAATGCCATCCTGATCGTGGAGTTCGCGGTGCAGCGGAGGCGGGCGGGCATGGGGCTGGTAGAAGCCGCGCTGGAGGGTTCAAGGCTCAGGCTTCGTCCGATACTGATGACCTCGTTTGCGTTTGTCGTTGGCATGCTTCCCCTGATCTTTACGAAGGGGGCGTCGGCGCAGGGCAATCACTCCATTGGATGGAGCGCTGTGGGGGGCATGCTGACGGGGGTGATCCTGGGTATATTTATTATACCGGTATTGTTTGTTATTTTCCAGGCTCTGCAGGAAAAAGTCTCTTCGAAAAGAGATGAATGATAATCCGATATTGGGACTGGATCCTAAGTCCATGAAAAACATCAAAGGCGGCTCTGCAGCCGTTGATTCCGGCAGTGACCGTAAAAGCAATGGTTCTTCCTGCAGCTGCTGCGCCAGCACGCTTGCTGCATAAGCGTTAGAATATCCCCTTACCGTCAGGTAAAGGGGATATTTTTTTTAGTAAACTACTATCATATTTGTAATATTGCCTCCATGCTAAAGGCTACCAGCATCCTATTATTAATCCTATTCTGCCTCACCGCAGAAATATCGGCGCAACAGCCCTCTCCGCCCGGATCCATACTGATCGTAGGCTCTGTCAGGGCGGATGCTCCTTTGTCATTCTCCACGGTGTCGCTGCTCAATGCCCGGGATTCGTCCATCGTCCTGCACACCATGACCGACTCCCTGGGAAATTTCGAAGTCAAAGCCGCTTCGGGGGAAGTATACCTCCTGTCTGTCAGTCACATCGGCTACCTTAGCTATACCTCCCGGGCCTTCCGCCTGGATACCGTGACTGGAAATAGCCTCCGATTCTCCGTTCGACTCTTCCGAAAAGAAATTCAATTGGCGGAGGTAGAAGTAACTAAATCCCCTCCTCTGATTGAACGAAAATTGGACAGAGTGGTTATCCGTGTTGAAAACAACATTGTTTCCAACGGCGAATCCGTCATGGAACTTCTCAGAACATTGCCTGGTATCGTCATCGACGGGGCCGATAAGATTTCTATAAAAGGGAAATCCGGTATACGTATACTGGTTGACGGACATGATACTTATGTCAAAGACGACCAGCTGACAACGTTGCTGGCAAGCATCTCTGCCAACAATGTCCAGAAAATTGAAATCATCTCCAATCCCCCGGCCCAATACGCAGCGGAAGGAGCCGGCGGTATCATCAATATTATCACCAAATCAAAAGAAACCCCGGGCCTTTCCGGAAATGCGTATACCACCTATTCTCAGGGCACATACGGAAAGCTCTCCTCAGGGGCATTGGTGATGTTTAAAGACAGGGACCTGATCCTTACAGGATCTTATGATTATACACATGGAACGGGTTTCATTCAGGGAGACGAGACCCGAAAATTCATGTCCGTCTCCGCGCCGCTGATCTTCCACCAGGTGTCTTATAACCCCACCACGTCGTCGAACCAATACTTCAGGACAGGTATCGATTGGCGTCTGGCATCCAACCAACATATCGCCGTCTCCCTGGACGGGGCCTTTTCTGAAAAGGGAAGCCCATTTCATTCGACCCTCTCTGTTTACCCGGAAGGACATTCCACCGACAGCTCCTTTTCCATCGATAACCAAACAAAATCTCATTATTCCAATGCTAACCTCAATGCCAATTACAGTGTAAAAATAGACTCAACCGGGCAATCCCTGGAAGCCAGCTACAGCCATCTTCAGTTCAATAATAATGCGGCAAGCAGCTATAATTCCCTGTATACCGATAGTTTCCTGCAACATCCCCGGCCTCCGCAGGTAGATACCTCCTACAACAAAGCCTCTATCCATGTCAATGCCTATAAGCTGGACTACAAAGTCCTGTTGCCGGGCAACATCAACCTGGAGACCGGATTGAAATTCACCTCCACCGTGACCGACAATAATATACAATTCTATACCCTCCAAAACGGTCAGTTCCTGGCAGATACGGGCAGGTCCAACCACTTCATTTATTCAGAGAAAATATCGGCGGCTTATCTTTCCGCCAGGAGAAGCTGGAAGAACCTGGATATGCAGTTGGGGCTTCGCTATGAATATACCCATGCAACCTTAAACCTGACCACGGATTCCCTTCTTATTTACCGACATTTGCATGATTGGTTCCCCACGCTGTTTCTGGAATACAGGATCAATGAATCCAATAAGCTGAATTTCACTTCCGGAAGAAGAATAGAGCGCCCGGATTATGCTAATCTGAACCCGTTTGCCTTCTACTATGATCCCTTCTCTTATGAGCAGGGGAATCCCTACCTCTTGCCCGAATATACTTTTACCAATGAATTGACCTATACTTACAAGGACGCCAACAGTGTGAGCCTGGGATATTCGTCGACCAGCAATCTCATTAACGAGATCACGCTTCAGAGCGACACTGCCAAAACCGTAGTCTACCGATATGAAAATATCAGCAATCGCAGGAGTCTCTACCTGGACGCCTATATGCCGCTGGATATCACTAAATGGTGGAATACCAGCGCGGATATCAACGTAGCGTATGCTAATATAGCAGGGAATGCCAGCTACGGTACTTTTTCCAATAAACTTACCACCGTAAACGTTAATTTTTCCAATACCTTTTCCATTGCCGGAATTTACACCGTACAGGCCAATGTGCTTTACTCCAGTCCTTTCCTGGATGGGATCAGTGAATTCAAGAGCAAGGGCAGGTTATCGCTGGGCATAAAAAGGTCGTTCTTTCATAAAAGTATAACGGCCAGCCTAAGGCTATCGGACATCCTATATACGGATAAGGAAAATGTCCGCACCACTTCTTTAAATGAAAACATCAGTTTACGACAGGTGCGGGATACCCGCAGAGTCGGCCTGACTATTACCTACAATTTTAAAAAGGGCCCTAAATTCAAAGAACGGCCCGTTGAGTTCGGCGGCCAGGAGGAAAAGGGCAGGATGAATATTACTCCGAAGACGAATTAGCTACCCCGCTAAAACAACTATATTATTCGATAATGATACATTTGCACCTATCGCCGTGTGGGGCAAACGACTATTCTTTCACGATCTTCACCACCTCTACCCGATCCTTCCACAGCACCCGCACGATATAGATGCCGGCGGCCATCCTGCCGAGGTCGAAGGCATAATGCGTACTGCCGGCTCCGTCGCCCACGATGGTCTGCGCCACCAGGCTGCCCGAAACCGAATAAACGGCGATGGCCTTCAGGTTGGCGGGGGCGGGATAGAAGTCCACATTGACCACACCGCTGGTAGGACTGGGCGTAACCAGCATCCCCCTGTTTTTCAGAACAGGGTTCACCGACTTCGCATAGACATTCACATCGTCCAGGTAAATATCATTCACCTGTTCATTGGTGTTGCGGAAGGCGAGCAGGAATGGTCCCTGGCCGATATACGGGGTCAGGTTCACCGAATCTTTACGCCATTCGCCCCGCTGCGGCGCATACTCACCGGTAAAGGAGCGGCTCGTAGTGGAGAGCGAAGGGCCGGCCCTTTTATACAGGCTGGTATAGCTGGCCCCGCAATCGGTGCTCGCCAGTACTTCGAGGGTATCCGAAACGAACACCGGGCCGGCAACAGGGGCCATGCCGGCCGCCACGCTGAACGTCATAAAGCCGGAGTCGGCCTTATCGATCGTTAATTGCGGCAGGCGCAGGTAATCCCGGGCGCCGATATGGGCGTCATCGAAATTCCGGATGACGACGGACCCGCTGCCTGTATGAGCAAAACCCACCGCCTTTTCCCAGGTAAGGGCGTCGTCTTCATTCACCAGGTCCCAGCCCTGGGGCGGATAGACCGGTCCTTCAAAACCTTCTGACAAAGGCGCTGGCAGCACAGCGTTATAGACTATATCCAGATGCAGGGTATCATTGGCCGTTACCTGATCGGTTACGTTGTCCGGTCCGCTGGTGTAGAGGGTCAGCAGATGCGTGCCCGTGGTAGTAGTGAGGGCCGGTAAGGATACGCTGAAGTCGTTACCGGCGGCAACGCTACCCTTCCAATTAATGGTGACCGGGGAAACCCCGTCTACCTGCGCGCTGATGTTCAGGGAGGTCAGCGTAATGGAGCCGTTGTTGGTAATGGTGACAGCCGGAGTGAAACCCGGCGAGCACAGGCGGGAAGCCGGTGCGTCGATCGCCTTCAGGGCCGCATCGTAATCCGGGATCACCGGCGTCACAGCGCCGGGGGAGGTGAGTAGCGAGGCCCTAAAAGTAGTGGCGGCGGCTTCCATCCGCGCGGCCTGCTCCACGGTGAACATCTCCATGGCATCGTCGTCGGTATAGTCCATATAGTTCTGGTACATAATGCCGGGCGGCGTGGGCGAACAGGCATCGATCACCACCCCCGAGGGAGAGCCGGCGGTACTGTTCCCCTGGTTAGGGGTATCGTCTACATAGTCGGTGCCCCAACAGGCGCCGTTGTCATCGCCCCAGATATGGTAGAGGTTGAAGAAATGCCCTATCTCATGGGTCATGGTCTTGCCCTGGTTGTAAGTGGTATAAGCCCCGCCGGGCACGCTCCGGTAATCCACGACCACTCCCGGCACCATCGAGGTCATGGACGGAAGGGTGGCATAGCCCAGTATGGCGCCTGAGAGCGGGCATAACCAGACATTCAGGTAATTGCTGGTATTCCAGGGATCCGACCCGCCCGCGGAAGATGATTTCACCCCGTCATCGCTGATGGAAAAAGAGGTCTGAGTGGTAGTGGACCGGACGATACCCGTGGTCACCCGGTTGTCCGGCGTCCGTTTGGCAAGGGTGAACCGGATGGTGGAATGGCCGAACAAGAGTTTGAAATAGGAGGGGATCCTGACGGAGTCGCTGTTGAGACCCGCATAGTCAAGATTCAGCGTATCCACCTGCGCCTGCACCTGGGCATCGGTAATATCCGAAGGATTGGGCAGCACAATGTGAAAGACAAGTGGTATCAGCAGGGTATCTCCCGTCCGCAACATTTCCGGGTGAGCTTTTTTAAAGGTGATTAACTGCTGCAATTGGGTTTCCTGCTCCACCATCCTCGTTTTGATCGAAGGATCTCTTTTGATGGCTGCTTCCAGGAAAGTCATGGTGCCACAACGGTCGGGATGGACCTGGGCTTGTATGCGGAGAGAGGTGACGGATAACGACACGGTCAGCAGGGATGCAAGGGGCAAAAAGAATTTCATGGAGTTCGTTTGTTATTTTAAGAGGACCACCCAGCCGCTGTAAGGTTTTTTGCCGGGAAGGGTAATGATATAATAGTAGGTAGCTACCGGAACCGGCTTGCCTTTATAGAGCCCGTCCCAGGGCCGCTGGTACCCGGTGCTTTTGAATAGTTCCTGTCCCCAGCGGTTGAACACCGTTACCGTACAATCAGGATACGCTTTCAGATCGTCGATCTCCCAGGTATCATTGATGCCGTCACCGTTGGGGCTAAAGGCATTGGGGACCTTCAGGTCCCTATTGGCCAGGACGGTAAAATACCGCTCGCTGAGACTGTCCGTGCAACCGCCATTGGTGGCATACAGGGTAACCGTGTAATTACCGGCCGCATTGTATTTATGATCGGGGTTGATCTGTGTGGAACTGTCGCCATCTCCGAACTTCCAGAGATAGGAGGTCGCGTTCTGCGATTGATTGGTGAACACGAAATCGGCCAGGCGTACCTCTACCTCCGTATTGGTATCGGGGTTCGACGTAAATCCGACCACCGGCGGGGTGGATACCTGGATCAGGTCTTTTTCCGTCAGCGTGTCGAAACATTGCCCCTTGTTGGACACGATGAGCTTTACCGTATAGGCGCCGCTGGCGGTGTATATGTGTACGGGGCTGATCTCCGTCGAGCCGCTCCCGTCGCCAAAGGTCCATAAGCTGGTCTGGGCATTTTCCGATTGATTGACGAACGTTACCTGCACCGGAATGCAGCCGCCCGGAGGTTGTGGCGTAAAGGCCGCCAGGGGGTTGGGCGTCACGGCTACGGTCTGTACCGCGGCATTGACCGTGCAGGCTCCATTCTTCACCGTTAGTTTGATGATGCCGCCGTTGTTATATAACACGGTATAGGGGCCGAATCCTTTTCCGCTCTCTACGGTGCCCCCGCCCCAGTTCCAGCTGGGGACCGCCCCGGCGGCAGCCGATCCTGTAAAGCTGACGGTGACCTTATCTCCTGAACAGATAGGCGATTTATCGATACTGAAAGCAGCATCGGGGCGTTCGGAGACCACCAGTGGCCGCGTGGTGATAGCGGAAGGGCATCCCTGGTCCGTCACCTGCAATTGCAGGATAAAGTTGCCGGGGGTATTATAGAGGACCGTATACGGGCCGGCCCCGCTGCCGCTCTGTACGACGCCCCCGGCAAAGCCTTTCCAGTCATATACCGCGCTGCTGCCGGCACTGCCGGTAAAGGTCAGCGACTCCGTGCTGCCCTGGCAGATGGTATCGGGTGAGGAGGTAAAAGTCGCCACCGGCGTCGGAAGGACCGTTACCGTCACGCCTGCCGATACGGTGCAGCCGTTGGCGTCCTTTCCGGTAACCGTATACGGAGTGGTGGTAGTGGGCGAGACGCTGACCGTAGCGCCCGTCCCTGCGCCGGGGCTCCAGGTATAACCTGTCACGGCCGGGCCGGTGGCCGTAGCCGTCAGGCTGGTGGAGCCGCCGTTGCAGATAGCGGCCGGGGTGGCGGCCGCGTTGACTATCGCGAGGGGTACGGTGCCCACGGTACCTTTATAAATGGTGGGGCATTTGTTAAAATCGGTGACGGTGCAGGTATAAGATCCCGCCGCCAGACCGGTTGCGGCCGGCGTCTTCTGCACCGGGGTCGTATTCCAGGCATAGGTGTAGGTAAGGCTGGCGCCGCCGCTCACGGCCAGGGAAATGCCGCCATTGCTATTGCTGCAGGTGGCATCGGTGATTGTGGAGGTAAGGACGGGAGGCTGGTAAGGGATGCCTGAAAGGGCCATGAACAGGACCCTTCCGCTGGCGCCGCCTCCCGAAAGGTATTTCACGGTAATGGATACCAGCGGGGTGTTCTGGCTGGCGCAGGGCACCAGCACATCCGCCTTATACATGGCCGACGGGCCGCCGGGATCTATCCCGTCCGGCGAGTAGGGAGGGGCGGTTACCCGCGTGACCCGCCCGAAAAGGGTATAGACCGGAAGGAGCGGCACGTACCAGTCATATACAAAAAAATTGCCCGGGTTGTAGCTGGTGCCATCGGCAAAGTTGAGCGTCATGCTATAGGTGCTGCCGCCTTCGGTACCGAAGAGCAGCACGCTGATATTGGAGTAGGCAGCGGGAGTCGTCAGGCTGAGGACTCCGCCAGGGGTGGCATTGACCACCGTGGGGTCCTTGGATATATACAGGGCGTTCTTGCCTGCATAAGGTGCCAGTTGCCAGGTGTAATTGCTGAAGGCAATGGTGCCGCTGTTCGGGAGGCCGCCCCCAATGCCATTGGTGGCGGCAAAGGCTGTGGAATAGAGCACATGCAAGGTCCCGTCGATATCGGTGGTCGTGACGGCCGCGGCATTCGTGCCTGTCTCTGCGATGACGTCGTTGTTAAACCCCGTGATCGGTATCGGGGTATAAGACTGGGCATAGGCGCCGTTGTTAACGGCGCCTATGCATAATCCTAATAAGATATTTATTGGATAGAATATTCTGTATCTTTTATTCATAGAGAGGTATTGGTTTTCCGGGGTTTCCCGGGGTTCTCCGGGGTTCCACCCGGTTTAATGCACCAGGGTGACCGAGCCCTTTCGCACCGACTCCGTTCCATCCACCAGGGTGACCCGGACGGCGTAGATGTATACGCCCACCGGCTGCGGCTTGCCCTTGTAAGTCCCATCCCACCCGTCATTGAGGGCAGTGGTGGCAAACACCTGCTGGCCCCATTGATTGAATATCTTCATATCCATAGCCATTACGAGGTTGCTGTATATCTTAAACACATCGTTCCTGCCGTCGCCGTTGGGAGTGAAGGAATTGGGAATAAAGACCGCGTCAGCCAGCGTTTTGCCGGTACCGGCAGCCACCGGGCTGCTCTGACAGCTTGCGCCTCCCAGGGCCATGACATCTAAAGTGACGTTGTCCGATGGATTGAGGCCCGTTACGGTATGCGTGGTGCCGGTGCTGCCGGAGCTGGGACTGATATAGGGGCCGCCGTTCACGGACACCTGGTAGCCTGAGGCGCCGGGTACCGGCTGCCAGCCGAAGGTCACCGAATTGGTAGTGGCCGACAGGACAGTGACCACAGGGGCGCTGGTGGGACCATTGACCGTCACCGGCTGGCTGAATACAGGGGTGGTACAGCCGTTGTCGCTCACGGTTAACTGCAGATCATACGCGCCCGGCTGGTCGAACTCGATGGTATAGGGACCTGCGCCGCTGCCGCTCTTCACGGTGGCGCCGGAGAAGTTGTTCCAGTTATAGGTGGCGTTGCCGCTGGCGCTACCGGTGAAGGTAACCGTATCCGGCGTTTTCGAGCAGGAAGGATCGGGGTTCACGCTGAAGGAAGCCGTTGGCGGAGGTGTCACCGTCACCGCTATCGTGGTGGTATCCGCACAGCCATAGAAATCCTTTCCTATCACCATATAGGTCGTATTGGCCGCCGGCGATACCGTTACCGAGGAACCGATCTGCGTGCCGGGCATCCAGTTGTAGACAATGGGCGTGGTGCTGCTGGAGGCAACCGTCAGGGTCGTGTTGGTGCCGGCGCATACCGTATCGGGGCTGGCGGAAGCCGTCAGCGTTGCCTGCGGCGCCAGTATGACGGTGCCGGTAAAAGGGAAAGTACAGCCATTGCTGTCGGCTACCGTGCAGGTATAGGTGCCTGGCGCCAGCCCTATAATGATATTCGTGGTTTGGGCCGGGGTGGTATTCCAGGAATAGGTAAAAGGACTGGTGCCTCCTCCCTTATTCGTGACGGACAGCAAACCGTTGTTGTTACCGCAACGGGCGGGCAGCGAATCCGTAGCAAACACAGGGACGGTATAGTTGCCGACCAGGCCTGCAAGCCCCATAATGTTGACCCGGTGCGCCGAGTTGGCATCTCCGCTTACATAGGTGAAGGTGATGGACTGGAGTGTCTTCCCCTGGCTGGCACAGGGCACCATGACGTTCCAGGCATACATCTGTGTTTGCCCGGAATAAGTGTCATTTCCTGTATGAGGCAATGTCGGCGAAGCCCGGGGCGTACGCCCCATGCCGCTCACGACTACGTCAGGGACGGAATTATAATACCAGTCGGGTATCGTCCCCTGGTTGGCCGAAGTGGCCGAAGTACCATCGGTGAAATTAAACGTAGCAGTCAGAGTAGACGGAGCGTTGCCGCTTTCCGTAGAAAAGCCCAATACGCTGACCCAGGTCAGCACTGCCGGCGTCGTCAACGTAAGGGTACCCGATGTCTGCGAACCGGGTACGGACCCCGTGAGGTCGGAGAGGAGAAGGTCATTATTGACGCTGAAATCGGCCAGTTGGAAATTATAACTGGTGGTGACACCCGTACTCCAATTATATACACCGTTGGTGATGGTCCCGTTATCCGGCAGACCTCCGGCGGGGCTCCACGAATAGCGGGCAAGGTTGTTGATGGTGGCGAAATTCTTGCTATAAATCACATTATTAGAGCCGTCTGCTACGACACTGGTCGCGGCCCCCGCATCGTTACCCGACTCCGCCACGATATCCTGGGTAAACCCGGTCACCGCCAGCGGCTGATAGGTCGGCTGCGCATAAAGAATATTGCCCGCGGTGAGGAGTACCCCGCATAGAGCTATGTATAGACAACGCCTGGTATTTTCTTTCATTGCAGTTAGTTTTTTTGCATTTTTAAAATTCTGTAATACATGTTATATAGAGTTTCTCTCATCATACCTACTTAGAGCCCTTACCATACATTCTTCGGGCACCCGTCATCATACTTGTTGCCGATGATAAACCCGATCAGGATCTCATGGCTGCCATTGCTCACCGTATTGAGCCGGGAGGTGGAATAATCATAGGAATAGCCTATGTTGACCGTATTCGACAAATTATAGCCGACCATGGCGGCGAATCCGTCGCCGGGCCGGTAACTGAGGCCGGCCCAGGCCAGGTCCAGGTATTGCAGCTTGACGTTCAGATCCACCTGCATCGGCGTGGGCTGTATGTATTTCACCATCACGGAGGACAGCACGTTGAAGTCCTCCCCTGCCAGGAACCGGTAGCCGGCCGTGGCGAATACATGCGGCAGCAGCCGGCCTTCGTCGGCCGATACCTGGTTCTTTGCATAACTGACCCGCTGCGGGATAAGCTGCTGGACGGACAGCCCCGCGAAATAATCGGACGAATACAGGTACAGCCCCGCTGTAAAATCAGGGTGGATCCTGTTGAGATAGCCGTTGCCATAAACCACCGGGTCTACCGGCGTATTGAACTGCAGCCAGTCGGCGTGCAGGCTCACCTGTTTAAGGCCGGCGCCAAACCCTGCGGCCAGGCTGGTCCGCGAACTGATGCCCAGGTGGTAGGCATAAGTGACATAGGCCGACAGTTCGTTCAATGGACCTGACCGGTCGTCGATCACCTGCAGGCCGATGCCCTGGTGGGGCTCGGCGGCCTTATAATCCTGCCAGTACTGGCTGCCACGGGGATTATAGCCCGGCACGGAAAAAGAAGTGGCCGTAGTGCGGTAGTCCTTTTTGCCGATGGGGGCCTGCACCGTAAAATAAGTAGTGACCGGGGCGCCCTGCAGTCCTTCCCATTGATGGCGGTGGCTGAGCTTAATGTCCGTATAATTCTCGATACCCGTCAACGCGGGGTTGAGGATATACTGGTTCAGGACGTACTGTGTATAATGTGGCTGCTGCTGTGCAGCCACCTTCACATAGATCAGCACGATCAGCCCGGTCACTATTCTTCTCATACGCTCCTTTCTTTTAACGATTAATTCTTCAGCACTTTGAACTCGATCCGCCGGTTCCGCTGTCTTCCGTCGGGGTTGTCGCTGCCGTCCGGGTTGGTGTTGGGCGCTACCGGCCTCGATGAACCATATCCCTTCGACCAGAGACGCTCCTTATCGATGCCCCTGCTCACCAGGTAAGCGATTACGCTTTTGGCCCGGTTCAGGGAAAGACGTTGATTGTATGGCGCCTTGCCTTTACTGTCGGTATGTGCGCTGATCTCTACGAACATATTGGGATGCTCCTTCAGGATGCTGACGATATTGTCGAGCGCCGCATGGGATGAGTCCTTCAGGGTCGCCTCACTAAAGTCGAAATAGACGTTCTCTACCACCATCGACTCCCCGACAGCCGGAACATAATGGGTGAGGCAGATCCCCACCGTGGCCGTGTCCTCATCGGCATCCGGGGGTGCGATGAAGTGAACGGAGTCGGACGTATACGCGCTGGCGGAAGCCACGATCTTCAACGGTTGATACGCATCCAGCGTAAAGGAATAGGTTCCATCGGCCGCCGTAGTGCGGTTATACATAAGGGTGTGGTTGACCGTATCCAGGACGGAGAGCCGAACGCCCGTCAGCGGGGTATTGTCCCGGCAGTCGATGACGACGCCGGCCACATGTTTGACCGGGTGCGCCTTCTTCAGGCTAAAAAGTTCCAGGCAGCAGTCGGCCGAACGGTCAGAGCTCAGCAGGACATCTTCCAGTATGTTCTTAGCGCCTCCCCTGCTGACAAAATAGATATCGTCCTTTACGGAGTTCACCGGGTAACCGAAGTTCACCGGAGCACCCCAGGCGCCGGCATTGGCCTGGCTGTAAAAGAAATCGAAACCACCCATGCCTACGCGTCCGTCGGTAGAGAAGACCAGCGTTCCCGAGGCAGCATGGTAATAGGGTGCCAGCTCGTCGCCGGATGTATTTATCTCAGCGCCCAGGTTCACGCTGTTCAGCGGTGTTCCGCTGCTGTCGAGCTCTGCCTTCCAGAGGTCGAAACCACCGGAGCCGCCGGGTTTGTCGCTGGCATACAACAGGGTCTTTCCATCCTCCATGACAAAAGGCTGCTGGGTATTATAGGAAGGCGTATTCAACAGGCTGTCCGCCACCGGCGTGCTCCAGCCTTTGGTGTCCTTATGGCTGCTGTAGATAGCCGAGGTCTTCTTACCGTCGCTGATCATCCAGCGCGTAAAGAATACGGTCCTGCCGTCGGGGGTAAAGCCCGGGGCGCCCTGGTGTCCTTTCGTCTCCGGCAGATCGCTCAGGCTGACCGTCACGTTAGTGCTGTCGCCGTAGAAGGCTTTGTAGATACGGTTCACGAACACCTGGTTCTTTCCGGCGGGGCTGTCGGGTCGGGTAGAGGTGAAGAGGAGCACGTTATCGGCTATCCATACCGGTGCGTAGCTGGCGCCTGTTGTGTTAATGGGCGCGGCGATCTTTTTTACCGTATACCATTTCAGGTCTTTTTTCTTCAACTGGGCCTGGATAAAACGCAGGTTCAATATTTCTTTCCGGGCAGCCTCCGTATAGCTGTCCTCCGTCTTATACTCTTCCAGGAAATCGGAAAATGCCTGTTCCGCCTCCCCGAACTGCTGCAGGCTGCGAAGGCAAACGGCATAATGATAACGGATCAGCGGGTACCGGGCCTTATCGAAGTCCAGGACCTGCTTGTAGTACTCAGCTGCCTTGGCGGGGAAGTTCAACTGGCGGAAGCTTTCGGCCAGGTGATAAAGAGCCAGTTGACGACTGTCGCCGGCGGTCTTTTTCTTTTTGGCATCTTTTACCGCAACTGCATAGGGATTATAATCTCCCCGGTTCCCGGAACTGTTTGATGCGAGGTATTTTCCGTAATACAGTGTGGCGGAATAGTAATCCGCCCGTTTATAATAATTATCGGCGGCTTTCAGGTAATCGACAACATATTGGGCTTTTACCGAAGCTATCGCCAGCACCAGGGCGGCCGTCATCCATAATTTATTTTTATTCATACAAATCGGTTAGTTGTTTGATAATAGGAATTCATCTGAAGTTGGTAAAATGTGATCGGTGAGAACACCGATCACATTTGGACGTTTCACCTTGTTTTCTCCCGCAGGTCGATACCTGCCGCGCTGGAACAAGGATATTGGTTGCCTATGATGATTACTACTGCTTACAATCTTGGGCAGACGAACTCTACTTGTGGCGTCTTCGAGGTCTTCTTACCAGTGAACGACAGGGAGATCTCGAAGGCGTTGCTGCCGTGTACCATTTTACCAAGTTGAGACGTATTCACATCATAGCTGGCTCCCAGCACCATATTCTTCCAGGTATATCCTATATAGGGCGCTACGGCGTCGTCGAAACGGTAATTAAGGCCCAGCATCACATCGGTCTCTTCACTTGCCTTCATCTGTACATAGGCGCCGGCCATCTTCTCTTCCGCCGAGCCCTGGTGCAGGTATAAGAGATTAGGGGTCAGGTAGATCCCTTCGGCGATGAGAAAGCGTACGCCACCGTGTATCGTATACCGTACGGGTAGTTTTGCATCTCCGCTGGCGCTGAATTTATCGGTGGGTGTATTGATGTGTGAAAAAGAGATGCCGCCAAAGATATTGGCCTTCTTACCGGGATCGGCATCGTAATACAGGATCCCTGCGCCGGCATCGAAGGACGTGGCGCTGTGCACGGTGAACACATCGGCGGTGGAGTTACCGGAGTTATACCCCGTTACCGGGTTCCACTGGTCGCCGAATGTCATTTTGGAAGGGTCGAAGCTCCGGCGGATCAGCCCCAGCTGCAATCCCATGGATATGCGCTGGTAACCGTTGGCGCCGAAACGTACGCCGGTATAGGCATAATCCGCGTAGGCCGTGAGGTAGTTGTAACCGCCGTTGCCGGCTTTTTCGTTCATGATATTGACGCCGAAATTGGCGTTCTTATCGGTGGTGAATTCGCCCGAAAGGCCCTGCGTGGAGAAGGGGCTGCTGATATTTCCCCATTGGCTCCGGTAAATTCCCGACACACGGTACTGGCCGTCAAAGGCGCCTGTGAGCGCAGGATTGAGCCAGGAAGGGTAAACATAATACTGAGAAAAATGAGGGTCTACCTGGGCCTTCAAGTGCCCGCTGGCGCCTGCCAGCAGGAGCAGCAGCGCTATTCTGATCGTGCTCGGTCTCATATGCAGTGTATTTTGGTTATAGTGAAAATACCGTGGACAAAAGATGGGTACGGAGGTTTTTCATTTAACTATTTCGGAACTTTGGCCGCAGAAACACCTTTGGCCGGCTGATCAGGGAACACGATAACCCGGTTATCCACGACGGTAAAATTGAGCGAATAGGGTCGCAGCAACTTCTCCAGTAAGGCGCCTACTTTCTGTCGGTGAACGGTAATACTCACCTTATTTTTATCAAGCGCTTTATTACTTACATAGACAAACGACAAATGCGTCACATCCCCGATCCTGTTCAACGCATCCCGCAGCAATACATTCCTTAGCTCAATGGTGATGAGCATATCAGGCGTCTGTTGCGGCGGCGGAGCGAAGGCCCTGAACCCTGTCAGTAAAAGGACCAGGAAACCAGGCACGGAAAATTTAACAACAGCTATTATTCTATCGAACCTTAATGCACCTTGTTTGGGTACCATCGGCAACGGGTATATGGTTGAGTAATAAGCCCGGCCGCCCTGAGTTGACTCCGGCAACCTGCTGGTCGAATGTTAATGGGGTTCGTCTTGAATAAATCGGCTAGTGGATATTGTACTTACAGCAGATGGCAGGCTCTTAAAATAAATACAATAAAAGATTCAAAACGGGTAGGTGCAAACGGGATTTAATTTTTAATTAAACAACCAGCGGATCCATGTCCTGGCATCTTTCGCACTTACCATATCATAGACGGTTGTATCCCTTTGCACAAAATAATATCCGCTCGCATCCGTGAACTGCATCCAGGTTTTGGTCACCGGTATCGAATCGGCCGATGGGAATGTGCCCAGGTACCCCAGGTAGGTAAATTTTGTTACCCCGTTGGTGAAAAAGGAAGGCGACTGGAAGGCCGGCGCATAGCTTATCGCAAGGGCATTGTTAATGACCTGGTAATAGCCGGTGATATCATAAGTAATGGTCCCCGTCGCGGTGCTCGTCGAGCCATAGGCAGGTTCATAAGAAAGGAAATAGAAATTGCTGGTGGTGGTAATACCCAGGGCATCATCCACCCCATTGGCATGAAAGCCTTGTAGCGACAACCATTTCCTTCCCTGCCCCTGGGCTGCGGGATAGGACCACCAGCGGTTCCCGCTGCCCGGATCCGGCGACATGGGTTGGCCGGCGGGATTGACCACATAAGAGGATCCGCTTACCGATACGGTCATGGAGAGATTCCCCCCATCCCAGGTGATGTTGTCGAAACCCGTAATGATCTGGGAGCCGTTCACGATGGCCGGGGTAAACCCCACGCCCGTGGCGGTATAATAATACCCCGTCGTTACCGTATGCGCATTGCCCTTGTTATCGAGCCAGGTGATCGTCACTTTACGGGTAGCCGGGTCTGCCAGGATTTCGTAAGTCGTTGCGCCGATGGTGACCCTCTTAAAATACGTGATATATTTATTGAGGTTATCGAAAAGCCGGTTGTTATATTTTTGATTGTAGTGATCGTCGGCCTCCTGCTTACTGGCTTTTACAAGATAAGCCTTACTACTGTGCAGGCGGCCCGTCAGGTGGACGGTATCGGCCGTAACGCTGTCGATAGCAAATTCGAAATCGGATAACAGCCCGCTGCCGTATGAGCCGCCGTTCACACTGGCATCCGGGTCCGACAGCACGGTCACATAACAATACGTATCGAAAATCAGAACAGGCTGTTGGAGGGCCTTCAGCCGGTAGCTGCTTTCCAGCATCGTAACCGCGGAAAGGGAATCGAAATCGGAAAACATCTGGACCCTGTTGGAATTATTGAATTTAAAATAAAATCCGACCACACCGCCATTGAGGCCGGAAGGGAAAATAAATCCCTTCCACCCATAGGGGGCGTTGACCAGGGAGTCCTGGTAGGCTGTCAGCGTTGCGTTGACGCGCTGGTCCGGCGACTGGCTGAATACGGTTTTATCTTTTCTGCAGGATGCCATCACTGCTGCTGCAAGGATAAAATATAAGAAGGCGGTTTTCTTCATACCAACTGATTGAAATTAATTATTGAATTAAGCTGACGACCTGTGCACGCACGCGCGCTTGGAGGCTGTAAAAGTCAATGTTCCAGACATCTTTAAAGTAGCTCACCACGATGGCCTCTTTTTGGCGCAGGCGGCTCTGCGCATCCGCCTGGGATACGCCGTCGGCGCTGAACCCGGGAGGTATGCCGTTGACGATATTGTCGAAGCCGGCCCTGCCTTCTGTCAGCATAATGGAGATCGTCTCCACGAAATCCTCATCGGGGGCCGCCATGGCGTATGCGGAAATGAATCCGTCCGCCTGCGCGGCGCCGTCCGATACATTGTTCCAGTTGGCGGTATAGAGGCCGACGGTGATAGTCCTATACGCTATCGGGTACAAGACCGTCTGGTGAAGGATATGGCCGAACTCGTGCTCGATGGTATGGAACATCTGTTTGATATTGAAGGAATCCGAGGGCTGGTAACCGGGCATGCTCTTTGTCCGGAAATTATTCAGTACATACAGGTCTATCTGCCGCCCGCCTTCGGCCGAGCCCAGGGTGATCGTACCATCCGTGTTCCAACTGGCGCTGCCTACCAATATAAAGAACTTGGGGATCAGGGTCTTCATGAAGTTCAGGCCCGCTTCCGCCACATAGGTGTCGATCCAGACCTGCTTCATAGCGCTCAGCACCGGGATGATCTTCGATTCCATCGGCGGCGTCAGGGTCTTATTCAGGTCCAGTTCGAATTGGTCCCAGCGGTATTTCGCCGTCACATTGAACGGCACGGTCAGCGTATCATAGATCCATTGGTCGATGGCCGTCGTGGCGCTGGAGTCGCCGCCCAGGCCGGGTATATTACTTACATCGCCCGGGCTGTCGCTTTTCTTACAGGAAACCATCGAGCCAAGGAGAAAGAGGAGGAGGGGCAGTTTCCTTCCATTCCTGATCAGGAACAGGCCCATCTTGCTGAATTGGCTGCCCAATGCCAGTAACAACTTCCCGAACCGTCCTGCCAGGGGAAAGGGCCGGGCTTCGGGAGCCAGGTTGTACGTTTCGAAAACGCCGGGCTCGAAGGCGCCGGGCTTGAAAACCTCCGGTCCGGGCCTGCCCATCGATATCGGGATCACTTTAGCGGGTTGTTGTTGAAGATTGGGGTATTGCATGGAAGCTTTTTTACTTGATTATGAATAAGTAAGGTTTTATTGGTCAGCGGGGGTTCAGGGCGAGGCCGGACAGGGTAGCCGACTGGGGGATCTGGAACAACCGCCGCTTATCGGTTGCGGTCAGCGTCATCTTCTGCCCGGTGGTGGTGGTATGCGTCACCGGCACTTTGTAGCGCAGGAGGTCGAACCAACGCATTCCTTCCTGCACATATTCGGCGCGTTTGAAATCCATCAGCGCATCCAGCAGGTCCGCCTGCGGGCTGCCGGTACCGTAATAGTTATTCAGCGTGGCGGGAGTGATCTGGTTCGCGACGGGATCATAGTTATAGATGCGGGTGCTGGCATAGGCATTCAGGTCGGCCAGGGCCGCCGTGGTATTGTTCAGGTAGATATTGGCCTCGACGCGGTTGAACAGGACTTCTTCGGAGGTCAGGATCGGCACCATCACGTACGGCGTTCCGATCGTTGCGTTCACCGATTGCTTCACGAAGTATTCGTTGATCTTGGGCAGCAGGTAGTTATTGGTGCCGACCGTAAACAACTGGTGGAGAAAGGCATATTGGCCGCCGGTGACATTGTAGTTGAGTATCTCCGTCCGTTTGGATGCATCCATGCCATAACGTTCTGTATAGTAGTTGCGCGCCCAGAGGGAGGAGGTCTCCACCAGCAGCAGATTGGCGGCCTCGGTGGCCCTGGCATAGCGGGCATACAGGTCTACGTAAGTGATGGTCATATAGGTGGTATTCCAGGGGCGCAGGATCGTGGTCACGTCGCCGGAAGGCAGGACCTGGCCGGCATGCTCCACCACCCTGGCATAATTCCTTTTAAAAAGGTAGAAGCGCGCGGCGAATGCATGGGCGGCCGCCCTCGTAAAATGATACCTGGGGACCGTATAGCGGGTGTCGTCCAGCAGGGGCAATCCTTCGGTAATATCCCTTTCGATCATATCGTACACATAGCTCACCGTTTTGCGGTCATACTGTTTGAATACCACATTTTCCGGCACGGTGACATAAGGAATACCGGGATCGGTAGCCGCCGTAGTGGAATCATAGCAGTTGGAAAAGATCGTTACCAGCATAAAATGGGCGTAGGCCCTTGCCAGCAGCGCCTCCCCTATTTCGGAAGAATAAAGGGCGGTGTCCGGGGCGTTGCGGCAGGCCTGCAGCGCTTCGTTGGCGGCCGCAATAGCAGCGTAACAGCCATCCCAGTACCACTCGGGGGAATCCTGCTGGTTGTCGCTCACATCCTGGAAGAAGAAAGGATTGAGGACGGTAAGGTCCAGGCCGCCGATCCCTTTATCGTTCACATTGTCGGAAATCGACTCGGTAAAAGCCATATAATTGACCTGGGGATAGGCCGTGCCCAGCAACTGCGCCACTTTTTCGGGCGTATCCAAAGAAGTCCGGTTATCGGGGGTAGTGGACAGGTATTTTTTACAACCTCCCAGGACCAGGGCACAGCAGGCTCCGGTCACCAGAACGAATTGCCTTACCGACTTGCGGTGCTTGCTGCCGCGGGTCAAACTCCCGCGTTTGCAGCTTCTGATCGCCTTCCGGTGCTTGTCGCTTCTTGTTGAATAAAGGTTCGTGAACGTATGCATGGTTGGTTTTGGTTGATGGGTTAAAGATTTACCTTCAAGGCTAAGGTCACCTGCTTCTGCAGGGGCTGGGCGACGCCGCCCGAATTAAAGAATTCCGGGTCCTGTCCTTTCAGTTTGGCGTCTGAATAGATCAGCCAGGGATTGGTGGCGGCGAGCGTAACCGATGCGCCGTTGATCCCGGTCTTCTTTAGCAGCGAAGGCGCCAGGTTATAAGCCAGTGACACGGTCTTCAGCCTTATGAAATCTCCTTTTGCTACCCGTTCGGTGGAATAATTGTAGTTGTTGTAGGGATAGGCGCCGCCCTGCTGCGCGGCGGTATAGGCGTCCAGGATGGAAGGGATATTGGTATATTTTTCATCTCCCGGCATCTCCCAGCGATCGTTGAACTCCTTAGGCATGGCGTCCAGGTCGGAATAACCCGTTTTGAAAGCCGGATAGAGCCTTATTTTATTCCCTGCCTGGTAAGTGAGGAAAATGTTCAGCGAGAAGGCCTTGTAACGGAAAGTATTCGAGAAGCCGCCGTTGAAAGGTGGATCCACCGGGCCTTCGTATTTCAGGTATTGGGTGGTTTCGGACTGCAGGTATACTGCGGGACTGGTTGTGCCGCTCTCGTTGGTGAACTGCGGGACGCCGGTCTCATGGTTCAGCCCTTTGAACGGGATGGAGAATAAGGAGTGCACGGGATATCCTTGTTTGTTGCCGCCTTCCGGAATGACCATGTCATAGATCATCGGGATATTTTTGGCGTTGGTGATCTTCGTGGTATTGTAGCCGAAGGTCAGGTTGGTCCTCCAACCCCATTCCTTATGGTGGACCACCTCACCTCCTATGAGTAATTCCACGCCATGCGAGTTCATATCGGCATAGTTGGCGTCTTTATAAGCCTCACCGCCGATAGCCGAGGTCTTGATCAGGCTGATCAGGTCGAAGCTCTTGCGCTGGTAGATGTCGAAGCTGATGTTCACCCGCTTGTTGAACAGGCCGGCATCGATACCCAGGTTGGCCGTATATAGTTTTTCCCAGGTGAGGTCGCTGTTTTCCAGGTTCATCAGTGCGATCACCGATTCCACTTCCGTCGAATAGGGGCGGTTGGTGGTTTGGTTCTTTAGCACGACATCCGAGTTGGTGGCCGGTCCCATGCTGCCGGTAAGCCCATAGGTGGCGCGCAGGGTCAGGTAGTCCACCCAGTTCACCTTTTGCATGAACGACTCCTGGTCCACATTCCAGGACCCGGCCAGGCTCCAGGTGGGCAGCCAGCGGGCCTTGGGCGAAGCGCCCAGTTGATTGGAGCCATCATAACGCATGGTGCCGGTAAAATTCAGGCGGTTATCATAGGTGTAGGCCGCGGAGGAATAAAAGGCCACGAAGCGGTCCCTGTTCATGCTCATGGCATAATAAGGGAAATTGCTCTCGATGGTTTGCTTCAGGATCTGGTAATCCAGGAAGGGGATGCCGCCGCTGTTATATTGATATCCATAACCGGTGTTACTGAATTCCTGCCGGTCGGCATATTTTATCTGCTGGCCGCCCAGTACGTTGACCGTGTGCTTGCTGTTAAAGGTCCTGGTGAAGTTCAGGCTATTGCGTACGTCGAAGTTCAACAGCGCATCCTCGGTCCGGTTATAGAAACCGCCATAGGGCAATACGACTACAGGTTGCGCATCGGGATTATCCGGGTCCCGGTACAGGAATTTATTGTTGGCGCGGACGGTGGAATTGCCGGCTGCCCGGTAGGCATTAGCCATATTCGAGTTCTCCGTCACCTCGTCCTCCCGGGTGGACTTCACATAGCGCATGGCGCCTACGAAGTCCCATCTAAGGTTCTTGGTGAATTTATAGGAGAGGTCGCCTTGCAGGCGGGTATCGATGACGGCCAGCTTGAGGGAATTATTCCTCAGCTCGTTGATGATATTGAAGGGGGCAAAATTCCGCTGGAAATACTCCAGTTGGCCGGTGGTATCATACGCCGTAATGGTCCGGCTGGTATTCAATGCGTAGCTAAAGGGATTGATATCGAAGTCGCGGGTGTACTGACCTGCTACGGGGTCTGCGTTGCGGCTGAGTGAGCCGGGGGCCCGTTGCTGCCTGTAAGATCCCACGGTGGAGAAACCGCCTGACAGGCGATCGTTGAACTTATAGTTATTGCGGAAGTTGAGGGTATAGCGGCTCACTTTATCGGCGATGGTCCAGCCGTTATCTCCGTAATAGCTGGTGGAAAAATAGGACTGTGATTTATCCGAGCCGAAGGAAATGCTCAGCGAGTGCTCCTGCATAAAGCTATTGCGGAAGAGGGTCTTGAACCAGTCGGTATTGGCTTTGCCATAGTGGACAAGGAAGGCCTTACGTGCGTCCAGGGTGTTGGGCAAACCGAACTGCCCCTTGGTGCTGTCATATTGGGTGATCAGGTTGTACATCTTCCCAAATACGCCCCAGTCGGGGTTATCCAGCAGGTTCGCCGTCAGGATACCTTTTCGTTCCAGCTCGCCGAGGACCGACATCTGCTGTCCGGAGTTCATGATATCATAATTATTGTAAGAGGGCCTGAGCTGGGAGCTGTAGTTACCGGTATACGATACCACCGTCTTCCCGGCATGTCCTTTTTTGGTGGTGATCACCACGACCCCATTCATCGCCCGGGCGCCGTACAGCGCGGTCGCTGCGGCGTCCTTCAGGATATCGAAGCTTTCGATATCATTGGCATTCAAGCCGGCGACGGCAGAGCCCAGTAAGGTCGTAGGGTCTCCGCTGGACAGCTGGTCGTTGGATATGTTCACGATGTCTTCCAGCACTACTCCGTCAACTACCCATAGAGGTTTGTTATCCCCGTTGATGGAGGTCGCGCCGCGTATACGCACTTTGGGAGCCGAGCCGAAAGTGCCCGATACGTTCTGCACCGACACTCCGGCAGCCCGGCCTTCCAGCATACGGCTTACGTCGACGACCCCGTCCATCTTTACGTCATCGGCATTCAGCCGGACGGCAGCGCCGGCAAATTTCTTTTTGTCGATGGTCTGGAAACCGGTGACGACTACGTCCTGCAATACGGCGGCCTCTTCTTTCAGGTGGATCAAAAGAAGTCCTGATTTAAAGCTGCTTACGGGCAATTCTTCCGTTTTATAGCCGGTAACGCTAATCACCAGCACCGCATCGCTGCTTACATTCTTCAGATCGAATTCTCCTTTGCTATCGGTGGCTACGCCCCTTTTGGTCCCTTTGACCAGGACCGATACACCGGCCAGGGGCAGGCCTTTTTCGGACAGGATCCGGCCTTTGATATCGCCGTCAACGGGAGGGGCCGATACGGCCCTGGAAGGGAGGGCGGAAGCCGGCGCGGCTTCGGATATGCCTGCTTCGCCGGCTACGGAACCGGCTCTCCCGGCAAGCTCTTTAGGAGCCGTGCCGTCGGGCGCCGTTGTTACAGAGGGGTCGCTATCCGAATGGATGACGATACGGTCGTCAATCAGCATATAGGAAAGCGCATGGGGCGCCAGTAGCTTTTTCAGCACTTCGGCCACCTTGCGGTTGCGTGCGGTAAGGCTAACCTTTATCCGATCGAGGGTATTGTTGTTGATATAGACAAAAGATACGTTAGCCAGGCCGCCGATCCTGTTCAACGCGTCTTTCAACACTACGTTTTTCAACTCGATCGATATTTTTTTGTCCAATACGTTCTGGCCACTGGCAACAGTAGCTTTGAGACCGGCCATAGTACTCCAGAACAGCACCAGAATCAGGAATGAAGTTCTCATAATCCTTTTAAGTGTATGAATGAATTTTACAGGCACATTATTTTGCATACGATGACAGGTGATGTTCTTCGGTTTAGTGAATAAATAGCCGGGTCGTGTACGACGGGTCGTCACAACAATTGCTATTCAATAGATGAAAATGGCAAAGCGACTTTACTCTCCAGGTTCTACGGGGAGCGGAACGATCCTCAAACGGGGTGAAAATAGCAGGTGTCTTTTCTCATTTTATCAGCGGTTTTGGTTTTGATAATCTCTTCTATATATTCCCGGAAAGTCGCCTTCGGCCGAAGGGACCACAGGTCCCTTTGGTTCGCAGGTATTTTCATGGTGTATGTGAGGGAATATATTTAAATACAACAAAGCAGCGAAAAAAGGTGGGTAGCCCGGCCAGGATTTTTCAAGGCAGGTGATATATTTTTTATTACAATGCAAGAGGAGAGGGAGGAGAGGGGCTATGCTATGCTGAGCCCGGCTATCAAGGCTACCAGTGAGGTTTGAGTAGCGTTTTTACGAACATATTCATTGAGATTGACCATCGCGGCCGACAGGTGATACTTAACCGTATTAAGCGAAATATTCAATTCGCCCGCAGCTTCTTCGTAAGATTTCCCTTCCAGCTTGCAGAGGGTAACAATTTTCCGTTTTTGCGGCGACAACTGGTCTATGGCCTGCTGAAGCAGGCGGTATTGCTCTTCGTATAAGGCAGGTCCGGCCGGCAGGAAAACGTTGTCGGGTGCTACACTAAATAATTTTTTGTGGGCGGTCAATTCGCGCAGCCTTTTACGGGTGTAGTCTACAGACAGGTTGAAGCTAACCACAAAGAGCCAGCCGGCTACCGATTGGTTCGCATCGATGGCAGAGCGTTTTTCCCATAGTTTGGCGAACACTTCCTGCAGGATATCTTCCGCGGCAATGGGATCTTTGGTGAATTTAATAATATTACGATATACTGGTTCCTGGTACTTCCAGTATAAAGCGTCGAAGGCAGTCACCTGCCCTCGTTGCAGTCTCATAATCAGTTCAGCGTCAAGGTTACCCATAAGGTCTGATTTCTAAATTTTACATTCCGGCTACGAGTTTCGTTTATCTGTTGCCAGCCAACCGATGAACAGTAAACATTGATTTTCCCATATGGAGCGCGAGATGAAGAGAGGAGGTTACTCAAATGCGTTAGGCTATTGAAGTTAATAAAAATCATGAAATAATAATACATTTTTTTGTTTTTTAATTTTAAAATCCATATAGGTGTTTTCACTAGCTGCAAGCACAAGAGCCCCGGTAAAACCGGAGCTGCTGGCGGACGAAAATGAATGCTGGCACAGGTCATAAGGTCTGTACCAGAAGGGTGCTAATCTGGTATTCCCAGGTATGACTTCACCTGCGCATAATTTTTCCAGTCGATACCCGAACGGGCCGATGCCACACCACCGGGTATTACAACCCACCGGTATTGCAATTGCTTGGATCCTGAATTGACATAGGTGCTGGCGTCGGCATCGGAAACCAGGCTAATCTTCTGCTCTCCGAAGGATATGTTGATGAAAAGCAGGCCCGATGAAGTGAGTTGCGAATAAGGCAATGGCACGATACTGGGCGCGGCGGCGGTGCCGAAATTCACAAATACCTTCACATCCCCCTTCTGTAAAATACTATCAGCCAGGGCCGGTGTTTGGATGGTCCCGTCATAAAGGCTATCCGTCGTATTAAGGTTATACGTCACATCCAGCCAGCCTGAATAAATAACGTTGGCGGTACCCGGCGTTCCGTTCGTACCGGCGGCCCCGGCGGGTCCGGTAGCGCCGTCTTTAGATTTGGAACAAGCTGCCAGGAGTAAGGATACGGAAAATAAGAGCAGAGAAAAATGACCCCATGAAATTCTTTTCATAATACAGTTTTTGATGATTTTGATTATATAAGGATGGCTTGTTATTGGCAACTGCCGCCATAAATAACATACGCATTGGCGGTAGTGTCCTTGCGGACCCGGGCATTTAATGGTATAGCTATCAGGCTCAACGCTTTGTCCAATTCATCAGCCGTATGGAAATGCCCGTGGAAAATGCAATTCAGTCCATCGCCGTCCAGTATCAGTTTTGTGTGATAGAACCGTTGCATATCTTCGATTACCTTCCTTACTGTTGCGCCGTTGTATACAAAACTCCCATTGTGCCGCTGCTGGTAGAAGAGAGCGTCCTCCGACCCCTCTTGTTTTTCGAGCCGGTCCGGCAGCGCATAATAAACGGCCCGCTGGTTGGGGGTCACTACCAGGGCCTGTCCCGTATTGTCATCCCCCGACACCTGTACTTTTACGCTGCCGCTCACCACCACGACCCTTTCCTCATCGGCTCCATGCGTATCTACGTTGAAGGAGGTGCCCAGCACGGTGATCCGGAGGAACTTGCCATGTACGATAAAAGGGCGGCCCTCCTCTTTTTTCACTTCAAAAAAAGCTTCTCCATTGAGGTATATCTCCCGGGTTTCCTCCGAAAACCGGTCGGGGTAATCCAGCGTGCTCCCCGGTTCCAGGTTTACCTGTGTGCCGTCCGGCAATTGTATGGTCTTCCGCTCTTTTAGCATGGTCACCGTCTCACGCATCGTGCCGCCGGCGGGCACAACACCTGGCGCCCGGCCGGCCTGTGCCGTTGACTGCCGGCCGGCCGGTCTATCCCTGGATAACAGGCGGAAAAAATAACCCGCACCGACTATTAAAGTAACAAGGGCTGCGGCCGCAAGGGTAATCTTATACCGCCTCCCTTTTATCATCCGGAAGGGACGGGACACATCGATACGCTGGTGAAGCTTGTCCAGGACCCTGGCAGAATATTGACTGCCAGAACCCTTTTCCAGGAAAGCCAGATCTGCATTGAACGAGGCTCCGGCTACCGCTTCCAGCTCCGACAAATCCCCTCTATCCAGGTAATCGAGCATCCATTCCATCTCCTCGCTTGTCCATTTTTCCTGGCTAAGAAGATATTTCAGATATTCATGTATATTATTCAACAGAGGTCGATTTTCTTAATAAAGCATTTTTACGGGTATTCCTACTACACTTCAGGCTGCCAACTCACGGGTTGTTACTATAAATACAGGTTTTCTTTACAAATGGGTGGTACCAACAGCAAAAAATTCCAGGGAAAACAATATTTTTTTATTGCAGGCAATTGGCCGTTATGCTGGTTGCGGTATTGAACAGGACATTGGTGATCAGCGAAAGATTGGCCTGTGAACTGCTGCCGATGTTATAGGCCATGACCCCGGCATAACCGTTCTTTTTTACGAACTGTGCCGCCCCGGCCTGATCGGAGCCCCCGATATCCACCCCGATGCACAGTTTGCCGGCCGGCATGCCCGCGGCGATATAGGGCTGCAGCCTGCCGGAATAATCGGTAATGCCATAATTCATTTCCCAGCCATAATCCAGGATGTCGCCCGCCTTCTTCCCGTTATAAGCCGCGGTGAAATACGGGGCGTCGTTGTACAGCGCCTTGGTGATCAGCTTCGATGTGCCCAGGCGGCTTCGCAGGGCCGATACTACCAGCACCAGGGAATTGACATTCGTCGTGCAGACCGAATATTCATCGTCGATGTCGATGCCATCCAGCCCATATTGGCTGACGGCGTTGGCGCATTGTACGGCAAAGCTGTCGGCGGTGGCATAATCGGCAAAGCAACCCCATCCGGCATTCTCGTGATTGCCCAGCACCGTCAATAAGACTTTGATCCCTAATGACTTCAGATAGGCAACCGAACCGGTATTCAGCGTGCTGAGGACCTGGGGGTTGTAGTAGAGGGCAGCCCGTCCGTTGACGGAATTGATGTTGGCGGCAAAGATGATGGCGAAGTCGAACACGGGTTTGGCGGCGGGGCCATATACATAGCAGCCGGGATTGTGGAAACTGTTGGAATTTACCTCCACATAGGCGGTGGTCAGGAAAGAGTCGGAAGCCACAACCGTAGTATCCGGCGGATTGCCTCCGGGCGGCGGATTGCCGTCGCCTTGCGAATGGCTTTTTTTACAGGCGCCCAGAAATAGCAGCCCAAACAGGAGCGACCCCAAAAGCAGCCGCGAAGAATACGTTCTCATCATAGTATAGCGTAGTTGAATGGTGACCGGGTACGTTATGAATACGCACAAGAATGTTGTTCGGGTGGGCGATGGAGTTAAATAATATTCCGGGAGATACAGGCCATCAGGCCATTGAAGAGGAACAAATATGCGGGAAACAGGACATAGATCCAATCATGATGGATACAGATGAGCAGGGCCAGCGTAGAGGATACGACGCCTAATATCCAGGCGGGCGATCTTTCCGAAGCCGGGTCTTTATACGCCTTGCGAATGGTGGGAATAGCCAGTACGGCATCCGCAATGATGGCAAAGATGGTCGTAATCCAGGGATTAGTAGACAAAAGATAGATCCCTACGCAGACCAATCCGAAGAGCAGGAAATTGAAGTCACTCTTCCGGAAGGAGAAATTCTTACTGAAATAAGCAGTCGCCGCGATGGTAAAGCAGCCGATGGTCGAACAAAGGATTCCCGTCATGCTCCACTGCCATCCCTTGCCGATTATCTGGGCAACAAGGCTGGTCCCCATCAGGAATGCCCATCCCAGCCAGGATAGCACGCTGGGGCTGATCTTCCTTTTGAGCGTGTTGAATAAATAGATGACCTGCGCACTCCCGATCACGATGCCTGCCAGTAAGCCGATGTATTTTTCTATATGCTGCATTTCCGGTCTAAAACTAATGAATAATGTGCATACAAAAATGGGCCACGGCGCAAACAAACAAGCCGTTTCGGATGGACGAAACGGCTTGTTCTAAGGGGACCGAGGTCCCCATTTCTGAGAACCTCACCAACCGGGGTTTTGCTTGATATTCGGGTTGAGCGTTATCTCCTGGGTAGGTATCGGGAACAGGTACATCTTATCGTCCCAGGCCCGTGCCGTGATGTTCGGATAGACACGGACATAATAATTGGCATCCACCACTACCCCGCTAATGTCATAGGTATAATTCGTGCGGTAGGCGGGGAGGAGCTTTATGCCCAGAATGGTTTCCGGGTTGTTGATGAGCGGGCCGGCGTGCCACCGGTGCAGGTCATCAAACCGAAAGCCTTCGGAGCCCAGCTCTATCCTTCTTTCTCTCCTTATTTCATCGATCAGTACAGGCACAGCCGGGAAATCGGAGTTGGGATCTTTGACCAGGCTGGCGATGATCATATGCGGCATACCGACCCGGTCACGCAGCAGGTTGATGGTATTATCCAATATGGTCTGGGTACATTGTCCCTGTTCCGCCTTGGCTTCTGCTTCGATCAGCAAGGTCTCGGCATACCGGAATATAAATAAGTCATAGGAGGAAGCCCTCGCATTATAGGCGGCGCTGCTGTTGCTGCGTCCCTTGATACATTGATAACCGGTCGAGGTATTGGTCGTCCCGATCCTGGGTACCGTAATAAGATCGCCGTTCAACAGATCGAAACCCCTGGTGGCGATTTGCTGCGACAGTCTCGGATCGCGGTTTTCAATTTCGGACTCTATGGAGTCGTCTCCTTTATACAGGGAGCTCAACGCCGTAGGCAGACCGTCCGTACATAGGAAGGATCGAACGAAATCTTTGCTGTATCCATCTCCATTCTGACTCAGTTGCCGGTCGATATCATTCATTAGGATACCCGACAGGTACCGCATAGGCAGGATAGCTTCGGGATTACTGCTTAGATCTTCCTGTATAAAAAGGTTATAGTAATCCGATTGCGTATTACCCGTCGTATAAAGATGAAATGCCCCGCTGCTCATCAATTGCTCTGCGGCATCGACAGCGCCTTGCAGGTAAGCGGTGGGATCGCCGACGCCTGAAAAATACTTCCGGTACGTACCTTCCCATAAACAAACACGGGCTTTTAATGCGAGCGCCGCATATTTATTGATGCGTCCGGTCTGGGATGGTACAATAGGAAGATGATTGATGGCAAAATTCAGATCCGACAATACCGAATCCATGACTTGCTGATGCGGCATCCGGCCGGTGTATAATAACGACTTAGATGTATCCGTTATATAGGTATTGATATACGGAACATCGCCGAAAGCCTTCACTTTTTTCCAAAACTCATTGGCCCTGAAGAACAAGGTCTCACCGACGTACTCATTTTTGATAGAATCGCTGACAGCGGCCTTTGCATAATTGGCCAGGAAAAAATTACAGTTCCGGATCATGCTGAAATTCCAGTTCGTCCCTGTTCCAACCATTGTCGCCGTCCCGGCTTTGTATGCTCCCGTACCGGGCAGGTCCACCGTCGTGTCTGCTGTATTGGGCACGGTATAAGTACCCGCTAACATTGTATTGAGCGTCTGGTTCGCCTTATCGTCGGAGTTATCATCCGCCCGCAAAAAAGTCTGTACCGGTAAATTGTTATAATATTGGTTGCAGAACAATTGCAGATCTGCTTCATTCGTAAAGAAGGTTTCCGGGCTGAAATTACTTAGCGGGTTCCGGTTGAGAAAACTATCCTTTTTACAGGAGGTTATAGCGATCAGTCCGGCACATGCTATATATAATATGTGTTTATTCTTCATTTTCGTAATAATTAGCTTTAAAAATTATACACTACAAAGTCGCCTGTATCCCGAACGAGATAGACCGGTTCAGGGGATAAGTATTGAAGTTTACCACCTCGGGGTCATAGTTCTTATTCAAAGGAGTGAAGGTGAACAGGTTTGCCCCCGTGGCATAGAACCGTATCCGTTGTATCCCTAATTTATTGCTGACCATCCTGGGCAGGCTGTACCCAAGCGTTAATTGTTTTACCCGCACATAGGCGGCATTGAGAATGTATTTATCCTGTTCCTGCTCATTACCCCCTCCTGAAAACCGCACCCTTGGGAAAAAGGAATTCGTATGGTTCGGTGTCCAGTAATTGGTGGAAAATTGGGAAGGGATACTATACTCATCATCCCGGAAGGCGTAAAAAACATATTCATTGGGATAGAAATCATGTTTTAATACTCCCTGGAAAAAAGTGGTGAAATCAAAGTTCTTGTAGGAAAGATTGAGGCTAAGACCGACCCGGTCATGGGGTGTGCTGTTGCCCAATAATTTTTGGTCGCCGGGGTTGGTGCTCGTCCGGTTACCATAATCAATCTTGCCATCCTGGTTGAGGTCCTGGTATTTGATATCCCCTGCCAACCATTTGTAACCGGACAGGGCGGAATTATTCACTGCCTGCGCTTCCGCATCCGTCGCGTAAAAGCCTTTGTTGACGAAACCCCACATATCCCCCAAATGCTGCCCTACCCGGAAATCACTTAAGTTGTTGGTAGGATTGCCGGCATACCGGGTGACTTTGACATTGGAGTTATTGCCGAAGGTAAACGTTACACTATAGGATAGCTTGCCATCCAGGGCCTTGTCTCTCCAGTTGATGCTCAGCTCATACCCGCTTCCCCGAAGGTCGGCCGAATTGCTGGGAGGTGTACGGGCGCCCAATACGGCCGGCAATTGAAGGCTGTTCACCAGGATATCCTTGGTCACATTGATGAAGTAATCAAAACTACCGTTCAGCCGGTCATTCAGAAAAGAATAATCCAACCCGATATTCTTTGTCTGCACTTTTTCCCAGGTCAGCGTCGGGCTGATCAATAAAGGCGTCCCTACGCTGATAGCCGGCTGGCCATTGATCAGATAGGGCACCACGGTCGATGCCTGGGTGGCTATGTACGGATACTGAGAGGTAGAAGAGGGCGCTCCGGGAGGGGTCAGCTGATCAGGGAGCTGTCCGTACGATACACGTAATTTCAATTGGTTGACCGTGGACCGGAGATTAGCCATGAAAGCTTCTTCTGCGATATTCCATCCCGCAGAGGCTGATGTAGAAGTAACATATCGGTTATCGGGCTGAAAGCGGGAGGTTCCGTCATACCGGGCATCCACTTCCAATAAATACCGGTTCTTATAAATATAATTCAGCCGGCTGAAAGTACCGACGAGGGCCGCTTCCGTCTCCGTGCCGCCGACGGTCGGTTTACTGTCGTTGTTGAGCCCGATGGCCGGCAGATTGGGATCGATCAGGTTCTTTGCCAGTGAATTGCTTAGCTGGTAATGGTTGTACTCCTGGTTATAACCCACTAAGAGTTTTACATAATGATCTTTGACGAAAGTGTTTTCGTAGGTAGCATAGGCGTTTAAGGCTTTATACGTATTATTTTGCCTGTTTTCCGATACCTGTGAAGGGTTCGTCCAGGGGAAGATATCCAGGAAGGCGCCGTTAACACCATATTCATTAAAAGGAATCAGGTTGGCCTTTTCGAATTCCGTAAAGGAATTCCAGGTATAGTCGGCTACTACGGAAAGGTGCCTGACCGGTTTTAAAATGATCCTGGCCGTGCTCCAGAAATCGTTTTGCTGATCGATATCCCTTCCCGACAGGGCATTTACCGCTACCGGGTTGGTGTAATTTCCCTGGCCGGCAAAATGTCCGTCCGGGTTATAGACAGGCATTACCGGTAGTAAGTTGGATTCCAGCCAACCTCCGTTGGTCGGTCCTCCCTGGCTGATCCGGGTGGCAGCCGGCTGGTTGTTATCGATATGCGTCAGTGAAAGATTCAGGTTAAGCGTCATCCACTTCGTAACGTCGCTGTTCACTTTTAAAGAAGGGGTATAACGCTGGAACACCTGGTTCGCCGTTTTTTCCAGGCCCTCCTGCCGGAAATAGCCCATGCTGGCTGTGTAAGTGGTATTGTCCTGACCGCCGGATAAAGATACATTATGTTGCTGCTGAGGGGCCCATCCGGGATATAATACATGCATCCAGTCAGTATTCCCTACATAGCGGTATTTTTTGGGATTGCCCGGATCGGCATAGCCGGTGGGGTTATTTTTCGGATCTGCCCGGTAAGCCGCGGCCATCGTAGAGTCCTGCGTAGTAAAAGGGCTGGTCGTATAACCGCCGCTCTCCAGCCCGGACCGGTTGGCGTAGTTGAACATCTTGATATAATCATCGGAGTTCACCTGGTGCACCAGCTGTGTCGGCCGTGAAGTCGTATAGGATCCCGAGTAAGTCAACCGGGGTGGTCCTTTCTTTCCCACCTTGGTAGTGATCAATATGACGCCATTGGCTGCCCGGCTGCCGTATATGGCGGAGGAAGCAGCGTCCTTCAATACGGTGACGCTTTCCACATCGTTGGGATCGATCAGGTTCGGGTCGCGGGAGACTCCATCTACCAATACCAACGGGGCGGAACTGGTTACGTCGTTTGACCCGGGAGTTAAGGTGCTAAGGCCCCTGATGTTAAAAGTGGCCTTCGTACCCGGCTGTCCGCTACCCATGTTCACGTTCAGGTTTGGTATTAATCCTTCCAGCCCATCTGCCAGGTTTACGATGGGACGACCTTCTAATTTTTCGGCTCCGACAGTTGCAATGGCGCCGGTCAGATTTACTTTCTTTTGCGTGCCATAACCGACTACGACTACTTCATTCAAACTTTTATTGGAGGGCGCCAGGGAGATATTGAGCGAGGCGGTACCTGTGGCGGTAATTTCTTTGTCTTCATATCCCAGAAAACTAATGATCAATACGGTATTGTCCGGTACCTCCAGGGTAAAGGATCCACTTGCATCGGTGGTAGTCCCGGTTTTCGAGCCTTTGATCCGGACGGAGGCGCCCACCAGTGGCTGGCCCTTTTCGTCGAGGACCTTGCCGGTGAATTTGCCGGCCCTGATCTCATTATCCGATTGGGAGATCACGATCAGGTGATTGGCCAGTACGCTGTATTTGAAACCTGAGTTGGCCATCAGGTTATCTAAAAGACTGGATACTTCTTCGTTTTGGACATTTACATCCATCTTCTTTATACCCGGCAGTTTATGCTCGCTATATATAAAGTGGTAGATGCTCTGCTTCTCGATGCTGGAAAGGATCTTCTTGAAGTCAGCCGACTTGAGGTTGAGGGTAACTTTTGTTTGCGAATGGACATCCGCAATTACATGGAGGTTAAAAAATAATAATAGTATTAGCGTTAGTTTCATAATTAATATGGACTTGAGCAACCAATAGTTATCCCTTACCCCAACTTTGGGGTGTTTAAAAAAAATCATATGTTTACTTAATTAAAGGTGAATAATGGCCGTGACCTTTACCAGAGATAGCGGCCTGCTTATCTTTAAGAATGTTAGCGCGGGAATTTCCTTACGACGGGGTTCCCGCTTTTTTTATGTCGGTTTGGCTTTTCTCATATATGCATTATTTTTGGTTAATATATATAAACAATTGAATCAGATATCTTATAGTTGAAATGTTCGATCATTTTCAGGACATCGAGTGCTTGAGATAAGGATTCCTTTTCAAAAAATCCGGTGAACCGGTATTCCTTCACCTGGTCATTCCCGAACTCGATATGGACGCCATACCATCTTTCCAGCTGTCCGGATAACTGGGCGAAATCCTTGTCGCTGAAGACGAGCTTGTTCTCTACCCAGGAAGTCTCAATGACCGTCTTGACACTATTCGGGAAATAGGTCAGATTCGTAAGGGCATAGCGGGTGCCCTTGCCGGCGCTGTCCGGGATGGAGCGGATGGAGTCGGTGTTCATTCGTCTTTTTATTGCCGCATTGTTCTGAATGATGAGCTTTTCTTTAGGTTTGAGGATAAACCGGTCCGAAGGACGGTCATTCAAGGTTACTTCTATGGAGCCTTTGATCAAAGTCGCCTCGCTTAGCCATTCATTCTGGTAGGATTTGACATTGAAGGAGGTCCCCAATACCCGGATATTCATTTTATTGGCATGGATAATAAAAGGGTGGCGGGCATCTTTGGCCACATCGAAATAGGCTTCGCCATCGAGGTAGATTTCCCGGGTGCTGTCGCCAAACCGGTCCGGGTATTTGAGGGTGGTCGCTGCGTTGAGTGTAACGACGGTGCCATCCGAAAGTGTTATAGAAGATTTTTTAGCGGGCTGGGTGATTTTTTGCAGCCAATGAATGGCCAGTATTTTTTTGTCTGTTCCGGCGGAGTGGAAATGATATAGGAAAAGGCCAATCGTCAACAGGATAGCGGCGGCGGCGCTATACCAGACAGTCCTGGAAATTCTTCCCCCCCTCCCTTCAGCCGGGGCGGCTATCAGCTCTTCCGCCTTTATCTTATCCGTTACCTTTTTGAACAGGACGGCGTTGGACTCGTAGTCAGCCCGGTCTTTCTCCCAGTATTCCTTTAGTAATTCTTTCTGATCGCGATATTCCTTATTGCTTTGAAGAAGCAAGGTCAGTTCCTCGCGTTCGGCGTCAGTGAGTTCGTCGCATAATTCTTTCGTAAGCAGCCTGATAAACCGGTCATTCACCATAAAACAGTTTGTGTCGGGCCGTGCAGGACGGCCCTGGTTAAGTTGGGTGGGGCCACTTCCGGCGGCTCGACAACAAGACCGCCGGAGGTGGCCTCTATGATCAGGGACAACGTTTCGGGCAGAATTGCTTACAAGCCCGCAAAAAATAGTTTGTAAAAACTTAAAAGGAGGAGGATGCTTAAGAGTACGTCATTGTTGCTGGCGTTCCGGACCGGGTTAAGATAATCGGAGAGTACGAGGCCCAGTTTCTTCATCGCTCTGAAAAGCTGGGTTTGTACGGTGCGGGGAGAGATATTCAGGATCTGGGCGACCTCTTTGTATTTGATCCCGTCTTCCTTTATCAGCTTGAAAATAATACGGCATTGCTGAGGAAGGGCTTCGATGGATTGCTCCATTTTGAACAGCAGCTCTTTTTTCTCGAGTTTTTCCTGGGGGTTTAAGATTTTAACGAGCTTTATTTCGTTCGTATCCTCCAGCTGTACGAGCTGCATGTGCGAGTATTTCTTCAGGTAATTTAAAGATTGGTTCTTAACCGCTACAAATAGATAGGTATCCATATCTTTGATCCCGGCAAGACCTTTCCTGTTCATCCAGCACTTAACGAATACATCGCTGACGATCTCTTCCGCCACTTCTTTCTGATGAACATACATCACGGAAAATTTGATCAGGGGCGTATTCAATAAGTGAAAAAGGGACTCAAATGCTCTATTGTCATCATGAGAGCTGATGAGCTTCCACAGATTTAAAATATCAGTTTTTTTATCTTTCAAAACAGTAAGTGATGGTTCTACAATTATACTATATTAAAATTAAAAAAAACTTGAATTCTTTTTCGGACCGTGTAGGCAATCCGGCTTAAAAAGTTGTCTATAGTTACATTGATCATGAAAATAAAACGAATATCCCTTTCCCGGATCGTATGGATCGGCTTCATCCTTGGCAGCATCGGCGCATCGGCGCAGGATTCCCGCTATCCCCTTATTCCGTATCCGGCATCCCTGATCCCGGCCGATGGCGAATGTATTATTACCCCGGCTACGCGGCTCGTGCTGCCCGATGGACAGCTTTTTGAAAAGGAAGCTGCTGTCCTGAACCAGCTCTTTGCGAACGGCTTTGGCCAGTCCTTGAAACAGGACGCCGCATTGGGGCAGACGCCGGCGACAGACCACCTCCTGAAACAGACAGCCCGCCAGCCCTTTATCGAGCTGAAGTACGATGCCGGCATAAGCGCGGAAGAAGGGTATGGATTGGTGATCACCCCGCGATGGGTGGTGCTATCGGCCAGGACGGCAGCGGGCATGTTCATGGCAGTGCAGACCATCCGGCAATTGCTGCCGGCATGGATAGAGAGCCCGGCGCAGGCGGGACAGGGAGCAGGTCCTGCCGGGAAGCCGGCCAGCTCACTGACCTTGCCAGCCGTCACCATTCGGGATGCGCCGGCCTATGCCTGGCGGGGCATGCACCTTGATGTATCCAGGCATTTCTTCTCCATCGCTTATCTCAAAAAGTTCATCGATCTGATGGCCTTGTACAAATTCAATAAGTTTCACCTTCACCTGACCGATGACCAGGGCTGGCGGATCGAGATCAAAAAATATCCCAGGCTTACGGAGTATGGCGCCTGGAGGACTTTTAACAACCAGGACTCGGCCTGTATGCGCAAGGCCGCGGACAACCCGGATTTTGCCATCGACCCGTCCCATATCATTCAAAAAGACGGTCGTACCCTGTATGGCGGCTTTTATACCCAGGCCGAGATGAGGGCGCTGGTAGCTTATGCCGCCGGCAAACACATCGATATCATCCCCGAGATCGACATGCCGGGCCATATGATGGCGGCGATCAATCAATATAACTATTTAAGCTGCGACGGGAGCAGTGTTTTCGGCCAGCTCTTCTCCACCCCGATCTGTCCCTGTCTGCCTTCTACTTTCCAGTTTGCCGAGGATGTCTTTACCGAGATCATGGATATCTTTCCCGGCACCTATATCCATATCGGCGGCGACGAAGTAGACCGTTCCTTATGGGCGAAGTCGGGGGAGTGTAAGGCGCTGATGCAAAAAGAGGGGCTTAAAAATACGGCCGAGCTGCAGAGCTACTTCATCAACAAAATGGAGAAGTTCTTTAACGCCCGGGGCCGGAAAATGATCGGCTGGGATGAGATCCTGGAAGGCGGCGTCAGCAAAACGGCGGCCATCATGTATTGGCGGACCTGGGTGCCCAAAGCCCCGGTCGAAGCCGCCAAAAATGGCAATCCCGTGATCATGACACCTGGCAATCCGCTGTACTTCGACAATATTCCCGATAGGAATTCCCTGCATGCTGTCTATCAGTTTGACCCCATTCCCAAAGGGCTGACGGATGCCGAAGCCAAAAACATTATCGGGGCGCAGGCCAATATCTGGACGGAGATGATTCCTACAGAAGCCCGGGCCGACTATATGTATATGCCGCGGATGACGGCGCTGGCCGAGGTCCTCTGGACCCATCGCTCTGATTATCCATCCTACCTCAGCCGCCTGCGCACCAACTTCAGCCGGCTGGATCTGTTAAAAGTACATTACCGTCTGCCCGATCTGCCGGGCCTCCTGTTGTTGAATGCCTTCACGGACCAGGATACCCTATCGATCGAAAAACCGCTAAATAACTTAACGATCCGCTATACCACGGACAGCAGCGCACCCACCATTCATTCCAGTGTGCTGAACACACCGCTCATCATCCGTCACCCGCAATTCATCCGTGTGGCGGCCTTCCGGGCCAATGGCAACCGGGGAGATATCTATAGCATGCAATACCAGCAACAGTCCCTTGCCGAACCGGCGGCGATCACCCCGGCAGGCGACGGGCTCATCTGCAGTCAGTATCTGGGCTCCTTCAAAATGACTACGCTGATGCCGGATAGCAAACCGGATACGGTATTGACGGTTTCCTCCATCGAAGTCCCCAAAGCGGCCGAAGCCCCTGCCTTCGGATTGAAATACCGGGGTTACCTGGATATCCCGCAGGATGGCATCTATAGCTTCTACTATACCTGTGATGATGGCGGCACGCTGACGATCGCGGGCAGGGAGGTCGTCGACAACGATGGCAACCACGCTCCCCTGGAGAAGAACGGGCAGGTTGCCTTAAAAAAAGGTCTTCAGAAGATCGTGCTCGATTTTATTGAAGGCGGCGGCGGTTATACCTTTAAGCTTCAATATAGCTTCGGCGGGTCGGAGCCCAGGGACGTTCCCACATCGTGGTTAAAACATTAAGTTATCATTTTATGAAACAACGAATACTATTTTTTTTCCTGCTGCTAAGCGGTACTGTCTTCTCTCAGCCCCCCGCCGCTCATAAATCGGCCGCAGGTCCCACCCCTCCGCCGAAGCCCTTTGGCGTCCTGCCGACTCAAAGACAGCTTGACTGGCATGAGACGGAAATGTATTGCATCATCCACTTCGGAGTGGATACCTATACGGACAAGGAATGGGGTTTTGGCGATGAAGATCCCGCCATCCTCAATCCTGTTGATTTCGACGCCATGCAGATCGTAGGCGCCGCAAAAGCAGGCGGGTTCAAAGGAGTCGTCATCGTTGCCAAACATCACGACGGACTTTGTATATGGCCAACGAAGACCACCGAACACAATATTACCCGGAGCCCCTGGAAGAATGGCAAGGGCGACATGGTGAAAGAATATCAGCTGGCCTGTAATAAGCTGGGCATGCGGATGGGTGTGTACTGCTCTCCCTGGGACCGGAACAATGCCCAATATGGTGAGCCGGCCTATGTGAATATCTACCGGGCACAGCTAAAGGAATTGTACAAGGGGTATGGTCCGTTGTTCATGTCCTGGCATGACGGGGCCAATGGAGGCGATGGCTATTATGGCGGCGCCCGCGAGACCAGAAAAATCGACCGTACTACTTACTATGGCTGGGATACCACCTGGGCGATCACGCGCCAGCTACAGCCAACGGCCAATATTTTCGGAGATATCGGCCCTGACGTACGATGGGTAGGCAATGAAGAAGGACATGCCGGCGCTACCTGCTGGGCAACCTATACGCCACAGGCTCCCGATCCCGGCAAAAAACCTTCCAATGGTTATAATAAATATTGGGAAGCGACCGAAGGGACCCGCAATGGTGCATACTGGATGCCGGCCGAATGTGATGTCCCGCTGCGGCCGGGATGGTTCTACCATGCCTCGCAGAACGAACAGGTAAAGTCCCCCTACCAGCTGCTGGATCTTTATTATCAGAGTGTAGGCAGGGGAGCCGATCTCGACCTGGGGATCTCGCCTAACCGGAAAGGACTGCTGGATCAACAGGATGTGGCTTCCCTCCAGGCTTTCGGTGATCTGTTAAAACACACTTTCTCCATCAACCTCGCCAAAAGCGCCGCCCTTATCGCCAGCAATGTCCGCGGTAACGATAGATCTCAATACGGTCCCGCCCGGTTGGTCGACAATGATCGTTACAGCTATTGGGCCACCGATGATTCTGTTACAAAGCCGCAACTGGTCGTCAATATGGGCAAACCAATCCCTTTCAATGTCATAAGGCTGCGGGAAAATATTAAGCTGGGACAGCGCATCACTTCTTTTACCATAGACGCTTACCAGGACGGACAATGGAAACAGATCGGGGCAGGCACCAGCATCGGGGCTAATCGCCTCATCCGGCTGCAGCAAATGGTGGTGACCAGCAAAGTGCGTTTATCCATCACCGGTTCCGACGCCTGCATCGCTCTCAGTGATTTTGGGTTGTTCCAGGAACCGACGCACCTTGTCGCTCCCGAAATCGGCCGCGACAGGAACGGAATGGTCAGCATCAGCACCAGCTCCCCCGTAGGAAGCATACGCTATACGATAGACGGAACGACTCCCGAACTTACATCGCCTGTCTATAATGGACCTTTCTCATTGACGATGGGAGGCACGGTGAAGGCCCGCAGTTTCGAAGCGGATAACCAGGCCAGCGAGGTGGTCACTCGGAATCTGGGGTTGTCGAAAGCAGGCTGGAAGGTACTGCCACAGTCGCCTGCCGAAGCGGGATCGTCAGCTTCCGCCGATGCAGGTAAGAACGCTATCGACGAAGATCCGGGAACGTTATGGAACACGCTGGGAAAAGACAGTGCGGCGACAGGGCAATTCCCGCAGGATCTCTCCGTAGACATGGGTAAGCCGCAAACGATAAAAGCATTTACCTATCTGCCGCGGCAGGATAAAAAGACGGAAGGGATCGCCGACCGTTATATTTTCTATACCAGCAGCGATGGCGTGATCTGGGACAAGGTGGCTGAAGGGGAGTTTGCGAATATCAAATCCAATCCTCTTGAGCAGCTGGTATCCCTCTCACAACCGGTAAGCAGCCGGTATTTCCGGTTTTCCGTCATACATGTCGTAAGCGGAAATGGCGTGGCCGTGGCTGAAGTGGGGGTGCAGGTGCTTCACTTGTTGCCCTCTTATTTGCAGGCACAGCATGCGTCTATTTCCGCTTTCAAGAGCTACCCTTTCCCTACGCAGCTGACCGCTGCGGCCAGAGGCTCCCGGATAGCCTGGGCGCTGGATGAGCAGGGCCGGCGAAATGTGTATGTAGCGGAAGGCCCGGACTATAAACCAAGGAAACTGACGCACTATTCGAAAGACGATGGTCAGGAGATCACCAGCCTTGCTGTTTCCGAAGACGGCAAATGGGTCGTGTTCGTCCGTGGCGGCGAACATAGCGGCAACTGGGATACGGGACTACCGACAGATCCGGGTTTTGAGCTGGAGCCTTTTAAGGTCCAGGTCGCCAGCATCCCGTTTGACGGAGGAGAACCGAAATATTTATCGGAGGGGGATGACCCTGTCATTTCCCCAACCGGAAAATGGGTAGCCTTTATTAAAGGGGGGCAGGTATGGTCCGCGCCTGTGGACGGATCGGCCGCTGCCAGACGTTTATTCACGGCAAGAGGTACGATGGAATCATTGGAATGGGCGTCTGACGGATCTTCCCTGCTTTTTGTCTCCGACCGGGCTGATCATTCGGTCATAGGGATCTATACCGATTCTGTTTCTCCGCTAAAATGGATCGCGCCTTCCTTCAGTTGGGATCAGTCTCCGCATTGGAGCCCGGGTGGCGACAAGATCGTCTTTGTAAGAAGACCAGGATCAGGAGGCGCGCCGGACTCCCTGCTGGTTAAAAAGATTGTTCCCTGGAGCATCTGCATCGCGGACATCCCCACGAATACCGTAGCTTCTTTATGGAGTGCGCCCCATAGCCTGCGCGGTTCCCTGCCTACTACGGATGGCGGCGCCAACCTGCATTGGGCAGCCGGGGACAAGATCGTTTTTTTATCCTACCAGGATGGCTGGCCGCATCTATATGCGATCCCTGCGGGGGGCGGGAAGGAACAACTGCTCACGCCGGGTAATTTTATGTGCGAGCATATTAAGGTAAGCGCGGACAAAAAGCAGCTCCTCTTCAGCGCAAATACAGGGAGCGACAAATGGGATATCGATCGGAGACATATACTCAAAGTGAGCATAGAGGCTGCCAGCATGCAGGTGCTCACACCCGGCACCGGCCTGGAATGGGCCCCCGTGCTGACAGGGGATGGAAATACAGTGGCCTTCATCAGCGCAACGGCGCAGCAATGCCCGACACCGGCGATCCTGTCCCTGAACGGCGATCATAAAATACAGCTGGCAGGGGCCGACCTGGTCCCCGCCGAACTCCCCCAACAAAAACTGATAACGCCCAAACAAGTGATCTTTACTTCCGCAGACGGGCTTAGCATTCATGCCGATCTGTTCCTGCCGGAAGGAGGCGCGTCTAAAAAACCGGCTATCGTTTATGTACATGGCGGACCGCCCCGGCAAATGTTACTGGGCTGGAACTATTCGGATTATTATTCCAATGCCTATGCCAGCAATCAATACCTGGCCAGCCTCGGGTTCGTCGTGTTAGCGGTGAATTACCGGCTGGGGATCGGGTACGGGTATGAGTTCCACCAGCCGCCGCATGCCGGTATCTGGGGTGCTGCTGAATACCAGGATATCAAAGCGGCCGGTGAGTGGCTGCAAAAACAGGATTTCGTGGACGCCAAAAAAGTCGGTATCTATGGCGGTTCCTATGGAGGCTATTTAACGGCGATGGCGTTGGGGAGGGATTCGAAGATCTTTGCGGCCGGAGTAGATATCCATGGCGTACACGACTGGGTCACCAATGCATCGCTCATTAATACTTTCAACAGCAGATATGAGAAAGCGCCTGATTATGATCAGGCCGTGAAAACGGCCTGGCTTTCTTCACCGGTATCGGCTATCGATACCTGGACCTCCCCGGTACTGATCATTCATGCGGATGATGACAGGAATGTGCGTTTTTCTCAAAGTGTGGACCTGATCAACCGGCTGGAAAAGAAGGGTGTTCCCGTCGAGACCCTGATGATCGTGGACGATACCCATCACCTGATGCGCTGGGAGAACGCCGTAAAAGTCTATGGCGCCGTCGCGGATTTTTTCGTGCGGAAATTTAAATAGGAAACCACCGCTCCGTAATCACAAATTCTCCTGCTTTAATTTTTTCAGCAGGTTGTCGAACCGTACCCAATAAATATGACAATCCTTCGGGCTTGTTCCCCTGGAATAAAATAGATATTTCCCATCGGGCGTCACATATTCGCCCCAGCGGTGAGCGACCCCGTCATTGATCAGCGGGCCCAGGCTTACCGGGGTGCTCCAGCTCTCATCCCGCCGGTGAAAGCTGATATACAGTTCGCATTTAAAGTCTTTTGTTTCCCTGGCGCTGACGACCATATAGGACTCATCGGGGGCGACATAGAAATCACCGTCGAAGCCGGGAGTATTGATGGGGTCCCCCAGGCTGCGAATAGTAGTGTCGCCCGCAGACATGTTCAACGCGCAAATATCATAAGTGCTATAATCTTTCCGGTTGCCTTGCCGGGCATTACTTCCTACATAGCAAACCTTACTGCGGGTGGGCATAAAATCGTATAAGCCATAGTCTTTTTTCAGATAGACGGAGGGCTTGGTCCATTGCCCGTCCGGTGTCCTTTTGGATTCCCAGATAATGGAATGCAGGCTATCTTTTTCGCCTCCTTCAAAATAAAGGGACTTCCCATCCATAGAGAAGGTGGGGGCATAATAGTGTTCGTTCAAAATGAAGGGGCCCTTCCAGCCGGATCCTTCATATTTAAAATATCTTATTTTACTGTTTTTGCCGTCGAACCAGGTATTGTTGGTGGGGTAATAAAATTCCTTTCCGTCGTCCGAGAAAGCTACGCGGTCGAGTGCAAACGTGTCTTTTTGCGCCAGGAGGTCCGGGGCGAACACCCGGGGTGTATCCGATGGCGGTTGCTGGCCCAGGCAGGCGTCGCGGGTAGTCCAGAAGCTATGCTGTGCGTTCAGGGAAAGGCTGCCTGTCAGGCAGAGGAGCAGCGATAAATAAGATATACGCATAATAGTGTTTTTAAATAGACCATTAAGATATACCCGCCGCCGGACAGGGGCCGTTCAATGCCGGTTCAAGTCTGTTCAAATTTGTTCAAGCTGTATTGGACCTACCCGGTTTCATCTTTAAAATAATTTTGGCAGGCTGGAATAAACACTTATTTTAGATAAGCAATTACACTTAATTTCCCGAAGACGAAATCTACCTTTTGGGCCTACCCAGCCCACCCGCCTATAACCTGCGAGCACACCCGGCTCGTGTTTGCTGGAATGATCTCTCCATCTATGATGGAGGCCATCCTGTATTTTAATCACTAAACCTGTTATTTATTATGGCATTCGATTTCCTTGATTCGGTGAAGGGTCTTTTTACCAGTGACCTGATCAGTAAAGCGGCTTCTTCACTTGGTGAAAGTGAAGCGGGCATTTCCAAAGCTATGTCCGGTATTATACCATCGGTACTGGGCAGTATCATTTCCAAAGCTAACTCCGATATTAACGGAGCCAGTACTATTCTGAATCTGGCTAAAGGAGTAGCCGCATCGGGGTTGCTGAATAACCTGGGAAATATGTTTGGAGAAGGAGGAAGCGCTAATTTAGTCTCCAATGGCATTGATCTGTCCAAATGGCTGCTGGGTAATAACGTGGGCCGCATCACCGATGCAATTTCCAGCTTTGCGGGTATCAGGGAATTTTCCATTCCTTCCCTGATGGCGATGACGACGCCGGCGGCATTAGGCATTTTAGGCCAACAGGCAATAGAAAAAGATCTGACTCCCAGCACTCTGTCCAATATGCTTTCCACTCAGCTGTCACCCGTGGTAAGCGCGTTACCGGTAAACCTGCGCTTCCTGGCTGGCGTAATAGGTCAGAGTCCGGAGGGAGGCAGGGTCGCCTCTCTCAGAGATCACGTTAAACAACCCAACCATTCCGTTAACTCCGTTCGCCCCGTTCGCCCTGTGGCAGTCTATCCGGTAAAACAGGCAGAGAACAGCAAGCGTTGGAGCTTACCTATTGTATTCGCAGGATTGGGCGTAGCCCTGGTATGGCTATTTATTAAAGGGTGCCGGCATTGAAAGACGTGCTATACCCAACGGGGGGCTTTTACTGGATCATTATTTTTTTGATTTCCAGGTTGCTGCGGCTGGTTTGAATTTTCAGGAAATAGATTCCTTTGGGAAAGTTGTCAAGGCTCAGGAGGTTCGGGCCTTGCTTTACAGTATACATTTTGATGGTCTGCCCTACTGTATTGATCAGCGAGGCAGCAATGGGCGCGTCATTATCCGTTTCGATATCCACCTGCACAATATGGTTATAGGTAGGAACAGGCGATAGTCTGACGATAGCCTCCTTGTTGCCGAACCGGAGCAGCCTGATGGCGGAGAGTGTGGACTTTCCATCTTTGTCTGTCTCCACGATCCTGTAAAAATCGTTCCCGTTCAGGGGTTGGATGTCTGTAAACGTATATTCTTTTTCACCGGATCCGGCGGGGTTGGCGGAACCTGCCGGATCCTCCGGGACTTCTCCGATGGAGATGAAATTACTTCCGCCAGCGCTTCTTTCCACGACGTACTTATCGACATCGATGGCTCCGTTGACTTTCCAGTGCAGCCAGGCGCTGCTGTTTTGTTTTTTAGCCTCGAAGCTCAGAAAATTAACCGGTAAGGCGCCCGGTGCAAACGGGGAGACGGTATTGCTCCTCGATAATAAGGCGCCGCTGTTGTAAGCGGAGGCGATGCCCACGGCGCCCGTTCCATTCGTCAATACAATATCGTCGATATACCAACCCTCTCCGCCGACCGCATTATCGCTGGTAAACCGGAACCGGATCTTCGCGGTGGCTCCGGCAAATCCGGTCAGTGAAATGATCGTCCGGATGAAGCTACCTCCGCTGCTGCCGGTAAATGCTTTTCGGTTACCTATATTCGTGGCTGTAGGATCGAGAGAGCTGTTATAGGGGTTTTGCGTCATGAAAGGGCCCAGGTCCTGCCAGCTGCTGCCGCCATCGGTTGATATTTCAACGACTCCGCCATCGTATGCCGGATCGGTCTCGAAATAATGCCAGAAGGATAAGTTGGTCAGTGTGTCCAATACAAGATTGCCCGATGTCAGGGTAAGATCGGTGAGGGTAGCCTGGTCGAGGGCATACCATGCATGCGAGCTGCTATGCGACCGCACGGTGCTTTCCGACCAGAAAGTGCCCCCGGTAGTAACCGTGCTGGCCCAGGTATAGCTGCCGGGATCCCTGCTGTCGTTGATCAGGGTATCGGGCACCCGGTATGTCCCCGCAACGCTGGCCTGGATGGTGAAGATTTTGGTTTCATTGGCGGCGAAATTGAGTCCGTCAAAATGAACATAGGGAGCCGTATACGTTCCGCCCGGGGAAGAAAGATACGACAGGTTGCTGGAGAGGGTATCGACGATGGAAATATTGCTCAATGGACTGCAATCACAATAGGCCTTGATCGTGTAGGTAACATTATCCCCATGCACCAGCAAGGTCTTATCGACCGTCTGCGAGATGCCCATTCCTGATGGCAGGTCGGTGGCGGCCGTCTGATCGGTATAGCTATCGGAGCTTCCCTGAGAGGCGCTCTTGCCCATACCTCTCCGCGCAAAAGCATTCCATATAGCGCATTTATGCGCATAATTATACAGCAGGCTATCCGCCTTGAGAATCGCGTCTCTGGCGTCGAGGAACCCGGGGCTGCAGGGTTGGTATTTCATCCCTTCGATGACGAGCTGTAAGGCTATATTGTTTCCTTTTGTTCCATGGTAGATATCCGGGTCGATGCCTTCCATCTGTATGATGTTCCAGGTCATATCCCAGATCGTGGCGCACCAGATCTCTCCTACCGTATGTACTTCTCCGCCCGTGCTGGTCGCCAGCATATCATAGGTCCACGGATTGATGGACATATCCGTCGAATAGGGGTAGGTGCGTATTCCTTTGCCCGTGGCCGGCTGGGACAGCGCATAGGTGCCGAGGGGTCTTTTTTTGGCGCCGTCTGCTAACGTCGCCGTTGACCAGTCAGTGGTGACCATCAGCGCCATATAATCGCTCCAGCCCTCTCCCATCTGTTCCGCGTTGACGAGGCATCCGGAATTGGCAGGACCTCCGGTCAGCCTGGTGGAAATGCCGTGGGTGTATTCGTGTGAGATGATGCCGTTGTCCAGCGCTCCGTCCCTGTTCACCCCGGTCGCGGATAGACTTCCGTTCAAGCCTGTCAGGTTCGCCTTCAGCGTGTTTCCATCCGCTTGTGATATCATGACCGCCGGAATGGTAATGGTAGCATCGGTTCCGCCGATGAGAGTCGGGGCGGCCGCGGAACTATTGACAACGATGACGGCAACGGCGCCGGCATTCTGCGCGGCTTTTATCTTTAACACAAAGTTACAACCGCCCCGGTCGATCAGGGCGATCTTGCCGGCGAGGCTGGCGGCATTGCCGATCGTCCCGCAGGCCTGGTGGGTAGTGGCGGGCACATCGTCGGCCAGTACAATATCGGCAGTGATAGGACCGGAGGTGGTCAATTGCGTATTCAGGCTGATGGTGTTTCCCGCCACGGTATAGTCGGTTGCGATGGGCGCAGGACTGTTGACATGAAACAGGAGAGTGACGGTCGAGTTCCATTGGAACATGCGCATGCGAGGGTTTTCACCGTCGGGCGGCGTGGCGAAGTCGGCATTATTGATACCGGCGCCGTCCTCGGCAAATGCATGGACAAAATCATTGCCTTCCCCGCCCCTACCCTGGTTATCGGCCTGAAAATTACCGGCCGCTTCATCGAATCCATACTGGTAGCTGATATCGTGCATGATATTATTCCAATAGAACAGATTGTCTATGCCCGCCCGGATATTGGAGTAAGAGGAAGGGCTGACCGACCCATCGGTTGTGCGATCGAATGTCAGCCCCGGGATGAGGGTGGAAGAAGTATCTGCAAAACCCGTAGTGGCGTTGGTGCCGGCGAGGTCCTGCTGTGCCCATACGTTATTACCCCGTGTATATTCATAATTGGTGGTATTGTCATAATGCCAGCCCAGTGAAATGGCGTTATTGCCCGGGGCCGCCCGTAACCAGGGATTGTTCTCCAGCGTCCGGGCGCCGAAGTTGGCGGATTCTACGGGGAAAGGATAAACCCGGTACCCGACACTAGCAACGGCGGGAGTTCCGAAGAATGCCTTCGACAGACCCTGTCCATTGTCAATGGGAGCGACAGCGGGGGGAGCGTTGAAAAGCGTCATCCGGCCGGTGATACGGCGCTGGGTCCATGCCTCGCCGGATGGCGCTGGTTCGGATTGGGGCGGTGCCGATTCGGAGATGATAAGACTGTTCTTCCCGATGAATTCCCCCGACCGGGCATCGATCCGGACAAACCAGTCATCGTTGCCATCGGGCGAGGTGACACGAACATTCCAGGAAAGCCGTATTTGCTGTCCATCGTTCATAGGAAGCCAGACAAGGTCTGCGCTAATATTTTTCCGGGACAGGCCGGCGGCACTGTAAACATACCGTTGACGAACGGCGTCCTTTTGAACCAGCGTCGGCTCCCCCCTGAGAGGAATGGATAAGTGATTGGCGGCAAAACGGATAGCCTGAACCGCCTCGACAGTATAGGTGGCTTTGGGCCCCGCTTTGCTCTCTATCTTAGGGATAAAATTGGCCTTTTTCTCCACCAGTGTATCATTTCTGAAAATATATACCCCTATTTTATTGTATACGGGAATTCCCAGGTACGCCTGTTGCAGGTAGACGATGAAATGTCCGGATCTTTTGTCCGCATAAGCGTCGGTGACGAGGTAGTTATTGAGCGTAGACTGGTTGAGTCCGCTAGCCCGCAGGCTCTTATGCAGGAGATCCATCGCCCTCTGTTTAGCAGGGACGGGTGTCCCCGGCACTGGCGCCATGCTTTGTGGCGTTGCTGCCGCGCCTGGCTGCGAATGGACCGGATTCTGCGCCTGCACCGGGTTTTGTCCTTGTGCCGCAGCAAAAATAAATAGTGTCGTTACCAGGAAAGGAATCCCTCGCTTCCGGGCGATGTTAAGCATGCTCATAGGTTCATTCAGTTAGTTCCGCAAGCTGTAACTTAAACAAAAGCCTAACTGTGTCACCTCCCATTTAGCAAATGGATAGTTCTATTGAGCCGATAACATAAACTCACAAATTTTTATTAATTTAGATATTCATTTAACGCCAATGTATTGGGAAGAAAAAATCGATCTGCTCGCAAAAAAATACGGCCAAACAGCATTTAAAGTACCCTTTACCGATTGGCCTGAGATAATGAAGAAAATAGAAAACTCTTTTATTATCAAAGAGAACGCAAACACCCATTTCTCCAATTGGGCCGGAAATATCAGGCAAAAGATTAAGTTCGACGAAGTAGCTTTCAATAAACTTGAAAACTATATGGTATTACTTTCCGGATCGATCCATTACTGGGTAGTTATTGTTCCGGGCCGCAATCCGAATGAAAAACATTACGTGTACGATTGTAAGCTCCCTGCCCTTATGGCGCTTATTGAACTTTGCAGCGGCGACTTTTATATTATTGATAAGAAATATCAATGGCTTACTTACTTCAACCGGGATCGGGAAGCTAATATGGTTCATGTATACAAAAGCGGTGCTCATAAAATACCATTTGAAAAATAAATACCTATCCAGCCTTTCCCTTTTATTTTGTACTTTGCCCCGTTCCCTCCTACCCTTCCCGCACCCCGCTATTTTTCACCTTAAATCATTCTCACCATGAGCGTTAAATTAGACGTGCCAACAGTCGCACAAACCAGCAATAATACCTGCTGGCATGCATCGGCTTCGATGGTCTGGCTTTATTCGCAGAGCGTTACCGGAAGACAAGGGCCTATGAACACACTCGCTAACAAATGGGGAAACGACCAGGGTGCTTCTCCGTCAGATTTTATCAGTCTGGCACAAAAGGCAGGCATGAAGTCTGTCTGGCCCCGCCCGGCTGTCTATGACAGTAACAACCTGGAACAGCTGCTGCGGAAATATGGTCCTCTCTGGTGCGCCGGCCGTTGGTATGGGCCGAAGCATATTATAGTCCTTACCGGTGTCAATGGCAATATTGTCTATTTGAACGATCCGGCCAATGGCGGCAAAAAAGTCAATGTTATTTCCTGGTTCAATGACAAGCTGGATAATCACGTCGACGGATGTATCATGTATAAAGACCCGATGGCTTATTAAAGCCGGGGTTATTAATTGCAGAATCCGCAGGAGGCGGAGCGTTTTTTCCTTATATTTAAGGAAACTCAACTGCCATGAGAATCATCTCCTGCATCCTTCTATTGCTATCGGTCACCATCACCACGCAGGCCCAGCCGATGAATGCAACTGCCATCGACAGCCTGGTGACGAGGACCCTCCGGACTTTCGAAGTGCCCGGCATAGCCGTCTGCATCATCAAGGATGGTAAGATCATCCACTCCAAAGGGTATGGCGTAAGATCGCTGGACACCCGGCAGCCGATGGATGAGAACACTCTTTTCGGCATCGCCAGCAACAGCAAGGCTTTCACTACCGCCGCCCTGGGCATGCTGGTCGATGAAGGGAAGCTGAACTGGGATGACAAAGTCAGGAAGTATATCCCGGAATTCAAACTCTTCGATCCCTATGTCACCGAGGAATTCACGATCCGGGACCTGCTCTGCCACCGCAGCGGTTTGGGGCTTGGGGCCGGCGATCTGATGTTCTTTCCTGACTCCAGCGATTTCACTATTCCGGATATCCTTCATAACCTGCAATTCCTTAAGCCCGTGACAAGTTTCCGGTCGCAATATGCCTACGACAACAATCTCTATATCGTAGCTGGCGAGGTCGTCGCCCGGGCAAGCGGTATGAGCTGGGAAGACTTCATCGAGAACAGGATCCTGCGTCCCCTGGGTATGACCCATAGCGCGGCTAGCTATGACCGGCTGCACGATTCTTCCGATGTTATCGACGGCCATGCGCGGGTGGAAGGCAAGGTGCGGGTCATCGCCAGGAGCCGGTCGAAAGTGGATCATGCCGCCGGCGGGATTTATTCCAGCATCGCCGACCTCAGTAAATGGGTGCTGCTGCACCTGGCAGAAGGTAAATATGGCGATAGCCGGCAGCTCTTCTCCCCGAAAGTGCTCCGTGAACGGTGGTCCCCGCAGACTATCATCCCGCTCGGAGGCCCTGGCCCTTATAACACGCATTTCGCGGCTTACGGACTGGGCTTCGGTATTTCAGATGTCAAAGGTTACAAGCAGGTCAGCCACACCGGCGGTCTCGAAGGCATGGTCACGCAGATCACGATGATCCCCGAACTGCAGCTGGGTATCATCGTGCTGACCAACCAGGAGGAAGGCGCGGCCTTTAGCGCCATCACCAACCAGATAAAGGACAGCTACCTGGGCATCACCGGTACCGACCGGGTCACCGAATACGCGGCAAGACGCAAAGTGCAGCTGAATGAAGAAAAAAAACTCACGGATTCGATCTGGAAAGAAGTAGCGCTGTTCCAGTCCCGGCAGACCGGTTCGGCAGATCTCTCCAAATATACCGGTACCTACCGGGATTCATGGCTTGGCGAGATCGTTATCTCGGTCAAAAACGGCAAGCCCTGGTTCGACTCCAAAAGATCACCCAAGCTGACGGGAGAGCTCCTCCCCTATAAGGGCAACAGCTTTATCGTCAGGTGGCAGGACCGGAGCATGAATGCCGATGCCTATGTACTCTTCAGTCTTGACGAGCGGGGATTGGCAAGCGGTATCCGGATGAAACCCGTCTCCCCCCTGACAGATTTCAGCTATGACTTCCAGGACCTGGATTTTTACCGGCAATATTGAATTCATGGAAATGTAATAAAACAACCATATGCCAAAAATGTACGATAGGCTGCTGCTCCTGCTGGCATTAACAGCCGGATGGACTGCCAACGCCCAGTCCTACGCAAAATTACACGACAAGGCCATTGTCGTAGACACACATAACGACGTGTTGACGACAGCGACACTCAGAGGGATGGACATAGGCGCCGACCTGACCGGCAAGACCCACTCCGATCTGGATCGGTTTCGGAAAGGAGGAGTGGACGTGCAGGTCTTTTCCATCTTTTGCGACGACCATTATGGTGTGAGCAGCGCCTTCCGCGAAGCCAATCGTGAAATCGACAGCCTCTATGCCATTGCCGGACGCAACCCGGGTAAGATGCAGATCGTCACCGATGCAGCCGGCCTGGAGCAAGCGGTCAAACATCATAAACTGGCGGCTATGATGGGCGTTGAAGGCGGCCACATGATCGAAGACAGCATCGCCTACCTGGATAGCTTCTACCGGCGGGGTGTACGGTACATGACCCTCACCTGGAATAACAGCACTCCCTGGGCTACCTCGGCAAAGGACGAAACGTCCAAAGCTTTTACCGTCACTCCTTACGGGCTGACGGATCGCGGTAAGGCCATTGTCAGGCGAATGAACGAGCTGGGCATGCTGGTCGATCTTTCACATGTAGGCGAGCAGACATTCTGGGACGCTATCCATATCGTCAACAAGCCGGTTATCTGCAGCCATAGCAGCGTGTATGCGTTGTGCCCGGTATTCCGTAATCTTACTGACGAGCAGATCAAGGCCATCGGGGTCAATGGAGGTGTCATCCAGGTTAATTTCTACTCGGGTTTCCTGGACAGCAACTATGTGCCGCGACTGGGGCGGTTCCTCTTGCGGCATAAGCCGGAGATGGATTCCATGGCTGCCGTGAAAGCACCGGACTATGCGATCAACGAATACCTGGCGAAGAAGTATCCGCAGGAAGCGGATTCTCTGCGGGCGCCGCTCTCGCTCCTTATGGATCATATCGACCATATCGTCAGGCTGATCGGCCCGGACCATGTGGGGCTGGGCTCGGATTTCGACGGCATCGAGTCCCCGCCGCAGCAGCTCGACGATGTTACGACCTATCCGCTGATCACCCGGGAATTGCTCCGGCGAGGGTATAAAGAAGCGGATATCTTAAAGATACTGGGTGGTAATTTTATCCGGGTGCTGAAGGCCAATGAGGTTTCGCGGGCGGTGGCCGTTGGGAAGCCCCGGTAGACATTTTTAATGGATCTGATAGGGGCTGGTAACGACAGGACCCCGACGTGCCCGGTGAAGGCAGATAAAACAGGCGATAAAACCCGCATACAGGGATGTATTGCCAACGAAGCTATACAACATGTATAACGAATAAGGAATTTTTAATTTATGATCCTCTACGGCACTTATCACCGTGAATATGCAACTATAAATGAGTACACCGCAGGCCATCCAGAAGAGAGGCTGACGACCCGGGGGCGTATCCGACTTATTCAGAAGAGCATCAATCAAAAAAGAACAAGCGGCTAACAGTTCGAAGAAAAGGTAGACAAGTCCGGCCATTTCGTTAAACCTGTTAAAGACCGGATGTAACCAATACGCCATTCCAATGCTTACCGGCAGGAGGCCCAGCAAAAGGACATTCAGGCGTTTGATAGCGGGATGTACCGATGCCCTGTAATATATATATATTATGAAGCCGCACTCCACAGGAGTAAAAAAATTATACAACCAGAGATTGTCGATCCGACGAACCACACATAGACCCACTACCATCTCTACCAATAAAGTAAGGCCGGACAATAAGACCAGTAACTTACATTCCAGGGGCCAGCTTTTGCGGACTAGCAGGCAGCCGGTAAGAAAACAGGATAGATAGACGACAGCGAAATAAAGTAAAAATATAATAAAGATCGGCGACATCGGCGGCATAGGTCAGTTTTTTATGGAGGATAGAGCTGGTGTTGCAAGATACACTCAAAAACATGGATATAGCTAATATGGAAAGCTGGATACCCACTTCACCTAAAAAGGGCTCACTATCCATATTGATTGAAACAATCCGACAGCAATGATCAAAGAATGGCTTGAATCTTATAAACCCTCAAATAGGGACCAGGCAATGGCAGAACAACATAAGCCGGTTTATTCCCAATCAGGATCGCCTGGCAATCTGGTCGCCAACCTATTTTCATGACCTGTCGGAAAAACTGAAAATCGACGATACCAAAACCGTCCCTTAACGAATGATCACCCGCGAATTGCTCAGGCGAGGGTATAAAGAAGCGGATATCTTAAAGATACTGGGTGGTAATTTTATACGGGTGCTGAAAGCCAATGAGGTGACGCGGGCGGTGGCCATTGGGAAGCCCCGGTGACCGTTCGGAAGCCCGGTGGCCATTTTTAATGGATATGATAAGGACTGGCAGCAACATTTCTCCGACGTGCCCGGTGAAGGCAGATAAAACAGGCGATAAAGCCTGTATACATGAATGTATTGGCAACGAGGCTATACGGTGCTAAATACCGACGCGGCATTCTCGGCATATAATTCAGTAACACGCCCAGCAGCGTGAACATGCAGCAATAAAAGAGTATGCCAGACGCCATCCAGAAGAGAGGCTGACGGCCCACGGGTGTATCCGACTTATTCAGCAGAACGTCAGTCAAAAAAGAACAAGCGGCTATTAGTTCTAAGAAATCGTAAAAAAAGTCGGCAATATCGTTAAACCCGGAAAAGGCCGGATGCAGCCAATAAGCGATTCCGATGCTTATCGGCAGGAGACCCAGCAAAATGGCATTCAGGCGTTTAATATTGGGATGTACCGATGCCCTGTACAATATATATATTATGAAGCCGCACTCCACGGGAGCAAAAAAAATATACATCCAGCGACCGTCGATCCGACGAAGATCGTATTGAGTCACTACCGTCTCTACTACTAAAGTCAGGCCGGACAATACGACCAGCAATTTATATTCCAGGGGCCGGCTTTTCCGGACAAGCAGGCAGCCGGTAAGAAAACAGGATAGATAGAGGGCAGCGAAATAAAGTATATATATATAATAGATCTGCGGCATAGGTCAGTCTTTTTATGGAGGATAGAGCCAGGATTGCAAGATACTCGTCAAAAATTAATTAACGGTAACAAAGTTTCTCAATCAAGATATATCGTATTACTATTTTCCCCACCCTCTCCATCCAGGTTAATCGAACCGGTATTGTTTTCAACAACCGGCTCTATATCAAATTGGACGCGGTATACTTCATCTTTGTTGCCCAAAAGGTTCGTCCCCTTTTTGAAATCATTATTGGAAACAATCACCCCGCTTTTAAACCAGCAATCGAAGAAGTTCACAAAGTCGTGAAAGGTGGAATCAGTGAACCGGAGGTGAACCTGGCCGGCTGCTTGTAAAGATCCAGCGTGTCTCTGATGCGATAATTAATAAGGGGCTTGCCGGCAATAATCAAATCGATGGCGGTTTCGGAGGAAATAGTATGCAAGTTGTCGCTCATCTTATGATAGTTACTATTATTTAATAAGATACCCGAATAATTTCAGATTATCTTATTAAAATCTCTCACATACCGCGCCGAACCAGGAAAAAAGTTTATACCGCCGCAGCCGGTACTTTCCCTATATCTCCTTTTTCCGTTCTTGCCCGCAAAGCAAAAAATATCACCAGGGTCGACAGGAGAATGAAAGTCAGATAGCTGTATCCCAGGTTACGTTCTCCGCTGGCAGGGAGGAAGTTGACGATGCCATAGCTCAACGTAGAGACGATCACAAAAGCGAGTCCGCCGGTAAGGCCGCTGGCCACTCCTGCATTTTGCGGAAAGCGGGTCAGGCAAAAGGTCATGTAGTTATTGAAGGTATAGCCGGCACATACGTGGATGATGAACGCAAAAAACACCATAACATAGAGGTTCTCTCCCCGCCGGATGCTTGCCAGCATCATCACCACGAATAGGATTTGCAGGCCATTATTAATTACCAGCTTCCGGAAGAATGGCCACCGGATCGTAGCCTTGCTGATAAATCCTCCCGCCATCCACGCAAAACCCAGGATGAGGGAGCAGTAACCGGTCGTCACCACGTTATATTGCAGATGATGTTCTATGATAAAGGGGCCCGTCATATTGTAGACCATCACCATGGAATAAGCCAGTCCCAGCATACTGACTCCCAGGATGAACGGTCCGTTCTTCAGCATGCCGGAATAGACCTGCACAACCCGCTGCAGCTGGAATGAGGCAGGCCTGGGCAGCGTCTCTCCACTGAAAAAGAATTCCAGGATGGCCAGCAGGATGGCGATCAAAGCCAGCAGATAAAAGTTGGCCTCCCATCCGAAGACCGTCTGCAACCATCCCCCGACGAAAGGGGCAACGATCGGTCCTGTCGACCATATAATGGAAAAAAGGCTCAGGTAATGCTTCAACCGGTCGCCGGTGAAAAGATCTACAAAATAAGCCCTTTTGCCGGCTATCACTATGCCTACCGTTATCCCCTGGATGATACGCATAAGATAGATCATGGTGATGGAATGCGTTATGGCGATGGCCAGGCTGGCGAATGCAAATATAATCAGGGACACCAGCCCGATCCTATACCTGCCATAACTGTCGAGAATGCTGCCGATGAAGAGCTGGCTGACTCCATAGCTTATCAGGTAGAGGGTAATGGTGAATTGTATCTGGAGGCTGCTCACATGCATACCCGCTGCCATATGTGGCAGGGAAGGGACATAAATATCCGTAGCGAAACCGGAAAGGGGCAACAGGGCGAGGGCAAGGAGATTGGCGATTCGCTGGCGCCGTTCGTCGATTCTTTTACCGGAGGTCATCATTGCAGGCATAATAGGTCGATTTATTCCTGCAAAGCTACCCCGGAATCCAGGCATCCCCATTATAGTATCCAAACGGATCATTATAGAATTCAAACAACGACGCTACGTACCTGCAAGGGGGTAAGGCCCGTGTGTTTCTTAAAGAAAATATTGAAATAGGCGGGATATTCGAATCCCAGTCCGTAGGCAATCTGGGAGATATTCCAGTCCGAATGCCGCAGCAGGGCCATCGCTTCTTTAATTACCCGGGCGGAGATGTGTTCGGTAGTGGTTTTGCCGGTGACTTCTTTCAGGGCGCGGTTGAGGTGATTGACGTGTACGGAAAGTTTTTCGGCAAAATCGTTGGCTGTCTTCAGCTGTAGTTCCGTTTCCGTGGTATCGACGGGGAATTGCCGTTCCAGCAGGTCGAGGAACTGTTGAGCGATCCGGGCTGCGGCCCCTATGAGCCGTTCCGCGTGGTCTGACGGCTGCATCTTCATTGCCTGATGGATCAGCAGGTGCAGGTAATTGCGCAGCAGGTCGAATTTATGGGCATAATCCGAGGCCATCTCCTCGGTCATTTTAAGGAAGATATGGGCTATCTCCCCCTGCTGCCGCTCGTCTACGAAGAAGGCCGGCATGCCTCCCACCTTGAACAGCGGCGAATCCTGCAGTGTTTCTTTTCTTTCCATGGGATGTACAAAGGCCTCGGTGAAGAGGCAGTACCAACCCTTTTGCTCGGTGGAGACGGATTCCCATGAATAGGGCATCATCGGGTTGGAAAAGAGCAGGGAGGGCCTGTCCAGCTCGACCCATTTGTCCGCGTAATGCAGCTTGCCGGTGCCCAGGATCAGGGAGACCTTATAGAAATCCCGCCGTCCATAGGGTGTCGCCCGGTAGCAGGTATCCCGGGGGAACACGTTAAAATGTCCCGATCCCGCATTATTCAGCGGGATGTCTTCGGCATCGGTTTTCCGCACGCGGGCATAGAATTGCTGGATCGTTTCGATAGGTTCCATCCAACAAAGTTATAAAATTCAAGCAAAATAGCATCTCCCCTATGAAGAAAATAAAATGCCCGGGGGCATTAAATTGGACCATACAACAAATTAAATTGGACTTTACAACAAAATGGATGATTACTTTTATAGTGAGCTTTGTACCATAAAATCTTAAAACAATGACAGGTACAAATAAAGAAAAAATGGTACTGGTAACGGGGGGGACAGGATTTGTCGGCGGGCATTGCATTCTCCAACTGTTACAAAACGGTTATAAAGTAAGAACTACCATCCGTTCATTAAGTAAAAAAAATAAAGTGGAGGAGATGCTAAAAAACGGCGGTATTAAATCTTTCGAAAAAATTGAATTTATTGAAGCAGATTTAAACGATAATAAAAACTGGGCAGAAGCAGTAAAGGATTGCGAATATGTTTTGCATGTTGCCTCTCCCATATTTTTACGCATCCCAAAGCATGAAGATGAAATGATCATTCCGGCAGTGAACGGAACCCTGCGCGTTTTAAAAGCCGCAAGGGATTCAGGTGTAAAGCGGGTGGTAATTACCTCTTCATTCGGAGCTGTTGGATATAGCCATACAGACCCCAATACGCTTATTACAGAAAAAGAATGGACAGATCCTACCGACAAATCGCTCTCGGCTTATCTAAAATCAAAAACCTTAGCCGAAAAAGCCGCCTGGGATTTTATGGTGAAAGAAGGCGGGGATCTGCAACTTACTGTCATCAATCCTATGGCGATTCTCGGGCCATCCCTTGGCCCTGATTTATCAAGCGGTTTCGAATTATTGAAAAAAATGTTAGACGGCTCTATGAAAGCAATGCCTAAGATCGGCTTAGGCATTGTTGATGTACGCGACCTGGCAGATTTGCATCTTCGGGCCATGACAAATCCCAAAGCCAAAGGGGAGCGGTTTCTTGCCCTTTCGGGAGGGGTCATGTCTTTACATGAAATAGCCTTGTTATTCAAAGAAAAATTAGGCGATAAAGCCAAAGGCGTTTCAACTAAAGTGATGCCCGATTGGCTGATTCGCGTTGCTGCCCTATTTAAACGGGAAGCAAAAGCGATGGTTCCGCTGTTGGGCAGAGTTAGAAATGCGAGCAATGAAAAAGCAAAAACTATGCTGGGCTGGTTGCCCCGCACCAACGAAGAAGCTGTATTAGCAACGGCAGAAAGTTTGTTTCATTATAATTCTATAAAAAGCTAAAAATTGGCTAAATGCAAAGCATCGTGAGAGCCGCAACTATATCGTCTTGTTACATTGGCCCGACAATTTCGCCGGAGCAGTTTATAGCTGAGCATTTCTTCTTATACCTGGCCCAGGGTTCCATTGTGGGTTATGACGGCCATAAGAAATACACCATGAAAGCAGGTGAATATTGCATTGCCCGGAAAAATCATTTGGCAAGGTATAGCAAGCTAAAGGACAATGGCGGGTTTAGTAAAGTGGTAGTGGTCTTTGACGAAATTTTTTTGAAAGCGTATCAAAAAAAGCATAAAGTGGTGGTTGGCAGATCAACGCTGAAAGATGCATTTGTGTTACTAAATAAAAATGAGCTGGTACCCAATTTTGTATATTCATTGGCGTCCTACTACAAGGGCGAAGGGAAGATTGATGAAACTTTTTCACAAATAAAAAGGGAAGAGTTGCTGCTGATACTGTTACAAACCGATCCTGAGCTGGCTACTATATTTTTTGATTTTGGCATCCCGGAAAAAATAGACCTGGAAGCATTCATGAATAATAATTACAAATTCAATGTGAGCATTGAGCACTTTGCATACCTCACCGGTCGTAGCTTATCAGCATTTAAGCGTGATTTTAAAAAGATATTTGACGATACGCCAAACCATTGGCTAATAGACAGGCGGTTGCGGGAAGGGTATTTCATGATAGACGAAAAGGGTAAAAAGCCTTCTGACATCTATCTCGAATTAGGGTTTGAAAATTTGTCACATTTCTCTTTTGTATTTAAGAAAATGTTTGGGATTACTCCGGCCAGTTTGTTAAAAAAGTAGAAAACATGAATTATTACAATGGAAACGACAGGGCGCCTCAAGGTCTCGGGTTCTATAGCAGGTTCGGGTGAAAAAGATTGTAAAGCAGGATTCCTGGTAGGGAATAAATTATTCAATGAGGATCAGAATATCAACAGTTAGCGCCCAATATCCACAGGCTGTTTATAAGTTCCGATGGCTGATCCGGCAAAAATCTATACTTTACTATCATGAAATTTTCTCCCGGCCAGTCCGTCATTGTATTGGATACCACCCATAAACCGGCAGGTCCTGCTATCGTGCAGGTTTATCATCCGGAGGCGCATCAATACAGCGTGCTGTTTCAATACCCGGACAGTGCGACGCCGGAGATCATCCCCATTCCGGAATACCGCCTGGTTATCGCCTAATTCCCAAAGGAGGATGCTTTCCATGCATCCAGTATAAGCTTTCCCTTCGCCGCGGGTAGGAACGGATTTTGCATAGAGCACCTATGAAGCAGCCGTCGCCGGAATCGCTTATTCACCTAAATTATTTTAGAAAATGCAGAGCGCCCGCCCAACTTACTGGCTAACCCGCTTCCTTATTCTTCGTTTGCTGGGGGTGGTCTATGCGGTGGCTTTTCTTGCGACAATCAATCAGATCATTCCCCTGATCGGCGAGGAGGGGCTGCTTCCCGTCGGGATGTTCCTGAAGCGGGTCGGCGACGCGCTCGGATCGCGTAGCACTGGCTTCGTACGTCTGCCTTCGATCTTTTGGTTCGCCCATTCCGACTCGTTCCTTTTGATTGCGGCGTGGGTCGGGCTGGTCCTTTCCTGTGTCGTAGCGGCAGGTTTCGCGAATGCGCCGCTGCTCGGCATTTGCTGGTTTCTTTACATGTCCTTCGTCAATGTCGGGCAGGAATGGTATGGATATGGCTGGGAGATCCAGCTTCTCGAAACCGGGTTTCTCGCGATCTTTCTCTGTCCCCTGCTCGACGGGCGCCCGTTTCCCAGGCGTGCACCACCGATGCTCATCATCGGGCTGTTCCGCTGGCTCGTCTTCCGTATCATGCTTGGCGCCGGACTGATCAAGATACGCGGCGATGAGGTGTGGCGTAACCGGACGGCGCTCTATTATCATTTCGAGACCCAGCCGCTGCCCGGTCCGCTGAGCCAGTGGTTCCATTTTCTGCCCCGCGCGGTTTTAAGATTCGGCGTCTGGTATAATTGGCTGGCCGAGCTTGTCGCGCCGTGGTTCGTCTTCTGGCCGCGTCTCGCCCGTCATATCGCTGGATGCGTGATCGTAGTTTTACAGGTTATCCTCATTGTAAGCGGCAACCTCTCGTTTCTCAACTGGCTGACCATCGTTCCCGCGTTGGCTTGTTTTGACGATGGCTTCTGGTCAAGGATTCTTCCCCTTGCCCTTGTGCGCAGGGCGGAAGCCGCCAGCACCCATGCCGAGCCCTCCCGTCCCATGATGGCCACCGCCTGGGTCGTTACCGGTGTCATTGCGCTTCTCAGCATCCAGCCTGTGCTCAACATGCTGTCACCCCGGCAGATCATGAATACCTCCTTCGACCCCTTCAATCTCGTAAACACCTATGGAGCCTTCGGGTCGGTGGGACGCGAGCGTTTGAATGTGGTATTCGAGGGAACGATGGACGAGGTTTCCGGGCGAAACGAAGATAGCCGAAGCGAAACGAGGAACGACGCGCCGGCGAAGTTCCCTGACGACAAGGCGAACTGGAAAGCCTATCCCTACAGGGGGCTGCCTGTCGAACTGGATAGACGGCCGCCGCAGATCGCCCCCTATCAGCTTCGTTTGGACTGGCAAATGTGGTTCGCCGCGATGTCGTCGCCCGAGGAATATCCATGGACGCTAACCCTCGTCTCGAAACTCCTTCACAACGACCCTGGCGCTGTCAGTCTGTTGGCCGGGAACCCCTTCCCCGACAGGCCGCCGCGTTATATCCGGGCGGTCCTGTATCGTTATACTTTTGCAAAGCCGGGGAATCCCGATGGCCGCTGGTGGAATCGCGAGCGCGTTGGCCTTTGGCTTCCTGCCATGTCCGCCGACGATCCGCGTCTGATCGAATACGCTAAACACGCGGGGTTGTAATTGCCTCAATAATAGAACCGATAAGAGAATTATTCGCTCTGCAATTTAAAGACGATAGGTTGCTTCTTATAGCTCTCGGATAATATACCGCCTGTGATCGCCGGCCGCCAGTCGGGAGTCTGTCGCATTACACGGAGCGCCTCTTCATCAAGGTATTTATTCACCGATTGGATGACCTTCATGTCGTCGACCTTGCCTTCTTTGGAGACCATAAACCCTATGACGACTGTTCCCTCGATATCGTGCTCGACGGCACTGTCCGGATATCGTAAAGTCTTGTTTAAAAATCGAAGCCATTGAGGGAGCCCGCCGGGAAATTCGGATTCCCGCCAGAATTCGGTGATGGTCTTATCGCGCGTGCCATCTTCGTGGTAGAAAGTACCGGAGATCTGTTTATCCTTCTTAAATCCTGCCTTTCCCGAAATTTTACCGGAGGGATAGTAACCGGTCCATTCGCCATGGGCTTCGTCTTCCTTGTTGTTACCGGTCATTTGTACCTGGCCACTTGCATAGTAATAGGTCTCCGGGCCATCCTCTTTATTATTGACATACCTGCAACGGTGGTTGACGATACCACTGCTATCATACCAGACAAATTCGCCTTGTCGGACATGGAAGGAATCGTCGGAATATTGACCTGTCATCTGCGGTTTGCCGATCAGGAAATAATCGGTGACCTGCCAACCAGGGGCCGATCTGACTTTGATCCGGAAGTAGGATGCCTGGCTGGCAGTGGTATCCCGCCAATTGGAGTTATAATAAAGAGTGTCCTGGGCCAGGACGGGGATTTCGCTTGCGCAAGCGAAGAAGAAGTTTAGCAGAAGCAGGTGTTTCATGGTTAAATATAATACGCCGGAAGGGTTGGTGCAAGCGGAAGCATCGGAAAGAGGGGGAAAGCAACCGAAACCACTGATAATCAGGGGTACAAGGCTCTGAAAGTCTTATTCATGATGCGGTTTTTAAACGCCGCGCCAAGAATCGATGCTCCATCTGTAATTGGGTAACCCGGCTAATAAAAAACTGGCCGCGCTCAGTGTAAAAACAGAGTAACCCAACGGCGATTCGATGCCGAATGAGATAGCCATTGCCAATGCAAAACAAAAACTTAGCAACCCGCTTCCGATGGCAGCTATCCGGGTAAATAGCCCGATGATTAAAAGGGCGCCGAAAACAGCCTCCCCTATCGTGGCAAAAACGGCCAGAGCAGGAATCCAGCCAACTGGCAAAAACCCCATTACCTGCCTGGCATAATCAAGAAAATGTTGCCAGTCGCCCCAACCTACATGGGGCTTGCCGGGGGCGCCTATGAGTCCAAGCCTGTCGGCTACTTCCCATAAATAAGCGCTTCCTATCGCTAATCTGAGGTATACTGAAGGGAGTTTATAAAGCGGGTTGCCCATACTGTTTTCTTTATTAATCATAAAGTTAACTGATACCTGGCCTGCAGGCATGGTCCAGAAAAAACAAACCGGATGGTCCAGATTACCGTATTGTTGTTTATATTTAACTCCCGTAAAATTATTTAGTTTGAAAATCATTTTATGGTCTGGTGTTAACGAATCAGGCAACCTAATATGGCTTTAATAGAAGGTGCAATAATTATAGACAAAACGCTTGCGGTCCCCGTTTACCTACAGGTTTCAAATGGTATAATTAACTATATCCGCCAGGGAGTTTTAAAACCCGGCTCGCCATTGCCGGCAAGCAGGATACTTGCAAAGACCTTACAAGTGCATCGTCAAACCATAGTATCTGCTTATGATGAGTTATATGCTCAAAGCTGGGTTGACATTTATCCCAAGAAAGGAGTTTTTGTATCGAAGAAGCTGCCTGATATTTCGCCAAGGTCTATTACAGCAGCTATTCAAAAGCATTCCTTGTCTGCTAAAACCCTTTTCCCTGTTCCTGACAAAATAAAAGTTTCTCATTTGTTTGAAAGGGCGGCCACTGGTAATCTTTTTTTTAATGACGGATTTCCGGATACCCGGATTGCCCCTGTTGAATTACTGATAAGAGAGTACAGAAGATTTGCCAACTATCGTTTTACACATGCCTACCTCATGTATGGGCCTGAACAGGGCTCCCAAAACCTGCGGAATGAATTAGCTCATTTCTTATCTGCGACAAGGGGGTTACATGTAACGGCTGATGATATATTAATAACAAAGGGTGTACAGATGGCCATATACCTCACTGCGCAGATACTGCTTTCAGAAAATGATGTGGTAATTGTCGGAGAGCCCGGGTATACGTATCGGCTTTATGATAGCGCCGAAAAACTTCTTGTTACAGGCTATACGACTCCGGAAATTAATTGACCGTCAGGGAGAGCAGTTATTGGAGGAAGCTATGGCAAACCTGTTGAAAAATGGAGATATAGGCCGTCATTTAAAAAAGGCGAATAAACTATACCATGAAAGGCGGGATATGCTTTGTCACTTGTTGCGTACACAATTAAGCGAGTATATTTCTTTTAGGGTACCTGACGGAGGATTTGCATCCTTAAATGCAAAAGAAATGGAAAGCGCGGTCGCTATTTTCGGTAAAGCAATTAAAAAGGTAAATGGGAAATAAGGACCTATGAACACAAACCCAATAAACCTTGCGGTAAGATTTTTATTAGCGATAGTTATATTAATCACATTAGGCTTATGGGGATGGCATTTATTTATTGGATGGGAAAAATATATTACGGCATTGATCTTCCCAACTATAATTGTTTTACCGGGGTTTCTGTTTATACTATCGTGTTCCCGTGGTCAACAGACATTGCCGGGTTCCGGCGGTCCAGATTGTTCAAACCCGGCTTCTGCTATTTTCCCGTTATCAACAAAATAAAAGGCGCCGGCTAATCCGTGATATTTTAAATGGATGCCGTCTTTATTCAATTATATGTCTAATTTCTTGTTCAGGGTCCAAGGGAGTTTTTGATCGTCGTCTTATAAAGTTGAATAATTGCATGGAGTCTTTAGATTACTTAATTTCACTACCCTGGAAATCTACAAATTTAATATCAAAAAATTCTTAAAATGTCCTACTCAGAAAATTTGTTAGGTTGGTATAGAACTACGTTAGGTCTAATAACGGAGCGAATCAATGAGGAAAAAGGGAAAAAGCTCACACCTGACCAGGTAGGCATCATAATCTCCAATCATTTAAGGTTTACGGACAATACTGAACTTTTTGATTTGGTATGTAACAGAGGAATCCAGCTATACAATGATATTGAACAGTTTTTTTGACTGATACTGCCCAAATTTTTGAGATGGGTTTTCTATATTTTTAGCCCTTCGAATTCATTTATTTATGGATATATTAGCTTTATTTCTATTTTTTATCCACTAATTAATTGAATTATTTATTACTTTTGCTATCTATGCCCGATAAGCAGCAAGTCGAATTATTCCTAAAGGGCCTACTTGAGAAGATCAGGCACCTGGATATCGCTTTCAGGCCAAGAGATAAAGATCAGTCCTGGTATGCCTGGCAAAAGAGTCGATTGCATGTCCTTTCACGTTGCCGAATTCCCAATGAGTTATCCGCTAAAAAATAAATGATATGAACCAAAGAATTGAATGCCCTTATTGTGACGGAATGGCCGACCTGCAAAGGGAAAGAAGGGAGTTAACCTATCGAAAGGACCAGTTTACGATTGTAGCTCATTTTTATAAGTGCGAAAAATGCGGAGAGGAATTTACGACAACGGAAACGGATACCATTAGTTTGTTGCAAGCCCACAACCAGTACCGGCAGCGATACAATATACCGTTTCCCGAAGAAATCGCCGCCATCAGGGACAAGTATGATCTGTCTGCCGCCAAGATGAGTGAAGTCCTCGGCATGGGAGCAAATGGATATAGCAATTATGAAAAAGGAGAAATGCCGGTGCCGGCGATGGCAAAGTTGATTACCACAGCAACTAAGCCCACAATTTTTATGGAATTTTTGATGGATGCCAGATCTCATTTTTCCGATAATGCATTCGAAAAAGCGAAAGAAAAAGTTGAATTCCTGATCCACCAGGAAAACGAATTCAATCCTTTTTATTCATCTTTAAACATCCACAAAGACCCTAATAACTTTACAGGCTATAAAAAGCCCAGTGCTAAGAGGATCACAGGTCTCATTAGCTTATTTATCCAAAAATGCAAATCAGAGTTCAATGATAAACTAAAACTGAATAAACTTTTGTTTTATGTGGACTTCTGTCATTATAAAAATCATGGTAGTTCTGTCAGCGGGCTTTCTTATCGGGCTATTCAATATGGCCCTGTGCCAGCTAACTATGACAATATCTTTGCCTATTTAGAGAATGAACAGATCATAAGCGCTGAATGGATAAGGTTGGCGAATGGAAGCGCAAGAGAAGTGTTTAAAACCGACGGAGATCCTGATACAAATTTATTCTCTCCGGATGAACTGGATACAATTAATAAAGTCATTGCACGCTTTGACAAGGTTTCGACATGGGATATCGTGGATCTCAGTCATAAGGAAAAAGCCTGGAAAGAACTGGAATCCGGCAAAGAATTAATAAGCTACCAGGACTATGCTTTTGATCTTATAATAATATAATCAGAGTGGCCATAAATGAACGGTGATTGTACCGGAACCGGACAGTCTGTTTTTTCAATTAATATGTATCGGACTGATTACCAAAATAAAATAAGCACGGCATTTTTTTAGATGTGAAAAACCTGGGTGGTAAGTTATTCCCCCGTCACTGCTAAACATGTCCCGATGCTGAAAAATTATTTGCTGGTTGCCATCCGCAACCTCACCAGAAACAAAGCTTTTTCTTTCATCAACATCTTTGGGTTGGGGCTGGGTATGGCCTGTAGCCTGCTCATCTTTTTATGGGTACAGGATGAGCAGGGCATGGATACGTTCAACCAGCATAAAAACATATACGACGTATATGAACGCGTCTTTTCGGAAGGCAAGGTGGAAGGGGGCCCGTGGACGCCCGGTCTGCTTGCCACAGAGTTAAAACGCACTGTCCCCGAGATCAAATATGCCAGTGGCTTTTGGAACACGGATGATGAAACGCTGTTTAGTGTGGGCGATAAAAATATCAGTCTGAGAGGATGCCATGCGGACAGTGATTTTTTTAAAATGTTCAGCTACCCTTTGCTGGAAGGATCCGCTGCGCAAGCATTGGCAACGCCGGATGCCATTGCCGTTTCCAAAACCATGGCAGCGGATTTCTTTGGCAGCCCCGCGGCTGCCATTGGCAAGACCATTCGCTATAACAACACGGAAGACTTTTCAATAACCGCAGTGTATGATATACCTGTAAACAGTTCCGAACAATTTGATTTTGTGCTGAACTGGCATCATCAGCTAACGTCTGTAGGCTGGCTGAGGGAGTGGATATACCGCAGTCCGGAAACATTTGTCCAACTGCAGCCGGGGGCTGACCCGGTAAAAGCGGAAGCCAAAATCAAAGGGTTTCTCAACCCTTACCTGAGCGCAGTGGGTAAAAATGGGGGCGGCTTCCGCACAGAGCTGGGCCTGCAGCGTTTTGACGCCATGTACCTGAACTCCATTTTTAAGAATGGGGTGCCGAACGGGGGACGTATCGAATATGTAAGGTTGTTCAGCATTATCGCTGTTTTTATTTTGCTTATTGCCTGCATCAACTTTATGAACCTGGCTACGGCGCGCAGCGTCAAACGCGCCAAAGAAGTCGGCATACGCAAAGCAGTCGGGGCATTGCGTATGCGGCTTATCCTACAGTTTATCGGCGAGGCCATGCTGTTAACTTTTTTTGCTGTCATAGTATGCCTTGCATTGGTTATACTGGTACTGCCTTATTTCAACAGCCTTACCAATAAACAAATAACACTGCCTTTGTTATCGCCTTCGTTCTGGTTTACCATTTTTGTATTGCTTTGTGTAACGGGTTTTGCCGCAGGAAGCTATCCTGCACTCTTCTTATCGTCCCTTAACCCGGTAAAAGTATTGAAAGGCTCATTGAAGTTCAGCCCGAATGCGTTGTTGTTCCGTAAAGGGCTGGTGGTGTTCCAGTTTGTCCTTTCCATTGCCCTGATTACCGGCACCATCATCGTGTCGCAGCAGATACACTATGTACAGACTAAAAGCCTGGGCTATAATAAAGAGAACCTTATTTATATACCTTTCCAGGGTCATATCGGGAGCAGGTTTGACCTGTTCAGGCAGCAGCTTTCCGGCATGCCGGGCATACAGGCGGTTACCATGAATACGGAACCACCCTCCCATATCGGGGCGCATGTGTATAACCTTGAATGGGAGGGCAAGGATCCCAATCAAAAAGTTGTCATAATACATAATGGGATCGGTTATGATTATTTAAATATGATGAATATCCCGGTCATAAGAGGGCGGGGTTTTAGCCGGGATTTTCCTTCGGATACTGCCAAGGCGCATTTTATCATCAATGAGACACTGGCGAAGATGACAGGGTTTAAGGACCCCATTGGCAAAAGGCTTAGTTTTTTTGATTACAACGGCATCATCATAGGCGTCGTGAAAGATTTTCATTTAACGTCCCTGCGCGACCCTATCGAGCCATTGGTTATGTATTGGGCCGAAAATGCAGGATGGGGCAGCGTACTGGTCAAAACCCAGCCCGGGCAGACAAAACAGGCCATTGCCAGTATGGGGAAAGTATTTAAACAAATGGAGCCAAAGTTCTCCCTCAGGTATTTTTTTGCGGATGAAGAATACCAGAAGCTGTACACCAGTGAGCTGACGGTCAGCAAGCTGTCAGACAGCTTTTCTTTTCTCGCCATTTTTTTTCCTGTCTTGGGTTGCTGGGGCTTACCATGTTCACCGCAGAGCAGCGGAGGAAAGAGATTGGTGTGCGCAAGGTCATCGGCGCCAGCGTGAGCGATATTGTCACCATGTTGTCAAAAGACATTATAAGGCTGGTATTATTGGCGGCATTTATAGCCACGCCGGTTGCATGGTTTGCCATGCATAACTGGCTGGAAAATTATACCTACAGGATAACCATCAGCTGGTGGATATTCCTGGTGGCAGGGCTTGTTGCAATAGCTATCGCCCTGGGGACCATCAGCTGGCAGGCCATTAAAGCTGCGCTGGCCAACCCGGTGGAGAGCTTAAGAGCCGAATAGAGAAACTGTAAACTGTTTTATATGCTTAAGAATTATTTCAAAACAGCCTGGCGGAACCTCACCCGAAATAAAGCATTTTCCTTTATCAACATTTTTGGGCTGGGGCTGGGAATGGCCTGTAGCCTGCTGATCTTTTTATGGGTGCGGGATGAGCGTAGTGTAGATTTATTCAACGCTCATAAAGATATATATGACGTGTATGAAACGGTGTTTTCCGAAGGCAGGACAGAGACGAGTGCGGCAGCGCCCGGTATGCTGGCGGTTGAATTAAAACGGACGGTTCCTGACATTGAATATGCCAGCGCTTTCTGGAATGACAATGCCGAAACGCTCCTAACCGTGGGAAATAAAGACATCAGTATGAACGGCAGCCATGCTGACAGTGATTTTTTCAAGATGTTCAGTTACCCGTTGCTGCAGGGTACTGCTCAATCTGCCCTGGCGGGACCGGACGATATGGCGGTTTCCCGCAGGCTGGCCGAGGCATTTTTCGGCAGCAGTGCCGCGGCCTTTGGCAAAACACTGCGTGTGAATAATCAAAGGGATTTTAAGATCAATGCCGTTTTTGAGAACGTGCCGGCCAATGCATCGCAGCAGTTTGATTTTGTGATTAACTGGGCGGATGAATTGAAGACGGTCGGATGGCTGTACGACTGGATCAACCGCAGCCCCTCTACTTTTGTCCGGTTGAAGCCTGGTGCAGACCCTGTAAAAGTGGCGGCCAGGATAAAAAACTTTGTGATGCCGTATATCGCCAGCGCACACTACGGGGCGGGAAACCGTGTGGAACTTGGTTTGCAGCGTTATGAGGAAATGTACCTTCACTCCACTTTTAAGAATGGCGCGCCTGCCGGCGGCCGTATAGAATATGTAAGATTGCTGAGCCTTGTGGCCCTTTTTATTTTATTGATTGCCTGTATCAATTTTATGAACCTGGCCACTGCCCGCTCCGTTAAGCGCGCTAAGGAAGTGGGTATCCGTAAAGCAGTTGGCGCGCTGCGGCTGCGGCTTATTGTGCAATTTATCGGGGAGGCCATGCTGCTTACTTTTTTTGCCGGCATCGTGTGCCTTGCATTGGTTATACTGGTACTGCCCTATTTCAATGCCATTACCGGGAAACAAATAATATTTCCTTTTGCATCGCCTTCGTTCTGGATTGGCATTGCGTTCCTGCTTTGCCTGACCGGCCTGGTTGCGGGCAGCTACCCGGCGCTCTTCTTGTCTTCGCTTAACCCTGTCAGGGTATTGAAAGGCGCTTTGACGTTCGGCCCGGGTGCACTGCTCTTCAGGAAAGGCCTGGTGGTTTTCCAGTTCGTCCTTTCCATAGTGATGATCACCGGGACAATTGTCATCTCGCGGCAAATCCATTATGTGCAAACAGCAAACCTGGGTTTTGACAAAGACAACCTGGTATGTATCCCTTTCCGGGGAGAACTGGGCCACCGCTACCAGGTGTTTAAACAACAGCTGGCCGGCATGCCGGGCATTAAAGCGGTTGGCATCACTGCGCAGGCGCCATCGCATATCGGGGCGCATGTGTACGACCTGGACTGGGCGGGGAGAAACCCGGACACAAAGGTGATAAGCCTGCACAACGGCATTGGTTACGATTATCCGCAAATGATGGGGCTGCAACTCGTAAAGGGCCGTTTTTTTTCCAGGGCATACCCTTCTGACACATCGCACTCCAACCCCAACCTGGTGATCAATGAGACCCTGGCGAAGATGATAGGGTTCAAAGACCCACTTGGCCAACGGCTCAGGTATTTTGGTTCAATGGGCACCATTATCGGCGTAGTAAAAGACTTTCATTTAAAATCCCTCCATGACCCCATTGAACCCGTGGTGCTTTACTGGGGTGAGGACCTTGACCATGGCTTTGTACTGGTAAAAACAGGGGCTGGCAAAACACAGCAGGCCATTGCTGATATGGAACGGGTATTCAAGCAACTGGAACCGAAATTTCCCTTCCGGTATTTTTTTGCGGACGAGGAATACCAAAAATTATACAACAGCGAATTAACGGTAAGCAAACTCTCGGACAGTTTCTCCTTCCTCGCCATTTTTATTTCCTGCCTTGGTTTGTTAGGGCTTACCATGTTCACGGCAGAGCAGCGAAGGAAAGAGATTGGCGTGCGCAAGGTCATTGGTGCAAGTGTGGGTGATATAGTAGTTCTGCTTTTTCAGGATATTATAAAGCTGGTAGCGATTTCGACTGTAATAGCCACGCCGCTTGCCTGGCTGGTCATGAATGACTGGCTGCAAAACTTCGCTTACCGTATAACCGTCAGTTGGTGGATATTCCTGGTGGCGGGGCTGGTGGCGGTAGCCATTGCATTGGGCACCATCAGCTGGCAGGCCATTAAAGCGGCTTTGGCCAACCCGGTGAAGAGCCTGAAAACAGAATGATAAACGGGAACCATATTAAGACCTAATTAATTTAAGGGGATCTGGCTGCATTTAGCGGCAAAACCAGTAACTTTATAACATAACCTAACCGGATGCGTATACTATTGGTCCTACTTGCATCGATAGCTTTCTTTTCCCCAAAGGCACAGACGCATTTGCCCGTCAGTAGTTTGAATTATACACCCTGGGCACCCTTCTCCAATTACATTCCATTGACCGACATAGGCTATTCTGATAACAAATGGCATTTCAGTAAATATGCCGGTCTTTCTGCCGGCTATGGTTTTTCGCCCGGCAGCAGTTTCCTATCCGCACCTATCGGACTGTTATTGAGCAGGCCCTTGAATAACAATGTCTATGCTTTTGCGGGCGCTTCCGCAGCGCCGGTGTTTTTCAGCGTCAACCGTTTGTTAATGGATCCTGCCTTGAATCCAACCTATCCCGGCCGTAACTTTTCAAACGCTTACGGCTTGGGTGTGAATTCGAGAGTAGAAATGGGCCTGATGTATATAAACGATGCAAAAACGTTTTCTATATCGGGCAGTATTGGGGTAGACAGGGGTAGTTACCCGGTTTATCCATCGAATAGGGTGAATACGAAGAAACAATACTGAAACTATACAAGGAATTAGTGACGGGAATTATAATAATCACTTACCATCCTGCTTGTCTTTACAATCAAATATGGCCTCCCGGCCATTTCATCCCAGGTTACTATGCGTAAACCCCTAGCTTAATCCGGACAATTGAAAATTATCCCTATATTAGTCAGCTCATAACCATCAATTATTAGTTATAAACCAAACAACTATGAGGAAAACGTTGACCAAATGGCTGTCGGTATGTTGTATGCTTGCCTTGGCCACACAGGCTCTCGCCATTGATACCAAAGACACCCGGATGCTCTCTTCCCAGCCCGCTATCAGCGCCAGCCATATCGCCTTTGTATATGCGGAAGACCTTTGGGTGGCCAATATCGATGGCTCCCAGCCACGCAGGCTTACCGTGGATGAGGGCGTTGAATCAAACCCGAAATTCTCTCCCGACGGCAAATGGATTGCTTTTAGTGCGCAATACGATGGCAATACGGATGTATATATCATACCGGTGGAAGGCGGCGTGCCCAAAAGACTTACCTGGCACCCTGCATCCGACATAGTCAGGGGCTTTACGCCCGATGGTAAAAACATATTATTTGCTTCTCAAAGGGCCGTATTTACCCGGCGCTACATGCAATTTTTTACAGTACCGGTGACCGGTGGTAATGAAACACAACTTGAGTTACCCAATGCGATTGACGGGACATACTCCCCGGATGGTAAATACATCGCCTATACCCCGCTTGGTGATGCATCTGCCCAGTGGAAGCACTACAGGGGCGGTATGATAAGCAGGATACTTATTTTTTCGTTTGCTGATAAATCAACCATACAAATACCCCAGCCGGAAGGTGGTTGTAATGATATGCAGCCGAGATGGCAGGGCGGCGCCATTTACTTCAGGAGTGACAGGAATGGCGAATATAACCTGTTTGCATACGATGTTGCCAGCAAACAGGTAAAGCAGCTTACGCAGTTTACTGACTTTCCCGTAATGGGCACCGACGCTGCCGATGGCAAGATTGTTTTTGACCAGGCCGGCCATATTCATTTGTTTAATACTTCAACAGCAGCCGACACCAAGCTAACCGTAGGCATTGCAGCAGACCTGCTGGAGCTTAGGCAGCGTTTTGTAAAGGGCGCCCAGTATATACGCAACGCCGATATTTCGCCGTCAGGCGCAAGGGCGGTGTTTGATTTCAGGGGCGATATTATTACCGTGCCGGCCGAAAAAGGTGATTATAATAACATTACCCTAACCACGGGTGTGCATGAAAAATCTCCTGCCTGGTCACCGGATGGCAAATCAATCGCCTATTTTTCAGACGCGTCGGGCGAGTATGAATTGTATATAAAATCTCAGGATGGCAAAGGCGCCGTTAAAACGTTTAAACTAAACGGTGCGGGTTTTTATGCTTTTGCCAAATGGTCGCCGGACAGTAAGAAGATATGTTATACCGATAACGGGCGCAGCCTGTACATACTGGATGTTGTCAGCGGCGCCATTACGAAAGTAGACAGCGATGAGTTATATACACCAGACTCTTTCAGGCAGATATTAGGGGATTGGTCTTATGATTCCAAATGGATCGTTTATACCAAAGTTACTTCCACCCAGTTTAAAAGGGTGTATCTGTACTCGCTGGACAAACAGAAATCATCTCCTGTTACAGACGGGCTGAGCGATGCCAGCGAACCTGTGTTTGACCGCAGCGGCAAATATCTTTTCTTTTTTGCTTCAACGGATGCAGGCCCCGTGGTTAACTGGTTTGACCAGAGCAATATTGACATGCGTAAAACCAATTCAATATACCTGGTAACATTGCAAAATAAAACCATATCGCCTTTTGTGAAAGAAAATGATGAGGAAGCAATAGCTAAAGAAGAAGAGCCCCAAAAACCAGCGGAAAAAAATAAAAAAGATACTGCTAAAAAACCGGCAAGCTTAGTGATTGATCTGGATGGCATGGAAAACCGCATCGTTGACCTGCCGGTAAAGGCGGGTAATTATTCGCAATTAGGCTTTGCCGGCGACGATGTTTTGTTGTATGTTGACAATGGCACCGCTACGGATGGATCAGGCAAGCTGCGTAAATTCAGCATGAAGAAAAAGGCGGATGAAGAAGTAATGGATGTGAATGGTTATACGCTTAGCGCCAGCAGGAAAAAAATGATCTATTTTGCCGGCGATAACTGGTTTATAAGCGACGCGGGCGAAAAGCCAGCCCCCGGCAAAGGCAGGCTTGATGTAAATGCCATACAGGTGAAAATCGACCCGCCGGCGGAGTGGGTTGATATTTTTGATGAAGCATGGCGCGTTAACCGCGATTATTTTTACGACCCGGGCATGCATGGCGCCAACTGGTCCGCCATTAAGAAGAAGTATGCTGTTTTTCTGCCTGATCTGTCGTGCCGCAGGGACCTGAATGTTGTCTTTCAAATGATGTTTAGCGAGCTGGTGATAGGCCACCACTTTATAACCGATGGTGGTGAAAAATATTACAGCCCAAAAATGGTGAGCGGGGGCTTGCTGGGAGCGGATTATACTGTTGACAATAACCGCTACCGGATTAAAAAAATCTATGGCGGTCTCAACTGGAACCCTAACTTAAAATCGCCGTTAACAGAGCCGGGCGTCAATGCTAAGGCGGGTGATTACCTGCTGGCGGTAAACGGCAATACTATAACGGCTGATGCCAACCTGTACCAGTATTTTGAGAACACTGCCGGAAAGCTGACAGAACTGACTATTGGGCCCAACGCCAATGGCGATGGCAGCCGCATTGTAAAAATAGTGCCTGTAACCAATGAAGCAGACCTGCGCAACCGCGATTGGGTGGAAGGCAACCTACGCAAGGTTACGGAGGCGACCAACGGGCAGGTCGCTTATGTCTATGTACCCAATACCGCCAATGAAGGGCACGATTATTTTAAGCGGTATTTCTTTCCGCAGGCCAACAGAAAGGCTATTATTATCGATGAAAGGTTTAACGGCGGCGGATTGCTTGCCGACTACTATATAAACCTTTTGCAAAACCCTTATCAGGCCAACTGGCACATGCGTTATGGCAAAGACCTTAAATCGCCCACGGCTTCCATTCAGGGACCAAAGGTGATGATTACCGATGAAACAGCGGGTTCCGGCGGCGATATGCTACCCTGGATGTTCCGTAAGTTTAAGGTGGGTACGCTGGTAGGTAAACGCACCTGGGGCGGACTTGTAGGCATCCTGGGTTTTCCAGAGTTCATTGACGGCGGCACCGTAACCGCGCCCAATGTAGGTATTTGGACAAAGGATGGCTTCATCGTAGAAAACGTGGGCGTTGCACCTGATATTGAAATAGAGCAAACACCCGCCGATGTAATAAACGGTAAAGATCCGCAGTTGGAAAAAGCCATCGAGGTTGCGTTGAAAGAATTACAGCAAAACCCGCAACCCGACCAGGTGCGGCCGCCGTTCCCGGTAAAGGTGAAGAATTAGATCTGAATAATAACATTATAATAATCACAAAAATTCTAAAAATGAGCACAATTAAAGTGAAGGACGGCACAGAAATTTATTACAAAGATTGGGGAACAGGTCAACCCATTGTTTTTCATCATGGCTGGCCTTTATCAGGAGACGACTGGGATACACAAATGATGTTTTTCCTAAATCACGGATTTCGGGTTATTGCGCATGACCGCAGAGGGCATGGAAGGTCTTCCCAGACTGCCAATGGGCATGATATGGATACTTATGCAGCAGATGTTGCTGAGCTTACTCAAGCACTTGATCTGAAAAAGGCAGTACACATTGGTCACTCGACCGGTGGTGGCGAAGTGATCCGATATGTCGCAAAACATGGCCAGGGCCGGGTTGTCAAGGCGGTATTGATCAGTGCGGTCACTCCAATCATGGTACAAAACAAAAATAATCCGGAAGGTGTTCCTTTATCTGTGTTCGATGAAATACGTGAAGGCACCGCCACGAAACGACCACAATATTTTCAGGATTTTACCATTCCCTTTTATGGATACAATCGCCCGGGGGCACAAATATCTCAAGGTGTCAGAGATAATTGGTGGCGCCAGGGGATGATGGGCGGAATAAAAGCGCATCATGATTGCATAAAAGCCTTTTCAGAAACAGATTTTACCGAGGACCTTAAAAGCGTGGATTTGCCGGTACTTGTTCTGCACGGAGAAGATGACCAGATCGTTCCCTTTCCCATTTCCGGAGCAAAGGCGGTAAAGTTATTAAAAAATGGAAAACTCATTTCATACCCGGGTTTTCCTCATGGAATGCCCACGACAGAAGCTGCAACCATAAATGCCGACCTTTTAGCTTTTATTAAATCTTGAATGCGGAGAAGGCGCTCCAATAAGTTGGGCGCGTATATAATAGGTAGCCTTTAAGTGGTGTGATTTGAGCCTTACTGTCATTGCAATCCTGCCAATTATTGGGTAGCATTGTGCGGTAAATACGTACCCATGAAGACCCTTCCAACGCGCCGGACATATAACCTGTATAGAAAGGTTACGATGGCAATTATACTCTTCTGCCTTTTCTTATCGCTGTCCGGTACCTTATTGGCGGGAAATATATTAGATAAGACCGGCAACCCGACAGCCACTCCGCTGGTCGCCTTCAGCCTGCGGCAGTTGAGCTCGGCCTATACCGGGAAAGCCATCCAGGTGCGGCGCAGCAGCGACAATACCACACAGGCTATCGGTTTTACGGCTGCCGGAGACCTGGATACGGTGGCGCTGAAGACCTTTGTGGGCAGCGGCACCGGTTATGTCAGCATCTGGTATGACCAGAGCGGTAATAGCTATAATGCGACCCAAACCACGGCTGCCAATCAGCCGACGATCATGATTGGCGGAGTGATCAGCAGGGATAATGGACAGCCTTCCTTGTACACCAATGGCCCCACCGGTTATTTATCTTATGGCCCCGTCACCCAATTGGTCGGGAATACACAGGTCACACGTATGGAGGTTGCCCGGTCCCGCAGCAGCAGCTTTGGCATAACGGAGGGGTTAGGCCTCTACCAACTGGATTTGCAGTTATTCCCTGCCCAGGTAATGGTTCAGTTCGAAACGAATAATATCACGGCCAGCGGGGCCGTGGCCAGCACCACTACACTGATGTCGATCAATTCGGTGCGGAACAACGGGGCGTCACAGGTTTATATCAACACGGCCTTGCTAGGCACCACCGCCGCTGCCCTCCAGACATTCCTCTCTCCGGTAACGGGCTATATCGGTATTCGGTTCGATTACTACCAGGGGAATTACGGACCAGGCGCTTTTTCAGAAACGATCTTATTTAATTCGGTGCTGTCGGACGCTGACCGGCAGGCCATCAATTATAACGAGAACTGGTATTACTCGCTGGGTTTTGATCCCTGCAGCATTACCCAGGCCAGTCTTTCCCCCAATGCCACGACCACCAAAGCATTGTATGCCTGTACGCAAGACGGCCCCTGGGCTTACTATTATGACCCGGCCCATCCGTTGAAGTTGCTGTTCGGTCTTGCGAAAGATCCCGGCAGCACAGGCGCCAATCCTACGTTTGTGGTAGATTCCAGCAATTTGACGACGACGGCTGACCCCACAACGATCTATTATTCGGCCACTTCGGGAGCAGAGGGGATTTTTGCGCTGGGCCGCTACTGGAATGTGTACACTCGCAGCACGCTGGCCAGCCCGGTCAATGTCCGTTTCTTTTATAACCCGGCCGATACGGTGGCTGCCCGCAATGCGGCGCTGGCTTTCAAAGCCAGTACCGGGGCATCGATGATGAGTAATCTCCTGTGGTTTAAAACAGTAGGCGGTCCTTTTGCCCCGGACAGCCTGACAGCAACACCAACGGCAAATGTAAAAGGTTCCAGAATTATACTTACGCCTGTGTATGGATCCAAAGACGGGGTCAACTACGCAGAGTTCGATGGCATTACCAGCTTTTCCGGGGGAACAGGCATATATATCGTATCCAATACGTTGGTAATACTGCCTGTCATCATTGGCTCATTTACCGGCAGGCTTGTAAACGGAATGACGGTTCTTTCCTGGACAACGGAATCGGAATCCAACAGTGGGCGATTTGAGATCGAGCGAAGCAATGATGGAAGCGCCTGGATAAAAATCGGTCAGGTTGCGGCTGCAGGCAACAGCAGTACGGCCTTGTCTTACCAGTTTACCGATACGGTGCCCATACAGGGAGGAAACAGCCTGTATTACAGATTGAGACTGGTAGATAAAGATGGAGGGTATACCTACTCGGGCGTGGTGTTGGTAAAGTTATATGATAACGTAATGGTTGTTCCGCAGCTAAGCAGGGTTGGTCCCAATCCATTTGGGGGCGAAATAGAAATCACCTGTACCGTTGCCGGTAGTGGCCCTGTGGAAGTGTTGCTCCGGGACATGGCAGGTGTTGTGTTGATACACCGGAAATATACAGCGAACAAGGGGGACAATGTATGGAGGCTGACAAATCTTACCGGACTGGCACAGGGTATTTACATCGTGCAGGTCCTGCAAGGGGGAATGGAGGGTATCAGCAAGGTAATTAAACTATAATATCTAATATAGCTTACAGCGGCAGCTACAAATAAGAATATTTTTATATTAATAAAATTATTCTTATTTTAACAAGAGTAAACACTTATAATTATGAAAGCATTACTGTTAAGTTGCCTGACCGCAAGCTTGCTCCTGACTACTGTTGTCGGATACACGCAGACAACTCCGGCGACGACCACTTCAGCCGCAGACAAGGCCGCTGCCGATGCAAAAGCAAAGGCAGACAAGAAAGCTGCCGCTAAGCAGGCCAGGGCAGATAAAAAAGCAGCCGCTGCTGCAGCCAAGGTCACCGCTGTGACCCCTACCCCGCCAGCAACGCCAGCCGTCTCCCCCAATCCGCCGGCAACACCGGCTACCGTCAAAAATGCACCCGCAACGCCAAAAACCGTAACACAAGGCGTAAACAAATCGGCGGATAAGGCAGTAGGCACAGACGCGAAAGGAAGGACCATTTATGAAGGACCCAGGGGCGGCAGGTACACACTCACTGCAAATGGCAATAAAGAGTATATAAAAAAGAATTAGTCCACTAATTCTTCAAAAATACTTCCCGGACGATGAGAAACAATCCTGCCCCGGCGACCAGGAGAATAATAATTAACCCGAAACAGCATTGGCACCAGGGATGGCATCATCATCGCCATCATCATCACGACCCACATCCCGAGAAACGACAACGCCGCGCCTGACCAATTCTGCCCAGGCATCCACGTCATTGACATTGTCCAGCCGCCTGGCATCGGCATGCCACCCATTGTGGACATGGATGCACCCCAAACTATTGTGACCACCGTGCTGGCGGCAAAGAGCAGCACCGATACACCAAAGAAGGTTTGGCGGGAAGTTAGCTTAAAAGCCATACTCGTCGTTACGGCGAAACCAGGTACCAGTAGTCTCATTTCGCCCCAGGGGTGCCCGGTCCAGCCATTGGTATACGCCCCAAAGGGCATCTAATCCGCGCGCAAAGGCGGAATAGGTGTGGTAGACGACGCCATCCTCCATCGCAAACGCGCTCATACCCGGCCTCTCCCGCGTGAACGTAGCCACGTCGGTTCCGGTCGTGGCAGCAATTTGGGCTACAGGATCCTCGCCCTGCTTTGTCATTGAGTCACCGATGCCTTGTACCTTCCACGCCGGCTCTCGCCGATAGTTGTACTCGATGCCCCCTTCCCGCTGTTGTTCCTCGCTGAACGAGACGTTAAGGTCGGAGTTGAAGTCACCGCCGAGCGAAGAAGCCCAGGGAAACGTCCATCCCAACCGTCGCTTGTACGCCTGTAATTTCTCCAGCGGGGCCCGCGATATTGCGTAAAACGAGACGTCGTGGTTCTCCAGGTGAACGACATTACCATTGAACCCGTCTGCGATTGACGAACAGTTGGGGCACCCGGCCTTATAGTCGGCGCCGAACATGAAGTGATAGACGAGGAGCTGCGAGCGCCCTTTGAATAGATCCGTCAGCGAGGCGTTCCCTTCATCCGTCTCGAACCGGTACCCCTTCCCGATCCGGACCCAGGGCAACTGCTGACGCTGCAGCGCCACTTCATCGCTGCGACGCGTTAGCTCCTTCTCCGCCTTGAGAAGATCGAGGCGGGCAGCCAGCCACTCTTCACGTGTGCCGGTCATGTGTTTCCCAACCTTTTGGCCTTTCAGGCCAGTTGTTGTTGCTGCATTATTACTCATAATCTTAAAATTTAAGGCTTTAGTTAATATGAGTTGCGTAGGTATAGCATAAAGGTAAAGAACATTCCAAAAAAAACATATTCCATGTTTTATGTAGTGACAACCCACATCCATTTTTTAGCCAAAAGCCGCTCTAATTGAGATTCCTGTACTCGCTCGGCGACTTGCCGGTTTTAGCCTTAAAGATCTTGGTAAAATGTGAAGGGTATTCAAAGCCAAGCCCATAGGCGATCTCGCTGATCGAACTTTCCGTTCCCCATAATAGCGACTTGGCCTTGTCGACCAGTTCGAGGTGAATATGTTCCACCGTGCTCTTTCCAGTGAATTTCTGAAGGAGATCCGAAAGATAACTGGGCGACAGATTCAGCTTTGAAGCGAAATAAGTGACTGCAGGCAAACCGGATTCTATCAGCGTGCTTTGGCTAAAGTAATCTTTTAGCAATGCTTCGAACCGCTGCACGACATCGCCATTCACTTTAGCCCGGGTATAAAACTGCCGGTCATAAAAACGGTTACAATAATTCAAGAGTAGTTCTATAGTGCTAACGATCACACTTTGCGTATGCTTATCGATAGACTGATTGTATTCCCTGGCAATCTTATCGACACAATCCCTGATGATCTTACTTTCTTCCTCAGAAATATGCAGCGCTTCGTTCACCTCATAGTTAAAAAAGGAATACTGGTGCATCTTTTTGCCCAGATCGGTCCCATGAAGCAAATCCGGATGAATAAACAAGGCCCATCCTTCATCCACCTTGACATCGGGCCCCGATCCGATCATTTGGCCCGGCGCGGTAAACATAAGAGAACCTTCTCTAAAATCGTAATGGCTTTTGCCGTAATGTAGCAACCCCTCGAATTTTTTGCAGGAGATCGTGTAAAACCCGAACCGAAATAGTGCATTTCCTTTCGGCCGCCTGGCATAAAAATCCTTATGGTCGATGACACTGATCAGGGGATGCCGCGGCCGGGGATACTGTACCAGGTCGTGCAGGTCACTGATGGATTCAAGATCGATATACGATTTGTCTGCTTTTTTCATTGATGTCACAAAATTAAAGAAAAAACTGCCCTGCTTTACTATTTTGCAGGGCAGCTATCACTCAGATACCAGTCTGGCTGACTATCATCCTTTTAAACGCCATATCGTCCATTTGCTGCCGGGCCTCCAGCAATGGCACGGTATCGTGTCCTACGGGATACCGTAATTTTTCAGTACCGTCCGAGGCTGCTTCGTAGATAGCTTCGGCTACCTCGCCGATGTTTTCAGACATAGGCCATTGCTCTAATCTCCCCAGAAACCGGTCGAATGACTGCTGGTAGTCGTCAATGCCGCCTACGCCGTAAAAGCTCATGGAGCGCCCGGCAAAGTCTGTCTTATAACCGCCCGGTTCAACCAGCTTAAGCCGGATGCCCAGTGGGTTCAGTTCGTATTGCAGGGATTCGGTCAGTCCCTCTACGGCAAATTTAGTGGCATGATAAAGCGTGCAGAACGGGAAGGTAAGCCTTCCGCCAACGGAAGATACATTGATGATGGTACCGGCTTTATGCGCCCGCATACCCGGTAAAATGGCCCTGGTGACTTCGATCAACCCGAAGAAGTTGACCTCGAACTGTTGTCTGATCACTTGTTCGGGTGCGGCTTCCAGCGCGCCAAGCGTTCCGAAGCCGGCGTTGTTCACCAGCACATCGATCTGGCCAAATTGACGGATACCTGCTTGCACGGCCTCGCCAATGCTGTGGTTGTCGGTTACATCAAGTCTCGTCACAAGCACACCCGGGATGGTGGAAAGTTCCGATTCTTTTTCGGGGGAACGCATGGTGGCAATGACGTTCCAGCCTTTTTGATGGAATAATTTGACGGTTGTCCTTCCGAAGCCGGAAGACGCGCCTGTAATAAATACGGTCTTTTTCATTTGAGTTTGTATTAATTGTTCTATGCAAAGGTCTCATAAACGACCTGCCCCCGTTTATACTTTTCTTGGGAATGCTTATATATTTCTTCAATTTTCCTGGCAACTGAAGACGATCACTCATCCCGTATTACATCCACCGGATTTACGCTGGCGACCCGGAATGCCTGGAACCCCACCGTCACCACGGCCAACACCAGCGCCGCACCGCCGGCCTCCACCAACACCCAGCCATCCACCGCGGTGCGATAGCCAAAATCCTGTAGCCAGCTGTTGGCCAGGAACCATGCCAACGGTGAGGCGATCACTATCGCCGTTATCACCAGCAGCAGGAACTCGCGGCTTAACAGCAAAGACACACCTGCCACGGTAGCCCCCAGGACCTTGCGGATACCGATCTCCTTTGCCCGCCGGCTTGCGGAGAATAACGCCAGTCCAAACAACCCCATGCACGAGACAAGGATCATGATCACCGTTGCCGATTGCATTAGCAGGGCCGTCCGGTTTTCCTCGAGGTACAGCCGATCGACCGTATCCTGGAGGGAAGTGGATGTAAACGGAGCCCGCGGAAAAAGCATCTTCCACTCCGACTCCAGCGCCGACATCACTTTCTTCGCCGAGTCCCCCCGAACGCCCAACCGAACCGCCACGCTTCTGGCGTCAGACAGCCATGTAATGATGATCAGCGGCCGGATCGTTTCATGGAAAGAGGTCTGGTGATAATCCCTGACAACCCCGGAAATCGTATACCACAGACCATTCTCCCGGTATAAGAGTTGCTTTCCACACGCCAGTGTCGGATCTTTAAAGCCCAGTGTCCGGGCATACGTTTCATTGATCAACACCGGTACCACATTCTCCCCCTCATGGACATTACCCCCTGCCGCCAGTCGCATGTGATAAAAGGGAATAAAGTTGCTGTCTCCGATCTCCATTTCCGCCGTCGTCTCACGCATTTTCTTCATGTTCTCCCATCGATACACAAACGTAGCCATCGGATGATCCCTGCCCATGGGCGCGTGCCCTTGCAAGATCGCTTGTTTTACACCCTGCAGATTACTTACCGCTTCGGCGTATAACCGCATTTGACCCGGCCCGGCCCCCGGATAGTCCACCGTTACTACCCCATCACTGTTAAAGCCTTTATCCGAATTCCGCATATACCGCACCTGCCGACCGATCACAAGCGATCCGATGATGAAGAGCAGGGAAATGGAAAATTGGAAAATGATCAACCCCCGTCGCAGTCCCACACCACCCGTTCCGCTTTTATCCAGCGATCCCTTAAGGCTCAGCACGGGCAGATAAGAAGACATCAGCCGGGCCGGATAAACCCCTGCTATCAGCGTCGTAAACACCGTCATCCCCAGCAGGAACAACCAGTTGCCCCCATCCCAAAACCGAAATCGTACCCCGGCCGGAATACTGTCGCCAAACAACCATAATGCCGGCAATACCAGCAACATGGAAAGCGCCAGGGCGCACACCGTCAGCAGCAGTGTCTCGATCAGGAACTGCCCGACAAGCGCTCCCCGGCTGCTGCCCATCACCTTGCGGACGCCCACCTCCTTCATTCGCTGGAAGCTCTGGGCCGTCGAGAGGTTGATAAAATTGATGATGGCCAGCCCCAGAACGAACAGCGCCAGCCACATCAACGCGTACAGCAGCGGCAGATAGGCCTTTGGGAAATCGTCGCCCGTATCGGCAGGATGAAAATCCGGCGTATAATGCATATCGCGCAGCGATTGCAGGTACAGCCGCAGATGACTGGCACCCGTAAAAAGCACCGGCGCGGGGATTAGCTTGTGGATGTATTCAGCGAGTTCCGCATTCACACGCGCAGGGTCTACCCCCTTTTCCAATCGCACAAACGCCTGCGAGCGCCGCGGTTGCAGACTGCTCCAATCTGTCGTAGGAATACGCTCCCGCAGCCAGGTTTCCGGCACCGTGCTTATCGAGATAAAAGAAGTATAGTTGAGATCGGAAGGGCGGTTCCAGTCACGTATGAGGCCCGCCACCGTTAGCGTGAGGCTGTCGTCATAGATCACCCTCCGACCCAGCATCTGCTCCACCCTATCCGTCCCAAAATATTTCCGCGCCACGCTCTCGGCCAGCACTATGCGCCCCGGCTGGTCCAGCACCGATGGGCTGCCCGCCAGCCACTCATGCGGAAAGAGGCGGAAGAAATCCGGTCCCGTCAAAATGGTGGATAGCGCATAACTACCTTCCTGTCGATTATCGTAGGTCTTCATGACCTGGCTATTTGCCGAAGGCACCGAGATGGTCGAGCCAAAAACATGGAAAGCCGTCTTAACCTCGAACCCGGCGATCAGGTGTTCGATCCCTGCCACCTCCTTGAACGGGCTGTTGAGAAAGACCACATTGCCATCCCTGTCCCGCACATCGCCTACAATGCGATAGATCCTGTTTGCATCAGGGTGAAAGTTATCGAAGCTCAGCTCGTAGCGGCCGATAAGATAGATCACGATACAAACGCAGATGCCGATGGCCAGTCCAAGGACATGGATCAGCGAATACCACCGTTGCCGGAGGATATTGCGCCAGGCTACTTTCACCGAGATGGCATTCACAGACATAGAAAGGCTTTTGTGAAAGTATATCCGGAAATCCTGTGCCAGACTTATAATTGCTTTGACAGTCAGGGAAATACTATTTCGTCGCAGGGGCCGCCCGTCCGGTAACGATACAGCCGCTGTCCGGTAAATCCGTGTCGGATAGCCATTCTCGCGCGTTACTTCGCCGGGCTCGCCATCCTCATCTCCTGCCTGGGGCTTTTCGGTCTGGCAGCTTTTACCGCCCAGGTACGTCAGAAGGAGATCGGCATCCGCAAGGTCATCGGCGCCAACATCAGCGCCATTGTCGTTATGCTCTCGCGGGATTTCATTAAACTGGTAGTCCTTGCCATGCTCATCGCCCTGCCCCTCTCCTGGTGGCTGATGACCCGCTGGCTCGATAACTTCGCCTATCATATCCCCATCCGGCCCTCCCTCTTCCTGTTGTCAGGCGTGTCCGTCCTGCTGATCACCGTGCTAACCATTGGCTACCAGTCGGTCAAGGCCGCGATCATCAACCCTGTCATCAGCTTACGTACCGAGTGAGCTGTCTATTCTTTTCGTCATTGATTGGCTCAAACAAACGATTCAATTTCAATAGTTACGGCGTTACTTTTAGTTATACTTATTCTTATATTCGATTGGCGACATACCGGTAATTTTCTTAAACACTTCACGAAACGCCCTTACATCGGAATAGCCAACTTTATACATTACTTCGTTAACAGTTTTACGGCTTTTCTCCAGGTATTTTTTTGCAGCTTCTACTTTAAGTCTTTGCATATATTCAAGCGGAGTATTTCCGGTTGCTTTCTTAAATCGCCTGTCAAAATTTCTTCGCTCTATGGAAAATTTCGAAGATAATTTTTCAATGATAATCTTATCGCCGACATTATTTTCCATAAATAGCTGCGCTGTCTTAATTTGTTCATCCTCATGCTTTTTTTGACCGGAGAAAATAATGTATTGGGATTGATTGTTCCTCTCTATTTCAAGTTCAAATACTTTAGCGCAGTATATGGCAGTTTCCCTGCTGTAATACTTTCCTATCAGGTACAACACTAAATTCAAAGAAGATAAAGCCCCGCCTGAAGTGTATACGCCACGTTCATCGGTAATAATTTTTTCAATGGTCAAATTCACTTCCGGGAACATACTTCTGAACGTGTCGGCAAAGCCCCAATGCGTTGAGCATGACTTTCCATTTAATAAACCTGCTGCACCGAGAATAAATGCTCCGGTGCATAAACTGGCCACCTCTGCCCCGTTCTTATATTGATCCATCACCCATTCAATATTTTTTTTGTTATTTTTTATTGCGGATTCGATATCATTACCTAATGCAGGAACAATGATCAAATCTACCATATCAAGATCGCTGGTGCTTTTTTCCTGCTGAATTGCAAACGAGCCATTTATAGTTTTTGCTTTTTCATTTCCGACTAAGGTGGTGTGAAATACCGGGGCCTTCCCATTTTGGATGAAATATGCATTTGCTGCCTCAATTACTTCAACTGTTAATATCAGGCTGCTTAAAGTTGAAGGGCCATCAGGAATCAGGATAGCTAATTGTTTCATTTTTTTCACAAAGGTAAGTTACCCGATTGTCTAAAACAACCCCCTAAAATGTCGAAATCACAGCATATAGCTGCGTAATACCGGACTTACCTTTGCCGTATAATATTTAATTATACATCGTTAATCACCGATAAAAACAGGTAAACAGACATGAATACCAATGAATAATATAAACACGGAGCATATATGAAAAGTAATCACAAACTCATTCTAAAAGTTGCATTATTTGTATTGACCAGCTTGTTTTATTCAACCGTTGAGGCGCAGGTTGAAAGACCGCTCCCACAATTAGGCAAGAGCAGTTTAAAGCAGGTAATAGCCGCTATGACCCTGCAAGAAAAAGCAAAACTGGTGGTGGGCATGGGCTTTAAACTTCCCGGAATGCCACCGCCACCAAAAGGCGAAGCGCCCAAACCCATCAATATTGGCGGCGTTACATTTCCCGCAACCGATCCTGATACTTATAATATACCTGAAAAAGTCGCCGGCTCGGCTGGGCGCACTCATGCCATCCCTCGTTTAGGCATTCCTTCCATCACCGTTTCGGATGGCCCGGCAGGTTTAAATCTTGAATTCCCCCGGCCGCACGACCAAAATACTTATTACGCTACAGCATTCCCGGTTGCCACTCTGCTGGCTTCCTCATGGGATACTGCGCTGGTTAAAAAAGCAGGTGCAGCATTCGGGAACGAAATACACGAATATGGCGTTGACATTATATTAGGCCCTGCCCTTAACATACACCGCAACCCGCTGGGCGGAAGGAATTTTGAATACTATTCGGAAGACCCGTTAGTCTCGGGAAGCATGACCGCCGCTATGGTAAAGGGTATTCAAAGTAACGGTGTAGGCACTTCTATAAAACATTTCGCGGCAAATAACCAGGAAACCAATCGAATGCAGGTAAACACCATTGTGAGCGAAAGGGCCATGAGGGAGATTTACCTGAATGGATTTGAGATGGCGGTAAAACAATCACAGCCATGGACCGTGATGTCATCCTACAATAAAATAAACGGCACGTACACCTCTGAAAGACGGGATCTTTTAACCGGCATTTTGAAGGGAGAGTGGTGTTTTAAAGGCTTCGTGATGACCGATTTTTTGGGCGGCCGTGATGCTGTCGCGCAAATGAACGCCGGTAATGACTGGCTGATGCCAGGTTATCCCGACCAGTCGGACGCTATTGTTGCAGCTGTAAAAGATGGCAGTTTAAGTATCGGACAATTGGACGCAAATGTGGCGGGGATATTAAACATCATACTTAAATCACCCACATTTAAAGGGTATAAATATTCCGGCAAACCAGATCTGAAGAGTCACGCCAAAGTTTCACGGATGGCAGCGGCCCAGGGCATGGTATTGCTGAAAAATGAAGATGAAACCCTACCGCTTGCCTCCGGAAAAAGACTGGCCCTATTTGGGAACACCTCCTATAATATTATTGCGGGAGGTACCGGCAGCGGTAATGTGAATAGGGCATATACAGTATCATTATTGCAGGGCTTAAGCAACGCAGGGTACAAAGTACAGGAAATGCTTGCAAAAAGTTATGCTGATTATCTGGCAGATGCAAAGGCGAAGCAGCCAAAAGGCCTGCCGCCTTTTATTGCCCTGCCGCCCGTCCCCGAGATGGATATCTCCGAAGCCTTGATTGACAGGGAGGCTGACGCTGCGGTGATAACCATTGGCAGAAATGCAGGTGAATTTGCCGACCGCAAAGTGGAAAACGATTTTACTTTAACAGGTGTTGAAAAACGTCTTATTAACAGCGTGTCAAACGCTTTCCATGCGAAAGGTAAAAAAGTGGTGGTTATTTTAAATATTGGTGGGGTGATCGAAGTGGCCAGCTGGCGTGACAAAGCCGACGGTATTTTGCTGGCCTGGCAACCCGGCCAGGAGGCGGGTAACGCCATCGCTGATGTATTGAGTGGTAAGGTAAACCCGTCAGGTAAATTAACCACAACTTTCCCTGTTGATTACAATGATGTGCCTTCAGCGAAAAATTTTCCCGGCAAGGACCTTCCGTTGCCGCCTGGACAAACCGTCAACCCATTAACCGGCAGGCCCGCAGAAGTTACCTACCAGGAGGGCATTTATGTTGGCTACCGCTATTACGATTCGTTTAAGATTAACCCGGCTTACGAGTTTGGTTACGGCTTGTCGTACACCAAATTTGAGATCGGGGATGTAGAGGCAAGTTCGCCCGTTTTTAAAAATGGCATTACAGTTAAAGTCACGGTAAAAAATACCGGCAAAGTCGCAGGCAGGGAGGTTGTACAGCTTTATTTGAGCGCGCCAAACCAAACCCTTGACAAACCTGAGCAGGAATTGAAGGGTTTCGCCAAGACGGGTTTATTAGCGCCCGGTCAGTCGCAGCTTTTAGTATTTAAGCTAAACTCAGCCGATTTGGCCTCTTTTTATACCAGTAGATCAGCCTGGATAGCCGATGCAGGCGACTACCAGGTGAAAATAGGTACTTCATCAAGAGATATAGCGGAAACTGTTTCTTTTAAACTTGCAAATGAAATTGTTACTGAAAAAACGCATAAATCGCTTACGCCGCAGGTAACTATTGATGAAATGATTAATAAATAAACTATGCTGTCGCGCAATGTAAATGATGCAGGCAGTTTGTCATTTTTGCCTAATAAATTCCAACCCTATTTAAAAACCGATTGCATTTTATAACAACAAAGTATAACATTTAATCAAATGGAAAAAGTAATCGTTCGCTACAAAGTAAAACCCGGCAAGGTTGCAGAAAATGAGCAATTGATAAAGGAAGTGTATCAGCAACTGCATCATGAAAGAATGGAAGGGCTCAGTTATGCCACTTATAAGCTGGAAGACGGACAGACCTTTATGCATATCGCCAATTATTCTGGTGAAGGAAAGGCCCCGTTAACTGGTATACGAGCTTTCAAAGATTTTCAGGCCGGCATTAAAGACCGCTGCGATGAATTGCCTGTAGTACATCGTGTTACCGAAATCGGCTCGTACAATTTCAGGCATGACCATACTGAAATTAAAGGTTAATGTATTAGCAGGATGGGGATATTATAAAATTTAAAAAATTAAAAGTTATGATCTTAAAGAACAAAAATGCGATTATTTACGGGGCGGGCGGTGCTATTGGAAGCGCTGTCGCACATGCTTTTGCCCGCGAGGGCGCGAGAGTGTTCCTAACCGGACACACTCTAGATTCATTAGAGAATGTGGCCGAAGAAATTACTATGGAAGGTGGTTCGGTAGACGTGGGCGTTGTTGATGCTACAAGCGAGCATGATGTGAACAAAAACTTTGGGCGGATATTGGAGAAAGTCGAAAAAATAGACATTTCATTTAATGCGATCAGCACTCCGCAGACCGGAGTACAGGGTATTCCTTTGCTCGAATTATCTCCGGAAGCCTTTACTTTCCCTATCAACCTGTATGCTCACTCTCATTTCTTAACTGCGAAAGCTGCCGGAAAGCATATGGTCAAGAATGGTTCAGGCGTCATCATTACCTTGACTGCTACGCCGTCAAAGAAGGCAGCACCGCTTGTAGGTGGTATGGCTGCAGCATGGTCAGTCATTGAAGCATTTACACGCACCCTGGCGGGAGAGCTTGGCTCCTATGGCGTAAGAGTGGTTTGCCTTCGCCCCGATGGGATTCCGGAAACAGGTACTATTACTGAAGTCTTCGGCCTGCACGCCAAAGCTTACGGCATGCCATCGAACAAGGAGTTTCAGTCGCTTATGGAAAGTATGACTTTATTAAAACGGTTACCCAAATTGGCAGAGGTAGCCAATACAGCTGCTTTTATCGCGTCGGATCAGGCGAGCGCCATCACAGGCACTGTTATCAATCTTTCCTGCGGTTCACTTGTCGATTAAGCTTCCTGTCATTTTTAAATATCAATATTAAAAACATGAAAATTCTGTTAATCGGGGCCACAGGCAACATCGGACAACGTATTTTAAAAGAAGCCCTGGACAAGGGATATGAAGTAACGGCGGCGCAGCGCCATCCCGACGCATTAAAGGTGCAGCATGCTAATCTGGTCGTTATAAAGGGCGATCTCCTGAATGAAACTGAATTACCTTCCTTATTAAGTGGGTATGACCTTATTATTTCTGCCATTTCGGCGGCGAGAGGATCAACACCGGAACAGTTCAAAAAGGCTAACGAGAACTTAATCGTCGTGTTAAAAGGGAAACCGGATCAAAGGTTGATTATTGTTGGCGGCGCTGGCAACACTGAAGTTGCCCCGGGTATTAGGGTGGTAGATAGCCCTATTATGGACTCCCTTCCTGAAGAATGGAAGCCAGACATATTCGCCCACGCTTATGTGCTTGATCTTTATAGAAACTCAGAAATTAACTGGACTTATTTTAGCCCGGCGAGGGACGTGGAACCCAGCGAACGTACAGGCAAATACCGGCTCGGAACTACCAATATGATCGTTGACAGTAATGGAGACAGCAAAATTTCAATGGAGGATTATGCAGCGGCATTGGTTGATGAAATTGAAAATAAACAGTTTGTAAAGCAGCAAATGTCCATCGGATATTAACCGAAGAAACTGTAAACGTTTCTAATCTAATCACAACAAGTTAGCCATAATTAGACCTCTTTTTATACTGATTATGAACCAACCTGTCTAATCCAATCCTGAATATGCGATCCAACACGTTCAATGTCCCGATTACGTAAATCACCACTATGCATAATAACATTTCTTGAACGCTCAACTGTATCAAGGATTTTTGCAGCCCAATCATTTGACTAACTATTCCTTCCACACCTGTGTCGGAACCATCGTATCATTACGTGTAAAAACAACGAAATAGTCACCTCTTGCCAATCCGGTAAGGTCGATACTGGTAGCTGTTGAGCCTGCGGCGGCAGTTATGGTCCGATATACCCTGCCATCTACGCCCACCACCCGGATAATGCCGTTGCTGCTGGCGCCGGGGTAGGTGCATTTCACCGGTGTATTGCCGGTGATCAGTGTGGGCGCTACACTAAAAGAAGAGCTGTTGTCCATGTTGAATAAGACAGCCTGGCTATAGTTGATGACACCGTTGTTTCCCACCATTTGCAGCCGGTAATATACGACGCCGGATGGTATGTGTGTATCGATGGCCGTATAGTTAGCCTGTGCGGCGTTGGTGGCCATGACCTCTTGCACGGAAGCAAACGTAACCCCGTCTGTGCTTCGCTCAACTATATAATAGCTGATCCCTGCCTGATCGGCCATCTGCCAGCTGAGCTGGATATTGTCGTCTTTCTGCTGGCCGCTGAAATGCAGCAGGGTCTCCTGTAACACCGTGCAAAAGCCCAGGGTGAGGGTTTTACTGCTGGTACTGGTACAGCCGCCTATCGTGCTGGTAGCCGTTATCGTGTAGGTGCCCGTGTCAGCGCCGGTAATGGGATTGAAGGCAAGGGTATCCCCGGTTGTGATCGTACCGTCAGGATGCCGCCAGGTATAGCTATTGAACGGGGTCACCGGGAGGGTGAACGTGGCAGCGCCGCCGGCGCAATTCCCCCCGGTTGTGGTCACAGCAGGTACGGACAGCGTATCGATGCTGATGTTGCTGGAGTAGCTGTTACCGCAGGCGTCGGACATCAGGAACGTATAGGTACCGGCGGCCAGCCCCGTGAACACCGGGCTGGATTGGGCGGTGGTTGTTTCCGGCCCGGCGGTGATCTGGTATTGGTAGGGTTGAACACCGCTGGCGCTGTCAGGGAGCAACGCCACGTCCCGGGTTGCCCCGCAATTCGCCACGGCCGGGGTCGTGGAGAATGAAGGTTGCACATAGCTGGGGACAACGACCGTGTCCATAAGGACGTCACAAGCCGCGGTTGGGAAGCCCGTTGGGTATATAATGGGTAATAAGTTCTGTACAAAATCTGAAAATTGATACGTCAAATAATAAGTTCCCGGCGTCAGACCGGTCACCGTATTGACAGAAGGTGACTGGATGGTATAGACCGTTGTTCCCGACGGGCTGATCGAAATCGCAGCATACGGGGCGTTGGACGTTGTATTCAGGACGATGCTGCCCCCGCCTCCGCAGGCCACCTCCCCCTTTGCGGTCAATGTCGCTTGGCGCAGATTCGAAGGACTGATCGTAAACGTCGTGCTGTCTTTGCCACCACATATATCGAGGTCATATACCTTATAGGTACCGGCGGTTAACCCGGACAAGTATACGACGTTGATGCCCAGGTTTGGATCCTGTATGGTATCGGGGTAGGTGTACGTATACACCGTGCCATCCAAAAATGTCATGGAAGGGGGACCGGACGCCAGCACGATCGACTGTGTAAAGTTTGCAGTCACCATAAAGTACTCGGAGGTGGTGTTCTCCTTGCAGGTGACGAAGGGGTTGGCGAGGAGCGGCGTTATACTCGAATAGGAAGGCGGGGGGTCCCAGGTGAACGTCAACGAATCTTTTTCGCAGCAATCCTGCCGGATCACTTTGTAGCCTTTACCCGGGGGGTATCCGCCAAATGTCGAATTATTGGTTTGGACGGCCAGGGTATTGCCGGCCCGGCTTATCAACGTATACGTAATGGTGGAACAGTGCCCCTCGCCGACCGGATCGAACGTATAGGTGTATCCGCTCCCGCAACCGACAGGGTCGTAGCGCATTTCGTTCATATCGAGAACAGTCGACATCAATAATTGGTAATGGGAGTAGGTGCCGCAATTGTCGTTCACCGAAAAATTCATGGGGTCCGAAACACCCGTGACGTGATGATACCTGAAGTAAACGTCGATCTCGGCATAACCTGAACTTAAGTCGGAGGCGGAGAGCACGTAGGTCCACGCCCTGCCGTCCGGCAGCGTAAAGGTAGCGGTATAAGGTGGCCTTAATTGGTTCACGTAAATGGTGAGCTTCGCTTCAAAAGAATCGCAGGCCACATATTGCAAAAAGATTCCGGGACTTATATTTCCGCCGCTACCGGCTGCAACGGTAGCCGTCCTGGTCTGGAAATTGCCGCAGGAGTCGGACACCTGGTAGGTATACGTGCCGGTGGGTATTCCGGTAAATACATTGCTGGCCTGCGGCCCCGCGGTAACGGGGGAAGGATTGATCAATGAATAGGAAAACGATCCCAGACCACCCGTGACGTTGATCGTCAGGGAGCCGTCGTTACTGTTCGGACACGAAGTTGTTTGGGTCGTCGCGGTGGGTGAGGGAATGGTATAGTTGCCGGTCACCGTAACGGTGCCGGTTACGGACGTATTGCAATTATCGGTCACCTGTATCGTATAGACCCCCGGCGCCAGGGAGGAGAACACGTTGGACGACTGCGCGGGGGCAGTGGATGGACCGGCGATGATACTATAGGTATAAGGCGTCGCTCCACCTGAAACGGACACGGTGGCCGTCCCCGAGGCCTGGCAACGGCTTGCGGTGGGGGTCACCGAATTGATCACCAGCGGCAAGGAGGCCGGACATTGGGCCTTTGCGGTATACACGCACACTATGGTTAACAGGTGACAAAAGAAGACATAGGGTATCGACCGTTGGAGGAACTTATGAATTTTCATAGCTTACGGAAAGGGGTAATGAGCTGCAAAGCTAAATGGACCGCTCCGATGGTCAAATAGCGATACTTGGAGACACCAGGAATTCATTATTTATCCGTTAGGCTGTTTGCACATAGGTAGCTATACAAACTAACTCTTAGGCCCATCGCTTCGTTGACCCTGGTCATGAGGAAATGCTCCACCTGTCAATCGCTTCTGTTTAATACTGTACTTGACTCTTTTATCCATAAAAAATGCCCCCTAAATGTGTCTAACATTTAGGGGGCATATCAATTTTAGGGCGTTTGACAGGAGTTAGTAACAGGTTAGTAATAAATCTTAAGGTTGATCAGGTTCACCACGACTTTTATCATCATTTCTTTTTCCTCCGGTTTGCTTTCAGCTATCATAAGCATGAGTGCCACCAAGGCATTGTCCGCAATCTTTTTAGAACTATCCGGGCGATATAAAATGCCGTTCTTTTCGAGGAACCATACAAACAGAAACGCTGCTATCCTTTGTTTCCATCTGAGAACGAATGATTCTTGATGACAAAATACAATAGGTTGGCAGCTTTTTAGCAATTTGGTTTATCTGATCAGCAGAGCGTATTCCATTAAGTGTAAGTCACCGAGCATTAGTCCGATGCTCTTTCCGAAATAGCTTTACTGATAATATGTTCAACAACGTCATTGATATATATGTTTTTGATAACGGCTTCAAATTGCACTTTACCAAGTTTCACAAAAAGTTTGCCCAGGAACTCATCTGCAAAACTGCTCGCAATCACTTCGATATTTTCCCAATTAAGATAAATAGGGTAACCGGGCTTTGCCTCCATTAGATTTAGGATCATCATATGCATTTCTCCACCAGCAGCCCTGGTACCAGTCCCCCCTTCCTGTTTACTCATTTTTACCAGTAAAGCATCTTCATCTTGCATCTCATATTTTTGGTCAACAATGGTATATGGCTCATATGGAATAGCTCCAAATGTCAGCGCCTGTCTAACTGAGAATTGATGACTTAGTACTATTTGGCCACTTACACAGGTTCCTTGAAAACTTCTATTATTACCATACTCAAAGGTCTTGTTGCCATGCCTTTCGAATAGCAGCCTTCCGTCACCGGTAAGAATATCCAGTGATCCACCGGTCATGGATGTGATGCGGGAAGTTCCCGTCAGTCCATTTCCTTGCCCGAACTGTTTGTTACGTGTGACACCCGCCTTGATAGCTTCTTCTATTGCCTGAACATCGTTTTCTAGTGTGGGAATTCCTTCCCGTAGAGAATGCAGAATGCCCCGGCCTGCATCTGCTACAGTAAAAGCGATGAGATCATGTTTTGGATAGGCTATTACTTGTAAATAACCGCCCGCACCAGTCTGGGCATGGTTAATAACATTGTCGCATATCTCATTGACTGACCATTCCAACGCAGATTGAATATCCCTTGGCATCTGTATGTGTCTAAGAACGACTTCCATAAAATTGTTTACCACCGCCGGCAATTCTTCATAACTCGAAAATCGTTGAACGAAATGGTTTCTTTTATTGTTTGTGCGTATAAGCTGGGGATCTAATAAATGCGCCCAGTTAGTAGATGAAAAAAAATGCCTTGGTATTTGATTATAAGGTGGTGTTACTAATATGTCTACGCCCTGGGAACGCAAATTATTCGCAGTTGCTATAACGCCAAGCATTCCATTGGCGAATGCTTTTGAAACCCTCGAAAAATCAAATGTTAGGAAATTAGCCGGGCCTCTTTCACGCCATAGCCGAATTGCTGCAGCAAAATGTGGTAATATACCAGTTGAAATATGGTCAGAAAATACTATTCGGTTGCTATAGGTGTCATACGTAAGAAGCACTTGTAAATCAATTGTTTATGATAACGTAATTTAGAAAGTTGATTGTTTAAATAAATTAATATTTAATAAAAATATTTTCATTAATTTTACATTGAATTAAAGAGGATAAATATCCCGCCTGATTGATCGCTTTGGTTAATCAGTGACCAAATATCGTTAAAAATGCCCGCAAATGCGGGCATTTTTAGTACAAGGTTCGTTCCTGTCCTCGACATTCTTGAAGTAAAAAGAGTTTCCCAATTCAAAAAAACATTTCCTACCAAGCTCAGGCAGGTTATTCAAATTGTGCAACATCTTGTGAGATCTACTTTCCACCATAAAAATACAAATTAGCTCTTGATGAGTTCCGCATTTTTCGTCACGGAACATACTGTTATCTCCATAAATTCTCCAATAAATTTCCTCATTGAATATCAAATCATAGAATCAATTAGTTTAATGTTCACAAGTGACAATACAGAATATACTTTTGCTCATTGGACGCAGGTTTTGGAAGAATTAGTGACCGATTAGTAACAAATAAAATCAAGAATGATCCCCCTGGATATCCCACTCGTAACGTGGCGGTATGGGTCCCAGATTGATCCTTAAAAATAGTTATTTCAATTTCGCATTTATCACCATCCACTCTATCTACCCGGTATTTAAGGAATTCCACGCGATACCTCCCTTCCGTGGCGAGGTCCTTCGCATGCACCTGCGCGACGGCTTCATACGACACCTTCCCGGCGCCGAGATAATGGACATCGATAAAAAGCTGCTTCTTGCCCTGGGGCTTGCCCACTGCTCCCATTCCAAAAAGCAGCACCATTGAAAATAAGTACTTCATTCGAAAAGATTTAAAGTGAATAAAAATGTAAGACAAAACTAACCACCTTTAAATCCCTCGATTGTAACAATTAGATCAAATGCTGGTAATTTTTCGTCACCCGCCGCCAAAAGCCTCTATCCAATACGCCCACATATCCTGTATCGGAACCGGACAGCCCCTGTATCACAAACGGGTCAACCCCTCTTCCTGCCGTTCACCAAGTGCTTGCAAATCAATTGCATCTATTTCGGGCTCAAAATTGATCCCATCTAAATAAACTGGCCGCCATGTTTACAAACTACTTCAAGACCATCTATCGGAACCTTCGGCGATACAAGAGCTACACCCTCATCAACATCATCGGCATGGCCATCGGCATCGCATCGATGGTATGGGGTTACCAAATGTATCGGTATGCATTCAGCTTCGACAATTTCCAGCCCCACCCGGACCAGGTATACCGGGCGCTGACATATAAAAAGGATGGTGAAGGGTTGAAAGGGGTCTTCCCCATAGCCGCCGTACTGCCGGCCCGGCAACAGTTCCCCGCGATAAAGGCCGCCACACGCTATAAAGGCAGGGGTGTCACTATTCGGCAGGACACGAGCGAGACCTTCTCGGAACAGGTACATTTTGTCGATCCCGACTTCGTCCAACTGTTCCATTTCCCGCTGGCGGAAGGCAACAACGAGCTGACCGATCCCAATACCGTCCTTCTCACGCAGAAGACGGCAAAGAAATATTTTGGCAGCCAGGATCCCATCGGGAAGACACTCACCTTCTATGCGGGTGAGACCTATGCCCGTATCCTAACGGTGCGTGGGGTGCTCCAAAACCCGCCCATGAACTCGACTCTTAAGTTTGGGATGCTGACGCCCTTCGACAACCTGCTGAACAGCAATGGGCGTCCGATTGGTTAGCATGAGGCAAGCCGCCTCCTTGTCGAATATCATCGGCGACAACTATCTCTACCCCCGGCCCGATGATGCCGCCGCCTATGCGGGGTTTATGCTGGCCTTTCTCATCTTCCTTTCCTGTTGCCTGAACTTCTCCAATACGACAGTGTCGCATGCCGGGATAAGGTTGAAAGAGATCGGGATGCGAAAAGTAATGGGCAGCACCTATCGGCAATTGATAATCCGGCTGCTCGCGGAATGCAGTCTGATCGTCCTCGCTGCCATCCTGCTCTCGATGCTCTTAAACACCTGGTGGCTGCCTGCCTTTAACAGCATGTTCCCGGGTGTACAGGTGGAGGCGAACTACCTGCATGACCGCCCCCTCTTGCTCTTCGTCTTCGCGATCTGGCTGGGGTCCACCTTACTGGCCGGTTTCTATCCCGCTTTTTATCTCAGCCGTTTCAATCCTACGTCGATCTTCCGGGGCACGGTAAAGTTCGGCGGCAGCAACCTCTTCTCCCGGCTGATGTTGGGTTTGCAGCTGTCCGTCGCTATCATCACGGTGACGGCGGCCATCGCGTTTACCCGGAATTCGGCCTTCCAGCGGGACTTCGACTATGGATACAACATCGAAAGCAATATGGCGCTTATCCTCCCCGATAGCACGTCCTATATCGCCATGAAGAACAAGTTAGCGACCATGCAGGGGATAACGGGTCTGGCCGGCTCCCGCAACCACCTCAGTTTCGACTACAAGCAATCGGTAGCGGAATCCGAGGGTTTTAAAAAAGAGGTAGATTTCCTGGAAGTGGGGCGGGACTATCTGGACGTCATGGGCCTGAAACTGACAGCCGGCCGCGGTTTCGATAAAGGGATGGACGCAGATTACGATAACGCCCTGCTCATCACGGAAAAGACAGCGGTCCTTTACGGTTGGAGCGCTTCCACGGCCCTCGGCAAACAGATGCGGATTGATAGCGCCAAACTCACCGTCACCGGCGTATTGAAGGACTTCCATGCCGCCACCCTCTTCGAACCTACCCCGCTCATCGCCATCCGCCTGGGCAGGGAAAGCCGGTTTCATTACCTGTTGATCAGCGCCCGGCCAAAGGACCTGGCAGCCGTGCATGAAAAGGTGCGTTCGACCTGGAAGTCCTTATTTCCACTAAAGCCCTTCAACGCCTTTTATCAAAATCAGGTGAAAGAACAGGCCTATGAGATAAACGCAAGCACTGCCACCATTTTCGGGTGGTTTGGCATCGTGAGCATCCTGCTCACCGCCACCGGGCTGTTTGCACTGATCTCGCTCACCACGATGAAGAAGATGAAGGAGATCGCCTTACGTAAAGTAGTGGGGGCCAGTCCGCGGCATATCCTGGTCCTGATCAATAAAAGCTATGTTCTCATACTCGCCGTTTCCGCCCTGCTGGGTAGCCTCGCCGGGCTGGCGCTGACCCGAATGCTGATCAATATGATCTTCAAGATCAACTCGGGCGTTGGCCTCGACTCCCTGCTATGGGCGGTGATCGTACTGTTCCTCATCGCCGCGGTCACCTCCGGCATCAAAGTCTGGGAAGCCGTGCGCGCCAATCCGGTCAAGTTATTGCGAGCTGAATAAGAAAGGTAGGGACAAGGCCTCGTTAAGCCGGTATTCTTTGATAAAAGTAACGGGCGATTTGCCCGTGAGCAGGATCATTTTTCGATACAATTTCGGCTTGAAAACCCCTGAGAATCAGGGGCAACAGAATCTAACCCGCGTCAAACGTGCGAGGCGAGCGCCCCGGTCACTTCCCAATACAGAAAATAAACATTCCTGAAAATCACCATTTTAAATCTGCTAAGGGACAAATGAGGGACAAAAATTTTCCCGTATTATCTGCTAAAAGCCAAATTTTGTCGGGAAACCATATTTAGATGCGGATTACAGAAGTATCAGTCACATTCCCTTATTCCCCAACGAAAAAATAAACTATATTTAGCACAGGTAACAAACAGCCTGAATAATGCTCTTCAACCCCTGTGTACGCTTCATTATATTGGTGGCGCTGCTTAGCATATCCGGCGCTGCCGGAGCCCAGGCCAACAAATTGAAAGACTCTCTCCAGGCAGCCCTGGGACATGCAAAAAATGACACCTCCAAGTGTAAAATATTGTTTGCCCTCGGAAATTTCTACGCGGCAGACGATAGTGCTGCGGCGATAAAATATGCGGGCGAATGCAGGAAATTGGCGGAACAACGCAACTGGCCAAAAGGGCTCGGGCTGTATTATTTACTCATGGCCAAAATATACCGCAATGCCTCCGACAACAACGCCTGCCTGCAAAATGCCAGAAATGCCTACCTCGTTCTTGGCAAAACCGACGACCGTAAAAACACAGCGGCCGCTCTTATTTACATGGGCAACAGTTATCGGTCAACAGGCTTCTTCGCAAAATCGATAGAAAACAACCTGGCCGCTTTGCAGATCTATGAAGGCCTGGATAACCCACATGGCATCAGCCTCTGTTACAACAACATCGGCGTCGACTATTTCTATTTGCTTGAGTATGACAAGGCGATTGAAAACTATCAGAAAGCCCTGGCGCTCCGCAAAATAGAAGGCGACAAATTTGGGATCGGGTCGGACCTGGATAATATCGCCATGGTCTATCTTGACCTGGCCAGGTATGACAGCGCAGATAGCTACAACCAGGCAGGCATAAAAATGTTCGAAGCGGTTGATAACAAGGAGGGCCTTGGCAGGATCTACGGCAATAGGGGAATTATCATGCTCAGGATGCATGACGCAGTATCCGCTGAAACATATACCAGGCGATCCCTGGCCATTGACGAAAAACTGGGCTTCGACGGTGGCATCAGTTACGCCCTCGGTTTTATCGGTGAGATCTACCTGGCCCTTGCCAAAGACAGCAGCAGCAGTTACAGGGTAGCGTCGTTTATGAAAAAGGACAAAAAAACCCTCCTGGACAGTGCAGCATTTTACGTGGAAAACTCGCTGGCGCCGGCCAGCAAGGCCGCCGATTTGAATTTATTGATGAGCCAGCACCAGCTATTGGCAGAAATTGAAGAATGCCGCGGCCATTATCAAAAAGCGCTGGCATCCCACAAAGCCTATACATTATATAAAGATTCCATTTTCAACGATGAGAACAAGCAGAAAATAGCTTCGATGGAAAGCGAACGGCTCACCCAGACAAAAAACCAGGAGATCGCCCTGCAGGCTGCCGAAACAAAACGCCAGGCCCTGTTAAAAAACGCCTATTTACTCGCCGCTGTCACCATTGTCGTATTCATCTTCTTATTTGCACTGGCGTACAACCGCAGGAAAAGATCCAACTTCGAAAATAAGGTGATGGAAGTCGAGATGAAGGCACTCCGTGCACAGATGAACCCCCATTTTGTTTCCAATGCCCTGCATTCCATTAATAACTACGTAATGGAAAATGATAGGCAAAATGCCTCTGCTTACCTGGCAAAATTTGCGAGCCTGATGCGGCTGATACTTGAAAACTCCCGCGAGCGTGAAGTGCCGCTGGCACAGGATTTAAATGCATTGGAGTTATATATGCAAATGGAGCTCTTGCGGTTCGGCAATAGTTTTACCTACCGGATTGAGATAGACCCTGAAATTGACCCGGAGAATATTTTGGTGCCGCCCATGTTGCTCCAGCCTTTTGCCGAGAACGCGATATTGCATGGATTACGCAATAAAGAAAATGGCTTGATCAGCATACAGGTTCGAAAACAAAATGACATGATCTGTTATGTAATAGAAGACAACGGCAATGGCTATATAGAATCAGCATCACGGGCGCATGCAGTAACCCCTGCTCACAAATCGCTCGGCAGAAAAATTATTAACGAAAGATTGAGCATCATTAACCGTTTAAAAAAGGCGAAAGCAACAGTGCATATTTCCCAGGTAACAGACGCAGACAACCAACCCGATGGAACAAGAGTGGAATTATTTTTACCGGTTGAACTGGCATTTTGACGTAAATTAAAGGCATGATTAAGGCAATTATTATTGAGGACGAGGAATCCAGCAGGAAAATCCTTACCGGTATGCTGGCAGAACATTTTAAAAACATACAGGTCATCGCAGTATGCACCAATAATGCCGAAGCAAAAATGGCGATTGAAGCGCTTCATGCTGATCTGGTCATCAGCGACGTGGAGCTGGGTCAGGAGACTGTTTTTACCATGCTGCAGCAGTTAACCAGCATCGATTTTGAGATCTTGTTTACTACCGGTTACGATAAGTATGCCATCCAGGCCATCAAGTTCGCCGCCCTGGATTACCTGGTTAAACCTTTTACGGCAACCGACCTTGCAGCAGCCATCGGCCAGTACGAACAGCGCCAGCAGCAAAAGCAACCAATGAAACAATTTGAGGCACTCTTCCATAACCTGAAATTGTACCAGAATGACTTAAAGAAGATCGCTTTGCCTTCTTTTACCGGGCTTACGGTCTTTCCGGTAAAGGATATTATTCATTGCCAGGCCGAGATAAATTATACGCAATTCTTTTTTACCTCAGGTCAAAAATTGCTCGCCATCAGAACGCTCAAAGAATACGAGGAGCTTTTGGGGGACTGCGGGTTCATACGCGTGCACAAATCCCATCTTATCAATGTGCAACACGTAAAAAGCTACACCCGGGGGGAAGGCGGCACCGTTACCATGAGCGATGGGACCCTGATCGATGTTTCACGCAGAAAAAAAGATGAATTCCTGCAACGCCTGGACCAGCTCTAGCCCCTGGCGTCTTTAACCAGCCGAAAACAACCGTTTTTCCCTCCATTTCTGCCGTAAAATAAGTATTTGCCGCCGGTAAATTCTTCGGACGATAACCAGCCCGACTGTCTTCCTATTTTTAATGCCCATTCACGCCAATCTACATCCTGCTGATCTAACCACGCACCCTCCCATTGGCGCACTACGCCATCGAAACATATTATCACTTTATAAAATACCTAAAACCTGTTTATGATGAAACAAATATTTACACTTTTTATACTTGTCTGTCTTGTTTACTTCGCTGAGGCACAAAACGTCGGCATAGGTACCATCACACCCGCCGGCAAGCTGCATGTTAAGGGCGGCGCAGACACCTCACAGTTAATGATCGACGCGAATACCATACAAACCAATCTGCACCCCTTAATAAAACTAAGAACGGCCGACGGGACGGATCTGATGCATATCCATTCGGACAATACAGCAAATATATTCATGGGCGTCAATGCGGGTGTCTTGAATAATGCCGCAGCCGGGGGTTTGAACAATACTTTTATCGGTAATCATTCAGGTGCTGCCAATATTTCCGGACAGGGAAATACCACACACGGCGCCGAAGCGCTGTCACACAATACCACAGGCGGTTTCAATACTATTTCCGGCTTCCAGGCCGCTCAGTTAAATACGGCGGGAGACTCCAATGTTGCCATGGGGTCATTTTCCCTGAACAGGAATGTCTTCGGAAAAGCAAATACCGCAATAGGAATGAGTTCAATGTATTTTAATACCGGCAGTTACAATACAGCAGTCGGATTTGAATCGCTCAATCAAAATTCCACCGGAACATACAATGCAGCAACCGGTACGCAGGCACTCCGGCAAAACACTACAGGGGCCGGCAATGCCGCAACCGGCTACCGGGCTTTGTATGCCAACACTACTGGTAATGATAACACGGCCACCGGGTATGAAGCATTGTACGCCAACACCACGGGTGGAGCGAATGTCGCTGCAGGCATCAGCGCACTGTATTCCAATACAACGGGTATCAGCAATGTTGCGGTGGGAAAAGATGCGCTGTACTATAACACTTCGGGAGGGCTCAATGTTGCTTTAGGCATCGGGGCGCTCTATAATAATACTGGCGGTTACTTTAATGTTGCCTGTGGCTCATCTGCAATGAGTAACAGTACCACTGGTTCCGAAAATACCGTTGTAGGCGACCAATCCTTCTTGAAGAATACAGTAGGCGATTACAACGTGGTTATTGGGAGAGAGGCGGGTGATAACTTTGGCGATGATATTTTTTATAACAACCAGCGTTGCGTTTTTATAGGCCACCAGGCACATCCCTTCGATCCGGCAGCCGGCTCCTTATCAGGTTATGACAATGCCATTGCCATTGGTGATTATGCAGAAGTAGATGGCAGTAATAAGGTGCGCATTGGAAATGGCTTTATGACCTCCATCGGTGGATTTGTCAACTGGACAAATATCAGCGACGGACGGTTCAAAAAAAACATACAAAAAAACGTCAAAGGGCTTGACTTTATTTTAAAACTGGAGCCGGTTACCTACAACCTTGACATGGGGGCACTCAATGCATTCACCAGAAATACGGTTACGGCTGCCGAACCGGCCTTTCGATCTCTACAGGCAAATTCGGCAAAAAAGGAAGCTGTAGTGCAAACAGGTTTCATTGCACAGGCTGTAGAAAAAGCAGCCCTTGAAACCGGCTACAATTTTAGTGGGGTGGACAAACCGGAAAGTGCCGGCGGTATGTATGGTCTCCGATATGCTGAATTTGTAGTACCACTGGTAAAAGCCATACAGGAGCAGCAGCAAATGATCGGAGACATGCAGAAACAAATTCAGGCATTGCAACAACAAAACAAATCATTGCTTCAAATGATCAAGCCTAAATAATTATGAAACAAATCATCGCTTTTTTATCGCTGGTATTTTCAACATACCAACTATCGGCACAACTTACCATTACTTCCGGCGCACAATTCACCATAACAGGCAATGCACAACTGACACTTGTCAATACTGATTTAATCAACAACGGGAGTTTTGCTACAGGTTCCGGGGCTGTGCTGTTTACAGGCAATGCGGTAAGCAGGATTATAGGCAGCCAGAACATCACTTTTTATGATCTGAACATTGGCAAGGCGGCCGCGTCCGTGCAGTTGCATGTACCAGTATCCGTCAGTCACAAGGTGGGTTTCATTTCCGGACTGCTGGATTTAAATGCCAATGTGCTTGACTTGGATTCTACCGGTGCATTAAACGGGGAACAGGAAGCCAGTCATATTATTGGAACAAATGGCGGTACGGTGAACGCGACCGCGAATCTCAATGATCCCGCGGCTGCAAATCCGGGAAACCTGGGTATATTGATCACTTCATCCCAGAATCTGGGCAATACGATCATAAAACGCGGCCACCAATCGCAAACAAACAACAATGGAGGAGGTAATTCGGTTTTGCGTTATTATGATATTAGTCCCACAAACAATACCGATCTGGATGCCAGTTTGCGATTCAACTATTTAAATGTCGAATTGAACGGCCTGGATGCAAATGGCCTGGTACTATGGGAAACCCAAAATACCCAAAAATGGACGACCCTGGGATTCGATACACGCAATACAACCATTCACTACATAGAGAAGAATGCTATTACAAGCCTTGGCCGCTTTACGCTGTCTTCTTTTCCCAATGCATTGCCGGTAAGCTTTATTTCTTTTACGGCGAACTGTAATGGAAATACGGTCCTCCTTGCCTGGAAAACGGCGCAAGAACAAAATAGTCAGTATTATCTCGTCGAAAAAAGCGCCGACGGCATCGCCTGGCATTCCATTGGGAAAATCGCAGCTGCAGGTAATTCCACAGCCGAAACCGATTATGTTTTTACCGATAACAACGCAGGCGGCAGCGACTACTACCGGATCGCGGAATACGATGCGGATGGCAGCGCGATGTATACCAACATCCTGCATGCCAATTGTTGGATCCAGGAAACCCTGAAACTATGGCCAAACCCTGCAAGCGACCTCTTGTACATAAACCTGCCGGCGCTAAGCAATTCCACTGCCACCATAAAACTGCTCGATGGCAAAGGGGCCCTGGCAATACAACAAACGGCCAGCCTGACAAATGGCAACAACCTCATCAGCGTAAATATAAAAAGTCTTGCCGCCGGTCTTTACTATGTCAGTATCATCACCGGCAGCGGCCAGCTGCAAACGCAAAAATTGCTGAAAAAATAAGATTATGAGAAAAATATTCTTCCTCCTCCTGTGGAATATTGGGTTTTACCTGCCAGGACACAGTCAAAACATTGGTATGGGTACCAGCACGCCGGATCCATCCGCCATATTGGATATTACCAGCACGGGCAAAGGCATCCTCATACCCAGGATGAACAGCATTACCATCGCTGCCATTGCCAGCCCCGCAAAGGGCCTGATGGTTTATGATTCTTTAAAAAATCAACTGCTGGTCAATATGGGAAGCCCCGTTGCCCCGGACTGGCAAAACATCGCAGCGAACAGCGGGTGGGGCCTGACGGGCAATAGCGGCACCAATCCGCTGGTTAACTTCATTGGCACTAGCGACAGTGTTCCCTTACTGTTCAGGATAAATAATAATTGGGCAGGTAGCATCGATTCAACCTATGAAAACACTGCTATTGGCTATGCAGCCAATAGAATTGATAAAGCTGGTTCTTTTAATACCGTTTTCGGTTACGAGGCAATGGATTCCGTTGTACCTGCCAACTACAACACGGTCTTTGGTGCGGAGTCCTTCCGTAAGTCCCTACGCCGTCTGGGGAATGATGCAAATACCGCTGCGGGTTATCAGGCCCTGAATACTGCCGGCTATGTAGATGGCTTGAATACCGCCACCGGTTATCAGTCCCTGTTTATTGGAGGGGATGAGAATACAGCCACCGGCTATCAGGCGGCATTTCAAGGGGGGGAACAAATTACCGCAACCGGAATGCAGGCCTTTCGTAATGGCACTGGTGGTGAATGTACAGCAACGGGAGCACAGGCATTGTATAATAATACCAGCCCTGTTCCGGGTGAAATAGGTGGCTGGTTTAATACGGCTTCAGGATATGCAGCGCTGTTCAACAATGTGTCGGGCCAACTCAATACCGCCGGCGGCTACCAGTCACTGTATAAAAACTTGAACGGAAAATATAATACTGCATATGGGAACGCCGCGCTGTTTTCGAATAATTCCACTTCGCAGAACACTGCCGCGGGAAGTTTGAGTTTGCTGACTACTACCAGCTCAGAGGGTAATACAGCGGTTGGTTACAATGCAGGACACACTTATAACAATGGCTATTACAACTGTTTTATTGGTGCAGAAACCGATGCCAACGGACCAGGCTACTATAACACCATAGCGCTTGGACACGGCACGCTGGTAACGGCGCCGAATATGATGCGGGTTGGTAATGGGGCCACCACTTCCATTGGCGGCCCGGTTGGCTGGTCAACAATCTCCGACGGGAGAGTAAAGAAAAATGTACAGGAGAACGTGCCCGGATTGCCGTTTATAAATAAACTGAGACCCGTCAGCTACAATATTGATGTTACCGCGCTGCAAAATATCACACAATCAGGAGAAGTAACCGCCGCAACCACCAGATCTGCAAAACAAGAAATGCCGGCAGCAATGGCCAGTGCATACAAGGCAAAAGAACAAATTCTATACACGGGCTTTGTGGCACAGGAAGTGGAGCTTGCTGCCAAATCATTGCAGTACAGTTTTAGCGGGGTGGATGCCGCCAGAAATGATAAAGATTTGTATAGCCTGCGGTACGCAGAGTTTGTGATGCCCCTGGTAAAAGCAGTGCAGGAACTGGCCACGCAACAAGCGCTTTTAAAAAAAGAAAACACGCGGCTACGCAAAGAGCAGGAGCAGGTGCTGCTTTCTTTGGAAGCAATAGAGCAAAAAATGCATTGAGCAAACACTAAAATCTTTTAGATGAAAAAAATATACATGCTGTTAGCAACCGGAATGCTGATTGTTTTTCTTCCGCAGTTAAGGGCACAGAATGCGGGTATTGGTACCGGCACACCCCACGCGTCGGCACAGCTGGATATAACTGCTCCCGGCAAAGGGATATTAATACCCAGGATGCGTACATCATCGGTAACAGGCATTGCCAGTCCGGCAAAAGGGCTGACAGTATATGACTCAACCAAAAATAAATTATTAATAAACATCGGAACAGCGGTCGTTCCTTTTTGGCAAAATGCTGCTGCGAGCTGGAGTTTAACCGGTAACACGGGCACGAACACCGCGGTCAATTTCATGGGCACCACCGACAACCAACCACTGTTATTTAAAATACAGAACCGGTGGTCGGGTTTCATTGATTCTGCCAGCAACAGCACCTATTTAGGCTGGCTGTCCGGCAGGGACAGTTCAGGGAATCCTGCGAACACTGCTTTTGGTGCACACGCATTACAAACCGATATCAAAGCAACCGGTTTTAATACGGCATTGGGTAATTCGGCCCTTTCATTAAACAGTACGGGCTATTACAACACTGCGGTAGGACAGGGGGCGATGTACAAAAACCAATCAGGCGCAAGAAATACCGCGATCGGTCGGGGGGCACTCTTTACCAGTAACAAAGGGTTTGAAAACACAGCTGTTGGCTACTTTGCACTCTATCATGCCTGGACGGCTCCCAGAGGAATTACGCCATCTTATAATACAGCTATTGGCACGAATTCATTTTGGCAAAACAGCTCGGGCCGTTTCAATACCGTCAATGGCTATTACGCTCTTTACACACAGACGCAGGGAGATGGCAACACAGCAACCGGCATCCGGACAATGTACACGATGTGGACTGGAAATTATAATACGACGGAAGGCCGCAATTCAATGTTTTATTCTTACTCAGGTGACTACAATACGATACTGGGCGCCGATGCCCTTTATTCTGTTACGAATACAGCAGAGCGTTTTTCAACTTACCAAAACACGTCAGTTGGTTATAGGTGCCTTGCCACAACAAGGGAGTCTGACGGTAATACTGCATTTGGCTATAACGCAGGGAGTGCCTATAACAACGGGTATTACAATTGTTTTATTGGGTCTGAGACGGATGCCGCAAACGCCAATCTGTACAATACCATTGCGCTTGGACATGCAACCACTGTTTCCCTGGCCAACGTGATGCGGGTGGGCAATCCGGCAACCTCTTCTATTGGCGGGCCGGTGGGCTGGTCCACCCTGTCAGACAGAAGAGCCAAGAAGAATATAAAGGAAAACATTCCCGGCCTTTCATTTATCCTGAAGTTGCGCCCCGTCACCTATAATATAAATACGGCTGCTATCGAAACCATTGAACGGGGCAATGCACAACAAAGTGCAGCTACAGCTCATGACACTTCGCGGCTGATGGCGGAGGCCTGTAAGGCAAGAGAACGAATTGTTTATACTGGTTTTATAGCCCAGGAAGTAGAACAAGCGGCAAAATCAATCAACTATGATTTCAATGGCGTAGATGCACCGCAAACCAACCAGCAGTTATATGCGCTCCGTTATGAAGCGTTTGTGATGCCTCTGGTAAAATCAATACAGGAACTGTCGGTGCAAAATAACCAGTTAACCAGCAGCAGCGCGGTACTTAAAACAGAATATCAAAAAATACAGGAGCGGCTTGACGCACTGGATAAAAAACTAAAACGATAATTATCAAAAAAATACTGATGATGAAAAAAATGCTGACTGCCGCACTTATTTCCTGGAGTTGTTTTATAGCGCAGGCGCAAAACATTGGCCTGGGTACCTCATCACCCGACCCGTCTGCAGCATTGGATATGACCAGTAACAGTAAAGGTTTACTAATACCCAGGATGAATACGGCTTCGATGCTGTCAATTGCCAGCCCTGCAAAAGGATTGCTTGTCTATGATTCCCTTAAAAACCAGTTGATGGTCAATATGGGGACGGCTGCCAGGCCCGATTGGCAGAACATTGTTTCCGGCAGTGGTTGGGGCCTCACTGGCAATACGGCTACCGATACCACCGTAAACTTTATCGGCACCACAGATAACCAACCATTATTGTTCCGCGTCAACAACCAGTCCTCGGGAATGATCGATTCTATTACCGCCAATACTTACCTGGGATATGCTTCGGGCAGAAAAAGCTCCGGCGGCTTATCCAACACAGCATTTGGTTATAAATCAATGGAGCAAAATGCCACCGGAAGCTACAACACCGCCTTTGGCGTGCAAACACTTTCAGTCAATGCAAATGGGGGCTCCATCGGGAGCAAGAATACAGCTATCGGTCACCAGGCGCTGATGAATAACCTGGGAACCACAGGCAATACTGCAGTAGGTTACCAGGCTTTGTTTGACAATAGCAGTAATTTAAATACCGCCGTTGGTTACCAGGCAATGTACCATGGTGGCCAGGGAGCCAGTACTGCCGTGGGTGCTGAAGCATTGTATAGCGGTGGGGGCAACAGCAATACCGCCATCGGTGTTAGGGCGCTTTATGCCTGTGCTGCCACCGCCAGTTACAATACCGTCAGCGGGTTTGAAGCAATGATAAGTAATTACAGTGGCAGTTTCAATACCGGCAGCGGCTACCAGGTGATGCATGATAATTACTCAGGTCAATACAATACCGCGTATGGCAGCAGTTCACTATATGCCAATACCTACGGCAACCAGAATACCAGCATTGGATATAACAGCCTAAGCAAAACCATTGGATCAGACGGCAATACAGCCATTGGTTATAATGCAGGCGCCAGCTATAACAACGGGTATTATAATTGTTTTATTGGGTCTGAAACCGATGCGAATGGCCCGGGTTATTACAATACCATTGCACTGGGCCATGGCACTATTGTTACCGCTCCCAATATGATGCGGGTAGGAAACGGCTCTACGGCTTCTATCGGCGGGCCGGTGGGCTGGTCCACTATTTCTGATGGAAGGGTAAAGAAAAATATACAGGAAAACATTCCCGGCCTCGCTTTTATCAACAGGTTGCGGCCGGTTAGTTATAATATCGATGCAGCAGCCATCGATCGCATCGTTCAACCACCCATTAAGACAAATGTAGCTCGCAGAGAAATTAATACCTCCGAACAAATGCAAAGCAGCTACCAGGAAAAAGAAAAAATAGTCTATACCGGTTTTGTGGCACAGGAAGTCGAACAGTCAGCGAAGGCCATGAACTATGCATTCAGCGGCGTTGATGCCCCGCGCAATGATAAAGATCTGTATGGGCTGCGGTACAGTGACTTCGTCGTCCCGCTCGTTAAGGCAGTGCAGGAACTGTCTGCATCCAACGACCAGTTGACAAAAGACAATGAGCTGTTACGCAACCAGCAAAAGACAGCACAGCAGCGCATTGCCGCATTAAAAAAGCAACTACACTGATTTTTCCCTTTACGATGATTACTACAAATGAGGTTAAGAAACTACTTCCCAATACAAAACTTACTAAATATATAATCCAATCGATCCTCTGAAGTGATCTCCCCGGTGATCTCACCGAGATAGTGGAGGCAATGGCGGATGTCGAGCGCGAGAAGATCTCCGGGCAGGAGGTCGTCGAGGCCCTGGTGGATCGTTTGCAGTGAGCGGGCCACTTGTTGGAGCGCGTGATAGTGCCGGGCATTGGTGACGATGGTTCCTTCGGTAGCCGTATTGCCTTGCAGCACCTGGTCGACGAGCCGTTGTTTGAGAATGTCGATCTGTTTGTTTTGCTTCGCGGAAATGAAGATTGCATCGGGGATCCGGCTGAACTTGCGGCGGGCGGTGTCTTCGGCGGTGGCGGCGGCATTGGCAGTACCGGCTGCGCCGACTAGTGCATCCACCTTGTTGCCCACCCATAGAAAGCGTTTGCCTGACTGCGAGAGGCCCTCATCGGGAGAGGTCGACGCCGCGGCTCCCTCCAACTCCATCTTCCTTCCCACCACCTCCTCCACCTCATCCGCCACATCAAAGAGATAGACGACGATATCGGCCTGTTCCATTTTCTCCAGGGATTTCTCCATACCCATATTCTCGATCAGGTCGACGCTATGCCGGCGGATCCCGGCCGTATCGATCAGCCGAAATAAAATACCGTCTATATTCAGCGTCTCTTCGATCGTATCGCGGGTAGTGCCGGCGATCTCGCTGACGATGGCACGGTTCTCATTCAGCAGCGTATTGAGGAGCGTAGACTTACCGGCATTAGGTTTGCCGACGATCGCCACCTGCACGCCATTGCGGATCACATTGCCGAGCCGGAAGGACAGGAGCAGGGCCCCGGTCGTATCCTCGGCTTCCCGGATCAGCTGATAGAGCTGCGTCCGGTCGGCGAATTCCACGTCTTCCTGGGAGAAATCCAGTTCCAGTTCGATCAGGGCGGAGAAACTCAGCAATCGGACCCGCAGCTCCTGCAATGCCCTTGAGAAACCTCCCCGTATCGTATGCAAGGCCGTCCGGGCCGATGCGGCCGTATTGCTGGCGATCAGGTCGGCCACCGCTTCGGCCTGGGTCAGGTCCAGTTTGCCGTTGAGAAATGCCCGTTGGGTGAACTCTCCCGCCTTGGCCAGCCGGGCTCCCTGCCGCAAAAGGGCCTGTATCACCCGTTCCTGGACATAGGGGCTGCCGTGACAGGATATTTCTATCACATCTTCTCCGGTATAGGACCGGGGACCGCGGTATAGCGACAGCACCACTTCGTCCAGCGTCTCCTCCCCTTCTTTGAGCAGACCTACCTGCAGCGTGTGAGAGGATTGCTCCGCCAGACTTTTGGAAAGGAAAAGACCGTCGACAATACTCCAGCTCGCGGGACCGCTGATCCGGATCACCCCAATGGCGCCAATCCCCGGCGGAGTCGCCAGCGCCACGATCGTATCGTCCCATCCTTGCAATTTTCCCAACATTGCGCAAAGATAACACGCTGACAGCAATTCAGCGAGTCCGCTCCGTCCAGCTCGCAGCTACAAGCTGGCAGCTTGAAGATTTCCTATTAAGAAACTTAGTGCTTTAGCTAGCTTATCCCGGAACGTTGCCCTATTTTTACTACGATCTTCCAGTATTTTCGGAGATCCTTTTCTTTAAGCTCTACCCTACATAAAAAGACAGACCTATGCCGTTATACCTTATCGTATTCTCATTTTACTACATTGCCCTTTTACTATCCTGTTTTCTTATCGGCTGCCTGCTTGTCCGGAAAAGCTGGCCCCTGGAATATAAATTGCTGGTCGTATTGACCGGCCTGACTTCATTAGTCGAGACGATCGTATTTCTAAATGTGGCTCGCCGGATCGACAGTCGCTGGATGTATAGTTTTTTTGCTCCCGTGGAATGCGGCTTCATATTATATATATTATACAGCGCATCGGTGCATCCGGCCATTAAACGCCTGAATGCCATTTTGCTGGGTTTCCTGCCGATAAGCATTGGAATTGCTTATTATATGCATCCAGTCTTTACCAGGTTTAATGAGTCTGCCGGACTTTTTTACGATTTCTTAGAACTGATAGCCGCTTGTTCTTTTTTGACTGACGTTCTGCTGAATAAGTCGGATACCCCCCTGGGTCGTCAGCCTCTCTTCTGGATGGCGGCCGGCATACTCTTTTATTCCAGCCTATTCACGCTGCTGGATGCGTTAAGGACTTATATACCCAAAATACCGGTTCAGTATTTGACAATGTATAGCGTCATTGCCAATACGTTTATGTATACCGGCTTTATCGCCTGTTTTATCTGCCTTCGCCGGACAGACCGGTAAGGCTCGCCGGCTTGGGATGGCCCATAGGCCTGACAATAATTTCACCTTTTTTCAGTTCTTATACCCGGCGCCTTTCAAACTGAATCTTATGACAAGGGCTTTAAAAAATAGCTGGGTATCCCTCATGATCCTGCCGATCCTTTCGGTCCTGATCCTTCCGGCCCTCTTCGGCTGTCAAAAGAGCCATCCCGGCAGCAATGCCACTGGTTCCCAACGCAGTTATCGCATGGGGTTCCAAAGCTCAGCCCCGCGCTGGGACGACTACAACCTCTACATTCAATCCCTCAATATCTGGATCCAACGGGCCGATGCAGCCATTATCAGCGTCGAAGTACCCTGGGATTCCTTATTGAATGGACAGCCAGTCGAGGCTTATGTGCTGAACAATTACAAGGGGGTGGCTGATTTCTACCGTTCCAAAAATTTCAAATTGTGGGTGTATATCGATCCGGCGAATGGTCTCGACCGATCGGCAGACGCCGTCTCACTGGCGGCCCATAGCAAGAGCATCGCCCAAGCCGCCATGCAGCAGCTCTACCGGCGATATGTCGTCGTTATGGACAGTATTTTGCGGCCGGACCATCTGGGACTGGCGCTGGAGACCAATGTTATCCGCGACTCCTCACCAGACTCCATCTACCAGGGTATCCGGCAAGCCGCCAATGCCGCTGCCGGGGACGTTCGCAGCTTCGACAAAACCGTCCCCCTCAGCATCAGCGTACAAGTGGACTATGCCTGGGGCAATGGCAACGGCGTTTATCGGGGTATCACACAGGACTTTACCGACTTCCCCTTTATAGGAGAACTGGGGCTTTCCTCCTACCCCTATTTTGTCTTTGCCAATCCGCAAGCCATCCCGTTGAATTATTACTCTAAACTGACGGAAGGCCATTCCCTCCCCGTCTTTGTATCCGAAGGCGGCTGGACATCCGAGCCCATCCCCGGCTTCTCAGGCCAGCCGATCAACAGCAACCCGTCCACACAACAAAGCTATATCGCCCGACAAAGCCAACTGCTGGACAATGCACAGGCCACGGCCGTCTTCCAGCTCGCTTTTACCGATATCGACCTCTCCGCGGTGCCGCCCTCCGTCCCCTCCACCATTCAGTATTTTGCCTTTATCGGGCTCGTGGATGCCAATCTCCAGCCCAGGCCCTCCCTGGCAACCTGGGATAGCGTTTTCAAAAGGCCCCTGAAGCCCGGGAATTGAAGTACAGTCTCAACAGGCGAATACATTATATTTCAAAAAATCGCTTAGATAACTGATATTCAATTTTTTAGAATATAGTTATAGGTATACCTACAGAATACTTTATTTATCTAATTTCTATAATCATAACTATAACTTTAATATATTTTCGGAATAGCTATAGCTACAATTACAATGATTTTGCCAAATACGATATTAAGGACCACCTACATTGATCAGATTAAGCCTTTTGTAAGAAAAAGTTTAATCAAGGTATTATCCAGTCAGCGCTGAGCGCCAACGCACACCCCTTGTTTCAAAACCGGACAGTCCGGCCGTCCCGAAACAATCACAACATATTTATTATCAATATCTTGAGAATCCGGCATTTTATTGGGGGCCAATAAATGGTTTTCGGGTCGTCCGGTCATCAAACCAATGAGCTAAACAATTCCCATGATAAAGAACTATTTCATCATCGCCTGGCGTAACCTGGCGAAAAACAAAATCTTCTCCTTCATCAATATCCTGGGGCTCACCATCGGCATCACCGTCTGCCTCCTGATCTACCTGTTCATTCTCAATGAATTCAGCTTCGATCAATTCCATGCGCAGAAGAAAAATATCTATCGCGTCATGCGGGGTTTTGAAGCCGGCAAAGAGAAGGCTCCCTACCTCTCCGGCCCCTATGCCCCTGCCCTATTAAATGACTTCCCCGAGGAAATTACAAAAGCTATCCGGGTATTTCCCAACAATGGACTAATCTCCGTGGGGGGCTCCGGCAGTGTGAGCGCCCCGGGTGGTGCAGCAACCAGGGCTTTCAATGAGAAAAAAATCGTGCTGGCAGACGCCGGCTTTTTCAGTTTCTTTTCCTTCCCCCTGGTAAAGGGTAACCCGGCCACGGTACTGAATGACCCGGGCAACGCCGTCTTGACGGAGAGTACCGCTAAAAAATATTTCGGCAGCGAGGATCCGATGGGTAAGATCATTCAACTGGACAAGAGCCGGCAGTTCAAAGTGGCGGGCATAGCTAAAGATATCCCTTCGAACTCCCATCTGGACTTTGACCTGGTACTGCCGCTTGCGATCTACGCCAACGAGGACTGGTTCAAAGCATGGATCGACAACAACTTCTTTACCTATGTTAAGCTGGACGAGCATGTCAACAAGGCCCGGCTGGAGCAGCGCTTCCCAGCCTTCATCGATAAATACATGGGTAAAGAGCTTGCCCGTTACGGCATACACTTCGATCTGGTCCTTACGCCCTTAACGGAGATCTATTTTGAAGACGCCTCAGAATTCGACAACGTCCGGCACGGCGATAAAAAAGTAGTCTATATTTTCCTCTCCATTGCCGTGCTCATCCTGCTCATCGCCTGCATCAACTTCATGAACCTCTCCACCATCCGTGCCGTAGAGCGTTCCAAAGAAGTGGGCCTGCGAAAAGTGATGGGCGCCCTGCGGCCGCACCTGATCAGCCAGTTCATCGGCGAATCCATCTTATTGACCCTCATTTCCTGCCTGCTCTCCCTCAGCCTCCTGCAATTGCTGATGCCCTTCTACAACAACATTCTGGGCTATACGCTGACGGTATCCTGGAACAAAGCTCCTATTTATCTTTTCCTGCTGGGAGTGATCCTCGTCGTCGGGTTCCTGGCCGGAAGCTACCCCGCCCTGGTGCTCTCCGCCTTCTCCCCCATCCAGGCATTGAAAGGCAAACTGCAGTTGGGCAAGAGCGGTTCCCTGTTCCGGCAAAGCCTGGTGGTGGTGCAGTTCAGCATTTCTGTTTTCCTTATCATCGGCACGATCATTATCATGAACCAGCTCAGCTATGTCAGGAACAAGCAACTGGGTTATGATCAGCAACAGGCTGTCGTCGTACCGATCGATAATAACGATATTTATAATCATCGCTATACTTTCAAAAATGAATTGCAAAGCAATCCTACTATAGCCTCGGTATCCATCATGTCCGGAGAGCCGGGAGGAGGTTTCTTTGACAGGCAGTCTTTTGAGATAGAAGGCCAGCCTGCTATACGAACGTTCAGGTCTGAGTTCACCGATTTTGAATATGTCAAAACATTAGGCCTGACCATCATCGCCGGAAGAGATTTTTCGGCGTTATATGCGACAGACACCACCGGAGCTGCCCTGATCAACCGTACCGCTGCGACCAAGCTGGGATTCACCCCGGAGCAGGCGATCGGAAAATGGATCAGGAACACGGTACGGGACCAATCCAGGCGCCGAATCGTAGGCGTGGTGGAAGACTTTAACTTCCTCTCCCTGAAAGAAAAAATGGATGGTCTGGTCATCGCTCCCAATGAGGACCGGAGGGTAGCTGTCATAAAATTAAAAACCGGCAACATCCCCACGGCCCTGGCAGCCATCAAAGCCGCCTATGCCCAGGCTGCGCCGGTCTATCCCTTGCAATACGGTTTCCTGGACCAGAAATTCGACGAACTTTACAAAAAAGATATCCGGCAACAGACCATCCTGGCCATCTTCTCGGGCCTGGCTATCTTCATCGCCTGTCTCGGTCTCTTCGGTCTGGCCTCCTTTACCGCTACCAAGCGTCTCAAAGAGATCGGGGTAAGAAAGGTCCTGGGCTCCTCTACCCAAGGCATCGTGCTGCTACTGTCAAAAGACCTGCTCAAACCCGTCCTCGTCGCAACGGCCATCGCCATACCGGTCGGCTATACTGTCATGAACCACTGGCTGGAGAATTTCGCCTACCATGAGCCCCTGCATTGGTGGGTGTTCGCGCTGGCTGCCGCCCTCACTATCGCCATTGCCCTGGTGACCGTCAGCATTAAGGCCATCCGAGCGGCCCTGGCGAACCCTGTAAAGAGTTTGAAGGCGGAGTAAAACGCGGAGTAAAACCCCGAAGGGGTTATTGCCCCTCCAATCGGAACGTGATCGGTTGTTTCTTATACGACTTCACCTGGCGGCCGTTCTGGACAGCCGGCGTCCACTTCCCGCTCTTTTTGATGACCCGTACGGCTTCTTCGCGAAGACCGCCCTGTTCGGGTCCGCTGACTGCCTGTACGTCGCTCACGTTGCCGTCCTTGTCTACGATGAACTGTACCGTTACGACACCTTGTATCTCGTTGTTCTGGGCTTCATCGGGATACCGGAAGTTCTTGTTCAGGTAACGCTTCCAGGCCTCCATGCCGCCGGGATAGAAGGATTCCTGCTCGACCTTGATAAAGGTCTTGTCATAATCCTCCTCTGGCCGCTTCGGCGCCTCTACCACGCCCGTGCCGGCATCCGGTGCGGGAGGAGTGAGGCCGTCATCTTTGGCTCCTTGCGTGTTTACCGTACCGATCCGGGTATCGTCTAACTTATCATTTTCCGGCGGCTTCTCATCCGGTTTTACGTCCTTATCCGGCACCACCCTGGGCGGGGTGAACTGCGTCATTGCTACTGCCGGTGGAGGGGGCAATACGGGAGGTGGCGGAGGGGGTGGGGGTGGATCTTCCCTGACGGCTTGCACGAGGGTCACGCTGTCGGAGATCAGCATCGCCACTTTCTTATTCCCATTATTCTGACTGGAAACGATATAGGCAGTGCATACCAGGACGATCACTCCACCGGTCGTGATCAGGGCCTTGGTAAAACGCCGGTTGTAAGTTTTGCGCAGATCGTAGGCGCCATATTCTTTATTCTTGCCTTCGAAGAGGATATCGAGGATATCCGCATTCAATATTTTGCTGGAATCCATAACGAATGGTTTAGCTGCTGAATAAATAGAGATGTTTCGTTGGAGCGGGATCCTCGCTCCTTTTGGAAGTTGCGCGCGCGGTGGTCTATTATAAAGACGCCATTGGAGACGGATTCCATAGAATCTGCGCAACTATTTTAGCGTATGTCCCATATCGTTATTTGGCGCAATAAAAAAAACCCCTCCATCACCGGAGGGGATTCAAATTTATTTCCTTACTCCCCTTTAGGGGGTTGGGGGTCAGAGCTTACTGAGCTTCCAGCTTAAATACGATCGGCTGTTTCTTGTAAGATTTCACCTGACGACCGTTCTGTACGGCGGGTGTCCACTTACCGCTCTTCTTGATTACACGGACCGCTTCGTCGCGGAGACCGCCTTCAGTAGGACCGCTGATCGCCTGTACATCACTCACATTCCCTTCCTTGTCCACAATGAACTGTACCACGATGGTACCCTGGACCTCATTATTTACGGCTTCGTCGGGGTAACGGAAGTTCTTGTTCAGGTAACGCTGCCAGGCGGCTGTTCCACCAGGATATTCAGACTCGATTTCAACTTTGGTAAAAGTCTTGTCATAATCTTCATCATCCTTCTTAGGAGCTTCTACCACACCCTTGCCGGCATCGGATACGGGAGGAGCAGTGATCCCTTCGTCTTTCACACCTTCCTGGTTCACGGTACCGATCTTGGTATCTTCCAGCTTTTCCTGTTCTGGCGGCTTTTCTTCTTCCTTCACCTGATCATCCTTAACGATCTTGGGAGGGGTGAATTTTGCCATTTCGACCTTCGGCGGCTCCACTTTGGGAGGCGGCGGAGGAGGCGGCTCATTTTTCTTTTCTTCCTTAACTTCTTCCAGCTGCACGTCCTGTACGACTACGGCCTTCTTGTCGCCCCCTCCTCCCAGATTTGATACGAAGTACCAAAGGAATAAGAGAAGGATGACTGCCGCCGTAACCATCAGGGACCTGATCAGGCGCCTGTTATAGGTTTTACGTAAGTCATAAGCGCCGTACTCCTTATTTCGACCCTCAAAGATGATATCAAGGACATCGGCGGTTAATATTTTGTTTACTTCCATTGTGAATGGTTTTTGTTGGAGTGGACCCAAGGCCCACCACCTATTAGATTCCTACCGGGCAGGATTCCATAAGGAATTACCCGGTTTATTTTATTCCGTTCGCCTGTTCCGTCAGGGTCACGATCTTGTACTCATCAGGCGTAATATCCACAAGGGCAAAGCGCTTAACATCATCGATTTTCATCTCGTCCAGCATATCTACCGTATTCTTATACGTAGCGTCCTGCGTAGGCTTGATGATCACCATGAAGTCCTTAGGGTCCGTTCTCTTCTTTTTATCCAGGATCACATCCCGGATACCTTTGAAGTTGGCGCTTTGGATCTTTGTCGGATCTAATCCCTCATAATAAAAAACCTGGTTATTTTTCGCGGGCATCACGGTCAGGGCCGCAGACTCCTTCAGCTTATTCTGCTCATCCGGCTTATCGGTATCCTTGGGCAGGTTCAGCTTCATCGCCGTCGGCTGACTCATGGTCGTAGTGAAAATGAAGAAAGTGATCAGGAGAAATCCCAGGTCCACCATGGGCGTAAGATCCACACGGGTAGACTGCTTTTTCGACTTCTTGACGCCGGGGCCCTTCTTTTTATGACCACCGCCCGATGTATCCATTTCTGCCATAAAATAGCTTTTTTTAAAGTTACTAATTAAATTTCTTTATTCAGAGCTCTTACTACCTGATTTCTGCTGGGCATTGTAGAGTTCAGTACCTACAGGAGCACCAACAGGATTGGTAACCATCTGGAACTTCAACTGGTCATTTTTCTTAAAAGCTATTATCACACCCTGAAAAGACGGATATTTGGATGCATCATCCCCCTTAACCAATAAGTTCATTTTCGCCCCCTGGAAAGCGCCGACAGCGGCACGAACCCAGTCAACCAATTCATTATCAGTGCTATCCTTAACCGGAATCCCGGGCATTGCATACCCTTTCAGGTCTGCCGGGTTTTTATCCAGCAAGGCTTTCAGCTGGGTGAACGGCACCCCGATATAGGCGGTGGGATTGGTAGAGAAATTCTTCTTTTCCGCATCCGTCAGGCCGAGGTTCTTGGCTGTATTCACCGCATCGATGATATCCTTCTTTTCGGAAGTATTCCCATCGGAAACGGAGAAATATACTTTAGCATCCTTGTCGATCGTTATCAGCACCACGTTCTTATCCGGAGCTACCTTGGAAGATACGGAGTTGGGGGTTGTTACCGTCAACGCCTCCGGCGGCTTGAACTTGGTCGCCAATATGAAGAACGACAGCAATAGAAATGCCACATCACACATCGCCGTCATGTCGATGGACGTGCTTTTACGCGGTATTTTGGCTCTAGGCATTTTTCAATAATTTAAAATAAATCACATTTGAGAAAAGAGCGATCTTATATTCTAAGATGCATCCGGGCCGGGATTCCATAAAAAAGGATGGAATTGCCCTCCCTCCCTTATTTGTACAGGGATGCAAAGCTCTGCGTCAGCGTAAAGCCGCTCTCGTCAATACCGTAAGTGATACCATCGATCTTGGTAGTGAAGATGTTGTACATGATGATGGAAACCGCAGACGTACCGATACCCAGGGCCGTATTGTACAGGGCCTCGGAAATACCCTGAGAAAGGCGCTGTGCTGCTTCGCCGCCACCGCTGTCACCTAATGCGGAGAACGATTTGATCATCCCGATTACCGTTCCGAGCAGTCCCATCAGGGTAGCTACCGATGCGATCGTGGACAGGAATACCAGGTTCTTTTCCAGCATGGGCAGTTCCAGGGAAGTAGCTTCTTCCACTTCTTTCTGGATCGCCAGTACTTTCTGTTCGGTATCCAGCTCGGTGCTCGTGATCATTTCTTTGTATTTGCGCAGACCGGCTTTCATTACATTGCCTACGCTGCCCTTCTGCCTGTCGCACTCTGCGATAGCAGCATCGACGTTCTTATTGGCCAGGTGGTACTGCACCTTGCGAATGAACTCAGCGATATTGCCGTTACCGGTTGCTTTGCTTATAGTGAGGAAGCGCTCGATTACGAATGTCAGTACGGTCAGGAAAGCGCCGATCAGGATCGGAACGATGATCCCTCCAAGGTACATACGGGAAAGATTGGTTTTAGGACCTACCTGTTCTGGCCAGAAACCGCCATTGGCATCCGGTTTGGTGAAATTGGAATCTGCTCCGATCAGAAACCTCCAGATCAGATAGCCTGCAATAACACACACCAACGGTGCGACCCATGAAATACTATTTCCCTTCCTCTTCGGTTGTACAGATGTAGAGCTTTTAGCTGCAGTCGCTGCAGTCGGTTTTGTCAATTCAGCCATGATCGTTTGTTTTTAGTGTTTGTAAAAAAATTGAAGTATGTAATAGAAAATGATTGTACAATTCTAAGGAAAAAAGCTTTTCAATAGACGAAATTGGATAACTAAAATTTTCAGGTGTCACAAGATAAGGAATTTCTTCAATGTACAAACTTCAAATTCCCAATGCGAGAAGAGCCCTCCAATAGCCCGCCACGACACATTTGCAGGCCCCATGAAGATTGTACAGGACTAAGTTAATTCCCGGATCTCGTTCGGATATAGCCGGATTTTTGTCCGCATAGCAATTCATCACTCATACCGTAAGGCCTCTATCGGATTGAGACGGGATGCTTTGAAAGAGGGGTAGAGGCCGGCCAGCAATCCGACCAGCGAGCAGAGAAACACCCCCAACCCCACCCATAGCCAGGGAAGGACGAACCCGGTGCTCAGGACCAACGAGAAAACGTTGCCTACAATGATCCCCAGCACAACGCCAAAAGCCGCCCCTATCAGGCTGATCAGGATCGACTCGAAGAGGAACTGCTGCCTTACATTGCGCTGCCGTCCCCCGATCGCCTTGATCAGACCGATCTCCTTGGTCCGCTCCGTCACCGACACCAGCATGATATTCATCAGCCCCACCGCCGCACCGATCAGCGTGATCACCCCGATCAGCACGGCGCTGATGGTTATCAGGCTCAGGTTGCTCATCAGCATGGCTACGGCGCTATCGCTCTTGTCAATGAAAAAATTATTGTCCTCCATCACCGACAGCTGTCGGATCGGCCGCAAAATCCCTTCCGCCTGATCGATCGCTCCGTCTATCGACCGCACATCCGCGACCTTTACCTGGATGGAGAAAGAGGCATTGGGATTGGAATTGAAAAACCGGCGTACATTCCTATAGGAAGTGATGATCGTCTTGTCCCAGCTCATTCCGAACGTCGAGCCCTTCGACTCCAGGACCCCCACCACCCGGTAGGGCAGGTTATTCACCCGGATGATCTTTTCCACAGGGGTTTCGGGGTCTGTGCCGAAGAACTTCTCCGCCAGCTCGCTTCCGATGAGACAGACATTCCGGCCGGACTCTACGTCCAGCACATTTAAATTCCGTCCGGCGGCCAGCGAATACCCGTTCAGCTCCACATAGTTCTCGTCGCCGCCGTATACCCGGACATTCGGATTGGTCTTTTTGTCCCCCAGGGATATCACCGCATCATTCACCCCGCTGGTCGTGATCCCTATTTTCCCGGGATATTGAAACCGTTCTTTGAAAGTCTCCGCCTGCAGCCTGGTAATGGGCTTTCCCGTGCTGGATTTGCGGACCGTGCGCTCCCCCTTTTTCTTCTTCTTCACGTCCGATCCGCCGTCAAATCCCATCCGCCATTCCCGGTAATGAATGGTAAAGCCGTTGGCCCCCATCGCGGAAAAGCTCTCGGTAAACTTCTGCTTCATGGCGTCAATGGCCGTATTGATCCCCACCAGGGCCATGATCCCGAAGGCAATGATAGCTACCGTAATGCCGGTGCGTACTTTATTGCTCCTCACCGTACGAAAGGCAAGGGCCAGCGTGTCTTGGATCTTCATGGTTCAGTCAATCGCCGGGAATGGTCCCAGGCTTCGGACGTAAGTTACTGAAATAGCTTATAGCTGCAAGCTGTCCCTGGCAAGTTCTTTTTTTAACCAGCGCCGGGCTGAAGGGATGGATTTGAAGGCTGGGAATAGGGTGGGCTCCGGTGAGGCCCCTACCAGGTATAAATCATGGAATACAGCTTGCCGATCAGCGCCTCCGGGAATACCCCCAGGAGCAGGATCAGCGCCGCTACCAGCACCAGCAGCCCCCGGAAAGCGGGTCCCTGGTCCAGGGTCTGGGCATCCCCTTCCTTAAAGTACATAGCCTGGATAACGCGGAAATAGTAATAAACGCTGACCGCGGCGCAGAGGACGGCAAAGATCACCAGCCAGAGGAACTTGCCGGTGGCGATCACCGACGACAGCATATAATATTTGGCAAAGAAGCCGGCCGTCAGCGGAATGCCCGACAGCGACAGCAAAAAGATCGTACAGGTAGCGGCCAGGACGGGGTGGTGTTTCGCCAGCCCGTTGAAGCCTTCGAAGGTATAATCCTTCATTTTGATGAGGATGGCGAAGATCCCGATCGTAGCCAGGCTATAGGCGGCCGCGTAGAGGATGATCCCCTCCCTGGCGATCCCATTCAGGGACAGCAGGGCCAGCAGCATGAATCCGGCCTGTGCGATCGAGGAATAAGCCAGCATCCTTTTGACGCTCTGTTGGAAAACCGCCGTCAGGTTGCCGATAAACAGGGTCGCGGCGGTGATGATGGCCACGAATAATTGCCATTTGGGCTGACTATCGCCGAAGCCCTCGTCAAAAAGCCTTATGAAACCGATAAAGATCGCCGCTTTGACGATCGTCGCCATAAAGGAGGTGAAGACAGTCGGCGCCCCGTCGTATACGTCAGGGGTCCAGAAATGGAAGGGCGCCGCGGACACTTTAAAGCCTATGGACACCAGTAGCAGCAGGATCCCCGAGATGAACAGGGGGGATAGCGCGGCTTTACCCACCCCCAGGTCGTCGATAAAGAAGGTGCCGTTCTGGCTGGCCCCATACAAAAAGGCGATCCCCAACAGCATAACTCCGGTGGAGAAGGACCCCATCAGGAAATATTTAAGCGCCGCCTCATTGCTCTTCAGGTTCCGCTTGTCAGCTCCCGTGAGGATATACAGGGGGATCGAAATGATCTCGATCCCGAGGAATAACATTAATAAGGTATTGAAGGTCGTCACCAGGCAAACCCCGCAGAGCACAAAAAAGATCAATGCGAAAAACTCCGCCGTATTCACCCCCACCTTTTCGATGTCCCGGCCGGATAAAAGGAAATAGAGCAGCGAGCTTCCAAAGACAATACAGTTGGCGAGGAGCCCGAAAGTATCGAAAAACAACATTTTGTGACTGTCGATCGCGAACAAATGATGCCCCGTCATGTCCAGCCAGTTGACGCCCAGCAGCAGCACAAGGCCGATGATGGCGGTAATTCTGATCGTGGACTTTTTGTCGGTGACAATGCCACTGAACATCATGACGATTCCCCAAAGTGCCGAAATAATGATTGCGTTCATATCTTCTATTGATGATCTTTCTCGGTCTGTAATTTATTTATTACTATAAGTCATTTTCGTAAGGATCGTCTCCACCGTATCTTTTGTAAGATCCAGCACGGGCTTGGGATAAATACCCACCACCAGGATCAGGGCGACGATGGCCGCCAGCACCCATTTCTCGTTCAACCGGATATCGGTCCCTTTTTCCGTCAGCGCATTGGTATTGCCGAAGAAGACACGCTGGATCATATTCAGCGTATAGACCGCCGAAAGGATGATGCTGAGTCCCGCCACGACCGTGAACACCACATTATAGGTGGTGGCCGTGGAGCTGAAGACGCCGCTGAACAGCAGGAACTCCCCGATAAAGGCATTGGTCAGGGGCAGGGCCACGTTGGCCAGGGCCACGATCACCAGCAGGATGGCCAGGGTAGGCGCTTTCTGCGCGAGGCCGCCCAGCTCGGAGATCTTACGGGTATGGAACTGACGCTCGATCAGATCGATCACGATCCACATTCCGATAATATTGATACCGTGGTTGAACATTTGGATCATCACTCCCTGCAGTCCCGTCGTCGTGGTGGCGAAGATCGCCAGGCACATCAGTCCGATATGCGCAATGGAGGAATAGGCCACCAGCCGTTTCAGGTCGTCCTGCCGGATCGCGACCAGCGAGGCATAGATCATCCCGATGATACAGAGCGCGGAGGCGGTATCGCCCCAGGCCCAGGTACCGGCGGGCAGCACGGGGGCCAGCCAGCGGATGATCCCGAAAAGCCCCATTTTCACCATGATGCCGCTGAGCACCATGGTCGTAGCGGTAGGTGACTGCTCATACGCATCGGGCTGCCAGGTATGCAGGGGCCAGATGGGCATCTTGATGGCAAACGCGATAAAGAAGAGCCAGAAAAGCCACATCTGGTCCTGGACTTTCAGTCCGGGCCCGGAGTGCAGCGCATAAAAAGATTTTATGGAGAAGGAATGATCCGCCGTATGGCTATACAGGTAAATGATGCCTACCAGCATCAGCAGCGAACCAATGAATGTATAGATGAAGAATTTAAAGGTAGCCGCGATCCTCTTCTCCCCACCCCAGATCGAGCAAAGGAAATAAACCGGGATCAGCGCCAGCTCCCAGAAGAAATAAAATAACAGGGCGTCCATGGCCAGGAACACGCCCATCAGACCGGCCTGGGACAGCAGCATCAGCGCATAAAAGTTCCAGGCTTTCTTGTACTCATCCCGCCAGGTGGCGATGAAAATAATAGGAAAGCTGATGGCTGTCAGCAGACAGAGGATCTGTCCCATGCCGTCCAGCCCTACGGCAAAACGACTTCCCAGGGAGGGAAGCCAGGCCACATCCGCCTGCAGCAGTTCGCTCCCTTTCGGAAGGGACAGCCCCCAGAGCGAAATGACCAGCGTCACCAGCGAAGCGAACAGGGACCAGCCCCGGGCGCTCTTCTCATTCTTCATAAAGAATCCGGCCAGACCGCTCACCAAAGGAATTACTATCAGTAGAACAGGGATCATGATATCTATTATTATTTCTATTTCTTTACGAACAATTCCACCAGGAACAGGACCAGTATCCCGATCACCATGAGCAGGATATAGCCTCCCACCAGCCCGCTCTGCAGCAGGCGTATCTGCCGGCTGCCATACTGCACCAGTCTCCCTACCCCATTGACGATCCCGTCGATGACCGAACGCTCGATGAATCCGGAAAAGAATTTAGCCAGGGCGTCCAGGGGTTTCACGATGAGGGCGTCATAGATCTCATCCACATACCATTTGTTGGCCAGCACTTTGGCAAAGCCGGTCGGCTCTTCCAGCTGCGGCTTGCTGCTGAAGCGGAAGACGGCCGACAGGGTCCCGATCAGGGCCACGGCCACCGAAATACCCATCAGGGCCCATTCCATACTGGCATGTCCTTCCGTAGCCGCCTTCTTCGCCATGACGGCGGGCAGGTGTTCCGATCCGGCAAAGACGGGTTCCAGGAAATGCTCCAGCCAATGTGCATGCGGAGCGAAGATCTCCGGGATACCCAGGAAACCGGCCGTCGCGGCCAGCAGGGCCAGCACGATCAGCGGGATGGTCATCGCGGACGGGCTCTCGTGCAGGTGGTGAGAGCTACGCTCGTGACCTTCGTCCCGTCCTCCGATTCCGGACGGAACTCGGTCATAATCGATGGTTCCTCTGAACTGCCCCATAAAGGTGGTCGCATAGAGCCGGAACATATAAAAGGCTGTCAGCAGGGCCGTGAATACACCTATAATATAATAGACCGGGCTTTTGCTATAAGCAGCGGCCAGGATCTCATCCTTGGAGAAAAAGCCCGAAAAAGGCGGGATACCTGCAATGGCGATACATCCGATCAGGAAAGTCAGGTGGGTGACCGTCATATACCTGCGGAGCCCCCCCATTTTACGAATGTCCTGTTCCCCGCCCATGGCATGGATCACCGAGCCGGCGCAGAGGAACAGCAGGGCTTTGAAGAAGGCGTGGGTCATCACATGGAAGACCGCGCCCGTATACGCCCCCGCACCCAGGCCCAGGAACATATAGCCGAGCTGGCTGACGGTGGAATAAGCCAGCACTTTCTTGATATCGTTTTGCCGCAGGGCGATCGTCGCGGCGAATAAGGCCGTCGCCAGCCCGATCACCGCCACCACGGTCTGGGTGGTTGGCGCCAGGGAATACAGGATATTGCTGCGCGCGATCATATAGATCCCGGCCGTCACCATCGTCGCCGCATGGATCAGGGCCGATACGGGCGTGGGACCCGCCATCGCGTCCGGCAGCCAGGTATAGAGGGGGATCTGGGCCGATTTACCGGTCGCCCCCACAAACAATAATAAAGTGATGCCGGTCAGCGCGGCGACCTTGGTGCCGGGGGCCTTGTCGAAGACTTCGGCGAAGGTGACGGAGCCGAACTGGTTGATCATCCAGAAGATTGCAATGAGGAAACCAAGGTCGCCTATACGATTCATGATGAAGGCTTTTTTGGCGGCATTGCCGTAGTCGAGATTCTTGAACCAGTAGCCGATCAACAGGTAGGAGCAAAGCCCCACGCCTTCCCATCCGATGAACAGGATCACATAGTTAGCGCCCAGCACCAGCAGCAGCATGGAGAAGACGAAGAGGTTCAGATAGGCGAAGTAACGGGCATAATGCGGGGCCTCTTCCTCGTGCATATAGGCCGTGGAATACATGTGGATGAGGAAGCCTACGCCGGTAATGATCAGCAGGAACAGGCTGGACAGCTGATCCACCTGGAAGGCGAACGGGATATGCAGCTTCCCTACGCTGATAAAGTCGAATAATGATACGATCACCGGCTCGAAGCCTTCTTGCCGCACCTGCCCGAAGATCAGCAGGCTCAGGATGAACGCCGCCAGCAGGACGCCGCATCCGACCAGTCCGGTCAATGATTTTGATAAACTATTCCGAAATAAGCCATTGATCAGGAATCCGGCCAGGGGCAGGACAGGGACCAACCAAACCAAGTTTATAATATTATTCATATATCCATTTGAATCCTCCCATCTCCCCTTTCTCCGCCCCCTTTAGGGGGCAGGGGGTCGGGGGCGGGGGTTAATGTTTCAATCTATTCAGGAAATTCACGTCTATCGAATGCGTATTGCGGTACATCATCACGATAATGGCCAGTCCCACGCTCACTTCCGCAGCAGCCACCACCATGATAAAGAAAACGAAGAGCTGCCCGTCGATCCCCGCATTGGGGTTTGTCAATGCCAGCGCGTGGTGGTGCATCTTGGAGAACGCAACCAGCAACAAGTTCACCGCATTCAACATCAGCTCTATGCACATGAAAATAATGATCGCGTTACGCCGGGTGAGCACGCCGGCTACCCCGATACAGAACAACGCTACTGACAGAAATATATAATAGTTTATTGGCATACCCCAAACCCCTAAAGGGGCTTATTTATTTATAAGTGAACAATTAATTTCATTTAATCCTTCTTTCCGATTACTACGACCCCTACCATGGCGCTGAGGAACAGCACGCTGCTGATCTCGAACGGCACGACATATTCCTGGAACAGCACCAGTCCCAGGTTGTGAATCAAACCGATGCTGCCGGTATTCATCTCCGCCAGCTGGTTCTTCATATCCGCATTCTTCAGCGCCGCTACCAGCACCAGCAGCAGCGAACCGCCCGCTATCACCCCCGCGATCTTCAGCCATTTATTCTTCTGGGGCTCCGTATCCGCGTTCAGGTTCATCAGCATGAACACGAACAGGAACAGCACCATGATAGCGCCGGCATAGACAATCAGGTTCACGATGGCGAGGAACTGTGCATTTAACAATATATAGTGTCCGGAGATAGAAAAAAAGACGAGGATCAACCAAAGTACGCTGTGGACAGGATTCTTGCTGACCACCACCAGGATTGCGCTGAGAAGCGCCAGTATGCTTAAAGACCAAAAGAGAATTTGCGTAATGTGCATCGTTTAGCAGTTGTTTATTATTATGTTCGACCTAGACCTTACCCCTGTCTTCCCTTGCCTTGGCGTATTCGTCGGGCTGGGTGACGGGGTTGGGGATCAGCAGGTTTTCCTTCCCGTAGATAAAGCTCTTGCGGGTATAGTTCGAAGGAGTAAAGGTCTCCGATAAATAGATGGCGTCCTTGGGACAGGCTTCTTCACACAGGCCGCAGAAGATGCAGCGCAGCATATTGATCTCGTATTTAGCCGCATATTTTTCCTCCCGGTACAGCTTCTCTTCTCCGGGGAGGCGTTCGGCCCCTTCCATGGTGATGGCTTCGGCAGGGCAGGCTACGGCGCAGAGACCGCAGGCGGTACAGCGTTCGCGGCCTTCTTCATCCCGGTTGAGCACATGCAGTCCGCGGAATACCGGGCTGAAAGGCCGGGTCTTTTCGGGATAGTTCACTGTCGGCCGCTTGTGGAACATATGTCCGAAGGTGATGGCCATACCTTTGGCGATCGCCGGCAGGTACATGCGTTCCCACATGGTCATGGGCTTCCGTTCTACTGTTTTCGACCTGCTTGTTAATGATTGCATAATCAATCTTTTAGCTTTTCGCTTCCGCAAAAATATTTTTATCAAATCAACTTTCCAACTATTTTCAGTCGCCGGCCGCCGATGTCGGCCAGCTCCGGCCTAAAAATGCCAGTGATTCTGGCGCAGCAGGATAATAAATCCCGTTGCCAGCATATTGAGCAGCGACAGGGGTATCAATACCTTCCAGCCGAGATCCATCAGCTGATCATACCGGAAGCGGGGGATCGTCCACCGCACCCACATGAAGAAGAAGATAAAGCATACCACTTTCAGAAAGAGGCTTACCGCCTGCAGGATGGCCACAGGGTTCTGCCCGATCCGGTGTACCAGCTCCGCGTCATTCACGAACGGGATATCGAATCCGCCGAAGTACAGGGTCGCCATGACCGCGCTGCTGATAAAGACATTGATATATTCAGAGAACAGATAAAATCCCAGTTTCATGGAGGAATATTCCAGGTGGAAGCCCATGTTCAATTCGCTATCCGCTTCGGAAAGGTCGAAAGGGGTTCGGTTACATTCCGCAAAGGCACACACCAGGAAGATCAGGAAGCCCAGGGGCTGATAGAGTATATAGTAGTGGCCAAGCTGCTGCTGTGCGACGATGGTCTTAAGGCTCAGGCTGCCGGTGATCATCAGCAGGGCGATGATGGCAAGGCCCATGGCCAGTTCGTAGGAGATGATCTGCGAGGCGCCCCGGATAGCAGCCAGCAGCGAGAATTTGTTATTGGAGGCCCATCCGCCGATCATCACCCCATAAACGCCCATGCTCACAACCCCGAAGATATAGAGGATACCGATATTGATATCCGCGATCTGCATGGAGATAGTACGGCCGAACAGCTCGAAATGACTGCTCCAGGGAACGACGGCGCTGGTCATCATCGCCGTCAGCATCGCCAGTCCCGGTCCCAGCACGAATAACAGCCTGTTGGAAGAAGCGGGGATGATCTCTTCTTTCATGAAGAGCTTGAGCCCGTCAGCCAGCGGTTGCAGCAGCCCGAAGGGTCCGGCGCGGCTGGGTCCCCGGCGATCCTGCATAAATGCCGCCACCTTGCGTTCCGCATAGGTCTCATACATGGCGATCAGCAGCGATAAGCTGATGATTATAAGTATTAACACCGCCTTCTCGATCAGTAAAGCCCACTCAATGGCTAGTAACATTGGATGCATTCTTCGTTATTTAGTCGTCAGTTTCTTTTCGTTTTGGGTCACCGGTTCGCCGCCGTCCCCTATCGGGGCTTATGCGTTGGGAAATCAGTCGAATGCGATGGCCGTTCGAGCTTTGACAAGTCCACACTCGGCATATTCACCTCACTCACCGTATGGATATCCATCAATAACCTTGGTTTGCGTCCATCCAGCACGTCATACAACACCTCTTGTGGTTTCACCGTGCCGACATAATGCCCCTGGGAAATAACGGAATGACGATCGATCTTCGTCGGTCCTTCGATCTCCCAGTCGCTGGTCTGTTTCTTTTCAAAGCGGCATTCATTACAGATCCAGTCTTCCACTTCCCCCCACTGGTCCTTCCGGGCCGTCACGCGGAAGACTTCATCGCCGCGGTACCACAGGGTCACTTTCCCGTTACATTTCTCGTGGCTGCAGTTGCGATGGGCATCCACCGGTTTCAGGAACCAGACCCTGTTCTTGAAGCGGAAGGTCTTGTCGGTCAGCGCGCCGACCGGACAGACGTCGATAATATTGCCTATGAAGTCGTTATCCAGTGATTTCTGGATATAGGTAGCGATCTCGGAATGATCTCCCCGGTCCAGAACCCCATGTACCCGTTTTTCCGTCAGCTGATCGGCCGTGAACACACAGCGATAGCAGAGGATACAGCGGGTCATGTGCAGCTGGATATAGGGGCCCAGGTCATGCTTCTCGAAGGTGCGGCGCTGGAATTCGTAGCGGGTGCCTTCTTTACCGTGCTCGTAGCTGAGATCCTGCAGGCTACATTCGCCGGCCTGGTCGCAGATCGGGCAGTCCAGGGGATGGTTGATCAGGAGAAATTCCACGATGCCGTTGCGGGCGTCGATCACTTTTTCGCTGGTGATATTCTTCACCACCATCCCGTCCATGACATTGGTACGGCAGCTGGCTATCAGCTTGGGCATCGGCCTCGGGTCGGCCGTAGAGCCGGCCGCGACTTCAACCAGGCAGGTACGGCATTTGCCGCCGCTGCCTTTCAGCTTGGTATAATAGCACATGGCGGGCGGCGCCACATCGCCCCCGATCCTGCGGGCAGCCTGTAAGATACTGGTCCCCGGCTCCACCTCGATGGTGATGTTGTCGATCGTAACTTTGAATAACTTTTTCTCGTCAGCCATATCTTATTATTTCTCGGATGTTATAGTTGTTTAGGCAGGAGCAATGATTTCCAACGGATCGGCATAGTGAGCCAACCCGAAGTTGCGCTGCTGCGACTCCACCGGATTCTGCACATGCCATTCGAACTCGTCCCGGAAATGCCGGATCGCCGCCGCTACCGGCCAGGCTGCCGCATCCCCCAGGGGACAGATCGTATTGCCTTCTATCTTACGCTGGATATCCCATAACAGGTCGATATCGCTGGACTTGCCCTTGCCGTATTCGATATTCTTAAGGATCTTCTCCATCCAGCCGGTCCCTTCGCGGCAGGGAGAACACTGTCCGCAGCTCTCATGCCGGTAGAACCGGGCCAGGGTGAGCGTATGACGCACCACACACTGGTCCTCGTCCAGTACGATGAAACCGCCGGAACCCATCATGGAGCCTTTGGCGAAGCCGCCGTCGGAGAGGCTTTCATAATTCATCATCCGGGACTCTCCCTTGGCTGTCTTCAGCAGCAGGTTGGCCGGGAGGATCGGTACGGAGGAGCCGCCGGGGATACAGGCTTTCAGCCTTTTACCGTTCGGAATGCCGCCGCAGTATTCGTCCGAATAAATAAACTCTTCTACGGATATCGTCATATCGATCTCATACACCCCCGGCTTATTGATATTGCCGCAGGCAGAGAGCAGTTTGGTGCCGGTAGACTTCCCGACCCCGATCTTCGCATATTCCTCGCCCCCGATGTTGAGGATCGGCACGACCGCCGCCAGGGTCTCCACATTGTTGACCACGGTAGGGCGGTCCCAGACTCCTTTCACAGCCGGGAAAGGAGGTTTGATACGGGGGTTGCCGCGCTTGCCTTCCAGCGACTCGATCAGGGCCGTCTCTTCGCCGCAGATATAGGCGCCGGCGCCCCGGTGCACATAGATCTCACAGTCAAATCCTGTCCCCAGGATATTCGTACCGAGAAAGCCATTGGCCTTTGCCTCGGCGATCGCCTGTTCCAGGATATCGGGGATCCAGGCATATTCGCCCCGGATATAGATATAGGTAGCTTTGCTGCCAAGGGCATAAGAGGAGACGATCAATCCTTCGATCAGCAGGTGCGGAAGGAACTCCATCAGGAACCGGTCCTTGAAAGTTCCCGGCTCCGACTCATCGGCGTTGCAGACCAGGTGACGAGGCACGCCCTCCGGTTTCGCGAGGAAGCTCCACTTCATACCTGTAGGGAATCCCGCCCCGCCACGTCCGCGCAGGCCGCTTTTCTTTACTTCATCCGTAACCTGGTCGGGCGTCATGGTCTTCAGGGCTTTCTCCACGCTGGCATAACCACCTTCCCGGCGATATACCTCAAAGCCGCGGATGCCCGGAATATTTACTTTGTCGATCAAAATTTTTCTTCCCATGTATCGTTCGTTTAGCCTTATTCTTAATAATCGGTCGGCCGTGCCGCCCGTTTAATTATTCGCGGCGGCCGTACTCCGGCACTCCTCGATGATCTGATCTACTTTTTCTTTGGTAAGATGCTCGCGGAAGTGCTTGCCCAACTGCATCATCGGCGCATATCCGCAAGCCCCCAGACATTCTACCGTCTTCAGGGTGAACAGGCCGTCCGATGTCGTCTCTCCCACCCCGATATTCAGCTTCTGTTTGATATACTCGATGATCTGGTCGCTGCCATTGAGCATACAGGGCCCTGTCTGACAAACCTCGAACAGGTAGCGGCCTACCGGCTTCAGGTTGTACATGGAGTAGAACGTGGCTACTTCATACACTTCGATCGGGTCCAGCTTCAGGAGCGAAGCCACATAGTCCATCGTCTCCGGGCTGAGCCAGCCGCCGAACTCGTCCTGCGCCATATGTAACACCGGCAATAAGGCGCTCTTGTGCTTTCCGTCCGGGTAGCGGGCCACGATCTCGGCTACCTTCTTTAACTTCTCGTCTGAAAATTTACTCATATCTCAAAAATGTAAAGTCTGTTGTTGTCGACTGCTTAGGCGTCCATCTCCCCTGCTATAAGGTTTAAAGAGCTCATCACAATCACCGCATCGCTGAGCATTGCGCCCTTGGTCAGTTCGGAATAAGCCTGGTAGTAGATGAAACAAGGTCTCCGGAAATGCAGGCGATAAGGCGTCCTGCCCCCATCGCTGATCAGGTAGAATCCCAGCTCTCCATTGCCGCCCTCTACCGACTGATATACTTCTCCGGGAGGTATTTCCGTTTCTCCCATTACGATCTTGAAATGCCAGATCAGGGCTTCCATTTTCGTATAGACATCTTTCTTCGCCGGCAGGTAATATTCCGGCGCGTCGGCATGATAGATCTCCGCCTCGGCCCCCGTGAAGGCTTTTACTTTTTCATATGCCTGCCCGATGATGCGAAGCGACTGCCACATTTCCTGGTTGCGAACCAGGAAACGATCGTAACAATCGCCCGTTTTTCCTACCGGTATCTCGAATTCAAAATCTTCATAGCTGGAATAGGGCGTATGCACCCGGACGTCATAGTCCACGCCGGCTGCCCGGAGATTGGGCCCGGTGAACCCGTAATTCAACGCCCTGTCGGCGCTGATAGGACCAGCCCCGATGGTACGCTCCATGAAAATACGGTTGCGGGTAAAGAGATTCTCGAACTCTTTCAGCACATCTGGATATTCCGCCAGGAACTTATCCAGCTTCTGGAAGGCCGTGGGCGTGAAATTGCGTTCGAAACCGCCGATCCGGCCGATATTGGTCGTCAGACGGGACCCGCAGATCTCCTCGTAGATCTCATAGATCAGCTCGCGGTACTGCATCACGTACAGAAAGCCCGTGAAAGCTCCGGAATCCACCCCTACCACGGAATTACAGATCAGGTGATCCGAGATCCTGGCCAGCTCCATGATGATAATACGCAGGTAATCCACTCTTTTGGGCGTCTTCACCCCCAGCAATTTCTCGCAGGTGATATGCCAGCCCATATTGTTGATCGGAGAGCTACAGTAGTTCAATCTGTCCGTAAGCGTCGTGATCTGAAAAAGAGGACGTCGTTCCGCCAGCTTCTCGAAAGCCCGGTGGATATAGCCTACCGTCTGCTCTGCAGAGACGATCCGCTCCCCGTCCAGCTCCACGATATTCTGAAACACCCCATGCGTCGCAGGGTGCGTGGGACCCAGGTTAAGGGTGGTAGTAGTCTTCTCGATACTGCCTTCCGGTAGCTTTATGTGTTGCTCAGTACTCATACCCCGAACCCCTAAAGGGGTTATTTATTTTTAATGAAAAAATACATTCTCCTTCGGCCGCCCCTTAGCTCGGCGTGTGGCCACCTCTACCAAACATAGCATCGTCTTTGTCTATTCTCGTCTGGTCTTCCAGCGGGAACTCCTTACGCATGGGAAAGTAGATCATCTCATCTACATTCAGAATGCGTTTGAGATTGGGATGTCCCACGAAGTTCACCCCAAAGAAATCGAAAGTCTCCCTTTCCATCCAGTTCGCGGCAGAATAAAGCTGGGTAGCGGTAAATACATCCGGCTGCGCAATAGGCGTAAACACCTTGAAGCGGATACGGATATTGTCCACCAGGTTGTGCAGGTGGTATACGACAGCCAGTTCCCTGCCGGGCTGGTTGGGATAGTGAACGGCACAGAGATCCGTCAAAAACTGAAAACGCAACTCCTCATCATCGTACAGGAATTGCATCACTTTCAGGTTGAGGTCTTTGGGCGCTTCGAAGGTCAGCAAACCGTAAGGCTCTTCGAAATGGGACAGCTCGTCTCCGAATTTGGCCTTCAGCCGCTCTGTAATTGTTTCGTTGGTTAATGCCATAAATTATATAAAAGCCAAGCCTCAAACCGGAAAGGTTGGAGGCTCTGCGTGTTTTTATTGAATTCCGTAACTCTGCATTAAATCCTTGTATTGTTCTCCCGTTCTCCTGCGCAGGCTTTCCTGTCCTACCAGGTCCTGTATCCGCATAAAGCCGTCCAGAATCGCTTCAGGCCGGGGGGGACAGCCGGGGACATATACATCCACCGGGATCACCTGGTCAATTCCCTGTAATACCGAATACGTATCGAAAATACCGCCGCTGGAAGCACAGGCTCCTACCGCCATCACCCAACGGGGCTCAGCCATCTGCAAATAGACCTGTTTTAAGACGGGGCCCATCTTTTTAGCGATCGTCCCCATCACCATCAGCAAATCGCACTGACGGGGAGAAAAAGCCAGCCTTTCCGCGCCAAAACGAGCCAGATCGTAATGAGAAGCCATCGTAGCCATGAATTCGATACCGCAGCAGGAAGTGGCAAAAGGCAGGGGCCACATGGAGTTTTTCCGGGCCAGGCCAACCACGCTGTTCATACTGGTGGCGAAGAACCCTTCCCCGGTATAGCCTTCGGGCATATTCGCCAGACTGATATTGTCTTTCACGTCAGCTGGAATGGGATTGATATTGAACCTTACCGGACGAGCCATATCTTAAATTTTTTAATCGCTAATGAAAGAATGATGATCAGATTATAAACAATGCTACCGTGGATCGGGTTCAAATCCCCCTCGTATTTAACCCAATCATAATCTGGCAATCAATCGATAGACATCAAATCGCGGACCTCACCCGATCAGTCCTCCCAGTTTAGCGCGCCTTTCTTGATGATATAAAGGAACCCTGCCAGGAAGAAACCCACGAACAACAATACTTCTACGAATCCTGCCCATCCCAGTCCACGGAAATTCACCGCATACGGATAGAAAAAGATCACTTCCACGTCAAATAAGACAAATAAGATAGCTACTAAAAAATATTTGATGGCCATGGGCTGCCGGGCATTGCCCACAGCACCGACGCCACTTTCGAAGTTTTGGAGTTTTTCGGAGGTCCTGCGCTTAGGTCCCAGCAGGTGGGTGACACCCAGGACCAGTCCCACAAATCCGATAGCAAACAGCAGCTGAATGCCGATCGGAAAATAACTAAAAGAATTATTCAGATTAGATTCTGTAAGGGTATTGGCCTGTAGTAGAAAGATATCCATTTTGTAAGAGTTACGATATTACTCCCCGCAAAAATAAGCCAGCCGGTGGAAATTCCAACTTATTAGAATTAAAATCCCAAAATAAACAAAGCCGCCTCAGAAGAAGAAACTTCTGAGGCGGCCCTATTTAGTTATAACTCTTTTATTTTATACGAGCGGAAGTCGGAAGTCCCCTACCTGCCCGCCGCCGGTTTAGGCTTGGCAGTCCCTGTCCCTGTAGCGGGCTTTGCAGCCGGACGGGTCGGCGGATGCAGCAGCTGGTCCCTTATCTTTTGAGCGGTAGCATTGGTGGGATCAACCACCAATACCTGCTCCATATAGTAGATGGCCGAGGGCTTATCTTTTTTATTGTCATTATAGTAGCTGGCCAGGAAAAAATACGCATTGACGATGGTATTCTTGTATTTGGCGGAATCGGCAGCGCCGGCGAGCTTTTGCGTCGAATCCAGGGCGCGGGCTATCGTAGCCAGCTTTTTATACGGATCTACCGCCAACCCCTGCGAGTTGAGGGAATCGTCCTCGGCCTGGGTGCTCTTGGCGCACCAGAGGTAACCATAGATCTCGGTGGGATATTTTACGGTGTAAATACCGCAGAAGATGCTGTCGGCGGTCTTATAGTTGCCGGCGGAGTAGTTAGCATATCCCCAGTTATACAGGTCCGTATTCACGGGGTTCTTCTTACTGGTATATACGATATAGGCCAGTTGTGCCGAAGCCTGCTTGTTACCCAGTCTTTTGGCCAGGTCGGTAGCCGCAGCAATGTATTTAGCCTTGAACTCCGGAACGGTATCCCGCTGAATGGCCAGGATATAGTCGGCGATCCCCGTCAGCTTAGTAGCGGTATCGGTCGCTTTGGCCTTGATATTGGCGCGCTCGGCATAGTCCCCGCCGATGATCGCGGCCGTATCCTGTTTCTGAAAATAGGTCGTGATATACTGATTGGCGCAGGCCAGGTCCTGCAGGGTGTCGCAGCAATAAGCCACCATCTTGTACATACGGGGAGCGACCTTATCGCCCAGGGAGGAGATCAGGCCCAGGGCCTTTGCCTTGGCGTCCGCAAACTTGGAAGAAGAATACAGCAGATCGGTCTTGGTGTATTCGACATCAGGTCCCTGATCGGTATTGGCAATGTATTTGTCCAGGTATTCGCCGGCCTTGTTCACGTCACGGGTATAATAGTAATAGAACAATTCAAAATAAGCCGGGGCATAAGCGGGATCCAGCTGCACGGCCTCTTCAAAAGCCGGCAGAAAGAATTCTTTATTATTCTGGGTCAGATAGATCTTTCCGATCTTATATTTTGCGGCGGCATATTTCGGGTCTACCGTCAGCGCCTTCTGGTAAGACTGTACGGCGCTGCCCCCGTCGACCAGCTTGCGATAGGCATCTCCTAATAATACATAGGTTTCAGCACTATTGAAATTCTTCGTCTGGGTAGCCAGGTTCAGCTTTTCGACCGCATAGGCTGCATCCCCTGCCCTCGCATCGACATTAGCGGCGCCTACAGCATTCAACACATTGATATCCTTGCTTTTGGTAAGGCTGATCGCCGCTTCGAAACGCGCGCGGGCATCCGTCGTCTTGCCCTTCCTCAACTCGATATTTCCCATTCCTACCAGCAACAGGGGAGCATTGCCATTGGACTGCAACGCCTTAGAATACAGGTCTTCTGCAGCTACGGAATCTTTCATATCCAGCAAAGTCTGCCCCTGCCAGTACACGGCGTCAATATTATTGGGGTTGGAGGCCAGCAATTTGTCAAACACGTCTTTGGCACTCTTGTAACGTTGATAATAAAGAAACTTCTTTCCCTGATCGACCGTTTGACCCAATGCCACGTTGCAGAGACTTACAACGCCCGCCACCAGTAAGCTGAATCGCATCTTATTCTTCATGTACTTTAGCTGTTTAATGTGTGTAAATTTAGAAAAATCTGGTTTAAACTTTTATGAATATACCCTTAAAAATACTGATTTATTAATTGCTGATCTGTGTATCCCGAACCTGGAACAGCATCTTCGCGGGCCAGAGATAGGCGTGGCTAAAGATGAGCTGTCCTCTTTCATATTGCAGGAAGTTAGCAAAATTGTTGCCTACGCCGCTATAATTCTCTTTCAGTATGTAATACAAACTCCGCACCAGGGGATACCTGCGCATGGCAATATTTGCCTGATAGGGCTTAACATAAGTCGGACCGAGGCAGATCGTACAGCGAATAGACGCAATACGCACCTTCTTCAGAAAACTTATCTGTTTGGGATCGTCCTGGTCCCCGATCCAGCTCACCCCGATAAAACCCACAGCCCGGGGATTTGTCGCCACATAGTTGATCACGTCCTCGCTGGATCTGGCGGCCGTCACGTTCTTGCCCAGGGGATGCCCTTTCAGAAGCGAATCGATGGCATAACGCACCGTGCTGGTAGCCGATAGGCCATCCATCACCGGCTGATGTTCCTTATCGGTGCCATCCAGCATGTTCCGGAGGTCTTTTATTTCGAAAACGGAGTCTTTAGCGGTATTGTTCACGATCACCGCGATCGCGTCGAAAGCCAGGGGGGCTTCTGCCGGGGTCAGGTGAAAGGAATCCCGGTAGAATGTCTCTTCGTCATGGGTAAGTCCCCGTGTGACGATCACCATCCGGGTACTGTCCGTGGTCAGGTCGCGCAGGCATTCCGCCTCGGACTTATAATGAGCGACGATCTTTACATTGGGGAAGGAGGATTCGAAGACCTGTATCTGAGAATCGATCACGGGACGGAAGGATTCATCCACGCTGATATTCAAAGTGCCGGAAGTGGGGGTCTCCTGAGGCGTCGTATTTCCATGGCTGCCGCAGCCACCCAGGAGCAGGAGAGAAGAGATCCCGATCAAAAGGCCTTTACCATTCTTATACATATGCCGGAGAGGAACTCGCATCAATCAAAATAATTTTGTTTGTACCCGAGGTAAACACGAAATCCTCCATATAAAATAAAGAGTCCGGACAACCCATACCGGGGATAATCGCCTAGCTTAAAGTTATATCCCAGTTTGGGGCCTACCAAAATGAATACCCCGACCCCGAAAATTATCACTCCCCTCCCATAATCAAGGATGGCCCTCCTCAGAGCATATCCTCTTTTCCGCCTATCCGGAGCCTCATTTTCCATTTTTAACCAGAGTTTAATCAGTTGATACTCCGGCAAGGGCTTATTGAAATATAATCCTTTGCCGAAATACGATTTATGTCGTAAACTTCGACCCAAGGGCCTCGTTTACGGCCGGGTTTCACCCGGTTGGTCGGGCAAATTAATGAAATAAGATCAAAAAGAATCAACCGTATAAGGTCTATCACTTATTAAATTCTTATTAATATATAATTTTTACCCCGCCTTCCCGTTGTTGTTTTCCGCTAAAATTGTGCCGCCGGCGGATTCGCCGAAGGGCTGAAAGTAAGATGCCTGCTCTCCCCTGTTTCCATAAAAATCACTGTTAAAGCCGGCTTAAAAGGGAGAGTTCCTTGCCGCTTGCTTTCCGAAGCTTATTTTTGCGCCTTATGGCACGAATATTAATGGTCTGTTTGGGAAATATCTGCCGCAGTCCGCTGGCAGAAGGGATCCTGCAGCAAAAAGCCAGGGAAGCTGGTCTGGACTGGGAAGTGGATAGCGCGGGAACCAATGGCTACCACATCGGGGAAGCCCCCCACCCCCTTTCCCAAAAAGTGGCCCGGGCGGGTGGGATCGATATCAGCCAGCAGCGGGCCCGGAAATTCACTGCCGACGATTTTCACCGTTATGATAAGATCTATGCGATGGCAGGAGATGTCGTCCACGAAATGCGAAGGATCGCCGGCAAGCAATTCGACCCCGCCAAAGTGGACCTGCTGATGAACGAAGTCTCTCCGGGCCGCAACCAGGACGTACCCGACCCCTGGTCCGGACCCGAATCCGGGTATCAGGAAGTATACCGGATGATCGACGCCGCCGGCGACCGGATCATCGAAACGTACCTGGAGGCCCGGAATATGCCCGGGGAAAAAGCAAAGTGACCCAGGCGGAAGACCAGGAAGCCGCCGGGTCGGATGGATGACCGGAATAATTATCCCAAAAAACGAAATGAACGACACTAATAATAAGAAGAGCGACGCATCCAAACCATCCGGGGGCAAAACCGCGGGGACCAAACCCTCTTTACCCCAGGGCACCCGCGATTTCGGAGCAGCCACCGTCCGCAAACGCAATTTCATATTCAATACCATCCGGGCCGTCTTCGAAGTCTATGGCTACCAGCCCCTGGAGACCCCGGCCATGGAGCAGCTGGAGACCCTGATGGGCAAATACGGGGAAGAGGGGGACAAGCTCATCTTCAAGATCCTCAACAATGGCCTGGGCGACCCCAAAAACATCGACAAGGCCCGGGTCGCCTTTGAAAAAGTATTACAGGGGAAAAATGACACGGGTCTCACCGAGCGGGCCTTGCGCTACGATCTCACCATCCCTTTCGCCCGTTATGTCGCCATGAACCACGGACAGCTCAGCTTCCCCTTTAAAAGATACCAGATCCAGCCCGTCTGGCGGGCCGATCGTCCCCAAAAAGGGCGGTACCGCGAATTTTATCAATGCGATGCCGATGTGGTGGGCAGCCAATCCCTGCTCAATGAAGTGGAGCTGGCGGCCATTTATAGCACAGTGTTCCGCCGGCTGGGCCTGGGAGTGGATATCAAGGTGAACAACCGGAAGATCCTGGCTGCCCTGGCCGAAATATGCGGGGGCGCGGATAAAATGACCGATATCACCGTTGCCATCGACAAACTGGACAAAATAGGGCTGGAAAAGGTAAAAGAGGAGCTGGCGCAACGGGGACTGTCTGATGCCCAGATCGAAACCATCGAACAGTATCTCAGCCTCGACGGCGGCAGCAAGGACAAGCTGGGCAAGCTGAAAAAGCTTTTTGCCGGCAATGAGACCGGGCTGAATGGGATCGCGGAGCTGGAATATTTGCTGGAGTATAGCCAGGATCAGGGCCTCCACGCGGCGGGTCAGGCGGGCTCCACGCTGACCATCGACCTCACCCTGGCCCGGGGGCTCAACTACTATACCGGGACCATCTTCGAAGTGAAGGCCAACAATGTGCAGATGGGCAGCATCGGCGGCGGCGGACGTTATGACGACCTCACCGGCCTCTTCGGTGTGCCTGGCATTCCCGGGGTGGGCATCTCCTTTGGCGTGGACAGGATTTACGATGTCATGGAGGAATTGCAGCTCTTTCCCGCAGACGTACACACCGGCACCCAGGTCCTGTTCTTCCATTTGGGAGAGGCGGAGTCGCGGGCGGCATTTGGGCTCATGCAGCAATTACGCGAAAAAGGCATCCGCTGCGAACTCTATCCGGAACAAGCCAAATTTGACAAGCAATTCAAATACGCCGAGAAGAAGAATATCCGCTATGCGGTGATGATCGGGGGGGAAGAGCTGGCTAAGCGGGTTTGTACGATGAAAGACCTGAGTTTACGATCGCAGACAACTTTTACGTTTGAGGAGCTGGTTGGGAAGATTGATTTTTAGCCAATAACCCCACAACGATTAAATCGTCGACCTGGCTTCAGACTGCTTTTACGTTTGAGGAGTTGGTGGGAAAAACTCTCTCTCTAACATCCATTTCCAGGCAGCTTTTACAGAAATGTGAACGCCTTCGGATTCCATTTCCTCTTCCTCTTCAGCCGTTATTATCCACGCCTCTTTTGCTTGACAATATGTACACGCTTTCAAAAGGCCTTTCAATTCCCGTTGCCTGGTAATCGGATCCATAAGTGACCAGCTTACTTGTACAGGGAGGGGCGTTCCACCTTCCGGATAAATAATAAAATCACATTCTGCGGAACTCTCTGAATAATAATAGAGATTGGCCCCATAGATCGTTCCAAACCGCCGGTATAGTTCCAGGAATATTGCATTTTCCAAAAGTAAACCTCGATTACCACTATATTGAGCTGTGTTGGCATTCAGGAGACCATTATCTATCCAGTAAATTTTCTTATCGGATTTTTCCCGTTTGCTGTCTGAATAATCAAAGCGACTGATTCGTTTAAAAAGGTAAGCGTTTTCAGCCATATCCATTGCCTCGTAAACACTGTTGACACCAACCGCGTATTGTTGCGCCTTCAGGTGGTTGTATAAGCGGCGGATACTTATAGTTTTCCCAATAGTTGAAGCCGCCTGTCGATAGAGGTTGCGCAAATAGGCATAGTTTGATAATTGATTATATTCCACAATATCTCTAAGTAACATAGAATTATAATACTCCTGGAGGTACGCGGTGTGAATCGCATTTGTAGGTAAATTAACCGTCTCAGGATAGCCTCCTTGCTTGAGATATTGCTGAAAAATTCCTATCGTTTTGCTCTTTCCTGCGCCATATAAAGCAGCTTTAAAATCGATAAAATCACAATACTCACCGAATGTCAGGGGCAATAATTCTACGGCAATACTACGTCCGCGCATAACTGATTTAATCTCTGTATGCAGTACCGAGCTATTACTCCCGGTAAAAAATATTCTCTTTGACAATGTTTCATTGATCCGGTTTAGGAATCGCTCCCATCCCGGAGCAGCCTGTACTTCATCAAAGAAAAACCATGCATTTTCAAGATGCGCCTCCGGATGAAGCTCTCGCCACGCTTGAAGCAATAAATCCAATTGTTGAGGCTCAAACTGCACTCGTTCGTCCTCAAAACTGAAATAGATAATTTGCTCCTCTTTGATATTCTTTTTCTTTCTCAGTTCCTCCATGGCTAATAACATTGCAGAAGTCTTTCCAACACGTCTCGGACCGATTATAGCCTGTATCTTCTCAAGTTCAAGTGAAATTCCTGTATTTCGGAGTTTGAGCCCTTTTCCAGGCTTTCTTTCCTGATTATCAATTAGAATACTTTTTATAATGTCTTTCATATAAAGACAAATATACTATAATTGTCTTTTATAAAAAGACAATATCTAAATAATCATCTCTATCATAAAGACGATTATTCAGATATTGCGTTTTATAGTTTCGCAAATGCAGGAGGAAAAGCCATAAACAATTGATTATCAAATTAAAAAATACCGCCATTGGCCTTGACCTTTTGACGGAATTTGTTTATATTACAATAATCATTCATGCCTGTCGCGTGGCTAACTTCTATCCAACATGAAAAATATACTGCTGTCTTTCACCTTCCCCCTTTTGCTGCTGGGGATGCTGTTTCTCTGGTCATCGGACCAGGGGCTTTTGTCCAAAGCGGCGAGGAGCGCCGGTGCAGGGAGGGGGGTGAACCGGGGTCATCTTTCTGCACCCGATGAGAGAAAGAACAATATCCTTTCCTGCGGCCCCGATTCCCGGGAAACGATCGGCCTGAATGAACAAGGCAAATTTATCGTTCCGCTCTCAGGCTGGGGACAGTACTCCTATCCTGTTTCCACCAGCAACGATAGCACACAGTTTTATTTCAACCAGGGTTTGACGATGTATTACAGCTACCACATGCGGGAGGCGGTGGCTTCCTTTAAAGAAGCGGCCCGTTTCGATTCCGGCTGTGCGATGGCTTATTGGGGACAGGCACTGGCGATGGGGCCCTATTACAATGCCGCCTATACCTATCAAATGCCCCAGGGCGTCCCCGCCGTATTAGCCTCGATGAACCGGCACAACGGCAACGCATCCGCGAAAGAGAAAAAGCTTATTGAGGTGATGGTTAGCCGGTATCCCGCAGAGGCTGCCAGCAACAGTGGAACGGGAAGCAACACCGGAGCGGCCGGCAGCAAATCTCCCGAGGCCAACCCATCGCTGGCAAACATCGGAGGCGCCTCTAATCTTACCTATGCCCGCGGGCTAAAAGCGCTGGTCACCCAATACCCCGGCGATCCGGATATAACAGCCCTTTACATCGATGCGGTCATGCTGATGCATGCCTGGGATTTCTGGAACAACGACGGCTCGGCAAAGGAGTGGACCCCGGAATTAGTGGATCTCTGCGCGGCGATATTAAAAAAGATCCCCGGCCATCCCGGGGGCCTGCATTATTATATTCATTTGACGGAAGCCTCCCGGCATCCGGAAGCCGCCTTTCCTAATGCCGAGGCGTTGAAAAGACTTTTCCCCGGTATAGCGCACATGGTCCATATGTCCAGTCATGAATATGAAAGGACCGGTCTTTATGCACAGGGAGTCGAAGTCAATGACAAGGCGGACGACGCCCTCGGGCTCTATGACGCTATGGCATCCAACCTTGCTCTCAACCGGCATAGCTCCCACTATTACGCCGTCGAGACTTATTGCGCCCTCAGCGGAGCGATGTACGGCAAGGGCATGGATGCCGCCAGACACTGCCGCAACAGCGTCGCCCCAACGCATGAAAAAACCTACGAGCAATCCTTATACATGCTGCCAGCCCTTACCCTGGTAAGATTAGGTAAATGGGAGGAGCTGTTGCTGGACAGCATAGCGCCCGATGCCCGCTGGACCTATGCCGGTGTGCTCTACCATTTTGCCCGCGGGCTGGCATTCGTCTATACCGGCTACCCCGATTCCGCCACCCGGCAACTTTTGCTATTACGCGACCAGGTAAAAGACCCTATTCTAACAGTCAGGAATATTCCTTTTAATACGTCCTTGCAGGGTGCCGGCATCGCAGAAGGGATTTTAAACGGCGCCCTTTTATTTGCGCACAAAAAATACGATTCCGCCCTCAGCAGTCTGAAGAAGGCGATCGCTATCGAAGATGGGATGATCTATCAGGAACCGCGGGACTGGGTGATTCCTGCCCGCCATTTTCTGGGCGCCTATCTTTTAAGGCTGAACAAACCTGCGCTGGCTGAAAGCATTTACCGGCAAGACCTGGTCTGGCACCCTGGCAACGGCTGGTCTCTGCTGGGATTAAGCCAGAGTCTCCAGGCGCAGCATAAGGACGCAGGCACTTACCGGGCCGATGCGCTCCGTTCCTTCTCGCAGGCCGAACAGCTGCCGGTGAGTTCGGTTTTCTTAGAATGATCGTCCCCGTGGATCTGTCGTCCCGCGTTAGAAATCCGTCGTCCTCCACAGCATGCCCGATGGTGCCGCTGCTGAAATTGCGAGGCCGGGAAGCCGGTTCAAGTTTGTTCGGCAATTTGCATAAACCCCCTTTTTGCCGTACTTTCATGGCGCCCTCTTAACCGGGCATAATATTTATGAAAACACTCCTTTCCTCTTTTTTAATTGCCTTTGTCTTAACCAGTTTTCAGGGCGTCGCGCAGGATAATCCATTGTTCCGGCATCTTCCTCCCGACGCGACCAGCATATTCCAGATCAATGTCCCGGTCCTTGTCTCCAAGCTGCCCTTGCAGGAGCTGGCGCAAAAGATGGCCACAGCCCCCAAAGGCAAGTCAGACCGTATGATGGCGATGATGCAAAATCCCCTGGCGACGGGCATCAATATCACTCAGGATTTTTTTATAGCGGAGACCGATAAAGGCAGTCCCGATAGCCTTGGCTATGTAACGATCATCGTCCACCTGGCGGACTCGGCAAAATTCGTCGCTTTTCTGACCAGGCAGGAGCCGGGCCTCCGTTTCTTCAGCTACCCCAATAAGGGGCGCGCTGCCGGAAAAGACCAATATGGCGCTGCCTGGGATAAGGACATCGCCGTTATAACCATCGTCAAAGCCCCCGGCACAGGAGATCATATGGCTTCTTCCAAGGGCGCAACGGCCCAGCCTGCCGCCCCCAAAAAACCGGCTCCCAGCCATGCCGCCCTGGCCGCGAAGAAGAGCTTTGCCGCGCTCCGGGGTTTCGACGGGTCCGTATATACCACCGACCCGACCTTCAAAGACGGATTTTCCGACGACGCCGACATGCACGTCTGGATGCAGCAGGGAGCAGGAATTTCCAGGCTGATGAAGGCCGCTATGCACAAGAATCCTATGGGCGGCAGCAAGGATATGATGAAGGCCATGGCCATGAGTCGTCCCAATACCCATTCGCTGATCGAGCTGCGGTTTGAAACGGGAAAGATCACCGTGAAAAGCCGGACGGTCTATCCACCCGACACGCTGGCCTTCATTCAAAAATTCGGCGGCAAGCCCCTGAATACAGACCTGATAGCGAGCATCCCCAAAGGCAACCTGCTGGGTATGATCAACTTTCACTTCGACCCTGCCGCCTTCGGCGATCTGCTGGACAAGTCACATAGCCGCGCCAAGCTGGATTCTATGATGGCGTCCCAAGGCATGACTACAAACGATATCATCAACGCCCTCCGGGGAGACCTGCTGGTGGCCGCCGTGAGTCCCGCCGACAACCCGGCTGATTCTTCCACCGGCAAGCCCAAACAGCCTTCAGTCTATATCGCTCTTACGATCAATGATATGCCTTCCTTTATGAAGCTGGCCGGCAAGATGAACCTGATGAAAGATCCGGCGGCAGCCGGTTCCGGCGCCACCGGCGATTCCACTTCGGCAGACGGCAATCCTACCCTGCTGGACAAAGCCAAAATGGGGTATACGCTAAAAAATAATATCCTCGTTATCAGCACCAGCAAGCTGAATGCGGATGCCTGGTTCGGCAACACCGAAAAAAGGAGCACCGATTTTATCCCGGGGTTGGTGAAAGACAATCCCTTCAGCCTGATGCTCGATCTGAAAACAGTGATGAGCTTTGTGAAAAGCATGGATAAAGGCGGGTCGTCCGACGAAAAGAAAAAGAAAATTATGCAGGCTATGGATCAGCTGGACCTGTTCACCCTTGCCGGCGGAGCCGTAAAGGACGGAAGAGTGGAGAGCACTTTCGAGCTGAAACTGACCAATACCTCCGAAAACAGTCTGCACACCCTGATCAGGATGTTCTAGAGAGGACGGCGGCGGCATCACGGCCGGCCCGGCCTTCGAGCCCGGCGGGCCTCAGGCGTAGCCATAGCGTCTCTTGAACTCTTCGACCTGCGGGTCCGTCAGGATCTGAAAGAGATAGGTGCGGGTGGATTTATTCCGTTCGATGAAAGGGATGCGGCGTTGGTAGAACCCGTCGAAGATGCCGCCTAATTCCAGGACATGCTCCTTATTGCGCAGAAAGAACCCGCATTTGACGGCCTTGCCATTGAATTCGAAATGCAGACTATTCGTCATGCCATCTGAAGAAGTACCGGAGATCATCGCCCCGTCATTCATATACCGGCCCGCATAGGCTTGTACGTCGAAGTCCATTTTGCTGACCCGGTTCATGGGGTAGGACTGTCCGCCGATCAGGATACGATCCGGGGATACGACCAGCTCTTCTTCCGACAGGCCATAGTTCGTGACATCTCCTTTGGCGATGATGGCGCCGATGATGACGATGGCGATCCCTGTGCCGAATACATACCCGAGATAGTCCTCCATGGAAGGGAAAAAGACCAGGACCAGGGAGCACATGGCAATGCCAAGGCCCGCATAGGCGACATAGGCCTTCTTATTCTTTCGTCTCACCACTAATTTTGTCCGGAATTCCATAACTTATGTATAACGCGCTGAGTGAGGTTATATTTTCTCGTATACGATCGCTGCTCCCTGACCAACCCCTACGCACATGGTTGCCAGCGCATAACGAAGGTCTCTCCGCTGCATTTCGTGGAGCAGGGTGGTAGAGATGCGCACTCCGCTGCAGCCCAGGGGGTGACCGATAGCGATAGAACCACCGTTGACGTTGATGATCGACGGGTCCAGGCCCAGCTCCCGGATACAGGCCAGCGACTGTACGGCAAAGGCTTCATTCAATTCTATTAATCCCAGGTCGGCCGGTTTTAATCCGGCTCGCTGCAATGCCTTTTGCGTGGCAGGGACAGGACCGATGCCCATGATGGAGGGATCAACGCCAGCCACGGCCATGCTAACGATCTTCGCTATAGGTCGCAGCTGATATTTTTTCACGGCGGCTTCGCTGGCCAGCAGCATCGCCGCGGCGCCATCATTAATACCTGCTGAATTGCCGGCGGTTACCGTACCGTCTTTGATGAAAGCCGGCCGCAGGGCCGCCATTTTCTCCAGTGAGCTGAGTCTCGGCTGTTCGTCTTTTTCAAAGTAGATCTTCTCTTCTTTGCCGCCCAGGATCTCCACGGGGGCGATCTCCTCTTTCCATTTTCCCGCTTCCAGGGCCGCAAAATATTTCTGCTGGGAGGCCAGTCCGAATTCATCCTGCTCCTGCCGCCCGATCTTCCATTGTTTGGCGACATTCTCCGCCGTTTCGCCCATTGAATAGGGATGGTATTTCTCTGCCAGTTTCTTATTGACGAACCGCCATCCGATCGTCGAGTCGAAGGTCTCCGTATTCCGGCTGTAGGCATGGGAAGACTTCGCCATCACAAAGGGCGCCCTTGTCATGCTCTCTACGCCGCCCGCGATATACAGTTCTCCTTCGCCGCATAGAATCGCTCTTCCCGCATCCATCACTGCCTGCAAGCCCGAGGCGCAAAGGCGATTCACCGTCGTGCCAGCCACCGTGACAGGGAGTCCCGCCAGCAGGGCGGCCATACGCGCCACATTCCGGTTATCTTCTCCAGCCTGGTTGGCATCTCCCGCGATGAGATCCTCGATGGCAGCCGGATCGATGCCGGCATTGCGTTGCAGCAAGGCCCTGACCACATGGGCCAGCAAGTCGTCCGGCCGGATAGAGCTCAGTCCCCCGCCATACTTCCCGATTGGGGTGCGGATAGAGTCGATGATATAGGCTGTGTTCATGTTTCAATATGCAAGTCTTTTGGAGAGTCGCCGCCTTTTGCAGGGTCAAGCGGATTGGCCGCTCATGGGCCAGCCGATAATCTCCTTTGCGCACGCAAATTAAGTGAAATAGTTGTAATACTGCCTAGGTCAAAATCAGTACAATTGTGCGGGATGGCCTGGCGCCAGAATTAGTCAGACTCCCCAGATCATATCGAGCATATGCTCGATATGATCTGACCCTTCTCTCAGCCGGAGAGAACCGCAGGCCTTGTCGTTAAGTGCATATAACTATCCTAATTCGAATTCGCGAACTGGGAATGCTCTATGCTTAACATACGTTGGAACTGATTGTTCAACCGATTAAGTGACATACGACAATTCCCGGTATTCTATAACAATATTTCTCCACAAGAAAATTCATTCGTCTGGATAAATACCCTGCTACTATCTTCTATTGCATTAGTACTATCTAGCAGACAAAGTGTTTTTATTAGATTGACCTGACCCGATTGCCAAGAAATTATACTTCACTTCCATATGAAGCAACCTATAACGCATTCAATTTTCAGTAGCAGTGCTGCCCGGACGCCAGCCGCATCATCCCGGATGTGCGAAAACTGTTACAAACGTGTCCATCTTTTTCTCTACCTTTTCGTAATCACTAATCTTTATTTGCCATGCGCTTTAATTTAACCTTATCTGTATAATGAGACTATATTTAAAACTCACAAAAAACACGGAAACCATTCCATTTAATTACCAGCCATTTCTAACTGGAGCAATACATAAATGGATAGGTGATGACAACTCTGTTCATAACAAAATCAGTCTCTATTCTTTTTCCTGGTTACAGAACGCTAAAGCGAGCAATACAGGCATTACACTTACTAAGGACTCCTTCTTTTTTATCAGTGCTTTTGATGAATCATTGATCAAAAAAATACTGAAAGGCATTCTTAATGATCCCGCTGTTTGCTTTGGCGTAAAAGTGTTTGATATACAAATTGCAGAAGATCCGAAATTCTCAAACAAAGAAAACTTTTGGGTGGCAAGTCCAATTTTCATTAAAAGAAGGTTAGATAATCATGAAAAACACATTACTTATGACGATCCAAGAAGCAATCTGTTCTTGACTGAAACATTGCAAAAGAAGCTGAAAGTAATTGGTCTTCCATCAGAAGGAGTTCAAATCGCATTCGACCGGGATTACCCAACGCCCCAAACAAAAATTATTAAATATAAAGAAATTGGAAATCGTGTAAATCTTTGCCCTGTGATTATAGAAGGATCATCAGAGCAGATAACTTTTGCATGGAATGTTGGTATAGGCAATAGTACAGGAATAGGTTTTGGTGCTTTAAAATAATTGTATCATGCAATATCATGTTGTAAAATATTCAGGATTGTTTGGTTTTATTAAACCTTGGACCGCGGTAAGGGATAGTGAAACTTTTTCGCAACAGTTTCTGACTCCTTCAATAGTTGAGGGGATTGAAAAGAAGCTATTCCCGGATTTATTGAAAGATGAGCTTTTCGGGAAGATCTTAAAAATAAAACGCCATCGCTTGAATTATCAGGGAATCGATATTCAACAAGAAAGAACTTGGTCAAAAGGAGGAATAAGCATTTATAAGGACAAAGAACAATATAAAACAAACCTTGGCATATTAAATAGAGGAGTAATGCTAAACCCTCATTTGTATCTAGCATTCGAAAGCGAAACTGATGCGACAGAAGCATTTACTCAAACTATCTGTTTATGCAGGAATGAAGACCTATTATTTCCCGAAACATTATTTGAAGTCCGACAAACAGAATTTGACGAGATTGACGGCTTTGAGTTGCTCTTTACTAATTCCGAAATAGGTTTTAAAGTAGGGCACAATCGATTTGACAATGCTTCTGAAATGTTTGGTAAACTAAAAGTGTTTGGTAATCCTATCAGAAGTTCCGAATGAAACCTTTAAATCAAATATTAGCTAAAAGCATGAATTATGGCGGCCTGACCTTGTTGGAACATACTCAGCAAGTAGTACAAGCAATCGAATTATTTGCTCAGAAATATGCGTTTAACTTTAATATCGAAATAGCCAAGAAAGGAGGCATTCTACATGATTTAGGCAAAGCTCATCCACACTTCCAAAGAAAAATACAACAAGCCAATGGTCTCGATTTAGTTGAAAAAAGGGAATGGGATTTTGTTCATAGGCATGAGATATCTTCATTAGCCTTTTTGCCGTGTTTCCAAGAGTCTGAATGGAATATTTTAATTGACCTAGTTGTTGCGCATCACAAATCAATTGAGAATGATTCTAATGGTAGAGGAATTTTGGATTTGGTTGAAACGAATAGAGAAACAATTGAAAACCATTTAAAAGACTGGGATGAATGGCATTTATATGGCCTTCAAATACTGGAAGCTTTTGATTTCTCAGTCTCCAAGATCACTAAAAAAGAAGCAGAAAAAGCGCTGAACTATGTAATTAAATATTGCGAGGAAAAGGAGAACGGATTTTCACCTTTGCGTGGATTGCTAAAATCTGCTGACCATTTCGCATCGGCATTTACTTCTGAAACCGGGAAGAAACTAAAACATCTATTTGAAATACCAGATCTAAGCTTTTTTCATGATGAAAAACGAAAAAATGATCTTTACCCGCTTTCTCAAATCGCAACTGATAATGCTAGAAAACATACATTAGTTGTTGCCCCAACAGGAGCAGGTAAAACCGATTTTCTCTTACGGAGATGCAAGGGAAGAGTATTTTATACACTTCCATTTCAAGCTTCGATCAATGCTATGTGGGAAAGAATAAAAGCAACAGTTCCAAATGAAGATATTCGCTTACTTCATGCCACATCAAAAATCGTGGTAAAAAATCACATTGATGAGCAAATACTTCAACCTCTTGCGGGTTCGGCTGTAAAAGTGTTAACTCCGCACCAGCTAGCTGCTATTATATTCGGCATTTCAGGATTTGAAACCGTCATGCTTGATTTGCAAGGGACAGACGTCATTCTTGATGAAATACATACATACTCAGATTTCTCCAGAGCTATGGTACTTGAAATAGTAAAAACACTTTTACGCTTAGATTGTCGAATTCATATTGGCACAGCTACAATGCCTTCTATTTTGTATAATAAATTAAAAGCCATTCTAGGAGGCGAACCCGAAATTTATGAAGTGAGTTTAACTAGTGAAATCTTGGATACATTCGACCGGCATCTGATTGATAAAATTGAAGACGAATCCGCTATTCAAGAGATATTAGAGAATGCATTTGCAAACAATGAAAAAGTATTAGTGGTTTTCAACACTGTCAAAAAGGCACAAACTGCTTATAGCCAGTTCATAAAGCTGTTCCCTGATATTCCAAAAATGCTTATCCATAGCCGCTTTAAGAGAGGCGACAGAGTTGAGTTGGAAACTCGTTTAAAATCAGAATTCAATGGTGATGGGAAGCAATATGGAAATGGATTAATGCCTTGCCTGGTGGTTTCTACTCAAGTAGTCGAAGTAAGTTTGGATATAAGTTTTGATAGAATGATTACCCAATGTGCTCCTCTGGACGGAATGATCCAACGCTTTGGTCGAGTACATAGGAAACGTACTAAAGATACCATTGGCAAGTATAAACCGATTCATGTTATCAAACCCAGCGGTAATGTTTTGCCTTACAAAATGGAGACTCTAAAGGCTAGCTTTGATCAATTACCCGACTGCTTTGAAGTACTGAAAGAAAAATCATTACAAAGTAAAATAGATTTGATTTATCCTACTTTAGACATGAAAGAAATTGAAATGCATTTGATATATAAAAATGAAAGATATGCTATTAAAGAACTAACGGATAACAAAAAGGCCATTTTAATTGACGCATTGGAAATTGAAAGTGCTACATGCATACTATCGACGGATAGAGAAAAATATTTAAATTCTAACTGGGAGGCCCGATCACAATTGGAAATTCCAATTAATTATAAAACGATAGCACGAAATAAATCAAACTACGAGCAATTAGAAGTTGGAGCTTATCCTTTTGTTATACCGCAAGACTTAGCATCGTATAAAATATTTGGATTACAATTAATAGAACATGATAACATCTTATAAAATATGTACACAAGTTATATTGGGAAAAAGTTTCTAAAATTATATCGAGAAAAATATAACAAATCTAATGCTTATACAGCACGCCAATTTTTTGATGAAATTTTATTCCCGCTCTTTTTTGATGACGAAAAACATTTAATGCATGTCGGAAACTCCCCTTTCTTTCAAAAGCCAAAAGAAAGTGATGTTATTAAATACGGGAAAAAGTCTCTTGCTCAATATAATAATCTTATCAATGCTATTGAAATTGAGCCGCCTAACATGGCTATTTACGTCGGTTTTGCTGCAAAAGATGTAGAAGGCACAACTTCCGGACAACTTACAAGTATAGATTTCAAAACTGATGCTGAAGAAATGTACGCATCATGGATCGGCGAGGGACTCGGAATTGGAGTTAGTGGCGGATATGTAATGCTTATTGATGAAGAGAAAGTTTTGTTTTCTTTGTTTAACGGTTGGATTCAATATCGAAAATACCTGCAGCAAACGCCCCATTTAAAGGATAAACAAATTGAAACTTGGAATGGACATTGGCTATGCCATAGCTTCCAAAACAACTTCGATCTCAATCATCCCATGGATAATTTTAAAGTTGAAATAGCAGAAGTTCAAGGAAAGATTGCCATTTCAACTCAAAATTGGTCTAAAGTAATATTTGCACTTTCAAAAAAATACGCAAATACAACATTAATAGCATATGCTTATAATCTATCACAGACTAATACAACACTTGGCTTCATCAATCTTTGCCTTCCTGATATTCGTCGTTTATACGAATTGAGAGATAAAATATTTATAAATCAGAGTGAGGTTATATTAAAAGATGAAGAGATTGAGAAGCTAGAAACATTCTTCAATTTTAGAAGTGCTTGCAAAATGGGGACAATTGGCTTAAAAGCATTAGAGCCATCCAAATTGCGGGAATATATGCCGCGTAATTCGATGGATTATGCTCAGGGAAAAGATTTCAAATTCTCAGATGACAACTCGTATTATATCTATTCACTTTATAAACTTTGGATAATTGCCATGCTTAACAAAACAGAATTACTCCAATTAGCTTCAGGCGTAGCAACTGCTTTATTAGAATTCGAAAACCAGCCTAACAACAGAGGCAAAAAAGATTTAGTTACCCTTTCAGAAGAGGTTAAAGAAGCATCAAATCTAAGAGTCTTTATAGAAAAACTAACAGCAGTGTTAGATAAAAAACCTGAAAACGCTCAAACATTCAGGAGTGTTGTTGAACAAACTTTAAAAATGCCATCAGATAACTTCCCATTGTTTTCAACACTTATCCGTTTCGAATATACTTATCAAAAATCAAAAAATTAATTATCAATAAAATAAACCCATTAAACATGAAACCATACATTTATTTGAGAGGATTAAGGCATGCAGAACATACTGTTTTTGGTGTCAATGATGGCCAAAAATATTATGTTGACCCGCAATTTGGCAAAAGAATGGCCTATTCAAGTGGTCAGCAAGTTAAACGTTCAATTATTGAAGCATTGAATATGCCTTTCGCTGCTATGACTTTCAATTGGGAAATTGATAAAAAAGAAAATAAAGCAAGCCAAAAAGAGCCACATTCTCCTTGTGATCCAACTTTTACAGATCAATTACTGGGTGGATACATGAAAGCAGAAAGTGGAAGCTTTACGGTAAAACGGCGTAGTCCGCTGTCTATCTCGGCAATGCGTCCATTGCATCCGCTTTTAGGTGGAATTGAATATCCAACGGAAAATTTGACTTTTGACAGAACCTCTTATCCCGAACATCATGAAGTAAAAGTTTATTGGCTGGAAAATAAAAAACGGGGCGAACAACTAACAAAAGAAGAGTTAAATAGTTGGCTAAATACAAATAAAAGAAATTTACCTAATCGTGCTTTTATTCAAGACCAAACAAGAGCCACAGGTCTCTTCGTCTATGATGTGGCTATTGATTTACGCACTTTATTTTGTGTTTCAACCAATAAATTAGAACCCGAACTTTTTCCTAATATTGAAGAGAAGCTTCTTGTTGAAGGTTGGATCGAAGGAAAAAATATTTTTGGGAAATGTTTAATTTGTCCTCCTCAAAAACGTACAGCAATTATTTCAGCTTTGGCGCATGCAATTGTTAATTGGAGGATAACTTCTAATCAAGCACGCACTTTTAGCTTAATGGAAACACTGGCATTGGCAATTAGTGATAACGCTAATCAGATTGCCTATTCAATTCGTGGTGAGTTAAGAGATGATACAGATCGTGCACAAGCTATTCCTAAAATAGACGAAACCAGTAAGTCGGATATCTTTATAACACCCATCGCTTCAAGTTACATTGCAGGCGCTGTCGGGTCCACCGACGCACTTGACCAAGCCGAACAAAAACTTATTGATTTAATGCTGGCCTTCCCTTATGAAAATCAATAAATAGCAATTAATATCGAAATATGCTGAAACGGTATGATGATCGAGAAGCTAGGCGTTGCCGCTTATTATCTCCGTTTATCTAAAAAATAAATGTTTACAGTTTTCGACTTGATATCCAAAGAGCAAAAAACATAAGTGTATGTTCACTGCCACACATATTGCTTATTACCACATCTGCAAACGCAAACTCTGGTTATTTTCAAATGGTATTAGCATGGAGCATACTTCAGATATGGTTTCCGAAGGAAGACTTATTCATGAGATTAGTTATCCGCAACGAGCAGAAAAATATACGGAAATATCGATCGGCGGTAGTAAGATAGATTTTTATGATGCTAAGAATAAAGTGATCCATGAAATAAAAAAATCCGACAGTATGGAAGCTGCCCATGAATGGCAGGTTAAATATTATATCTGGCTACTGGAACAGAATGGCATCGAAGGAGTCAGCGGTATTATTGAATACCCTAAATTTCGGCAAACAAAAGAGGTCAAAATCAACGAAGAGGACAGAAAATACCTGGAAGAAATAATAAAGCAGATAAAAACTATTGCTGATGATGAGCAATGCCCGGCAAGGCTCAATAATAATAAGCTATGTAAAAAATGCTCTTACTATGATTTTTGTTATACTGACGAATAAAAATTTCAAAAAAGTAAAGCTCATCCTGCCATGAAAAAATCTTATTATCTTTTTAATCCCGGCCGTATGAGTCGTAAAGACAATACTCTGAAATTCACCCCTATAGATGAAGAGGGCAATGAGGGTGATCCAAAATATATTCCCATTGAAAGCGTGGATAATTTATACGTTTTTGGCAGCCTTGATGGCAATAGCGCTTTGTACAATTTCCTCGGTAAGGAGCAGACCACTGTTCACTTTTTTGACTACTATGAACATTACACAGGCTCGTTTATGCCAAAGGATTACCTGCTATCCGGGAAAATGTTGATCGCTCAAACAGAGACTTACACTAAACTCAAAAAAAGGCTGCTTATAGCGCAAAAATTGGTAGAAGGAGCAGCTTTTAATATGCTCAAGAATCTTCGCTATTATAATAACCGGGAAAAAGATACTGATACTCAAATCACACGTATAGAGGCACTGACAGAAACCATAACTTCTTCGTCCGACATTGAATCACTGATGGGTATTGAGGGTAATATTCGCATGATTTATTATGAAGCTTTTGCCGCCATTATTAATGATTTTGAAATGGGTCAACGCAGCAGGCAGCCTCCCTCCAATGAGGTCAATGCTATGATATCGTTTGTAAACAGTCTATGTTATACCCTTTGCCTTGATATGATCTTTCACACTCAGCTCAATCCCACCATTAGCTTTTTGCACCAACCAGGTGAACGACGATATTCACTTGCCCTTGACCTAGCAGAAATATTCAAGCCGGTAATAGCTGATAGGCTGATATTTTCCTTGCTAAATAAAAAACAGGTGCAACACCATGATTTTGATCATCAGCTGAATAGTTGCCTTTTAAAAGATAGTGGTCGTAAAACCGTTGTAAAAGCCTGGGATGAAAAATTGAATGAAACCATTAAACACCGCTCACTGGGCCGAAATGTCAGCTACAGGCATCTCGTAAAGCTTGAATGTTATAAACTGGCCAAGCATATTTTAGGCATAGAGGATTATAAGGCGTTTAAAGCCTGGTGGTAAGTTTTATGTATGTGATTCTTGTTTATGATATTGAAGAAAAACGCGTCGGAAAAATGTTAAAATTATGCCGACGTTACTTGAATTGGATACAAAATAGTGTATTCGAAGGCGAGATCACTGCGGTAAAACTAAAAGAGCTGGAATATGAGGCAAAAAAAATAATGGATATAGAAAAGGACAGCCTGATCCTATTCAAAAGCCGGCAGGAAAAATGGCTTGACAAACAGATCATAGGAAAGGAAAAAAACGACCTTGATAATATAATATAGTCGCTGCTCTCATCAAAAAATAGCCAATTAACGCTCTATACCGCTGGAAAAATCATGGCATTAAGGCCAGATAAGGGTTTAATAGGTGTACCCTGTATATATCATAGAATTGCACATCCACTAGTTTAAAAGACCAAAATCCATTTTTCATTTTCTTAATACTTGAGAATTAGCATATTACCATGCCGCTATAAACGGCTTTTAATTGTACCATGAGGAATTGAAATAACCAACTCGCGGCCACTTTCCCGGTATCTTGATCACCATTAATTGCACCATCATGGAACTTTCAAACTATATCTCCTATTTTTTTCCATTCAATCAAATTAACAAGGTCACCATTTAACAAAAAATATCTGGTATTCAGAAAATTCGTCCAAAATCAGCCGAAAATTGTAAAAAATTTTTAACCCCCTCCCCTTTTATCCTTAAATTGTAATAAACTACTACACATGAGAAAACATTGGCTGCCGCTGGCCGGCATCTTATTCATTTCTATTGGCTTTACCAACGCCACCCGGGCCCAACAAAAATCACACAAACCGAACGGATCCGCAGCAGGGCATACATCAACGGCTGTCGAAAAATCCGCCGCCAGATATAAGACCCAGGCCATCCAGGATCTACAGTCCGACTACGGACTTTATCAGGGCATCGCCCTAAAAATATGGAGTTATGCCGAACTGGGTTACCAGGAAACCAAGAGCTCTTCTCTCCACCAAAAAACCCTTTCCGACAATGGATTTTCCATTGAGGCTGGCGTGGCGGGTATGCCAACGGCCTTCGTAGCTACTTATGGAAATGGACAGCCGGTGATTGGGATCCTTGCCGAATTCGACGCCCTGCCAGGTCTCTCCCAGGATTCAGTCCCGGAGAAAAAGCCTGTCGCCGGAGCCATAGCCGGCCATGCCTGCGGACACCATCTCTTCGGTACCGCATCAGTAGCCGCAGCCATTGAATTAAAGCGACTCATTGAACAGTACCATCTAAGCGGCACAATAAAGTTATTTGGCACGCCGGCCGAAGAGGGAGGAGCCGGAAAAGTGTATATGGTCCGGGATGGTTTATTCAAAGGAGTAGACGTCGTCGTTAACTGGCATCCGGCCGACAAAAACGGGGTCATGTATGGCCAGTCGCTTGCCGTGATCTCTGCCAAATTCCGGTTTCATGGGATCGCCGCACATGCAGCCGCCGCGCCAGATAAAGGCCGCTCGGCCCTGGATGCTGTCGAGGGGATGGACTATCTTGTCAATATGATGCGGGAGCACGTTCCTTCCGATGCCCGGATCCACTACGTGATTACGGACGGAGGAAAAGCCCCTAATGTCGTTCCAGATTTCGCAGAGTCTTATTATTATGTGCGGGACTATGACCGTGATATCGACCGCCAGATCTTCGACCGGGTCGTGAAAGCCGGGCAGGGCGCTGCACTCGGGACCGGCACGACCATGGACTATGAACTTATCGACGGCGATTATGATATTTTGCCTAACAAGGTGCTGGCCCAGGCTATGCAGAAAGACCTGGAAATGGTGGGTGGTGTAACCTATACTCCGGAAGAGACTGAATTTGCTAAAAAGATCCAGGCGACATTCACTTATAAGGTCCCTCCCCCCGAATCCGTGGCGAAAGTCGATACCCTGTCTGCCAGCGTGCTCAAGGAGTCCGCTTCTTCCGATGTCGGCGACGTGAGCTGGAATGTCCCCACAGTAGGCATGGGTGCTGCTACCTGGGTGGTCGGAACACCGCCGCATAGCTGGCAGGCAGTCGCCAGTGGCGGAACAGGTATCGGCACCAAAGGAATGATGGTTGCCGCCAAAACCATGACGCTCATGGGCATCGACCTGCTCACGCAAAAGGACCTGATCCCAGCTGCATCGGAAGAATTCAAAAAAGCACGAGGTGCGGATTTCCAATATGTCCCCTTACTGGGGAACCGAAAGCCTGCGCTTAATTATAGGAATTGAGCGGGAGTCAATTGCAATTGAACGGTTAGGTCCTGTCGGAGGCTTACCGGTTCTTTTACCTATAATATTATTCATGGAGCGCCAGTCAAGCTATCCCGACCATTTCGTGCAACTCCACGAAATGGTCCAAATTGGCTCTGGAGCTAGACCATTCCAATTCCTCTACTGGGCAATTAAAAGGATCAATCGGCTGTCCGTTCTCCGTTACACCCTCCTGCTTTCAATTCCTTTACGGTACAATTCAAGCCATAAATACCAAAAAAGGGCGGTCACAAAGTTGATCTTTCAATTCCTCTATGGTACAATTAAAGCTGGATGCCCGCAGCGGCCGCCTGTGCACCCAGGGAATTTCAATTCCTACATGGTATAATTAAAGCACTTTCCACCCACCAATCTGCATGTATTTACTGCCGAATTTCAATTCCTGCATGGCACAATTAAAGCAAGATTAGAAGCAATGCCCCGGCAATTTGAATTCCAATTTCAATTCCTCTATGGTACAATTAAAGAAAATCCTGCCAACTGGCCCTGGCTCGATATCTATCACTTTCAATTCCTTTACGGCACAATTAAGCCATGTCAAATGTTTGATCACGCTGCCGCAACTACAATTTCAATTCCTCTATGGTACAACTAAAGCCAATGCGGGTCACACGCTGCAATTTACCCGAATATCTTTCCATTCCTTAATAGTACAATTAAAACCTTTATAGACGAAGCACATCAGATACGAATGTTTAACTTTCAACTCCTCTACGAAACAATTAACGCCGTCCTCGGCAATAATCCGCAAAAGACCGCTATTTAATTTCAATTCCTCCACGGTACAATTAAAGCAGCCTATAAGAACTGGCACATTCCACCAGGCAAGTACGTTTCAATTCCTCAATGGTACAATTAAAGCCGTAGCCACATTGTTATACCTTTTAAAAAGTATTCAGTTTCAATTCCTCAATGGTACAATTAAAGCACCACAGTGCTGGGAGACACTACCACCCTTAACCGTTTCAATTCCTCAATGGTACAATTAAAGCCTTTCCTGCCAGGACGGTCACAGGGATTGTTGCAAGTTTCAATTCCTCTATGGCATAATTAAAGCAAAATAGAAGAGTTAACACTTTATGCTATTAATCAGTTTCAATTCCTCAATGGTACAATTAAAGCGGTACTGTAAGTAACACGACAACAGAAACGTCTCTCAAGTTTCAATTCCTCTATGGTACAATTAAAGCGATGCCGGCTCTTAAGCTGCCGCCATTTAATACTCGTTTCAATTCCTCTATGGTACAATTAAAGCTACCCCATTCGTTTATGAGGGACGACTAATAATCCGGTTTCAATTCCTCTATGGTACAATTAAAGCCTGACAATCTTAACCACAGTACCGTGCCCATATTGGTTTCAATTCCTCTATGGTACAATTAAAGCAAGTAGTGGAGGAGGGTCTTCACCAGTAGGGACTTCTGTTTCAATTCCTCTATGGTACAATTAAAGCTTATACCAATCCGCATCTTTTGCCTTCTCTATGAGTTTCAATTCCTCTATGGTACAATTAAAGCGCACGAGCGGGGTTTCTGCCTTGCTGCATATAACGTTTCAATTCCTCTATGGTACAATTAAAGCTTGTCACAGCCGGAGCCGCTACCCCCGCCTTACTCCGTTTCAATTCCTCTATGGTACAATTAAAGCCTGGATCAAATGAATTTGTTGATCAATGCGATGAAAGTTTCAATTCCTCTATGGTACAATTAAAGCATATACGGAATTTGATTCCAGTGGCTTATAAACACGTTTCAATTCCTCTATGGTACAATTAAAGCACGGAATGTATCTCCTTGCGACGGTCCCCACTCAGTTTCAATTCCTCTATGGTACAATTAAAGCCAGCAATTACATAATGCCGATCTATATGATTTCAGTTTCAATTCCTCTATGGTACAATTAAAGCCCCAGTATTACAGTTCCCACCGCATCTACCCCTAAGTTTCAATTCCTCTATGGTACAATTAAAGCCGGAATCGCCTGTAGCGTGATTATAGCGGCCTCCAAGTTTCAATTCCTCTATGGTACAATTAAAGCAACTATTACTGGCAGCTATACCGTTACGCTTAGTTCGTTTCAATTCCTCTATGGTACAATTAAAGCATCCGCAACAATTCCGGGCGCCTTCACAATCCAATGTTTCAATTCCTCTATGGTACAATTAAAGCTGATCTTCGTCGAAAGCCCTCTGGCCTGCCAATTTGGTTTCAATTCCTCTATGGTACAATTAAAGCAGTAGTTGCGGCTCCTGACCAGTTATTGACAGTCATGTTTCAATTCCTCTATGGTACAATTAAAGCGGCCAGCGCCCAGACGGAGAGTAACAACCCTTACACTGTTTCAATTCCTCTATGGTACAATTAAAGCAATGTTACTATTCCGAATCCATATGCCCTAATGATGTTTCAATTCCTCTATGGTACAATTAAAGCTGGAAAAGGATACCCACACCCTATAGCGTTAAAATGTTTCAATTCCTCTATGGTACAATTAAAGCTGGATGGCTTCGCGGGAATCAACTTCGATCCTGTTAAGTTTCAATTCCTCTATGGTACAATTAAAGCAGGGCACGATAACGCTGATTGCCGCCCAGGATAACGCGTTTCAATTCCTCTATGGTACAATTAAAGCTTAGCTATGCCATTAAACATGATAGTCTTTATGCGTGTTTCAATTCCTCTATGGTACAATTAAAGCTTCTTTACACGGTTTTGTAGCTATAGATTCTGATAGGTTTCAATTCCTCTATGGTACAATTAAAGCTAATATAGAAAGGCAAAAATACTTCCGGCCCTTCAGGTTTCAATTCCTCTATGGTACAATTAAAGCAGTTTGCTTTTTCCCACCATGCCACTGATCCTATCAGGTTTCAATTCCTCTATGGTACAATTAAAGCTATTCGTTGACCTCTTCGGGTTCTGCTTTATATGGTTTCAATTCCTCTATGGTACAATTAAAGCTGACCATTCATGCAAGGGAATAACGATATCCATTAGTTTCAATTCCTCTATGGTACAATTAAAGCCCATATAAAATTTAAGGTATCTGTAATATAATCTTGTTTCAATTCCTCTATGGTACAATTAAAGCTTTTGCAGCAAATGGGCATATAGCATTTCCTTATAAGTTTCAATTCCTCTATGGTACAATTAAAGCATGCAACTCCTGATATCTGGCCGAAGCCGGCTTAATGGTTTCAATTCCTCTATGGTACAATTAAAGCCAAATAGGACGTTTATCAGCAATTAGTGCTAACGTGTTTCAATTCCTCTATGGTACAATTAAAGCTGCGATTGGTCTATCAATGCCTTATTTGCTCTATCTAGTTTCAATTCCTCTATGGTACAATTAAAGCCCGCTGTCTAAAAAAATCAACCTTGCCCTAACTTTGTTTCAATTCCTCTATGGTACAATTAAAGCTCGTTCATAACGACATCTCAATATACTCATTTTCAATAGATAATAAAAAAAGCAGAAGACATAAACCAAGCTAAAAGTAGTCCATCGTCAATAATATTAATGCAGCCAGGGATCGACGACTAATCTAAGGCTACGTCCAGACAGGGTCTTTACTTTTTTGGGCCGTTATCGCCAAGAGGAAAGGTCATTATTTTATGTCACCGACGACAATTTAGGAAGGCCCAAGGCCCTTACGCCGACAACCATTCCCAATAATTATCCCGATGAATAACCTGGGCAATCGCCGGATGGTACTCTGCAATAAACGCTTTTGGAAAATTATTCTTAGCGCGGGGATTCCATTTCAATTCATAAGCAGAAATCTTACCATCCTGTTCTTCGATATAATCGATCTCTGCCTGAAAGGTATTGCGCCAAAAATACATGTTTCCGTAAAAGCCGTTGTATGCCAACTGCTTCTTCCGCTCGCTTATAATAAAATTCTCCCATAAAGCGCCGACGTCACTTCGCTGGGAAAGAGGGGCGAAATTATTGATGATGGTATTCCGAACCCCATTATCATAAAAATAGATCTTTCTGGTACTGCTGATCTCATTACGCAGATTACGGGCAAAAGGATTAAGCCGGAATATAACAAACGTTTTTTCCAGCAGATCGATATAATCATTCACGGTTGTTTTATCGGCGCCTACTGTCTGAGCCAGCTCGTTATAGGATACTTCACTTCCCACCTGCCAGGCCAATGCCTGTAATAGTTTCAGCAGGATTTCCGGCTTTCGGATTCCCCCTAGTTCCAGAATGTCCTTATATAAGTAACTACCGGCCAGATTAGTAAGGATTTCTGTGGCATTCTCCGGGTTTGTTATGACGTCCGGATACATCCCGGTAACCAGAAATTCCTCCAGACGCGGAACTGTTTTTGCAAAAGAAAAATATTCCTTAACTTCTACCCAAGAGAGTGGATAGAGCCTGTATTCCCACTTACGGCCCGTCAGCGGTTCATTAACTTTATTGGCTATTTCCAGTGAGGAAGAGCCTGAAATGAAGAGTTGAATATCTTTTTTAGCATCTACGATCATCTTGGCGCTTAGCCCTATATTCTCTAATCTCTGCGCTTCATCGATTACAATCACTTTATAATTACCGATATAGTTATTGATAAAAGCCTGGGTGGGATTATTCCATAACAAGCGGGTAGCAGGATCATCCCCATTGATGTATAAGTAATCCTCTGCCAGGGAGGAGGCGATCCCGGTAATCAAAGTCGTTTTTCCCACCTGCCTTGGCCCTAGCACGACTATTGCTTTTTTATAGTCGATCTTTTGCTTCAGCACGGTTTCCAGTGCCCTTTTTATCATATTTGGCGATTATAATCCCCAAATTAAGCCTTTTTTAGCGATCATAATCCCCAAATTATATGTTTTTCGGCGATCATAATCCCCAAATTCGACCTTTTCTTTATAACTACTTGTTAAACAACTCCTTCTGCGTGGCGGTGCCGCCGTCGTTGCCGAGGGGTGGCAAATTGAGGTGATCGAAGGTGGCATTCTTCGGTCTGCCATCCGGGCGGGGGGTACGGCCGCGGATGCTGTATACCGGATTGTAAACGATCTGGTCCGAAGGCATTTCATAGCTCAGCAGGATCGCCATTTCCTCATCCGTCAGGTCCGGCTTCAGCCATTCCATCTCCAGTTCCTTAGGGAGGAACAGAGGCATCCGGAAGGCATTGTCGCCACTGTTGTGAATCTGCCGCATAACGCTATTGGCGCCCCGCGTGATCAGCGTGAACATGCCGCGCATTTCGCCCGTTTCTGGATCGGAAGGGATCCTGGTATTAAAATGATAGAGACCGGGGATGCAGAACATTGCACGATCCTTCAGCCGGATATGATAGGGTATTTTATTCTTCCAGCCTTTGATCTCCCGGTGTTCGTAGATGCCGGTGACAGGGATCAGGCACCTGGTCCCGCGTATCCGGTGCCAGAAGGAGCGCCGGTCCTCCAGGATCTTCTCGCTGCGGGCATTGACCATGGACTTACGCATGGCCTTTATCTTTTCCGGAGTGTCCATATATTCCGCGATAATGCCCCATTCAAAATGTTTGCGATGATACTGCGTTCCCTCCAGGGTAATGACGGGATAACGGTTATGACCTAACGCCAAAAAATGTACGCCCATGTCCAGGTCAAAATTTATCTCCGAGTCATGGACCAGCTCAGGAAAATAATTGTCGATCAATTGCAAGGCGGAATAAAAAGCTATATCCAGGCACATGTCTGATGATTTCAGTATTTTTCAATGTCGCCGAAGGGAATCGTGTCTTCCTCCCCGTCGTAACTAAATTTAAGCAATAGTTCCCCAAACTCTTCATAAAGCCCCACCTGTATTTTCTCACCTTCACGGCTACCGCGCCAGCCGGCGTGATGGCGATTGATATAATGCCTTATTTTTTCCCGGTATACAGGCGGCGGCTTCCAGTCCACTCCCTTTTTGGCCGCATAGAAGATCTTATAGCCAAACGGCTGCCGGGCGGCAATATAGAGCTTCTCCAGCTGCTCCGGAATGTCGGCATCATATAAGAAGACATGCGGATCCTGTGGGATAGCCGTTACATGCCGCTCAGCCTGCTCTCTTTCATCAGCGGAATAAGCCCGGAAAAGAAAAGCCGCTTTAAGACGGGCGTCCATCCCCCGGGCAAAAGCCTGCCTGACAAAGAACCGCTTGCCTTTGGCCACCTGATCTTTGAGCAGGGTCTCGCTGAGGAGTGGGAATGGATTGTATAGCATCGGCCATCCTGTTTGCCCATAAAGCTAAAAGATTTCTATGGGAAAAAGAAAGACCTTATGGCCGCTTCACGCCAATCGCACGCATCAGGTATTTCTCTCCATACTGCCGTTTAATGCTGTCGATCGATTGATAAAGCCGGATCGTCTCCTGCGTGTCCTCATACAATTTGATCTGATAATTCCCGGGCACCAGCCGGGTAAACCGGATACCCAGCAACCGGACTAGCATGCGCCGGTCATATAGTTTTCCGAAGATCTCCTGCGCCAGCTGCAACAACAGATGGTCCGCATTGGTATAGTCGATGCTCTTCTGCTTCACAACGGTATCGAAATTGGAATAGCGCAGCTTCACCGTCACGCAGCCCGTGAGCTTGTCCTGTTTGCGCAGGTCAAAAGCGATGGATTCCGTCATACGCACCAGCTCGGCATGCAGGAAGTCCATGTTGATTGTATCCACCTGGAAGGTACGCTCGGTGGAAATGGATTTCTGTTCCTGGTAGGGGATCACGGGAGACTCATCCAGCCCATTGGCCTTGCGCCAGAGGTCGATCCCGTTCTTGCCCAGCAGGGTCTCCATCATGCCGATGGGGATGGCCGCCAGCGTCCTGACCGTCTCCACGCCGCGCCGGTGCAGTTTGGCAGCCGTCTCCTGGCCGACGCCCGGGAGCTTGGCAATCTTTAAAGGGGCCAGGAAGTTCTTTTCTTCGCCGAAGGGGATTTCAATCTGTCCGTTGGGTTTTACCTCATTGGTAGCCACCTTGCTGATCAGCTTGTTGCTGGCAAGCCCGTAGGAGATGGGCAGGCCGCTCTCCTTCAGCACCTTCTTCTTCAGATCTGCGATAAAGAGGTTGCAGCCGTGGTATTTATCCATCCCTGTCATATCGATATAAAATTCATCGATGGAAGCCTTCTCGAACAAAGGGGTGTTGTCCTGCATGATCTCCGTGACCAAATGAGAATATTTCGAATAGGACTCCATATCCCCCCTGATGATCAGCGCCTCCGGACAGAGCCGGCGGGCAAGCCGGATGGGCATGGCGCTATGGATCCCGAATTTCCGGGCCTCGTAACTACAGGCGGCTACTACGCCCCGGTCGCCGGAGCCGCCTACGATCAGGGGTTTGCCCTTCAACCGGGAGTCTTTCAGGCATTCCACGGACACGAAAAAAGCATCCAGGTCAAAATGAGCGATATGGCGGTGTGGCTGAACTATCATGGTTTTCTGCTTTTAATACCTGCTTTTTCAATCCCCGTGACCTCGACGCTATAGGCCCCGAATTCATTGATCACCTTCCCTTTTATCCGGTAAAACCCGGCCTGGGGCGGATGCCGCGCATGGATCTCCGGAAAGTGCACCGTGTCGATCCAGTCCTTGTTGCTGTCGAGGAAGGTCCCAAAGCTCATCATGTCTCCTTTGACAGTGCGAACAGGCTTATGCGTGATATGATAGCCCAGGACGGAGACCATCTTTCCAACATGGGCCGCCAGCTCCCGGGCAGGGGTATACCGGGAGGGGTCATCGTCCACCAATCCAAAAGGGTCCCGCATAGGAAAGCCCAGGAGCTCGATCTCGTCGTAGATATCGTCCAGTTCATACACGGGGAAATCAGGCAGGGTCAGCTGCATCGGAGCTTCTTTGAAGAGTGCCTGGTGGGCCGGCGCCAGGGCCCTGTTTTTCTTTTGAACAAAATCGCCCTCCCACAGCAGCTCCTTTTTATTTTTCCCCGTGAAGCGCAAAGCCCCGATCCGGATAAGGATCTCCAGCATCTCCGGCGTGACGGCCGTGCGTTCGATAAACTCTGTCAGGTTCAGATAGGGTCCCCCATAGCCGCGCTCTTCGAGGATCTTCTCTACCAGCGCCTGCTCCAGTCCCCTCACATGAACAAAGCCCGCATAGACATCCACTCCGTTGATATTCGTATAATAGTCACTGTTATTGACACAGGGGGCGTGCACCCGGGCGCCCGTCTTCATCAGCTCGTAGAAATAGAGCTCGCGGCTATAGAAGCCTCCGAAATTATTGATCACGGCGACGGCGAATTCCATGGGATACCAGGTCTTGAGATAGAGGCTCTGGTAGCTCTCCACGGCATAGGAAGCGCTATGCGCCTTACAAAAGCTGTATTCGGCAAAGCTTTCGATCTGACGCCATACTTCTTCCGTCGTCTTGTCCGGGTAGCCGAACCCGGCGCAATTCGCGAAAAAGCGCTCCTTCAAAGCTACCAGCTGCTTCTTCCCCCGGTATTTGGAACTCGTAGCCCGGCGCAGCAGGTCCGCATCGGCCATATCCAGTCCCGCCCAGAAATGCGCTACCTTCAATACATCTTCCTGGTAGACCATCACCCCATAGGTCTCTTTCAGCAGCTCTTCCAGCTTCGGATGTAAATATTCGAAGGATGTGGGGTTATGAAACCGGTAAATAAACTGCTTCATCATCCCGCTGCTACCCACCCCGGGCCGGATGATAGAGCTGGCCGCGACCAGGCTCCCATAATCTTCGCAGCGCAGTTTTTTAAGCAGGGTACGCATGGCGGGTGATTCGATATAAAAACAACCGATGGTGTCCCCCGAGCGGATCTGCTCTTTCACCTTCATATCTTTTTTGAATTTCTGTACCTGGTGAATATCTACGTCGATCTGTTTGTTCTGTTTGATCAGCCCGATACTCTCTTTGATATGCCCCAATCCCCGCTGACTCAGGACGTCCAGCTTATATAGCCCGATATTCTCCGCCACGAACATGTCGATCTGGGCCGTGGCAAATCCCTTCGGGGGGCGGTGTACGGCGCAGTAGGCCGCGATAGGCTCCTCACTGATCAGGATACCGCCCGGATGAATGCTCAGATGATCCGGGAAGTTCTGCAACAGTTTACCGTATTGGAGAATGAGGTACTGGATCTTGCCTTTTCCGTCAAACTGGTCCATCTCGGCTTTTGGCAGGCCGAAGACTTTCCCCAGCTCGCGGATGATGGCATTGGATTGGAAGGTGGTATACATTCCCAGTAGGGCCACCTGCTGCCGCCCATACCGCTTGAACATATAGTCGATCACTTCATCCCGGTCCCGGTAGCTGAAGTCGATATCGAAATCCGGCGGACTGGTCCGCTGAGGGTTCAGGAACCGCTCGAAATAAAGGTCCAGCTCGATTGGGTCCACATCCGTGATCTGCAGGCAATAGGCTACCAGGGAATTGGCCCCGGAGCCTCGTCCTACGTGATAGAATCCCCTGCTCAGGGCATAGCGGACCATGTCAAGGGTGATGAGGAAGTAGGCATTGAAGCCCATCTCGTCGATGATCTTTAGTTCTTTCGTCATTCGTTCCGCAGCCTTCTTATTGGCGCCATAACGGGTGAGAAAGCCGTCCTTCGCTAATTTCTCCAATAAGATGCGGTCGTCTTCCCGGGTAGCGCTGTATATTTTTTTATTCTTATCCGTCCCGAATGTCATCGTGATATGACAGGCATCGATCAGCCGATAGGTGTTGACGATGAGAGAAGGGTATTGCTGAAAAGCCTCCAGGACCTTGGCCGGCGAAACAAAATATTCGGAAGGGGCGGCCTGTTCTTCCACAGCCAGCTTAGACAAAAGGGTATTCTTATCAATAGCCCGCAGCAGCCGGTGCAGGTTGTAATGTGTCTTATTCTGAAAGGTAACCGGCTGACGGGCGACGAATTTTCCGGGATAGGAAGTCACCGGCATTCTCAGCAGCTTATTCACTTCGGTTGGCAATACGCCGATATATTCATTCGCCAGCAGTTCCTCCGGCCCTTTGCCGCCTAAAGGATAGATGACAAATCCGTCGGGCGTTTCGCCCGGGCTGCAGAAACGAGGGGTCGGGGGAAAATTCTTTTTCGCCAGCAGATGCTCCGACAAAAATTCATTGATCCACCGGAACCCCTTGTTATTGGCGGCCAATAGAATATAAAGCAGATCCCGGTCATTGCGGATCTCCACTCCCAGGACAGGTTTTATATGCTGCTCCTGGCAGTACTTCAGAAAGTCCCAGGCGTCGGCCGTAGAGTTGATATTGGTCAGCGCCAGCGCGGTAGCCCCTGCTTCCACGCCCGCCAGGACCAGCTCTTCTGTAGCGAAAGTACCGTAATGAAGACTAAAGTATGTTTTACAATTGATGTACATAAATTACTAATATTTTTAGCATGTCTTTGCCAAAAAAACGAGACCATCTCAAACTGGTTTGAGACGGCCCCGCAGCGAAAGTTGCAAGGGTGTTTGGTTTTTTTTCGAACTGTTGAACTTTAAACTAATAGGACGGGTCTGCGATAATGGTTATGGAACTTAGGACAGCAAATGTTTTTTTATTTCTTATTTTTCTTCTTCTGTATAGAATATTCCTTCATCACTAACTCAAGCATTTGAGATTCTCCCAGGTCGCACAATTTTCCGATTTGGAATATATTTTCCAACGTGAACTTCTCCACTCTGTTCATCAGCAGCGTAAACCGATCCACCTTCTTGCCCATATTCGTTGCCACAATGGTCTTTGGGACGAATACGAAAATGTCGTTAAAGGTTTGTATTTTGCCTTCTTTGAACAACACGCTGATAAGCTCATACCGTCGATCACGATTTACCATATTTCAAAGAAATGAAATATAACGATCGTCCCAGCAAAAAGCCCCATCGAGTTATTTTTTGCCTCCTGATTCAACCTTTTCCTATACCCGCTTTACCTCTTTCTTATGCCCTGTTTATCTTTTTCCTACTCCCGTTTTGTCCTTTTTTATTTTATATTCAGGTATCCTTACCCGTTAATTCAAAAAGCCACAAGCAGATGAAACTAATATATTTAGTAAACAGGTCCTCCCCTCCTTTCCCGCAATTCCATGAAGGGGCGGGTCCCGTCAGATCATTTTTTCGCGATTCAGTACCCAATTCTCCGGTTTCAGGTAAGTGAAAGACAGATTTAACATTTTAAACTACAATTGTAGTTGTTTAATTACAACAACAGTTGTATTATTATAGCATGAAAAGACTAAGCGAAAAGGAAGAGACGCTCATGAAGATCGTATGGCGGTTAAAAAAGGCTTTTGCCAAAGACGTCCGGGAAGAATTGCCCGATCCGAAACCACATATCAATACCGTTGCCACTACCATGAAAAGGCTGGCGGATAAAGGCTTTCTTAAATATGAGGACTTCGGGGCCACCTACCGGTATTCCGCCGCCCTCTCCAGGAAAGATTACGCGAATAAATTCGTCAAACCTTTACTCGCCGGTCTCTTTGGCGATTCCATGAAAAACGTGGTGGCCTTTTTTGCAGAAGAAGAAGAAATTACTTTGAAGGAATTGAAAGAGATCATTAAAATGATCGAAGAGAAAGAAAAATAAACTTTATTCATATGTCAGCGTTATTCATCTACCTGGTAAAAGCAAACCTGCTGATCTCGACCCTCTTCCTTTTTTATTTCCTCCTGCTTAAAAACGAAAAGTTCTTCCGGCTCAACCGGTTCTTTATCCTTGGGGGATTAGCGCTGTCGATGATCCTGCCCCTGATGCCGGCTTCCGATAACTTCGTGCATCCCATACAGCAGGAACATGGCGCCCTCCATAATTTGCTGGCTATCTATAGTCATATTAATATACCGGATACGCCCTTTCTCACCGTCGATCAGCGCACGCTCCCTCAACAGGTCTCTATTGTCGATTTTATCAAGGGGCTGTCTTTACTACAAATTCTGCTGTGCTTCTATGGGCTGATCACCGCCGTGCTGTTAGTCCGATTTGTTTTCCAGGTACTACGCCTGGCGGCATTCATCAAAAACAGTGAGCAGCGGCCAAAAGATGGGATCATTTATTGCTCGACAGACAGGGAAATCCCACCCTTCTCCTTCTTCCACTATCTCGTCTTGAATGAAGCACAGCATAGTTCTGAACAAATCCAACAGATTATTCTACACGAAAAAGTGCATATCCGGCAAGGGCATACCATCGATCTGTTATTTTCCGAACTGGTATCCGTTTTCCTCTGGATGAACCCTCTCGTCCTATTATTAAAGCGACATGCAAAGCTCAATTTAGAATACATAGCCGATGAGAACGTCCTCGGTACGGGCACCGACAAAAAGAGCTATCAGCTGAGCATTCTGCAGAGCTGCTTCCGACCTGCGGCAGCCTATCCTCTCACCAATTTATTTAATTCTTCCAAACTTAAACTCCGCATTAAAATGATGAACACCAAAAGAACATCCAACAGCCATTTGTACAAATATCTCTTTGTACTCCCGCTGATCGTGGCGACCTATGTCGTCGTCATGCCATTAAACGCCAGATCCCTGCAAATGAACACGCAAAAGATCAATGCCGAGCGAAAGGCGCAAAAGCTGAAAGCCTTCGAAGGATACTATACGTTCACTTTCCCGAATGATAAAGAACCTTCATATATACAAATAACGGCAAAAGACAGCACCCTGATCCTTAAACAAATCTGGGACGGGAAAGAGATAACTTTTAAGCAGACCGCCCCGCTGGAATTCCTCAACCAGGAAGGGGAACTAAAATTCCCCCTCAAATTTACCAAAGACGAAAAAGGCAACATTACGCAGGTCCTCGCCTTCAACACGGATCTCTGGAACAGGGCGAAGGATTATAAACCTCCTGTGGCAAAAACGGCTATCCGGCTTAGCCCGGAGCAGCTGAAAACCTTCGAAGGAGTATATGGATTAGAGGAAAGAGGTGAGACCCACTATTTACAATTTACGGCGACAGACACCGGTCTTATCCTCAAACAAAAATGGGGAGAAGAGAAAGAAATAGCTTTTCGCCCCGAGACAGAGCTGGACTTTTTTTGCGATGCGCCTGTCTTTACCTTGAAATTTACGAAAAACGGGGAGGGGGTCATCACCCAGGTCCTGGCCTTTAACAGGGACCTCTGGGTCCGGACGAACAAATAAGACGCCCTACGACCCGGCTATCCCCCCTTCCTGAAACCGCCGCCTCCGCCACCGCGGAAACCACCTCCATCGCCGCCACGACGGCCGGGAAATACCCCCGGCATCCTCTTGTCCCTGGCACTGGCAAAATTGTTGAGATTATAGGTGAAAGTCAGCATGACATAACGGGTAAGCACATTGGTCCGGGTATAGGACTCCTGGCTGGAAGAGACCGACTTGCTCACCGCCACATTCTGATTCAGCAGGTCGAATACACTCAAGCGGATCTCCCCGTTCTTCTTTTTGAACAATTCCTTCGCGATGCTGGGATTCAACAAAGGGACGCTGGCATTGTATGCGGCGCTGTTGTTATCCGTATAGGTATAATCCAGGTCAGCCGCGACCAGCCATCCGTTATTGGTATAGGCCGTTATTTCCGCCGACACCGTCTCTGTAAACGCATTCAGGTTGGCAGCCGACGTCTTCGAAGATGTCGCTGGGGCGCCGGATCGCTGATTGATGCTATACTGCGACTTCGTGCTGAGATTCATGTCGAAGTTCTTCTTGATATTCGTGGTCCAGGAGATCGTTTCTCCCATGCTGGTGCTCTTGGAGTAGACATGTGAATACTGGTTTTCAGCTGCGGCGGCGGAATCCGTCGCCAGCAGGGTCTGACTCTGGGAATAACTTACATTACTGATGAAATTAAGGTTGGACTTCGGCTTTTTCAGCGGCAGCCCGTAATTAAAATAGCCGGCAAGATTGTAGGTACCATTCAGGTTGACATAGGTGCTTTGCTGTCCCCCTTTGGAATTATAGAAAACAGCCGATTGTATATCGTTCACGATGGTGCTCGCATTGATCGTCGCGAAGATCACATGCTGCGTGCCCGGGTCGAAGCTGGAATACAATATACGCAGGCTATGCGTAAACTGCGGCTTCAGACCGGGATTACCCTGCTGATAGTTAATCTGGTCGGAAGTGGTGGTCAGCGGCTGCAATTGAGTGGCGGAAGGCGTCCCCGTCCTACCGCTGTAATTCAGGCGGAAATGCCGGGTCCGGGAAATGGAGTACTGGAAATTCACCGTCGGGGTCAGATTAATATAATCATGGATGACCTGGATATTCTTCGTCGTATTGAGACTGTTGAAGCCGGTGAACTGCACCCCGGATCCCATGGAGAAAGTGTATTTCGGATTTTGTACCCGGTAGTTCAGCGTCACCCGGTTGGAATGGGAGGTGAACCGGTACGAGTTGCTGAACAGGCTGTCGAATTGCTTATATGCATGCATTTCATCGACAAAATCGTATGTATTGTTGAGCGCGGTATTCTTCAGGAGCGTATAATTATAATTCAGCTCGATGATCTGGTTCTTTCCAACCGGCTCGGTATAAGACAGGGTCGGACTGATCGTATAGGAATGAAGGGAATTCGTGCTGTACTGGTTGAGGGTATCCACCCGGCCCAACCGGTATAGATCATTGATCGCATAATTATATCCATACCCGCTGGTCACATTCGCCGTGCCATTCAGGTCCAGGGAAATAGTCCGGTACTTCCGGTCGAATTTATGCCGCAGCTGGAGATTGGAGCCGTTGATATTGTAGCCGCTGCTATAGCTATTGGACTGGTCGGCAGAGGTATTCACGGGTGATCCATGGTTATCGTAGGTAGACGAATACGAAGAAGCATGCGGCGTGCTGTTCTGAATAGTGACATTTGGGCGGAAGACAAGGGAGTTATTGCTATCGATCTTTTGCTCCAGGTTGAAATAAATACGATGGTTCTCCCTTTTCTGGATACTGGACTGGCTTCCGGTGGTAGTATTGGTAGAGTCCGTGCCGGCTTGCCCCTGGATGGTCTTGACGCTGCTGTCCTGCTGATCGACGGCGATGTGCTGGCTGTTGAAGAAATAGCTGCCATAGATCTCGGTCTTAGGACCGAAAGAATTCCGGTAGTTGGCGCCCCCGGCCCAGACGGTCGTCACGCCGCTATTCGTGGATGTGCTGCCCCCGCCGCCGCCCCGTCCCGTGGATCCGCCTTCGGGCGTAAAATTCTGCTTATTGATATCATTGGCCTGCCCCAGCAGCGAAACCTGTTCATCGTTATTGAACCGGTGAAAATTAGCGCTCTCGTCATAATTCTGATCGGAGCCTACGCCGGCCACGGCCTTTCCGAAATAGCCCTGTCGTTTATCCTTTTTGGTTACTATGTTAATGGTCTTTGTGCGGTTGCCATCGTCGAAGCCGCTGAACTTGCTCTGGTCGCTCAGATCGTCAAAGACCTGGATCTTTTCGATGATATCCGGGGGCAGATTGCGGGTAGCGAGCTTGGGATCGTCGTTAAAGAAGCGCTTGCCATTGACCAGGACCCGGGTGACGGTTTCCCCCTGGGCGGTGATGGCGCCGTTCTTATCCACCTGGATCCCCGGCATCTTTTTCAGCAGGTCTTCGGCTACTGCATTCGGTTTTGTCGTGAAACTGCCGGCATTGTACTCTACGGTATCCTTGTGAATGCTGACCGGGGGGCGTTGCACGACCACTTCCTGTAGCAGATCGGACATCTTCTGCATATATAAAGTGCCCAGATCGATATCCTTGTTGGTGCCGTCGATGGTGAATTCCTTCCGGATATGACGGTATCCCTCGAAGGTGATGAGCAGGCGATAAGTGCCCGGGCGCAGGTTTTTTACCAAAAAAGCACCCTTTTTATCGGTTGTGGTAAACATTGCCTCGGAGGAATCGGAGGTCACTGCCGTCACCGAAACCGTGGCTTCGCTCAGGTCCGGTTTCCCTGCGGTATCCACGATGGCGCCTTTCACCGATCCTCTGACCTTGGCCTGCGAAAAACCGGATAACCAGCCAATCAGCCCTATTAACAGTAAAAAAAGGCTTTTTCTCATAAGGAAATTTTAATCATTCCAACTGCTAAAATAGCAGACAAGTATATTTCCGGGCGACAAAATATATTAATGGTGAACGGGCATTTTCCACCGGTCATTTTCGTTTCCGCTCCCAATTTAGTTCTATTTTTACCCGCAATATGGAATCCACATTGCTCCTTCAGCATATTGCCGAACATATTACCCTCACGGCGGACGAGCAGGCGTATTTCGTCTCCCTGCTGCATAATCGTAAAATAAAGAAACGGCAATTTCTGACCCAGGAAGGAGACATCACCAAGGGCCCGGTCTTTGTCACGGAAGGGATCTTACGAAGTTATTCGGTGGACAAGAACGGGTTCGAACATGTGATCCAGTTTGCCCCGCCCGGCTGGTGGATCGGCGATATGAACAGTATGATCAGACAGCAGCCCGGCACCTTGTATTGCGACGCCCTGGAAGACAGTGAAGTGCTGTGGCTCTGGAAATCGGACCTGGACAAGCTCTATGGCGCTGTCCCCAAATTCGAACGTTTTTTCAGGATCCTGGCGGAGAATGCCATCAGCGCCTACCAGGCCCGTCTGGTCAATATCCTCAGTCTTCCGGCCAAAGAACGTTATGCCAACTTCTGCCGGCAATATCCTTCTTTAATCGATTGCCTGCCCCAGAAACAAGTCGCCTCCTATATCGGCGTCACCCCGGAGTTTCTCAGCAAAATGCTTCACGATTAATCTACATTAAGTTTTCGGCTTAACCTGCCTTATTTTATGCGGGGCCGATCCCTTCCTACATTTGTATGGTAAAAGGAATCAATTATGAAAAAAAAAATCGAACGGATCATAGCGCAGCCAGCCCGCCCCGGAATGGTAGGCGATGGTTTCAGAGTATTTAATTATATACCGGGCAACAATGTTCCGCAACAACGGATCAGCCCCTTCTTGTTACTGGATTTTAATGCCGAATTTGATTTTGGACCCTCCGACCATTTACGGGGTGTGGATGTGCATCCGCATAAGGGGTTCGAGACCGTGACCATCGCCTATAAAGGTAGTGTGGCCCATCACGACAGCGCCGGCAACAGCGGTGTCATCAAACCCGGAGACGTACAATGGATGACGGCAGGCGCCGGTATCCTGCACAAGGAATACCATGAACAGGAATTTTCCAAAAAAGGCGGCCCCTTCGAAATGGTGCAGCTTTGGGTCAACCTTCCCAAAAAAGATAAATTGACCGCCCCGCATTACCAGGGTATCACGAAGGAGCAAATGGGTAAGCTGGAATTACCGGGCGGTCAGGGATTGGTCAATGTCATCGCAGGGACTTTCAACGGGATCACCGGACCCGCGCAGACTTATTCCCCGGTGAACCTGTTCGATATCCAATTAAAGAAAGGCGGCGTCCTTCGCACCACCCTGCCTGCCGGTCATAACACGGCCATCCTGGTCATAAATGGGCAGGTCGAAGTGAATGGGCAAGCGGCGGACAAACACAGCTTTGTCTTATTTAAGAATGAAGGAGAGGAAATAGACATCAGGGCGGAGGAAGACGCAGTATTACTGGTATTGAGCGGTGAGCCGCTGAATGAACCGATTGCCAGCTACGGACCTTTCGTGATGAATACCCAGGAAGAGATTATGGAATCGATCCGGGAGTTTCAAACGGGCAAGTTCGGGGTGCTGAATTAAGTATAAAAGGAAGTCATGGCAGAATAATTCCGCCATGACTTCCTTTTATAATAGTCAAGGGAAACTAATATGCAGACCCCGTTTTCACGGTTTTGGGGGTTTGGGCAACTTTCAAAATACTTGTCAACGTCGAATAGTCCAGGTTTTTCAATTGCATGGCCGTATAGTTCTTGCTGTTACCGGAGATATCGGTAACCGCAACATTAGCTGGAATAACCACGAACCTGAATTTATAATTCGTATAATCCATCCAGTTCTTATCCCAGTATACAACTAACTTCCCGACTATGGGCAGTTGAGTAAGATAATATACAAAATTAATATTATCGATATTGACGAAGGAAGAATCACCGGGGGTTAAATAGGTCGGCAAATAAACGTAACCGACTACCACTCCTTTGGTAAGAATGGAGGAGGTGATACCGGAAGCCGAAAGGGTATCGACTTCGACCGAGTCCCCATACCAGTTACTATAAGCTCTGCCCATAGACGTCAGCGTTACAATGGACGAATACTGAACACTATCCGGACCTGTAGCGCCAGTCGCACCGGTAGCACCAGCAGCACCAGCAGCGCCGTTTGTGCCGTTCGTGCCCGCAGACCCGGTCTTCGTACAACTAATCATCATACCAATGCCAACTACCATTAATACCAATAAAACTACTTTTTGATTTTTCAAGATTTGGAATTTAGAGTTAAATAATCACATTAGGAATAATCAAATTGTTCACCATGGCGCCAATGGTAACCCCTTAACGCAGCCTAAGTATTTTTTATTTCAGTAAAGAACAAACATTTAAATTCGTTATGTTTGTAATGGTATGCTTACAAATCAGGAAAGGATCGCCCTTACATATCAGGGAGCAACTTTTGAGCGTGATAAGGCGCCCCATATCAGATATCCTTAGCCGGCGGGTAATCTATCGGGATCTTAGTGAGCCGGTAGGCATAATTGGTGAAGCTCATACTATTCACCAGGGCCAGGAGCTCGATCAAAGCGTCCTCTTTATAACCCAGGCTGAAGAAGGATGCCAGCAATTCATCGCTCACCTCTCCCCTGTTGTCGATTATGGATTTTACTACCGCATAGATCGTCTCCCATTTCTTATCGGGATATTTTCCTGCCCGCAGTAATAAAGTATCTTCTTCCTTCCAGCCATTCTTCAAGGCAGAAACGGTATGAGAGGCCAGGCAGTATTCGCAATAATTTAATTGAGACACCATCAAATAAATCGCTTCTCTTTCCTTTCCATGAAAATGTCCTTTCACCTGTGCGCCGGTATAAGCCAGATAGGCGTTCAGCGTCACGGCCGAGTATCCGATGGTCGCATACAGGTTGGGCATGAAACCCAGCAATCTTTTGTACAGGTCAAAGGCTGGTTTGGCAGTTTCATCGATCTGTTCGTAGGTGGGGACAGTAAATGCTTTCATGATTGCGTTATTTGCCCAAAGGTAGAATGGATAGCCTGAAATTCGTCTTTCACCCCCTGCTTTGGGTTTTTAGCCGGCAATCCCCGCCTTCTTAGTATCTTTGCATCCGGATGAACACAGGCAAAAAGAACATAAGGCATTTGACTCTCAGTGAGTTAGAACAATATTTCGAGACCTTGGGCGAAAAAAAATTCAGGGCCAAACAGGTCTATGAGTGGATCTGGCAGAAGCATGCCCATAGTTTCGAGGCGATGACCAACCTCAGCAAGGAGTTGAGGCAGCGCCTGGTGGAGGAGTTTTCTTTGCCTGCCCTGGGCGTCGATGCCACCCAGTATTCCGCGGATGGCACTATCAAGAGCCGCTTCCGGACAGTGGACGGGCACCTGGTGGAAGGGGTGCTGATTCCTACCGATGATCGTAAGACAGCCTGTGTCTCCTCCCAGATCGGTTGTTCCCTCAGCTGTAAGTTCTGCGCCACCGGCTATATGGAGCGCAGGCGCAACCTGGACTATGACGAGATTTATGATGAAGTGGTGCTGATCCACCAGCAGTCCGAAAGAGTCTACGAAAAGAAACTCTCCAATATCGTTTTCATGGGTATGGGCGAGCCCTTGCTCAACTATAAGAATGTGCTGAAAGCCATCGAGCGTATCACCTCCCCTGATGGGCTGGGTATGAGCCCCCGGCGTATCACCGTCTCTACGGCGGGAGTAGCCAAGATGATCCGGCAGCTGGGAGATGATAAGGTGAAGTTCAAGCTGGCCCTTTCACTGCACGCGGCCAATGATACCAAGCGCAACGAGATCATGCCCATCAATGAGACCAATCATATCAAAGCGTTGATCGAGGCCCTCAATTATTTCTATCAGCAGACCGGTAACGAGATCACGCTGGAATATATCCTCTTTAAAGATTTCAACGACAGCCGGCAGGATGCCGACGAGCTGGTGAAGGTCTACCGGCAGATTCCCGCCGACCTGGTGAATATCATTGAATACAATCCCATCACGCAGGCGCTCTTTGCCAAGCCCGATGACGATACCGTCGAAAAATTCATGGACCATCTCGAAAAGAACCGGGTCAACGCCCGGTTACGTCGCAGCCGTGGAAAGGATATCGATGCGGCTTGTGGCCAGTTGGCGAACAAGGATAGTTAAGGGGCCGCAGCTCCCTGGTTTCCTCTTTATCGGCCAATACGCCGTTTTTCAGGGTAGTTACCGGTCCGGCTTATTAAACGTTGGCTCCGGCTTGCCGTCTTATACAGCAAATAATAATACCATGAACTCAAAAACCTACAGGAGCCTCCTCAAAGCAATCCTGCTTTCAGGAGCAATAGGTACCGGTTGGGCCGCTCATGCCCAATCTTCCACTACCGACAATATGAGCGCCGATAGCAGCAGCCGTAAAGCCACCATGCACCGGGCATGGAGAGAACGCAGGGCGGGTGACAGTCTATCCAAAAGAGACGGAGGCCGTTGGGCCGGCAGAGATGGCCGCAGTCCGGATGGTCGCGGAGAAGGCTTTGGCCCCGGGAATCGGGGAGAGGATTTCCGCCGTGGGGGAGAAGGCTTCCATCGCGGGGGAGCAGAAGACAGACAGGAATGGGCGCATGGGGGTGAGCGCGGACCTCGCATTCATTACACGCCGGAGCAACGCAAACAGGTAATGGCCATCAACATGGATTACCATAAAAAATCATCCGACCTCTTCAAAAAAGATAATATTACCCTGAAGGAATACAAGGCCGGTCTGGTAGCCCTGCAGAAAGAAAAGAAGAGCAAGCTGGAAGCGCTGTTGACACAAAAGCAAAAGGATGAGCTGGCTGCCCGTAAGAAGAGAATTTCAGAGAACATGCAAGTGATGGCCGCCGCCCGCATGGAAAGGCTCAAGATCCGTCTGAACCTCAGCGACGACCAGGTGACTAAGCTCAAATCTGGTCAGGAAAGTCTCCGGGCTCAGATGCAATCCATTCACGAAAATCAGGATCTGCTGCCCCAGCAAAAAATGGAACAGCTAAAAGACCTTGCTGCCAAAAGGCAGGATAACTTCAAGTCTGTGCTTACGCCGGAACAATTATCCAAATTCCAGGAACTATCACACCGGCAAAGACCCGGAAGGTTCGGCGGGGAGAATACCGATCATCAGCGGCACCCGTTAGGAGAGGAAACGAAATAGATCTCCCCGGCAGCGGTTGGTTAGCTGCAGCCCTAATGCCGCCTCATTAAATCCTTATGAACACGGTCCCGGAATTTCCGGGACTTTTTTGCGTCCGGGTCACCAGGAGGATGGGCGTCCTCGCTGACGTCTGCTCTCCCTCTTTATTCTTCCGGCCAATTCCTGCCACTGTCCGGTATCCCCTTTCTTTACCGTGTTTTCAGCCAACCAATTCAGGTGTTTTCACGGTATTTTACATCCCCGAAGCCTTCTAGCTTTGCAGGTACGATTCGTTCTGTCTATCTGCCTGCACCTTCGTCACTTGCCTCTCACTACCACTCAAACGCCAGGCTGGATCCGTTTAGTGATCCATCTTTTGACCTTCGTAAACTTTAAACCTTGCATATGAAACAATCCTTCTTATTGCTGGCCGCGTCCGGTTTCCTCCTGCTGACGTCCTGCGTAAAGTATACTCCCGGAGGTCTTCCGGATCGTGAATTAAAGCTCTGTCCTATCCTGACGCTGGAAGCAAAGGATACGATCGATCCCACGAACCCCGACCTTCAATTCCAATTTACCGTTCACTATAATACAGCCGGCAATCCCGTGGATATGCTGCTGACAGCGGGGGATCCCTATTCCATCGTTGATTATCATTTTCGCTATGACAAGTTTAACCGGCTGACCGATTACATTCAAAACTACACTGGTAGTGTCGGTGCGCTCATCTGGCATCGCTATTCCTATCCGGCAAAAAAGCTAGTCATTGATTCTGTATTTAACTATGGCAATGCTTTAATTACCGATCCGGCGCCCGATCCAAGCGATTTTCCCTATGCAATTATTTATACGCTGGACGATGAAGGCAGGATCGTAAAGGAACAGGCGCCCGGTTCATCGCCGTCTATCATCCAATATGATGCAAGAGGCAATAGGATCCTGGCAGGCGTGACCTATGACAATAAGATCAATCCTTACCGAACGAATCCTGTATGGCAGTTAGTTTACAAAGATTTCAGCGCGAACAATCCTCTGACGCCTCCCAGAACCGGACCGGTTGAATATAATGTCGTGGGCCTTCCGCTGGTGATCAAAGGCGGTCCTTATTTGTTTGACCATTCTTTTTATACCGAGCTGCATTTGGACTATGCCTGCGATGCGGGGGGTAAAGGACGCTGAGCCACCGTAAGGGGTGCTGACGTCGCGGGCAAAGAGTGCTGAGGTTGCAGGCGGCTGTGCAATCGCCGGCGGTCTGACAGAGTTGCCCGGATGGTCAGCCCCACCGCAGTTGCTTTTACTGCTTATCAGCATTGCCGACTGACCGCCCCGGGAGAAAATATACGAGGATTCCCTGCATTAATGGTACCTTTGCGGCTTATCATCATTACTGTTGTAAAACAGCAAATCCCCATTTATGAAGAGAAAAACGGATAATTTCAACAAATTCTTCAATAAGAAGCGCAACAGCGCCATCAAGGAGCAATTCAAACAGGAAAAGAAAGCCGCGAAAAAAGAACGAAAAGAGGCCATTGAACGGCATTTCGAAGAGAAAAGGCAAGCCCGCTGGGCCAATCAGCCCCAAACGGAACAATATTCCAAACCTGGCTCTCCCAAAAAGGGAACTCCGGCATCCGGCAATGCGCCGGCAGGGAAAGCAGGTCCCGGATCATTCCGCCCCGCGCATGCGCCGGCTTTCGGCGGCAGCGGCAAAAATGCGCCTGGTATTTCCGATGGCCAGGATCCCAATCTGATCCCCCTGAATAAATATATTGCTCATGGCGGCATCTGCTCCCGAAGAGACGCAGCCGAGCTGATCAAGCTGGGAAAAGTACTGGTCAATGGACAGCCCATTACCGAACCCGGTACCAAGGTCTCTCCCAATGACCTCGTACAGGTCAACGGCAAAAAAGTAACGATCTCCCGCAACTTCGTATACATTCTCCTCAACAAACCAAAGGATTATATCACGACCACCGATGATCCCCAGGGGAGAAAGACGGTGCTGGACCTCACCCGTCAGGCTACCCAGGAAAGGGTTTTCCCTGTAGGAAGGCTGGACCGCAATACATCCGGCGTCCTGTTGCTCACCAATGATGGCGACCTGGCCCAGAAGCTGGCCCATCCCAAACACGAGATCAAAAAGATCTATCATGTTTCTCTCGATAAGCCTCTTACTAAAGCTGATTTCGACAAGATCATCGGCGGGGGCGTCAACCTGGAAGACGGTATCGCCAACGTGGACGTGCTGGCTTATGCGGACCCCAAGGATAAGACCCAGATCGGGCTGGAAATCCATAGCGGCCGCAACCGCATCGTACGGCGTATCTTCGAACACTTAGGCTATGACGTTAGAGGACTGGACAGGGTCATGTATGCCGGCCTCACCAAGAAAAACGTACAGCGAGGCAAATGGCGCCTGCTCACCGACAAAGAGATCCGCATCCTCAAATACCTGAACTCCTCGACCCGGAGCGCCGCCCAGAACAAGGCTATCCAGGCCGAGCAGGCAGCTTACCGTAACAAGAAAGCTTCCCGTGATATGGAGGTAGATGACTTCCTGGAAGATGATGAGCAGCCGGAAGAAGCCGTTCAGCAGAAATCCGCGGCTCGGGGTAAAGCACCTTTCCGCGACAAGACTGCCGGTTCCGGCAAACGCCCTTTCACCGCCGGTAAAAAAGACTTCGCCGGCCCGGGAAAAGAATCCAAAGCCCCTTTCCGCGACAAACGCAGCACTCCCGACAAAGAAGGATTCGGCGAGAAAAAAAGCTTCTCCGAAAAGAAGGGGTTCGCAGGGAAAAAGGATTTTGGTGAGAAAAAAGACTTTGCGGGCAAGAAAGACTTCGCAGGAAAAAAGGATTTTGGCGGCAAGAAAGCGTTTGGCGATAAAAAAGAATTCGGAGAGAAGAAACGTTTCTCCGACAAGAAGGAGTTCGGCGACAAGAAGGGTCCCGGCAAGAGCTTCGGCTCCCGCAAAGAGGGCGCTGGCAAAGAGGGTTTCGGGAAAGAGGGTTTCGCCCCGCGCAAAGAGGGCTCCGCCAAACGCCCCCCACGGGGAGGCGCACCCGCCGCTTCCAAATCCCGCGGCAGCAGTCCCGGGCAACGTTCGGCTCCTTCAAAAGGCAAAGGTCGTCCAACGTCAGGCGGCCCTGCGACGGGCCGTCCAACATCGGGCCGGCCTTCAGGTCGTCCTGCATCGGGTCGTCCTTCGAGCCGTCCGTCCAACCGCCCCGCTAAATAATTAATCCTACCCACCATGCACAAGCCCGAGATCATATTCGAGAACGAAGAATTTATTGCTATCAACAAGCCCGCCGGGATGCTGAGCATTCCCGACCGTGAAGGCAAAGACCCTTCCCTCAAAAGCTGGCTGAAAGCAAAATATGGCTCCATCTTCACCGTTCATCGCCTCGACCGTGAAACCAGCGGGGTCATCGTATTTGCGAAAACGGAAGCCATGCACAAGTACCTTTCCAAAGTATTCGAGGAAAGGACCGTGGAAAAAATATATGCGGGCATCGTACAGGGTACGCTTCCGGAAAAGAAAGGCAGCATCGACGCAGGCCTCATGGAGCATCCCGTGAAACCCGGCGTCATGGTCGTCAATAAAAAAGGCAAAGCCTCCCTTACGGACTACGAAGTACAGGAAGAGCTGGGGCTCTACTCCCTCGTTCGGTTCCAGATCCACACAGGCCGCACTCACCAGATCCGCGTACACATGCAACATCTCGGGCATCCCATCGTTTGCGATGACGTATATGGAGACGGCCGCCCCATCCTGATCTCCTCGTTCAAGCGCAGTTTCAAATTATCCAAACACGACGAAGCAGAAAGACCCATCCTGGCAAGGCTCGGCCTGCATTCTCAACTACTTCATTTCAAAGACGAGCAAGGTCAGTACCACACCCTCGAAGCGCCCCTTCCCAAAGACATGCGCGCCCTCCTGCAGCAATTGCGAAAAGTGCAGGGATAAGCCGGTCGCCAATTGCGACCAGCTTAAAACGATTGGAGAGGCAGTCGCCAATTGCGACCAGCCTGGAATTTTTACCATAAAGTGGTATTGTCAAAACTTGTTACACGTACTATCTTGCACCTGAATAGATCTTCTCCTACACCTACCTGAATCATTCAACAGTCCATCTGTTTGCACCGACGGTGACAACTCACATTTGAGAACCGAATAGCAATGTCTCGCCCATTCTGCAACGCCCTTGACGAAGGACGAGGGGGAATGTATTGTCAACATTTAAAAAAATTCTATCATGGCAAAAGATCTTAAAAAAATAAGCCTTACCCTCAGCTTCGAAGAGAAGCCCACCGAGGAGATATCGCTTATCGGATTCCTTTTTTATTGTAACGGGATATATCTTCAGCAAGCTCTCGTCCGTGACAGCAGGCTGGAGTTTAACCTCGCCGATATGACTACCGCAGGCGCAGCGAATGCGGCCACAACGGGAACACCCCGCTCCCTCGATATCCGGCAGCTACAGGTCTTCATCGCTCCCGCGACGGATAAAAATATCCAGAACGTCCGGAGCGTAGAAGAGCTGGAGCAGTACAAGCCTTATTCCCCCATCCTGCAAACCAATGCAGACGGTACTATCAGTATCTTACCCATCCCTTCTCTCATTTCAAAATTCTGGCCTTTCTGTACCTGCCGTGTGACCGGCAAGGTTTCCAAATGGTTCTCCGTCGACAACACCTGGGAAAACCGCCCCGTCTGCAGAGCCAGGGTGACCATCTATGACATCGACGCGATCTGGTATTGGATCTATCGCATACCCGATTATATCATCGCCAAAGTGCCGGAAGCGATCCTCAACCCGCAGGAAGTGATCAAATTCCCGATCCCGATTCCCGATCCTCCTCCCTTTACCATCAACGCCGCCACTACCCGGGCCGTAGAGACAAAGAGCCTGTTCCGTACCGTCTCCGTGGAAGAACGGCAAATGGAATATGCGGCCAGCCTTCCCGAGCTGAGCGTCGAGATCCGCCAGACATTGGCCTCCGGCAATCTCAACCGCATCCGCGAGACGATCGCCGCCAACTATACGCTCTTCCATCCCTGGTTCTGTCTCTGGCCTATCTGGTGGCCCTGGTTCTACTATCGCAGGGAGCTCGCCGTCGTATATACCGATGCCAGCGGCCGTTTCGACACCCAGGTCTCTTACTGGTGTACCGGCGACAAACCCGATATCTATCTCACGGTGGATTACCTGATCAATGGAGTATGGACCAGCGTATATGAACCGCCCATCCCCTGCTACACCTTCTGGGATTATGTCTGCGGCACGAACATCAATATCAATATCACCGATCCGCGTGTACCCGGAGACTGCTGCTGCAATTGCGGTATACCCGGTGAAGTAGTCTGGATCAGGTCCGTGGGCAGCACCAGTGTCTCCCATATCAACCAGCTGAGTTACTTCCAGACTCCGCCCGATCAATCGGTCCCCTACAACCGTATCGGTCTGACGGATGCATCCGCCATTTATGATCCGTCGTTCCTGCCGATCAAGAACGGAGATTATCAACGTCCCTTCGGCGGCTATCCCACCTTCGTGGTAGGGTTCGGCACCGATCTCCCCAATGCCGGCATCTACTATTACCGCTGGAGCTATAAGAAAGTAGCCGACGCAAGCCTGGCCCCTGTCAGCGACTCCTACAAACCTTTGTTGCCGGCAGGCGGCATCACGCAAAAGGGATATGAATTTACGTATATTGACTCCCACGGCGATACCCAGTTCGGCCCGAACAGCGTGAAGCTTGGACCTTTCACCGTCGGCAGCAACGATAATCTCTATATCATCCCGCCGGAAAGTCCTGCTATGGCGCCTTTTTCCGCTCCGGAAACCGACCCGCAATGGAATGAGCCCTCTTATGCCAACCTCAGCATCAGCTTCAATTCGTCTGACTTGCGGGATGCCTCCAATGCCAGGGGAGATGGTCTCTATGAATTTAAGCTGGAGCTTTTCAACCAGGCCGGCGCCCTGCTGACCAATCTTCCGAAAGTGACGTTTAAAGTACCCGACGCCAGCGACCCGGGATTCAGCGTCAATGCGCCGGATGTTTTACTGGCAGGCGTCACTCCAACCACGGCAAACGGGTACAATATGCTCATGCGTATTGACAACTCTTCTTGCCAGGCCGATATATACACGGTGAAGGTTAACGGAACATCCGCTTCTTCGGATTGCTGCGGATTCGTCGCCTACGCTCCCGGGGGAGTAGAGGCGGTCCTCGATCTCTCCTTCCAGGCCGAACAGCCTAACAATTTCGCCGTATTCAGCTTCAGCGTCGAAAGAGGCACCTGCGGATATGTCGCTATAGCCGACGCCACCGGAATGGTCATCGATAGCGCCGACGGTTATATCCGGAATAGCAGCAGCATCTACGATAAGGCCTTCACACCGGCACAATTACTGGAATCCTGTTATGGCGGGGGTAGCGGCAAGGCCGCGTTTGCAGAGGTCCTCTCTGTAGCCGCCACCGCTACCGATGGCACTTATCGCCAGATTGCCAGGGATGCAGGGAAAGTAGCTGCCTTTGCGTTGGAGCCCTGATTAGAAAGCTCCCCTATTCGCCGTTGCTTAAAGCAGGAGCGGGCTTCTTCGGAAGTCTGCTCCCTTGCTTATTTTAAAAGGAAAAAAATCAACACTATGTCTTGTTGTGGAAATAAAAGAACCGCTTTTAGCCAGCCGACAGCCCACCCACCGACAGCCGCGGGTCGCGCCCTTACACCTGTATCGTTAAAAATGTGGACCGATCTCCATTTTGCCAACACCGGCGAGGCCCCGGTAACAGTAAGCGGTCCTGTCACGGGCAAGCTTTATCGCTGGGCCGGCAACGGCGATATCCAGGTTGTTGACTATCGCGATGCCGGGGCGCTCAGACATCAGCTCAAGGTCTTGAAAAGAGTCAAGTGAATGAGCAACGGGTTAGGTGAGCCACACCACTTTCTGCTCACTCTGATGGGCCTGCCCGATAATATCCCGATACAGCTCCGGCCTCCTGGCTTTTTTGTACCGATAGCCGCCGGCCCTGGTCAGTGCATCCGGACTTAATTCGGCCAGAGCGATCGCATCGCCCAGTTCCCGGCACTCAGTCATGATCTCCCCATAGGGATCCAGGATCATGGAGCAGCCGTTTTTCAGCTGGTCATCATCCATCCCGACAGCGTTGGAGAAGACGGCATAGATCGCATTGTCATAGGCACGGGCCGGCAACCACTTGAGGAGCCAGGCACGGCCCTTCAGCCCGTCAAATTCCTGCCGCAACAACTCCCGGTTGGCTTCCTTATCCTTCCACAATTCCGGGTCGACATAACCCGCTCCCGGCCTTGTGGACGGTGTGCACATGGTAACATGGGGCATAAAAATGATCTGGGCTCCCAGCAAGACCGTCGCCCGCACATTCTCCATAATATTGTTGTCATAACAGATCAGGATACCACATTGCCATCCGCCGATCTCAAAAACAGTATACTCATTACCGGGAGTCAGATGGGGGTTGATGAAGGGATGGAGTTTCCGGTGCCGGGCTACCATACCATTTTTATCGACACAGACATACGCTTTGAAAAGGTGTCCCTCGCTGTCTTTCTCGAACAGCCCCGCCAGAATAACGATCCCATATTTCCGCGCATAGCCGGTCAGGATCGCAATGCTGGGGCCATCCGGTAAAGGTTCGGCCAGCTCCAGCATCTGCTCCCTGGAAAGGGACCGCGCAAAAGTATAGCCGGTGATCGAACATTCGTGAAAAGAAATGACCTGCGCCCCCTGCGCCGCCGCTGAGGCTGTCAATTGTTCAATGACGGAGAGATTATAGGCTTTGTCTCCGCTGCGGCTTTCGAACTGAGCCGTGGCAATTGTTAGATTTTCCATTTGTTCATTTGCTATTTGATTAAAAAATCAAAGCTATCCGCTTCCGGCAAAATAAAATTGTAAAAAACCGACAATATGTCGGGTGGAGGAGGATGGGAATTTCATCCCCCTGGCACCTGCATAAAATTGACGGCCAGCAGATAAGGGTTCGTCTTGTACTGCCCTGGGGTAATACCTGCCATCCTTTTAAAATAATTATTCAAATGCGCCGGATCATAATAACCGCCATCATAAATAATATCGGAGATTTTAGCGTCGGACGGATGCTGCTGCAATCGCTTCAGAAAGTGCTGAAACTTTATAATATCGGCCATTTTTTTAGGGCCTGTTCCTATATACTCTTTAAATTTGCGTTCCAGCTGTCTTTCTGTTACCAATACCCGCTTTATCAGGTCTTCTATCCGGACGACGCCCCTGGAATCATATATAAACTGCAGCGCCTCTTTGAGGATAGGGTCCGGCTCCCGGGAAACCGCTCCTCTTTTTAAAAGCCATCCTTCAACAGATCGAATCCTGCCCTGAACACTCCTGCCGTTCATCACCTGCTCTTCCAGATCGACGGCCTCCTGCCCGAACAGATCGGATAGTTGCAGGAAGCCATCATTCAATTCATGGGCAGCCATCCGCAATAAAGAATAAAGACCATATGGCTGTAAGACCACGACCAGCATACCCAGCCTCCCCCCCGAGAGCAGGTCATTATACCGGGAGATCTGCCCATATACAAAACTTCGGGGCTGGGCCACGCCTCCCTCCTGTATCAGCGGATCTCCGAAATGAAATACGATCCCGGGATTGCCGTCTGAGAACAGCCGGTAATTCAACCGCGTACCAGTCGCCCTCTCCACTACCAAATAGTGTTTTACTATACCCGAAAGCGCAGGAGAAGGAGGAAATTGCATATCATTCATTTTTATACACCACCCCGTCTTTCATCACGAACTTCATGTTCCCCATGGCATGGATGTCCTTTGTAGGATCGCCTTCCACCGCCACGATATCCGCGAGCTTACCTTTTTCGATACTCCCTACTTTGTCGCTGACGCCGATCAGTTCGGCCGCATTGACCGTAGCGCATTTGATCGCCTCCAGCGCAGGCATACCGGCTTCCGTCATATAGATGAACTCCATCCAGTTCTTGCCGTGTGCATAGACGCCCGCATCCGTTCCAAATGCGATCTTCACCCCTGCCTTATATGCTTTCCCGAAAGTCCCCTGGATAACCGGCCCGATGGCGATCGCCTTCGCCGTGATCACGGGGGGAAAATAAGTAGGATGTTTGGCGGCGGAATCCGCTACCGACTTACCCGCGATGATCGTCGGCACATACCAGGTGCCATATTTTTTGAACAGGCTGATCGCCTCGTCATCCATCATTGTGCCATGCTCGATCGAAGTCACCCCTGCCCGGATAGCCCGCTTCATCGCTTCGGCTCCGTGGGCATGGGCTGCTACCGGCATGCCATAATCTTTCGCCGTCTCCACAATCGCCCGGAGCTCTTCGTCGGAAAACTGCGGCCCGGAGCCATCTTTCTCCAGGCTCAGCACACCGCCCGAAGCGGTGATCTTGATCAGGTCGGCCCCTTCCTTGTACATCTGCCGGACGGCCCGGATGCACTCGTCTTTCCCGTCAACCACCGTCTCCGTCGTCGTAGCATCCGCCGTCAGCCCTTTCCGGTAACCATGCGTCGGATCTCCATGTCCACCCGTCGAAGAAATGATCTTTCCCGCTGTATACACCCGCGGCCCGATCACCGTGCCTTTCTTAATCGCATTACGCAGGGCGATGTTCACGCCGCTGCCGCCTACGTCCCGTACGGTGGTAAATCCGGCCATCAGGGTCGTTTTTGCATAGACGGTAGACTGAAAGGCGATATCGGCATCACTCAACGTAAATTCTTTTAATTGCGCATTGGGGCTGGTCTCACTCTCCAGGTGGACGTGTGCATCGATCAGGCCGGGCATTACCGTCAGGCCCTTCAGATCGATCAGCTTATCTCCCTGGGCGGCCGGCAGGTAGCCTTTCTGCAGGTCCACGATCTTATTACCTTCGACGACAATGGACATTTCCGGCAGGATCTGCCCGGATTTCGGATCGATCAGTTTTCCGCAATAAACGATCGTTCTTTGTGCAAAAAGGAATTGGGAGCCACATAATGCGGCCAGGAACAGTAACTTTCTCATGCGTGCAGTTTAGTGTGAAAAATGAATTTACAAAAAGATTGCTCACCCACCAAAACGCTCATAACAGAACAGCTACTGTATCATAACCGAACAATCCCCCTCCTTCATGCCATTTAAATCATTGATTACAAATCAATAGGAAGCTGGCACTTTCTTGGTAGCGGAAACATATGCTCAAAAATTACCTGAAAATCGCCTGGCGCAATATCTCCCGCCATAAGATACATACGGTCATTAATGTAACAGGACTCTCACTGGGAATGACCTGCTGCCTCTTTATTTTTCTCTGGGTGCAGGATGAGAAAAGCATCGACAATTTCTATCCCGGCGGGCAAAACCTGTATACCGTATACCAGACGGTGACTGCCGATGGAAAAACAGCCGGCAGCTATACAACGCCCTGGAAGTACACGAATAAACTCGTTTATTTATTGGAGGATATCAAAAAAGCCGTCCCGGAGATACAGCAACAGGCTTTTTATAGAACAGGCTATGAGCTTCCCTGGGGGCATGCGGAATCCTTCCGGGCCGGTGAAAAAATGCTGAAGCTGGAAGGCTCCCGGGCAAGCAAGGATTTCTTTACCGTCTTCCATTGTCCTCTTCTTCAGGGCGACCCCACCACTGCGCTGAGTGATATCAGCAGCATCGCTATCTCCCGCAAAATGGCCGAGCAGTTTTTCGGCTCCCCCGCAACAGCCATCGGCAAGACGCTCCGTTATGAGAACCGGGTAGACTTCTCCGTAACCGCCGTTTTCGAGGACCTGCCGGCGGAAAGCTCTTTAAAATATGAGTTCCTCATCAATTGGGACGCGCAGGAAGCCCGCCTGTTAGAATATTCTTCCAATGAGTACCAGACATTCGTCCGGCTTGCTGAAACCGCCGATGTAAAAAGCACGGAAACGAAGATCGACCGGGTCCTGCAAACCCGCCTTGATAAGAAGGTCGGCGTGACCACACAGGTAGGTCTCCAGCGATACGGCGACAAATACCTTCATTCCGGTTTTGTGAACGGGATCCCACGCAGCGGCCGCATCGAATATGTGCGGATCTTTAGCGGAGTGGCCATCTTCATCCTGATCATCGCCTGTATCAACTTCATGAACCTGGCGACGGCCCGCTCCGTCAAACGGGCCAAAGAGATCGGGCTCCGCAAAGTAGTGGGGTCTACCCGCGCCCACCTGATCGGGCAATTCCTGGGAGAGGCCCTGCTGTTTTCCTTTTTGGCGATGCTCCTATCGGTGTTGCTCCTGGTGATGCTGTTACCGGCCTTTAATCATTTCACCGGCAAGGAGATCGTTTTCCCGCTGACCCGGCTCTCCTTCTGGACATCCCTGCTGGGCCTGGCATTGGTCACCGGCCTTGTCGCCGGAAGCTATCCGGCCCTCTATCTTTCCTCACTCCAGCCTATCCGTATTATCAAAGGAGCTATTCGTTTTTCGCAGGCGTCCATCTGGTTCCGGAAAAGTCTTACTGTTTTTCAATTCGCCCTTTCGATCCTGCTCATCATCGCCACCATTGTCATTACCCGTCAGACCAACTACGTGCAGCAGACGCATTTGGGCTATGATCGGGAGAACCTGGTCTATATCCGTATCGAAGGCGGGCTGACAAAAATAAATAACTATTTATCGTTTAAGAATCAGGCATCCTCCATGCCGGGCATCGACCTGATCGACCGCTGCACCGAGGCTCCGCATGCCATGGACTTTGTGGTTGCCGATGACATCAACTGGGAGGGCAAGCCCAAAAATGCATCGGTTGGATTCAAACCGGCTTCGGTCGGCTACGATTTCGTCAGGCTGATGCATTTGAAAATTGCGGAAGGCCGTGATTTTTCGCGGCTCCATGCGCTGGACTCCTCGGACGCCTTTATGGTAAATGAAGAGGCCGTCCGGCAGATGGGAATGAAAAACCCTATCGGCAAATGGGTCTCCGCCTGGAAGAAAAAGGGGCATATCATTGCCGTACTCAAGGACTTTCATACCCATTCGCTGCATGAGCCGATCAAGCCCGTTATGCTGGATGTAAAGGAATATGAAGACTTCGGCATGATCATCGTTCGCATCCAGCCCGGCAAAACGAAAGAGGCCCTGGCCAGCCTGGCAACGGTCTATAAGAACACAAATCCGGAATATCCCTTTGCTTATCAATTCGTCGATGAAGAATATCAAAAATTGTACAGCAGCGAGCTGATCATCTCCCAACTCTCTATATTGTTTGCGGCCCTGGCGATCCTGATCTCCTGCCTGGGTCTACTGGGGCTTGTCCTATTCGCCGCCGAGCAACGAATCCGGGAGATCGGGATCCGCAAGGTGCTGGGCGCCTCCCTGGCGCAGATCGTCACTTTATTCTCAAAGGATTTCCTGCAGCTCATCGGCATCGCCTTTGTGATAGCCGCTCCCCTGGCCTGGTATTTCCTGCATCAGTGGCTGCAGGATTTTGCTTATAAAATAGCTATCTCCTGGTGGATCTTTGTTCTGGCGGGAGGCATTGCGGTCGTTATTGCTTTGTTGACGATGAGCTATCAGGCGGTTAAGGCGGCGATGGCGAACCCGGTGAAAAGTCTTAGAGCTGAATGACGGCCTGTGATTAACGATAAAGCGCCAGCACCTCTTTCAAAATGGCGTTGATCTTCCGCACCGGGATATCTTTACTGGGGTTGATTCGTTGGGTAAGAGCATTTCTTTGGACAAGAGGATTCGCCCGGATGGGAGATTCGCCCGGATGGGATCGCCGTTTAGTTGCTGCTGATAATCTCCAGCAGCTTGGCTTGGTTATCCTTATACGTTTCGATCTGCCCGATCTTTGCCAGGACAAAACTCCTGAGGTAATCGTTAGGCTCGTCCATGTGGTTGGTCCTTTTACTTTTTGCATTAATGCCAATCGCCTGGACAGTCCTGATCAGCCCCCAGGGGACTCCCCACCAGCCTAAAAGAAGCGTCTTGATCAGAGCGTTGTTGTTAGCCTTGTCCAGCATCTCCGGGCTGGCAATAATAATTTGCTTCCGGTAGTTGGAGAATAAAATAAAGCTCATTACTTCGGCCGTTTTGGTCCCATTCAGTTTCCGGGAGGTGCTGCCACTGACGGGGCAAGGAAGTTCTTGTATAATAGCACAGTATTCGTCAATCTCCTCAACGGTGTAGGTTTTCCGTTGGGCATCGATGCCCTTGTTGATATTGGCATCCAGGTTTCTTTTTTTCAGCTCTTCTTTGACAATAACCAATGCTTCATCCGTCAGGCCAGCCATGTCCCGGGTTGCTACCCGGACCAACTCATCGTCGGGCATTTTCTCATAGGTTTCTTTTACAAACTGGAGGTCCAAACCTGTGCTCATATTATTAATTTATTATGATAGCAAATAAACTGGAATATACGGAAATAAACCATTCGGCTCCACGGAGAATTTTTGATAAAAACACGTTTTTTCAAAAAATGAGAAGGCAATTTTCGAATTTGCAGGACGTAAATAATGATCGGCGACAGATCCTAAATTAATTTAAAATAAAAGTTCGCGCAATGCGAACTTTTACTAACTTTACAACACTCATCCATATGAAAGTCCATTTGGTCAAAAGACACACGATAGAAGAGTATGCGAGGGACAATGCCGGAAGCAGGATACCATTTAGACTATGGCTATTGGTATTAAACGGTGCAGACTGGAATACTCCGGAAGATATTTTAAGGACATTCCGGTCGACAGATTTATTGGGCAAGGGTAGTGACCGGGCTGTTTTCGATATCGGCGGGAATAATTACCGAATGATCTGCCACTACGCTTTTGGTGAAAAGCAGGCGTATTTATTAAAAAGATATAATCATGGAAGCACAGCCCTACAAAGTCATAAAAACAATCACTCAATATAAGGAGTATTGTAATCTGCTGGAAGAATTAGTCATGGTGAAGAAGAAAAACACGCAACAGCAAGACAGCATTGAATTACTGACTTTACTGATCGAAAAGTGGGATGAAGAACACAACACCTTTTCCAAGGCAGCCGACCCCGTCGAGCTGCTCAGTTATCTCATGAAGGAAAACAAATTAAAAGCAATTGATCTTGCTGGAGAATTAGAGGTCAGCAAGAGCCTCATATCAGATATCCTGCATTACAGGAGGGCACTATCCAAAGATATTATCCGCAAGCTGGCGGACAGGTTCAAAGTGTCCCAGGAGCTTCTTAATAAACCTTACAAACTGATTACTCCGGGCAAACCTCCTGTAAAGGACACCCGCATGACGCCTACCCGGGCTCCCCGGAAAAAACTGTCGAAGGCACTATAGCCCGGCCCCTAGAGCGACAGCCTGAACCCTTTCTTCTCCAACCAGCCGGCAATCCGGATGATCACCCACGCATACAGCAGGGACTTGAAAATGCCGATCCCGCCGGTACGTAAAACCAGCGGCAGGGTGGCGCTGGTCCCGCAAAGATTGAGAATGGCATTGTGAATATAAGGCAGCAGATAACAGGTCAGTGTGCTGGTGCTGGCGGGACGGATGGAACGCACCCAGGTCTTCTTCCCTTTCAGGTCCATCAGGTAGAGCAAAATGATATAGGCGGCAATGCTGATCGCCGTGCAGATCAGGATCCAGGAGGCCGTGTCCCTCTCCTTGGAAATCCCCCAGAAAGGCCGCAGCGCAATACCTGCTCCCATAAGGATCAACACCAGCGTAGCCAGTACCAGGATCCCCTGTTCGGTCTGCCCCTCCCTGGTCACCTGGCGGTATAGTCCCGAAGTCATGATGCCGGCCATGGTAAATGCGATCAGGTCGCCGCTATCCAGCAGCCATACATAGGATTTTATATGATTCAGGGAGTCCAGCCAGCCGGACATATTGGCTATGTTGAACAATACGCAGCCTACGAAGATGCCGGCGAATACGCCCAGCCGGTCCCCGATGAAAAGGTAGATAGAAGCTCCGATCAGGTATGACCATCCGATGATCCCCAGCGTGCCATACCAGTCTGGCTGCATCCAGGAAGGGTGCCCGTCGAATTTGCCGCGGAACACCGAGGCCAGCATAGTGAGTAAAAAAATACCCATTCCCCGTAGGAACTGTTTTTGTTTTTGGGAGACCTTCGATGGATAATCCAGCCATATCAGAAAAAAAGCGAGGGTAATGCCGATCTGCCACCAGGGCTTGGGCATCCAGGCCGCCGTCGTATCATAACTGTCCAGGTTGCATTGGAAAATACCCATTACCAGCAGGGCGATCGACCGGGAAAGAATATGCAGGAAAGTCTTTCTTTTCGAATAGCCTCTGGCCTTCCTTGCCTGCAGGGCGAATGGGATAGACAATCCTACGATGAACAGAAAGGCGGGCGCCACCGTATCAGCCAGTCCCAGTCTGTCTTCCGTCTCTCCGGCATGCCCCAGCCAGGCTGGTATTTTATAAAGGGACCAGAGATTGTTCACAAAGATCATCAGGAAAAGCGTGATCGCCCGGAAGCCATCTACAGATGCCAGCCGGCGGGACGGAAACCGGTTAGTGCTGAAAAGCCTTTCATACAAGCTTACAGACCCTGTATCGGTGAAAGCAGGTAGTTGCAGAGAATCCGCTACCAAACCATTAGCGTCCGGCAGCAAGCTGGTTACCTCCTGAGCGGGGCGGCTGATTTCCGATACGGACCTGTTGACCTCCGGAACGGAATAAGAATCGACTACATTTGCCATAGACCAGATTGTTCTAGTCCTGATCTTCACAAATATTGAACCATCTTCATTCGAAGCCCGATCGCCGGACGGTCTGCTCTGACTTCCTCTCAACAGATGGCCTCCTCCGACTCTCCTCAATGGATGGCCTGCTCCATCTGCGCCACCCTCGCCAGCATCTCCAGCATCCCGGCCTGGTTCACCAGCAATTGCTCTTTCCCGCTCCCCATCACGCCCGTAGGAGATTTATCGTAGGCTAATGCGTCATCCAGGCATCTCTTAAATGCCTCCCCGTAAGCCGGGTTTTTATTAAACTTTAACAACTTCTGGTACCCTCGTAACAGCACGGCATTGAACCAATAGCCATCCCTGAACTTTCCCGATCCATAAAAGTAGCGGGTAGCGGTGTCTGCAATAGCCGTTGCCCGTTGAAGGTAAGCCCGCTGCCCGGTCAATTCATAGAGATAGACATTGGCCTGCAGCATTGTGCCGGTATTATAGGAGAACTTTGCCTTTCCGATCCGGCCATCGCGCGTCCGGATATTATCGAAATAGAGCCCGTCCGAATCCCGGAGATGCGTATCCACCCAATGATAGAGCAGCAAGGCCGTATCCAGGTATTTCCGCTCCTTTGTGGCTTTGTACAGTTGCAGCGCCAGCACGATGCCCGGCCCGTTCGAACAGGTATTCTTGGTCGTCTTCTTTCCCTCTTCCCAATACAGGCCTCCGCCGGCGACGGTATCATAGCCGGTCATCATAAAGCGGTAGATCAGCTTGCCCCTTGCCAGCAAAGCCGGCTCCTTCGTCCGGAACCAGGCGTCCATCCAGGCCAGCCCCAGCCATTGGTTGTCGTCATAGAAGCGGTTCCCGCCGCCGAATTCAACGATATAGGAGTCATAACCCGGTATGAGCGCCCCCGGGGAATCCGACATCGGCGGCTTATTGCTGCTGTATTTATCGAGCAGTGTGGTGATGCGATGGACTGACGGGACGGCGGGCGATGCGGGGCTGGCGGGCGATGCAGCGGCGGCATTCGTAGCCCCGATCCCCGCGGCCTCCGCTTCATTGTATGCTTGCAATAACCCGCAAAGCGGCCAGCAGTAAGCATAGCCATATTTCGGGGCCGGCTCCTCGTGGTCCCGGTAATATCCGCTGGCCGAATCATAGTATCGCTCCTGCACGGCGCGATATAAATCCATAAAAACCTTGCGATAATCATATTTATCCGCAGCGGGGGCGGCCGGCTGAGCCACCGATGCCAGGGTCCAAAACAAAGTAATTACCAACAGTAGTGTACGGCGCTGTCTCCAATTCATGTCAGATTAAAATATAGTTAAAGTTGCTTATTCTTGTTGAGCAGGCCCGCCGCCTCGATCAGCATGCAGCCACTTTCTTCCGTTGTCAGGTCGATCGTAGTACCCGGCGGAGTCTTCCAATAAGAGCCATAAAGTCCCAGGGTCTTATTCGCTCCCTGGTACCAGAGCGTCTCCGCATTCAGCTTAATAAAGCTCAAATATCGAGCCCTCGTATCGTCCTCCAGATCTTTGTTTAAAATGAGCTGTGTAAAATAACGGATAAAAATTCCTTTGAACAAGCCTCCATCTCCCTGGCCCTCGTCCTTGAGCAGCCGGTCACTGGTCGTCAGTGAGGAGCTGCTCAGCGTATTATCCGCAGTCTTGATCGCATCATTCAGGTAGGAGGGGTCCTTGGTGATCTGGTAGAGTTCCAGGGCCGCTCCGATAAATACCCCCTGATTATAGGTGAAGGCGTTCATATCCACCTGTCCGTCCCCATTCTTATTCATTCCGTCATACACGAATCCGGACCCGGCATCATAGAGATGCCCTTTCAGCCAGCTGTATATTTTTTTGGCCCAGTCCAGGTCATCGGCATTGTTGAACCGGGTATAGAGCCGCGCCGCCAGTATACAGGCGGGCGCATTGGCCGGCGTATTCTTATATCCCGTCTCCCCCTTATTCCAGGCGATCCCGCCATCCTGGACGGCATTCCAGCCGCCCCGGATATCGGTCCATATTCCACCCGCAGCGTCTTTCCACTTCGTGTCGCCTGTCACATCGAAGGCCCTGAGCGTAGCCAGCGCATTCCATTCCATGTCATCGTAAAAATAATTGAGGAAACTGCCGCCATTCTTTGTCTGTACTCCGTCATACCATTTGTTGTACTGGTCGGTGTACTTCTTCTGACCGGTACGGGAATCCGCGTCCAGCATCACGTCCAGCGCATGGGCCTGGGGCCAGTAGTTAAACGTGTTGTCCCCGTTATTGTCCTTATAAAAATAGCCGGCGGCCGCATTCCAATAATTTTTGACCAGGAAATCCGTGCTGCTGTCAGCCGCGGCCTGCCAGTTGATCGCATACTTTACGACTCCGTCACTGGTGCTGAAATCATAATCGTAGTTCTTTTTGCAGGCGCCCGTCCCAAGCAGGCCGGCCAGCATCAAAGGGATAAAATATTTTTTCATGATGAATGATTTCGCATGTTATTTTATGATCACCTCATGGGTGTAATTGGTTTTGTCGGCCGTAAAATACACGTTGATGTCGCAGGTATGATTATCGGCGCCTCCATTGAATTTGAAACAATAGTTGTACTGGGAGTTGTCGACCGGGACCATGTACCAGAAGCTGAGGGGAGTGGATGCGTCCGGCCGGCTGTTGTCGCTGTTCACGCTGCCCCACCACTCATAGCTATCCGCCGTTCCGTCATTGACCAGCATCCTGAACTTATACCGCTCATCGCGGCCCCAGCTCTCCTGGTGGAAAACAATCGCTTTGCTGGCTGCGTTCCAGGCGCCGGCGGCTGAATAATCGAGGTGGAAAAGGGTGTCATTGATAGGGGCGAACCATAATCCCAGTTCTTTGATTTGCACGCTCTGCACCGTCACGACATTAAAATCAAGGCGGATGCGCACGGGCATCGTCGAACCCGTCACCGTCGTCTCTCCTGTACCCTGCCTGAGCGTCTTTCCATCCACATCGGTATAGAAGACATCGGGGGTGCCGGTGTTGGCGCTGACAAAATGATAGGAGCCTGCGCCTAACGAAGTATAGATCTCATATTTGCCGGAGGCCGTCTGTTTGAATTTCAGGGCCTTGCTCAGGTCCGAGCCTCCTTCGGTAGCGGTGCCGGTGATATAGACGTCGGCCGGGGGATTGTCCACACCCAGTGCGCGGATGATATTGATGTTGCGGGTCATGGCTGCTTTTACCTTATTCACTCCTTTGGAAGAGTACACTGTCCAGATGAACTGTCCGGTTCCCAGTGGTTGAACACCTGCGAGCCGGGCCACCTGGTTGAGGATTTCTTTGGTAAGGGTCGCCTTGGTATATAAGCCATTTCCATCCGAAGGCAGCGTGTAGACTGGTTTGGAGAAATCCCCGCCCACCTTATCGAAAGCGATGGAATACAATACCAGTCCGCCATCGGCTGCCAGTGCGGCATCCCATTCGAATACCACGGAGGCCGTGGTGCTCAGGTCAACGGTCTGGTTGTCATCCGGTGAAAAAAGGGTGGCCACCGGGGTCACGGTCGTATTCACGCTGTCATTTTTTTTACAGGCGGAGAAGAGCAGGAGCGTGAGCAGCGCCACCAGGCCTCCTTTACTATTAGTTGCGATCATTTTATGATTTTTATATTTTTTTAAATTAATTATTGCCGTGACCTTTTACCAGCCGGGATTCTGTCCCAGGTTGGCATTGAGCGCCCGCTCGTCCCTTGGGATGGGCCACAGATAATGTTTGGTAGCAATGAAGCTGCGGATATTGGCGCGGATATATCCGTTGTCCACGCTCGCATCGGCAAACTTCGCTCCGTGCACATAGCCATTCAGCACCGTCTCCGCTGTCTTCCAGCGACGGATATCGAAGATCCGCAGGCCCTCCATCGCGAGCTCCGTTCTCCGTTCACGGCGGATCAGGTCCCTGAACTGAGACTGGCTCAGGGTGGCATCATAGTTCAACGCGACAGGATCTGCAAAACCCGCCCGCGCCCGCAGTAATTTGATCGTATTGTCCCAGGTGGCCTGGTCCAGCGTGGCGATCTCATTTTTCGCCTCTGCGTACATGAGCAATACATCGGCATACCGGATCAGCATCAGGTCGAGACCGGAAGCGAAATTATTGGCGGTGGAATCATAATATTTACGGATATAATAGCCCGTGGGGGAAGACACGGACCCCGACTTGTATTCATCCGGGGCATTGGGATCCGGGTCGGTGCCGGGCTTGATATAGATGGTCTTCAGGCTGCCGTCGTTCATCGGCCATTGATAGCGGTCATAGACGACCGTTGCCCCCAGCCTGGGGTCGCGGTCCTGGTAAGGGTTGGATTCATCATATCCCGAGCCGGCATCGCTGATGGGTTTCCCATTGGTCATCAGATAGTCATTCACCAGCTCCTGCGTAGGAGCCAGTCCGTTCAGGCGGGCGCCCACGGAGATCGGCACAAAGTCGATAAAAGCGCTATACGTCCTCAGTTCAGGAACGTAACCGGCACTCAGCATGACTTCGGAATTGTTTTCGTTCTGGGGTTTGAAAAGACCCGGATAGGAAGGAAAGAGGGAATACGTGCCGTTGTCCGTGCTTCCGATCAGCCGTCCGCATTCCGTGACTACATCCGCCCACCGGCTTTCATACAGCAGCACTCTTGCTTTCAGCGCAATGGCCGCCCCTTTGGATATGCGTCCGATATCCGTTCCCGAATAGCTGGTATTCACGGGCAGCGCCGCGATCACGTCGTCGAGCTCTTTCAGGACGAAGGCGATCACATCGGCGCGGGAGTTGCGTGTGATAGACTGCGATTCCCCTACACTCAGCGTTTTGGTCACCAGGGGCACGTCGCCGAACCAGGTGGTCAGCTGAAAATGATGCAGGGCCCGGAGAAACCTCGCCTCTGCCACCATCCGGGCACGAAGCCCCGCGTCCATGCCGGGTACGCGATCGATATTTTCCAGCAAGGTGTTGCTCGTCTTGATGCCTGCATAATGGAACTTCCATTCATCGTCCAGGCGGCTCAGCGACGGATCATACACGCCGCTGGATATGGACAATACCCCATTCACATCTCCCCTGCCCGCATAGGCATTGTCGGATAGCGCTTCATTATAAAAGAAGGTGCTCGGATCGGCCATCTGGCTATAGGCCGTATTCAGCACCAGGTTGGCTTTTTCCGCCGAAGTCCAGTAGTTCAGCTCTGTATAACGGTCCGTAGGCGCCGTGTCCATTTTATTACAGGAGGCGGCGAAGAGAGCGAAGACCAATATTTTATTATGTATGTTCATAGTAGCAGCTTTAGCCTTTTAAAAAGTTACGTCCAGTCCAAAACCATAATAGATCAGTGTGGGGTAAGAGCGTCCGCTATTGGCCCCATTGGTCACATCTAAATTGTTGTTTCCATTATGGAATTCGGAAGACTCCGGATCGATAAATTTGTTTTTGGCAATCGTGAGCAGGTTCTGACCGGTGAGATAGGCCCGCAGCTTCTGAATGCCCATGTGGCGGGAGATCGCCGGGGACAGGGTATAGCCGATCTGCACGTTCTTCAGCCTTGCATACGCGGCATTCAGCACATAGAGATCCGATCCCTTGCGGAAATTATTCGTATTGCTGGCGCTGCCATTGATAGCCAGGCGGGGATATTTGGCATTCGTATTGTCCGGTCTCCAGTAATCGAGCTGGTGTTCGAACATGGTAAAGGAATAATTAACATGGAAGGGCTCGATCAGCTCACCCCGCAGTGCCATATCCCGCTGTCCTACTCCCTGGATCAATAATCCCAGGTCCAGGTCCTTCCAGCTCAGGGAATAGGTGAACCCGAAAATATAATGCGGGAAGGGGTTGCCCAGCACATACCGGTCATTGTCATCGATGACGCCGTCTCCGTTCTTGTCTTTGTAGGCGATGTCTCCCGGAGCGACGGCCAGGCCCGTGAACCTGGGCTTATTCTCTACGTCTTTGAGGTTCTGGAAATAGCCATCCCGTTTGTATCCTACGTAGGAGGCGATGGGGATCCCTTTGCCGTACAGGACCTGCAATTCTTCCAGCGATTGCAGCCGGTCCTGGTCATTGGCCATTCTTACAATCTCGTTGTTGGTATTGCCCAGGTTGATGCCGATGGTATGATGCAGCACCCTGCCGGTGATATTATAGGAGGCGCTGACCTCCCATCCTTTGTTGCGGACGGAGGCGATATTGTAGTCCACGCTTCCTCCGCCATAGGTGCCCGGCAGATTGGGCTGCATGAGGATATTTTTCGTCAGCTTGTTAAAATAATCGAAGGTGAGGCTCAGCCGGTTGTTCAGCAGTCCGGCGTCGGCGCCGATATTGAAGGTGTTGGCCACCTCCCATTTGATATCCGGGTTGGCTACATTGAACCCGGTCCCGGAGACGGCTGTGTTATTGAACCCATACATATTCGCATATACGGTGTAGGTGGTCTGGTATTGATAATCGCCTACGTTCTGGTTCCCCAGCAGTCCGTACGACGAGCGGAGCTTGAGCTCATTGAGATAATGCGAGATGTCGCCCTGCTGAAAGAACGCCTCCCGGCTGATCCGCCAGGCGGCGGAGATCGAGGGGAAGTATCCCCATCGATTCTGCTTAGCGAATTTCGAAGATTCGTCAGCCCGGAAATTGCCCTCCAGAAAATATTTATCGTCATAAGAATAAGATGCCCTTCCGATCACGGAGTTAAGGCTATTCTGGGAACTGCCCTGGGGTGTGATCTGCAGGTCGCCGACATTCACGATGGTGGCCGACTGGGGAAGGTTGAGATCGGGAGAGGTATAGTTCAGCACGACCTTGTTCGATTTTCCCGTGAAGGATTCGTTGGTGCCTCCGCCCAGCAGCTGGATATGATGCCGTCCGAAATCCCTTATGTATTCCAGGATTAGCTGGCTGTTCAAGAAGAGGTTTTTCGTATTCTGATCTCCGGTGACATTGCCCAGGGCATTTCCATAGACGCCGCCCGGGGCCGATCCTGCCGCTTGTCCTTCCCGGTAGAAAGGAACATATTGGGTCACATAATACTCGTGGTTGGCATCCAGGGTCCCGCCGAAGACTCCCCGCAGCGTCAGCCCTTTCACGATCTTTACCGTGGCGCTCAGGCTTCCCGTCAGGTCATCGTTGTCATAGTCCCGGAATCCGCCCTGTTCGAGGATGCCCAATGGGTTGAACTGTGCCAGTACATCGTTGATAAGGTATCGTCCCAGGGAATCTTTTAGTTTATAATAAGGGGGGGTGCGCTCGGCATCCACGACCAGGGTGCCGGTGATATAGGAATGGTCCCTGATATGCGATTTGGAATAGGCGATGATGCTGGACAGCTTCAGCCTGCCTACTTCATTGCTGAGGTTCATCCGGAAATTATAGCGTTTCAGTCCTTTGGCTGGTCCGACGAAATTGCTCTCCTGATCCATATAGCCCAGCGATACCAGGTAAGTGGATTTGTCTCTTCCGCCGCTGAGGCTGAGATTGTGATTCTGCTGGGTGGCGTCCTGGAAAATGGAATGGAGGAACCAGGGTTGGTCGCCCTGCTCCTTTCTGGCTTCGATATCCAAAGGAGAATAATAAGGGATTTGTCCTGATCCGGAGTTTACGATGGCCTCGTCTTTCAGGATCATATTCTCATATCCTTTTACTGGTTTCATCCATACATGTGGTTTCACATGGCTGAGGATACCGTTGTAGACCAGGGTGCCTTCTCCTTTCTTTCCTTTTTTGGTGGTGATGAGGATCACCCCGTTGGAAGATCGCGAACCGTAAATGGCCGCGGAACCCGCGTCTTTCAAAATCGAGATATTGTCGATGTCATTTGGGTTGAGCAGGTTAAGATCTCCGCCTACCAGGCCGTCGATCACTATGAGCGGGGAGTTATTGCCGAGGGTCCCGATGCCGCGGATATTGATATTCACTCCCTGCCCCGGCTCGAAGCTGGTCTGCTGGATGGTGAGGCTGGGAGCTGCTCCCTGCAGGGCCTGGGATAGATTGGGCGTTGCCCGGTCTTCGAGTGCCGAAGCGCGGATCACGTCCACGCCTCCGGTAAGGCTCACTTTTTTCTGCGTGCCGTATCCTACTACTACCACTTCGCCCATGGCTTTGTCCAGCAGGGACATCGAGACGGTGAGATCGGCGGCAGAGACGGCCACTTCTTTTATTTCGTAGCCGACATAGGAGAAGGCCAGGCTTCCTTCCAGCCGGGGAATCTTCAATTGAAAGTTGCCGGCGTTATCCGTAATCGTGTGCAGTCCCTGGTCCTTCCATTCCACGGAAACTCCTGATAGCGGATTCCCTTTCTCGTCGAGCACTTTGCCTTTGACGGTCACTGTCACCGCCGTATCTTTTGCGCTGCCGGGGAGTGGCGTCGCTGCCAGGGAAGAGGAGGGAATGGCCCGCAGCAGGATCTTGTCCCCGGAGATCTCATATCTCAGTTTGAGCGGGGAAAAGATCTTATGCAACGCATCGTCCACCTTCATTTTCTTCACGGTCACGGAATACTTCCGGTCGACATCGAGGTCGTCGTTGGAGTAGACGAAGGAAAGGCCGCTTTGGCTTTCGAACTGGGAGAGGATCCATTTCAGCGGCCGCTCCTTACAGATGATGGAGATATGGTCCTGTTGTTCCGGAAGATCCCCATTCGCGGCGAGGGCGGGTGGCAGGAGCAATGCCCACAGGGCAAAAAGCAGTAGCTTATGGTTTCGGTACAGATGACCGGTCCCATGAGTATGAATGATCATACGCAGCAATCGTTTAGGTTTAAAAAATAGTTATTTGTTGATCTCTATAAACTTATCTGTCACCGTGAAATGAAAAGATTTTACTCTTCTCAGCGTCGACAGTATTTCTTCTTCCGTATTATTTTTAAAGGTGGCCGTATACCGGTATTGCGCAAGCGCTACGCTCCTGAATTTTATAGGTTTTCCGAAGGCCCTTTCCAGCTCTGTCGCGATCCTGCCCAGGGATTCATTGCTGAAGGTCATGATGCCATTGATCCATCCCCGGTCGGCCTCCGCATCGGTCGGCGCGACATTGATTTTCCCGGACTGGAAATCATAAACAGCTTTATGGTTCGGCGTGAGATAGACGCTGTCGGCGGCGGCGTCCTTGCCCGCGGTGGGTTGGGCGGTGACTGGGGTGGCGGCGCGTTGATTGTTGCGCCCGGCGGCATCCGGCACAAAAGCCACCAGGCCGGTAGCGACCGAGGTGCTCATCAGCTCTTCGTCCCCGTAGGCCCTGATATCGAAGGATGTTCCCAGCACCTGCACATTTCCTTTCGGCAGATGTACTATGAATGGGCGCTGCGGATTTTTGGCGATCTCGAAAAAAGCTTCCCCTTCGAGATATACTTCCCGCAGGTTGTTCGGAAAAGAGGCGGGATATTTCAGGCGGCTATCTGCATTCAGCCAGATCTTGCTGCCGTCAGGAAGGATGATGATAGAGCGGATACCTTTTTGATTGTATTTTTCCACCAGCTCTGTCCTGGGGGAGGGATGGGTGAACAGCCAGATGCTCAGGGCGATGAGCGGGAGCAGGATAGCTGCGGCGAGCAGGCGCTTCCAGCGGAGGATACGCGGGGTTTCGATGACGGGGGATTCCGTGGCGGGGGCCGAAACGGACATTTGCGTGATGGGGGATTCCATGGCGGGGGATTCGCCGGCGACGGGGGTTCCGGCCTGCCCGATCCGGTTCCAAACCTTGTCCAATGCCGCCTCTTCATTGATTGCCAACTGTGTATCCGCCCTCCAGTAAACCGAGAGTTTTTCGAATACCGCCCGGTAAGGCTCATGGGCGGCTATCTGCCGTCTAAGCTCTTCCGGCTCTTCCGGGAGATGATTGCCGGAGAGCACTTTTATAGCAAGCAATATGAATTGTTCCTCGTTCAAGAAATAGCGTGTTTACGTTGGCGGTTTGGCCACCTCCATTGAGAAGGACAGGAAAAAGAAAAAAACTACTTACAGGGATTTTAAAAAAATTCAGGGCAGTTGGAAGATAATGCCCAGGAGGAGGAGTAATTCCCCGGGAAGCCGGGTTCCGGGTAAATCCGATCCGGCAGGAGACGCACCTGGGGAGTGCGATACAGAAGGCGCCCCGGGCTGGTCCGTCAAAATGACTTTCAGCTTCTTTACTGCCCGGTAGATCTGCGTTTCGACGGTCCGGGGGGAGATATGGAGGATTTCAGCTACTTCCTTAAAACTAAGATTGTCTTCCTTCACCATCTTGAAGATCACCCGGCACTGTTCCGGCAACTGTTCCACCGCCATATGCAGCCGGTGCAGCAGCTCTTTCATCTCCAGGTTTTTCTGGCTGTTGCCGGTATCATAGAACTCCATTTCTCCATGCATATCCAATTGGAGATGGACGACGGAATATTTTTCGCAATAGTTGAGACAACCATTCTTCACCGCCACATAGAGGTATACTTCCAGATTGCGGACCTCGTGCAGGGTCGCTCTTCTTTCCCAGATCTTTACAAAAGTGTCGGAGACGATCTCTTCGGCGGCTTCGCGGGTATGAACGAACTGAATGGCGAATCGCACCAGCCTGGCATAGTAAAAACGGAACAAATTGTTGAATGAAGGAGTATCGGAGGCGCTAATACCTTCCTGCCAGATTTTGATCATATGGTTAGCTTCGGCACTCATTCCAATCAATCGTAGTTAGAAGATGTGCCGGAGATGCGCTTTTAAAAAGTTAGCGCATCTCCGGCAAAGGGCTAATGTCGGTAGAACTTCGTCAGAGCGACATTTAGTCGCTCTTTCTCGTTCGTAACCTTCGCTTCGCTCGGTTAGGACAGACGCCTCCGGCGTCTTATTGAATCGAAAGTACGATTTTATGCGAACCCGTCAAATCAGGAATTTTTTTATACGATACTTTTAGCTCCAACACCAATGTTGTTTAGTGTTTTTTAGCAGATGAAAGCAGCGTAATTTTCAGCATGCAAAAGATATTCTCTTTGTCCGCGATGTTACTCGTTGCCGGTCTTCTTACCGGCGTCTCCCGGCAAGGCGCCCCTCACGGAAATGTTAGCACATCGAATAGCTTTAAAATAATATAGCTCCCATTATGCAATAAAAAGAGAAAGTTGATTCCATTCTTTCCTCTTCTTCTTAAAGCCCTCAGAAAACATGTTTTCCTATGCCCGAAAATCCTATACCCCGGCGCCCGGATATCCAAACGGTTTGGTGTATAGTGTGCGTGTAGGCTGCATGGTAGTTGTGAGTGAAATATTTCCTAAAATTTCGTGTTATCAGAAAATGTTAAAACATCAAATACAACCCAGGTGTTTCTACTACTTTCCAACCAAATATAAGTTGTGCTTTTCCGATGTTTAACCCTGATTTGTCTAACTTCTAAAGAATCATTTGGCGGAAGTTTTTTTATTTTATCCAAGAGGCCGTTTTGAAACTCATAGAGATTACTTTTAGCGCTTATAAAAAACCTACTATCCGAAGCAACAGAGTCTTGCAAACACTTACTTATTTCCGAAATACTCTTATTAAGTATCCTTTGGGAATCACAATCATCTGTTTTGCAAGAAACCATTAATAATACAAGCAAAATTAATTGCAGGTTTTTTTTTACCATTTCATATTATTTTCATCAATACTCGTTTTGTAAATTGGATTAACAGGATTTTGTATGTTGGGCAATTTCAAAACTCCCGACCACCTATAATTATCCTTGTTTTCTTCAACCCTTTTTTTGTAATCGTCCGACGTCGTCGCCAACTTCAATAAAATTATCTCGATTAAATGGATTATTCTTGTCGGAAAATAGACCCGGTCCTTCCTCTGGATTATTCTCATTATATACTTGAACGGAGACATCAAAATTCACACTAAATTTCGAACCCGTCCCTTTATCATTTAATGCCCGAGCGTCAATAATTGTATTGTACCGGCGGTTGCTGAGGAGGTATTACAATAGCACGGCTTAAATGGGGTAGGAGATTTCTTATCATGGATATATCCTTATTTGATGTATCTACAAAAGTCCAGTTGCTACCACTATCTGTTGATATAGCTATTAGTGTCGACGTACTTATAGCTCTCCCACTTGGCAGCTTTATTTCGGTATGCTGTGCCACCGTGCATTGTAATTCATTTCCGCTCTTTACAATCTTTGACACATCTCCAAATGTTATGTTATTAAACATCATCCCTTTTATCTTCATGTCACTTGTGATCTTAGTCAGTGCTTCTGCCATTTTATTCTCGCCGCCAATCATTTTTACTATTTCAGGATACGTATAATGAGAGAAAACCTTATAATCTCCCCTTACAAATGCTTGTCCCATTATATTTGCCTGCTCTTTCACCACTTCAGGTAAATTATTTTGATCAGCATTTATGGTCAAAAGTGTGTAGTCCAGTAATACCGGGCCATTAAAAGACAGGCAAAGGAAAAAGGCAATAATGCTCATGTAGCGATTGGTTTAATTAGTTGGATTAGAATGAAACAGTATTAATGCATTGTCGTGCGTATCAAATAATACATAGTCCATTGAATCGTCAAAAATAAAATATTCAAAGTAGGGTAGTTCTGTTAATAATTTTATGCAGTTGTCCTTTTTACAATCTAGGACTTTCCAAGGAAAAAAATCCTCATTTGTAACAACCAGAAAGATCCGATCGCTAAAATTAGCTAACGAACGAAGCAATAAATGTTCCCACTGGTTTGGCGTTTTTTGGTAGTCATACACTTCGGCAGGATTCTTATTGGCCCACATAAAAAGCTGCTTGATTTCAAATGAGAATTTTTCAGCCAGACGGATGATCAATTGCGTGCCATTTTCATCCGGAATAAAATCACAGTCTATCGTTTCTCTGCCTATTGCATCTTCTATGTCTTTAGTCAGGCTATTAGCCATGTTAAAATTTTTTGTAGGGTTATCTTGCGGGTCTTTAGGGATGCCTCGGGCCATCATAGGGTATATTACCTCTTCCTCTACCTCCAGCAGGGCGCTTACCGGCCGACTGCCAGCTTATATGTTGTACATCGTGGTGTTCACCTGGTGTTTTTGGGTGTGGTCCATCATATCCTACTTTTTTGTTGCCTTCTCCTGTGAATTCAGTTAATGTACCTGTTTTAGGATCAGCCTTTTCCGTTGCTTTTTCCATATCATACTCGCCGTTTTCAATTCCTGCTTTTTCAAAGGCTTCTTCTCTTGCCTCATCAAAAGTTTTGCCAGCACCCTTCTCCAATTCTTCTTCTAACTCTTTTTCTGCAATTTCTTTTACTTCATCTTCCGCTAATATTTGTGCCCCTTTCTCTGCCAACCGTATCGCCTCACCACCCTCACCTCCTGACACTGCATCAACGCCAAGCATCAAAACTCCTAATCCTGCTTCCTTCCAACTACCATGAGCTATCCCTGTACCAATTTGTTTTATACTTCCCGCAAATGGAATGTAATCAACAGCACCCCATAAAAAATTCCCGATACTTCCAAGGGCGCTACTACTCTTATGGGCTGTTACTGTTACAGTTGCAAGAGTTTTTGCATTGGCCATATTTCCTGTCGGTTCATCATTCGGTGGCTTGGGTTTCGCCGTTGGATCCCCTGGCGCCATGCCATTACCATCAGCAAATCTTACAGGGTTGTCAAAGCCATATGCATATGGACTCCATCTGCGCATGTATTCGGCCAGTGGGTCTATCTGATGCCATCTCCCAATCTGCGGATCATATCCCCTCGCATTAAAATCGTATTCCTCTAATCCACTACCATCTGAAAACTCCTTATTCTGCAATTCTTTACCACCAAATTTATTCTTGTTTTCTGCGTATTGAGTCTTCAGCGCCTTATCACTAATCCCGGCCATAGTAAGACCGAAAGGATAATAATGGTTCTTTTCCAACAGATGTCCGTACATGCACCGCCTGGATAATTGGATACATTTCCAAATATTAGGCTAATTCTAATTTTTTTTTGTCAAAACATAGTAAACCGCTAAAGTCACTATCAAAAGCCCCATGGCATTTATGACAAAAGAAATGTATAAAGACCTATCCCCTTTGCTCACCTTCATTATACTTTTCGCGAGTAAACCGACACCAATCAGTACGGTTATAAAATAGACGACAATGTCCAAGCCTGGACCCGCCATATCGGTAGGGGAAAACTGGTGAATATATAAAACGGCAACACATGCCAATACTACATACAAGATACTATACAGGTATTTCATAATATCGAGAGCTTTTTATGATTATCAATAAAAGTGCATATCATATTCAAAATACTAGTTTAATCTGATCATCTGTTTTGCCATTTTGTGGTATCCGTATTTATATTCCTAAATAGATTTCCTGACGGCAAAGGAGCTTTGCTATGTTCAAACCAATCAAGAAATTGATTAGTCACTCTTTGGAGATTACTATCCTGGCCCGGATATCTTAGCTCCTGAAGTACATGGGCTATCAGGTTTTCCGTACTCTCATTCGTATGCCATGATTGAAAGGCTGCATGGGCAGGAGAGGTGGCATCCTGAAGAGTGTGAAGCCCTTTTCCAAATTCAAAATAAGCTTGATACAATTTCCCGGCATTTAATAATTCCCGCCCCTTATCAAACTGAGATCTAACGTATTGATCAGCTTGTTCCATCGCCTGCTCTGAAGATTGTTTACTTTCAGGATCTGCATTGCTCATCGCATGCATATAAGAAAACTCTCCTTTTTGATGTTCATTGGCATCGGCCCATTCCGTTGCATCGTCAAGCGCTTTCTGCTTTATATAATCCGTAATACTTACACCCTGACGAGCATTGACGCCATGCCTAAATACTGCATTATGATTGGCAGTCTGGTGAACTTTAAAAGGGCCTTTTGACGCCCAATCAGGGCCATCATTTCCTGAGTTTTCCTTCGAAATATTGTTGGCGTTAGTCGATTCATTATTATTACCCCTTGTTTCTTGTAAATACTTAAACGCATCAATGGCATCCTGTCCTGTTGCGGTAGTCAAATCTCCAACTTGTGTCACTTTCATCCCATCAGGATCAATAAATCGTATCGGATTATCATAGGCATAATTGTAGGGAGACCATCTCCTGGAAGTTCCTGTTAAAGGATCTATAGTATGCCAAACTCCTAACTGTGGATCCTGGAATCTGGCTCCATAATCATATTCCTCCAATCCGGATCCATCTGAGAACTCCTGATTCTGTAATTCTTTACCGTTATAGCGGTACTTATTCTGCGCGTATTGCGTCTTCAACGCCTTATCACTGATCCCTGCCATAGTGAGTCCGAACGGATAGTAGTGAACTTCTTCCTATTTAAGGGTTTTCCATTTAATTATTTTATTCTTAGTAAAACTTGAATACACACTATTAGCTTTTATAAAAAATGCATTTCCTACATGCATAGCAAGAAGTTCTTTTTCGAAATCGCGTCTTTTAGTAAACCCCTTTTCAATTTTGGTGTTGGCCAAAACGATAAACCATGCTTCCTTAGGGTTAACTCCCCCAATAAAATTTGTCTCGCCAGAATGCACTATAATAATGCTGTCGAGAACATTCACTTCAATTACGTTCGTTATTGATACATTAATAGAAGTTGTAAAAAGAGACATTATCCATTGACTATCGCCCTTTAATCTGATTAATTCATATGGTTTAATCAAAGGTATCCTACTATCATCCCAATCGCCTTGGTCAGTATAAAATTTATCGGCACTTTTTTTACCGCTATTTGACCTATCGCTTTTAATATTACAAGAATTAAATAAAAGAAATAAACAGAAACACACAAATTTCATATATACTTATTTAATTGGAGTTTGCCACGAAGCATCAACCTTAAGCTGATCATTCCCCCCCAGCAGATCATGATAAATCGGTCCCAAAACATTGACTATGCTTTTGTAAGCATCCGTGTGACCTTCAGGTCTTATATTGAATTCATCGTTTAAATTGTAACTAATAACCATTGTTCCATCTTCTTTAACAGCTGCCGAATACGAAACAAGTGCATGACGCACAGTCCATGTTAGTTCATTGCTACCAACGTTCCAGGTATCTGCATACGCAGGATTAAGAGGATCTCTGAGTTGAGCCATCATATCCCCGGCAGCCCTTTTACCTCCAAATTCAATTCCACTTTTGCCATTCTGAATAAATGTCATTTTCTTAAATCTTGGATCAGCCTTTAATAAGGCAATGATCTGTTTTTGAAATGCTATCAATGCAGCATCGTTTTTAAGTTTATCAAGCAACTGACCTGTTAAATGAACTTGGCTATTTTGGAACTGGGACAATGCCGTTAATTCAAAAATATTATTGGCATTATTACCTAAGTTAAGTAAGCCTGCCAACGCTCTTCTTGGCCCATGTCCCCAGCCAGAGCCACCATAACCAACATTTGCACCGGTAAACCAATTCGTAAATTGGCTCGCTTTATTTTTTATATATCCAACAACCGTAACAGTTGGCAAACTATCATTCAATCCCAATGGATCATTTATTGAGATGGGATTATCACTTGCAAAAACATAAGGAGAGATATTATGAGACATGTCTCCCATTGGATCGATCTGCCCGAATCTCAATATTTGCGGGTCGTACATCCTATTCTTAGCATCATACAGCTCTAACCCGCTGCCATCACTGAACTCTTTGTTTTGAAGTTCACTACCACTATTGAATCTATATTTATTTTCAGAGTAATTGGTCTTTAATGCTTTGTCTGAGATACCGGCCATCGTGAGTCCACCCGGATAATAATGAGTTTCTTCCAACAGCGGTCCGGTCCGTACTTTTACCGTCAGATTATCAAAGAACACATCCCACCCTTTGGTAGCATTACTGACGTAAATATACAAATATCCACTTTTCCTCATCACAATTCCGGACATGGCCAGTGGAGCTTGCAATTTACCGGAAGAGGTACCGTAATTTCCTACCTGCAGGGCTCCGCTTTGATTCTGTCCGGGAATACTGACATAATTGAACTGATTATCCAACAACACCCAGTTTAAGTACGCATTGGGTTTACCGGAAGGAATCGAGTTGTTATTGGTGATAAAACTGCTTAATGCCGTGGACAGGGGATTTCCTGGAGTAGTCAGTTGTGAAAGAGAGCCATGGGCGCCTCCTGTCATCGAAACGATGCCGTTCGCCAGGGAATTGAGTATATCGGAAACCTTAATGGCGGAATCGCTGGCAACTCCTACGTTATTGTAATAATATTGCGTCAGAACATCAATCGTATCTCCGGCCATGACTTTCAAAATGATGGCAGGTCCTTGTTTATTACCGCTGCCATTCACCTTCACCACGCTGTCATTAATAGGAGTCACAGTAGTATCTACAGGATATCCCAAGGCGGATGTGCGTGCCACGCAGGTCGTTGGTATATTATAAAATAAGGAATTTTCATTCGTCCGGTACACTCCTTCCATCGTCGCCACGTATTTTGTAGTATCCTTTTGCTGGCTTAGGAGTACCCGCGTATTACCCAGGTGATCCTTTTCGAAGAAGTCATATTCCAGGCCATAGCCGGTAGTACCAGTCGTATATTTATGAAAGGCCCAGCGGGCACGGCCCTCTTCCGTGCCGATGTATTGAAGGGTATCCTTCCAAACGGCGGTATTGGTGATGGTATCGGTATACTGATACACAAATGGTCCCAGGTAGAACGTGCCGGTAAGATGTCTGGACAGGCTGTCCAGGACCAGCTTTCTTATCTTGTTGCCACCCGCATCGTAATTGTATTGTATCTGACCCTTGCTCCCGAAATAGATGGCTGCCGGTAAATCGTTATCGTAATAGGTAATATAGGTAATACCCTTGTTGAGATCCCGGGTCAGGTTGCCATTGCCGTTGTAGGTATAATCGTAGGTGCTCTTCGTAGCTGGATTGTAATGAAAATCACCCAACTTGGAGGTCGCATCATTGGCCGAATCCCATACCTGGGTCAGTTTATTACTATTGCTCTGGTAACCATATATCAGCGAATCGATAGGTACCGATCCGCCCAGCTTAAAGCCCTGCTGGTTCATCGACAGGATATTGCCGTTCGCATCGTAGCTGAGATTACTGGCGCTGAAATCCATGGAAGGGCCCGGCGTCCCCGGATCGGTCTTTCCCCATCCCCCCGGAAATTGCTGTTTGAAATCGGCCCCCGTCAGCCGGTTGGCATTGTCATAGGTGAAATCATATTGCCGGTTCACCCCGTCGCCGGCGCTTTTCCACACCGTCCCGGCAATATTGCCGTTGTATTGAAACCCTTTGTAGGCCGTGCCGATGGCCGTCGCCGTCGACGTGGTCTTGTCATAGCCCAATTCCATCCCAAAATAATGGACCGGGGGCTGGGTGGTGCTAGTCAGATAGTTCTTATTGATCGAGCTTAGCCAGCCCCGGATGTTATATTCATAGGCCAGGCTGTCCAGGTTGTTCCCCAGGGTCTTCGTTTGCAACTGTCCCAGTTCATTGTAGCGCAGGCTATCGATCAATTGGTCGGTGGCCACCCCGTCGATGTTTTTCCAGGTGCTGGTAGGCCGCCCGGCTGCGTCATATGCCATTTTCGTCAATACCGTATGATAGAGCCCGCCATTGTGCGAGTTGGCATGATTCACCAGTACGTGCAACGGCCGGCCGCTGAAATCGTATTGGGTCGTTGTCGTGTCGACCGCATTGGCGAAATTATTCGACGTCGTCTGAATGACCCGGCCATGGTCGTCATAATAATAAACAGTCGTAATCCAAAAAGAGGACCCATACACTTTACTGACCGTTCCGGTGACCATTCCACGTGTGTTGGTATTTTCAACGATCGGCACCGCATAAGTCGGGCCTGTAGTGGTCGTGGTAAAATAAGTGGATTTACTTGTATATCTCGTTATCAGCGAGGTGCTCCTCGATGTAAAACCCGGCATCCAGGAACGGTCGTCGTAGAAAGTCTTGGTCTCATAGGTAAAATTACTGCCGCTGGTCACCGGATAGCTGGTGCTTCCAGCCGCCAGGCCCTGGTGATAGACCCGGTTATTGGCGTCTGCCAGAACCCCCGAGCTGTCCGGGCGGTTGAGCGCATCGTACCGGATCACTTTCCAGGTTTGCGCACTTCGTAAGACGGAGTCCTGGCTCATCACCAGCCGGTCCCGGCTGTCATAGACCATCCAGACCTCTCCGGCACCCGGCACTTTTTTGATAATCATCCGCTTGCGGTAATCGTATTCATACCGGAAACAGAGCTCATCGGCAATGGCCTGGCTAATGGCCCAATTAGTGCTCGTATTATTGATCAGTTCGACTGCCCGGGGCTGGAGGACAAAACGCAGGTTATTCAAATCATCGTAGACATAATAGGTGCATAACCAACCTGTATGTGCGGTCCCCGGTGTATTGGAAAGCTGTACCTTTTTTAATATTACGTGTCCTTCTACATCTTTATACTCGATAACCTGGCGCCCTGCTTCATCTATCGTACTATTTTTATACAAAGTACCCGCTGCGTAGATAGCGGAAGTTTTTGGCGTATCCGGCATAGTCAATCCGATTGTCCAAATACGGACACTATCGTTAAGCGTGTTTATCAGGTATTGCTGTACCACAGCCCTCCCGCTACCTGTCCAGCTCATGCCAGGGGAAGCGGAGGCCACCACTCGGTTAAGGGGTGACGGTTCATAGCTTACCTGGCCATAATAATACTGTTCACCGGGATATTGCCCTGTATTAAAACTGAATTGATCGGCTACTCCGGTAGGTTTATAATTGCCATCGGCGGCAGTAGCTACATACGGAATATATTTATTAGTTTCCAACCCGAATACATCATAGGCTTTGACCGTAACAAAATCCTTCTGAAGCGGACTTTGAGCCATAGCGACCGTTTGTAAACTTCTGCCCAGTCCATCTAAATACTCAGTTGTCTGTGTAACGTCAAAAGGATTTGTCAAGCCGGCCGCGGTAGCCGAGTCTGTAACCCCGGCTTTATGTATATCTCTGACACGTATATAGTTAATATCAGGTGCTCCTGATGTAATCACCACCTGGCAAACATTGGAATATTCGACATCGGTGCCACAGGTAACCTGTCTGCGGTACCATGTGTTAGCCGTTAAAACACCTGCATTATAGTATGCTGCAGCTGCTCCACTGATAGTACTAAAATTAGTCCCATCCGTTGAACTTTGCCATTGATAAAGAAAGCTGCCATTACAACCACCGCCATTGGCCGAGCTGCCTGTAATACCACCGGGGCTTGTCCCGGTTAGAATACTCAAAAAAGAAGTAATCTCCCCTGGCAATACCTGCGGATACACATTTACTTTTATAGGACTGCCATTGACAGTAGCGCCCCCACTTGTAACGGCTACCTTGTAGAAGGTGCTAGTGGTCAAAGGATCAGCTGGCGTGTACGTGGTTGACGTAGCGCCTGAAATAGCCGACCAGGAAACACTATCCGTTGAGCTAAGCCACTGGTATCCATATGTCCCAGTTCCCCCGGAAACACCTGACAAGGTCAGTAGCGACGCATTGGTGTTATAATTAATACTTTGTGAAGGGCTAATGGTTCCTGCAACAATGGCAGGATATAAATTGACGACTCCGCTCACGCTATTGGCGGTAGCGCCATTGCTGGCAACAACAGCCCTGAAATAACTGACACTTGTTACATTTGCAGGAGTATAAACCGCTATAGTGGCCCCACTGATATTCGTCCAACTGGAATTATCCGGAGACGACTGCCATTGATAGGTATAAAACCCGGTTCCTCCGCTTAGGCCAGTTACTGACAACTGAGAGGCCGTTCCGCCAGTACTCACCGATTGGCTGGCAGGAGAAGTACTTCCTCCCACTACCTGGGGATAAACATTTACAGTAGCGCTGGTAGAATAAGCCGTCGTACTAGATGTGGTTTCCGTCACCTGTCTGCGGTAATAGGATGTTTGGGTGATACCAGCAGAAAAGGAAAGATTTAGGCTGGTAGCCCCGCTAACGTTTGTAAAATTCACGTTATCGGTACTGGACTGCCATTGATAAGTATAGGTGGGAGTACATGAACCACCAGTGGAAGCCAGGCAGTAAATTGAGCCAGGAATAGCATTATAATTGATTTGTTGGGTTGAAGTGGTAGGTGTCCCGCCCTGTACCGTGGGAGCAACCGTAATATTTAAGGTTTTTGATGGATACCCTGTCAACGCAATAGAGGCAGTGGTAATGCCGGTATTCCAAAGAATGTGTACTGAAGGCGTTGCAGTGGCGATACAGCTTGTATAATGTATAACTACTCCTCCCGTGACACATAATTGCCCATTAAAGCCTGTAACCGTATAATAATTGTTTCCTCCTGCCAATACGCAAGTAGGACCTGTCACACTTTGTCCGAAAGACAAGCTGGAAAATAAGCATACAATTACCGTTGTACAAATGCCAAGAAATACCCTCTTTTTGCCCATCTTAAATAGTGCCATAGGAATAGTTTGTGCCCAGGAAATACAATTTGAATAATTCGGTTTTATCGGGTGGCCGGATCTATTTCAACAATCGCTATATTTGAATAGGTTATAGTCCCCGACTGCTCTTCTTTTATTTTTCGCCTGTAGTAAGTGCTCTTGACCAGGAGAGATTGAAATACCAACGTCTCTCCGACCGCACTATTTACATCAACCCATTGCAGCCCATCTTCGGATTGTTGCCATTGATAAGAATAACCAGGAGAGCACGAGCCTCCTGAATCAGCAGAACAAAATAAGGAGGCTGGGACCGTATTGTATGCTATCGTTTGGAATTGTACAGACGTATCGATTAATCCGGAAACCAATGTTGCGGCTATAAAAACAGTCATAGAATCCTTTCTCGTGGAAGAGGTCACGCTGATCGAAGCAGTAGAAAGTCCACTTCCCCATGTCACTTTTATATAAGGGATGGGGCCCTTTTTTTGTAAACAGGATTGTTGCGTTCCGGAATCCATTATAAGCCCTCCACTGGCACATATGGAAACTGTCGAAAGGGAATCCCAATTAGCGCTCAAATTATATTGATACGTTACGCCCGAAGCCACACAGGTAGGTCCTGCAATAGTTACCTGGGCATTCACATTTATGTAGCCGGTTAAGACAGATAAGACAAAGAATAACACTTTATATACTTTTGCCATAGCAATGCTGTAATTAATAGTAAGAAAATAGAATGCCTGAATAAATAATCGTTATTGTATCACTTCGCCTTTATAATGGTAATTAAAGGTTTTAATGATATTACCATCCTGATCCTTTATCCACTTTAATCTACCTGCTCCGTCATACTCGTAATAGGATACGCGATTGTCTGCATCACATTCACTGGATATCCCGATTAAAGGCTTATAAGTATAGGTCGTCATCAGCGCTCCGGCAGGATATAACCTTACTTCATCTATGGCCCCTGTGCCGCTAATCGACAAGGTTGCAGAGGTCGCATTGATCGTATGCTCATAATAAGTCCACCCATTAATCAGTTTGCCGGTCAAATAGCTTCCTACCGCATTGCCACCACTGATCGAATAAGCTCCGTTCCTGCTCCAGTAAGAAATGATATAATTTTGCCCTATCCCCAGTCCGGATTTATTTAAAGTGGCGGCCGTCGTAAGATTATAATATTTCGATCCGGTGGGTGGATAAGGCGCTGAAGTTACAGCGGTAACAGTCCCCGTAAAACTATTCCAATTGCCCGTCCCGTCTGATTCGAATGACGTATGAGCAATATCACTGAGTGAAGCATTTTTCACCTCCGCTATGGGATAGGTGGTATCATATCCCCAGATATAGGAAAGGATGCCATTGCTGTACTTATGTTGTTGAAGGATATTGCCATAAGAATCATAGCTATCGAAATATATTTTCGGTTGATATCCGGGGTCCATTGTAACGGAAGAAATACTCATTACCGTCGGAGAAAAACTCGTTGTTCCGACGGTTGGTTCCCAATTATAGATCACATCCGGCGAAGGTGCCCCGGTTTTATAGGTTGCCAGGACTGATGCGATAGTCCTTTTATTAGAACCATCGGAATTGGACCTTTGAATAAATCTCTCTATTTCGGGATTAATCACATAGTTCGTTTGCAGGTTCTGTATACCCTGGGCGATTGGAATGGTCGCGCTCCCCGAAAAGGTGTAATCCAAGGGGTATTTTATACTTGTCAAAACCGTCTCATTCTTCGAGTTGGTGGTTATAGTCGTGTCGGGCAGCAGGTTCTTGCTATTATAATAATAATGGGTTGTCAACTTAACTTCATGAGCAGAATCGTCAAAGGCCTCTGTAGACGTAGAATCCAACACTTCATATCTTGAATATAGCCGGTAGGGGGTATATTTGAAAACAGCGTAGGAATTATACCAGACACCTGTATTGGGCGTGCAAGTATCGCTAAAGGGCATTTGAGAATTTAAATAATAGGCTGCGACTACACTGTGGGTTGCATCCATGACCTTAGGTGCAGAAAAAAAGTTTTGTTTCCTTTCTACGATGGAATATTTCCCACTACCTATGTTTTTGTAATCTTCTTTCTTTAACGTCAAGCCTCTTTGCCATTCATTGGAATAATTGGGTGCGAAAGGATAAAAGTCTCCTCCATATGATAAATTCAGGAATGCCGAATCTACCGGCGTTGAAAAAGTATAAACGGTGTGTCCAAAATCATTTCCATTGTTATCAACCCTGCTTTCGGTAACCTGAGCATATCCAACGACGGCACCATGGGTTCCTGTCAAGGGATAATTGGAATTGGAATTAAAATTTAATAAGGCGACAACAGGCGATTCAACAGGGAGCTCTCCTCCAGTACTACACGGCAGGTCCCGGGCAGTCAGAAAAGAGTTCGTCCAGGGAAATGAATAAGGGTATGACTGGAAACCACTGGAAGCATTGATGCCATTGGCATTTACCCGATAGTCATAATTTTTGGTAATCATGGAATTATTAATGGAATCCGTGTGAACAATTTGTTTGATTCGCAATCCTCCCTGTACAATCTCATGATTGTTGACAGCAGATACAAATTGAGGTTCATTCCGTCCGGGAATTAAAACGGTATACGTACAATTCGGTCCGGAAGAGGAGAAAGAATAGATGGAATAGGTTCCGTTGGGGAGATAAAACTTGCCTCCGTTTGATGTATTACCATTGGACTTCGTTATCACATCATTACTGGACAAAATGGTCGTACTGCCATTCATTACATAAAAGCCATACGGCAATGTCGTAGGAGACGAGAAGACGGTCGTGAAATTGCAATTAGTGATCTTAAACATTACTGAATCCCCGCCCTGGCAATGATTGACCGTAAAGGTTGATATCAGAACATTGTTCGAGGTTGCTGCAATGTTCATCGTCAAATCAGGTATCACATACACGGGACCACAATTAGAGCCTTCATTACGTATACTATTTAATTCATAAACAAAGCTGGAGCTACCTCCCGTTGGGTAAGTGATTTTAGTTAATATTCCTTGTTCAGCAAATGCCAGATTCGGGTCTCTTCCTTTGATTATAGGAACATTGATACTGGCCATGGAAGAAGGGGACTGGGCCAAATTTTGTAAGAGGGAGCCCTGGCCATTTCCATTGAAATATCCCCAGGTGTCTTGCTGAGAAGAGAATTTGGTAGGCAGGCCGGGGGCTATGTTATAGCTCAGCCGATACCGGTTATCGATCTGGCTGGATTTGATATTTACCTGATCTACTTCCATAAGCATCAGTCTGCGTTGCAGGGAAGGGAGGCTAAAATCAACCGTAGGCGCCTGCGGCAGGGCTTCACCGGAGCAATCCACCGAGGATACATCGCTCAGCGCATTTCCTACTAAGTAGTCATATTTTAAGAGGAATTTCTTAACCGTGGATCCGGTATTGTCGTTAATATCAATTTCAGAAAGATATCGGTCCCCCAACAGATCACATCTGTTACCTCCGGTAATAAATTGGACATTCCCGTTCCGGGTGACAATACTTTTCAATCTCCACCCTGTTATTCTTTGCAATTCATAGCTGCTTGTATTTATCGGTACAACCTGAGCAGTCTGGCCACATGTCAATTGAACCCCTGACTGTTGATAATAATTAGTTTCTCCTTTGAAGTATTGACAGACTGCTGAATAAATCTCATAATTCAGCATGACAGAATCGCCGGTTGGGGATATTATTTTTGTCAGAAACCAGGTTTCTGAGCTGACACTCGGGTGAATGATCGTATAGGCAGGATTTGTCTGACTTTCCAGGGTTGTACCTCCGCCATTGGAACCTCCGCTTCTGAGAATGGTTTGCCGGGAAGAATAGTTGGTTTCCATCTGGTTAAAAATGAATATACTTCCGTCTGTATTGGTAATTTTCCAGGCATACGGGATGGCAGCATTCGTGTGTGTGCCTTCAATTTTGATCTTGGTATAAGGGATTTGGAATACCTGGTTACTATCATTCAAATAAAACTGGCCCGACTGGTTTAGAAAATTAAAATAGAATAAATCCTTTTGAGAATCATAATTCCCGGATAATATGTTGGTCAAGTCACATTTAGTTAGGGTATCTTTCATTATTTTTTTCGCTGGTACGTCCCAGTCGGAAAGACCATTGACCACTGAGGCGACGGCTCCCCCTGCATTCAATGTCCATCCGAGGCCAGCCCAGGAAGCGTTCTCCGTTACTTTAATACCGGACGCATGATACATCAACCCAATCGGCATCTCTATTTTACCCAGGGTAAGCGTATAGAGGGGGATCTGAATGTCCGGGGTACCTGTATAAAGTGAAATCGGCTGCTCATTGAATTTGAACAGGCTGGCCACATTGGGGGAAGGTCCGATGACCCGCTGAACATCGGGGGTTTGTCCAAGGCCAACCAACAATAAAAGCGAAAAACTAACCATCAACCATATTTTCTTCCGTTGCATATCCTTGCGTTTAACTATTAAAATCCGTATCCAATCCTGAATTTAAAGGGTTGGCTATGAGGTATTTGTGAATAACTTAGAAAATCCCACAATAGGCTGATCTTGGTTTTCTTAAAGGCCTTGCTCTTGACCGAAACGATCTTGCTTATGCCTGCCAGGCCAGAGGATTGCCAGAGGCTCAAACTATTGATCTGCTGATAATTGGCAAAGGGCTGCTCATAATTGTATTCGAAACCACCGCTGGCAAATAAATTCCCCTTTAGCTTTACATCAAAGAACGACCTGATCGATGCCCCCTGGCCAGAAAAAACGATATGCTGTATCCCATTCCCGGTTCCTAACTTAAAAGCCCCTCCGAGGCCAGCGGTAAGGGAATTGGATACCCGGTAGCCGACAGACAGTCCAAGATCGAGAACTGTGGGGTAGAAATAGCTTGACCGGGTTGTTTGGAAATTGGTTCCGTATTCGAGGCGTTTCCAGAAAGTCTTTGTCTTTTGATCATTGGGTTTGAAGTCCGGCATATCAATGTCGCCGCTGCCACTACCCAGTTTACTCAGCTTGTCCTTGAAACCATCCAGCTGCGACTCGGCAGATTGCAGATTGGATTGCAGGGCTGCTGCACCGCCTGCACCTCCTGCCGCTACCTGCCCCTGGATGAGAGCGTTCACCTGATCGCGGGTCTGCAGTCCTACCAAGCCCTGAGGCGAACCGTAATTAGCAGGTAGATTGAACAGGCCCGCCAATTGCGAGTTGTTCTTCATAAAATTTTGAAAGACAGGCAGTTGACTGAGCAAGGAGAGGGCCTTCTGCTCTAATTGATCAGGGTTGTTCAGCATATCCTTGTATTGCTGAACCTGTTGGCAATAATAAAATTGATCCTGTTTTAGCCCATCGTATTGTTTGCCCAGTATCCCCGCCAGGCTGGCATGTTGGCTGATATATTGCCCAATTTGTTGTTTACGCTGCTGGATATAGGCTTTGACCTGGTCAGCATCCTGCATTTTCGCCTGTAGTGCCTGTAGCTGACTTGCCGAGCTTTGTAGTTCGGCCGACATTTTTGGGGAAAGCGAGGAGGCCGAAGGATTCTGCTGCAAAAAACTAAGCGTTCCCTGTAACGAATCTGTATAAGGCTGGTATTCCCCGCTGAGAGATTGGGTCCGGCTACCGGTGTCTGTCTTCAACTTTTGCGCCAGGGCAGCATATTGCTGCGCGGAATTGGCGAACAGGTTCTTTGCAGCGGTGGAGTCGATTTTGTATAATTTCTTTTTTAGCCGCTCCTCCCGCTTAGCCATCTTCGCCAGGTATTTATCCGTCTGTTCGGTAAGCTGCTTGTCCAGGTTAGCAGTCTTGCCCTGTATTCTGCTGAAGAATTTGGAAGGAAAATTAATGACTCTATCTGCCGTTCCGGATTGTTCCTGGGAGAAGGAGTTCAAGGGAAGCATGTACAATAAAATGACAATACCTGATAAGGCATATCTCATGTGCATAGAGCAGTTAGTAGGTTAGCGTAAAATGGTATATATAATAAGGGGGCGATTACAACAACAGGAACAAATCTATGGGAAAATTATATTATACCTACATCTTTAAAAGGGAAATACCTGGAAAAGAATAAAATACCGTTTTCTTACGTGGTCATCGTGGGTGCTTTAACGTTATTCGCTGTAGTAATCAGGCTCTAATGCGGAAAACTCGCCTGCCTGAACCCTATAAAATTTTTTTTCAAAAGGCATCCATAGCCGCCGTGGGCTCGCCATTGCTGCCGAAGGCTCCCGATCCGTAGCCCTGCCAGCTGTTGTAGCATTCCGGTTCCCAGTAAAATACGCCCAGCCCGCCTGATACGGATTTGGTCTTGGCGATAAGATCTTTCAGAAAAGTTTCCGCCGTAGTGGGATCGTTTACCGGGAAGCCCGCTTCACAGATCATGACCTGCTTGCCATACCGGGATACCATGTCTTTCATATTGGCGAGACATTGGGTGTTGTAGCTGCTCCAGTTGGAAGCGCTGGGGTATAACGACATGCCGCATATATCCCAGGAACCGCTGTTGGCTTTCAGTCCGTCGAACAGCCATCGGAAAGTAGTGTTATCCTAGCCGTTGGCAAGATGAACAATGACCTTGCAGGATGGGAATACCGCCTTGGTCGCATTGTAGCCGCAGTTAACCAGCCATGCAAATTGCTTCATGTTGGTAGAAGCCTGGCCGTCGGGCCATAACATTCCATTGCTTGTTTCATTCCCTACCTGCACCCAGAGAGGGGTGATACCATTGGACTTCAGGGTGTTCAAGGCTCCCAGGGTATAGTTATAGGTGGTGTTCATGAGGTTGGTGAAGCTCAGGCCGGACCAGGCGGCGGGTTTGGTCTGATGTCCGGGATCGGCCCAGGTATCGCTGTAATGGAAATCGATCAGGATGCTCATGCCTGCGGCTTTCGCGCGGAGTGCTTTGTTGACGACATCGGTGATATTGCACCATCCGCCGGAAGGATTGACCCAGACCCGGAGTCGTATGGCATTGATGCCTTTACCGGCCAGGATGGTGAACAGATCCTGTTGTACCCCGCTGTTGTTATAAAATTTATAGCCGGACGCCTCCATCTGGGTCACCCAGCTTACGTCCGATCCATACGCAAAGGTGGAGGCTGACACTGCCAGAGTCGATGCCGACGTGGTGGTTTTGGCCGACGGATCCTGGCTGTCCGTTTTTGTGAGCGAAGAATTTTTAACACATCCTGCAAGACCGCATAGGGCCAGGATGCAAGCAATCGTTTGCAATTTCATAATGGCTAAGTTTTAACTGGTTAAAACTTAAAACTACCCAAAGATGATTTTTTGGCTTTGTGCGGGTGTGCATTTCTTTGGTTCGATTGGACATATTTTGCTTGGAGCCATTAGCGTCTTACGGCCTATAGCTATACACTTGCGGCCTGAAGCCTGGAGGGGGCATCGTCGGCCAGCATCCCAACTCCTTTGCCGCGGATCTTATCCCGGTGCATCGATCCCCATTCATGAAGGGCCTTAAGCACGTCTCCCAAGGTATCACTATAACCGGTCAATTCGTACTCGATGACCACTGGTGTTTGAGTATACACGGTACGTTTTACAAATCCGTTCATCTCCATTTGTTTCAGCTCATTGGAGAGCACGCGGGCGGAAATTCCTTTCACCGTGCGTTGCAGCTCGTTAAATCGTTTGCTGCCGCCATCCACCAGGGCAACGATGATCGGCAGTTTCCATTTTCCGCCGATCACATACAGCGCATCTCCCACGGCGTTGAGCGCAGCTTTACACTCATGTTTGGTGGGTTTTACCCCATTGGTCATTGAATAGTCCATGTGTTTGTCATTTAACTAACCCAAAGGTTACTACTAACCTTTAGTATACTACTAACTAATTACAACCAAAGGTAAGTAGTTTTGTTTTTATGAAAGCAATCAAAATTACTTACTGGACAACTACTGCTATTGTCGGACTGATGATGGCCTATTCCACCTACGCTTACCTGACCCAGCCTGTCATGCAGGAAGGTTTTCATCATTTAGGGTATCCGGATTATTTCCGGGTAGAGCTGGCGATCGCCAAGCTGCTCGGTGCTATCCTGCTGCTGGCGCCCCTGTCATCGGTCGGCATAGGAACATCGGTCGAAGCACGGGTCAAAGAGTGGACCTATGCCGGATTTACCTTCACCTTTGTTTCCGCCTTTATCGCGCACAGAGCCTCCGGCGATCCCGCCGCCCATTGGTCAGGTCCGGTGATTTTTCTGATCCTGCTGGCCATTTCTTATATCACCTATCACCGATTGCATACGACGAAACAAATTCCCGCATAAACGCGCACTCAAACAAAAAAAATTAAATAGTACAATGAAAAAGATTCTTCATGTCATCTCGAGTCCCCGAAACGGGGCCAGTTTCAGCATCAAGCTGGGCAATGCCATCATCGACAAGATCAAAGCGGCCAATCCTGGCAGTACGGTAAAGGAGAGCAACCTTGTCACCACCCAATTCCCGCACCTGGAAGAAGCCCATCTCACTTCTTTCTTTACGCCGCCCGAGAGCCGCACCCCGGCAAGTATCGAGGCCGTGCGGCATTCCGACGAAGCCATCCGGGACATCCAGGAAGCGGATATCCTTGTCATCGGCGCCCCGCTGTATAATTTCAGTATCCATTCCAGCCTCAAGGCCTGGATCGACCATATCGTCCGGAAGGGCGTGACATTTAATTATGATGCCAATGGCGCTCAAGGATTGATAAAGGGCAAGAAAGTTTATATCGCGATGTCTTCCGGCGGCGTGTACTCCGAAGGTCCCATGCAACCCTATGATTTTGTCGTCCCCTATCTGAAATGGATGCTGGGTTTTTTAGGACTGACGGATCTGACTGTCTTTCGGATCGAAGGGACGAATATACCCGTCATCCAGGATACTGCCGTGGAGAAGGGATTGAGCAGCATTGTTTTATAAGGTTCGCGGACCGGCATTATTACAACAGACAGGCGTTATCACGCAAAAAAGGGCTGCTCCATTAAAAGCAGCCCTTTTTATTTATTTTCTTATCTCACCCACCGGGCTGCGCCCACAATGAAACCAGGCTATTTCCGTTATTCTAATCTAAACCCCTTCCCATGAATGACTTTCGTAGCACCGGTCTCCTGACCTTCCTGGTACTTTTCCTGACAAGCCAAACCGGCGCCCAGCAATTTGCCGTCAGGGAATCAGAAGCCATACTCAACGGACCTAAGCATGAGATGCTGCTCTGCCCGGACGGAGATTATCTTACTATCACCTATCACTATACGGGTGATAAAGACCCGCTCACCGTTGCCCGGTTTGACCCCAAATCATTATCCCAGCGTTATACCAATTCTATCCAGGAGCTATCCCTGTTGCACTACCGCGCAGCCATGTACTCCGGGGGGCGATTGTTTGTCCTGTGCAGTACTAAGGAAGGGGCTGTCTCCCGGTATGAGATCAACGATAAGACCGGTATGCTTTCCGGCTCACCAGCGGCTCTTTTCGACCTTGAAGGCAAGGAAGAAGACGCTAGTTTTTTCTCCGGCAGCTCTACTGACAAAAATTATCACTACCTGGCCGTCAAATTACATCGTAAGAAAGAAAAGGGAGAAACCTTGCAGGGCGTTATCCTGGACAAACAGATGAATAAGGCAGCTACCTTTTCCTATACGACTCCTGAGGACAGGGATGATTTCGAGAGCGTCGACTTCGTACAGGCCAGCAATGGCACGCTCTCCCTGGTCTATAGTATTGGTGTCAAAGCGAAAAAGGACGACTATACCCCAAATCTATATACACTTGTACAAGTGGATACAAAAGGGAAAACCAGCGCTGCCCCCTTGTCTGGCCTGCCGGCAGGAGACCTGAGAAATCTTTCATGGACGGCGTTGAACGATCGGCTGCTTTTTACCGGGTTTATCTCCCGCGAGAAAAAGGTTGGGTTTACCGCCTTCGTTTCCGGCAGTTATGATCCCGGTCAGAAAAAGGTCACCGATGTGCGGCCAACGGAAATAAGAACGCTGCTGACCCAGTCGCCGGAGATTGTGAAAGACATAGAGAAAAAGGGAATACCTGGTGATGTCAGTCTGTTGAAAACGATTCCGTTATCCGACGGGTCGAAGGCCCTGGTATTGGAAGTCAACAGCGATCGTCTCTATCAAAGTTATTATGCCCCGGCGGCGGGTCCGGTAATGTATACTCCCGGCGGCCAGAGAATGGGAATGGCTCCTAACACGTCCTCCTACAGCATGACCTATCACAACAGGGGCAATGTCTATATCCTGAAGCTCGACAAAACCAATACCCCGTTGTGGTTGAATGTCATCTCCAAAAAGCAGCAGGAAGGAGATATTGTCATAGCCATCGGCATCACTTGTATTGCCGACAATAAAGACAATATCCATGTTTTCTTTTACGACAATAAGAAAAATATCGATCCGGCCAGTTCTTCTCCTGCTGAAGTTACCGGAACAGATTATAAAAGAAATGTTTTTGCCTGTGTTTCCGTCGCCCTGGATGGAAAGATGAGCAAGCAGTTTATCGAAGAGAAGGATCCTGAATTCCGTTTCATGCTGGAGAAGTCTGTTACGGAAATAAATAATCAGTTTTTTGTTATGGCGATAAAGACAAAGAAGGCTTTTACCGAAGAGCATTTATTCAATCATGCCAGTTTCCGGCTAAGTACGGTCGAGACAAAATAAAAAAGAGAGCCAACCGCGGCTGATGCTGGTTGGCTCTTATATCTTTTGGGCGGGCGGCGGGTTCAGCCGCTACCGGTCTATGCCCATTTATTAGGTCTATGCCTATTTATTAGGCTGCGGCGTATACCTCAGGTAAGGCTTGATCACCTTCACACCTTTCGGGAATTTCTTCTGTGCATCTTCTGTAGAGATGGAAGGAACGACGATGACATCTTCTCCTTCTTTCCAGTCGGCGGGCGTAGCCACGCTGTGATTGGCCGTCAGCTGCAGGGAATCCACGACGCGCAATACTTCATGGAAATTCCTGCCGGTAGAAGCGGGGTAAGTGATGATCAGCTTCACCAGCTTGTCCGGTCCGATGATCACCAGGCTGCGCACGGTAGCCGTAGCCGATGCATTCGGGTGGATGAACTCGTACAGGCCGCTGACTTTGCGGTCTTCATCAGCGATGATGGGGAACTCAACGCTCACTTTCTGGGTTTCGTTGATATCCTTGATCCAGCTGATATGTTTATCGACGGGGTCTACGCTTAATGCGAGGACTTTCACGCCACGCTTGGCAAATTCGTCTTTCAATGCGGCCGTTCTTCCCAATTCAGTAGTACAGACAGGCGTATAATCAGCGGGGTGTGAAAACAAAATACCCCAGGAATCACCAAGGAATTCGTAGAAATCGATGTCGCCAATGGAGGTCTTGGCCTGGAAATTGGGGGCTTTATCCCCGAGACGTAAACTCATAAAAACAAAATTTGAGGTTAAAAAAATTACCCCGCCGGTCCAAAAAAGGCCAGCCGGATCACGAAGATATTAATTCCCTACCATTAAGGTAGACTTTCCTGTTAAATTTATTATTAAATCGGGGGCGACGTCCCTTTACCTCCCGCCTTCACGATCGAATATTTCCCATACTTATTCTTCACGTCGTCAATAGCCTTATAAAGCTGGTTTTTCTTCTGGTTGTCCTGGAAAAGATTGGTTTGGATGGCTTCCCCGGTGAGCTCGCTCAGACGTACCCCCAGGAGGCGAATCGGCTGTCCCTTACGGTAGAGCTTGTGAAACAGCTCCTTAGCTTTGGCTATCAGCTCGTCATCATAAAAAGTATAGGGGATCGTCACCTGCCGGGAGGTCGTCTCGAAGTCCGGGTAGCGGATCTTCACCGCCACGCAGCCGGCAGTTTTGTTGTCTTGCCGCAGCTCATAGGCTACCCGCTCCGTCATCCGCACCAGCTCCGCCATCAGAAAGTCCATATCCGTCTTATTCTCCTCGAAGGTATTCTCGGTAGAGATGGACTTGGCCTCGTGATAGTTCACCACTTCTCCTTCATGGATGCCGCGGGCCTTGTTCCAGAGGTCCAGCCCGTATTTGCCGAACCGCCTCTCCAAGTCCGCCACCGGCTGCTCGCCGAGGTCCCGGATCGTCCTGACACCCATTGCCTGCAGGGCCTGGTAAGTATGCTCTCCCACCCCGGGTATCTTATTGACTTTCAAGGGCGCCAGGTATTCCTGCTCCATGCCGGCAGGCACATGCATATAGCCATTGGGCTTGGCCTCATTCGTCGCGATCTTGGCGATCATTTTATTGGAAGCGAGGGCAAAAGAGATAGGCAACCCGGTGGCCCGGGTGATCTCCTCGCGCAGGTCGATGGTCCATTGATAGGGTTCAAAGAAGCGATCCATCCCCGTCAGGTCGAGGTAAAATTCGTCGATGGAAGCCTTCTCGAATAAAGGAGCTTTGGCGGCGATGATCTCCGTCACCCAGCGGGAATATTTGCTGTATTCTCCCCGGGCATTGCCTACGACCGTGGCATGGGGGCAGAGGCGCAGGGCCGTCTTCATCGGCATAGCTGAATGGATGCCATATTTACGGGCCTCATAGCTGCAGGCGGCCACCACCCCCCGTTCGCTATGTCCCCCAACCAGCAGAGGGATGCCCTTCAGCGTAGGGTCCAGGATGCACTCCACCGAGACGAAAAAGGCGTCCAGGTCGAAATGAGCTATGATTCGTTGCGTCGGCATGAGGGCAAAGATACTAAACTAGTTAGCATATCGATAGGGAAGCCAATAGTCAAATAAATATATTTATACAAACGAAATTGTTTGTATAAATTTGTGTTTGCGTAAATCAGTGCATTTCATATAAAGAGCTCTTATGATACCAAAACTGCATAATAGGGTAGGCCCACCGGTTGAAGGGACGGATTTCTTTGGAAGGGAAAAAGAGATTGCCGAAACTTGGAATGACCTCGTGGATAACAATCATCTGTTAATAACTGCGCCAAGAAGGATTGGCAAAAGTTCATTGGTTAAGAAACTGATACCCAAGGCAAGAGATTCTGGTTGGAAAGCCGCTTATGTTGACGTCCAAGGAGTTACAGATGAAATTGATTTTTTTAAGACCTTTATCGAGACTTTAAATTTAGAAACAGAAACATGGTTTAGCAAAGTCAAAGACAAGGCATTAACCTCATTCAATGAGCTTTTGAACAAAATAGAATTAGAACTTAAAACCGAGTCCGGTGGTGTAAAAGTTAAATGGACAGGAACGCAGTCTGCAGCCATTAATGGAAAATTAAAAGAATTGCTAAGCGGAACAGATGATTTCTTAATAGTAATTGATGAATTACCCTTCTTTCTGGCGAGAATTGAAAAGGAAGAGGATGGCAGAAAGAGAGTTTCTGATTTCCTCCATTTGCTTAGATCTTACAGACAAAAGTCGAACAATAAAATAAGATGGATATTCTGCGGCTCAATTGGGTTGGACTCCTTTACAGAAAAGCATAACCTGTCCGAATCGTTTAATGATGTATTAGCATATAGTATAGGGGCATTCGATGAAATAACTGCCAGAAAATTTCTCCAAAAACTCGGGAAAGATAATGATCTTCCCTTAAGCGAAACTAATATTGACAAAATTCTAAGTAAAATGGGATGGCCCCTCCCCTATTTTTTACAGGCTCATTTTAAGCAACTAAATAGACTTAAAGCGGATGGAAATAGAAATGTAATTACAGATGAAGACATTGAAATTGCTTATAGCAACATTTTGCAGCATACACAAGCTCTAAGGACATGGGAAGAGCGACTAGATGAACAATTAAGCCCTGATGACGCCTTCTATTGTAAGGCCATTTTAACTAAACTTTGTAAAAACAATAAAGGTTTTTCAAGAAGACCCTTATTCACCATTTTATATCAACGTATTAATGATACCGACAAATGTGAAACAAAATTAAATTTCTGCTTGCGACTGTTGGATAGAGACGGCTATATTTTATTTCATGACTCTTCCTATTCCTTTCGCTCGCCTCTATTACGTGATTACTGGTATAATTTAAAAGTCAGGTAATGAATAGAAAATCTGAGAATACGTCCGCGGCGTCCCTTAATAATCTTTATTATTTTAACGCACATACACGTAGCAATGAAGATGTAATCAAAACTTTCATTGTAAGAAAAGAAATATTACAAGAGCTAGAAAGAGGAATAAAAAATGAGAAAAAGAATTCCATTCCACAACATTATCTAATTATCGGCACCCGAGGCATGGGTAAAAGCACACTGCTAAAAAGACTGGAAATCCGCCTTGGTGAGACGGACATGAAAGATCAATATATTCCTCTTCTTTTCCCCGAAGAACAATATAATGTGGACCGAATTTCCAAATTCTGGCTTAATAGCCTGGATGTATTAGCAGATACCCTTGAACAGGAAGGAAATGAAGAGGAAGCAAGCGCAATTGACAAGCTAATTACCTCCCTATCGGAAATGTCCGATGAGAATGTGCTTGCCGATGATGCCTATGAAGCTTTGAAAATAATTTGTCAGAAATATAAGCGCCGGCCTGTCTTTTTGATAGATAATATAGATTTATTATTTGAAGCCATATCTAAAGACCAACAGTTTAAATTGAGAGCAATTCTTACCAGCAACGGTGCTCCCATTTTTGTGGGAGCCAGTACTCATAATCCAGATGCAAGCCTCAACTACGAAGCCCCCTTTTTTGATGCGTTTGATATTATTTACTTAAAGGTTCTTAAAAGGAGCGAAATGCGAGAACTGCTTATTCAACTGGCTAAGCAAACCGGCAAGGAAGAAAATATTCAGGCAATCTATACACAAACAGCACAGTTAAATGCCCTTCATAATTTGACTGGGGGCAATCCCCGCATAGCTATATTTATATTTCAACTGATCTCCAATGGATTGTCAGATAAAATATTTGAAAATCTCAACTCTCTCCTGGACCTCATCACACCATTATATAAAAGCAACTTTGAGCAGTTGTCCAAGCAGGCTCAACTCATTGTAGATGCCTTGGCATTACATTGGGATCCCTGTGATTTAAATACACTTAGCCAACTGACTAAGCTTGAAAATAATCAACTGTCGTCGCAGCTAGACAGGCTTATTAAATCGTCTTGGGTAGAGAGAACAAACCGATTTTCAGAAGAAAAGAAAAAGGTTGCCATAAAAAATAAGAATTACAGTATCCGGGAAAGATTCTTTAATATCTGGTATATTATGCGTCGGGCCAGTCGCAGACAAAGAAACGATTTGAAAAGCCTGACTTGTTTCCTGGAGACCTTTTACTCGCCTGAACATCTCACCGTTGAAAAAATACGCATTCTCGATATAATTAAGAATAATCCGGACACAGATAAGGTTACGTATGGGCTAGCCCTATCCAGAGCTCATGATCGAAAAGAGCAGGAGAATGAAATGGAACAAGAAATTTACAGAGCCATCCTGGAAAAAGCGGAAGGGGATCAAAACAAAATAGCTGAATATCTCGACCCTTCTACTATTCCTGCTAGTCTGTATGAAGAATACGTTGTTAAAAGAGGCAAGTGGGTGGGCCTATTAGAGCAACTTATTAAAGCGAAAGAGTTTGAAAAAGCATACAGCCTAAGTCAAGCAGTTCTTAAAAAAGATGAAACGGATGCCTACGCTTGGGGTAAATCGGGTGATATTTTAGTTTCAATGAATCGAAATGTCGAAGCAGAACAGGCATATTTAAAGGCAATAGCGGCTGAACCTTCTAATCCATATTATCAGTTCAAAATTGCCGGATATTGGGAAAAAGCAGGAGCTTTTGACAAAGCGGAAGAATCCTATAGGAAAGTTATACAACTAGATAAAACATTTACACATGCCTGGTCAAATTTGGGAGGGCTTTTAACAAATTTAAAAAGATACCCAGAAGCCGAAGATATTTTGAGAAAAGGGGTAGAAACAAATGAAAAAGATAACAGTTCTGCTTTTCGACTAGGTCTCTTGTATTGGGAATTAGAAAAATACGAGGAAGCTGAGGAAGCTTTTAAATTAGCAGTAAGTCGTGTAGAAAATTATGCCTATCAATGGCATTCCTATGGATATATTTTAAGAATAAATAAGAAATATGAGCAAGCTGAAATTGCTTATAAAAAAGCAATAGAAATCGCCCCTGATGATTGGAGCAACTGGCGTGAGTTAGGTGACCTGTACAACGTTGATTTAAATAAATATGATCTGGCGGAGAATTCCTATCGGAAAGCAGCGGAATTAGCCCCCCAAGTACCCGGCATTTGGAGAAGACTGGGAACCCTATTGAATACCTTAAAAAAGTTTGACGAGGCAGAGAAAGTGTACAGGCATGTTATTGAAATAGATAATACTGACACTTCCTGGTTTGCCCTGGCAAGATTATTACATATCGGGAGTCAAAAATATATTGAAGCGGAAAGCGCGTACAAAAAAGCCATTGAGCTCAATCCCCAAAATGGTATCGCCTGGGGGTATTTAGGCACATTATACCATTTCCAAACCAATCAATATGAAGATGCTCAAGTTGCCTATAGAAAATCTTTGGATTTACAACCTGAGATTTGGGTATTCAGAGGCTCTTGGGGAGATCTAGAGCTGGATTATTTTAAGAATTATATTGAAGCGGAAAAATTGTATTCAGAACTGATCAAGAGTGGTCATTCAGCATTCGTCTTTCATAACTATCTCTTTTTAATGCGAGATAGAATGAAAGAAATAGAGAAGGCAAAACAGTTTTTTGATCTTAACGAGGATAAATCAGGCGACTTACAAGATCTTTTGCTATTACAGAGAGCACTTTTTGCACTTTATGAAAGCAATTGGGGTATAGCGAAAGAAAATTGGCTCAAAGCTTTAAGAATTGTCAGTGAACCTTCTTCGGATATTATTAATAAAGATTGGACGAAAGTGGCTGCTATCACGCACCAACTTGGATATGGGAAACATCTTCTGGCTTTGTTTGAAGAACATGGCCGTGATCGTCAATTCCGTCCCTTCTATGAGGGTTTGAAAGCACTTGAAATGGGCAGTGAAAGTTATTTATTAAATGTCGCTGAGGAAATTAGAGAACCGGCAAAGGAAATATATCATTTTATGAATCATTATAAGCAATGATCGTTTCTGATAAAACTGATAAGACAGCAGCAGGACTATAACGGGTTGCCCGGGGCCAGGGATAAGTGGTTGCCTGTGGCTGCTTGTGAAAGAGCACCCAAACGCGCATGTTGTCTGTTGCAAAAGATGACATTAAAAAAACAAAATCCTAAAGTACACACTATCAGCCCATTCGGGGCTTTTTCCCAAAACAGGACCACCGTCCTTTCATTGGAAAATTCGTTTTTTTACTACCCCCTAAAACACTAAAAATCAATTGGATACGTTTTGGCATTTTCCTTGTCAGGTCTGGCCTGTAACACGCAATCAGTATCCATGAAAAAAATTTTACATTTCTTTGTTCTCCTTGCGATCCTGCCTTTTTTCTCGCAAGCCCAGATCATTAGTGAGTTCACCTGGGATAATAATCCTGTGACGCAGGCGGCTGTTGGTCCTAACGCCACGAGTGTCAGCACCTTTGCCACTTCCTCATCCGGCGGCAGCGGCGGCACCAACGGACTGAGCGCCGGTACAGGCAGGCACGATATCGACCTGGTAGTCCCCGGAGCAGTCTTTGTATCCCAGCCTGGCATCGATATATCCGTAGACTTCCTCAAAGAAGAGAATGGCGCCAGCTTTTTTACGATTGGAGGATTGGACTTCGGCATCACCGGCGGATCTATCTATGTCAAGTTCCTTCTGAATGTGGGCGGATCGGATGTAGCTGTCAGTGGCAATAACATTGCTACGGTGCCCGATGCACTCTTTCATACCTATCGTTTCATTTATAACAACACGACCGGCAAAGCCGTCGTTTACATAGACGGCGTATCAAAATATACCTACCAGGCTGCTGCCGGCACCGCCTTGTCCTGGACGGGCGCCACTACGGCCACCATCGCCTCCGGCATGGACGGAGGCAACAGCAATATACCGGTTCTGGACAACCTGATCATACAGAAACCTCCCGTCACCCTGCCCCTGGATCTCTTGTCTTTCGACGCCTATACCGGCAAAACCGGCAATGAGCTCGTCTGGACGACCGCGCATGAAGTGAATACCCGCAGTTTTATTATCGAGCGCTCCTCCGACGGCATTGAATTCGATGCCATTGGTACAGTGGCTGCTACCGGCGCCGGATCTGTTATCGGGAATATACCCGGTAGTGGCGCCGGTACTGTCCAAACGGATAATTCCGGAAACAGCCCCTACCAGTTTATCGATAACGCTCCTGCTACCGTTAATTTCTACCGTCTTAAAATGGTGGATGCCGACGGCAGTTTCAGCTACTCCGTCGTTAAAAAATGCAGCAACACGGCTGGCGTTTCCATCAGCTGCTATCCCAATCCCGTTGTCGATTATGTGACTATCCGCATCGGACAGTCCTCCGGCGCTGTCTATTACTCCCTGGTGACGCTGGATGGGAAGATCATGCAGTCGGGGAAGACCGGGGTGGACGGAACCACGCAGACCGTGCGCCTCAGCCTGAGCGCTGCTCCAAAAGGGATTTACCTGGTCCGGGTGCAGGAGAGTGCCGGACTGCCCGGTGGGACGCAGACTTTTAAAATTGTGAAACAATAAGGGGCTGACTCCTCTAACTATACACATCCAGAAGGCCGTCAGGAAGCACGACGAACACCTGGCGCGTCTTCTTATCTACTTTTTCGAGGGTAGCTGCATGGACGGGGATGAGGGCCTCCTTGCCCTTCCAATCGATCTTACAGAGCACCTGGTGTGGCTGCTCGATCACTTCCAGGATCTCTCCCAGGTTCTGATCGCCCTGCCATAGCTGGAAGCCGACCAGGGAGATGGGGGCGGATTTTCCGGCATAATGTTCGAAGTCTTCTTCTGTCAGCCAGACTTCCTTGGCCACGATCTTGCGGGCCGTCTCCTTGGTGTCCAGGCCTTCCAGCTTTATGAAGATCTCTTCTTCGCTCTTGATCCGGGTGCTTTCGATAAACCAGGGCAGCATCTCGTCCTTCCTTTCTTCCAGGAAGAGGGTTTTCAGTCCCTTCAGGCTGGTCTTGCGACCCAGCCGGTGCAACAGCACCAGCTCGCCCTGCAGTCCGAAGACCGCCACCAATTTTCCGATATTCCGATAATTTGTTGCCATAGACAAAAGGGGGGCAGGGGCCCGAAGACAAAAAAGGAGGCCTCTTCGAGGCCTCCTGGAAATTACTTAGTAAAAATACGCTTAAGCCTGCGCAGGTCCTTCCGGCCTTCTTTCTACTCTTCTTGCAGGAGGTCCGCCTGGTCCCCTTCTGGGGTATTTGGCCTTTCTGTTGTCTTCCTGTCGTTTCTTCAACTGGGCTTCGTGCTCGGTATGCCAGGTCTGGAATTTGACCATTGCAGCCGCATCATCGAAAAGACCCAATTTGACTCCACGCAATAAGTGTTTCAGGTAGAGAACACCTTTGTAAGAAAGGATCCTGCGAACTGTATCGGTGGGTTGAGCACCTTTATGCAGCCAATCCAGCGCCTTTTGGCGGTCTAATTGAACGGAGGCAGGAACAGTAAGCGGATTGTAAGTACCGATTTTCTGGATGAATTTACCATCCCTCGGTGCACGGGCGTCGGCAACTACTATGAAGTAGAATGGCCGCTTCTTAGACCCGTGGCGTTGCAGTCTGATTTTAACTGGCATCTTAAATAGAAATTTAAATGCGTGAACAAATAAGGTTACGATTTCAATTTTGGACCGCAAAGGTAGCGATCCGCTGCTAATAATTCAAAAATAATACATCGAAATTTAACGCACGAATCTTGCAGCCTGAATTTTATGAACGGTTTACTAATTAACATTTGGTTTTATCTGGCCTTCGGCCGCATGCTTCCGCCGCCCATGCCCATGGGCATTTTGTTCATCATTTTCATCATCTGCTTCATCTGCTCGAATTGTTTCAGAAAAGCATTGATCTCGTTGAGATCCTTCCCGCTGCCCCCTGAGATGCGCTTGCGGCGGCTCTGGTCGATCACATCGGGATTGGCCCGCTCGAAGGGGGTCATGGAATTGATGATCGCCTCGATCCCCTTGAAGGAATCGTCGCTGATATCGATATCCTTTACCGCCTTGCCTACCCCCGGGATCATACCTAACAGATCCTTGATATTGCCCATTTTCTTGATCTGCTCCAGCTGCTGCTTGAAATCTTCGAAATCGAACTGGTTTTTGCGGATCTTCTTTTCCAGCTTTTTGGCCTGAACCTCATCGAATTGCGCCTGGGCTTTCTCCACCAGGGTGGTAATATCCCCCATCCCCAGGATCCGCTGCGCCATACGCTCGGGATAAAACACGTCCAGGGTATCCAGCTTCTCTCCGCTGCTGATGAACTTGATCGGCTTATTCACCGTGTATTTGATGGATAAAGCGGCCCCTCCTCGGGTATCGCCGTCCAGCTTGGTCAGCACCACGCCGGAAAAATCCAGTCTTTCATTGAAGGCCTGGGCCGTATTGACTGCGTCCTGCCCCGTCATGGAATCCACTACGAAGAGGATCTCCCCCGGGCTGACCGCGCCCTTGATAGCCGCCACCTCCTTCATCATCACTTCATCCACCGCCAGGCGGCCGGCCGTATCGATAATGACCACATTCTTGTTCTTGCTCCTGGCCTCTTTGATGGCATTTTGGGCGATCTGGACCGCATCTTTGTTCTCGGGTTCGCTGTATACGTCCACCCCGATCTGTCCTCCCAGCACTTTCAACTGCTCGATAGCCGCCGGACGGTAAATATCCGCCGCCACCAGCAGGGGCGACAGCCCTTTGCGGGTCTTCAGGTAATTGGCCAGTTTGCCGCTGAACGTCGTTTTACCACTCCCCTGCAGACCAGCGATCAGGATCACGGCGGGATTGCCCTTGGCATTGAGCTCGCTTTCGCTGCCACCCATCAGCTGCACCAGCTCATCCTTCACGATCTTGATCATCAGCTGGCCGGGGCTCACGGCCGTCAGCACTTTCTCGCCCATCGCCTTCTCCCGCACCGTATCGGTGAATTCCTTGGCGATCTTGTAGTTCACATCCGCATCGATCAACGCACGGCGGATGTCTTTCACCGTTGCCGCGATGTTGAGCTCGGTGATCCTGCCCTCTCCCTTGATCTGCTTGAACGCCGACTCGAGCCGTTCCGACAAATTCTCAAACATACATACCCAGTTTATAAGTTAGTTATTCCGATTGCCGGTAAGGACTCGCCCTGCGGGAAGTCGCTGCCGGACCGGAAAAAAAAAGTGAATATAACCAGGTTACATTCACTTAAAGAGGTGTAAAAATAAGAAAAATAAAGTTGCCGGAAATCCGCTTTTCGAAATTTAGCGGATTTCCGGCAAAGGTCTTATGTCTGTTCTTCGAACCAAGAGGCTGAAAGCCTCTTGAAAGTGTAAATATTTATTTCAGTTCTTTCTTGTTTATCAGTGACTTATGATCTTGTTACCCCTGCCTTTCGTGCCCTTAGCCTTTTTCGCCTTTATACCCCCAGGTAGCTTCTCAGCATCTTGGACCGGGAGTTGCCCCTGAGCTTGGTGATCGCCTTATCCTTGATCTGGCGTACCCTCTCCCGGGTCAGGTTGAACTTATCCCCGATATCTTCCAGGCTCATCGGATGGTCCACCCCGATCCCAAAAAAGAAGCAGATGACCTCTTTCTGGCGTTCCGTCAACGTCCTCAGGCTACGGTCGATCTCCTGTTTCAGGGATTCCTTGTGCTCGATATTCGTCTCGGCCCTTTCCGCATTGGGGTTTTCCATGACGTCGAGCAGGGTATTGTCCTCTCCTTCCGATAAAGGCGTGTCCATGCTGACATGGCGGGCGGAAATGCCCAGGGTGGAGGACACTTCTTCGATGTCCAGCTCCAGCAGTTCGGCCAGTTCCTCCGCAGAAGGCTCCCGTTCGAATTCCTGTTCCAGATGGGAATAGGCTTTCTGAATACGATTGGTGAGGCCCACTTTATTGAGGGGAAGCCGGACGATCCTGGATTGCTCGGCCAGCGCCTGCAGAATGCTCTGGCGGATCCACCAGACGGCGTAAGAAATGAACTTAAAGCCCCGGGTTTCATCGAAACGCTGGGCTGCTTTGATCAATCCAAGGTTGCCTTCATTGATCAGATCCGGTAGTGATAGTCCCTGATTCTGGTACTGTTTGGCTACGGATACAACAAAGCGAAGATTGGCTTTCGTAAGTTTGTCGAGAGCTTTTTGATCTCCCTGCTTGATCCGGATGGCGAGTTTCACTTCTTCTTCGGGACTGATTAGCTCGACTTTACCGATTTCCTGCAGGTACTTCTCTAAGCTTTGAGATTCACGATTAGTTATACTTTTCGTGATCTTAAGTTGACGCATGCTCATAGGCAGAGGTCTTAAAGGGTTTTTTTTTTAAAGGTTTAAGGTTTCCAGGCTTGATTGGAAATAAAAACGAATAAACAGAGCTTTTCGTGTATAATGCCCGCCAACTGATTCTTTGAGATGTGAATAGCAATATACCCATTTCCATACACGCAAACAAATATTTTTCTATAACCTACTGGTTATCAGTTTATTTAGGCTAAAAAACCACCATTTTCGCCTTTTCTTACCCGGGAACGGACGGATGAAAAAAAATTTTGATGGTTGAAATATTTTTCTATTATTGCACCTACCACTGAAACTTTCCTGGCTGGGACGGCACGAGGAAGACTGGTAACCCGGCAATTTATCGCCTCCGTATATGAGACGATATTTACGGGCTGTTTGGTAACACATAGATTCAATTGATCATTAGATGAGTAAGAAACAACTATTCACGTTAGAGTATCCGGTAAGATGTTCACCCTCCATTCTATACGACTTCCTAAGTACTCCGGCCGGGCTGCAGGAGTGGTTTGCAGATAAAGTAGACGAACGGGACAATGTATTCAGTTTTTCCTGGAATGGGACGACGGACAGGGCCGAGGTTCTGGAAAGCGAATTTGAAAAATTTATCCGCTTTCACTGGACGCATACGCCGAAAGAAGAATATTTTGAATTCCGCATTGAAAAATCAGAGGTCACTAACCAGACGATCCTGGTAATAAGAGATTTTGCCGATAAGAAGGAGATCAAAGACCAGAGCCAGCTCTGGAGCTATCAGGTAAAGGATCTGTTTCACAGGCTGGGCAGCAATTAGCCCGGCCGCTGCGGTTAGTTAACCGCTAACCGCTTATAGCTGGCGAAGCCGTTAGTACTCCCACCAATACCCGAAATAATTCCAACAAGACGGAGCTTGCATCATCCCACCTGTCCAGTCCGCATTTTGCAGACAACTTCAGGAAAACGCGCTCCTTCAGGATTTCCGTATCCATATCTCCCTGCAAAGGCAGATAGCTATCCGAATCCAGCTCATGCCTCCATTCATCATCCGACACGCTGATATGGAAGCCGGCTTGCGCCAGCAGGGCCATGCGCTGCCGGATAACGGGAACCCACAGGTCCTTATACCTTCCTTTCAGGTGCAGGGTCACGCTGAAATAATGTCCCCACCAAAACAGGGTGCGAATGGCCAGCACATCCTCCCGTCCGAATGCCCGCGGATAATCCAGCACCATCCAGGGCAGTCCCTTGTAATTCTCTCCTTTCGAAATTTTTGGGGTGTTCCAATTGGGCGGGAGGCCGCCGGCTTCGGTATCCCGGCCGGTCTGGTCTGCTGCCTGCGTGAGATCAGCCGCCTGCGCAAGATGATCGATCTGCAGCGAAAAATTTTCCTGCATCCGCCCGCTCAGACCGGCCAGCAGTTCCCCCACCTTGCCCATGATCGAATTCTTCGTTAAAATCCAGCCGGGATTCATCAGGAGTGTCCTTTCCTCTTGCGAAAGTTGTACTTTTGCGGCGTCCATTGTTTGGGCCTACTGGCTTTTAGTTAAAATATAGCCATCCGGCCCAAACAGCTGATGATGGGCCTTCGGCCAGCGGGCCGGTGGCCCTCTTTGTAAAGATACCATCATTTCAGAAAGTTATTGCCTGTGCTGAAGCGCCTGTTTAAAAAACTGGATATCCTCATTTTGCAAGCCTTTATCGGGCCCTTTATCGCTACGTTCTTTATCACCCTGTTCGTACTTGTCTTACAATTCTTCTGGCTCTATATCGACGACATCGTGGGGAAGGGTGTGGATATGCTCACCGTCGCCAGGCTGATCATGTACGTAGGAGCGACCCTCGTGCCCCTGGCCCTGCCGCTGGCGGTATTGCTGTCGTCCATCATGACCTTCGGCAACCTGGGCGAGTCCTTTGAGCTCATCGCCATCAAATCCGCCGGTATCCCCCTGCTCCGATTCATGCGCCCCCTGTTTATCGTCAGCCTCATCATCTGCTATATCGCCTTCCTTTTCAACAACAATATCATCCCGGTCGCCAATCTGAAGATGAATACCCTCAAGTATGATATCATCGTCTCCAAGCCCGCTTTCGATATCAAGGAGGGGGTCTTCTACGACAAGATCGAGGGTTATGTCATCAAGATCGGGAAGAAAGAAAAAGACGACTCCACCATCCGCAACGTAGTCATCTACCAGCAGAATAATTCCGGCAACCAGGATGATATCATCGTATCGGAGAAAGGCAAGATGGTGGTGACCCCCGACAAAAAATCCCTGCTGTTCATCCTGCAGAACGGATGGATCTACCAGGAAGGAAAGGGTGACCGTATGTCCACCAACACGGAATTCGTCCGCATAGGCTTTAAAGATTATAAGAAAGTACTGGACCTTACCTCCTTCAAGCTCAACAAGACGGATGACAGCGCCTTCAAGAATAACTACCAGATGCTCACCATGCGGCAGCTGGGAAAGAATATCGACTCCCTGGAGAAGGCAGAAGAAATTTTCAACAAGCGGACGGCGGCCAATATGAGCCTTGGCCTGCGGTTCATGCCCTATCTCGACACTACCGGCTGGGCAGAAACGGAAAAGACATCCCGGACCCGCAGCGCTTATCTGCTGGGAGATTCAGCCGTGAAGGCCGAACAGATCCTGAGAGCCGCCGCCCAGGCCAGGGCCGACTCCCAGGCCCTCGCTTTGAAGGCGCAGCTTAAGGCGGACTCCATTGCCCGGATAGCCAGGGTGGAAGCGGCTAAAAAGGATTCCGGGAAGGCCGCCGCTGCGCCGCCGCCGAATACAACCGCCACGGCCAAACCCGGCACCCCGGATTCGGGGAAGGCCACGGCCAATATACCGGCCGCTGTCAAACCCGCTGCCTCAGGTTCAGGGTCAGGTTCGGGGAAGGCCGCTGCCATTAAGCCGCTGCCGCCGACCAGCTTTGCAGACCTGCTCCCCGACAGTGTACGCACCCAGGTGCTCGACCGTGCCATTTCCCAGGCCAATACCGTAAAGATCGGCCTCGACCAGCCCTCCCTGCTCTATGACGCCCAGCAGAACGACCTGCGGCGGCACCGGATCGCCTGGCATGAGAAGCTTACGCTATCCGTAGCCTGCCTGGTGATGTTCCTGATCGGCGCCCCGCTGGGCTCCATCATCCGCAAGGGAGGGATCGGCATGCCCCTGATCTTTGCCGTGATCTTCTTCGTCGTCTTCTTCCTGCTGAATAATTTCGGGAAAAAATTCGCCAACCAGGATGTGCTCTCACCCTTGACCGGCATGTGGCTGGCCACCTTTGTGCTCACCCCTATCGGTCTGTTCCTCGTCTACAAAGCCCTGCACGACTCGCAGCTCTTTAATAAGGAATATTATTTCCGTTTGATAAAGAATATCCGCATTTTGCTGGACAAGATCAACCGGAAGAGGAACCGTCAGGGTAGTCCCGATCTCAATGCCTGATCATGCATCTGGAAAAAAACAAGGAAAATATCCGCCTGCAGCAGTGGGTAGTCGCCATCGCGCTGCTCCTCTTCGTACTGAAGCTGGTAGCATATTACCTAACACAATCGGTGGCCGTCCTTACCGACGCCCTGGAAAGCACCGTCAACGTTATCGCGGGCTTTATCGGGCTCTATAGCTTATACGTAGCGGCCAAACCCCGGGATGAAGATCACCCCTACGGACATGGGAAGGCCGAATTCCTCTCGGCTGCCGGAGAAGGCTCCCTGGTCATCATGGCCGGATGCATCATCATCTACGAGGCCATTGTCAACTTCATCCATCCCCATCCCCTGCAGAAACTGGATAAAGGCATTTTTTTGGTGGGCCTCACGGCCGTCATCAATTTTATCGTAGGCGCCATCAGCATCCACCGGGGGAAGAAGAACGGCAGCATGGCCCTGGAGGCCAGCGGCAGGCACCTGCAGACCGATACCTATTCCACGCTGGGCATTATCCTTGGGCTCATTATCATCTGGTATACCAAACTGACGGTACTGGACAGCGTTGTATCCATCCTTTTTGCCGGCATCATCATCTTTACCGGCTACCGCATCCTGCGCACTTCCATCGCCGGCATCATGGACGAGGCCGATATGCAGCTCCTCAACAAGCTGATCGCTTACCTGAACGCCCACCGGCGCGAGAACTGGATCGACCTGCACAATCTTCGGGTGATCAAATACGGGGGATTGCTGCATATAGACTGTCATCTTACGGTGCCCTGGTATCTCAACGTTCATGAAGCCCATGCGGAGATCGACGCCCTCACCTCCCTGATCCGGATGGAGTTCGGGGAAGCCATCGAATTCTTCGTACATACTGACGGCTGCCTGGACTTCTCCTGCCGGATCTGCACCAGGGAAACCTGCTCCGTACGCAAGCATGCCTTCGAAGGAAGGGTCGAATGGACCCTGAAAAATGTCGTGCCGAATAAGAAACATCAGAGCCCGAAGCCGCCGCTGTCCAAAGAGCAGCTCCACCTGGAGTTTCCGGAGCCGGGCCCTTCCCGGTGAGCGGGCTTGCAGAGGTAGAATAGTTTACCTATTTTACCAGCCTAAATTACAACTCTAATGGAAAACACCTACAACCTACCAGACACCGACCTAAACCTTCTTTCCGAATTTGAAGTACATCTGGAACGCGCCAGTACCGGCAAACGGTTCGGCAACATGCTGATCGATGCGATCGCTTTTTATGTCGTTTATATCGTGCTGATCCTGCTCGTTCCCGCGTCTTCCAGGGCCTTCTTCTTTACTCCCCTCCTTGGCAATATCCTGGGAATGGTGGTTTTCGCCCTGTTCTTTGGTTGTTTCGAAGCTGCCACCAGAGGCAAGACATTGGGCAAGCTCCTTACCCGGACCAGGGCCGTGCAGGAAGACGGAAGCCCTATCACTACTGAAATGGCTTTTATCCGGGGATTTAGCCGCATCGTGCCTTTCGAAGCTTTTTCCGCCCTGGGCAGCCCGTCCTATCCCTGGCATGACAGATGGAGCCATACCTTTGTGATCGACGAAGCGGCTTCCAGCCTGAAGGATCAATAAATTCCTATATTTGCCTCCCGGCCGAAGTTCACAACCGGGCTCCGCCCGGTTTGGGCCTGGTCACATTAAAAATTTGATCCGCATGCAAGCTTGGAAAGAATATCAGGAAAAGAATAAGGACCGTTTTTTAGACGAACTGCTGGCGCTCCTGCGCATTCCTTCCGTAAGTGCCCGCAGCGAGCACAAGGACGATATGAAAACATGCGCGGAGGCGGTCCGGCAGCGTCTGCTCGACGCCGGAGCCGATAAGGCGGAGATCTATCCCACCGACGGGCACCCCGTCGTATATGGGGAAAAGATCACCGACCCTGCCAAATCCACCGTTCTGGTCTATGGTCACTACGATGTACAGCCGCCCGACCCGCTGGAACTATGGCACAGCGGCCCCTTCGATCCGGTGATCAAAGACGGCAAGATCTATGCCCGCGGATCGGCAGACGACAAAGGACAGTTCTATATGCATGTCAAGGCCCTTGAGATCATGGTGAAGAGTGGCTCCCTGCCGACCAATATCAAATTTATCATCGAAGGAGAAGAAGAGATTGGAAGCCCCAACCTGGCAAAATTCGTCTCCTCCCATAAAGAGCTGCTAAAGGCCGATGTGATCCTGATCAGCGATACGTCCATGATCAGCCTGGAGTCCCCATCCATCGATATCGGCGTACGGGGACTTTCCTATATCGAGGTGGAGGTGACAGGAGCCGACCGCGACCTCCACAGCGGCGTCTATGGCGGGGCCGTAGCCAATCCCATCACCATCCTGGCCCGGATGATCGCCAGCTGTCACGATGCCAACAATCATATCACCATTCCCGGCTTCTATGACGATGTCGTGGAGGCCAGCCCGGCCGAAAGACAACTCATGGCCGCCGCTCCCTTCAATGAAGCTGACTATAAAAAAGACCTGGGTGTGCAGGCGCTATGGGGAGAGAAAGGCTATACCACCAATGAACGCACCGGCATCCGCCCGACCCTGGAGCTGAACGGGATCTGGGGCGGCTATACCGGGGAGGGGGCCAAGACAGTCCTGCCTTCGAAGGCAACGGCCAAGATCTCCGCCCGCCTGGTGCCCAACCAATCCTCTACCGTCATCACCGAAAAGCTCCTGAACTACTTTAAGCAGATCGCTCCTCCCGGCGTCACCGTCCGGGCGGAAGAGCATCACGGCGGCGAACCCTATATGACGCCCATCGATTCCAAGGCTTACCAGTCGGCGGCTAAAGCCATCGAAGCCGTCTTTCACAAGGCGCCGATCCCTGTGCGCGGCGGCGGCAGCATCCCCATCTGCTATCTCTTTGAAAAAGAGCTGGGCATCAAGATCGTATTCATGGGATTCGGGCTGGACAGCGATAACCTGCACTCCCCCAATGAGAAATTCGGGCTGCTGAATTTTTACAAAGGCATCGAGACGATTCCGTATTTCCACCAGTATTTCGCGGAGAAATAGTGATTGAAGCTTTTCCTATTGCTCAGAAAGCAGGTAAGCAATGCTCTGATAATTATTTGATTATATACTTTCATAGCTTTGATTTTCATCTTCAGGGAAAAAAATGTAACTTTAAACAGATAGTTTAATTGTACATAAATTATCAGGAGATAGATTATGAACGAAGATCGCCTTAAAAAGCTAATTGAGCGTCCTGAAGTGCAACAGATGATTCTGGATGACTATGATGGTGCCTATTCAATGGGAATTGCGTTGAACGCCCCTAATTCAAAAATGGCAATTCGCGTACGTATTGAAGGTAATGATACTACACATATCCCAAAACAGATTACTCTGGAGGGAGAAACAATACCCATTCTTATCAATCCAAATTTCAAAGCTCCTGTGCCTCTCAGTCATCCTTAATTAGAGTGAGGTCCGTAGGAATTACACAGCATGAGAGTGCATATGGTATCCGGGTAGTTAGAAATAGTGCCGAGCCTGTACCATTTCACGCAGGCGCTCCTCAACTTACTAGCATCGAGGGAGTCCCGTTAGTTTTTACCGATACTTTTGGAGAAGTAGAAACTCTCATTCTTGTTCCGGGAACGGGCCCTGGAAGTCCATCCGCATCTACTGTAGTTCCCGAAGTAAATCGATATCCTCAGATTGTTTGCGGTTTGCAAATTCAAAATTTCGACAATGATTACCGGCAAGGCGAAATAAGTCGGGGATATATTGTCATTGGAACACTTGGTTGTATGGTCAGGCTTGAAACAGGACAAATTGCGCTATTGTCCAATAATCATGTTATTGCAGGAGAAAATAAGGGGCTCAAAAGTCAAGACAGGATTCTGCAACCGGGAAGCCTTCATCATAATTCCACCGATCAGATAGCCACGCTATCTGATTTTATTGATCTGCAGGTTAGCCAGCCTGGTGCAACTCCTCGAAAAGGCGGCATATTATATAATGAGATAGATGCAGGGCTTGCGCAATTAGACCCAAGTATCCAATTGACACAAGGTTATCTTCCTTTTCGGAAATTAATATCTCCTGGTTCATCAGCCAGTGCAAAATTAGGCGATCAGGTCTTTAAAGTAGGACGCACAACAGGCCTTACCTATGGAACAGTAATTGATATAGCTACAATAGTCGGACCTATACCGTATCCTTCAGGGGCTTGTTGGTTTCGTGACTCCATTGTCGTTGAAGGTCTTAATGGTACGCAGTTTTCAGATAAAGGAGACTCCGGTTCAGCCATTTTACGGACAAATGGAGAAGTGATCGGAATATTATATGCAGGGAATGGACAACAAACCTATGTATGTCCTATTGATACTGTGCTAAATGAACTGAAATGTAAAATTGCATAAGTAACAGCGACTACCGAAATTCTCTGTAATTTTGGAGGTTCCAAACTGTGTGACAGATGCCTGAAAAAGAAAAACTCCGCCTCGACAAATACCTGTGGTCCATCCGCCTCTTCAAAACCCGGTCCCAGGCGGCCGACGCCTGTGACAAAGGCAGGATCAAATACAATGGCGATGCCGCGAAGGCCGCCAGAGCGATCTCCATCGGAGACGAATACGAAGTCAAGACGGAAGACAGACGCTGGCGCATCAAGGTCACCGGTCTGCTCGACCACCGCGTACAGTATTCCGAAGCCATCAACTACTATCTCGATATTACACCGGCCGAAGAAATAGAACGGCTGCAATACCAGGCTTCCAGCTTCAATACCGGCAAACGCCAGAGCAAGATCGGCCGGCCCACGAAAAAAGACCGGCGGGAGCTGGGCGATTTCCTGGGAGAAGGCGACCCGACTGATTCCCGGGAGGAATAATACCGGGGGAATAATGGGCTATTCGCACTGGAACACCCCCTATCTTTGCAGCTATGAAAATCGACATCCTCACCGTTCTCCCCGAGCTCCTGGAAAGCCCTTTTGCTCACTCCATCTTAAAAAGGGCCAAAGACAAAGGTCTTCTCGAGATCCGGGTCCATCACCTCCGCCAATGGGCGGTGAATGAATACGGGCAGATCGACGATTATCAGTATGGAGGAGGGGCCGGCATGGTCATGATGCCCGAGCCCCTGGCCCGCGCCATCGAGTCGCTCTCCAAAGACAACCCCTACGACCAGGTCATTTACATGACCCCCGATGGCGAACGGCTCAACCAGTCCATCGCCAATCAACTCTCGATGCAGGAGAACCTCCTGCTCATCTGCGGACATTATAAGGGGATCGACCAGCGTATCCGTGAGCAGTTCGTCACCCGCGAGATCTCCATCGGGGATTATGTGCTGAGCGGGGGTGAACTGGCGGCTGCGGTGCTGGTAGACGCCATTGGCAGGCTGCTGCCCGGCGTATTGAATGATGAGACCTCGGCCCTTTTCGACTCTTTCCAGGATAACCTGCTGGCGCCCCCCGTCTATACCCGGCCCGCTGACTTCCGCGGCTCCAAAGTCCCGGAGATCCTGCTCAGCGGCGACCCGAAAAAGATCGAAGACTGGCGGCACGAAGAATCCCTCCGCCGCACGGCAGAAAGACGCCCGGATTTGCTGGATGAATAGGCAAGCTGCTGCCTGTCGCCTGCGGCAGCCTCCTGGCGGACGGTTCGATGGCGCGCCTCCTGCGACGATTCGATGAAGCCCCTCAGTGCGGCAGCCCTACCAGGAATTGTAAAAAAAGATAATAAGCCAGGATCAGCAGCAGGTTGATGGCGATCGTTTGCAGCAGATTGGTAAGGATAGTTCTTCTCATAAGGGTGGATTTGTAATAGGATAAGGTTAACGGACCATACCGGCCGTAACCAGCCATTTAAGCGGCGAAAACTATACCAAAGCGACGTTATCCACATAGGAATTATACCTCCGGCCGCATGAAAAAACAACCGCAAAAACAACATCGCTTCCCGTTAGCTGCCCCACGATGCTGCTCATCCCCCCGGCACTACTGTTCCGTAGCCTCGCCGATCTTCGCCTCTGCCATTCACCGGTAATTTTCAACCGTTCACCCCGAAATACCAGTTATCCATTTGTTAATGTGTTTTTTTCTGCTTCAATCCCCCATTGATCCCCGTTTAATCTCCTCTTAATCCCTGAGATTCAACCCTGCATGGTGTTTGACCGTCTATAGCCTTAAGAAAAGTTTTACGACCGTGTTCATAATTCCTAACGACAAAAAACTCTGGCTATGACTATCAGCGGCTTTACCATGGTGCGCAATGCCACCAAACTTTATTACCCTATCAGGCAGGCCATCGCCTCCGTCCTGCCCATCGTCGACGAATTCGTCGTGGCGCTCGGGGACTGCGATCCCGACGATCACACCCTCGAAGAGATCCTCAGTATCGGTTCCGACAAGATCCGCATCATCCACACCACCTGGGACCTGGAGAAGTATCCCCGGGGCATGGAACATGCCCACCAGACCGATATCGCCCGGGAAGCCTGCAAAGGCGACTGGCTCTTCTATGTGCAGAGCGACGAAGTGGTGCATGAGGAAGATCTTCCCCGTATCCGCCAGCGCTGCGAGGAATTATTACACGACAGCTCCATCGAGGGCCTCTTATTCAAATACCGGCATTTCTGGGGCGACTACGATCATTATATCACCTCCCACGCCTGGTATGCCAACGAAATACGTATCATTCGCAACGACAAGGATATTCATTCCTGGGAATCCGCCCAGTCCTTCCGCCGCATCCCCGACTTCGACGGCATCCATTACCGCGAAAAAAAAGGGACTTTCAAATTAAAAGTCGCCCGTGTCGACGCTTCTATCTATCACTATGGATGGGTGCGTCCACCCCGCTTCATGCAGAAGAAGAGAGTCGTCTTCGCCACTATCCACTTCGGGAGCGTCCATGCGGAGGCAACCTACGGGAAGGAGCACGAAGAATTCGACTTCGGCAATCTCGATCAGCTGTCGGTCTACCGGGATTCGCATCCGGCCGTTATGCAGGAGATGATCCGGCAGTTCAACTGGGCCGACCAGCTGGAGCGTAACCGACGTCATACCCACGCCGTCCGGCACCGGCATGAAAGATTGAAATATCGGATATTGACTTTCATCGAGCAGCACTTACTCGGCGGAAGGCAGATCTTCTCTTTTAAAAATTATCGGTTGAAATGAATATTTTATCGTGTGCTGCCGGCGGCTTATGATACCTGGCTGAGGACACTGTTAACTCCCGGAGCCTGTTTTTTTATCATAGGTATCAGTCGTTGCATGGGCGGCCTTGCCGCCATCCTTGCAACGGCGCTGGTTCTTCTTTCGAACTCGTTGGTGGTGCTGGTCGCTATGCGAAGAAAGGCGCCTTTTGCAAGGTGGACGGCCGGCCGCTTGGAGACAGCGTGATTGGGCGGGTGTTCCTCCCTAAAGACCTCTGTTAGTAAAAACCTCCTTTGTTGTATCAGTGTCTCTATTGTAGAGGTATCTGGCGGGCGGTGGCCGTCACGCAAAAGGCGCATTAGTTTTTGTGGTGCCGGGCTCCGCCCGGCATTCCTCAATGCGGTTAACTACTGCGACTTACCACATTAGCGAGCAGCTTTGAGGAAAACAAAAAGTACAGCGCCGTTGCGTGTGTGGCCCACCGCCCGCAGGAAGGTAGCGACCGGACGTAAGAGTGTGGCGACCGGCCGTAAGAGTGTGGCCGCTGGACACAAGAGTGTAGCCACAGGCCGCAAAAAAAAGCGTGCCGCCTTCTCAGACAGCACGCTTAATTAATTGAAGTCCAAGGTGAATTTATTTGGGCATGACGAAGATGGCGGGATCGATCTCCTTGTTGATATCCACCTTCTTATTCGTAATATTCAAGGTTATCTGCGGCAGCTCTACCTTCTGGGTAAAAGCCATCGTATAGCCGAAATCCGTTTTCCGGTAGTCGGAAAAGCTCGCCGTCGACTCCACATCCTGCCCGCCCGTACTGAACTTGCTGAGAGCCTTGTTAATATGATAAGAGGTCGCGTCGATATAATAGGTGATCTCCACCGCGCCCGAAGTGACTTTCAGCTTATAGGCCGTAGCCCCTCCGCTGGTGTCCTTCCCGATCAGCTCTACCTTATTGCCTTTGGCCGCATAGTCATACAATGGGCCGCCTACCTGCAACTGGGACTGGCTGGCTTTCACCTGGTCGTCGGGAATAGCCGTAGCGGTCGCACTGCCGGCCATGGGATTGATGGCCCAGCCACCCTTATCGGTGATACACTGGACGATCTTTGTCCCGTTAAAATCCAGTTCGTTCCGATAGCCCTTGCCGTTGAGAATATAGGTGGTACAGGGAGCTTCGTTGCCCATAATGTCGATCGCGCTCTCCACAGTGATGGTCTTAATTGAGTTGACAATGGTCTTTCCGCCCAGGGCATCGACGTATTTGGCCACGATCTGATCCACGGTCTGCGCCTGAACAGCCATCATACTAAAGCTTGCTAGTAGTAAAAAGGTCCCGGTCTTGAGTGTTTTCATCTATTTATTTTTATATTAAATATGTAATGGGCCACAAACATATATACTATTTCTCGCTATAAGATTACCTTTCGTCAAATTACCTTTTTCCGGATCGCCCGATCCTGCTTGGGCGAGTTGTGCTAAGAAAAGTCCTTTTTCGCATACCCCGGGCAGAAAGCTTGCACTGTTTTTCCAAAATATTCCCGATTGGATAGTGTTTTCCGACCCTCGGAATAAGCAAGATTGTAAAACTCGTGCGATCTTTGCAAGAGAATTAACTGAGAATCGGATCTCGATATTAAACCTTATTCTTATGCAGAAAGAGATCTTTCACCGGTTGAGCAGAATCGATTCACTCATCCGGATCAAGGGTACCGGCACCCCTTCAGAGCTTGCGGAAAAGATCGGCATTTCCGAGAGAAGCACGTATGAATACCTGCGGCTCATGAGGGATTTCGGCGCCCCTGTTCTTTACTCCAGGCAGCGAAAGAGCTATTACTACAAAGAAGATGGCAGGTTTACGATTAGTTTTTTATTGGATTAGCCCTTGTGGAGGGAATCCGGCTAAATATTATTGTAATAACAGTATACCCTTATCCTTAACAAGTCAATGGTCTTTTCATTCAACGAGCACGAGGAATTCAAGTCTACACGGGATATTCCCGCTGAACTAACCCGGTACGTATTACCGGGCAGTCAGGCTTCCGCTATCGCTAACGAATACCTGAAATTCCTGCTGCAGGAATTCTATTCCGCCCATTGCAAGGTTTTCTATGCCATCTATCTCATAGATAAGAAGGTCAGCTTCCGCATCCGGGAAGAGGGGTCTTTATTCGTTTTCTACCTCGCGCTGCAGCATGACCGGCACCTGGATATCGACGGAATAGGCAAAGTGCTGATCAAGGAAGGGCAATTCAATATGATCTACGCCCCTTACCTGGACCTGGGCAGCGCGCATGAAGACGGAAGGGAATACATCACCCTGGGATTGCAATACGACATAAATGTCCTCCAGGAGTGGGCGCCTTATTTTCCCAAGCTGGCCGCCTTCCTCGAGAAAGTGCAGGCAGGGCAGCCCGCCATGCTGCTGCCCTCACACGAATGGCTCACAAAAGAGATCCAGGATATCATCTATCGCGTCATGCACTGCCCCCCGGAGACATCTTCTTATCACCCTTATTTCGATCTGTTGCTCAAGACCCTGCTCTTCCATCTCCTCAACCAGTCGGTGCAGCAGCTGCCCGCCAGCAACTATACTCATTATGAGATCGACGGCATCCAGGCAGCCCGGTCTATGATCAAAAAGAATATCCGCTATCACTTCGTCATCCGCGAGATCTCCCAGAAAGTGGGGATGAATGAATTCAAGCTCAAAAACGGGTTCCGCGAGCTCTTCGGCAACGGCGTCTATGAATACCTCCGCACAGAACGGATGCTGGAGGCCCGCCAGCTGCTCAGCGACCGCAACCGCAACGTAAAAGAAGTCGCCGCCCTCACCGGGTATAAAAGCGTGAACAGCTTCATCAAAGCCTTCAAGAAAAAATACGGCGAGACGCCGGGAGAATATCGTAAAAGAGGGTAAAAATAGCTCCGGCGCCCACCGGTAAAGGATACACTTAAGACCCTTGCAAAATATTGCCGGACAGGAGTTTAGCAAGTAGAGAGCCGGCCCATTTTGGGAAAAACAGGCCGGATTTGGGAAATCCCTAAAAAAGAAGAGCTGGATTACTACGTGATAATCAGGTAGTTAAAATTTGGAACAATATAGGATATTGGTTATTGCCAATAATCAATATCTATGAAAAGATTTCTACTCTTTTTAGGCTTGTCTCTATTTGCCCAAGCTGTAAAATCGCAAGTTTCGTATACCTGGAACGGGTCTGTATCGACAGCCTGGAATACCCCGGCCAACTGGACGCCCAATGGCATTCCCGGAGCGATAGACAATGTTAAGATCGTTACGGCCGGCAACAGCTGCCTGTTGAATGCCGGCACGCACATCACGAATATCACCCTCACCAGCGGCACCCTTGACCTGGGAGGATTCACGCTTACGGTCGATGGACCTACGAATACTTTCACTACCGGTACCATACAGAACGGGTCCCTCAGCATCACCGGCGCCACCACCACTACCTTTGGCAATGGCCCCGTCATCATGAACTGTGCCGTCACTATCGTTTCCGCCGCCATAACGTTGAAGAATACCACCTTTCAGAACAGTCTCACCATTACCAAGACAGGATCGACCAATGACAACAGCGGCGGAGGCAATGTCTTTAATAGCGACGTCACCATGAATAATACCGGTACAGGCTATTTATTAATGGGCAGTGGCAACCCGGACCAATTCAATGGAGCGGCTACTTTTAACAATACCGGCGGCAGCAGTATCTATGTCGCCTATAACAGTTCCAACAATATTTTTGGCGGAGTGACCACCTTCAACAATGCCCCCAGCAGCAACACGGGCATCTCTGTCAGCCAGAACTCTGCCGGCACCCTCTTTAACGATAATATTATCGTCAGCTCCACCAATGGAACGGGAGTCGCTTTTGGCGGCAATGCTACGGCTACCAGCACGTTAGCGGCGACCAAGACCATCAGCATCGGGACAGCGGGCTTTTCCGCCGGCGCCTTACTGCTCAAAGAGTTCATCCAGGTGGGCGCCACCGCGCAAAATCTTGCTCTTACCGGCGCCAGCACCTTAACGTTGGGGCCTTCCTCTTCCTTCGACGGGAACCTGACCAGTTCCAGCCCTGCCCTCATTTTGAGCGGAACCACCTTCAACGGGACCACCGACCTTACCAAGACCGGCGCCACCGGGGACTGGGGCTCGGGTAATAATGTCTTTAACGGAGTCTCCAGCATCACCAACAGCGGAACCAGCTACCTGGTACTGGGCAATGGCAACCCGGATATCTGGAATAATGACGTTACGTTTACGGACAACGGGTCTGATCGCCTGTTGCCGGGCTGGGCGAGTGTGGGCAACCAATTCAACGGGAATATCTACGTCAACAGTTCCGGGAGCGCCGCCGGCATACAATTCTGTGGAGGCAATACTACCGCCACCGCTACTCTTGGGGCGGGAAAAACCATCCAGGCCGGCTCCGGCGGATTGACAGCCGGTTACCTGTACCTGAAACAATTCACACAGGCCGGTAATACTCCCATCAATATAACAGCCACGGGTACTTCCTCTTTATACCTGGGCCCCGGCAGTAATTTCGGAGGCGCTTTTACCGCCACCGCCCCCAATATCTGGGCACAGGGCGCTACTTATAACAGTCCCGCCTCTTTTACCAAAACAGGGGGTACCTATAACCATAATAACCAGTACCAGAATATTTTCAACTCCACCTGTACCATCAATCAGCAGAGCAGTACCGGCTATTTCATGTTGGGCTATAACTCTAATGACCTGTTCATGGACGATATCACCGTCACCTCCACCGCTACCGGCGGCATCTACCTGGGCTGGACCTCCGGCACCGGAACCCCCACCCTTTCCGCAGGCAAGACGATCCTGGTCGGCGCAGCGGGCTTCAGCGCGGGGTTTTTATATCTGAATACGTTTACCCAATTGGGCAATACGCCTATCAACCTGACTTTTACCGGGGCCAATACTTACCTGGTTTTTGCCCGGGGCTCGGTCATTGGCGGCGATCTGACGACGAATACCCCGGATATCTACTTTAATGGCGGTACCTTCAACGGTATGGTCAATGCCACGAAAACGGGCGCCACCAATGATGCCGGCAGCGGAAACAACCTTTTCCAGGGAAGCACGACCTTCAATAATACCGGGGCAGGTTATTTGATATTGGGCAATGTGAATCCCGATACCTGGAACAGTGACGTGACCTTTAACAGTTCGGGATCTTCTTATATCGGCCCCGCCTGGAATTCCACCGGCAACGCATTCAACGGCAATCTCACTGTCACCAGCACCAACTCTTCCACCGGCATCCAGTTCTGCAGTGCGGGAACCGCCACCGCTACTTTAGCAGCAGGGGCCGCCGTTCAGACAGGAGCGGCTGGTTTCTCTTCGGGAGCCCTGCTCCTCCGGAGGTTTACGCAACTGGGCAATACCGCCAGTAACCTGAACCTGACCGGTGCTACCACCCTGCTGCAAGTAGGGCCTTCCTCGGCATTCGGCGGTTCCTTTATGGCCGTCTCGCCCCGCATCTTACTGAACGGCGCCATTTATTCCGATGTCGTCACCATGACCAAGACCGGGGTAACGGGAGAATGGTCATCGGGAGGTAATACCTTCAATTCGACCCTGACCGTCAACCAGCAGGGCGGCGGCTATTTTGGTTTCGCCAATGGCGCACCCGATATCTATAATGGAGATGTCTATGCAAACAACAACTCCACCGATCGGATCATCTTTGGCAACAACCCGACCGGTAACCAGTTCAACGGCAATATTATATTGACGCAGACCGGCTCTTCCACAGGCATCGCTTTTGGGTGGAGTGCTACCACGGACATAACCCAGGCAGCCGGAAAGACGATCTCCATCGGTGCGGCAGGTTTTACCACGGGTTATTTACAGATCGAACGGTTTACGCAATTGGGTAATACCCCCATGAACTTACCGTTGACGGGCAACTCTTCTTTAACATTCGGTCCCACCACCACCATTGGTGGCAATCTGACTTCCACCAGCGGCGCCCTGTTCTTTAGCGGAGGCACTTTCAACGGGACGGTCGATGCCACCAAGACCGGTACGACCAATGACTATAGCAGTGGAAATAATATCTTTAACGGTGTCACCACGTTCACGAATGCAGGTTCCGGTGCTTTAGTGTTGGGCAATACTACCGCAGACACCTGGAATAGCGACGTGGCCTTCAGCAGTACGGGCTCTTCCTACATTGGGGTCGCCTGGAATGGCGCCGGGAATATGTTCAATGGCAATATTACCGTATCCAGCACCAACTCTTCCACCGGCATTCAATTTTGCAGTGGAACATCCGCCACCGCTACTTTAGCGGCCGGTTACGCCATACAGACAGGAGCGGCCGGTTTCTCTTCGGGAGCCCTGCTCCTCCGGAGGTTTACGCAACTGGGCAATACCGCCACCAACCTGAACCTGACCGGTGCTACCACCCTGCTGCAAGTAGGGCCTTCCTCGGCATTCGGCGGTCCGTTCACGGCCGTCTCGCCCCGCATCTTACTGAACGGCGCCGTTTATTCCGATGTTGTCACCGTGACCAAGACCGGAGCAGCGGGAGAATGGTCATCGGGGGGAAACACCTTCAACTCGACCCTGACCGTCAACCAGCAGGGCGCCGGTTATTTTGGTTTCGCCAATGGCGCGCCGGATATCTATAATGGAGATGTCTATGCGAACAACAACTCCACCGAGCGGATCATCTTTGGCAACAATCCGACCGGCAACCAGTTCAACGGTAATATTATATTAACGCAGACCGGCTCTTCCGTAGGCATCGCTTTCGGATGGAGCGCTACCACCGATGAGACCCAGGCAGCCGGGAAGACGATCTCTATCGGTGCGGCGGGTTTTACCGGGGGGTATTTACAGATCATGCGGTTCACGCAGCTGGGCAATACTCCCATGAACTTACCGTTGACCGGCACATCTTCTTTAACATTTGGCCCTACTTCTACCATTGGCGGCAATCTCACTTCCACCAGTGGTTCCCTGTATTTTAACGGATGTACTTTCAACGGGACGGTCAATGCTACCAAGACCGGTACGACGAATGACTACAGCAGCGGAAATAATGTTTTTAACGATGTCACGACCATCACGAGCGCTGGTTCCGGGTACCTGGTGTTAGGCAATGGCAACCGGGATCAGTTTATGAGCACCGCGACCTTTAACAATACGGGCAGCAGCAATATGTATATCGCGCACAACAGTGCTAACAATATTTTTGGCGGGGTGACCACTTTTAATAATGCGCCCACGAGCAATAGTGCCATTTATGTCAGCGCGAATTCAGCGGGCAGCGTCTTCTCCGACAATATTTCCGTCAACTCTACCTTCGGTCAGGGAGTGCAGTTCTGCGGTGGCAATACCACGGCTACCGCTACCCTGGCAGGGGGCAAGACGATTGCGGCCGGGAGCGGCGGATTTTCTGCCGGTACTTTATTGCTCCGGCAGTTCACACAAACGGGCGCCACCCCGCAAAGCATTACCCTTACCGGTACGGGGAACCTGACGTTTGGCCCATCTTCTTCCTTCGGCGGGAACGTCACCACGAGCAGTCCTACCCTGTACTTTAACGGCTGTACCTTCAGCGGCATCGATAATTGTACCAAAACCGGGACCTCCAATGACCAGAGCACGGGTAATAATATATTCAACGGCAAGGCTACTTTTACCAATACCGGGACCGGCTATCTCGTAATGACCAATACCACCGCGGATGCCTATAACAGCGATGTGGTGTTTGTGCAAAGCAATACGGGCGGCGTATATCCCAATTATAATAACAACAGTACTTATGCAGGCAACCTGACCATTACTTCTCCCGCTGCTACCGCCATCACTTTTGGCTCGAGCAACGGTACGGCCACGCTGGCAGGTTCGGGCGCGCAGACGATCAATGCCCCGAGCGGATCGGCTGTCCCGGTATTCACGCGGCTGGTCGTCAACAATGGCAATAACGTTACGTTGAACACACCGGTCAATGTATCGGTCAACCTGGTCCTGACTGCGGGGCTGCTGAATACCACGACGACGAATATCTTAACGATGCTCAGCGGTTCTACCGTTGCGGCCGGCGATGCGCTGTCGACCAGCTATATCAATGGTCCCATGCGTTACAAGAAATCAAGCTCCGGCGTCAGCACCCTGAACTTCCCGATCGGCAGCGCTCCCGATTGCCGGCCGGTCATCCTTACCGTCAACCATACCACCGGCAATATTTATTATTATACGGCACAGCTGTTCGATGCCAGTGCGGCGGCCCTGGGATATACGCTTCCTCCCAGCGTCGATGTCGTCTCGGGGATGCATTATTATATAATCGGCCGGACAAACTCCAGTAACGTCAGCCAGCCCACCCTGGAGCTGAGCGGCAACCAGCAGATACAGGTCTTTTTCGGAGCCAATGATGTCGCCACCAATGGCGCCACCCTCACCATAGTAAAGAACACCTATCTGACCCCTACCAAGTGGATCGACATCGGGGGTGTTGGAGGCCCGTCCTATAGTGCCGGCGCCAATCTTACCGGAAGCATCACGTCTACCTCTTCGCCTACTGCCTTTAATTCTTTCTCGACCTTTGCGTTGGGAGACAAGATCGGCGGGGGGAATGTATTACCGGTCGGGCTACTCAACTTTACCGCGCAACCCGACAATGACCGCGTCGACCTGAGCTGGACGACCAGCACTGAATCCAACAACAGCTATTTCACCGTCGAGAAGAGCAGCGACGGGGTCAGCTTCAATACCGTACGAATGGTCCCTTCGGCAGCGGTGGGCGGCAATAGTACGGTTGCCCTGGATTATTCGACCCAGGACCCGGCCCCTTATCCGGGTGTCAGCTTCTACCGGTTGAAACAGACGGACCTCGACGGAAAGTCCAGCTACTCTTCCATCGTATCGGTCAACTTTACGAAGAAGAAGACGCTCTCCGTCTATCCCAATCCGACGACCGGCACGCTGCATGTTACCGGGATCAGTACCACCGAGACCAGCTTAAAAGTGGAATGGTTCGATCTCAGCGGCAGGTCGCTGTTGCAGACTACGCTGTCGGTGCAGAATGGTTTCGCCACGCTGAATGCTCCTGTGTCTGTCAATAATGGAATGTATACTTTGCGGTTTACGGCTTCCGATGGAACTGTGACGCTGCAGAATGTGATTATACTGAAATAGGGTGACCTGATGGTCACTGACTGGATGGATCAAGATTCTTTAAGTGAATCGGCCCGACTAAGGAGCAGTTTGCTCCTTAGTCGGGCCGATGGCGTTTAATAGGGTTGTATAATTGAAGGATGCCCCCAGATCCAGCCTTCATTTTTATTTTTATCCCTTACTTTTATCCAAATCCATTTGCCTTTGCCAGCTACGGAGTCCTGTTGTAAGGATCTATCAATATATAGCAAAGGGGCGTTCTTCAACAATTTCCTGATTACAGAGGCATTAAAATTCGGCGACGACCGTAGTTCCGTAGCTTTTTCGACTTTCACCGTATACCCTGAATTATCGGTAACATCGAAGGTCGAATATTTCAGGTCTTTAAAATTCGACAAGTAGTAATCAATCTCATACTTTGCATTGGCAAAAAAGTAATCCGCCATGGCATATTGGATGAGTTGTGGGGGATCAGCATTTTTTTTATCTTTTGTATCAACTATTACAGCATGACCGATATATACATCCCTAATGGTTGCACCAGACATTAAATGAATATATCCGATGACTTTACCCAGGCTATCGAAATAATACATTTCCCGGCCTCCCAGTATCATGCTTTCGTCGTAGGAGTTAAATAGCAGCTTTCTCGGAATGTTGTTTTTTACATAAACCGACACGGTAATTTTTTTTGTTGCGAAAGACATATATGGCAGCTGTAGTGATAGCTTTTGTAAGGATGGGTCACCATCTATAGACTTCATCTCAGCTTTCCCTTTTTCCAAGACACGTAAAAGCGTATCCGGGAGGTTGCTTTGAGCAAAAACAGCAACCGATATAAAATTTCCGGCAATGAAAAAAATGATTCCTGCAATTAATTCTTTTGTTCTCATCATATATATTATGAAAAAATCGAGCAAAACTACTCTTTATTTTTGTGGTTTTCCACAAAATACCTACCTACTTCAATTTCCCATGGTTCATGAAGCGGTAGGTGGCGGTGAGCATCCAATACCGGCCGATCACGTTGAAATTGCTCTCCGAGTGGGTGTTGATATAGTCGCTGCGGCTGATGCCCGCGTTCTGGTTGAGGATATTATTGACCTGCCAGCGGAGGGCCAGCCGGTTGCTGAAGAAATTCCGGTTGATGAAGGCATTCCATAAGAAGGTGGAATTATTCTGATCGAATACGCTGGTCTTTTGGCGCCAGTTATAGTAGGCATTGGTATTGATCTCAAAATCCCTGATGGGGAAGACGGAGAACTGTGCATTCTGACTCTGCGTCCAATACTGCGTCAGCACGCCGGTATTGATCGAGCTCCGGCTATAGGAGTAGTTGACATTGCTATTGACGGAGAAACTATATTTCTCCGCCACATATTTCGACAGCGAGAGGCCCCCACCCACATTGTAGTTATCATTATTGCTCAGGTCCTGGCCGATATAGTTGACCGAGCGGCCATAGGACAGATTGGTATTGAAGCCCAGGTCCAGGTCGACCGGTTTTATTTTCTTATTGATGGAGAAATAAAGTCCCGCATTATTCGACCCGCTGACATTCACGGCCTGGCTGATCTGCCGTCCCAGGGTATCCGTATAGGTCTTGGTGCTGATGCTATTGGTCGTAAACCCGTAATTCAGCCCCAGGTTGATCACCAGGGGCCGGAGGTTATGGAAGCCCAGCCCGAAATGATGGGAGAAAGACGGGTGCAGGTCGGGATTACCCAGGACGACATGCAGGGGGTCGTTGTTATTCTGCACCGGCTGCAGCTGGGTAATAGAAGGCTGCTGCGTGTTGCCGCCGTAGTCGAAGGAGAATCCCGTATAAGGGTTGATATTATACCGTGCATTTATACGGGGAGCGAAATTGAGATACTGGTATTTGAGCAGCGAATCCTTTAACAGATCCATCTGCCGGTAGGAATAGTGCAGGATATCGCCGCCGATCGTATAGCCGAAGAGCTTGTCATTTACCTGCAGGTTGAGGGTAGCCCGCTGTGTCAGCACATTGTTCTGGTAGTGATTGCTGAGGCTGTCGATATAATCCTCGTATTTACCATCTCCCTTGTTATAGGTCGATTGAAGGGACTGGCTCTTATTGAAGGAGAGTCCATAGCTGAATCCCAGCACGGCATTCTTCCACAGCGGCTCCGTATAGTTGATGCTGCTGTTCACGAACAGTCCGTTGGTGGTGATCACCTTGCGCTGGTCGACGGTATCGGCGCTCTGCAGGGTGCCGTCGGGGTGATAGAAATTATTGAGGGAATACAGGTATCCTTTCGTGGTATTGTCCTGTTCCGCCATGCCGGCCAGGATGGAAAAATTTCTGCCGGCCTTCTTCCGGGCCCGTATCCGCCACATGATGCTGCCCCGGAAATTCTGAGTGGTGACATCGTCATGGATCTTCCGGTAGCTATCGTTCACCAGGGTATCGTTAAAGAGGCTGTTGCCGGTGGCGGTGAATTCATTATGTCCCTGCATATCCACGCCCCCCAGGGAGAAGCGGAAAGCGGACAGGCTATCGGGGATATAGTCATAATCGGCGTTGAGTCCATGTTGTACCTGGTTGTTGGCAGAGCTGCTTTGCTGGTTCTGTATGTAGATGGAATCCGATAGGACCTGTTCCGTGCGGCTGGAAGAAACGGGATGGGTGACGAGCCGGCCATATTGGTAATTACCTACGAGATGGTCTTCGTTTCCGTTCCACTTATCGGCATAATGCATCCCTCCGCCGATCACCTGGGGGATCCCTCCGCCGGCGGAGGCGCCTAAGGCGTCATTGGTGCCGCCGCCTACATTGAGCCCTGCTCCCAGGTCGCCCATGGCCCCGCTGAAGCCTGTGTTGCCGTTGTTGGCGACCATGCCCAGGGCGGCGAACTGGCGCCGTCTTTTGAAGGAGCCCAGCAGGCCATTGGCGTTATAATAGCCCTGCGGGTCGCCGCCGGCTTCCAGTTTTACGAAGTAGCCTCTTTTGCTGTCCTCTTTCAGGGAGAGGTTGAGTGTCTTGGTCCGCTGTCCGTCATCGATGCCGGTGAACTCTGTCTGGGCGCTTTTTTTATCCAGCAGCTGCACTTTGGCGATCATATCGGCATTGAAGTTGCGGGTGACGATGGTGGGGTCGCCGCCGAAGAGGTCTTCTCCGTCCACCAGCAGCCGTTGTACTTTTTGTCCGTTTACGGTGATGCCGCCATTCTGGTCGATCTGTACGCCGGGGAGACGGGCCAGGAGCTCTTCCACATTGGCATTGACCTTCAGTTTCATGTGGGCGGTATTATATTCCAGGGTGTCCCCGTTCATGCGGGGAGGAACGGTCTTGGGGGTGACGACGACGGCGGTCAGCGTATCGGCCTTGGGTGATAAGGCCAGCGTACCCAGATCTGTGACGGTGTGGTCGCTGACCGTGAGTATCCTGGAATACTCCGAATAGGATGGGTGGCTTACCAGGATGCGGTATTGGCCGGCAGGCAGGCCGTGAAAGGAGAAGCTGCCATCTTTTCGGCTACGGGTGAACTCTAGTAAGGTGGAGTCCGGCTGCAGGACGGCGATCACGGCGAGCGGGCAGTCTTTATTGAGGGCGGTATCCCTGACGCGGCCTTTGATGGCAATGGTTTCGCTGACGGGCGGTCCGGGGCTTTGCCCGTAGCCAATGAATGAATAGCAGACAAGGAGGAATGGCAGGATGGCTGACAGGCATCCTGAATAGAGATAAGGTATTATGACTCCGCGTTTCATGCACTAACTCAAAAAATGGATAGGGAAGTTATCCCTTTTCCACGCAATAATAGCGCAGTGTCAATAAAGAAAAATACTCCCGGACGGATAGCTTTTTATCCCGATTGGATCATTTTTTTCCCCGTTGGTTTTCCCTGCACCCAGACTGCAGGAAATTTGCTAAAATATTTCCGCGTGGATAACTCTTTATCCCGCACGGATAATATTTCTACAGGATATTTGTGGTTATTGCACTTTAAACCTTCATCGCTATGAACCGGAAGCTTTTCTCTGAAAAATTCGGTGAAATTCCGCCTGCCGAAATCATACCTGCCCCGCTGGATGGGTATGAGGTCCCTCTTGAGCCATATGACTCCGCCATCTGGGAGGGAGGCTATTACTTCTTCCAGGACCTGGACTGGCCTGTCCGTGTCCGTTACAGCAATTACCAGTTAGAGCAGGACGATCAGCTCCGCATCGTCGAAGACGAGCCTTTCATGGGCTTACAGTTTATTCTCGGCAATAGCTTTTATGGCGACTGGGAGGGTGTGGGCAGGAGAATAGACCATGAGGCCAGCTTCAACTTTTTCTATGTCCCCTATGTGGAGCAGACGCTGGAGGGTTACGAGGCCGACCGTGTCTATAGCAAGATCGAGCTGCAGTATCCTATGGAACTGTTGTATAGCCTGGCCCCTCACTTCCCCCTACTGGAGCAGCTCCTGGAGAAGGCGGAACAGGGCAAACCCTCTCTTTTACATACCACCAACCAGATCGCCCCTTCCGAAATGATGGGGGGCGTCCGGCGGATCCTGTATAATTCCATGCCTCATGGGGCAAAGGCCCTCTTTGGGGAGGCCAAGGGGATCAGCACTCTTATCACTTGCCTGGATGCGTTCGAAAAGCAGAAAAAGTCCTCCCCGCCGCAGCGGCTCACCCACTATGAGGTGGAGCAGGTCTACCTGGCAAAGGATATTTTAACAGACAATATGGACACCCCCGTCACGCTGACGGAGCTTTCCCTTATGGTAGGCACGAATAAGTTCAGGCTCAACAGCGGCTTCAAAGAAGTCTATGGGGTGACCATCTTCGACTTCCTCCTGACTGCGCGGATGGAGAGAGCGCAGCATCTCCTGGGAGAGACCGACATGGAGATCGATGTCGTTGCTTTTTTGACCGGCTATAGCGATGTCAAGGAATTCTCCGCGGTATTTAGAAAATATTACGGGACTTCTCCCAGGTATTACCGGGCCCAGCCTCTCTTCTTTATGTTGAAGCACCGTCCTTCGAAGTCCTGAAATGAAAAAAACTTTTCGCAAGACTAAAACCTCTCCTATGTCACTTGATAAGATCCTCCGCCTTACAAGAGCCGACATGTACTGTATCGAAAAAGGGATCCTTTACATCGATCTGCATTATATGGATAAAATATCCGCCGAACATCTCTCTCTCGAAATCACCCTGAGTAAAGACAAGCTGCAGGCGGGCTTCCAGAAAAAGACGGGCTTCACGCTCCATGAATATATCGTCCGGGTGCCGGTTTTTGATTTATTCCCATATATCCCGATTATCCACTGGAAATGGATGGATTTTTATTTTCCATAAGCTTATTTTCGACAGGTTATATATAAAAGGGTATTTAGAAATATTACAACAACCCGAAACTACATGAACGGCTCCCAAGATTGTGGACTCCCCAAAACCGAGAAAAGCGTTTTATAATAAAAAAACGAATTATTGTATTTTCAGGACAGACTGTCTAAAGTTTAATGCTATGGCATGCAAACAGCACTTGCTCCGGCTTTATCACTCGTACCTCGAATTAATATTTTGCGTGGTTGTTGAAGGGGTACATTAAACTTTATTTCTTCCGGTGGAAGACACCTTTCCTCATTACAAACTTGAAAACTGATACTACTAGTTGCATTGGTTTTTACCGGGCTTTTCAGCAAAACAATTTGTGTAAACTCAACCTCATTCAGATACTCGAATTGTTCAACATTCAAAGACTCGATTTTCGAAAATTCCCCGATCCTTTTGTTTTATCCGTGAATTCCAACAAGGGGGTTTTGGAGAATTTAATAACTGTCGACTTTGCAATAGCTCCCGTCGGTTGTTCTTGTGCATATATGTGCTACCCTTCGGCTATAGATGCCTTCAAGCGAACTTCAAATTTTTGGTCCGACAATTTTCGAGCAGAAAATTCCCAAGATACAGGATCCTGACTAAAAGACAGGTTTGAGAACAATAAGCATAAGCCTAATACCCAATAATGTTTCATAATTTATCTTTTTACTTTTCCGCCATTACGACAACTTTTCTTCCTTCTATCGAGAAGCGAATGGAGCCCGTAGCTTCTAATATGCTGAGTACGGCTGAAATATTTACATTTCTAGGTATCTTACCTGTAAACTTCTTATCAATTGAATCGCGGTATTCCACTTCGATATCGTACCACCTTGCCAGCGCATGCATGATATCCTTGATATTCGAATTTCTAAATTGAGTAATACCGTTCCTCCATGCCACAATCGTATTTATATCTGCGGATTCCAGTCTTCGTATCGGCCCATTATCCGCGGTGGCAATAACTTGAGCTTGTTCACCGGGGTGGATCTGTAGCTCGGAAGAGCCTCTAGAAACTTTCACTGCCCCTTCAATTAAGGTAGTCTTAGATAATAAATCTTCTTTATATGCGGACACGTCAAAATGCGTCCCTAATACCTGAATTGACATATTTCCTGCTGCAACTTTAAAAGGGATTTGTTTGTTTCCGGCTACTTCAAAGTAAGCCTCCCCCGACAATTCTACGTTTCTATCTCGATCAATAAATGCCGTGGGATATTTAAGAGAGGAAGACGCATTGAGCCAAACCTTGCTTCCGTCAGATAATTGTATCTGGTACTGTCCCCCCCGAGGGGTTGAGATAGTATTGTAACTTACTACCTGAGAACTGGACGGGTGAGCATCATATGATATTTGCCCATTATCCAACTTCAATATTCTGGTCGTTCCCTGTTTCGCCAACTCGCCATTAGATGCACTATCCAATACAACATTACTGCCGTCTGTAAGCGTCAAAATTGCTTTATCGCCTCCAGGTGGTACATCGTTCTTGAAACGCTGCGCTACCGGCAAACTGGACATATCGGTTTTTCTTTTTGTGAGGGTGAATACGACAGATACGCCAATAATCAGAGTAAGAACAATAGCTGCGGCTATATATTTTGATCTTCGACGCCATATCATACGAGACTTTACAAAAGCTGGAATAGCAAGAACAGTCTCAAGATGAATTTTTTTTTGAACCTCCTCAAATGCTGAGTCAACATCGAACTGGTAAAGGCTCTGCAAGGCAGCCTGTATTTGCTCCCAGTCAGTCATTTCTTCAAAGAACTGCCTGCTGACGGGATCCCGTTGATCCATCCATTCGTCGAGAGCTATCCTATCGGCCTCATTCAGGTCATCATGAAGGCGCCTAAAGAATAACCCTCCGATATGTTGCATTGTCTGTAATAATTGTTGATCACGCATTAGTTTAATAGGGTTAAATGAAAGGACAATTGCAACAGCTAGGCTTGGTTAAATAAAAAGGAGTTTGGCTTAATGGTTAACGGCTTAGGGGTTTAAACACAGATAAAGAAACTACCATATAAGTGTCTATTTTGTAAGCGGTATGATATTAAAAACACCCTTACCGGAAAGTGGTACTAGCGAAATTTGATAAATTGTTAAAAATTATTAAAGCCCCGGGGAATATGCCATTTTTTACTACAAGGGAGATATATTTACAAATTATTGAATTTCAAAATTCTGTCGTTTTAAACCTTATTCCGTTTTGATATGAAATTGATTTCTAAATTATGGCTATTAGGCCTGCTGACATTAACAGCCTTCATAGTAGTATTTACTCTCAAACCCATATCCCAGGACCCCTCGTTTCACAACTTCGCCGATCACCGTGCTTTTGGGGGGATTCCTAATTTCTGGAACGTCATGAGCAATATTCCCTTTCTGATCATTGGAGTGGCTGGACTGCGCCTATTAAGAAAGGCCTGGGGGGCAGGAGCTATTTTAGTCGTCTATGGGGTCTTGTTCGCGGGAATCTTATTAACCAGCCTGGGTTCGGCTTATTATCACTACGATCCAAACAATGATAGCCTGATATGGGATCGGATACCCATGACGATCGTCTTTATGTCCCTATTATCCGCAACTGTAGCGGAGCTGATTGATATGAAATTGGGTATCCTATTACTGCTGCCCTTAGTACTAATAGGAGTATCCAGTGTTCTCTGGTGGCATTATACCGAGACGCTGGAAAGAGGTGATTTACGGTTATATGGCTTTGTACAATATTATCCGATGTTATTCATTCCTCTGATTATGATCCTTTTTCGCTCACCGACCAGCAATAAAGGAATGCGTTCGTTGATCCTGGCTGTAGCCTGGTATGTTGTTGCCAAGCTATTGGAGAAATTTGACAGTCCGGTTTATTCAACCCTGCACTTTATTAGTGGACATTCTTTAAAGCATCTCGCGGCGGCAGTCTCTACCTGGTATCTAGTGAAGTTGTTTGAACAGAAGCATATAAAAAAAGGCAGTTACACTTTTTAAAGGAGTAACTGCCTGGATAAATTTGCTACTTTTCACTATTATCTGGCTACCTGGATCTTGTATCTGTTTGGGTAGTGCGAACCCAATAAATGTCGGCCAATAAAAATATTCCTACTAGAAGATTAGGTAGAAATTCCCAAATCATTAATTTAATAGCGTTGCCGGTAAAGTAAAGTAAATAAGAAAGAATTCCCAGCCATAAATTTCCAACTCCTATTAAAATATAAAGAAAGCTATCTCTCTTTAGAAATCCAGATATTCGAAATACAAATAAAATAGGCCCTAGGATTAAAAAAGAGAAATGAGCTACTACTGTAATGAGAAAAAGCATGCCTCCAATACCTTTACCGGGATAAAAAAAACACAAACAGAGACCTGTAAAAGACAAGCATATTAGAATAGCAGTTATCAGATTCTTATTTTTCAACGTCTTCATAAAATGGTTTTTTTAATTACAAACTCCCGCATTCATGTGTACAGTCTGATCGGTGCTGCGGGTCATACCTACAAAATTCGTAGCTCGGATATCCTCCCCAAGATCTCCGGGATCGTTACCCATTCCAAAAAGCCAAGATCCAATGGTGGATGGCAGATAAATATGCCCCGCCGCCAACGCATTAATAGCAAAAGTCGTGCAATTATTATTATCCAGATCGTAAGTGTTTTTGCTATTTTGTTCCACATTGGTAAGCATATTAAAAAAGAGAGTGCTGCTTACCGTAAAGCTTCCTGAAATATTGTACGCGTGCATTTCATCATCGTTAAGAGCTCCCTTAGCGATTGGAGATAAAGGCTGAACAAGAGTTGTAGGATAAAACCCCACATTCCTCGTAATCACATTCCCTCCGGTGGTCTCCGTAAAAACCAGGAATGTATGCCCCACATCAAAGGGATTCGTTTTGCCACCAATGTCGACGGAGCCGTCACTCGCCGAGAATGTCCAGGCGTCCCTCGTGCCGGGCTTCGGCTGATCTACACAGACCATCACCTGGTAGGTGCTGAAGGGGGTATTGATGAAACACTTGAAATAATCGGCGATGTTGGCAATAAGATTATGCCCGATGGCAATAGAAAAACTAGCCGCGCTGCTACTGCTGGCAGTACCACCGCCGCCACTCGCCCCCCCCACCGCATCCCCATAATCCACCGCTACCGGATCATCATCTACCGGCACCATCGACGGCCGGCAAACCGGCGCTTCCGACCAGGCAAATCCTTCATCGGGCGAGGCCGTGCTATAATTATAGCCGGTTATCTGGTAACACACTTCGATCGTAACCACATTCGAGGGCGCCACCGAAACGGCGGCGGGAGAGACAGATGCAGAAACAGCAGCAGGGGGAGGAACCGCGGCGGCAACAGAGCCGGGAACCGCTTTCCGGATCGCCCCGCCCTGCTCATAAAGATATTTAGCCAGGGCGTTGCCGACCCAATCTTCCACATACACTATCCCGGAGAAATGCCCCCGGGGATGCCACAGGTAATTGGTGTCGGGAAAACCGGTTATGACTTCTGCATGAAAGAGGCCCTTAGATTGGTAGACCAGCAAATGGGTCAGATTGCTCAAATGGAAGTTGTTGGGACCGCCTTGGGTAGTTCGGATAAATAGCTCCTTGTCATACCTGACAGGCACCAAGACCGCCCTGCCCACAGACAGATTGACTACCGTCGCCTGATCCCAGCGCACGGTTCTGGCCGCGACTGCCCGGGGATTATCGGCCCTGGACGTGGCGGAGGATACCGACAAAAAATAGGCCTTTGCTTTTGCAATAAAAGGATCGGCATTGGGAAGGGAGGAGTGTGTGTCTTTTTTACAGGTGGTGAAAAACAGTCCGACACAAAGCAGGACGAACAGGTTGTAGATGCGTTTCATTTAATAAGGTTTTATGGTTATAAAATAGCACTTGCAATATAGGAGACGGCGGTGAAATATTTTTACCCAAAAGGGTAAAAAATGAATAAGAAAAACCCTTATGGCAACTCCACGACAATTTCTTAAAAAACAGCTCTTGATTACAATCAATGCCAATTCTTGATTACACTCAACTACTCCGGTTGATTACAATCAAGAATTGATTACGATCAATGGTAGCGGTTGATTACAATCAAGAATTATTTTTCAAAATCGATAAAATTCATTTCGATCGAAATGTTTTGCGTATTAATTTTGTAAATGCCAATCGGCGGTTAAACATCCTTGTTAATTTAAACCTATCGTAATGGAAAAATTACTTACTCTGCTAAACTCCATCGCTGAAATTCCTCCCGGTCTGGCAGAACTCTTACAAGCCAACCTGCAATGCAGGGAATTTTCGAAAGGAGATTATATTCTGAAAGAAGGAGAGGTCTGCTCCAATATTTATTTCCTGGAATCGGGGCTGATCCGGATTTTCAACCGGCTCTCCGAAAAGGAAGTAACCTCCTGGTTCCTGATGGAAGGGGATATTTTCATCTCCGTTTCCAGTTTTTTCAGGCAGCAGCCATCGTATGAAAATATAGTCGCCCTGGAAGATTGCGTCTGTTGGGGAATCAGTTACGAGCAACTAAAGAACGCCTGTCTGCTCTATCCGGCATTTAATGCCCACCGCATCGCTATCACCGAAATCTATTATTGCCGCAGCGAAGACAGGCATTATATAAAGCTTAGAAAACCTCCGGATGAACGGTATGCTGACCTCGTAGAAGAAGAATCCGAATTACTCAATCGTGTACCTCTTCAACTGCTCCCATCCTATCTGGATGTTTCGCGTAGCGCCTTTACCAGAATCCGTAACAATTATTATTATATTAAAAGAAAAGGAATTTCTCTGAAACAAAAAAGGCCCATATGAGCATTTTTTTCTGAAAAAAACTTTTGAGTTTTGTCCTAACAAAATCGCAACAACATGTTACACTTCATCAGCTGGTCCGCTTATAACCGAATGATCATTGTCCTCATGATCCTCTGGTACCCAACCATACTCGGGATGTACTACCGCAACGACATCCTGATTCGTATCAGAAAGCTCATCGGAAAAACATAATTCCGGTCACTCATCGACAATCGAATTGCCGATCCATGATCCACCAACCATAGATTATCGATTCATGATCCGATAACCATCGATTGCCGATCCAATATTCGACAACAATATTCAAAAAAAATTAAACCTTGCTCCCATGCTCTATTTCATCCCAAAGCCATTAAGCGGCCCCCGGCCGCTGGCTACCGCCCTCACCCTTCTGGTCATTCTCTTTCATCTCGCAGTCCAGGCACAGACAGCAGATGCTAATAACGGCCTCAACCAAGCCAATACCCTGGTCCGAAGTTATTACGAGACAGGAGCCAATCTCCTCTACGCCGTGGGGGCTATATTCGGACTGATCGGGGCTTTCAGAGTTTATACCGCCTATACAACCGATCATCGGGAAGATGCCTCCAGGTTATCCAGCAAATGGTTCATCGCCTGTATATTTCTTGTCGCGTCCACTACCGTTCTGAAAGCATTTTTTGGCATTTAACACCCCCCGCCCCCTGAAGGGGGAGCGGGATTAAAATAGAAACGATATGACTACGAGTGTCTATCACCTTCACAAGGGCATCAACAAGCCCATCGTATTTCGCGGCCTGCGGGCGCAATACATCCTTTACGCCGCCGGCGTCCTGGTGGGGAGTCTTCTCTTCTTCACCATCCTATTCATCGGCGGCGTGAGCCCCTGGATCTGCCTGCCCCTCACAATTACGCTGGCAGCAGCCGGCATACTTGCGATCTATCGCCTAAGCCATCGCTACGGAGAGTACGGCCTGCTAAAAAGAAGGGCCGCCCGACGTCTGCCAACCGCCCTGCGATCGCATTCGCGCTACCCCTTTATCGATCTGAAAAACACAGCCTAAAAACGTCCTCCATGCCAACCAACTTATCCACCCACTTTCCTATCTGGGAAGTGGCCAGCAATCATATTGTCTCAACCAGGGGAGATCTCACCATCGTATACGCCCTTACCAAACCCGAGATCTTCACCCTGTCCACCGAAAATTTCCAGGCCCTTCACCAGGCATGGGTGCGGGCCATCAAACTCCTGCCCCCCAACACCGTCCTCCACATGCAGGACTGGTTCCTCCGATCCCGGTACCAGGGGAATCCCGACAAGGTGGGAGCCAGCTTCCTGTCAGCAGCGAGCGAACGGTTCCACCATGACACCCCCTATCTCGACCATCACTGCCTCCTGTCCCTGTCCCTTCGCCCCCGGGGACATCAACCGGCGAACTCCGCAGCATCGGCCCTGCTGCGGAAATCCCTGGTACCCGAAGACACCCTGTCGCCACAGGCCGTCCAGGAATTCACGGGCCAATGCAGCCAGTTCATAAGAATCCTCACCGACAGCCGCCTCATCGAATGCCGCCGCCTGCTCACCGAAGAACTGACCAGCCTACCCGACCGCGCAGGCATCATCGAACAATATTGCCAGCTCGCCCCTTCCGGCAAGGCCCTGGAACTGTACGACATCGATTTTCACAAAGGCCTTCGCATCGGCGACAACCACTGCCTGCTCTATACCCTGGCCGACGCAGCGCACCTCCCCGCCCAATGCAGCCCCCATATCGACTATACCCCCTATTCCACCGACCGTACCCCCTTCCCCACCGGTTTCACGACATCGCTGGGACTGCTCCTGCGCTGCAATCATATTTTTAACCAATATATTTTTATCGGCGACCCGCTGGACACCCTAAAAAAACTGGAGCTAAAACGCCGGCGGCTGCAATCCCTTTCGCAGCACAGCCGCGAGAACGCCATCGCCCGCGACGCCGTCAACGAATTCCTCAACGAAGCCATCAGCGGCCAAAGATTATTGGTTAAGGCTCATTTTAATGTCCTCGCCTGGACAGAAGACTCTGCCAAACTGCAGGATCTCAAAAACAGGATCGCCTCGGCAGTCGCGCAGCTGGGAGCGACCCCTCACCTGGAGACCGTCGGTGCACCGCAAATATGGTGTGCAGGAATCCCCGGCAATGCCGCTGACTTCCCCATGAACGAGACCTACGACAGTTTTGCCGAACAAGCCGCCTGCTTCCTTACCTCCGAGTCGAACTACCGCTCCTCTTCCGGCCCCCTGGGCATCCGCCTCGGGGACCGGCTCTCCGGACGACCCCTCCATGTCGATATGTCCGTGAAAGACAACAGGAACAAATTCGTGCTCGGGGGTTCGGGCAGCGGCAAATCCTTCTTCACCAACCACCTGATGCGCAGCTATCATGAACGAGGTTCGCATATCATCATCATAGACATTGGCAACAGCTACCAGGGTCTCTGCGAATTCGTGGAAGGGATTTATTTTATCTATACGGAGCAACACCCCATCTGCTTCAACCCTTTCTGGCTCGCGGAAGGAGAGAGCCCGGACACCGAGAAGCGGGAGAGCATCAAGACCCTGCTACTCGCCCTCTGGAAAAAAGACGACGAGGCCTTCCTTCGCTCTGAATACGTAGCCCTCTCCAATGCCCTCCAGCTCTACTACCAGGAACTGGCTCATAACAAAGACCTCTTTCCCTGCTTCAATACCTTTTATGAATTTCTCCAGGACGACTTCGTCCGGGTGCTGGCGAACGACCGGGTAAAAGAAAAGGATTTCGACATCGCCAATTTTCTCTACGTATTAAGGCCCTTCTATAAAAGGGGAGAATATGACTATCTCCTCAATGCAGCGGCCAATATGGACCTGCTCCACCAACGAATGATCGTTTTGGGAAAGCCCCTATCAAGATGTGGAAATATCGCCCGAAGAGAAAAGGGAAATTATAGAGCGAGTTCTCAGACATAATAATCCAGAGTTTAGAATCATTTTTGAAGAATAGGTACTTCACCAGAGGCTTATGTTGCCTGGACATAATGAAAATCGAATGCAAGTTGCCTTTTTCCAGGTTAAAGGTTAACGAACGGCTGTCATGGACATTTGTCTTGTTTTTCTTCTCCTTATTCGTGCGGGGAATATCTCTCGGATGGACAACGATATTCTTAATGCCAAGCTTACAGAGTTCCTCATGGGCAGCATTCGTCCTTTATTACATTAACTGAAATACCCGATTTTTCTTTTTTTACCGTTTGAAGAGAAAAAACAATGAAACATCTCCTAACCATCCTTTCCTTATTGGCTTTTCTTTCAGTTTCCGCAAATAGCGCGTTATATTTTTGCTTGACAAATATTTGTAATTTCATAACGGACCACGAAGGGAAACACCTCAGCAAATATATGGATGAAGCATATTGCAATGTGTGGGATTATAACGACACCACGAACCCTAAAACAATTTTAAGGACAAGCAGAAGGTTCTGAATTCCGCTAGTTTGCTTTATACTGGACGATATTACATAACCGACACAATTTCGAAACATAAAAGGCAGCTTATAAAGACAAAAGAAACTTTTTTATGTTACACAGCCCGTGCATTTCAAAGTCCAGATAAAATTTACAAAAACTAAATTATTTAGTATTTTCATAGCCTATGATACAGCGTCCGCGCAGACACGATTATTGGAGCCTCGACAACACGATAAAAGAGCTTAGGCTTTTTTGCCAGCGAAATAAAAAGCTGGTTAAGACCTGCTTTGCCTCCAGCTTGTTGGTCCGGCATGCCCCCCAATTATATAAGTCCGCACAAAAGCATGGCGGCATTCGGAAATTGAACAGCGACTATAACTTAGGAATGAAATTAAAGGCCCGTTATCTATCCGAAAGCCAGATACGCAAAGAATTGAAAAAAGTTCGGTTGGCCGGTCACCCGCTTACCCAGTCCTCACTCGTCGCATTAAGGAGATTCGACATTCTAAATTCGATCCGGCTATTCGGAACCCTATCTTCCTTTAAACAAAAGTTAGGCCTTCCTTTTAAAAAACATACCCGTTGGACCAAAGAAAGTATCCTCCACACTTATAAATCTCTCTATGTCAAATGGGGTGTCATTCCTACCAATAATCTGCTGATCGAAAATGGGCACGGAGGTCTTCCCGCAGCCATCCGTAATTATTTTGGAAGTTATCAGGCGCTGCGAAAACAATTAAATATCCCCGCACGTAGAAATGCAGATCATTACTGGACAGAAGAAAATACAATAAAGGAGCTGAAGAAGTTTTGTCGGAAGCACAAAGAACTAATAAAAGCGACATCCGTTTACGGGGCCCTCGAACGACAAAAAAGACAGGATCTGCGCACGGCAGTCGGCATCTGGGGAGGGCTTCGTAAAATGAATAGCCGGTTTGATTTGGGGATGAAGTTACAGGGTGATACCCCTTCTGAAGAACAACTATTGAAAGAGCTCGGAAAACTGCAGAGGGCCGGGCATCTCATTACTCAAAAAGGGTTGTTGAAGATCGGAAGAAGTGATTTATTGACGGATATGGCCAAGTACGGATCTATGAATGCCTTCAAGTCCAAATTAGGGCTGCCAGTAAAGAGACATCGCTTCTGGTCTGAGGAACGGATCATGGAAATGATGCGCCCTATAGTCGATCAGCTCGGGTTTATGCCTGGCCTCTCGATGTTGGCGGCCATGGGTAAGGGTGATCTGGGCCGCGCAATTTCGAAGAAAGGAGGTTTTCGGAAATTTGCCGGTCGACTGGGTACTATACTGTCTCAATATTATATCGCCATTGATGGTCATTGGATGAATAGCGCTTATGAATGCATCTTCGATAATATCCTTTTTAAACATAATATCCGGCATGCAGTCCATGTGGACCTTTTCAAGGGATATAAATATCAGTGTGATTTTCTTATTGGAGATACCTATATCGAGATCGTGGGATTTGACAGGAAGGGGCATCCGCAATATTTCCTGAACCTGGATAAGAAAATTGCCTTGTACAGGCAGCATGGGTATGATTACCTGGTTTTTGAAAAACAGGTCTTCACTAAAAACATGATCAATGTGGAACAACGAATCTTGGCAATGCTGGGAGATCTTGCTTTATGTACAGATAAGAGGCGCTCTTCTGCAGTCAACGTCGCGACGGATATCAGGCCTTCCGTTTATTGGGTCGGTTTGGAAAACATAAAAAAAGAGTTGCAACCCCTGATCTCGAAATACGGAGGCCGGATGCCGTTGGATGCAGAGCTGCGGAAAGAAAAGAAATCGGGACTCATAGGGGCGATCTACCGATACCACGGTTCCTTTTTTGAGCTGGGAAAGAAGATGAATGTCCCCGTATTGAACAAGCCAAAAGGATTATATTCAGGAGATAAGGCATTAGCGACGTACAAGGAGGCTTGTCTTTCCCAAGGCAGATATCTCACATACAAAGACTTACTGAAAGAGGGACTCTATGGTTTGATAACGGAAATTTCAAAGAAGCAGGGAGGCATCTTTAAATTCCGTCAAAAATGCAGCTTGAATTCCCCTCAGACCCGAACGGAATACCGAGCGTGGCCGATAGAAAAGGTAGTGCAGGAATACCGAGAATTATGTGAGCGTAAAAGGCGCTTTCTCACAAAAAAGGAGCTATTGGCGATGGGTGCCGCACCACTGGTAAACGCCATTGGAAGAAATCGCGGTATCTATAAGATTCGAGAGCGCACCGGCCTGAACTTACCTCATAAGGTTTTGCCGCCAGGCTATTATACTACTGATTCTGCGGTCGATCGATATAGAATGCTATGTCTGGAGATGGGATACTTCCTTACCAAAAGAGAATTATCAGCTCATTTTCCCCCAACCTTACTGGGTTTTATCACTGGGAATATAGGGCTAGGCAAAATGCGGAAACTGACTAAATTAAAATACAAGGTTAATAAAATGACTCGCAAAAAAACGTATTCGGTAGAAAAGGCAGTCAGTGATTATAAGCGTTTATGTCTGGAAAGGAATTATTTTTTAATCCGAAAAGAATTGATAGCGGCGGGAGAAGATGGACTAGCACAACTTATTCTTACGCGCATTGGTTATAGGGAGATTCGTAAATTAACCAGCCTGACCATCTCCTTAAACAAGGAACCTAAAAGAACGGCCGCAGCCGAAAGAAAAGAGAAGGCGGTAAAAGAATACACGGCCCTATGTAGAAAAAAAAGGAAATTTCTTCACGAAATGGAATTGACGGCAATGGGCTTTTCTTATTTGGCAGGAGTCATTCTCAGGAATGGTGGATTTGCGGATTTTAAAAATTTATCCGGCCTGGATTATCCGTCGGGAAAAATCAGGGATGAATACAGCAAGGAACAGACAGTGACTGCCTATAGAAAGCTGTGCCGGGAAAAAGGATATTTCCTCACTCCCGCCAGCCTGGCCCGGCAGGGATGGGCAAAACTGGCGACGGCGATAAAATACTGGGGCGGATTTGCCGGCATCTGCGAAATGACGGGACTCACCCTCCCTGTACACCGGGCGGATGATTCCTATACGGTCCGCCAGGCCGTCAGGGAATTCAGACGGCTCAGCAGTAGCAATGGCGCTTTTTTCTCAAAAAATGATTTTATCGCCATAGGCAAGATTAAATTGGCCTGGTTTATCCAGAATAATGGTGGTTACCGGGAATTTCAAAGACTAAGCGGTCTGAACATAAGAAAAATGCACAAGAAAAATCAGAAGAACGAATATTGATCCGTCGAATTGATCCTAATGGTCCTCGCAAAACGGGGATTGATTACTGGCTAAGTTGGGCAGATATGCAACGTGCTAAATTTGAAGAATTTGACTCATGAGTTTGGAGAACGACTTGATAGGATTCGAACCTGCGACCTCTTCGTCCCAATCGAAAGCCGCCTTGAATATCTTTACCTAATTACAAATGGAAAGGAAAGAGAAACGGCATCTTGCCGCCGATAGTCATAAGATAGCCGAAGCTAACCCATCCGCCCCCCACACCCACACCTCCTCCTCAAAATCCACCTCCTTCCCTATTCGCCGGCAACCTAATGCTTTCAACGCCCTGATCTCAGCCACCCGCGACTCCGGAAGCGGGATCCGGATCTCCGACAACCGCGCCGCCGCTGACGACACCGCCGCTGACGGACCCACCGCCCTCGCCGCCGCTGGGAGGCCCGGCGACAAAAGACGCTCAGCCATCCGCGCCTCCGACAGGCCTGCCCCCGGGGAATCCACGGCTGCCGTCGCGGAAGCCGCCGCCGGCAGCGCCTCCGCCACCGCAGAGACCCACGGAATCGAATATCCCCAGGCCTCCAGCGCACGCCAGGGATTGGTATGGATCGAAGGGTGGCCCGTTAGGTAGAGCTCGCCGGTAACCGTACGCTCCAGCCAGAAGTTGGGCTGGCCGCAGCGCACGGCCATCCAGGATTGGCGGCCGGCGGCGTGGTCCGGGTCTCGGTATTGGCGCTTCAGCTGCCGTAAGACCCGCAACTCCCCGTCCCCGGTAAGCCGCCCCTGGGCGCCCATCCACCGGACAATGACAGGCAGGTCCGATTCTCTCATAGACCGAAAGAAAAAGTAGGGGTTGAGGTGTAGCATCCACTGAGTAGAAACCTGTAAATTTTTATAAATCTTACTCAATTGTTATAAACTGTGATATTTACGTATTTATATTTATTACCGTCCTTATCCAGGTTTGTCCTGCCATATTACAACCCCGCTCCGCCCCTCCATGAAGAGCACCCGACGAATCGCCTGGATTCCTCACATTTAAAACATAGCAATCATGAAACTCCATTCTCTTCGACTGGTTGTCCTTGCATTTGCATGCATCATCCTCGGCAGCGCCTTTACCAAAATTCATCCTCCCACCAAACTGGCCGACCCCACGGCCTACTGGTGGTATCTCGCAACAAACGACAGCTACTACAGCTGGGAAAACACCACCGATGCCGAGACGGACATGAGCAATACATTCGGGTATACCGTGGATACTGTCCCGGGCGGCGTTCTCCTGGCAAAAGGATATATCAACAATAACTACCCGCACAATGTATTGCCCAGCGTGCTATTATACGGTCACTAGGCTAGGATGATCGGCTGTTCCCAGGGGATGTACTGAAGGGAGCCCCTTCAGTCGCGACGCATTAGAATATTGAGGTTGAAATGCGACACATTTCAATTGGAAGCATGCCAACCTCAACGAGTAAATCCAAGCATTTCAGCCTGAAGTTCTCACAGAACCGGACGTGATACTCTCGTATCATACGGCTCCTATTATCCGACCGATGGCAGTGCGCCAATGGTCCAGTGAGCGAATAAATTGGGTTGTTTCAGGCTGATTCTTTTCAGCCATTTCAGTCCTTTGAGTTCGCTCACCCGGACCTTTAGGTATTTACTCCTTACCCATTTTACAATTCTGTAATTGATTGCTTGCATAAAGTTTCTCAGTTTTGATATGTAAAA
>DATMGS010000002.1:0-6026 GCA_035555335.1 Puia sp.
TCTTTAATCGAATTTATTTCGCTAACGTAACCTTACCGTAAATACTTGATTTACGTGCTGTTGTTTCCAAACTTTCAAAGAACTTTTGGCCTTTCTCGCCACCCGATTTTTCGATCGGGTTGCAAAGGTAAGAGCCTTTATGATTCTAACCAAATATTTCTGTTATTTCTTGAAGATATTTCGCTTCGTTTTGTAACCAGATTTTTTTGAAGAACTATCGCTTTTTTTGAAGCGGACGGCAAAGATACGAGGAGTATTTTTATCACCAAATTTTTCTTCCCTTTTTTCAAAAATCTATTTTAGATTTTCTCTTCTTCTTAACTCCTTATTTCTTATTAGCCGTCTGCAAAGAACTGATCCGTTTTTTACTCTATTTCTCACCTGTTTTCCGGCTGTTTCCAACCCCTTTTCCTCACTCTATCTACTCTTTCACCAGGCGCATATTTCAAATTCGGGTTGCAAAGATAAGCAGTTGTATATCCCCGCCAAATCTTTTTAAAGATTTTTTCACTCCATTCTCTGAAACATAAGCCTGGCAAGGGTTTAGCAAGATAAAAAAATTTTATCGCTTTCCGGCTGCCGACCTCCGCCCCCTTAGTCGTCAGGAAGCTATTAACAATTCGCCCGTCTATACTTGCAGGCAGACCGCATTACCATCCATTCACCCGAACATACTAACTGGATAGTTCACCCGAAAAAGAAAAAGCCCATGACCGGGCGCTGAAAAATCCGTATGCCGGTTGTCCTTACTTTGCAGGATCTCCCCGAATTGAGAAAGGCTGATCTTACCCCTGCCCACCTGCAGCATCGTACCCACCAGCCCCCGCACCATCCCCCGCAAAAAACGGTTGGCCACGACCCGGTATACCAGGCAGTCATTTTCTTCCTGCCACCCGCTCTGCTGAATGGCACATAAGAAGGTCTTTACCTGGGTGTTCCTCTTGGAAAAAGCCGTGAAATCCTTTTGTTCAAGAACCAGGTCGGCCGCCATCCCCAGCTTCTCCTTATCCAGAGTATAAGGATAAAACCAGGCCTTATCCGCCAGAAAAGGGTTTTTCTCCCGGTAAAGGTAATACCGGTATTCCCGGCTGACCGCGTCAAACCGGCAATGAGCGTCCGGAGCTACCCGATGAAGATTCCGCAGCGCAATATCTCCGGGAAGCAAGGCATTGATATTATACAGGGCCCTTGGATTTATAAGCTCCTCAGAATCAAGATGAAAAAAGTTTTGTAGTGCATGAACACCCGTATCGGTCCGGGAAGACCCGGTCAACTCAAATTTCCGGCGGAACAGGGTAGCCAGCGCCTTCTCTACCTCCTCCTGGATGGAACCGGCATTGTCCTGGATCTGAAATCCGCTGTAATTCGTCCCTTTATAGGCTACTTCCAAAAAATATCTGGGCATTTGAACAGGTTTGCAGTGAAATAACACGGATTGACCGTGACTGTATTATGAGTTTATCGTGGTTTTTACGGCGCCGGCCGGATAAATGGAAGGCGGGAGCAGGATTACTGACCTGTCATTGTCCTGAATTTGCTGCTATACACCGGATCGGCCAACAATTCCGCTAATTCCTTAAAATGGTCATCCGATACAAAAGGATAGGCGGTTTCCAAAAACCTGAATTTCTGTGCATCCGAGGTGAACACTTCGCTCAGAGCCTTTATTTGCCTGGTACTGAAGCATTTGGATTTAAATACCTTATGAGCGACCGCAATCCGGTCTTCATCTTTACCGGCTTCCAGCATTTTTACCCGTAGTTTATCGACATCGTATTCCGTAGCAAAATTCCTGCAGTCAGAGTTAATAAAGAGAGAACGGACCGGGGTCGTAGTCTTTTTCTGACCGGAATCCGGCTTCGTCGTCATGGAGGCCAATGTGGATGTCGGATGATTCGCCCCCCCGGAAGCCAGCGCGGGAGTGTCTGATCCGGCCGGCGGGGAAGGCAAAGAAGCAGTCTCTGCCGGACGTTGGGCCAGACGGGTTACCGTGTCCACCGGTATGATCACTACGATCGTATCAGCCTTCTTTCCCTTAATATGGTCCGCATAGACCAGCCGCACCCCTTTGGTTGTCTTCCGCTCGCTGAGCTTAACAACCAGGCCGGCTTTAGGCAGGGCAGCGGCGGTTTCCGGAACGGCGGCAGTAGAGCTAGGAACAGAAGAGATCACTCCAGGGGGGACGGCGGCAGTAGAGCCGGCAACGGAAGATGTGGATTCAGGAATAGCAGCGGCAGCTAAAGAATCCCTTTTACGGAGGGTCGAATCTCTCCCTGTACCGGCAACGGCGGCAATGGTTTTGGCTGTGTCTACCCTTCCGGCAAGGGTACCCGTATCTGACCGGAGAGTGCTGTCCGGCCTGGCAGTCTCCCGGGAGATAAGTGTTTCTTTGGCTGTTTCCGTCCCGGAAGATGGATTCACCATAGTCGCAGCAGCAGTATCTTTTCCGGAGGCACCGGCAGTAGTCGCATTGGAGGGAGCAGTTACCGGAAGCGAAACGGGCGGTTGGGTATCGGCAGGAGCGGATTTTGAGGTAACAGGGCTATCTTTCAGTGCCGCCTCCATAGTATAGGTATTATACATAACGGCAGTATCGCTCACCACCCCCGCCATTAACCTGGAAAAAGCATCGTCCTTCTTAACCCCCTCCAGGTGATTCCCGGGCTCCGTCTCCTTTTTTTCATCCGGCTTCTTTAATTCCAGGGTTTGCGGGTTGTACAGGCCCCAACCTTTCTCCCCCAGGTCCTTTAGCTGAAACTCCAGGTCTTTTTTATAAATACTAACCGAAAACAACTGTTCCGGAAAGAGTTGTTTGGGAAATCCGACGGTAATACTATAGGAGCCCTCTTTCAGCTGCGAAAGGATCAGATGCCCCTGCGCTGAAGAACTAAAGAGCTTCCCCTCCATACGGACATAAAAAGGTTGATTATTATCGGCTTGGATCAGGATGAAGTAGTCCTGTTGTGCATAATTCCTGCCCGCCATTAAAATTAACAGTATTGCCAGACCAATCTTTGACATGGATTGAGGTGTTATGCCTTTAGTTAACCCGGCGACAGACGGGGTGATGCTTTGCATAGCAATCCTGGCGGCAGACAGGATCGCTAAGACCATTGAGAAAACATTGATTCCTTAGCAAACCTACATTAAAATTGCTAAAAACACAACGAGCAGATTAGACGTAGGATACGGTTGCGGATTAGTTTTTATGCAACAGGGGGCAGCAGACGGGGAACGGGAAACCTTTTATACTATTTTGCTATTGGGTACCCACCTCTTCTATTATCTTTACCACCTGAAAAAAATCACATATGAATTGCCCTGATGATGAATCTCTCATCAGGACAGGATCACCTGAAAATTTAAAAGACAACTATGCGAGTACGTAAACAACCTTTTTTAGTCCTGATCGGAATGCTGGCAGGCCCCCTGCTATGGGCGCAGCAAGGTGCCGAAGGGAAAGACGAAGCCTGGAAGAAGAACTACCGGGCCACAGCTACCAAGTTCAATGACCTGGTCGATACCCGGCTGGATGTAAAGTTCGATTATGACAAGTCTTATATGTATGGGAAAGCCTGGATAACGCTGAAACCGCACTTCTACCCTACCGATTCCCTGTCCCTGGACGCCAAAGGAATGGATATCCATAAAGTAGCCATTGTAAAAGAAGGGAAAACCGAGCCGCTGAAATATGACTATGATGGAACGGTCCTGAAAATTCATCTGGACAAGACCTATAAATACACGAATAAATATACCGTCTACATCGACTATACTTCCAAGCCGAATGAATTGAAGGTACAGGGAAGCGCAGCGATCACAGATGCCAAAGGGCTCTATTTCATCAATCCCAAAGGCGAAGAAAAGAATAAACCTACCCAGATATGGACACAGGGAGAGACCGAAGCGAATTCAGCCTGGTTCCCCACCATCGACAAGCCTAATCAAAAGACCACCGAAGAGATCACGATGACCGTACCGGCCAAATATGTCACATTATCCAACGGAAAGCTGATCGGCCAGCAGGTGAACGGAGATGGTACCCGCACCGATCATTGGAAGATGGATCTCCCCCACGCTCCCTACCTCTTCTTCATGGGCGTCGGAGACTATACGATCGTGAAAGATTCCTATAAAGGAAAAGAGGTCAGCTATTATGTAGAGAAAGAATATGGTCCCGTAGCCAGAAAGATCTTTGGTAATACTCCCGAAATGATCGCTTTCTATTCCCGGATCACAGGCATCGATTATCCCTGGAATAAGTATGCACAGATTGTAGGCAGAGATTATGTGAGCGGAGCGATGGAAAACACCACATCTACCCTGCATGGCGAGAGCGCCCAGCAGGATGCCCGCGAACTGACGGATGGCAACGGATGGGAAGATGTGATCGCCCACGAATTGTTTCATCAATGGTTTGGCGACCTGGTAACCACGGAAAGCTGGAGCAATATCACGCTGAACGAATCCTTTGCCGATTACAGCGAAACCCTGTGGAATGAATACAAATATGGTAAAGACGCAGGAGACGCTATCAACTCCATCGGCATACAGAGCTATCTGCAACAGCCGGACAATGCGGAGAAAGACCTGGTACGTTTCTATTATGCAGACAAGGAAGACGTGTTCGACCAGGTAAGCTATCCCAAGGGAGGGCGAATCCTGCATATGCTGCGTAATTACGTCGGAGACAGCGCTTTTTTCAAATCGCTGAACCTCTACCTCACTACCAATAAGTTCAAATCCACCGAAGCACAGAATTTACGCCTGGCCTTCGAAGAGGTGACGGGTCAGGATCTCAACTGGTACTGGAACCAATGGTACTATGGCAGCGGTCATCCCAAGCTGACCATCGACTATGCCTATGACGATGCGGCAAAGACCGTGCAGGTGATCGTCAGCCAGACACAGGAAACCGGCAAGATATTCAAATTGCCGGTAGCCATAGACATCTACAATGGCATTACCAAAGAACGCCACAAAGTATGGATACAGGACAAGACGGATACCTTTAGCTTTTCCTATACCAGCAGACCCGAACTGGTGAACGTGGATGGAGACAAGGTCTTACTTTGCCAAAAGAAAGACAACAAGACCCTGGATAATTTTATTTATCAGTATAAGTATGCCGGTCTGTATATGGACCGCCGGGAAGCAATCGACTATTGCTCTAAAAACCAGGACGACCCCAAAGCGCTCGATCTCTTAAAAGCCGCCTTAAAGGATCGTTATTACCGGTTGCGAAATTTCACTTTGTCCAAGCTCGATTTGAAGAGGGATGCAATTAAAACGGCCTTCGAATCCTCCATCGCTGAAATGGCGGCACATGATCCGAGCCGCGTAGTCAAAGCAACTGCCATAGAGATGCTGGGCACCTATCACAACGCGGCTTATAAAACCCTTTTTGCCCGGGCTGCCGCGGATTCTTCTTATACGGTATCGGGAAATGCGCTGGAGGCGCTGTCCGCTGTCGATAGTTCCGCAGCGCTGACCCTGGCGAAGAAACTCGTAAAAGAGCCGGCCAAGGGCAAACTGATAGCAGCTATTTCTTCGGTTTTGATCAAATCCGGAGATGAGAGCAGCTTTGATTTGATATCGGACAATTTCGAGAAGATGCCGCTGGGACAGGAGAAATTCATGTTCACCCTGCCTTATGCAAATCTCGTATCCAAGGTGAAAAATACGACCCAGGTAAAGAGAGGGGTGGACCTGATCGTGAAGCTGCGCGAAGCGATTCCCCAGGCTTACCGTACCCAAACGGACGGTGTCATCAATAATGCCTTGACCGGAATTGCGAAAAAGAAAGAAGGGGACGGACTGCAGGAACAAGCCGATTATATTAAATCCAAGCTGCCGTCAAAATAAAATAAAGGCACTACATGAAGAGAGGGTGTCTCAAAAGTAATTTGAGGCACCCTCTTTTTTGTTTTCAGTTTTCAGGGTGGGTTTATTCACATAGTCACTGTATAATTTGATCTGCTGAGAGGCAGGCCCAGTATGGTTTTTGTGAGAATAAAGCCATGGCA
>DATMGS010000003.1:0-250741 GCA_035555335.1 Puia sp.
TTTGCCAGGAAAAGGCGGAGTCCGTCCAGGGTTCCTGCGAGGCCGATGCCGTTCATTAAGAGGAGGAGGGTATCGAAGTCGCCGGCATTCGATGATCCGGCTGACAGCCCGGAGTCGGGCGATGCGCCGCCCAGCGCGAAGAAATCCTGGCAGAGGATCTTTTTCACACCCCGGCGTTCCATGACGTCGGCGGCTTTGGGGGAGATATCCAGGGCTGTGATATCCAATCCCATCTGTTGCAGGATCAGGGCATGGCTCCCGGCGCCGGCCCCAATGTCCAGCACCCTACCCCTGCATTGCTGCAGGGCGATCCATTCCAGTTCCGGCATGTCTTCTGCTTCCCGGAAATAGACATCCACCGGCATTTCTTCCCTGGGTCCATATTTATTATTGACCCATAATTTGCCGGTGGATGTCTTGTGATAATAAGCTGACAGGGCTTCGCCCAGCACATCTTTCATCATTTCAGTCCCACTCTTTTTTTCAATTCTGTGATGGGCATATCGGTCTGGCGGCCTATTGGCTTTCCATCCCTGTATGTAATGACTTTCAGCATCGAGGCGTCTTTGGGAACGGATAAGGGGCTGCTGTATTTCGGATAAAAACTATCGGGATTGGAATTGTCGAAACTATAATAGATATCCAGTCCTTCTACTTCCGTGGAAAGCCCGATGGACAGGGAATCATTGGCTTTGTCGTCTCTTTTTGGTACGAAGATCGGGTCGAACATAGAGCGGGCATATTTTACCTGTTGTACATCCATTCTTGCAAATTGCGCCTCTGTTCTTCTGGCGAAGCTATTCCAATCCTTTTTACTCTTAGGTGACCAAAGGCATTCTGCTACGGCGAGGCTGCGGGGCCAGATCATATATTGCAGGTGGCGTGTATTGTAGACTTGTTCTGTCCAGAGGTTGGCCTGTCCGCCTTTGATCAGTTTGGGGTCTACGCTATCGGGAACGGGTTCGAAGGAGTAGGCTGTCTTCAACCGGAGGGTGGCGTATACCGGGGGTTCCAGGACGGCATCGCCCTGCATATAATCCAGGTAGACGAAGGTGGTGGGGCTCATGACGACCTGGTGGCCCAGCTTAGCTGCCGCAATTCCGCCGCTTATTCCCCGCCAGCTCATGACGGCTGCATTCGGCGCCAGGCCGCCTTCTAATATTTCGTCCCAGCCGATTACTTTTTTTCCTTTGGATTCGACGATCTTTTCGACTCTTTTTTCAAAATAGCTTTGTACTTCTTCCATGGTCTTGAGACCTTCTTTCTGCATCAGCTGTTTAACGGCGTCGCTTTTCTCCCAGAAGTTCTTGGCGCATTCGTCTCCGCCGACATGAATATAACCGAATGGGAAGAGGCCGGCAATTTCGGTGAATACTTTATCCAGGAAGGGATAGATCTTTTCATTGGCGGGGCAGAGGGTATTATCTACGAGGGCGATGGGGCCGGGCCAGTCCATGAATTTCTCTCCGGAAATAACACGGTATTTATCGGCGCCTTCTGTGCAGGACAATTCGGGATAGGATACGATGGCTGCCATGCTATGACCCGGCACATCTACTTCAGGCAGGATATCGACGAAGCGGTCTTTTGCATATTTCACCAGTTCCCGGATATCGTCCTGTGTATAGAAGCCTCCGTTATCGCGGGGCTCATCGGGGGTGGGTGCGGAGAAGGTGCCGAAAGTACCCACCCGTTTTGTGCTCCAGGCTCCTACTTCGGTTAGCCGGGGAAGGCCTTTTATCTGGATCCTCCAGCCTTCGTCATCGGTCAGGTGGAAATGGAGCAGATTATATTTGTATTTGACCATTTCATCGATGAAGCGCTCAACCTCTTCTTTGGTGAAGAAGTGGCGGGAGACATCGAACATGAGCCCTCTCCATCCGAAGCGGGGGTAATCGGTGATCGTTACGCAGGGCAGCTGCCAGTTTACGGCGGATAGTTTCTTAGCGCTTTCGATCTCTGCGGGGAAGAGCTGCAGCAGGGATTGGATGCCATAAAAGAGGCCGGCCGGCTGGTTGGCGCGGATTACGATGTTTTTGGGTGTGACGGTCAGGCGGTATCCCTCCGCTCCCAGAACAGTATCCGGTATTTTGTTCAGGGTGAGCCGGATATCGGCAGTTCCGGCCGCATGTCTGGTGATCATTACGTTGTAAGCGGTAGGAATGCTCAGGTCTTTTGCGAGATCTTTTATGGCTTGTGCCAGGGCTGGTTGATCAGGGGCTTCGATGGTAATATTCTTTGGCAGGACAAATGTTCCCGGATCTACCTGCAGGCTGACCGGTGCAGGAATAAGGGAGATCGGGGCGGTTTTTTCCTGGGAAAATGCCTGTAGCAGGGAGAACGGGATCAGAAGAGCAAGGAGTATTTTCTTCATAGCGTGAAAAGCTTATTTATTTGATGGATGAATGCGATATAAAAATAGAGTCGGTTTCGAGGAGGAATTGTAACCTCCTTTTGTCGCTTTTTTTTTATGAATATAAGATACAAGGGTTAATAAATGTCCAGGATGGGTAAATTCATGGAATTGAAATGAATGGAATCGCCTGTCTTTTTATGTTCCAATGCTTTGGCCAGGGGTGCATGAGGGGATAGGAAGTAGATCGTTTGCCCTTCAGTCAGTTGTTTGCCCAGGCCTGCCGCAATAAAAAAGGCGATTCCCGGGCAGCTGATAAAGGCTCCGGAAGTTGCGGCCGGATAGACAGCCTCGACGTTTATTTGATGAAGGGTCGCCTGCTCTTTAGCATGTTCCGCCAGTTGACGGGCATGCATGTCTTTTTGCAGATGTCCCATGGCCCGGGAGGTCTCATATTTGTCTCCGGCGGAGCTTTTTTCTTCCTGGTTGGCTGCCTGCTGTGCCTGTTCGATCGATTCCCGGGCGGCGGTGATCCGTTGTCCGATCAGGGAGAGGGCGAATTGCTTCAGCTTATTTTTAAACTGTATTTTTTCGGGATCAGTCATAATGAATTCCAGCAAAGAATTCATGTAAATGTAATTCTTTGCTGGAATATGTCTAAATGTCGGTGAACATCGGCCTATGGGCCTTGTTCACAATCGGGCTCCACCCGATTATGGGGGCCTGCTGTTTGCACTTTTACTTTTAACACGACTTTTTTTACCGGAGAGGGCTGTTGGCAGAAGACTTCGGGCTGATGAATATCCGAGGGGAAAAAGATAATGAACTGTCCGGCTTTCAGCGTGAGGTAACTGATCTCTTCTTCGGGCAGGGAATAGAAGGAGACATCATTTTCCGGATGATAGGGTGTCGAAGGGGTTTGTCCATTCAGGGGGGCATATCCGAATTTTTCCGTGCCGGAGATGACGAGCTGGATATCTGCATATACTTCGTGACTTTCGGGCTCGCATTCCGAAGAGGGTTTGGTGGTAAATTCGTTTACGATGGCGAAGGCGTTATCGCCGTCTATTTCATATTTACCGGGTTCCATTGGGGCGAAATCGGTTGCCAGCGCATAGTTGATTGCTTTCGTAAAATACGGGCTGATTATTTTGTACCAATGTAATTGGGACAGGGTGGACGTGATCATAGTGCTGGTATTTGGTCAAAAATAGGCACTAAAGACTATTTCGTTTTAAAAAAGAATGCAGGGCTTGATTGAATAGTTCAGGCGCTTCCATATTCGGCAGGTGGCCGCAGGCCGGGATACAAACGAGGTCAGCGTTAGGGATGGCGCCCTTCATCAGGGAGGCAACGGGTAAGGGGGTAAAATAATCGTCTTCTCCTACGATGATCAGGGTCGGTATGCGAATAGAGGGGAGGATGGGTAAATGATCTCTTCGCTCTGCCCGGCCCCGGTGTGCGGCGGCGGCTCCTTCAGCCCGGGTGGTGCTCATCATCTCGTATAAATGGGCGACCATTGCAGCTTGAGTCCTGGATGTTCCGGCAATGTATTGGTGAAGGGTGAGGTCAGTATGTTGTTTCATTCCGTCCCGCAGGATTGTTTCGGCCAGCTGCAGGCGTCTGGAATAGCTTTCGGGGGTCTCGGCCCTTGCATCTGAATCTGCGATGATCATAGCTTTTACTTTGCCGGGGAAGAGCCGGTAAAAATCCAGTACGATCTGTCCTCCCATAGAAAGTCCGCAAAATACGGCCTGGTCGATATGTAGTTCGTCCAGTAAGTGAGAGATATCCAGGGCCATTTCATCGAGCAGGGTCTTGGGGCCGGCGCATTCACTTTCTCCATAGCCCCGGAGATCCGGAATTATTAAACGATGGGTTGTTGAAAAATACCCGGACTGGTATTTCCACATGGATCTGTTAAAGGGGTGACCATGGACGAAAACGATGACATTGGTGTTTTCTTTTCCCAGGTCGTCATAGGTGAGCTGAATTCCTCTTATGTTGGCTACCGGCATTTTTTTGCCCTAAAATTAAGGAGGGATACGGGATGAAAACAGAGGCAGATTTGGGGATTTTTGGGGGATCAGATGGGGGCTGTGATTCTTCCGGTTCCCGGGGAACGGCGATTCTTGCGGGCGAGGAGCGTCCTATTTGTTGGCACTATAGACCCTGTTCAGCCTGTAACACTTATAAGAGTTGTCATACGCATATAAATCGTTATCCGTCCTGAATTGGGTCTCTACCGCCTTGTCAAATGCCAGGTTATCCCGAAAGGCCGCTTTCAGGTTGTCGAGGGTGAGGTCCTCGATTTCCGAGGCGGCATCTTTACTGAAGTAATATTTTCTTGTCAGGACATGGCCTTTACTGACAGGGGTACAGACAACCAGGTATAGAAGGATGGTTTCGCCTGGATTTAATAAAGTATAATATCCCTCGTTGTAGATTCTGACTATCGTTCCTTCGCAGGACCGGAGGGCATATACATCCCGCGCATTCATCTTATAGTGATGGCCCATTTGATTGACAAAGATGTATTTGCTGTTCATGACATTTTCTTCTGCCGTTCCGGACCTGGGCCGGCCGTCTGTGGCGGGAAGGAATTTGCCGGCGACAAAGTCATTGGCAGTGAGATAAACCCCGCTGCACTCTATCTGGGCTATAGCAGTCGATACGGTAAAAAGGTACCCTATCAATGCGATGAGGCGTAGCCCGGGTTTGAATATAACCGAGGCTCGCTCCGGTGGAGCGAGACGAAGGTTACGGGCGCAGCCCCATGGCCGAGAAAAAAGGGTCCAAGCCGGAAGATAGCCCCAAAATAGCCGAATAATCAATGATTTAAAAGGAGCAAGGAAACTTCTTGTAACCTGTAACGTAATATGTTATATTTGTAAGTATGATCGTCAGTATTCAGCACAAAGGATTAAAGCGCTTTTGGACAAAAGATGATGCGTCCAAGCTGCCGCCCGATCAAGTCGAAAAGAGTAAAGATATTCTAACTTTATTAGACGCTGCTGAAAAAGTGAGCGACATGAACTTTCCCGGGTCAGCCCTACACCCTCTTAAAGGGGATTTAGTTGGGTATTGGTCGGTGACCGTCAGAGCCAATTGGCGGATCATCTTTCAATTTGAAGACGGTAAAGCGTATTTAGTCGACTACCAGGATTATCATTAAAAAGGAGTTTGTTATGCTAAAAAAAGGAATGAAACCAACACACCCAGGGCGGGTTTTAAGAAACCTGTATATGGAGCCGCTTGACTTAAACAATGGTGACGCTGCGGAAAATCTCGGCATTACTCGCAAGACGCTGTCCTTGCTCTTGAATGAGCACCAAGGCATCAGTGCGGAAATGGCCTTGCGTCTGGCAAAGGCTTTCGATACCACGCCGGAATTATGGATGAATATGCAGCGTAACTATGATTTGTGGAATGCGGAGCAAAAAGTGCCGCTTGCAAAAATCAAGCATTTTCGCCGTATCAAAACGATACCCGCCGAAACAGTTAATCTGAAAAGAAAGAACCTAAAACCCGCAATGAGTCAAGCCTGACCTTGCAACAGAGTAAAATACTATAGATGTATTTTTTCTTTCCACGGCAAAAAACATCTCTCATTACATGACAGAATAAATAAAGGGAATCGCTTATCAGCCTCCCTTTGGTCGAAATGATCTAATCAAAAGTCTTAAAACTTCTGGCCGCCATAGGGCACTGACATTGTTCCATTACCCTGGAAATCAAGTGGTGCGAGGTGGGATCGAAACCGCCCATAAAAGGGGTTGAGTCCTTATTAATATAAGAGGAATTGTCTTTTTTAGAAGCGTGAGCCGATTAATTCTCCTAATCGGCTCATATTTTCCCTATATTTGAGCCGAATAAATGCTGTAATCGGCTCATGATACGCTATAGCTGGCAACAAAAGGATTGGCCAAACTTTACCTATTCTCTTCAAAATGTTGAGGATGATCTCTTTCTCTTTGTGGAAAAAGCAGGGAAAGTGACTGGTATTTTGAATGCCTTACCAGAAAACACACAGATCGAGGCCATTGTTGATATGATAGTTTCCGAAGCCATCAAAACTTCTGAGATTGAAGGCGAGTATTTGAGCCGAAAGGACGTTCTTTCCTCTGTTAGAAAAAATCTGGGACTGGTTAGCAGCCCTGATTATATCACGGATAAAAAGGCCATAGGAATCAGCGATCTGATGATTGATGTTCGCAATACTTTCAAAGAAGAACTTACGGAAGAAAGGCTATTCGCCTGGCACAAAATGTTGTTTAAAGGAGGAAAAGGGATCGAGATCGGTATGTGGCGAACGCACGAAGAACCGATGCACGTTATTTCGGGAGCAATGGGCAAGCAAAAAGTGCATTATGAAGCGCCGCCTTCAAAGAAGGTACCTGAAGAAATGAAACAATTTATTGAGTGGTTCAACGAAACTGGGCCGGGCGGAGCAAAGGAAATAAAGAAAGCGCCGGTCAGATCGGCTATCGCACATCTATATTTTGAAACAATACACCCATTTGAAGATGGCAATGGCAGGATCGGCCGAGCCATTGCAGAAAAAGTACTGGCGCAAGGAATGGGACGGCCGATCCTTATGAGTCTTTCCCGGACTATAGAAGCGAATAAGAATGCCTATTACGGCGCTTTGGAGAAGGTTCAACGCTCTAATGAAATAACCGAATGGGTAAATTATTTTGTAAAGACCGTCTTAGCAGCGCAGACAGAAGCAGAGGAACAAATTGATTTTACGCTTAAAAAAGTAAAATTCTTTGACAGGAATAAAGACCGGCTGAGTGAACGTCAGTTAAAGGTGATCAAGCGGATGCTGGATGAGGGGCCTAAAGAATTTGAAGGCGGCATGAATGCGAGTAAATACGGTTCTCTGACAAAAATCTCAAAAGCAACAGCCACCAGGGATTTGCAAGACTTGTTGGAGAAAAAGATTTTTATCGTTATTGGGGCAGGGCGTAATACGAGGTATCAGATTGATCTTTGATTGCTTGACCTATGCTTAACCCAATAAAAAAGCAGCTACGTTTTACTCGTAACTGCTTTTTTATCTGGTGGAGTGGGCCGGGGTTGAACCGGCTATACATGAATTTTCAATCCTTTGGTCGAAGTGATCTAATCAAAAGTCTTAAAACTTCTGGCCGCGATAGGGCACTGACATTGTTCCATTACCCTGGAAATCAAGTGGCTTTTTTCCGGGTCTGCATTCAGACAGTCAAACTCTACTTTAAGGTGCTCCGAGCCGGAGATTTTTTTCATAAGACTATCCAATGCCCTGTGTTTTCCCCTGCTCTTTTGCGGATATCGATTAAACCTCTCAAAATTCTAAATAAGTCCGGTTTGCGTTGCACTTCGTCAATGATGAGAAGCTGGTTTTCAAACCGCCGTAAATAACCTTCCGGATCACTTAATTTGCTAAGGTCTGTATCCAATTCCAGATCGAGATAAGAGGCCTTTTTATCAAGCCCTGCTTCGCTATTTGAAAAGCAAGCGTTGTCTTCCCTACCTGCCTGGGGCCGACCAAGGCGACGACAGGCAGGTAGGGAAGGGCATTGGTAAGGTTATGTTCAAGATCACGAGGTATCATAATGGATTATGAAGGTTAAACATTCAAATATCAACAAAAATAGCCAAAAGCACGATAAATGAAAGTTAGACTTTCAAATTGCATGTTTTTGGCTATTGAAAATATTCCCTTATGCCGCCATTTAATATTGGATATACCTTAGATTCGGCAGTCAGAGACATTAATGATCTTGTACAACGTGGTATGTTAATAAAAGAGCCGGGCGGCGGCAGGTGTACAGCTATGTATTGTATTCTCAGGGGAGCGAATGATATATGTATTTATTCAATTTCTAAATCTAATTTGACTCTTTTGAGTGCTTTTCCAAGTATTCATTGATTGAATCCCTATCGTAAAGTGTAAAGAATGATCTTCCGGTCTGGCCTGAAAATACCGAATACGACCTTCATCCCTGAATTTCTGCAAAGTGGTCTTGCTGGTGAAGTGAAGTATTTTCTAGGATTTTTATATTATTTCTGATTTTTTTTAGAGCTTTTTTCAATAGACATTTTTATGTTTTTTACAAATTGAATAGATCCGTCGAATTTGTAAAAAAGCCTTGCTTTCCCGTCGGCATTGTAGAATATTTTAAGATGATGACTTGCTGCTGATGTTGTTTTCTTTGGCGTCGTGGAACCGCCATAAAATCCTTTGGCACGTTCTATTTTTTTCTTATTCATTCCCTTTTCTTCTTTCCAGCCAGCAATAGATGCAGAGGAATGAATAATTAAAGACGGCTCCTTTTCAAAGGATGGTGTAATTATGTATTTGTATAGAAATTCAGGGAAAGCGGCATCTCCCAATAGCTCTTTTAATTTTTTCAATTTTTTGGACTTATCTAAATCAGATTTAATTATGGCATTTGCCTTCGTTTTTTTCTTTTCAAAATCGAATAAAGAAAACCCCATTTCACCTTTATCAAAAGATACGGTACTTCTATCAATACTTGCTGAAGAAGCAGGGCTAATTCTTTTATCTGAGAGCCATACAGGAGAGCCATTGCCATTCATAATCGCGGCAATAGCTAATCTGTGAAAAACGAAACATCTGTGCCAGTCCGTATATAAAGTCTCCGGGATCGTCAATTCAAAATATTTTAGATAATCTCCGCGAGCGCCAAACATCCTAGCCCTTTGTATATAAGTGTCTTGCTGAATAATATGCCTAACATCACGTGTGAAAAACATTGATAAAAGATTATTAAACGTCACGCCTCTTGATACGATGTTCCCACCAATAATAATGGTAAATAGAGATTCCGGATTGGAAGCATCTTCTAGGTTTGAATTATTCCGATCGCTATTCAGAACAATGATATCAAATCTGCTCTTGTTTTTTATGATATACTTTACGATTTCATCTTCCCGTCCAGGATAATTCTTTTTTGCCGTGTTCCACAACTGTTCAACATGGGCTTTATAGTTATAATTGTTATCATCACTCAACTCTGTGAGTACCATCTCAACAGCTTTTTTATTATTCTTATGATCATCTTTTTTTCTGCTAGTATGAATCAGGAAACTAAAATTTAATTCTTTTTTTGTTTCATATAAATTGAGAAAAGTAACATTTACTATAAATCGAAATAATGCCTCTTTTATTTGCTTTGAGCTTTCTTCCTTTTCTGTTAGAAGATGCAACTTGAAGCCAATTGGTTTGTCGTCTATTGGAAAAAAAACATCTTGGCCGGCATATTTTTTATGAGGCCTGAAATAGACCCATTTTTCGTGATCATTTGCAAATGTGTTATTTAAATCAAGGCGAGCTGGCGTTGCAGTTACACCAACGTATAGACCGTTCTTACTCAATAGATCTTCTATGAGGGTATTAATTTTTGTTTTTTCCCCTTTGTTTATTTTCCCATTTGGGGAAGCATAATCTGCTTCATCATCAATTATGACTTTCTTGACAATATGCCCTAGCTTAGTAAGAAGCTTTTGTAGATCGCGGGAGTTTTTTTTGCAAAAGATGACAAATTCATTGTTGCCTATTTGTACCGCAGGGTCAATAATGTCATGGAAGACTTTGGGAAAAGGAGATAGTCCTGATTGCTTGAATCTTCGGAAATTTTGATCTAATAGATTAACACTGTCATTTAGTAAATGGATTATTATTTTATTTTTTTCATCAAGAAGCTTGGCCGTTAAGGCAATCATCATTTCTGTCTTTCCGCTTTGAGGATCTCCATATATAACAAGAGATCGAGCCCCTTTTCTTATATTTTCGAGTGTTTCTTCGACTGCCATCTTGATGGAGTCCGGCTCCTTATCCAGGGCAACTAAGGTTTCTAAACGTTTGCTGTAGCGATCTTTTAACTGAAAATCCGAATTGAATTTAGTGATATCAAAAAAAGATATAGTGGTCTTGTCTTTGATAATTGACATGGCAGCATTATTTAGTATGAAGAATAATTTCTTTAATTAGAAATAAATATGGGCGATAGCCCATTAGAGTATTAGTCTCTGAATTGTGATGTATTCTTATGTTGGATCTTTAAAGGGAAAAAGGCGGCGATGTGCTTTTTACGTATGCGGAAAACAAGATTTGTGTACATATTGCAGTTGGTTGGTTTTGGCCGACTAAGATAACAGGCTTCTATAGATAATCATATAAATATGGACAAACCCGGCTATTACTTGTATTAAAATATTTATTTATAGGACGAATGCTTGGATAGAGAATGGATGTGTAGCAAGTATGCCGAATGCATCTGCTGGGAGATTGTCGGCGGGCTAGATACGACTATCAAAAAAGGGAAAGAGATTTCAAGGGCAGGCATAGAAGCATAAAAAAAGGCCACATTGCTGTGACCTTTCTTCGTGGTGTGGGCCGGGGTTGAACCGGCGACACATGGATTTTCAGTCCATTGCTCTACCAACTGAGCTACCGCACCTGCTATCCCAAATTTTCATTGGGGTGGCAAAAATAGGACTTCTCGGGAAAATTGCGAAATTATAAGCCGAAAATCCTGAAAAAAGGTTTTTGTGGATTTTACATCCCATATTCACTCAAGAACTTGATCCGCATGATCTTCAGCTGCTCCCATGTGAAATTTCCTTCGGACAGTTCCTGCTGTGCTATCTGCAGGCTGCTGGTCTCACAGCTTTTGAAGTATTCGATGATTTCTTCCTGTTCATATTCATCCAGCATCTCATCGACGGCATAGTTCAGATTGAGCTTGGTACCGCTGCCGGCAATGGTCTCCATGTCCTCCAGTAAAGCGTCCATGCGGAGGTCTTTATTTTTGGCAATGGTCTCCAGCGGGATCTTTTTATCTACCTGCTGGATAATATAAACTTTATTAACGCTCTTGTTCACCACGCTCTTCATTACGAAATCATCGGGCTTCTCGATATCATTCTCCTCTACGTATTTGGCGATCAGCTCGATAAAAGGCTTGCCATAACGAAGGGCTTTACCCTTACTTACGCCCTGGCATTTTTCCAGTTCCAGTGTTGTCGTGGGATAGAGGGTCGCCATATCCTGTAAAGAAGTTTCCAGGAAGATGACAAAAGGGGGCAGGGCTTTCTTCTTAGCTTCTTTCTGACGCAGTTCCTTCAGCAATTCGAACAGCTTCTCATCCGTGGCGGTGGCGCCGGCGGCCTCGGTTCCTTCTTCTTCGTCGTCTGCATTGGCCTCTTCGAACAGGTTGTTGAGCACGATTCTGAAAGAGCCGGGTTTCTTCAGGAAATCCTCTCCTTTCTTCGTGAATTTCAGCACCCCGTATTCTTCGATATCTTTCTTCAAAAGGTCTTCCAGCAGGAGCTGCCGGAGCAGGGAATTCCAGAAATGTTCCGGATCCCCTTTGCCGATCCCGAATTCTGCAATGCCTTCATGGCGGAACATCTGGATCTGGGGAGTCAGCTTACCTGTCAGGACATTGACAAGATACCCCGTGGCAAATCTTTCATCCAGGGCTTTGACCGTCTTCAATACCTTCACGGCATGCTCCTTTGCTTCTACCCATTCCTTCGGATGCTGGCAATTATCACATTGACCGCAATTCTCCGTGGTATATTCTTCCCCGAAATAGCTCATAAGCACTTTACGGCGGCAGACACCGGTCTCGGCGTAACCAACGGTTTCATTGATGAGCTGGGCGCCGACCTCGCGTTCGCTGAGGGGCTTGTCCTTCATCAGGTGCTCCAGTTTGGCTACATCCTTATGGGAATAATATAAAATACAATTTCCTTCCAGTCCATCACGGCCGGCGCGACCGGTCTCCTGGTAATAGTTCTCGATGGATTTAGGTATGTTGAAATGGATGACGAATCGGATATCCGGTTTGTCAATACCCATTCCAAAAGCGATGGTGGCTACGATGACCTGTACGTCCTCATTCAGGAAAAGATCCTGTCTTTCCGCCCGCAGCTTGCTGTCCAGTCCGGCATGGTAGGCCACGGCCTTGATACCGTTGGCCATCAGCATGTCGGCCAGCTCTTCCGTCGTCTTCCGGTTGAGCGTATAGATGATCCCGCTCTTGCCTTTATGTTGTATGATGTAGCGGACAATGCTTTTAATCGTCTGATCCTTCTTTATCTTAGGCTGGATCTCATAATACAGGTTGGGGCGGTTAAAGGAAGAGATAAAGATCTTCGGGTCACGGAGGCTCAGGTTCTTTACGATATCGCTCTGCACCTTGGGGGTAGCTGTCGCCGTCAGGGCGATCACTCCCGTACCCGGGCTGATCTGGTCCATCATTTCCCGTAATCTCCGGTATTCAGGGCGGAAATCATGTCCCCACTCCGATATACAATGTGCTTCATCTACGGCGAAAAAGGAGATCTTCAGGTCACTGAAGAATTCCATATTCTCCTGTTTGGTCAGCGTTTCGGGAGCGACATACAGCATTTTTGTATGGCCGTTGAGCAGGTCCTCATGGACTGCCCGGACCTGTTTCTTATTAAGTGTGGAATTCAGGAAGTGGGCGACGCTATCCTTACTGCTATAGCTGCGTACCAGGTCTACCTGGTTCTTCATCAAGGCGATCAGGGGGCTGACGATGATCGCTACCCCTTCGCTGATAATGGCGGGTAACTGATAACAAAGACTTTTGCCGCCGCCTGTAGGCATGATGACGAAAGTGTCTTTACCGGCTAATACGTTTTGTATGATCGCATCCTGGTTATCTTTAAAGGCGTCAAAACCAAAATGCTCTTGTAACTGCGCCAAAAGTTGGCTGGAAGCTTTTTCTTTAACGGGTTTGCTACTAATCGCCTTCGTTTTACTGGTAGCAGCTTTTTTAGTTGCGGTTGTTGCCATGCTCAAATGTTTTCCTCCTCACGATTTATCTAATCAAACTGATTTAAGATAATCAAAATACCCTGAACAGCCGGAAGTAATTATTCACGAGTTAGGATTAACAGCTTAATTAGGGCGTTCTGTGTTTTTAAAGGATGGCGAAGTTACACAAAAACAAGGGAAGGAACTAGCCGGTTATGTTAAAACTTGCCTATGATCCTATAAATATAAAGAAAAACAATATGTATTCATATGATTATTTTTAGCCTGATCTGACTGATTTTCAATAAACTAAATTGAAAATGATCCGATTTCTCCTCAATATGTTCTACAAGGCCTGAATTTTTCTGATTCTTATATAACTCTTTGTGAGCATTAGGGGATTTCCATCTGACAGAATTGAAAAAAAGGAGCATTACCGTTTTTAGGGTGGGTTTACTTCGAACCATAATTGATTCCAGCGGCCTTGAGTGAACGTACGGGGTTTAATGATTCATCGCCCAAGGGCGATTTAACGATTTTGGCGTACGTTTGCCAAATCTTTTATGAGCACGGGTAAAAATATCATTGCGATAGGGAAGAATACCATCCGGATGGAAGCTGCGGCGGTTGCTGCGCTGGAAGAGCTTTTAGACGATCAGTTCGAAAAAGCCGTGGAATTGATTTTTGCCTGTAAAGGGCGTTTAGTGGTGAGCGGCATTGGAAAAAGCGCTATCATCGCCCAGAAGATCGTAGCCACTTTTAACTCTACCGGTACGCCGGCTATTTTCCTGCATGCCGCCGATGCCATCCATGGGGATCTCGGGATGGTACAGGAACAGGATATCGTACTGATCATCAGCAAGAGCGGAGAGAGCCCGGAGGTTAAGATGCTGCTTTCGTTTATCCGGAATTTTGGCAACCCTCTGATAGGAATGGTAGGGAATTTGCAGTCTGTGCTGGCCAGGCAGTCCGGCATTGTTTTGAACACGACGGTCTCGCAGGAAGCTTGTGTCAACAACCTGGCCCCGACCAGCAGCACGACAACACAGATGGTGATGGGAGATGCCCTGGCGGTAACGTTGATGGAGATGCGTGGTTTTGGCAGTGAAGACTTTGCCAGGTTTCATCCGGGGGGTACCTTGGGGAAAAAATTGTATTTACGGGTACAGGATTTGTATATACACAACGAAAGTCCTTGTGTCGGTATCGACACGGCGCTGAGGGAAGTGATCATAGAGATCACTTCCAAACGATTGGGGGCAGCGGCTGTGGCGGATGATGAAGGCCGGCTGTTAGGTATTATTACCGATGGTGACCTTCGCCGTATGCTGGAAAAAAATGGAATGACAGAAGGGTTGAAAGCAAAAGATATCATGACCATTCATCCAAAGACAGTCGAAGCGGAAGCGCTGGCAGTCGAAGCGCTGGATCTGATGCGTACTCATGATATAACACGGCTGGTTGTTACCAGCGGCCGGCAGTATCTGGGCTTTATCGATCTGAATAATCTTATACGGGAGGGAATCATTTAACGGCAAGTAATAGTACTACCTGGTCATCGTGGCAGGAAACAGGCGGCAACTGTAATTCGGCAGCAAGTTTTTATGAACAAACATCATTATGTCGTAATTATGGCCGGGGGGATCGGCAGCCGGTTCTGGCCCATGAGCCGCCAAAATTATCCCAAGCAATTCCTTGATATCTTAAACACGGGAAAGACGCTTATTCAGTGGACTTTCGAGCGATTTGCCTCCTTTATACCCGTGGAAAACATCTATGTGGTGACTTCTCACGAATACTCGGATATTGTAGAGAAACAATTACCCTTTTTGCCGAAGGAGAATATCCTGGGAGAACCGTCCCGGAAAAACACGGCCCCCTGTATCGCTTATATTTCTTTCAAGCTTCAGCAGGCGGATCCCAAAGCATCCCTGATCGTAGCGCCGGCGGATCATCTGATACTGGATACAAAAGGGTTTAATAAAGTTTGCCTGGAATCGCTGAGTTTCGTGAATAAGCACAGTGCCTTTATTACCCTGGGGATCAAACCGACCTATCCCAATACCGGTTATGGATATATCCAGCATGAGCAACAGTCGGTCTCGGATAATGTCTATAAAGTAAAGACCTTTACCGAGAAGCCCAACCTGGAGCTGGCCCGGACCTTCCTGTCCAGCGGCGACTTCCTGTGGAATGCCGGCATCTTCGTCTGGCAGGTAAAAAATATCATCCAGGCTTTTGAGAAGTACCTTCCGGAAATGTATGATGTATTTGCGGCGGAGAAGGAGCGGTTCAATACGCCGGACGAAAAGAAGGCCCTGGAGCAGATCTACCCGCAATGTACTAATATTTCCATCGACTTCGGCATTATGGAAAAGGCGGATAATGTATATGTCATTCCTTCGTCTTTTGGCTGGAGCGATCTGGGCACCTGGAACAGCGCCTACGAGAACCTTGACAAGGACTACCTGGGTAATGCCGTAGCCGGAGACAATGTGGTGGTGATCGACGCAACCAAATGCATGGTGCATGCTCCCAATGACAAATTGCTTTTACTGCAGGGGCTGGACGATTTTATCGTCGTGGATACCAAGGATGTGCTGATGATCTGTAAAAGGGAAAAAGAGCAGGAGATCAAAGAATATGTGGCGGAGCTGAAAAGGAACAAAGGAGATCAGTATCTTTAAGGAGCGATAGCGGCTATTTGCCGGGAATGCGCTAAATTGTTGGGAGCAAGGCTCCGGCACATCAACTATGTATTCTTATCCCCTCCATACGATCTTATTTTTGGACATCGAAACGGTGTCGCAATATGCTGCATTCGAAGAGGTGCCCGATGAATGGAAAGACCTGTGGCGGCATAAGGCGGAATCCCTGAACAGGGATAAACAGCCTGTTTCCCCGGAAGATGTCTATGGACGAGCCGCCATCTATGCCGAATTCGGCAAGATTGTCTGTATCAGCTGCGGGATCATTTCCGGAACCGGAGCGGGGAAGAAGATTTCGTTGAAATCCTTTTACGGCGACGATGAGAAGATCCTCCTCTCTCAGTTCAGCGACCTGCTGCGCAAATGGGGTTCCGACCACCAGAAATATTTATGCGCCCATAATGGTAAAGATTTCGATTTCCCGTATCTGTGCCGCCGGATGATCATCCACGGCATGCCCATTCCTGCAGTGCTCAACCTCTCTGGTAAAAAGCCCTGGGAGGTACAGCATATAGATACGATGGAGCTCTGGAAATTCGGAGAGTATAAAAGCTTTATTTCCCTGAACCTGCTGGCCCACACGCTGGGGATCCCAACCCCGAAGGACGATATCGATGGCAGCCAGGTCGGCGAGGTATACTGGTCGCAGCGTGATCTGCCCCGCATCGCGACCTATTGCCAGAAAGACGTGATCACCGTGGCGCAGGTATATCTGCGGATGCACGGGGAGTCCCTGATCCAACCGGAAAACATAGAAATCAAATAATTCCTTAAAGAAAAAGAAAGAAGTCTTATGGCGTCTCCTTCGATCACCAGTAAGCTCCCCCGGGTAGGTACGACCATTTTTACGGTAATGAGCTCCCTGGCTGCGGAGCTGGGGGCCGTAAACCTGGGACAGGGATTTCCCGACTACCCGATGAGCGGGGAGCTGATAACCCTGGTCGAAGAGGCGATGAAAGGCGGATTCAACCAATATGCGCACATGAACGGGGTCCTGGCCCTGCGGGAGGTGCTGGCGGAAAAGGTCCACTCCCTGTATGGAACATCCATTGACCCTCAATCTCAGATTACTATTACTCCGGGCGGGACTTATGCGATCTATACGGCATTGACTACCATATTGCGTCCCGGTGACGAGGTGATCGTATTTGAACCGGCCTATGACAGCTATATTCCGAATATCGAGATCAACGGCGCCATACCGGTGCGGATAGACCTGCAATTTCCGGATTACCGGATCGACTGGTCGGAAGTGCGTCGCAGGGTCAGCCCCCGGACAAGGGCCATTATGATCAATTCTCCTCACAACCCGACGGGATCCGTACTGAAAGCCACGGATATAGAGGAATTGCGGGCGATTGTCCGGGGCACGGAGATTTTTATTTTGTCCGATGAGGTCTATGAACATCTTATTTTTGACGGCATCCCGCACCAATCGATATTGCGATATCCCGATCTGCTGGAAAGAAGCTTTGTCTGTTTTTCTTTCGGGAAGGTCTATCACTGCACCGGCTGGAAGCTGGGCTATTGCATCTCTTCTCCCGATCTGATGGGCGAGTTCCGGAAAGTACACCAGTTCAATTGCTTTAGCTGTCATACGCCTTCACAGGCAGCGCTGTCAAAGTTTTTAACGGACAAGGATTCTTATCTGTCCCTCGGCGCCTTCATGCAGCAAAAAAGAGACCGGTTCCGGGAGTTGATGAGCACCAGCCGGTTCACGCCCCTGCCTTCTTACGGGAGCTATTTCCAGTTATATAAATACGACCGCATCAGCGATGAAAGCGATAAGGACCTGGCCATCCGTATTACAAAAGAGTATGGGGTGGCGACGATCCCGGTCTCTGCCTTTTACCAGTCCGGGAAGGATGACAAAGTGATCCGTTTCTGCTTTGCCAAAAAGGAAGAGACCCTGGAAAAGGCCGCGGAAAGACTGATAAAAATTTAATAGAACAACCGATGACAGCATTTTTTGATGGCAGAGCCTGGGTTTCCAGCCTGCTCCTGTGCCGGCCGGACCTTCGCCGCTTCTCCCGGCGTCCCCGGATACGTCGCTGGTGGAAGATACCCGGGCCCCCCTGTCCTTATCTCCTCATCCCATCCATCTACAGAAAGGCGTGGATCTTACGCTTCGCATTCCATCGGGGTACGGGATCAGCATCGCGTTCGAAGGTCTGAGACGGCTGCGATTTCTGGCAAAAAGCCCGGACGGGCGCCTGTTCGCTACGGATATGTACAATACCAGCGATAATAAAAGAGGGCAGGTCTATATTTTCGAAAACTGGGACAGTACAGGACGAGCGTTCAAAAACATCCACACCTACCTGGGCGGCCTTCATAATCCCAATCAGGTGGCTTTTTACAGGGAGAACGGAAAGGATTATATCTATATCGCGGAAACGGGAACCCTTAGCCGGTATCTTTATAATGCCGGAGACACCCTGCCTTCCGGCAAGCCCGATACGATAGCCACCTTTCCGGATTATGGCCTGGGCTATAAATACGGCGGCTGGCATCTTACCAGGAGCCTCGCCTTCCATGATCATAAGTTATATGTAAGCGTCGGCAGCAGCTGCAACGCCTGCATAGAAAAGGAAGCCGTAAGGGCCTCGATCATGGAAATGAATCCGGATGGCAGCAACAAGCAACTGTTTGCTACGGGACTGCGGAACTCCGTCGCCATAAAATGGCGGGGTAACCAGCTTTGGGCAACGGGCATGGGACGGGACCTGTTGGGTCCGGATAAGCCGGAAGACCTTTTTCAAAAAGTGGAAAGAGGGAAATTCTATGGCTGGCCCTATTATTTTCAATACCGGGATAGCATATATGCCGATACGGCCCTGCAAAGAATGGCAAGGGAGCAGCACACGGCTATCCCCCTTCCGCCTTCTCCAGCCTGGTGTGGTTTTAGCGCTCATTCCGCTCCCCTGGGCTTCGATGATTTCGAAGGCTTTGATGATCCGGCATTCAATAAATCCATTCTGATGGCATTACATGGTTCGACCACCGTGTCCAGGCAAAGGGGTAATAGCATCGTGAAGATAACAGGCCGGAACCGGTATACGCCGGTGGTAGATGGATTCCTGAGCGGGAAGACGGATAAGGATCGCAAGGGGCGGCCCTGTGATGTGCTTATGAATGACAGCCGTTCTTTCTTTTTTACGGATGATCATAATGGCGTCCTTTATTATATATGGAAGGCACAGAATGGCGGGTAAAAAAATTCCCGGAACAGTTCAGACAGGCGCTGGTGGAATTGGGAGTGCTTATTTAAGCAACTGATACGCGAGGAAGCTCATCAGATAGGCCAGCCCTGTCATATAAACCAGCTGAATAACGGGGATCTTCCAGCTGCGGGTTTCGCGGCGCACCACGGCCAGGGTGCTCATGCACTGCATGGCTAATACGTAGAAGATCATGAGAGAGACGCCGCTGGCCAGGCTATAGACGGGGCTTCCATCGTCCCGACGGGCGGATTGCATACGCTGGTGAAGCGTCTGCGGATCGGCGTCTTTCCCTCCTTCCACGCTGTATAAGGTAGCCATCGTTCCTACAAAGACTTCCCGGGCGGCAAAAGAGGTGATCAGCGCTATGCCGATCTTCCAGTCATAGCCCAATGGGCGAATCACCGGCTCGATGGTTTTACCCAGGAGACCGGCGTAGGAGTTCTCCAGTAAGGCTGCCTGGTGTTCTTTATCCAGTTCGACGGCTTGTCCGGGATTTTGCCGGAGCTGCTGCTCATAGCGTGTGGTGGCCTGTTTCATCCGGTCGCCCGGCCCGAAGGAGCTGAGCGCCCACAGGATCAGGCTGATGACGAGGATCACCTTACCGGCATCCACGACGAAGATCTTGGCTTTATTGATCATGGTGACGACCACATTATTCCACCGGGGAGCCCGGTAGATGGGTAATTCCAGGATGAAAAAACTTTTTTCCTTCAGGTTGATAAACCATTTGGCTACATAGGACACGATCATCGCCATGACAAGGCCCAGCATATAGAGGCCCATCATGACGAGGCCTTGCAGGCCGAAGAACCCGAAAATCTGCTTCCGGGGGACGACCAGCGCGATCAATATGGTATAGACGGGCAGGCGGGCGCTGCAGCTCATCAGGGGGGTGATCAGGATCGTGAGCAGGCGTTCTTTCCGGTTTTCAATGTTCCGGGTGCTCATAATGGCCGGAACGGCGCAGGCAAATCCGCTGATCATCGGCATGACGCTCTTCCCATTCAGTCCTACCTTCCGCATGAGCTTATCGGTCAGAAAACTGATACGGGCCATGTAACCGGTGTCTTCCAGGATGGTGATCAGGCCAAACAGGATCATGATCTGGGGCACAAATACGAGAATACCGCTCATTCCCGCCAGCAGGCCGTTTACCAGGAGGTTGCTCCACCAGGCTTGCGGCAGGATATGGCCCAGCCAGCCGCCCAGCCGGGAGAAGGTCCAGTCGATGGCATCCATCGGAAACTGGGCGATCCAGAAGACACTTTGAAATAAGAGGAACAGTACGCCGATAAGGATGACATAACCCCAGCGCCGATGGAGGAAGAGGTTGTCGAGTTTTTCGGTGAAAAGGGTCTTCTGCAGGGGGTCGGGCTCTGCTACCGTATGCTGCATGATCTGCCGGATACGTCCATAGCGCTGCATGATCTCGTCGGCCTGTATGCGGGTATGATTAAAAGAATGCAGGCGCTCTATATTTTCGATTTTTTCCTGAAGGGGCTTCCGGAAGTCAAAGTTCTCGTGGTTGATCAGGTAATGAATGGCGGTGTAGTCGCTGATCTCTTTCTCCGGGAACAGCTTTTTTACGTCGTTGACGGCATCGGCCGCCAGGACATTGTTGCTGATAAAATCCCGGGCTGGCGCCTGGTGAAGCTGCCGGGCCCTTAATTCAATGATTTTTTTCAGTTGGGGAATCCCTTTATTCTTGCGGGGGTTGACGGAGACCACCGGAATGCCCAGTTCCCGTTCTAACCCATCTACATCGATCACGATCCCTTTTTGCTTAGCGAGGTCCATCATGGTGAGTGCGACGACCACCGGTATTTTCAGGTCGATGATCTGCGAGCAGAATAGCAGGTTTCTTTTCAGATTACTGGCATCCACCAGGAGTACGACCATATCGGCTTGTATGGGGTCCTGACCTAAAAGCACTTTATAGGTTACCCATTCGTCCGCTCTTTTGGGATAAAGGCTATAAGTGCCGGGAAGGTCGATGATATTGACGGGCTGACCGGGCGTCAGCTCACTCATGCCGGTTTTTTTATCTACCGTGACGCCGGGAAAATTGCCCACTTTCTGGTTCAGACCGGTCAGGGCATTGAACAAGGAGCTTTTTCCACTATTGGGATTACCTACTAAAGCAATATGAAGACTCTTTTTTTTCAAACTGGTATGACCCCTTATTCGAACCGGTCAAGTCTGCAAAAGTAATCTCTTATTGGTGATGGCGTTTACGAAATCCGGAGTTCCGGGATTTGTGATCGCTTTAGAGGCCGGGTTTTCGAGCGAAATCCCGAAAGGTGAACTTTCGGGATTTCGGGTCTCATGATGGGGCTGGCGTTTTAGAGTATGATCAGCTTCCCGTTTTCATAAAGGGGAAGAACATCGGCTCCATTGGGGGTCAGGCAGTACCGGATATCTTTTTCAAGACCGTAGTTGCTGAGACGGTGATAATGAGAGGCATTTTTATTCTTCATGAATTCATAAAGGTCTGATTTCGCCTCCAGGTAGAGGCTTTCGGCAATCTGGGAGGAGTCACAATTTATATAAAAATGCTGTTTTACCTGGTTGATAACGGCCCCTGCGAATAAGAGGTCTTCGATATTTACCCGGTCCTTCCAGGCTGCGCAGCCAAGAACGACCGGCTGGTTCTGGGAAAGCAGGTACTGGCAAACGGCGCTCAGGTTGGGAAAAGAGCCTGTTATGATCTGTCCTGCTCCCCTGTCCAGGGCCATATGCAATAATTTTGTGCCATTGGTGGTCGTGAGCACCAGGGTCTTTCCCCCGACAAATTCCCGGGGATATTCAAAAGGAGAGTTGCCATGTTCCAGCCCCTCTGCAATTTTCCCATCACGTTCGCCTGCCGTGATGCCGTCGATCTGTCTGCCCAGCTCGATACATTTGGCAACGCTATCCACGGGGATTACGCATTTAGCCCCATTGTACAAGGCGGTAGCGATGGTAGATGTAGCGCGAAGCACATCGATGATTACCACGATGGCGTGATTCAGGTCGTATAAATGCAGGAGAGCGGGAGATAGCGCCGTGTGTAAAACAGGTTTGGAATTTGTCATATCGGAATAATGGCAAATTTAGGGGCAATTATTTATTCAAAATAAATTTCCATTTTTCCGACTCCGCATATTCCTTGATCACTTTATTGCGAAGTTCCAGCAGGTTTTTCAGGTATCGGGTGAGGAAGAACTGGTTGACCAGGTGTCCCAGCTGACCATAAGGAGATTCGAAGTTAAATATATCTATCAGGAGGGTGCCATTGTCGATGGCTTTGAAATGATGTTCGTGCTTCAGGCTTTTAAAGTCTCCATCCATCATTTCATCCGTAAAGGAAAGCGGGCGTTTCAGGGCGGTGACTTTTGACCTAAGGATCCGGGTCTTCCACAAATGCCGGGCTTTCCAGGTCACCGTTTCATTGAGCTCGATCAGGCCGCTGGTAGTTCCTGCCACGGCTTCTTCAACCGTATGGGCCATTGACTTTCTGTGCAGATCGATGCTTCGGGAAAGATCGAAGACCCTTTCTATCGGGGCGGCGACAAAGGTTGTCAGGTGGATAGTAGGCATGACCCTAACAAGAAAAAATCATTCCAAGGTCGCTGGCGCCCTGAAAAGAATGAATATTTAATTAAAAGGGAGTTTTATGACCTTGGCTAAAAGGAGCTTATCGCGCACTTTGATATATATTTTTGTATCTATATGAGCAAAAACAGTGCTTACATAGCCCAGGCCGATGGCCTTACCCAGGGATGGGGACTGGGTGCCGGAGGTTACTTTCCCGATGATAGTGCCGGAGAAATCCTTGATTTCATAATCGTGCCGGGGAATTCCTTTGTCGATCATTTCAAAACCGATCAGTTTTCGGGAGACGCCATCCTTTTTTTGTTCTTCCAGGATACTGCTGGCGGTAAATTCTTTGGTGAACCTGGTGATCCAGCCCAGGCCTGCTTCCAGGGGGGAGGTGGTGTCGTCGATGTCGTTGCCGTAAAGGCAATAACCCATTTCCAGCCGCAGGGTATCCCTGGCTCCCAGGCCGATCGGCTTCAGGCCGACGGGAGATCCTGCTTCGAAGATCTTATTCCAGATAGTATCGGCTGCGCCGTCCTTATCTTCAAAATAGATTTCAATGCCGCCGGCTCCGGTGTAACCGGTGGCGCTTACGATCACATTGTCGACCCCTGCGAACCGACCCCGGACAAATGTGTAATATTTCAGGTTCAGGATGTCGATATCGGTGAGGGCCTGCATCAGTTTGGTTGCATTGGGTCCCTGTATGGCCAGCAGGCAGGTCTTATCGGAGATATTGTGCATCTCGGCCTGGTGGGTATTGTGCTTTGAGATCCATTTCCAGTCTTTTTCAATATTGGAAGCATTCACCACGAGCATGTATGCTTTATTTTCCTCCAGGCAATAGACGATCAGGTCGTCCACGATGCCGCCCTTGTCATTGGTAAGAGCGCTGTATTGAGCTTTTCCGGCCGTCAGTTTGGAGGCGTCATTCGTAGTGACCCGCTGGATCAGGTCCAGGGCTTTTTCTCCTTTCACGATAAATTCACCCATATGGCTTACATCGAAAATGCCGGCATTGGTGCGTACGGCCTGGTGTTCGTCGTTGATGCCACTATAGCTGATGGGCATATTATAACCGGCGAACTCCGCCATTTTAGCGCCCAGACCAATATGCTTATCCGTGAAAGGGGTACTCTTCATGTAAAGTGGTTTTGAGCGGCAAAAATAGAGTTTGCGGGGGAGATGGCCAAAAGGCGCCACGGGCGCCTGCCCCAACCGAGCGAAGCGAAGGTTGCGAGCGAGGAAAAGCGAGGAACGACGCTTTGACGAAGTTCTGCCATCATTAGAGCTGACCGGAGACAGACTTCAGTCTGCCTCCGGAAATAAGAGCAGACTGAATCCGAAGGATCCATGCAAGAGGCGCCTTGGCGGCCCAAAAAAAAGGGCCCCCGACCATTGTCGGCAGGGCCCATGTTCCAACTTCAACCTACATTTATTCAGAGTCTGAACATAGTCGATAAAAAATAAGTAGAGGATTCCGATAGGGGGCTTATAGCAGCGGTCCTTTTTATACGGACGGTATCTGTTTCTGTTTTGGGATGGGCGGGTGCTGCAGGACGTTTGTAACGATAGCCTCCATTATCGGGCTCCGGTTTCTCCTTTTTCTCCGGCTGTTCCGGGCGCTCGGATTTGCTATGGTCTTTGTATTCTTCTCCGCCCCCATCATCTTCTTTCTTGTTCCGGTCTTCCAATTCTGTATTTTTTTTATCCGTTCTGGAAAGTCCTTCGGTCGTCATGATATATTCGACATTGCTGGTCCAGGAGTAGGTGTTGCTTTCCTGTGCGTCCCAACCATCGATATTCACGTCCCAGTCGTCATCACGGTTTCTGTTCCACCGGATATGCCGGTTGTTAACCCTGATATTGAAATAGTTGTAGTCGTCGATATTGCTGTTCACCAGGATGCGTTTTCCAACGGGGATGGATATGTTGACCAGGACCTGCTGGTTACGGAATTTCTGACCCCTGAGAATGGTAAACCCATCCGGCAGCGACAGGAGGCTGTCGGTCTGGCTGACGGTGAAACGGACTTGTCCGGCGAGATCCCGGGCCATCTGGGAGTTATTACCATGGCTAAACTTTACCAGCTGCACGTGATAGTCGGAGTCGGTACTTTTCAGGAGGTTTACCCGTACGGTATTCAGCAGGAGGCTGTCATCGCTCAGATTGCTGAAGAGCCGGTTGCTATGCCAGTCGGTATCGAACCACCAGTCGCCATCGGAGTAATCATTTTTCCCTTCGATGGCTTTGACGATGAGCTTGCCATGCACCGGCTGGGTTATTTTGACATCTTCTTCCACATGCTGCCGTGCGCGAAAATTATTCATGATCATGCCGGCAAGGCCGATGAAGCAGAACAGGCCGATGACCCATAGGGTGGCGAAGGTATAGCCCAGGTAATGGCTGCGGGAGCGGACTCCCGTGATCCGGCGGATCAGCCAGGTGAGAAGGGCGACGACGGGAATCACGAGGAACAGGAAGAAGCTGGTCCAGGCGAGGAAGTTCTGCCAGAATCCTGACAGGATATAACTCTTGATCGTCAGGATCCCGTCTCCTCTGAAGGCCAGGCCTATCAGCACCATGATCAGAGAGAAGGCGATCAATCCGGCAATAAACAGGAAGAATGCTTTGAACAGGACTCCGATGGCGTGGCCGATTCCGCTACTGGTCCTCCGGGCTGCGGGGTAGGCTTCCGAAGCGAAGTTTTGTGCACCTTGTTTTACCTGTTCGCCGGTTTTTTGAAAGGTTCCTTTCATTTCCTCTCCCATGTCCTTTGCTTTTTTGGAAAAGGAGGAAAGGTCGTTTTTGATCGTATTCTTGATGGACTCGAGGTCTACTTTTTCTCCCCGCATTTCCAGCTTTTCAGAGGCTGAAGTGGCTTCGGGCAAAACGATCCACAACACGATATAGGTGATAAAGAGGGTGCCGCCGAAGCCGCCGGTGAAAAATACTTCCCCGTCAAAGTCGAACCAGACGTGCCGGAAAATACCGGAAATGACGCCCAGGATCATGGGCAGGGCAAAGATCAGGCGAGGGATCCAGACCTCGATGTGGAAATAAGCGGCCAATCCGCTGGATACACCGGCGATGATCCGGTTGTCGGGATTCCGGTACAGGCGTTTGCGTGCATTCGGCATCAGGGACCTGGTGGGGAGGAAGGCCCAAAGGATAATATATAAAAGGAAGCCCGTACCCCAGGCAAAAACGATCAGGACGAAGAGGATCCGGACAATGGCCGGGTCCATTTTCAGGTAGTTGGCCAGGCCGGCACAGACGCCGCCTAAGATCTTGTCGTTGTCAGCACGGTAGAGCCGGCGGGGCTCTTCAGCCGTAAAGGTTTCGGAGCTTTGCTGCTGGGTGGTGCCCTGCGAACCGGTGCTGCCGGTACCCGTACCTGTGTACCCGCTGCTCTGATTGGTCGTACCTGCATTGGCCGTGCCGGGCATTTCCTCTTCTTCAAAGTCTTCCGGACGTCCCATGCTGGCGATGATATTGTTGACATCCGCATCCGTGATACAGGTCGCACCCTTTTTCAGGGTTTCGGAGAACAGCTCCGCAAAGCGATTTTCAATATCACTGATGATCTCATCACGGCCTTCTTCGTTAGCGAAATACCTGCGCAGGCTGTCGATATACTGCTGCAGGATCTCATAGGCGGTCTCTTCGATGGGCACCACCCTGCTATGGAAGTTTATGTTGATGATCTTTTTCATTTGAGTTGTATTTGAAGGTTGAAATTTAGAAAGCGATTAGTTTATTTGTCCCTGGCTCTTGTTGGTCAAAGCGTGAACCGCATTGGCCAGCTCATTCCAGGTAGCTTCCAGCTCCCCGTAGAAGGCCTCTCCTTTTGGAGTTAAGGAGAAGTATTTGCGGGGTGGTCCGGAATTGCTCTCTACCCAGCGGTAGGTGAGCATATCGGCGTTCTTAAGCCGGGTTAATAAGGGGTAAAGGGTACCCTCCAGTATGTTTAGGTTGGCGGCTTTCATTTCTTCCACGATATCCGATGGGTAGGCTTCGCCGCGCCTGATGACGGAGAGAATACAAAACTCCAGGATTCCTTTTCGCATTTGGCTCTGGGTGTTCTCGATATTCATGCTCTTCTGTTTTGCGCTTTACCGGTCCTCCTGTTCTTCTCTCCTGCATTTCCTTCCGTTGGAGGATAAAGGGCTTAGCGGTGATTGAATCAACTTGACAAACCAAAGATAGGAATCTTTCTAGTACTATGCAACACAAAGTACTGTTTTAAGGAAGGTAATTTTCATAGGCCACTAATGTAGACTGAATGAAAGTCAATACAGTCGGGCATTTCAGGGAAAAAGACCCGAAAGGAAGAAAATAAAAGATTAGACAAAGGGAAAAATACCCGGATAAGTGGCGTCTGAGTCAGAGAGAGTGTTTAGAGAGAACCATGTAGGCAACGAAGAAAAAAGCCATTATGTCTGAAATAAAATTAAAAAAGGATTAAAATTATAGGCAAAAACCATTAGATTCGCTTTGTATTATCAACCTGAACCAGACGACCCCTAAGACTATGGTTTTCAAAAGGCTCATTAGTGGCGAAAAAAACGCCATTTATATTAAACTGTTCGTATGCTTTGTATCGGGCGCTTTATGTGCTTTTCTGTTTTGGCGCCTGATAGGTATGTGATCCGGTTATTTTTTGAGGCCTATTTCCCGTAGGCGTTCATCTAGGTACTGCCCGGCGGTAGCATCGGGATAGGCTTTTGGATGGCTGGGATCAATGCAACCCGGCAGACAGGCGAGACTCATCGTACTTTTGGGATGCAAAAAGAAAGGGATGGAATACCGGGAAGTACCCCACAGCTTCCTGGGAGGATTCACAACCCGATGCGTAGTAGACTTCAGCTTATTATTGGTCAGCCTTTGCAGCATATCCCCCACATTGACAACAATCTGATCAGGTAAAGAGGTTACAGGCACCCATTCATTTTGTTTGGACAGGATCTCCAGCCCATCTGCGGAAGCGCCAACCAGCAACGTAATGAGGTTGATGTCTTCATGCTGTTCCGCACGGATGGCCGAACGGGGTTCATTCGTGATTGGGGGATAATGGATCGCCCGTAAAATAGAGTTTCCGTTGTGCACATAGGGGTCAAAATATTTCTCATCCAATCCTAAATAAAGAGCGATGGCGCGTAACAGCTGGTTGCCGGAAGTCTCGAAGGAGCGGTAGGCCTTGAAAAAGACAGGTGAGAAGGGCACCACTTCCGTAACGGTCACGTTGGCCGGATATTCCGAACGGATGGGATCTTCGTCTACCACGGTCTGGCCGAACTGGAAAAACTCTTTCAGATCCGGCGCTTTACTTCCTTTGGCGTGTTCTTTTCCAAAAGAGGTATATCCGCGCTGGCCGGCCAGTCCCGGGATCTCATATTTCTTTTTTACATCCGGCGGTAAGGAAAAGAATTCCTGGGTATTAGTATAAAGAGCTTTTATTGTTTCTTCTGTTATGCCGTGATTTTTTACGGCGACAAATCCTACTTCTTCATAGGCCTTGCCTAATTCGTCTACAAAAGATGCTTTTTTACCTGAATTGGCGGAAAAATCAGAAAGATCGACAACCGGAATAGCCATAGGAAATGTTTTTATTAGCTTTAGACGATAAAAGTAAAAAATTTTGGTACAAAACAGCGGGGCTTTTCCGTATTTAGCGGGTTTAGTGGTTATCTTATCTTTTATGGGCTGCTCTCCCGGGTATAATCAGGCGATTTCCGCCTATAAATCCCCGCCGGAGGGCTCCGGCAAGCCTGATTATAGCCAGCTGGTCTACTGGGCGGCCCACCCGGATAAGAAAGATCCATCGGACAGCATTCCGGGCCCGTTGCTGGCAGGCACGCTGAAAGATACCTCTGTAGATGTGTTCTTTTTGCATCCGACGACCCTGGTGACGGCCAAAGACACCGAATGGAACGCCAATATCGATGATCCGGCTCTCAACGCCCGGACAGACAATACCACTATACTATTCCAGGCCAGCGCTTTTAATGAATGCCGGGTATTTGCTCCGCGGTATCGCCAGGCCCATTTGCGGGCCTACTATACGACAGATACGGCTTCCGGGAGGCAGGCGCTGGAGTTCGCCTATGAAGATCTCCGGACGGCATTCCAGTATTACCTGGACCATTACAACCAGGGAAGGCCCATCATTATTGCGTCCCATAGCCAGGGAACGACCCATGCAGAACGATTGTTAAAGGAATTCTTTGAGAATAAGCCGCTTACAAACCAATTGGTCGCCGCCTATATCATCGGCATGGCCATACCCCGGGATTCTTTTTCCGGACTGACTCCCTGCCGGGATTCCACGGCCACCGGCTGTCTGGTTGGCTGGAGGACTTTTAAGGAAGGATATGAGCCGTCGTATGTGGTAAAGGAAAAGGGCAGCTCCTGGGTGGTCAATCCGTTGACCTGGACCCTGTCGGAAGAGCGGGCGCCCCGGGATTTGAACAAGGGAGGGATTCTTACCCATTTTAACGAGCTGGTGCCCCGGGTAACGGATGCCCGAATCCACGATGGTATTTTATGGGCGCACCGGCCGCATTTTCCCGGCAGCTTTTTACTACAGACTAAAAACTATCATATCGGGGATATCAACCTGTTCTATCTCAATATCCGGGAGAATATCCGGACGCGGATACGTTCCTTTAAAGCAGGGCCGGTCAGGGGCTGAAAACGGGTATTTCGATGATTTCAGCTTTTGGCGGCTGCTCTCTTCGTTAGTTCCTGCTCTTCCTGGGCAGAGAGATCCACGAGGGCATAACGTTTTACCTGGTTGATCAGGGTTTCGTCCAGCAGGTTAACGACATTTTTATAGCTGGACCCGGGGGAGGGCTTCAGGAGCAGCATCATTTCTTTTCTTCCTCCTCTGTAGGATCGGTCCATGGCTGCCTGTTTTGCCCGTATGATATCTCCGATCCCACCGGTCATGCTATAATCGGTGATGCCGAAGGAGCCTTCCTTTAGCGCTTGTCCCATCTCGCCGTGATAATAGAAGATTTTGTTATCGCTGAGCGCGACCAGCGTAAGGACGGCGTTGTTTCCAATCACGCTGCTGTTGCCGTCGGCCGGCATGTTCAGGCCGGTGACATGGGGTTGGGACCAGGTCGTCGTGAGAATAAAAAAAGTGATGAGCAAAAATCCCAGGTCCACCATGGGGGTGAGGTCCACGAGGGTAGACAATTTCTTACTGCGGCGCCCTCCCGGTTTGCGGGAGCGGCCGGCCTGAATAGTCAGTTCTGCCATAAAGATTGTTTGAGAATAAGACGCCGGAGCGGGCTATTTCCATACGGGAAAGAACGCCCGCTCTACGGTGAAAGGCAGAGCAGACCTCCCATGGGTGGCCTGCTGTAAATGAAAACGTCCCGGAATTTCCGGGACGGGGTAAAAAATTTTGTGAGCTGATGAAAGATAGCTGTGAGCGGAAGAAACGCCGATAACTTAGAACTCTGCGCTCTTGGGCGTTCTCGGGAATGCGATGACGTCCCGGATATTGGTCATCCCCGTAACAAATAACATCATACGTTCGAAGCCCAGTCCAAAACCTGCATGCGGGACGGCGCCGAAGCGGCGGGTATCTAGGTACCACCACATTTCGGCTATCGGGATATTCATTTCCTTCATCCTTGTTTCTAAATTTTCCAACCGCTCCTCTCTTTGCGAACCGCCGACGATCTCGCCGATTCCCGGGACCAGGATGTCCATGGCGGCCACTGTCTTCCCATCGTCATTCTGGCGCATGTAAAAAGCCTTGATCTCCCTGGGATAACCTGTCACGATCACCGGTTTTTTAAAATGTTTTTCCACGAGGTAGCGTTCGTGCTCGCTTTGCATATCGATGCCCCATTTTACTTCATACTGGAATTTTTTCTTTTTATAGGCGGGTGACTGAACAAGGATATCGATCGCCTGTGTATAGCTGATGCGCTCGAACTGGTTGTTCACGACAAATTCCAGCTTCTCGATCAGCCCCATTTCACTGCGCTCTGCCTGCGGTTTTTGCTTTTCTTCTTCCGCCAGTCTTTGTGCCAGGAATTCCAGGTCTTCCCGGTTATGTTTCATGACATATTGGATCAGGTAGCGGATAAAATCTTCCGCCAGGTTCATGTTATCCTCCAGGTCATAAAAAGCCATTTCCGGTTCTATCATCCAGAATTCGGCGAGGTGCCGGGCCGTATTGGAGTTTTCCGCCCGGAAAGTAGGGCCGAAGGTGTAGACATCGCTAAAGGCCATGGCGCCTAATTCTCCTTCCAGCTGTCCGCTTACGGTCAGATTGGTCGCCCGGCCGAAAAAGTCTTCTTTGAAATCGACCGATCCGTTTTCATTGCGGGGCGTTTGATCAAAAGGCAGGGTTGTCACCCGGAATGTTTCCCCTGCGCCTTCTGCGTCGGAAGCCGTGATAATGGGCGTATGGAGATAAACAAAGCCTTTTTCGTTGAAAAACTGATGGATGGCGAATGCCAGGGCATGGCGCACCCGGAAGATCGCCCCGAAGGTATTGGTACGAAAGCGAAGGTGAGCGATCTCCCGCAGGTATTCCAGGCTGGGTTTATTCTTTAGCTGCAACGGGTATTTTTCCGGATTACACTCTCCCAGGATTTCGACGGAATGGGCCTTCACTTCAACGGCCTGCCCCTTACCCAGGGACGCGATCAGTGTTCCGATTACTTTCAGGGATGCGCCCGGATTGATCTTTTTCAGGAAATCCTCTTCATAAGAGCCTAATGCTATGACTACCTGCAGGTTATTATTGGTAGAGCCGTCATTCAGGGCTATAAACTGGTTGTTGCGAAAGGTCCGCACCCAACCCATTACTGTTACTTCCTGATTTTCCGGCGTGGTAGCCAGCAATTCCTTGACTTTGACTCTTGTGTTGAACATGATATTGTACGCTGATTAATAAATTTTTGTCCGTCCTTGCCCGGCGGCGGGGGACAAAGATAAAGCAAGCCGGTAAAGAATAAGTCGGAAATCGGGAAGTGGGTAGAAAGATAAATGTTGAAAACTTTTCCGAAAATGGCTTTATTGGCAACTGGGGGATCATATTTTGCAGAATCAGAATACCGCGGGATGGGGTCAAAAGTTCAACAGGTTATTGCACAGATAGAAGCAATAGAGCCAATTGTGCAGCAACCTGCTGCACAAATACAAGCATCTAATAATGAGCATTTTAGAGTCAGCCAAGATCTCATAACGGAGAATCTTTTTTTGGAAACGATCATTGCCAAAATAAGCTGGGCTCACCATATGATCCTGATGGATAAGGTTGTTACACCGGCAGAAAGATTTTGGTATATGGTGAATACCCTGGAGCATGGGGTAAGGATTTTTATATCGATCTGCTATTTTACCATTATTCCCATTTATAAGCTTCGACTATAACGTCACATACTGCCTTGCAATACTTCTCTTCCATTACGCCTAACTTTTTTTTCAGCCTGGACTTGTCAACCCCTCTTATTTGATCCACCATCAGTTGCCCGGTAGTGCCTTTAAAAAGACAGTTTACCCGTGTCGGATAGCTCCGAATAGTTGTTGTCATGGGGACAACAGTTATCGTATTTAAGTATTTATTGATTGGTTCGGGAGATACAACCAAACATGGCCTGGTTTTCTTTATTTCGCTGCCTTTTGTTGGGTCTAGCTCAATTAGCCAAACTTCAAACCTCCTTATTACTGCCATTCCCATTCACTTTTATCAGCTTCATTTCGTAGGCCTTCAAACACATCACTCTCAGGCGTCTCACCAGATGCTATTGCTTTGGAAAAAAGCATATCCCATTGCTCCCTGGGAGGAACAGATTTCTCTGGTTTTATCATTATCCCGTCTTTTTCAACGCTAAGCTCTATCGCCCCCTTATCCAGGTCAAATTGCTTAATTAGATTTTTCGGGATGCGCACCCCCATTGAGTTGCCAATATGGATCAGTTTTGCATACATAAAATGTAATTATATTGTAATTACAAAATTACAAAGCAATTTTAATATTTCCAAATTAGCTGTTCACTTAAGCCTGGGAATGTCAGCGCTGGCGGCAGGGGAATAGTTGTTGGTCGAAACCAGGAACCCGTGCCGTATTTAACAAGCCATAATAAAATTATGCGCTGAAAAGCATTAAACAATCTGTAGGTGTTTCGGATTACCAGCTGAGCAAGGCGGTTCCAGAAGAACTTACATCGCAACTTCCGCAGATCGATGAACTGGAAAATGAGCTGATAAATCAATAAACGCTGAAAATTGCTGGATCGGGAACCGCGATTTTGCCCGGATATCTGTCTGATTTGGACCGAAAAAGGGGCTGAAAGTCAGCGGTTTTCAAAAATTTTTTTTGATTTTTGCGTTTTTATACTAAAATTGCATTGGAATTAAGCTGATCAGTCTCTTATCCAATGCTCACAGCTCATCAGTTTTAGCCGTTCCGTTCATCATAATAATCTAAAATTCATTTTTCACATTTTCAATTAAACAGGCTGACTGTTTGAGAATGGTGTTCAACTCTCAAGTTATCTTTTATGTACGATATTCTCCAATTGAACGACATGCTCGTTCCAGAACTCCTCGATATTGCTGAGCAGTTAAAGATCTCCGGCGCCAAGAAACTGGATAAACAGGAACTCATCTATAAAATTCTCGATAAGCAAGCGGTTGTAGCCAGCGAAGCCAAAGCCGACGCAAACGACGACAAGCCCAAACGCAAACGCATCATAAAGACAACCACCGCCAATAGCACTGAAGAAGCGATTGTCGAGAGTGTGGAGGAAAAGCCTAAGAAGGCAGAAGTAAAGAAAGAAACCCGCAAAAAAGAAGAAAAGCCCGCCATTCTTAAGAAAGTACGGAAAAAAGACGAAGAATTGGAAGAAGAAGCGACGCCAGTTGTTGCTGCTCCTGTTGCAAAAGCGGCTCCGCCAAAACCTCAGCCCGTACTGGACCGCAATGAAAGGAACGATAGAGATGAGCGCAGTGACAATAGGAATGAAAACAGAAATGAGGGGAACGACCGCAACGATGAAGAGTCCGACGACGACGACGACGACGAATCACAGCCTACACAGGAAGAACATGAAGGTCCTGAATCCAATACGGAATTAAACAGATCTGCAGACTCACAGGCCGGCAGAATGTATCCCCAGCGCAGAAATGAGGTTTTTAATATTGAATTTGATGGGGTGATCCAGGCCGAAGGCGTATTGGAAATGATGCCCGATGGATACGGGTTTTTACGCAGCAGCGATTATAACTACCTGTCTTCTCCCGATGATATTTATGTTTCTCCCTCACAGATCAAATTATTCGGTCTGAAAACAGGAGACACCGTTCATGGAGCTGTACGTCCTCCCAAAGAAGGAGAAAAATACTTTGCCTTATTGAAGGTTGAAACGATCAACAGCAAGGGCCCCGAAGAAGTCCGCGACCGCGTGCCCTTCGATTACCTGACGCCATTGTTCCCTTTTGAAAAATTAAGCCTGTTTACAACGCCAAGCGACTATTCCACCCGTATCATAGACCTGTTCACTCCCATCGGGAAGGGGCAGCGCGGATTGATCGTGGCGCAGCCCAAGACGGGTAAGACCATGTTGCTGAAAGCAGTGGCTAATGCCATCGCCGCCAACCATCCCGAATGTTACCTGATGATCGTGCTGGTGGATGAACGTCCTGAGGAAGTCACGGATATGGAGCGTAGCGTAAGAGCTGAGGTGATTGCCTCTACCTTCGATGAGCCTGCGGAAAAGCACGTTAAGGTTTCGACGATCGCCTTACAGAAAGCAAAAAGACTGGTAGAATGCGGACATGATGTGGTGATCCTGTTAGACTCCATCACCCGTCTGGCCCGTGCACATAATACAGTGGCCCCTGCTTCCGGCAAAGTATTATCCGGTGGTGTGGAAGCAAATGCCATGCAAAAGCCCAAACAGTTTTTCGGAGCTGCCCGTAAGATCGAAAATGGCGGATCTTTAACAATCCTGGCTACCGCCCTGATCGATACCGGCTCCAAAATGGATGAAGTGATCTTCGAAGAATTCAAAGGAACCGGTAACATGGAATTGCAGCTGGATCGCCGCCTGGCCAACAGGCGCGTCTATCCCGCAATCGACCTTGTCTCCTCTTCCACCCGCCGGGATGACCTCCTGCTGGAAAGAGAAGTATTACAACGAATGAATCTCCTGCGTGTTTATCTGAACGATATGAATCCGGAAGAAGCCATGAATGAATTGCTTAAACGCATGCGCGGAACCAAGAGCAATGAAGAGTTCCTGGCAAGCATGAACAGTTAATCCGTCGGGGGGCTGAAGGGCTAAGGGACCAATGCGTCGATCTTTTTAGCCAGCTTCCTGTCCTTATCGGTGACAATATTTCCTGCATCATGGGTAGATAGCCATATCTCAACCTGGTTATAGACGTTGGTCCATAGAGGATGGTGATCCATCTTCTCTGCTTCCAGCGCTACCCGGGTCATAAAGGCAAAGGCTTCGGAGAAATTTGAAAAACCGAATTTCCGGTAAAGTGTGTTATTCTTTTCTTCCCACATAAAATTGATTTATTAAACAGATTTGCAAATAGCAGACCAGGCCCCTGGTCTGTGTTCAATAGTCAAAAGATCAAATGCCCTTTATTTTTAATCTTATCCTGCACCAGCTCCATCACTAATTGTACACCCGGGATAGCCTTGACGGAACTTATCAGATCTTTTAACTTGTCGTCTGTCACCAGGTCCCCTTTGAGCAGCCATAAAAAATCCAGGTGCTTGAATTCGGGAAGCAGGTACTCTCCGTCAAATTGATTGTTATAAAGAAAATGTTGCAGGGAGTTATTGGCTTCGCTGTATTGATAGACTTCAAAAAAATACCGCCGTTGTTTTTTAGTCAGCTGGATTTCGATATCGTTGTTGATGCGAAAATCAAATCGCAGCCGGTTATTCAATTGCCAGCAGAACTGATAATCTTTAACCGGTGCGACAACGCCCAGCAAGCGGGTGTCTTCGAAGAATTCCCCCGTCAGATCGTCGATATTTAATTTCAGCTTCATATTCCGAAAATTAAAACGTTACGGGTGCTTCCAGTACCGCGCTTCCCCGCCGGTATTTCACCGTCGTGGTATCGCCCTTTTTAAACTTTGACAAGGCTTCCATATATTTTTCCATCGAAGGCACGGGGAAACTTCCCAGCTGTACGATTACGTCCCCGGATTTTAAGCCGGCTTTCTGCGCGGGTCTTCCTTCACTGATCCCATCCGCCCGTACTCCGCTTCCGCTGAACGTATAATCCGGCATGATGCCGAGGGTAACCGTAAAATGAGGAACATCCATCTGCGTCTCGCGGGTGGCGGCGAACGTGATCCGCCCTTTATTATTCACTTTTTCTATGATCGCGTAAATGTATTTCAGGACCAGTAGCTCTCCGGGATAATTGATCTTGTCTTCATCATCCGTCGGTTTATGATAATCGCTGTGGATGCCCGTGAAGAAAAAGAGCACCGGAATATCCTTGCGGTAAAAAGAGGTGTGATCACTGGGGCCGACTCCGCTGCTGTCATATTGCAGGGCAAGATTTTTTTTGTCGTTGACGGTATTGCAGGCTTCTCCCCAGGCCGGAGACGTCCCATAGCCGCCGATGATCAGCGTATGTGTGCTGTCCCTCAACCGGCCGATCATGTCCAGGTTGATCATGTAGTTGACCTTCTTCAGGTCGATGGTCGGGTGTTCCGTAAAATATTTAGATCCGAAGAGCCCCAGCTCTTCCCCGGAAAAGGCGATAAAAAGGTAATTATTGTTTTTTAAACGGGATTCTTTCAGTAAACGGGCCAGCTCAATGGTGGCGGCTACCCCGCTGGCGTTATCATCCGCCCCGTTATGGATCATCCGCTCGCTCCCCCGGTACAGGGAATTGCTGTCTTCTCCGTAGCCCAGATGGTCGTAATGGGCCCCTATGATCACGGTATTGGGGGCTCCGTTGTCCAGATACCCTACTACATTGTGTCCCGTCCGCCTCTTTTCGGTGAAGCCCACTTTTATTTTTATATCCAGGGAGGCGGACTCGTCTTTCAGGTATTTCCTTTTTACTTCCCTTGTTATGTAAAGGATGGGAATTACGGCCGGTTCCGGCCTGTCCCTCCGGTCGTAGGAGAGATTATCCGCTATTTTAGAGGTATTATAGAGGATAAGGGCGTTGGCCCCTTTTTTTGAATATTCCTTCGCTTTGGACCGGATGGCGGCCCCAAGGTCGAAATGAGGGTTGCCCTGGCTGGCGTCCATCACGTCTTTCAGGTCCAGGAACCAGGGTTCTCCGCTTTCCTGCAGGGCAATAGCGGGCGAACCGGCGGCTGTTCCCGCGGCGCTGAAGGTCAGGGGGAAATAATCCTTATTCAGGACAAGCGCCTTCTCATTGAGGGAAAAATAGGAATCGGAGCTTACCAGCCGTCCTTCATTGACCTCGAAAGTCTGCAGCCAGCCATTATTATCCCCTCTTGGCTGAAGACCGGCCCTGGCGAATTCAATGCTTATATAATCTCCCGCCAGTTTCTCGCCGGGGGACCCCGTTCTCCTGCCTTCCAGCTTGTCATCGGCCAGGTAGCGGATATGAGTCGCCAGGTTGGCAAGGGTGACTTTATCGGCTTTTTTAGCTTTTTGTGCGAAGGAAGGTAGAAAGGGTATGATTAGGATAAGCGCAACGATCTTGAGACGAAGGATCATATAAATCGGTTTAACAGGATGATCTGTACATACATCTGTGTTCACAAAGGTATACCCGGCAGGGGCTATTCCAAGGGAAAACGAAGAAATTTTAAGGGGGGTATTACCCCAGGATTAATAATTGACTAAATCTTTTCTACACTCACCTTTTTTCCTTTAGTTTTGCAGATTGCCCTTGAACGACGCTGGAAGCGGAATGTCCGAAGGACCCCTGTCATTGAAAAGGCAAATTGTCAATAAAAACTATGGCGTTACCGCACCTTATTAAATATGTATATACCAATGGGACTGACGAAGTAATTCGCCGGGGAAAGAAAATCCATGCTATTGGTTATGTAGAGCTGGTCGAATACGACGAGCTATTCGAATCTGTTACTTTTCGTGTAAAAGACGACAGCTATGCGACGTACTATAAGGTATACGTGCAGAAATTCAAGGACGCCAAGACCCTTTCCATCCGTTGCAGCTGCCCGTATAATCTGGGGGATATCTGTCGCCATGAAGCAGGGGCTCTTATCCAGCTGCAGGAGCTGCTGGACAGGAATATGCTCAAAGCGGAGCAGATTCAGTACGATCAGCAGCATACGGTCGTGAAAATGAAGTTCATCGATCTGAAGAGCATCCGCCTGCTCTGCTCTCCCGAGACCCTGAACGAGGCGGAAAAATATCTGCAGACGCAGAAGGCGAGGATCGAATATGCCAAGGACGAGATGGTAAAAGCCACCGTCGAGCTGGATGGGCAGATCTACCAGGTGGTGATCCGGAAAAATGAAGAGCGGAATTTCGATACCAGCAGCAATTTCGTGGATACGGCGCATCCCTTGTGTCTGCCCAAAGTGATCGTTTTCTTACAACTGCTGCATGCGCATGGGGCCTATTATTTTGACAGTATCCGGAATTGGGATAAAGAAAAGAACAAGCTTCTCGAAGCCTACGGATATTCGCTTTCCGATGATCTGAAAGGCAAATTTGAATTTACCTACAAGGATGGCAAGCCCTTTTTACGGGTATTGGATGTCTCTATAAAACGGGTAGCTCCTCTGGCTACCGGCCGGCCCCGGGTGGCAGAAGCCGACATGCCGGCGGTCGTCGTGTCAGAGGAGGAGAAGCTTGCCGGAGTGGCTCAACGATTGGGGATCGTATTTAATTTTAATCAGGATGGTTTCCCGGGTTTTGCCCTGGATGCTATTGCCGGAGAGAGCAATGAGGAGCAGTCCTCGTATTCCGGGAAGGTGGAGAAGATGGATCTCACCAAATTCGTCAATACCGACACTTTTAACGAGTTCGATAAACAGCTGATCCCTTCTTTGCGTAAAATGCAGGGGCCGGAGATCAGTAAATATCTCAACAGGAACTCCCCATTCAGCGGGATCTGGGAAAATATCATCCACCATGAGGAGGATGACCTTCCGGAAGAGACGAAGAAGCTGATGGTGGAATACCTGCACCCCAAGCTGAAGAAATTGTTTGCGGAAGTGAATGCGAACCCGTTTATCTTTTTCCTCAATGGGCATAAGCCGTTTAAAACAGCCAATCTTCAACCCATCGGCATAACGGGGGATACTATTACGCCTTTCTTCGATGTGTCCCTGCAAAAAGACCAGTTCGAGCTGCTCTGTTATGTGAAGATAAACGGTCAGCCGGTCGAAGTCTCTCAGAATGAATGCAATAGCAGCGTAGTTTTCTTTTACAATAACAATCTGTACCTCTGGAATAAACCGGAGGACATCGCCCTGGTGGAGAAATTCACGGGGAAGGATAAATGGCTGATCGATAAGGCGGACTGGCCTGCGCAGCTAAAGACCTTCGTTTTGCCGCTAACGAAGGATTACCATGTGGATTTTGATCCGGCGCTGGTAAAAGAGGTAAAAGACGGGGATCCGGAAAAAAAGCTGTTGCTCCAGGAAAAAGGCGATTACCTGGTATTTCAGCCTTTGTTCTCCTACAAGGGTTTTGAGACCCGGCCGGGCGGAAAGGATGAGATTATTGTTCCCGACGGATCCCAGGTCCTGGTCGTGCATCGGAATAAGGAGGCGGAATTGCAATTCTTCCACAAGCTGGAATCCCTGCATTCCCAGTTCATTCATCCGGAGGGTTCCAATAGTCTCGCTCTAAAAGGAGCGGATGTATTAAAGAATAATTGGTTTTTCCTCTTCGTGGACGCCATGGAGGAAATGAAAATACCGGTATTTGGCTTTGAGGCGCTGAAGAACTTCCGGTTCAATACCGCCAAACCACAGACAAAGATCCATATCAGCAGCAATACGGACTGGTTTGACGCCCGTGTGGACATCGTTTTCGGCGACCAGAAAGTGACGATCGCGGATGTGAAAAAGGCATTGGCCAACCGCCAGCAGTTCGTTCCTCTCGACGATGGGACCTTAGGGGTACTGCCGGAGGAATGGATAAAAAAATATTCCCTGTTGTTCCGGGTGGGGGAAGGCAAAAGCAATCAGCTACGGCTTTCGAAATATCATATGAGCGTAATTGACGAGCTGTATGATAATCGCAATGAAGAGGAGCTGATCATCCGTCTGGAAGAGAAATACGAGCAATTGCGGGAGTTCAACCGTATCCGGGAAATTCCCCCTCCTGCTCATCTGGAACATATTCTACGGCCCTACCAGGTCCATGGCTTCCACTGGCTCAATTACCTGTATGAGGTCAACTGGGGCGGGATCCTGGCTGATGATATGGGTTTGGGTAAGACCATACAGGCCCTCTCCTATCTGCATCACTTCAAAGAGACCCATCAGCGGCTGAGCGCCCTGGTAGTCTGCCCGACCACGCTGATGTTCAACTGGGAAAATGAAATCCGGAAATTTGCGCCCTCGCTGACTTACCATATCCATCATGGCGGGGACAGAACCCGTAACAAGCAGGCGCTTTCGGAATTTAATGTGATCATTACCACCTATGGCACCCTGCGCAGCGATATTAAATTGCTGGTGGACCTCCCTTTTGATTATGCGGTACTGGATGAGTCCCAGGCGATCAAGAATCCCGGCAGCAAGGTCACCAAGGCGGCTTGTCTGCTGCATGCCAAGCACCGTATCTGTATGAGCGGTACCCCGCTTCAGAATAATACCTTCGACATCTTTGCCCAGATGAATTTCCTGAACCCCGGTATGCTGGGTAGTATTGAATTCTTCCGTCAGGAATTTGCCGTTCCCATCGATAAGTTTGGCGAGCAGGATCGAAAGGACCATCTGAGAAAGCTGTTGTATCCCTTTATATTGCGGAGGACAAAAGAGCAGGTTGCGAAAGATCTGCCTGAAAAAACAGAGACGATCCTGTTCTGTGAAATGGAAGACGAGCAGCGGAAGGTCTATGATGCCTACCGTAATGACTACCGGGACAAGATCCTGGGGACGATTGAAACACAGGGTATCCAGCGGTCACAGCTGACCATTCTGCAGGGTCTGATGAAACTGCGGCAGATCTGTGATTCCCCGGCTATTCTCAATGAAACGGACCGTTATCCCAACCATTCCATCAAACTTGATGAGCTGGCCCGGGAGATTACGGAAAACATCGGGGATCATAAGGCACTGATCTTCTCCCAGTTCCTGGGCATGCTGGCTCTTATCCGGGAGCGGTTGAAGGAGCTGGATGTGAAATACGAATATTTTGACGGCAGCACTTCGGCTGTGGATCGGGAGAAAGCCATACAAAGCTTCCAGAATGATGATACCGCCCGTGTGTTCCTGATTTCCCTGAAAGCGGGAGGGGTGGGTCTTAACCTTACCGCCGCCGATTATGTCTATATAGTAGACCCCTGGTGGAATCCTGCCGTAGAGCAACAGGCCATTGACCGGACGCATCGTATCGGTCAAACGAAAAATATATTTGCCTACCGGATGATCTGTAAAGATACCATCGAAGATAAGATCCTTCAATTACAGGAAAAGAAGCGCATATTGGCCAAAGATCTGATTGCCGACGATGATGGGTTTGTGAAGAGCCTTACCAAGGCCGATGTGGAATACCTGTTCTCGTAGGACGCGGTGGACGTTTGCACCGGAGGGCTATATTCACCGGGGAAAGCATGTAGGAGTAAACCCAATTGACCCTACCGGCAATCAATTTTTACCACTGATAATACAGGGGGATTCCCTAAGCAAACGACCTGCTATTTTAGCAGTCAATTCTGTATAAATACCGGTATGAATCTTCCATTAAACTATATTTTAGCCCTTTCGCTGGGGCTGCTGCTTTTCACGACACAGGGCTTTTCACAGGCCAGTATCAAGGGCTCGGTAAAGGGCTCTATCGTAGATACAACCGGTAAACAGATCCTGAGTGACGCCACCGTATCGGCGACGCCGGATGCGGATACCAATGCGGCACAATTTGTCGTCACCAATAAGAAGGGGGCTTTCCTCGTCAGAAACCTAAGCCCCGGTAAATACCACCTGGTCATTAGCTTCGAGGGATACCAGCCTCTGTCCAGGACGTTCGCCGTCGGGGCGGACTCGGGCAGTAATAATGTCAATATGGGCACTTTGTATATGCAGCGGTCCAGCGAGGAGATGGAGGCGGTGATCGTTTCGAGGCCACCGATGACGGTGAAGAAAGACACGGTGGAATATACGGCTTCCATGTTCGCCACAAAGCCCAATGCGGTGGCGGAAGATCTCTTGAAAAAAATGCCGGGGATACAGGTCGACAAGAACGGGAATATTACGGCCCAGGGGGAGACGGTGAGCCGGATCCTGGTGGATGGCAAGCGTTTCTTCAGTGACGATCCCAAACTGGCAACCCGGAATCTTCCTCCCGATGTCATCGACAAGATACAGGTCTTCGACGATCTGAGCGACCAGAGCAAGTTCACGGGTTTCGATGACGGCAACCGGGTGAAAACCATCAATATCATTACCAAAAAAGACAAGCGCAAGGGGTATTTCGGGAAGATGGTGGCCGGAGCCGGCAGCGACGAGAACTATGATGAGAGTATTAATCTTCACCGGTTTGACGGGAACCAGCAAATGTCCCTGTTGGGACAGGCCAATAACGTCAACAAACAGAACTTCACCCCACAGGATATTTTAGGTTCTTCCGGCGGAAGGCGCGGCGGAGGTGGAGGAGGTGGTGGCGGCGGGGGCGGTAGTTCGAGCACCAGCAATACAGGTGTAACGACGGTATGGGCGGGCGGGCTGAATTACAAGAACTCTTATGGAACCAAGACCGATCTGACAGGGAGTTATTTTTACAATTACCAGCACGTAACCGTCAACACGCAGGATAGTATTTTGAAAGTGAATAAGGATGCTGCCGGCGGCGATTCTACCAGTACCAGCACCGGCGGTAATACAAGTTTTACGCGGATACAAAGTCATCGGATCTTTTTCAACCTGGAGCATCGGTTTGACAGCAGCAACTCCCTGGTCTTCCGGCCGAATGTCACCATCTCGCAGAGCACGCCGGACACTTATTATAATACCTTTGTAGCGGATAGCAGCAAATCGGCCTTCAGTAACTCTATCGGCCATACTTCCAGCATCAACAGCGGCTACAATATCAACGGCGCCAATTTACAGCTCCGGCATAAGTTCAAAAAGCCTTATCGTACGATCTCCCTGGACTTAAATGGGACGGCCAATGTGAACAACGGGACGGGGTATAATTATGCGGTCAATAGCTTCTACACGGTCAATCCCCAGGTGGATACCATCAATCAGTTCTATAACGACTCCCTGCATTCCGTAACGCTGAGCCCCACGCTCTCCTATACGGAGCCTGTCGGGAAAAATCAGATCCTGGAATTCAATTATAATCACACGTACACGAAGAGCACGACCATCAACAATACCTATGATTTCGTGGACTCCCTGCATGATTATAAGACGTTCGACAGCCTGTTTAGCAACTCGTATAAATTCTTATCCAATTCTGACCGGTTTACGCTGAACTATCGCATCCAGAATGTCAAATACAATTTGTCGTTGGGTTCGGGCCTGCAGTATACCAGCTTTTCCAGTAACAACATAACGAAGGATATCACGGTGGCGCATAACTATGTAAACCTTACGCCTACCGTCAATTTTCAATACCTGTTTTCCACAACATCGCATTTGCGATTGAATTATTCGGGCAGAACGGGCACTCCTACTCCTGCCCAGTTGCAGCCGCTGACCACCACTTCCGATAATATCAATTACCAGGTGGGTAATCCCAATCTGAAGCCACAGTTTACCCATAGCCTGCGCATGCTGTTTGCCTCCTTCGATCCGGGAACGCAGCGGGTCATCTTCGCCACCGTCAATGCGAGTACGATTGTCAATGATATCCAGTCTTCGGTTTATAATCGGGAGAAGGGGGGGCAGACCAGCACTTATGTAAATTTGAATGGAACCTATAATGTGTCTGGTTATTTTAATTACGGATTTGCCCTGAAAAAGCCCAAATCCAACCTCAATCTCATCACGAATATAAATTATGCCCAAAGCCAGACCCTGCAGGCGCATGATTCGCTGTCGGCCCTCGAGGGTATTTTTCAACACCGCTATACAAAAAATACGACTTTATCCCAGACGATCTCCTGGACGACGAATATCAAGAAGAATTTCGACATGAATTTCAGCTCCACTTCGCAATATAATATTAACAAGCAGACGGGAGGGGAGACGACGGGCAAAACATCCCAGAGCCAGAGCAGTCTGAACTCCTTTTCGCAGATCCTGTCTGCGGAGATAACGGCTTATACCAATAGCGGATGGCTGATTGCCACGACCTTCGATTATACCTATACCAATACGGGCTCTGCGGGATACAATGCCAGCGTACCGCTGTTGACACCCAGCATTGCCAAGCAGCTTTTTAAGAAAAAGAATGGGGAGTTAAGGCTCACGGTCTTCGATCTGCTGAATTCCAATACATCGGTAAGCAAATCGGTTACGGCTACGCAGGCGGCGTATACCCGTACCAACACGCTGACGCGTTATGCCATGCTGACGTTCACATATAACCTGAATAATTTCGCCGGTTCACAGCAGAAAAGGATGCCGGGGATGTTTCCGGGTAGATTCCGCGGTGGCGGCGGCGGAAGAGGCGGTTTTGGCGGAGACGGTCCGCTTCCCTGAGGACGATCGGTTTCCGAACCGGTAGCCGGGGGGAAGCCTATTTAGATTTCCGTGTATAGTGGTAATCGGGGTTGCTCACGGGGGATTGCCCAACGATGATCACCGATAAAATAGTACCTAAAAAGCGGGAAAGCTTGGAGGAAGGACGATAGATGTCTCTGTAAATCTTTGCGTTACGAGTATCAAAAGACATATGGGTCTTGTTCATCGGTATTGGTTTAGATTGCGTTAAGGGATGTGGCAGCGTTCTAACGATGAATTTACTGATTTATTTTGTAAAAAACTGTTAAAAGGGGGTCGTAGTTTTTCTATTGCAGGGGGGCCGGAATAGTTGTACTTTGTTGGAAATCCCTTCTATGAGAAACACTATTCTCACATTGGCGCCAGTACTATTATCCGCCACGTTGTCCGGCCAAGGAGTTTTTTCGAACAAGACCCAATCCGTACTTGAAAAAGTAATCCAGGATTACCCCAATCATTTTTATCATATCAAGGGGGAGATGATCACCCAGGCCCGGCAGACTACCGAATATAGATCCACCTTGCAATTGCCGGGATCTTCTTCCTGTACCATAACGCTCTATCGCGCCACCCGGGATGAAGGCTATGGGTGGACCTGCACCATCCTGGAAGCCGGCAGCTTTGAGTCCGTCAAAGAAAAATTCCGGGAAATCTATGGCCAGCTTACCAATAGCATCGTTACGACCAACGATCAGAAGACCTACATTCTCAGCGGGCAATATGAAGAGCCTGTTCAGGAAAAGAAACACACACAGGTTGTCTTTTCGCTGCTGCCGGGCGTAGGAGAAATGAAAAAGCTGAAAGTAGAGCTATCTCTCTGCCAGGCCGGAAAGGGCTGGAAGATTGCCCTTAGCGTCAATGATCAGGAGCTGAAGGAAGAGGTGCAGAATGCCATCACCGTCAATTAAAATGCTGGCCCCGGACCGGGGCCTGAAACAAGGTGGATCCCTAAGTCGATTCCTACACTACTAATGTATAAGTCCTCAACACCGCGTCGATCTCTTCCAACCGGAAGGGCTTGGAGATGTATTGGTTCATACCGGCTTCCAGGCATTTTTCCCGATCGCCTTTCATGGCGTCGGCCGTCAGGGCTATGATGGGGATATTGCAATGGGGTTCCGGCAGCTGGCGGATATGACGGGTAGTCGTGTAGCCGTCCATTTCCGGCATATTGACGTCCATAAAGATGATGACAGGATCACAATCGGATAGTCTGTCCAGGGCTTCTTTACCGTTACTGACCTGTATTACTTCGAATCCCATCCGGCGTAGTACTTCGGAGATCAGCAGCATATTGATGGGGTCATCATCGGCCACCATAACGCTGGTCGCCTGGGAGATCTTGACCTTATTGGGCAGGGAGGGGTGCAAATGATCGTTTTGCATGTTCTTTTCGAACAAAGACAGGAGCGTGGCATGTAATTCATGGAGCTTTACCGGCTTGGAAAGGAACTTGTTGATACCGCTCTTGCTGGCTTCATGCTGGTAGATGTTTTTTTCCATGGACGACAGCATGAGGATAAAGGGCTGGTCGTTGCCGGGAATCAGCTTTTTTATTTCCTTCACCAGGGTGATGCCATCCATGCCCGGCATCAGGTGATCTGTAATGATGAGATTGAACGGATCTTTGTTTTTCCTGGCTTCCCTGATTTTCGCCAGCGCGGCGGATCCGCTGGTCGCGAGTTCGGAGACGATCTGGAAGTAGCCGAAGGTTTCCTGCATAAGATGAAGGTTGGTGACATTGTCGTCAACGATCAATACCTTTTTCAAAAGCGCCTTTTGGGGCAGCAGCACTTCCGGCTGTTCATTGGCGATTTCCAGGACGAGGTGCAGGACAAAGATGCTTCCTTTCGCGGGTTCGCTTTCTACCGTAAGGTGTCCGCCCATTAATTCTGCCAGGCTTTTTGAGATGGTAAGGCCCAGGCCGGTGCCACCGTATTTCCGGGTGGTGGAAGTATCTGCCTGGGTGAAGCTCTCGAATATTTTTTGCAGCTTCTCCTTGCGGATGCCGATGCCGGTATCTTTTACTTCGATGGAGAGCTTCATATAATCTTTCCCGCCCTGCTGATATCCTTCGCTGGCCTTCTTGATAGAAACGAGGATCTCGCCTTCGCTGGTGAACTTGATGGCATTGCCGAGCAGGTTCACGATGATCTGCCGGATCCGGACGGGGTCTCCCAGGAATTGGGAAGGAATGGACGGGTCTACCCGGTAGAGCATCTCCAGTTTCTTTTCAAAGGCCTTTAACGTGAGCATATCGATTGTCTCTTCTATCAGCTCGTCTAATTTGAACAAGGTATGATCGATCAATAGCTTACCGGCCTCGATTTTCGAGAAATCGAGGATGTCATTGATGATCCCCAATAGCCCATAAGCGGATTTCTTCACATTCTGCAAGTAGTCCCGCTGGGCTTTTTGCAGCTCCGTGGTCAGTACCAGGTCGGTGAAGCCGATGATCCCATTCATGGGCGTACGTAATTCATGGCTCATATTGGCCATGAATTCGCTCTTGGCCCGGCTGGCGGATTCCGCCAGCTCTTTGGCCTGGACGAGCTCTACTTCTATCTGTTTGCGTTCGATGGCGGCCGCCAGCGAGGAGGCGTAGGATCGCAGGATGGAGAACTCGGCTTCCGACCATTCCCGCTCTTTCTTAAATTCATCGAAGCCTACGAAGCCCCAGAACTTGTCTTTGAGAAAAATGGGAACGGCTACAGAAGACAGGATGTTCGATCGTTCATAAATAGCCCTCAACTGGGGATCTTCTTCCTTGCTAAAATAGCTGAGGAAGGGCTGATTGGCCTGTAGCGGCTCGATGATCTTTTTAATGCTTTCAAAAGGGAGGTTGGTAACAAAGGGATTACTTTCCATCCTGCGGTCGGCTGGATTTTCCGTCCATTCATGGGTCTCGCTGGTGAGCCATTGCTGCTGGTCCATGTCGAAATGATTCTGGAAGACATAGACCCTGTTGACAATGGCCTTAATGCCCAGGATCTGAATGGATTCTGTAATAGCCTGGTCCATGTCCGTATTGATCAGCAGGGAGTGGGTGGCCTGTGCCACTGCCTGTAACAGCTGGTCTTTCTTTTTCAGTTTTTCCCGGGCGATGGTCTGGTCGGTGATATTCCGGGAAGTGCAGATCATCTTGACGAACTCTTCTTCATCGACGATGGGCTTGATGATCGTTTCCAGCCAGATATAGGTGCCGTCTTTACGAAGTATGCGATGGCGGACGATAATGCTCTCGTTATCGACAATGGAACGTAGTTTCTCCTCCGGTAAGAACTTATGGCGGTCATCCGGGTGAACATACTGGGCGAATGACCTTCCGACCACTTCATCCACTTCGTAGCCAAGAACGGTCAGAACGGAAGGGGACAGATACCATATCGTTCCGTCGATCGCGTGTACGCTGATGATATCTTCGGAGTTTTCCGCCAGCAAACGAAACTTCTGCTCGCTGTTCAACAGGGCATTCTCCGATTCTTTCTGGGCGGTGATGTCCTGTGCGATCCCAAATCCCTGCTGTTCATCCACTACCCGGCCTTTTACGGATAGGTAGCGCATCCATCCCTGTTTGGTGATAATACGGCAGGAGAAACTGGTTTCATAGCCGGTAGACTCTTTGTGCTGGACGGCCCTGGCAAACTCTTCGGATACCGGCGTAAAATCCTCCGGAACGATGTAGAGATGGAGAAAACTATCCAGGGAGATTCTGTCGGGGTCTTCCTCTTCCATTGCCAGCAGCGCTTTAAATTCCTTGCTCAGGGACATTTCCCCTGTGAGGAAATCCAGCTTCCAGGAGCCCATTTTGGCATAGGTCATCGCGTAGGAGAGCGTACGGATGGCGTCTTCTTTTATTTCCTGTGTCTGTAATTTTTCGGATACATCCAGTCCGATCCCCTGTATTTCGTTGACCTGACCGTTATCGCCCGGCAAGGCCAGGAATTCCCATTCTGTCCAGACAAACTGCCGGGACTGTGCGATAGGCTTACGGATCAGGAGACGGGAGACCTTGCCCGGGTTATTCCAGCATTCATTGGCCACCTGCTGGCAGCGCGCCAGGTCTTTTGGAAAAATGGTGGTATAAAAAAGGATATAGGGTACCTCCTGTTCCGTATACCCGAAGGTCTTTAGAAAAGCAGGGTTGGCGTAGGTGAAATGACCGGTCCGGTTGATCCTTATAACATAGTTGGTCTGGGATTGCAGGATGGAGGCGAGGAATTTCTTTTCGTTTAGTAATTCATTCCTTGCTTTCTGCAGCTCCTTGTAATTCTTTTCCCCTTTTTTGAAAGCTGGCTCCAGCACCAGCCAGATCAGACAGATGATGGCAATGATCAGGGAGATGAATTTGCCGGTATCGAGCGTCGATACTTCCCGGCTTTTTTCATTCACCATCTCCGCATACGTACGGGTAACCTGGTCCATCAGCGCGCTGAATTTCTGCTCGTTGTAGGTCAGTTCCCGCAGATAGAGCTGTTTATTCATGGCCAGCAGGGAGGAGTCGGACTGGGTGATCTCTTCTCCGATATCGATCATGGGCAGGAAGAACTGCCGGGCGCTGGAAAGGAATAGTTTGATCTGGAAAATACGTTGGGGAACAGGGGGAGGTGTTGCTCCGGCCTGCTTTTGCAGAAATTCCTGTTCAGTTTTAAACAGGAGCAGGTGTCGGCTGAGGGTGTCCTTTAAATCGTCGTTCTTTTTACTCCCGGGGGTACTCAATAGCAGGATAGACTCCTTGGCGATTTGCTGGCAGAGCGTTTGCTGGTGTCCGGACCGATTGACGGCTTCGATCAGTTCTTTGTTCTCGATGGATCTTATGTGGTTAAAATAATATCCAAAAAAATTGAACAAAAGAACCAATACAAACAAGACAACCGATATGCGTATTAATTTGCGGAAGGGGCTTTTCATGGAATATTTTAGCGGGGTCCTTCCCCATAGAACGCAAAATTGGCCATTTAAGTTTCCGGAACTATAAAAAAACTAGGGTAAATACTTAGTTTAATGATAGTTAATAGTTTATAACCTGATCCTCCATGGCGGCGGGCATTTCTCTCCACTCGTATTGCTGATTGCGCAATTGGGGTTCGAAACCGGCCTCCCGGATAGCCTCCTGGATGCCTTTGGCTGTAAAACGGTGCGGGGCGCCGGCGGCGCTGACCACATTCTCCTCCAGCATGATGCTGCCGAAGTCATTGGCGCCGGCATGCAGGCATAGCTGGGCGGTCTGTTTACCGACGGTCAGCCAGGAAGCCTGGATGTTTTTTACATTGGGCAACATGATCCGGCTGATGGCGATCATACGGATATATTCTTCCGGGGTGGTGAGGTTATGCACCCCCCGGATCCTTGTCAATAGGGTATCTACGTCCTGGAAGGTCCAGGGAATGAATGCGAGGAATCCTTTTGCCTCTTCCGGTTTCCTGGATTGCACCTCGCGGATCTTTATCAGGTGGTCCATCCGCTCCCGGAGCGTCTCCACGTGTCCGAACATCATTGTCGCGGAGCTGGTGATATTCAGCTTGTGCGCTTCGTGCATAATATCCAGCCATTCCTGGGATCCGCATTTTCCTTTGCTGATAAGGCGGCGTACCCGGTCTACCAGGATCTCGGCTCCGGCTCCGGGCAGGGAGTCCATTCCCGCCTTCTTTAATTCCACGAGCACATCATGATGGCTCATTTTTGCCAGCTTGCTGATATGGGCTATTTCCGGTGGTCCGAGGGTGTGAAGCTTCAGCGTGGGGTATAGGGCTTTTAGCTGGCGGAACAGCGAGGTATAGAATTCCAGTCCCAGCTCCGGATGATGTCCTCCCTGCAGGAGCAACTGATCTCCTCCCCAGCGGAAGGTCTCTTCGATCTTTCTTTTATACGTGTCGATATCTGTGATATAGGCATCCGCATGGCCCGGAATCCGGTAGAAATTACAAAATTTGCAGTTGGCGAGGCAGACGTTCGTGGTATTTACGTTCCGGTCGATCTGCCAGGTCACTTTACCATGGGGTACCTGTATTTTCCGTAGCTCGTTGGCCAGGTACATCAATTCTGTAAGAGGAGCTTTCTCAAATAAAAAGATCCCTTCTTCTGCGTCCAGGAATTCCCGGTTCAGGGCTTTTGTATATAGTTCGGAAAAGTTCATAATGCCGCGTTTAAAAATAATAGACAAAGTTAAGTGTTCCCTGCGAAGGATTCCCGGGTAAAGTCTATTGAAGGAATCTTGCTACCTGTTGACAGGATCTTGCGTCCCATTTAAAAGATAAATAATTCCGGATGAACGGCTTGTGATAACAATAATTTGGTAATATATTTAACGGACTGAATGCCACTAACCATGCTTAGCCAGAAAACACCTTCATCCCTGCCGGATCATTCCCATCGTCCCTTCAGGCTGCTTTTCTTCCTGTGGCTGGTCTGTTTTGTCTTTTTTCCCGGCAGACCGCTGGAGGCCCAGGAAAAATTTATACCGGCCCCGGCCAAATTGATCACCAGTTTCTCTTTTACCGTGTTTACGGGCGGAGTGATCCTGATGAGAGCATGCCTCGGTAATTTTCCGGACAGTCTCAATTTTATCCTGGACACGGGCAGCGGAGGGATCTCCCTGGATTCAGCCACCGTCACCAGGCTCAAGCTCCAGACACTTCCTTCCGATAAGACCATCCTGGGTATTGCCGGTATCCGGCAGGTAAGGTTTATCTACAATGAGACCCTGCACCTGCCCGGCCTGACAGTGGATAGCCTTAATTTTCATGTGAATGATTACGATATCCTGAGCAGTGTCTATGGAGAGAAGATCGACGGTATCGTCGGGTACAGCTTTTTTTCCCGCTACATTGTGAGGCTCGATTACGATAGTCTGAAGATCTATGTATATTCCAAGGGCACGTTTAAATACCCCAAGGGGGGGCATCTCCTCAAGCCGATCATTGCCAGTCTGCCGATACAGGCTGCCCAGGTAAGGGATGCGGAAAATATCAATTCCCGGTTTTATTTCGATACAGGGGCTGGTCTTTGTATGTTATTATCCTCTGATTTCGTGAGTGACAGCAGTTTGCTGGATCCCCGGAAAAAACCGTTCCCTACGCAGGCGGAAGGGCTGGGCGGGAAGGCCAATATGCGGCTGACCACGCTGAAGGAGGTGCGGCTGGGGCCTTACCGGTTCCGGAAGGTGCCGACCTATATCTTTGACGATGATTATAATGTCACGTCGTATCCAAATCTGGGCGGTCTGCTGGGGAATGATATCCTGCGCCGGTTCAATGTGACCCTCAATTACGATCGCCGGGAAATTTTCCTGATCCCCAACACCCATTACCGCGATCAGTTCGATTATTCCTATACCGGGCTGGGTATTTACTGGGTAGAAGGGGAAATACGGGTAGGAGATATTATGCTGGGTTCTCCGGCGGAAAAAGCCGGGCTTAAGCTGGATGATGTCGTTGTAGCCGTTAATAATAATTTCTCCAATAATATCCAGGCTTATAAGAACATTCTGCAGACGATCGGTGAAAAGGTGGTCATCATCGTAAAGCGGAATGGCGCCCTCCAGGAGCTGAAACTTCGTGTAAAAAGTATCATTTAGGGGGCGGGCGCGGATCGGTGAACTTTCTTTAACTTGCACGGCAATTATGATACATTTCGAAAGATTTCAGCTGTCCAACGGATTGAGGGTTATTGTACATGAAGACGTCTCCACCCCTATGGCCGTGGTGAACGTATTATACGATGTAGGGGCTAGGGATGAGGATCCGGGCAAGACGGGTTTTGCTCATTTGTTCGAACATCTGATGTTTGGCGGCTCAGTGAATATCGAAGACTTCGAAACGCCATTGCAGCTGGCAGGCGGAGAGAACAATGCCTATACGACCAACGATTTTACCAATTATTATATTCAACTGCCGGCGGAGAATATCGAGACGGCCTTCTGGCTGGAGAGCGACCGCATGTTATCCCTGGCTTTCAGCGAGAAAAGCCTGGAGGTGCAGCGCAAAGTAGTCTCAGAAGAGTTCAAGGAGCATTATATCAACAAGCCATACGGAGATGTATGGTTTAAAATGCGGGAGCTGGCCTATAAAAAGCATCCTTACCGCTGGATGACGATCGGCAGCCAGCTGAGCCATATCGAACAGGCGCAGCTGACGGATGTGCAACAGTTTTTTTTCAAATACTATCGTCCTGCCAATGCCATCCTGGTCGTGGCGGGCAACGTAAAGACGGAGCAGGTTCGTCTGCTGGCGGAAAAATGGTTCGGGGATATTCCTTCCGGCGAAAAATATAAACGCAACTTACCCGTAGAGCCGCTGCAACACGAGATCCGCAAACTGGAAGTAACGGCGGACGTACCGCTGGATGCGCTGTACAAGGCGTTTCCCATGGCCTCGCGCACGGAGCCCGGCTATTATGTGGCCGACCTGATCACGGAGGTGTTGGGCGGCGGCGGTTCTTCCCGTCTGCACCAGGCGTTGATCAAGGAGAAAAAATTATTCAGCCAGATCGAGTGTTATCATACCGGGTCCAATGACCCGGGTCTGGTCGTTATAGAAGGAAAGCTGATCAAAGGCGTCAGCCTGGCCGATGCGGATAAAGCCATAGAGGAAGAGCTGGAAAAGATCCGTACGCAAAAGATAAGCGAAAAAGAGCTGGAAAAGATAAAGAACAAGACGGAGGCGGCTATCGTATTCGAAGATATGAGCGTAATGAACCGTGCGAATAGCCTGGCTATTTATGAATTGCTGGGGGATGTGAATATGATGAATACGGAGCTGGAGAAATACCAGTCCGTCACGGCCGATGAAATGCTGAGTACCAGCCGCCGGCTTTTCGACTCCAATAACAGTAATACGTTGTATTATCACGCCGGCCAACCGAGCTGACCTGTAGTCAGCGATTTAACACAGAACACAAAAAAAGTATGCTAAACAGACAAATTGCCCCCCCTATAAAGGATGCTATCGACTTCCATCTGGAATTGCCTCCTTACCAAAAGCATGTACTCCGGAATGGAGTAGAAGTATATGCCATCGACCTGGGCACTGTAGATGTCCTGATGGTGAACTGGATCTTTGACGCCGGCAACTCGTATGAGGAAAGAAAAGGCATAGCGGCCGCGGCCAATGCATTATTGAAAAATGGCACTTCCACCCGAAATGCCTTTAATATCAATGAACATTTTGAATACTATGGCGCCCACCTGGGCCGGGCCTGTCACCATGAAATGGCCGATCTTACCCTGCATTGCCTGGGCAAGCATGTCAATGAGCTGTTGCCGGTGGTTGCCGAGCTGATAGCGGACTCCGTATATCCACAAGAAGAGCTGGATATCTATAAAAAGAACGGGCAGCAAAGATTGCAGGTAAGCCTGAAAAAAAGTGAGTTTGTAGCCAACCGTCTGATCGATTCCTATTTATACGGGCCTACGCATCCTTATGGGAGATATAGCTCCCTGGAGGACTACCAGCTATTGGAACGGGAAGAGCTGAGGGAATATTACCACAAGCATTATCAGCATGGCGCCTGCCGGATCTTTGTAGCCGGCAAGCTGCCGGATACGCTGCTGCAGCAGCTGGAGCTTCATTTTGGCGGCTTGCCGTTACGGGCTCCCGGTAAAGAAAATGTGGTCCCTTCGTATATCATTACGCCGGAAAAACAAAAGAAATATAATATTGTAAATGACCCCAATGGTGTCCAGGGCTCTATCCGGATCGCCCGGAACTTCCCCAACCGGCATCATCCCGACTTTCAGAAAGTCCAGGTACTGAATAATGTATTCGGGGGCTTTTTCGGGTCCAGGCTGATGGATAATATCCGGGAAGACAAAGGGTATACTTATGGGATCTATAGTTACCTGGTAAATAATATACAGGAGAGTGCCCTGCTGATCAGTACGGAGGCCGGAAAAGAAGTCTGCGCCGCGACCATCGAAGAGGTCTATAAGGAAATGCAGCTTTTATGCGAGGAGCCTATCGAAGAGGAGGAATTGCAGATGGCCCGCAACTATACGATCGGGACTATTCTGGGAGACCTGGACGGCCCTTTCCATGTAGCCTCGCGGTGGAAGAATATTCTGCTCAATGGTCTTGACGGGGAATATTTCTACCAGGGCATCCGAACCATTAAGACCATCACCCCCGACGAATTGCAGGAGCTGGCTAAAAAGTACCTGGATCCGGCTGCTTTCTTCGAGCTGGTGGTGGTGTAAGGGGGAATTGGACCGGATATGCACTAAATTTTGGAAAGTGCATGTCCGGCACATAATTCTTTCTTAACTTGATGAAAAGATCCACATGAATTTCCTTCTCCGCATCCTTGTTACGGCAGTGGTTGCTTTTGGCCTTTCTGCGGTGCTGCGTGGCATTCATATCGATACTTTCTGGTCGGCGCTGCTGCTATCGGTGGTCCTGGCCGTTTTGAACGCGCTGCTTAAGCCTGTACTGATTATCCTGACCTTACCGATCACTATTCTTACTTTTGGATTATTCCTTTTTGTCATTAATGCCGGTATTGTCCTGATTGCCGGGAGATTCGTGGATGGATTCCATGTGGATGGATTCGGATGGGCTCTTTTGTTCAGCCTGCTGCTTTCCATACTCACCTCCCTGCTTTACAAGGACCGGGAAGATGAAGAGAGGAAGAGACGCCAATAAAAGGACCGGGAAGAGGAGGGGAGGAAGAGACGTCCATAACGCTAATTCATAATCTGATCGATTGATTGTATGAACTTTGACAGAAAAGATTTTAACGACGGGGAGCTTATTCGTTTCTACAGAAGCATAATATTGCCGCGGATGATCGAGGAGAAGATGCTGGTGTTATTGCGCCAGGGCCGGATCAGCAAATGGTTCAGCGGTATCGGGCAGGAAGCGATCGCGGCGGGGGCGACCCTGGCTATGGGAGAAGCCGATTGGATCCTGCCCCTGCATCGAAACCTGGGGGTCTTCACTACCCGGAAGATGCCGTTATCCAAATTATTCCTTCAATGGCAGGGTAGCCGGGATGGGTATAGCAATGGGCGGGAGAGAAGTTTTCATTTCGGGAGCAGGGAGCATGCGATCTGTGGCATGATCTCCCACCTGGGTCCCCAGCTAGGCATTGCTGACGGCATCGCTCTCGCTTACAAACTCGATAAAAAGCAGCAGGCATCCCTGGTCTTCTCCGGCGATGGGGGCACCAGCGAGGGTGATTTCCATGAGGCGTTGAATGTGGCGTCGGTCTGGGACCTCCCGGTCATTTTCCTGGTGGAGAATAACGGGTATGGGCTGAGTACGCCCGTATCGGAACAATATCGCTGCGAGAGCCTGGTATATAAAGCGGAAGGGTATGGAATGGAAGGGGTCCGCATCGATGGAAATAATATCTTAACGGTATATGATACCCTGAGAGGGATCCGGGAATATTGTATAAAATATCAACGTCCGTATCTGGTGGAATGCATGACTTTCCGGATGCGGGGGCATGAGGAAGCCAGTGGTCTCAAATATGTGCCCAAAGAGCTGCTGGAGGACTGGTCCAAAAAGGATCCGGTGGCTAATTATGAAGCCTGGCTCCTGGAGCAGCAGGTATTGACGGAAGAAATGGTAAGCCGGATGCGGGAAGAGATCCGGCAGTATATCGAGTCGGAGCTGGAGCCGGTTTTGGAGCATCGGAGGATCGTTCCGGACACTGCCGCCGAAATCCGGGACGTATATGCTGTATATGCCGCGCGTACACCCAGCCCTGAAATGGCCTTCGCTCCGGGGACAGACCCTGACCAGGCTCCTGTGCCTGTGGCCGGGGAGGGCGGCAATGGTCCGGGGAATGCGCCCCAGAAGCGCCTGATCGACGCCATCAGTGAAGCCTTGCGGCAATCCATGCAGCAACATCCCGGTCTCATCCTCATGGGGCAGGATATCGCCGGATACGGAGGGGCTTTTAAGATCACGGAGGGGTTTATGAATGAATTCGGAAAAGAAAGGGTGCGAAATACACCGCTCTGCGAGAGCGCCATTGTAGGCTGTGCGTTGGGGCTAAGCCTGGAAGGACATAAGAGCGTCATGGAAATGCAGTTTGCGGATTTTGTTACCGCGGGGTTTAACCAGATCGTTAACAACCTGGCCAAGATCCACTATCGCTGGGGGCAGAAGGCTGATACGGTCATTCGCATGCCGACCGGAGCCGGCGTCGGAGCCGGTCCCTTTCATTCACAGAGCAATGAGGCCTGGTTCGTACATACGCCGGGATTGAAAGTCGTCTACCCTTCCACGCCGGCGGATGCAAAAGGTTTACTGATTGCTGCTATCAATGATCCTAACCCGGTATTATATTTTGAACACAAAGCCCTTTATCGCAGCATCACGGGCCCTGTGCCCGAAGCCTATTACGAGATCGAGATCGGTAAAGCGGCCTGGGTCCGGGAGGGAGAGGATCTTTCCATCATAACGTATGGGGCCGGTGTACATTGGGCAACAGCCTATGCCGCTGAGCACCCGGAACTTTCTTTTGATATCCTTGATCTGCGTACCTTATTGCCCCTGGATTATGAGGCGATCCGAACGGCCGTTAAAAAGACGGGAAGAATATTATTGTTTCATGAAGATACGCTTACCGGAGGGATCGGTGGAGAAATAGCTGCCTGGATCGGGGAACATTGCTTCGAATATCTCGATGCGCCGGTCCTGCGTTGTGCGTCCCTGGACACGCCTGTTCCGTTTAACATGGAGCTGGAAAGTAATTTTCTGGCGAAGTCGAGACTGGATGAAACGGTGAAAAAGCTGATGGGGTATTGATGGTTTTACCCGGCTAAAGTTTTGCACTATTCATGCACAACGCTTGCTATTGGATTTTTTATTATGTATTTTAGTATTAATAGGATAAGGTTTAATGGTGATGGAACTGATTAGGGCAGCCTCCTTGCAAAAGGAGGCTTTTGTATTTAAAGGGAGGGGAAGACCTGCGGTCTCCCCTTTAGCGACGTAAAAAATGCCGGCATTTTTTACGTCGGGTCTAATTATGGCGCTTCGCGCGGGAGACCCGTGGTCTCCCCGATGAACCATTGTTCCTTATTTCTAAACAATACATTGAAAGTGGTAAAGGAACCATAGATACGGGTTATGTACTGCTGCAGGTTCACCTTATCCTCATCGCTCAGTCCTTTGTGACCGTTGATCTGCTGCTCCAGCACGCGAAGCCGGTCCCTGGCCATGACGATCTTATGGAAGAACACATCGATTGGCACTTCTTTGGGTTTGATGGACTTGTCGCCTGACTGCAGGATCAGGGTTCCGCCCTTCCATTTATCGCCCAGTGGGACCAGTTCGGTGAGTCCTCCCCAGAGGCGCAGGATCTTCAACAATGATTTTTCGGTATCCGAATGGGTCTCGACTTCTTCCGTGACATTCTCCGGAATGATCTCGTCCAGGTGTTCATCGGTCTTATCGATCTCTTTTATGCCATGGTGTATGAAAGAAATGATGTAAACGGCGTATTTAACACCGACAATGACTCCAGGGCCGAATTGTGTATGCTGCAGCCTGGTGCCGATACCCAGCGTCAGTTGATCCATATTGGAAGATTTTGGGGCAAATATAATAAATAGGGATGCGACCTGTGGTCTCCCCTAGGGGGTCTCTTTGCGGTCTTTTTTATATTGCGAATAGGCCAGCTTGATATAATCCAGGAAATCGTAGTCGGTCGACCGTTTGCAAAACTCATAAGAAGGGCGGTATTTGACCATGAAGCTATCCAGTTCATCGCCGTTCAGATGGGTGGTCTTTTTGACGATATACTTGCTGAAACGATGGTCGACGAACTTATCCTGCTCTTCATCCACCAGTCTGTGCTGAAAGGCCAGCAAGCGTTTGGTCCGTTGAAAGCGGAAGACATTGATCAGCTCGTCCAGATCGACTCCTGCTCCCAGGCCTCCATTGGTGGTAGGGCTGGTGATCTTAAATCCCGGTTTCTTGAAATCGAAGTACCGTTCGTAGTCCTTCCGGTTTTGCAGGGAGTCCATACGATAATTCTGGGGCATGACCCTGACCTCCTTGAGCTCGAGGGGGTCTACATGGAGGGCGATATCGAAGCCGGAAAAAGTGTTGATGGCGCTGACCGCATATTTGGCCGTAGCCCTGCCCAGGTAGGAGAAATAGATGGAATCCTCCATCGGGACCTGGATCGCGTAATTTCCATTCGAATCGGTGGTGGTGCCCCGGCCGGAAGTGCTGACGACGCTGACGGCATCCAATGGTCTTGTGCGGTACATATTATAGACCGTCCCTCTTACCGTGACCTGCTGTCCCCAGACTTGCCCGCCGGTAAAAATTGACAATAAGAAGAATACCAGTATGATTTTATGGGTAGAATGGGACAAAGACGATGTTTTTAAAAAGTGATATTACTACCAAAACAGGATATAAAGATCCTGGAATTGTTGTTTTAACGTTGATTTTGCAGATTATTGACCACCTGCTCGATAATCCCGGGAAAATGCTCATGTTCCAGGGTATGCACTTTCCGGGCCACGGATTCGGGGGTATCGGTCTCCTCTATGGGAAAGCTGGCCTGGAAGATGACCTGTCCGTGGTCGTAGAGCTCATCCACATAATGAATGGTGATACCCGTCTCTTTCTCCCGGGCGGCGATCACGGCTTCATGAACATGCTGCCCGTACATTCCTTTCCCTCCGTATTTGGGCAACAGGGCCGGGTGAATATTCATGATCCTGCCTCCGTATGCTTTTACCAGGGCTGCCGGGATCTTCCATAAAAAGCCCGCCAGCACCAGGAAATCGATCTTTCTCGCCTGCAATTCCTCCACATAGGCGTTGCCCCGGAAAAAGGGCTCCTTTTCCAGGAGGATCGTTGGGATCTGCTCTTTTTCGGCAATGCTCAACACCCCTGCCCCTGGTTTGTTGCAGACGATCAGGCTTATTTTTATAGAGGGGTGGTGACGAAAATGATCGATAATACGAGCGGCATTCGTTCCTGTGCCCGAGGCGAAGATGGCAATCTGCTTCATCCGTCAAAACTACGCCAGCCCCGGGAGAAAATAAAAAGGATCCTGCGCCGTTAAGGAAGTTCCCATTTAAGCACGAAACGGAATCCATGCGAAAATGTAAACAACAAACCCTCGCCTCCCTACCAATTTTGTTCAATAAATTTATTGACAGTAATATGACAGAAGGTCAGAATGAATTTGTACAATTCGCTGAAACCCACGCCAAATGCGGGAAAAAAAATTTTCACCATGTTGATATTTTGTTAAAATCCTGACTTATTTTTGCAACCTGTTCAGGAGATTTTTCCACATTTATACAACAGATTGTATATATGATCCACCATAGACCGATTGTCAAAACGTTATTTTTCAGTATCCTACTCTCCACTTTGGTTTTAATGGGAAATAGGTTGTATGCGCAAGACGGAAAGGCTTTGTTCCAATCCAATTGTGCGTCCTGCCATAATCCTATAAAAGTAATTACCGGCCCCGCGCTGAAAGGGGTTACGGAAAGAGTCCCGGATAAGAAGCTCTTACACGATTGGATCCGGAACAATGCGAAGGTTCTGGCCTCGGGTAACCCGTATTTCACTGGTCTGTTCAATCAGTACAACAAGACCACGATGAACACTTTCCCGACTATAACGGACGGCGAGATCGACGCCATCCTCAAGTATGTGGAAAGCTATCAGGCCCCCGTCGCCTCCACTGGCGGCACTGGGGAAGATGCCAGTTCAAAAGGAGCGCAGAGCGATAATACGCTCCTGTACGGTATCCTGACCCTGATCCTGGCCATCATCATGATGGTCCTGCTCCAGGTGAACAGCAGTCTGAAGAAACTCTCCGACGATAAAGAAGGCATCCCTACTGCTGAGCCGATTCCTTTCTACAGAAATAAGGTTTATATCACCCTCGTCATCTTACTGCTCTTCGTAGTGGGTGGATACTTCACGATCCAGGGCGCTATCGGCCTGGGCCGCACCAAGGACTACCAGCCGGAACAACCGATCTTCTACTCTCATAAGGTACATGCCGGGATCAACCAGATCAGCTGTCTCTACTGCCATGGCAATGCCTGGGAAAGCAAACATGCTACTGTGCCTGCGTTGAATGTCTGTATGAACTGTCACGCAGCGATCAACGACTACACCAAGGGTCCGAAATTATACCGCGAAAACGGCGAGGAAGTGGATGGAACGGCGGAAATCCAGAAGCTGTACAGCTTTACAGGATATGATCCCAAGACCGGCCGCTACAACACCGAGCATGCCAAACCCGTAGAATGGACCAAGATCCACAATCTTCCCGATCACGTATTCTTTAGCCACGCACAGCATATCCGCGCCGGTAAGGTACAGTGCCAGACCTGTCACGGTCCGATCCAGGAAATGAACGAGGTGAAACAATTCGCAGAATTGAGCATGGGCTGGTGTATCAATTGCCACCGGACTACCAAGGTCAATTTTGTTGATTCCAGCGGAAATGGGAACAAGTTCTACAGCATTTATGAAAAATTCCATAAAGATCTGAGAACTGGCAAGATGGATAGCGTAACCGTTGAGAATATCGGCGGTACGGAGTGCCAGAAATGCCATTATTAATATCCCCGCCCCACCCCCCCGGCCCCCTGGAGGGGGAGGGTCCTGAAGGGGAGGTAAGAAAAGAGCTTTGAAGATTAGTATATATATAATGTAAAAATTCAAGTCCCTTAAAAGCTGTCCGGGATATATTCCGGAAGACAAAGAGGGGTTTAACTTCTCAAATATGAGCGACAAAAAATACTGGCAAAGTTTCGGAGAGCGCAATAACAGTGAAGCGTTTCAGAAATCGACGGAAAATGAATTCGACCAGGATTTACCGTTGGAAGGCCTGGATGGAAAAGGATTGCTCGACGCCAAGACTCCCCGGAGAGATTTTCTTAAATACTTAGGCTTTAGTACAGCCGCCGCAACGCTGGCCGCCAGTTGCGAAATCCCCATAAAGAAAGTTGTTCCCTATCTCAATAAACCGGAGAATATGATCCCGGGTGTGGCGGATTATTACGCTACCACCTACACTTCCGGCGGAGATGTCGTTTCCATTGTCGCTAAAGTAAGGGACGGACGTCCTATCAAAATAGAAGGAAATGAGCTGTCGTCCATCACCAAGGGCGGTACTTCCGCCCGGGTACAGGCCTCCGTATTGGATCTGTATGATACGGCCCGCCTTCGCTACCCTGTTCAGATCACGGACGGCAAACCACAAGAGGTAAGCACCTTCGAAGCTTTTGACAAGCTGGTGGCCGACTCCCTGGCCGGTGCCGCCGGAGCTCCTCTGGTCCTGCTGACAGGCTCCCTGACCTCCCCTACTACCAAACAGATCATCAGCGAATTCTTAGCAAAATATCCAGGCAGCCGCCACGTACAATACGATGCGGATTCCTATAGCGGCATCCTGCTGGCCAATGAAGCTACATACGGTAAAAAGGCCATTCCTTCCTACCAGTTCGGGAGCGCCAGGGTAATCGTGAGCCTGGGCGCCGACTTCCTGGGAACCTGGCTGGCCCCGTTGGAATTCAGCCGTGGTTATGCTGCAGGAAGAAAGATCAACGAGAAGAATCCCGTCATGAGCAAGCATTACCAATTTGAAAGCCTGTTGTCGATGACAGGTGGTAATGCCGATGATCGCTATGCCCATCGTCCTTCGGAGTCCGGCGCCATCGCCCTGGCCCTGCTGGCTGAGCTGGGTGGAAGCGTCAGCGCTCCCGCACTGAATGATAAATTAAAGGCCGGCGTTAAGAAAGCCGCCAAGGATCTCCTGGAGAATAAGGGTAAGGCGTTGGTAGTGAGCGGCAGCAACAATCCCGACGTTCAGGTGATCGTAAATGCCATCAACGAGGCTATCGGCGCCAATGGAACTACCATCAACTGGGCTGCTCCCATCCAGCTGCGCCAGGGTATTGACAGCGAAATGAACGCCCTCGTAGCAGATATGAACGCCGGAAAGGTCGGCGCGCTGCTGATCTACGGAGTGAATCCGGCCTACGATTATTATGAGGCTGACAAATTCAAAGAAGGCCTGAATAAAATAAAGACCACGGTCTCTTTCAATGACCGCCTGGATGAAACAACGGAATTGGTAAAATTTGCGATCCCAGCCCCTCATTTCCTGGAAAGCTGGGGTGATGCAGAACCTAAGCCCGGCTACTACAGTTTCCTCCAGCCGACCATTTCCCCGCTGTTCAAAACAAGGCCTTTTGAAGAGTCCTTATTGAAATGGAGCGGCAGCAACACTACGTACGAGGCATATTTTAAACAATATTGGACCAGTAAGCTGGGAGGCATCGAAGCGTATGAAAAAGCGCTGCAGGATGGGGTTATAGAACCAGCCTCCGCTCCTGCCGCCGCCACGGCCTCTTTCAGCAATGCAAAGGTCGGCGAAGCGGCTTCCGCCATCGGCGCCTGGAAAAAAGGCGGGGCCTTCGAGGTCGTACTTTATCAGAAAGTGGCCATCGGTATCGGTGCTCAGGCTAATAACCCCTGGCTGCTGGAACTGCCGGATCCTATCACGAAAGCCACCTGGGATAACTATGCAATCGTCTCCCCCAAATTCGCGAAGGATACATTTGGGCTGGACCTTAGCGTGCAGCGCCAGGCGGATGCATACGAAGTACATCCCGAAAAGCAGGTGATCAAGGTAAAAGTAGCAGGTAAGGAAATGACCCTCCCCGTGGTCATCGTTCCCGGAACGCATAATGAAGTGATCGGTATCGCCGTCGGTTATGGCCGTCAGAGCGCCAAACCCGAGAATACGCCGGATTTTATCGGAAGAGCCGTAGTCGGTGTCGGAAAGAATGCTTTCCCTCTGCTGGGCTTTAATGGAACGACCGTCGAGTGGAGCAACTCCGAAGCCAGTTTCGAGAAGACCAATGAAACCTACCAGGTAGCCCAGACTCAGACGCATAGCAGCTATGAAGGCCGCTCGGAAGTGGTAAAAGAGGTCACGCTGGAAGATTTTAAAAAGACCCCGAACGAGATCCTGGAAGAGCGCGAGAAAGAGCTGAAACCTTACGGCGGCGTCGAAAATTATACAAAACAGGGTACGCTTTACCCAACTTACGATAAGCCCGGCATCAAGTGGGGCATGTCCATCGACATGAACTCCTGCTTTGGTTGCGGAGCCTGTGTCGTGGCTTGTCATGCAGAGAACAATGTACCTGTTGTCGGCAAGAGCGAAGTATTGCGCTATCACGATATGCACTGGCTGCGTATCGACCGTTATTTCGCAGCGACTCCCGGCAGCAAGCTGGATGATCCGGACGACGTACAGGTAGTGTTCCAGCCTATGCTCTGCCAGCATTGTGACAACGCCCCCTGTGAGAACGTTTGCCCGGTAGCAGCGACCAACCACAGCAGCGAAGGCCTCAACCAGATGGCTTATAACCGTTGTATCGGAACCCGCTATTGCGCCAACAACTGTCCTTTCAAGGTCCGCCGTTTCAACTGGGCTGATTATACCGGAGCGGACAGCTTCCCGAATAACCAGGACCAGACGACGGTAGGCAAGCTGGATGCGGTCGTATTCCAGATGAATGACGACCTGACCCGTATGGTGCTCAACCCCGATGTTACCGTGCGTAGCCGTGGTGTGATTGAAAAATGCTCCTTCTGCGTGCAGCGTCTGCAGGAAGGCAAGCTGAAAGCGAAAAAAGAAGACCGCCCCCTGAAAGATATGCAGGATGTACGGACTGCCTGTCAGCAGGCTTGCCCTTCCGATGCGATCGTCTTCGGGAATGTAAATGATAAAGAAAGCCTGATCTCTCATACAAGAGGCGAGAATTCCTTCCGCCTGTTCTATGCACTGGAAGAATTACACGTATTGCCTAACGTCAACTACCTGGCCAAGGTACGTAACACGGAAGTGATCCGGGAATTCGAAGGAAAAGAAAAAGAAGAGGCGGCTGAGGAAAAACATTCCTAAAGGGGAATGAACGCGAACGGCGAATGGATTGAATGAACGAATGCGAAGAGAATATATAAACTGAGAATTTAACAGTTGACGGCGAAGGCCGGCAACTAAAAGCTCAAAACACTATGGCATTATTAAAGTACGAATCACAGGTAAGACCCCCCTTGGTAGTAGGTGACAAAAATTATCACCAGGTCACGGAAGATATTGTGCGTCCCATCGAGGCGAGTCCTTCGCTCACCTGGTGGATTGGTTTCATCATCTCCCTCGGTCTGCTCACCTTCGGGGTCATATCCGTAACGCATGAGGTCGTATACGGGGTAGGCCAGTGGAATCTCAACCGGACCATCGGCTGGGGTTGGGATATCACCAACTTCGTATGGTGGGTAGGGATCGGTCATGCCGGAACCCTGATCTCAGCGATCCTTTTGTTATTCCGTCAGGGCTGGAGAACAGGGGTAAACCGTGCCGCGGAAGCCATGACCATCTTCGCGGTTATGTGCGCCGGCCAGTTCCCGATCTGGCATATGGGTCGTGTCTGGATGGCTTTCTTCGTAATGCCTTATCCTAATACACGCGGACCGTTGTGGCCTAACTTTAACTCTCCCCTTTTATGGGACGTATTTGCGATATCGACTTATTTCACCGTCTCCCTGCTGTTCTGGTACTCGGGTTTATTACCCGATCTGGCTTCCGTACGGGACAGGGCTAAATTGAAATGGAGAAAAGCCTTCTATGGCGTCGCTTCTTTCGGATGGACGGGCTCTACCAAACACTGGCAACGTCACGAGGCGCTGTCCCTGGTGCTGGCGGGGTTGAGTACGCCCCTGGTATTGTCCGTGCATACCATCGTATCCTTTGACTTCGCCACCTCCGTTATACCGGGCTGGCATACGACGATCTTCCCTCCTTATTTCGTAGCAGGAGCCATCTTCTCGGGTTTTGCCATGGTGCAGACCCTGTTGCTGGTGACCCGTAAAGTGCTTAGCCTGGAGGAATATATTACCATGGAGCATATCGAAGTGATGAATAAGGTAATCGTGCTTACGGGCTCTATTGTAGGCGTGGCCTATCTCACGGAGCTGTTCATCGCCTGGTATGGTATGAATAAGTTTGAAAACTGGGCTTTCATGCAGAACCGCGTGAACATCTTCAGTCCCTTCGGATGGAGCTACTACCTGATGATGGGTTGTAACGTATTATCTCCGCAGATCTTCTGGTTCAAAAAGATGAGAAGAAATCTCACGGTGACTTTCTTTATGTCCGTGATCGTAAATATCGGGATGTGGTTTGAGCGCTTTGTAATTATCGTGACGTCCATCTACCGGGATTACCTGCCGAGCAGCTGGTCTACGTATTACAGGCCGACTATCTGGGAAATTGGATTTTATATGGGGACTTTCGGATTGTTCTTTACCTGTTACTTCCTTTTCTCTAAGTTCTTCCCGGTTATCGCTATTGCAGAAATCAAGCACATCCTGAAGAGATCCGGCGATTCGTACAAAGAAAAGATGGGTGAGGCGGAAAAGGAATCGGTGGAAGAGTTTGCGCACGAAATGGCCCACGCGCATTAACCCCCCGGCTCCCTAAAGGGGGAGTAAGAAGATTTTAGTAAGTAAGACGAGACGATTATTAATAATAAAAGATATGGCAGTTAAAAAATTTGTTGTAGGCTATTTTGAAGACGAAGCAGTCTTATTCCCTGCCGTTAAAAAAGTCCGGTCAGCAGGTTACAAGATCCATGACATTTATACGCCGATGCCGATCCATGGATTGGATAAGGCGATGGGGCTGCGTGAGACCAGTCTGCACACGGCCGGATTTATTTATGGCATCACCGGCACCACGACCGCAGTGAGCAGTATCGGATGGATCTTTAACAGTGACTGGCCTATCAATTTCGGCGGTAAATCACATTTTGACCTTCCCGCCTGGTTACCTATTACATTCGAGTTGACAGTATTGTTCTCTGCCGTAGGCATGGTTTTGACTTTTTGTTACCTGTGTCAGCTGGCGCCTTTTGTCCGCAAGCATCATTTCAACCTGCGGTCTACCGATGACCAGTTCACGATGGTGATCGAATGCACCGAGAAGACCAATGAGGCAGACCTGCAGGCTTTTCTGCAAAGTGCGGGAGCCAAGGGAATCAATACCCAGGTCGCCGAAACAGGCTGGTGGCTGGGCCGCTATCATAAGGATAATGGACCCTATGCAAAGAAAGAAACTGTCTTAGCCTAAGTATAATCAGAAACGAACTTTGAATAATAATGAAAAAAGTAGCCGTCTTATCGTTGATAATTGCCGCGGTGGTGATCGTTGCCAGCTGTAGCGATGTCAGGCGCAAGCCAGGAAGAGTTTATATGCCCGATATGGCTTATAGCCGGGCCTATGAAACTTATTCCATAACCGAAGAGGAAAAGCAGGAACTGGAAAAGAAAGGAATACATTTCAGCAATGTGCCGGTAGCCGGTACGATAAAAAGAGGCGAGTTATTTCCCTTCCTGCTGGCAAAAGACAAGGATGGCGATACGACGGATTATGCCGCTTCGAAACAGGTAAAGAATCCGCTCGGCGCCCTGGATACGGCTACGCTGGTGGAAGCAGAACGGCTTTACCTGGTGAACTGTGGTATCTGCCACGGCCCGAAACTGGATGGTAACGGTCCCCTTTACAAGGGTGGAGACGGTCCTTTCCCGGCCAAACCTGCTACTTTGGTGGGAGATGCCAAATATGAAGCTATGCCGGAAGGGCAGATGTTCTATTCCGTCACCTACGGGAAGAATAAGATGGGAAGCTACGCGTCCCAGCTGAATACGCATCAGCGCTGGATGGTGATCGCTTATATCAAGGCCAGGCAGGGTGCGTCAAAGAGTACAACCGGGGCGTCCGCAGGATCGGCAGCCACAGGTACCGATTCAGTTGCCGCTAAAAAGTAAAACAACCGGATTAACGAATACATTAAATAAGTATAGAATGTCATCAGTTAAAGAACATTTTGAAATACCCGGCCGATACAAACAATGGTCTCTTGGTCTGTCAGGTGTGGGCGTGCTGTCTTTGATCATTGGGTTTATCATGTATGGGGGTACGGATCATGGCACCCGTTTCTGGGCTTCCCTGCTGCAAAACAGCGTATACTTCCTGCTGATCACCAATGCGGCTATGTTCTTCTTCTGTGCGACCACGCTTGCATACGGCGGCTGGACGCTTGCTTTCCGCCGGGTGAGCGAGGCTGTCTCCGCATCCGTTATCCCTATCGGGATCATCACCTTTGTCATTCTGATGGCCCTGGTTCTTGGCGGGAAAACAACTATTTACGAATGGCTTGACCCGGAGGTGGTAAAGCATGATGCCGTGCTGAATGGTAAAAAAGGGTTCCTCAACCCTACCTTCTTCATCGTATGGACGACTTTATCCATCGGGTTATGGATCCTGATCGGCCAGAAGATGCGGAACATTTCCCGTGAGATCGATAATCATCCCCTGACCGTCGGGGAAGGGAAGAAATATATTTTCAAGAATACGGTATGGTCGGCTATCTACATCGTATGGTTTGCCCTGACCGTAGCTTCTGTAACTCCCTGGCTCTGGCTGATGAGCATCAATGCACACTGGTTCTCTACGATGTACAGCTGGTATACGTTTGCCAGCAGCTTCGTCGCCGGCGTCGCCCTGATGACCCTGTTCGTCATCTACCTGAAGAACCTGGGGTACCTGGAATATGTCAACCAGGAGCACCTGCATGATCTCGGCAAATTCCAGTTCGCCTTCTCCATCTTCTGGACTTATCTGTGGTTCGCCCAGTTCATGCTGATCTGGTATGCCAATATTTCGGAAGAAACGATCTATTTCAAATCCCGGTTCGAGGGCGCCTATGAAGGGGTATTCTACCTGAACCTGGTGATCAACTTCCTGGCTCCGCTGCTGATCTTTATGAAGGCGAGCGCCAAGCGTAACTATGCTACTGTAACTTTTATGTCAGTACTTTTGATATTCGGTCACTGGCTGGACTTCTTCCAGATGGTATTCCCTTACCACTATCCCAAACAGGTGCCTTTGAACCTGTTCGATTTCGGGGTGGCGCTTGGATTTGTGGGGCTGATCATGTGGCAGACCGGACAGGTATTGAGTAAGTTCCCGTTGCTGGCGAAAAACCACCCTTTCCTGAAAGAAAGTATTATCCATCATACTTAAAATCTTTTAAACTATCATGTCAACTATTTTTCTGTTACTGATCCTGTTATTTGGCTTCCTGATCACCTTCCAGATCGCTAAGGCCAGTGAGTATGTAGGTGTCCTGAAAGGCGAAAAGAAAAATTTTGAACAGCACAACCGTATCAATGGGTTTCTCATGATCGCGTTCCTCGTACTGGGGCTGATCGGAGTCTACTGGTGCAATGAATTGTTCAGGGGAAAGATCCTTGGGGAATCGGCTTCCAAACACGGTGAACAGATCGACAAGATGATGTACATCACTATTGTGATCACCGGGGTCGTTTTCATAATCACCCAGGTGCTGCTGTTCTGGTTTGCTTACAAATTCCAGTATTCCGAGAAGAGGAAAGCGTTCTACTTTCCCCATGACAACCGTCTGGAAGTGATCTGGACCGTCGTACCTGCTATCACTCTTACGGTATTGGTCGGCTTTGGTTTGTTCTACTGGTTCCGTATCACCGGGGAAGCTCCGAGCGATGCCATGCAGGTGGAGGTCACGGGCAAGCAATTCGGCTGGATCTTCCGCTACCCCGGTAAAGACAATACTTTCGGAAAGAAATACTATCAGAATATCAGCGATAAGGATAATAACTCCCTGGGATTGATCTGGGAAGACCCTTATGCGCAGGATGATTTGGTAGTCGGCAACGAAATGTACATCGTGAAGGATCAGCCGGTAAAGCTGATCATCAATTCCAGGGATGTGATCCATGACGTAGGGTTGGTTTATTTCCGTCAGAAGATGGATGCTGTACCGGGTACGCCCACCACGTTGTGGTTTATTCCCAAGTTTACGACCGACGAGATGAAAAAGAAATTGAATAATCCTGATTTCGAATATGAGATCTCCTGCGACCAGATGTGCGGAAGAGGGCATTATACGATGAGAGGGATCATCAAGGTGGTGACGAAGGACGAGTTCATTCTCTGGAAGGCTAAGCAGAAGCCGAACTATGTGCAGGTTTTCCCGGATAAGGATCCGGCTGCACCGGCAAAGGCTGCGGACTCTACCAAGACAGCTTCGGTAGTGGCTGATCCTGCGGCCGCAGCGAAACTGATGGCACAGAAAAACTAAAAAGCATAGCGTCTCCGGGGTTAGGGTCCGGGCGCAAAATAAATAACTGAATAGCGAGCCGGTTTTCAACTAAATTTTTTCTCATGAGCAACGAAGCAGCATTACACGGACATCCTGAAGTGGTTACCACTCATGACGTGCATCATGATGACCATCATCACAAACAGAGCTTTATTACGAAATATGTATTCAGCCAGGACCATAAAATGATTGCCAAGCAGTTCCTGATCACAGGGATGGTCTGGGCTATCCTGGGTGGGTTGATGTCTGTGTTGTTTCGTCTCCAGCTGGGTTATCCGGACACCAAATTTGCATTCCTGGAAGATCTCCTGGGCAGCAAATGGGCCAAAGGCGGTCAGATCCAGCCAGAATTTTATTATGCGCTGGTGACCATGCACGGGACGGTACTGGTGTTCTTCGTGTTGACGGGCGGATTGAGCGGCACTTTCGCCAACTACCTGATCCCTCTCCAGATTGGCGCAAGGGATATGGCTTCTCCTTTCCTGAATATGTTGTCCTACTGGTTTTTCTGGTTAGCCAGCATCGTAATGCTTTCTTCCCTGTTTGTTGAGACGGGTCCTGCCAGCGGCGGATGGACATCCTATCCCCCTTTGAGCGCCCTGGGAGATGCTTCGGAGGGATCCAAGACGGGGATGGACTTATGGATCGTAGCCATGGCCTTGTTTGTCGTTTCCTCTTTGCTGGGTGGTCTGAACTATATTACGACCATTTTGACGATGCGTACCAAGGGAATGAGCATGACCCGCCTGCCGCTTACGATGTGGGCCCTGTTGTTCACTGCCATCCTGGGGGTATTATCATTCCCGGTTCTGTTATCCGGTTTCATCCTGTTATTATTCGATCGTCATGCAGGCACCAGCTTCTATCTGTCTGACATCTTCATAGCTTCCACACAAAAAGCATTACCGAATGAAGGGGGTAGCGCCATTCTCTACCAGCACTTGTTCTGGTTCCTCGGACATCCGGAAGTGTATATCATTATTCTGCCGGCGATGGGTCTGGTGTCGGAAGTAATGTCGATTAACGCCCGTAAACCTATCTTTGGTTACATGGCCATGGTGGGCTCCATGTTCGCCATTGCTGTCCTGGCTTTTCTGGTGTGGGCGCACCATATGTTCGTTACCGGGTTGAATCCGTTCCTGGGTTCGGTATTCGTGTTGCTGACCCTGCTGATCGCCATACCTTCGGCTATTAAGGTGTTCAACTGGCTGACGACCCTGTGGAAGGGAAATATCCGGTTCACTCCGGCCATGCTGTTCGCCATTGGTTTCGTCAGCATGTTCATCTCCGGTGGTTTGACCGGTATATTCCTGGGTAACTCTACGCTGGACATACAATTGCATGATACTTATTTCGTGATTGCGCATTTCCATATCGTTATGGGTGTCTCCGGGATGCTGGGTATGTTCTGCGGCATCTACCACTGGTTCCCTAAGATGTATGGCCGGTATATGAATAACACCCTGGCTTATATCCATTTCTGGATAACATTCATAGGGGCTTACCTGATCTTCTGGCCGATGCACTACGAAGGGTTGGCCGGCATGCCGCGCCGTTACCTGGATTACAGCAACTGGCTCTCATTTAACCAGTTCGGGGACCTTAACCGGTTCATCTCTACGGTAGCCATGGTGGTATTCGCCATTCAGCTCCTGTTCGTTTTCAATTTCTTCTATTCTATTTTCAAAGGAAGAAAAGTCATTTCACAGAATCCCTGGCAGGCTACTACCCTGGAATGGACCACACCGATCCATGCCGGTCATGGCAACTGGCCCGGAGAGATTCCTGAAGTACACCGCTGGCCTTATGATTATGCAAAGGATGGAAGGGATTTTATCCCCCAGACGGAGCCATTGGGCAGCAACGAAGGCAGTCATTGATAAGATTTGAATACGTTTAGAGAGAGAGCAGCAGAGATAAAGTAGAAAAATCAGACTGATGCCCTGACTTACATCAGGGCATCAGTCTGGAAAAAAAACAATATGTCAGAGGAGACCGTGAAGCAATCGAGTTCTTTCAAATTTGCCGGCAAATTGCAGGATTACAAACTGCTGATCAAGTTCAATCTCAGCTTCATGGTGGTGTTTTCCGCCTTGATCAGTTATTTGCTGGCGCCGAAAGTAAAGGAATATGACTGGGTCTCTATTATGCTCTTTTTCCTGGGGGGAATGCTGGTTACAGGAAGCGCTAATACGATCAACCAGATCGTAGAGAAAGATACGGATGCCCTGATGAAACGGACGGCCAACCGGCCTGTCGCTTCCGGCAGGATGAGTACCGGGGAAGCCTGGGCTTTTGCCGTGATAGCGGGGATCGGAGGCGTATTGATCCTGTGGCATTTCAATTTTCTCACGGCGGTACTGGCAGCCTTTAGTTTGTTTGTATATGCATTTATTTATACACCCCTGAAGAAGGTCAGTTCGATTTCCGTGTTGGTGGGAGCTATTCCCGGAGGCCTGCCCTGTCTGATCGGCTGGGCGGCTGGTAATGATGATCTGAGTGCTGGCGGCTGGGCTTTGTTTGCCCTGCAGTTCTTCTGGCAATTTCCCCATTTCTGGGCCATTGCCTGGATTGCGCACAAAGATTATACGACGGCGGGATTCAAAATGCTCCCTTCCAATGAGGGCCCCACAAAATATTCAGCCATACAGGCCGTCATATATTCTTTACTGTTACTGCCTGTGGGCATATTGCCTTATCTGATAGGGATGAGCGGGTTCGTGAGCCTGGTGGTCGTGCTGATCGCCAACCTGTTTATGGTATGGACATGCGTACGGCTGTATCGGGATATGACCGTCAAAGCGGCAAGACGGGTTATGTTCAGCAGTTATATCTATTTGCCGATAGTGTTGCTGGCGTTATTAGCTAATAAGAGTTAACCCCCCAACCTCCGCCCGAGCCCCTAAAGGGGATGAGAACGGGGAGTAAGGATTAAGATAGACTTTGTGATGATAAGTGAAACAATGGTGAACGAACAAAGAAAGAAAATACATCCCCATAAGTTTACGTTATGGGTGGCCCTGGGCAGCATTATTATGATGTTTGCAGGGCTTACCAGCGCCTATATCGTAAAAAGGGATCAGCCGGGCTGGACGACATTTGTCATTCCCCGCGCTTTCTGGTATTCCACCGGGGCGATCCTGCTGAGCAGCCTGACCATACAAATGGCCCAGCAGGCATTCAAGGAGCGGGAAATGTTACGGTATCGCAGGCTGCTAACGGCTACTTCCGTATTGGGGGGGCTCTTTGTGATCCTGCAATGGGTAGGGTTCCGGCAGATCTGGAGTACGGGGATCACCTTTAAGGGATCCGGCGGCGGGCAGTTCCTGTATATCATTGCCGGATTACATGCGGCGCACGTACTGGGAGGGTTGATCGCGCTGTTTATAATGCTGATAAAGGCGTCTGCCTCGAAGATCCGCAGCTATAACAGCATTCCGATAGAGCTGATGAGCACCTATTGGCATTTTGTCGATTTGCTCTGGATCTATTTGCTCATTTTCTTTCTCAGCATAAATTAATAATATTCAGTTTAGTTAAATAAATTTGCAAACCAACTAAAATAACAACATGGCACAGACAATACCAGCAGGGCAAAAATGGTGGGGCGGAGGGAAAAGCCCTTTCAATGTGGAATATGGTAAAGTGTTGATGTGGTATTTTTTGATGAGCGATGCCTTTACATTCGGCGCATTCCTGATCTCTTATGGCTCGATACGTTTCGCAACGAACGGATGGCCTGACCCGAACGAGGTATTCCATTCCTTCCCTTTTATGGGCGCTACTCATCTGCCCCTGGTATTCGTGAGCCTGATGACGTTTATCCTGATCATGAGCTCGGTGACCATGGTACTGGCTGTAGCTGCCGGACACCAGGGTGATCAGAAGGCCGTTACAAAATGGATGATCCTGACCATTATCGGCGGGCTGGCTTTCTTAAGCTGCCAGGCATGGGAGTGGACGCATTTACATGGGGAAGGCGCCTGGTGGGGAAGAAATCCTTTCATAAATGCCGATGGCACGGCGGCGACGACCAACTTCACGAACTTCTTTTTTACGATCACGGGCTTCCATGGTTTCCACGTATTTTCCGGGGTGATCATCAATATCGTCATGCTGATCAAGAACATAAGAGGTGATTTTGCCAAGAGGGGGCATTACCTGATGATCGAAAAAGCAGGTTTGTACTGGCACTTTGTAGATTTGGTATGGGTATTCGTATTTACTTGTTTTTATTTGCTGTAGAGGACCTGGGCCTACCGGCCCCCAACGAGCTAACAATCATTCAAGATTAATATAATTAGATTTTATGTCAACTATTCAAACAACAGCAGACGCTCATCACGTACCTGAATTTTCGACTAAACCCATCTGGAGGACCTTTTGGATCTTGTTGGGCATTACCGCAGCGGAGCTGATCATCGCGACCATCCATCTTAAGACAGGATTTCCGCCTAAGTTTGTTGTCAACGGGATTTACCTGATCCTTACCTGTGCCAAGGCTTTTTATATCATCGCCGAATTCATGCACTTACGGCATGAGCTGAAGAACCTGATCATGACCCTGGGCATAACCTGTTTGCTGTTTGTCTGGTTTATCATTTCCTTCCTTTATGAGGGTAATTCTTATAAGGAATTACGCAACAGGTATGATAGACATCACCTGGAGCAAAGTAAAGTGAAAGTGCAGGCGCCGGAAGAACATGAACCCGCAGCGAAAAAACCCGGATCGGTTGAATAGAGGCTTAATTCGATCAATAAAGCTCAAAATAAAATTCCCCGAACCATCGCTGCAGGCGATGGTTCGTTTTTTACGGTAAATAAAACAAATAGCCTTGAGCAAGAAAGCGTGGTTGGCATTATGTGTGGCGGTATTTATTCCCCTTGGTTTTTATATGATCGCCAGCCGGTATGGGGTGGCGATGCCGAAAAAGTATTTTCCGGATTCGGTGCTTACCAAAATGCAGGACGGCAAAGAGATCACGGACACTATCTGGCACCAGGTGAACGATATCCACCTGCAAAATCAGCTGGGAGAAGATATTTCCCTGGGTCAGGAAAAAGGAAAGGTGCTGGTAGTCGATTTTTTCTTCACCCACTGCGCCAGCATTTGTCCCATCCTCACCCGTAATATCAAGCGGTTACAGGATGGCTTGAAAATAAAGAACGAGGTGAAACGGATCGATACGACTTTTGTGCGCTTCCTTTCCCTCAGTGTAGACCCGGTAAGGGATTCGGTTCCGGTCATCAAAAAATATGCGGACCGCTATGGGGTTAATTCCGATGTGTGGTGGCTGCTGACCGGTCCCAAAAAGACGATTTATGATTTTGCCCTTAACGAGCTCAAGCTGGGCCTTCAGGATAGCGTCAGTGTCGATTCCGACTTCGTGCACACGGATTATGTCGCCCTGCTGGACAAGGACCGGGTGATAAGAGGGTATTATCATGGTACAGACACGGCCGAGCTTGCGAGGCTGGCGGATGATATCGTTTTTATCATGCTGGAAAAGGATAAGAACCGCAAATCGCCCTTTACGGAGCTAAAGCCTTTGCGGATCCCGATCCTTATTATTCTGCTGGGAACGATCCTGGGGGTTGTGTATTTCAGCAGGAAACCGAAGAAAGAATTTTAAGATTTTATAGTATGAAAGAACCTATTTCAGGCCCTCCGGCTGCTAAAACCCGGAGCCTTACCACGCCGATCATCATCGTGTCCATCGCTATTCCGCTGGCCGTTGCTTTTATAATCCTTGTGCCGCAGGCGAAGATCGATTTCGGCTTCAGCACAAGGTTTCTTCCCGTCTTTCACGCGATCCTTAACTCCAGCACGGCTATCCTGCTGATCGCGAGCTTGTATTTTATAAAGAACGGACAGATCAAAGCGCATAAGAGGGCTAACCTGCTGGCCGTGGTCCTGAGCAGTATCTTTTTGGTATCCTATGTGATCTACCATTCATCTAATCCTTCTACCAAATTCGGGGATCTGAATCACGATGGGGTGCTTAGTGATGGGGAGAGACAGGCGGCGGGTGTGCTTCGTTATATTTATTACTTTATTCTCACCTCTCATATTATCCTCTCCGGGGTCATTATACCCCTGGTATTGTTCACCTTGCAAAAGGCTTTTCAGGAGAAATTCGACAAACACCGCAAACTGGCAAGGATCACCTGGCCTATCTGGCTGTATGTGGCTGTGACGGGAGTGGTAGTTTATCTGATGATCAGTCCTTATTATTAATTCCTGAATATCGGTATGCCATTGCTGGCCGGATGCGGGAGATCTCTTTTAGCGTAGAGGCCTTCGACTGTTCCCGGAGCAAATATTCCTTCAGGGCGTATTGGCCGGAAAAGGTCGGGTCCGATGAAGGTCTGCTGAATGCCCTGGTCTTCTATCCCGGCGGTAAGTTCTTCCGAGAGTTTCGCGACGGCCAGCCTGCTGGCGGAATAGAGTATAGAGCCTGTCGCGGCAGCGATTGCGGCCGGAGAAGAATAATTCAGGATCATACCGGAACCCTGACTCCGCAGATAAGGCAGCACCTGCTTTAGCACATGAAAGGTTCCGAATACATTTTCCTCGAAATACTGATGGAGAATATTTTCGGGCAGGGCTTCCGGCGGAGCGGAGAGGTCACAGCCGGCATAATTGACGATGCCGTCGATCCTTCCGAATTGGAGGATGGTTTGCCGGATGGCTGTTTGTACGCTGTCTTCGTCGGCCAGGTCTGCTGTAAGGCAGAGGAGATCCTCTGTTTTGCCGCCGGCTCCCGGTGGCCGTCTGATAAGGTCTTGTAAGGTGGCCGAGTTCCGGGATACGGCTGCGACGCGCTGGCCATTCTGCAGCAACCCTTTTGCGAAATAAAGTCCGAGTCCGGTTGACGCCCCGGTAATAAACCATACTTCTTTTAAACTCATAGTTACTATTTCTTTTTTGTGTTGGACATAAAGATACGAGGCTCTCCGCTACGGAACCTTGCGCTGATCAAACGAAGGCTTACAAAATTCAAACAATTCTGAAAGCAGAAGGGGTAAGGCGGGTTTGTTTATGGAAGAAATTGGAAAAATGCGCCGGCTCTTCGAAGCCCAGGCAATAGCTGATCATGGAGATATTCCAGTCGGTGTGTTTGAGCAGGGCCTTGGCCTCGGAAAGCATTCGAAAAGAGATATGTTCCGTGGTGGTCTTACCGGTGACCTGTTTGACGGCACGGTTGAGGTGGTTGACGTGTACGGAAAGATTTTTGGCATAATCGCTGGCGGAACGGAGGCTGAATTGATGGGAGGGGGATTCGATGGGGAACTGCCGTTCGAGGAGCTCGGTAAAGACGGCCGTGATCCGGGAGTTAGCATCCGGGTGGCGGTAAAGGATGTTGGCGGGCTGCATTTTTATGGCGTAGTGCACGATTTCGGTGACGTAATTCCTCAGCAGGTCGTACTTGTATACGTAGTCGGAGTTGATCTCCCGGAGCATTTTGAGAAAGAGGGCGCTGATTTCTTCGTCCTGTTCCCGGTTGAGTGCATAGGAGGGAGTGCCTCCGATTGAAAACATGGGCAGGTCGGCAAAGTTTTTGTTCGGGACAAAGGCTTCCGTGAAAATGCAGAAGAAGCCGGTGGTATCTTCCTCCGGGGCGGATCTGCTTTCAAAAGTAAAGGGCACCCGTGGGTTAGAGAAAAAGAGGGTCGGTCCTGAGGTTGCCAGGCTTTTGTCGGCATAGTGAAAGATATTACTGTCGCGGGCAAGGCTGATCTTATAGAAATCCCTTCTGCTGTATACCGGTGGCGTGGCGCCGGGGCCAAAGCAGTTTTCCCGCCTGAATACATTAAAATGCCCGATCCCTTTTTGGAGGCCATCCGGGATCCAGTTGAATTTATTTTTGTAGAAATCTTCGATCGTTTCGATAGTAGCCATGGTTCGAAAGTACGAAATTCAAACAATTCTATGAAACGCTCCTGTGGTCGGGTCGGGGTTCACAGCTCGGTCGAAGGGTCCCAGAATCGTTTTTTGAAATCTACGACTTTGTCGTCTTTGACGGTGACGCCTTCTTTTTCCAGCAGTTGCTGCATTCTTTCCGGGGGGTTATAATGATGTCTGCCGCTCAGCAACCCGTTGCGGTTGACTACCCGGTGGGCGGGGACCGGCTTTTTGGCGGAAGGGACGGCCATCATGGCCCAGCCTACCATTCTTGCCGACAGGCGGGTGCCCAGGCAGGCGGCAATGGCCCCATAGGAGGTCACCCGGCCCCGGGGGATCTGTCGGGCGACTTCATGCACCAGGTCAAAAAAGGAGTCGTCCTTTTTGCCGGAGGGGCGGAGGACGGTGAGCTTTTCCCTGCTGGTCTTTGCGGGGGCGGCTGCGGGCCGACTGATTTTCGCGGGGGCCGGGGCTTTATTTTTCTTTTTGGATGTTGCCATGATCTTTTCGTTGAGCTGATAATTGGGAGCGCCTGGGTTCCGGAACGTTGACATAGTCGAAGGGGCAATGTCTGCATCCGTTACCGCAGCAATACCCTCTTTCCAGGTGGTATTTGGCTGTAAGGACCGTATACCCCTGTTCATTATAATAAAAGTCTTCGCCTTCGATCAGTGGGTTCATCCGGGATAATATTTTAAAGGGCAGGAATGGGCCTTATGGTTTATTCGGCATCCTCCTGCAGGTCGGCAAAATAGCCTTCTTCTCCTTTCTCCATCTCCATAAGCCGCCGGTGCAATATTGCATCTATATCGGGTACAGGGCCTTCCGGCAGGGTAAAACAAAGATAGTGTACCCTGCTGCTCTGCGCAATATCGAGTGATTCATAATGCGTCCTGATTTTCAGCTCCTCTTTCATCGGGGCAGCATGTATATCGTCCAGGTCTTCCAGCACGGTTAAATGGCATAATTCTATCACCCATTTCGTAAAGGTATAGAGTACGGGTGAATCGGTCTTCAGGTGGATAAGCCCTCCCGGAGCGAGGATCTGCTGGTAAAGGCGAAGGAATTTGGGATGGGTCAGCCTCCTTGTCGCCCTGGACTTTCTCAGCTGGGGGTCGGGGAAGGTGAGCCAGATCTCGGCTACTTCATTCGGGGTGAAATAGGTATTGATCTGATCAATTTTGGTGCGAAGGAAGGCGGCGTTGGAAATATTACCTTCCAGGCATTTTTTGGCTCCAATATAGAGGCGGTTGCCTTTCAGGTCGACGCCCAGAAAATTCCGGTGTGGGTACATAAGGGCAAGCCCTACTGTATATTCTCCTTTACCACAGGCCAGTTCCAGGGTAAGCGGCTGTTCCTGCTTAAAAAAAGCAGTCCATTGCCCTGCCATGCCCTCAGGATATTGAAGGACATTCGGAAATGATTTGATTGCTTCGAATCGGATTAGCTTTTTTTGGCCCATGGGGGGCAAAATTAACGAATAAAAAGTTCCCTTGATAAAGGACAAAATGAGGTGGTTTGACTGACAAAATGAGGCGCCTGGACTGTCGATTCGTTCTAAAAAAAGAACAATACGTCCGATTTCAAAGAGGGTAAACATTTATGGCTTTTCTTTGAAATATGACAAAGGACAGGCGATACACCACTGTTCGGAATTTGATTGGTGCCGGCTATATCAAGGCTTTTCGGGAGATTTTCGATACGCTTCCCAAAAGTGTTGTCGCCCGTGATCTGGGAATGAATAATAAGCGCTTCAGCAGGCTGATGGATAATGTAGATGAGTTTTCACTAAAAGAAATATTTCTTATTGCCTTTTTTCTCGATATTAATGAGAGTGTTATGCTGGATATTGTCCTTCAGCAGCGCGCGCAGGACAGGAAATAAAAGACTCTTCCACCAAGGATGGGCACAAAAAAGCCCCGCCATGCGGCGAGGCCATCGATAATAAGCTGTAGAGGAAGGACTCGAACCTCCACGGGGTAGTTAGCCGTAGCGCAATCTGTGGTGGTCAACCCCAGTCGAGCCCGATTTTAGTCGGACCCGGCATTACACTATGTTTATCCTTTGATCCCCACCCCCGAGACAAGAGGGCATGTCTGCCAAATTTCATCACTCTACAATAGTAATAAAGAAGTAGAAAGGATCTCCCATCCGGGAAATCCTTTGCTGTTGCTGTAGGAGGAGGGCTCGAACCTCCACGGAGCGGTTAGCCGTAGCGCAATGTGTGGTGGTCAACCCCAGTCGGGCCTGATTTGCACCAGACCCGGCATTACACTATATTTATCCCGTTATCCCCACCCCCGAGACAAGAGGGCATGTCTGCCAAGATTCCATCATCCCACAGTGTGGTCTTTGTAAAAGAGCTAATTCGAGGCAAAATTAAAGAAATACCCCAAATATTTATGTTTTTTCGAACAAAAATTTTTATGTTTTCAAAAATATTCAAATATTTGCATTTTAATGTAGAGAAAATTCAAAAAACACTATTCAACATGGCCGCAAAATTGAATCTCGACAAATTGGATCTGCAGATTATTCATGAAATGATGGAGAATGCAGAGATCTCCTATGCTGAACTGGGGAAAAAACTATTTGTTTCGGGAGGCACTATCCATGTACGGATTAAGAAATTACAAGAACTGGCTGTTGTTAAAGGTACAAAATTACATGTAGATCTCAAGCAATTGGGGTATGACGTGATCGCCTTTATCGGGATCTATCTGGAAAAGAGCTCCTTATATGACAGTGTAGCCCGGGAATTGCAAAAGATCCCTGAAATAGTCCGGTTGAACTATACCACCGGAAATTACAGCATGTTTGCGGAAATCGTCTGTAAAGACATCAATCAGCTACGATTTGTATTACACGATGAATTGCAGAAGATAAAAGGTATCGAACGTACGGAGACATTCATTTCCCTTGATGAAAGCTTTAGCCGCAACGTACAGGTCTTCAAAGAGTAAGAGGGGTTATACGCGCACATTCAGGGCATCCCTTAACCCATTTCCCAGGAGATTGAAGGCTAATACCAGTAGCATAATGGCCAGGCCCGGGGCCAGCGCCAGCATGGGGTTATGCGTGATAATGAAATTATAGTTCTCCTTGATCATGAGTCCCCAGCTGGGCTGGGGCGGCTGAACGCCTACTCCCAGAAAGCTCAGACCTGCCTCGATTACAATCGCAGAAGCAAAATTGGAGGCGGAGACCACCCATACGGGGCCCATGACATTGGGTAGGATATGACGGAAAAGGATCCGGCTATGGGAATAACCCAGGGCCTTTGCTGCTTCTACATACTCCCGTTCCCTCACCCCCAGCACCTGTCCCCGTATGATCCTGGCAACATTCACCCATAACGTGAGTCCGATGGCTATGAATACCTGCCAGAACCCTTTTCCCAGCATCAGCGTAATGGCGAAGACCAATAGCAGTGTAGGAATACTCCAGATAACATTGATCAGCCACAGGATGATTTCATCCACCCGGCCTCTGAAATAACCTGCCAATGAACCCAGCAGCACCCCCAGGCTCAGGGAAATGAGGACGGTGACGAGTCCGACGGCCAGGCTCACTCTAACGCCAACCAATAAGCGACTTAAAATATCCCGCCCGTATTTGTCTGTTCCCAGCCAGAAGATCCGGGTCCTGATTGCTCCTATCTGTCCGCTCTGCCGGGCCGGGTCGCTTCCCCCGGCTGATGCTGATTGCCCCGGCGCCAGATGATAGGCCCGGCGTTCTTCCACCCCCTCGTCTACGAATTTCTGCACGATCAGGCTATCGTCTTTTATAGTATAGCTGTTGATAGGAATATAGTTATACTCATCCTCTTTGCCGGAAAGCAGGCGTTGCCAGAAAGAAACAGGGGCTTGCGGCTTTTCTTTTTTTACCGGCAGGAATTCCTGCCGGAATCCGGGTTGGCGTCCCCCGATCTCCACGATCATCCGGTTCGCATCCGGGGACGGGTCCGGTGCAATAAAATAAGCAGCCAGGGCGACAAAAATAGCCGCACCGATGACGATCAGTCCGAAAGCCGCACCCTTATTGCGGAGCAGGCGTCCCCCGACAGTTCGATTTGAATGGTTCATTTAGTTATTTTTCTCTCCTTCCAGCGATAGCTGCCGAATTTGCCAAGCCAGCCGATCACTACGGTATAGATAATATGAAAAGGCTGTAAAGCCGGAAAATACACCATGAGACGGCGCTGCCCGAAAAAAGCTGCTACCGACCGGACAAAAGGAAATTCTACCGCGGTCTTTACCGTCACCAGGATCAGCAAAAGCCATAGATACCAGCTATTCCACCAGGAAGCCAGCAGCAGTCCGATGAAAAGCAGGTTGAGGATATAGACCAGCAGCAGTACCCAAAAGATCCTTTTGTCGTCGTATTTATCGGCTTTGCTGGCCCAGCGGACCCGCTGATTGACAAAGCCTTTCCAGCTGGTCTCCGGCCGGGTGGAGACGATGGCATGCCGGTTCTTTAAGAAGAATACCTGTCCGGGATATTTCTTATAGATCTTATGCATTAACAGCATATCATCGCCCGAGGGGATGTCGTCGATGTCTTTAAATCCATCTACTTCGTAGAAGGCCTTTTTTTCGTAAGCCAGATTGGCGCCATTACACATCGAATGAAACCGTGTATAGACTGCCGCTCCGGTGATTCCCTGCAAGGTGATGAAATCCAGTGTCTGGAAGATGGATAAAAAAGAATCGCCTGTCTTGTGGCTGCCCGTGGTCTCTCCGGATGCCTCGCCGATCCTCACCGGAGCGGCGATGAATTTCGCTCCTGTCTCTTCATAAAACCCGGCGATGGTCCGCAGCCAATCGGGATGGAACCAGCAATCCGCATCCGTCGTAACGATCAGCGTTCCTGTGGCCGCCCGGATCCCCGTTTCTATGGCGAATTTTTTATAAGCGCCCCCTGTGACCTCCGCCTCGGCCAGGCGCAGGCATGATAAAGATAGACCGGGGGCTCTGAATCCGGTTACGATCGCGGCGGTCCGGTCCGTCGAATGGTCGTCGATAACGATCACCTCATACAGGTCTTTGGGATAAGACTGCCGGGACAGGGATTCCAGGCAGGCCTTTATGTTATTTTCCTCGTTCCGGGCTGGAACGAGGACGGAAATCCGGGCTTGCAGGGGGGAGGCCCCTCCGGGGGGGGCGGGGATGGCTTTCCATGCTCTCCGGTAATAGTCTATCAGAACACCGTACAGGGTGAAGAGTAAGAGGGATATGAGTGCAAAAAGGAACATAGGTATTTGCAAATGACGGAATCGATATTGATTGGTAAATATAAGCGAACTGCTAATCTTTGAGCAGGGAGAGGATGGTCTCGCCATTCCTGGCCTGTAATAGCTGGTGGCCCATGGGAACGAGCATAAGCCGGCAATAGGCTTCGATGCCTCCCTTTCTGAACTTTTCCCCTCTTTCCGGACGGATGATGCGGTCATGCTGTCCATATAAGAGCCTTATGGGGATCTCCTTTTCCCGGATAAGGGCCTGGATCTTCCGGATATTGGGCCTGAACCCTCGCATAGTGGTCCAGCGGGCGTATAGTTGTTCCCGGGCGAAGGCATCGCCGATATAATGTGCCGTGAACTTGTAAACGCTGCGGTTGACCAGTTTCAGGGCATTCCCCAGCCGTAGCAGGAAAAAAAGCCATCCGGGTTGGCGTATGGTCCATCGGAAGAACCGGTTTCCCAGTCCTGTCTGGGTAGCCAGCCAATACCATCCGTTTACTTTCAATCCGTCCGGGGCCAGCAAAACCAGCTTTTGCACTTTTTGCGGCATTTTTTCCAGTAAGCTAAGGGCTATCCGGCCTCCCATGCTGTAACCCATCAGCCACCACCCTGTTTTGTCGCCCGGATGGCTGCTGCCTGATTGTCCGCCGTCTGGCCGCCACCCTTTTGCTTCGCCGCCAGGCAGTCCGGCTGTTATTTGTCCGATCAGGGAAATCAGTGTCTCCGGATCAAAATAAAGCTCTTCTTTCCAGTCCGTCCTTCCATGGAAAGGCAGGTCGATAGCCAGGATCGTATAATCTTCTCCCAGCGCCCCTTCCAAAAAGGCCCAGGATTCCGCCGACTCGCCATAACCGTGGAAACCGCACAATAACTTGTCTCCCGTCCCCCCCAGGAGGTAGTGAATCCGGGAAGAGTGGAAAGGTAAAAAGAATGATTGCATATTTAAAACTACTGAAACCTGTCAAAAAAAAGTTCTATCCAGCTTTGATAAACCGGGAGAAATTTGGTAAGTTTGATTAGTTGTTTAACTAACTATATGCCAAACAACCAATTTAAGAAGGGAGAGCTCTATAGTTTTATTACGGGTAAGGCTGTGATCGCTATTGCAAGAAATCTGCAAAAGAAATTTAATGTGGCCGGTCTGAAGATAACTATTGAGCAGTGGAGTGTGTTATATCATCTATGGAAAGAGGATGGCAAGAGCCAGCAGGAGTTGTGCAATGCAACTTTCCGGGACAAGCCCAGCATCACGAGGCTGGTAGATAACCTGGAAAAATTGCAATTGGTAAAAAGGGTGCCTTCGGAAAATGACCGCCGCATCAACCTGATCTACCTGACCGCTCGTGCGCAGAAATTGCAGGAAGAGACCATGTTCCTTGCCGAAGCCACCCTTAATGAAGCATTGGAAGGAGTTCCTCCGGACAGGATCGATATCTGTAAGGAGGTATTACAGATCGTTTATGAAAATCTTAAATAAATTATTTTTCTCACCACAAAACTGTTTTCTATGAGCGCCTCCACCGAAAAAAAACAAGCTCTCAAGGGAGCTGAATGGATGATAAAAGAAAGCTCTCCTTTCGAGACCTTTATCCCGGAAGATTTTAATGAAGAGCAGCAGATGGTCAAGGAGATGTGCGCCTCCTTCCTCGACGCAGAGGTCCTGCCCATTATAGAACGCATCGATAAGCAGGAAGCCGGTCTGATGGCTTCTCTGATTGAAAAAGCCGGCGAACAGGGCTTGCTGGGAACGGCTATCCCGGAAGAGTATGGCGGGCTAGGGAAAGATTTTATCACTGCCACCCTGGTAAATGAAGGGCTGGGTGGGGGATTCTCCTTTTCCGTAGGACTGGCGGCACATACCGGTATCGGCACTTTGCCGATCCTCTATTTCGGCACCCCCGAACAGAAACAGAAATATATCCCCAAGCTTGCCAGTGGTGAATGGAAGGGCTCTTATGGTCTTACGGAACCTAATAGCGGCAGCGATGCCCTGGGCGCCAAGACCACGGCCAAATTGTCCGCCGATGGCAAATACTATTTATTGAACGGGCAGAAATGCTGGATCACCAATGGGGGATTTGCAGATATCTATACCGTCTTCGCGAAGATAGACGGCGATAAGTTCTCCGCCTTTATCGTGGAAAGGGGATTCGAGGGGTTTACGCAGGGACCCGAAGAGCATAAGATGGGGATCAAAGGCTCTTCTACGGTGCAGCTCTATTTCCAGGATTGTAAGGTCCCTGTGGAAAATCTGCTGGGGGAGATCGGGAAGGGCCATATCATTGCGTTTAATATTTTAAATATCGGCCGTCTGAAGCTGTGTGCGGCAGCGCTGGGCGCCTGTAAAAGGGCTGCTACCACCACGATCGAATACGCTACCACCCGGGAGCAATTCAAGACGCCGATTGCCAACTTCGGCGCCATCAAGAACAAGCTGGCCGAAATGGCCATTAAGATCTGGGTGACGGAGAGCGCACTTTACCGCAGCTCTAAGTGGATCGATGATAAAGAGGTAGAGATGGTGGGCATCGGCAAACCCTTTAGCGAATCCCTGCTAGGGGCCGCCGAAGAATATGCCATCGAATGCGCCATCCTGAAAGTATTCGGCAGTGAAGTCCTGGATTTTGTAGTAGATGAAGGCGTACAGATCCATGGAGGAAATGGATTCAGCGATGAATATATTATTTCGAAAGCTTACCGTGACGCCCGGATCAACCGGATCTTCGAAGGAACTAACGAGATCAACCGGCTCCTGATCGTGGATATGGTATTGAAGAGAGCGATGAAAGGAAGACTGGATATCATGGCGCCTGCCATGGCGGTATCGAAGGAGTTAATGAGCATTCCTGAATTCGGCAATGACGACAGCGCTCCGTTCGCAAAGGAAAAGAAGGTTGTGGCGAATTTTAAAAAAGCGATTTTAATGACAGCCGGCGCTGCGGTGCAGAAGCTGATGATGAAAATCGAGAGTGAGCAGGAGATCCTGATGAATATAGCGGACATGGCCATCGAGACCTTTGCAGCGGAAAGTGCCTTGCTGCGGGCTCAAAAACTGGTGGACCAGCGGGGAGAAGCCGCCTGTTCTTTTGAGCTGGACGTCGTTCGGACCTATCTGTATGATGCGGCCGATCATATCCTTAAATCCGGTAAAGATGCTATTAATGCCTTTGCCGATGGAGACGAACAGCGCATGATGCTCCTGGGATTGAAGCGGTTTACCAAGGTGGACCCTTTTAACAGTAAAGAGGCCAAAAGAAGGATTGCGGCCAAACTGACCAGCGATAACAAATATCCTTTATAGCTCTCACCCCTGCCAAGGCAGGGGCGCGAGTCACACATGAGGATGGAAAAAGCCACCCCGGAAATTTCCGGGTGTGGCTTTTCTATTTCCAAGACATTAGACGAGAAAGGGCCGGCTCTATTTTTTGCCGTTGAGCCGGTCCTTTCTCTATCTTTATAAAAACTTAGATAATGCGCAGTATCGTTGTCTATACGCTATTCTTGCTGATTGCTTCCTCCGCCTGGTCCCAGGATAGCATCTGGCTGGCCCGGACGACCGGGAGGTTTCCGTTTATGGAATACGGTATTGGCGACGATCGCCTGGGAGGGGCGAAAATGGGCTACCTGGATTCGAATATCCTGGTAAAGATCGTGGATAGCTTCAATACGGATTATAAGGTTCGGTTGTCGGCGGGTCACTCCGCCTATATCGCTAAAACCAGTGTGGTCCTGCTGAACAAACAGGCTGCCCGTCCTCTCATTCATAATACGCATCTGACGGGTAATATGAAAGTATACGGGGATTCCGCCTTCGATTATGTGGCCATCACGCTCGACGAACGTCTGCCATACCATAGCTTTCAGCTCACAGACCCTTCCCGTATATCGATCGATATTTTCGGTGTTACCAGCAATACCAATTGGATTACGCAGTTCAGGAACACCAGGGAGATCAAAAACACCTGGTACGATCAGGTGGAAGATGACGTCATGCGGGTAACGATCCAGCTCAGGCATGTGCAGCACTGGGGGCATAGCCTGTCCTATGACAGCAGCGGTAAAAGATTGATCGTCCGTATCAAAAGGCAGCCGGCTGTATTGGATATACGCAGGCTGCGGATCGCCGTGGACGCCGGCCATGGCGGGGATAATATCGGAGCGAGCGGCGGGACCAGCAAGATCCTGGAGAAGGACTATACGTTACTGATCGCAAAAGAGCTGCAAAAGACGCTCAAAAAACTAGGGGTGAAGAAAGTCTTTATGACCCGCGAAAAAGATACGTCCCTATCCATGCCGGAGAGAATGGAAATGTTGTCGGCATTCAATCCCGACCTGTTGGTAAGTATCCATCTCAACTCCGCCGGCATAGACACGGTGCAGGGGACCAGTACTTATTACCGTTACATCGGATTCCGGCCTCTCAGCTTGGCGATCCTGAATCAGATGCTTACCCTGGGTTTGAAGGAATATGGGAATGTGGGGAGTTTTAATTTTGCGCTGAGCGGGCCTACTGAATATCCCAATGCCCTGGTCGAAGTGGCTTTTCTCAGCAACCCTGCCGATGAAAAGAAGATCCTGAATCCGAAATTTCACAAGGCGGTAGCGCAGAAGATTTATTTGGGGATCACAGACTGGCTAAAACAATCAAAATAATGAAGGGATATCTGATGCAGGAACAGGCATTTGTTCCGGGTAAGGACAATTTTATCGAGAGTTATGCTCCGGAAAATAACTATGGGGTCGTGTTCGAAGACGACGGGGAGACCGGTTATTTTTATGCGGTGGAAAAAGACAAAGAGGGCGCGGGTCTCCGGGTGCTGGATGCCTTACATATCTATGAGGCCGCTGAATTTCTCGCCGACAAGGCAGCGGCCGCCATAGGACAAACGCCTGTCAGCCCGCCTGAGAAAAAGGCCGGCGCAGCGGACGGGATAAGTCCTTCCAAACTCCTGGTGATCTGGTCGAGGGATTGGATGAAGTGTGCGCTGGTAATAGATGGGAGCTGCCAGGCGATCTATGATTTTGAGGCGCAGGGAGGCTATAATATCAATGAATTCCCTCCCCCGAATGATATCTGGACAAAAGGAGACCGAAAGCTTACGGATGAAATGGTAAGGACGCTGTTCTAATTGTCGGAGACGACACTTTTAAAGATAAAACCATTATGACAAACATGTTCGTTCATCACGTCTTTTTCTGGTTAAAGGATCCCGGCAGCCGGGAAGATTGTGCTGCGCTCGTCGCAGGTCTGCAGAAGCTATCGAAGGCCGGTATGATCAAAGATTTTCATATTGGTCAGCCGGCCGGCACGAACCGGGATGTCATCGAGACTTCTTATGCGGTCTCCTGGCTGCTGCTGTTCGATACCTCCGAAGACCAGGAAGCCTATCAGACGGATCCCATTCACCTGCAATTTGTAAAAGAATGTTCTCCGCTCTGGAGTAAGGTAGTGGTATATGACAGTATTTAGAGCTGTGCTGCCGCGGCCTCATCGACAAACCAATGTAATTCCCCGGTTGGCTTGATCTCCTGTGAAGGGTAGAGATCGGGGTTATAAGCCCCTTTCAATACTTCTTTCAGGGCATGGGCCTTGCCTGTACCTGTTGTCAGGAAAGCTACGGCGGCCGAGCGGTTTACGATGGCTTTGGTCAGCGTGATCCGGTACATGTCCTGGGCTTTCAGGAAAAAAGCAGTCGCCCAGGCTTTGTCTTCATGAACGACTTCCGTTCCGGGAAATAAAGACAGGGTATGTCCGTCATCTCCCATGCCGAGCAGGACCAGGTCAAAGCTTTCCGGGGAAGAGCCGCTTGCGGAAGAGTCGCCTGCGCCGGTATCGGCCGATGGGGATAAATCCCCGCCGCCGGGCGGCGGGGTATCAAAATATTGATGGAGTATTTTTTCGTATTCGACGGCGGATTGCTCCGGAGCGATATCCGTTCTCATTACATGGATCTGGGAGGCCGGTACCGACACGAAGTTGAGCAGGGTGTCGTAGGCCATTTTAGCGTTGTTCCGGCTGTCTTCGAATGGAACAGCGCGTTCATCTCCCCAGAAGATATGAAGCTTCGACCAGTCGATCTGTTCCTTGTAAGGGGAAGCTGCCAGGATCTTATGAAGCCGTTGCGGTGTACTACCTCCTGAAAGGGCGATGGTAAACCGGTCTTTCTTCTTCAGGGTTTCCCCGATCCTGTCGGCGATCCATTTGGCTACGGCTATGCTCAGCGCTTCGCCATCCTTGTATACGTGTAATTGCATAAATCAGTTTCTTGTCTCGGGTTGCTTGTTGCCGGACTGTCCGGAAACCCGAAAGGGTGATTCTACTGTGTCGGAGGCATTGTGATCCAGTTATGGCCGTCTTTTGCGATCAGCGCTTCTACGTCTTCCGGGCCCCACGAATCCGGGGTATAGTTGGGGAAGTCTACCGGCGGGCGGCTTTCCCAGGTTTCCAGGATCGGCATGACGATCTTCCAGGCTGCTTCTACCTGGTCGGCGCGCATGAACAGGGTGGGATTGCCTTCCATAACATCCAGCAACAGGGTCTCGTATGCTTCGGGTTCGTGGCTGTTGTCGGATGGGTTAAAGACCATGTCCACGGGACTGAGTGTCATCGACTGACCGACGTGTTTGGCCTGAAAACGCAACCGGACTTCCATCTCGGGTTGTATGCTGATGGTCAGCCGGTTGGAACGCCAGGTCTCTGCTGCTTCCGGCGGGAAAGCATAGCTGGGCGCCTTTTTGAACTGTATGGTAATGTTGGTCGTCTTCTGGTTCATGCGTTTGCCGGTGCGGACATAGAACGGAACGTCTTGCCAGCGCCAGTTGTCGATATAGAATTTGACGGCGGCAAAGGTTTCGATGGAAGAGGTAGGATTAACACTCTTCTCCTGTTTGTACCCCGGTACCTTTTCGCCTTTCATCCATCCATCCGCATACTGACCGCGCACGGCGTACTGGTTGACGTCTTCCTTGCTGATCTTGCGGATGGCATTGAGCACGTCCACTTTTTTATTGCGGATCTCGTTGGCGTCGAATGACACGGGCGCTTCCATGGCGATCATGCACATCAGCTGGAGAATATGATTCTGTACCATATCCCGGAGCGCGCCGGAGCTCTCATAATAACCACCGCGTCCTTCTACCCCGACTGTTTCAGCGGCCGTGATCTGTACGCTCTCGATGTAGTTGCGGTTCCAGATAGGCTCGAACAAGGCGTTGGCAAAACGGAGGGAAAGAATATTCTGTACGGACTCTTTTCCGAGATAGTGGTCTATACGGTAGATCTGTTCTTCCTTGAACATGCTCATGAGCAGTTGGTTCAGCTCATGGGCGCTCTTGAGATCATGTCCGAAAGGCTTTTCAAAAACGAGACGAGTCGTTGATGTGTCCGAGCAGATCTTGACGGCGCCTAATTTCCTGGCGATATCCGGCATCAGCTGGGGGGCGACGGACAGGTAGAAGATCACATTGGGATGTTCGCCCATCTCGGCTTCTTTCGCTTTAATGATGTCGGCGATCTTGTTGTAGTCTCCGTCTTTTTCTGCGTCCATTTGAAGATAGGATACATGTTGGGAGAATTCTTCCCAGTGGCCGTTGACTTCTTCTTTCCGGCGGCTGAACTGCTGAAGTCCGTTGAGGAGCCGTTTGCGGTAGTCCTCGTCATTATATTGGCTGCGGCCGATACCTACGATACCGAATTTTTCGGGCATCCATCCGTCGATGAATAGATTATATAGGGCGGGGGAAAGTTTTCTGAAATTCAGGTCCCCGCTGCCCCCGAAGATGAATATCAGGGAAGCCGGTGGTCGTTTGTGGTTTTGCATATAACTGTCTATTACGTCTTAAAATATTGTTACTTGTTCCATTCCGTATGGAAGACCCCCGGGCCGTCGGTACGATTATAGGTATGCGCGCCGAAATAATCCCGCTGGGCCTGGATCAGGTTGGTCGGCAGCCGTTCGCTGCGATAAGCGTCGAAATAGCTCAATGCCGACATGAGTCCGGCAACCGGCAAGCCCATGTGGATCGCGTGTATGACTACATTGCGGATATTCTGTTTTTTGGCATGCAGCAATTGGGCGATCTCTCCATCCAGTAACAAATTAGGAAGCTGCGGGTTCTTCTGGAAGGCAGAATAAAAAGTTTCCAGCAGAGAAGACCGGATAATACATCCTCCTCTCCATACCCGGACCACTTCCGGCATAGGGATTTGCATGTCCAGCTCGCCGGATGCGACATGCAGCATGGCCAGGCCCTGTGCATAGCTCAGGATCGTAGCGAAATACAGGGCGTCCTGTACCTGCTGAATGAAGACTTCTTTGGGGATAGGAATGTCGACGGTAGAGGTCTTGTATAAACCTGCAGCTTGCGTTCTTTCATCTTTATAAGCGGAGACTTCGCGCATGGAGACGGCCATGTCGATGACTGGAATGGGAACCCCGATGTCCATGGCATCCTGGGAGGTCCATTTGCCTGTGCCTTTGGAGCCGGCTTTGTCCAGGATCATATCTACCAGGCGATTGTTCGTTTTGTCGTCCTGCTTCAGGAAAATATCTTTGGTGATCTCTACCAGGAAGGATTGGAGCTCTCCATCATTCCAGCTCTTGTAGATCTTGTGCAGTTCGTCATTTTCAAGTCCCAGTCCTCTGTGCAGGAGATCATAGGTCTCGCTGATCAGCTGCATGATGGCGTATTCTATCCCGTTGTGCACCATTTTCACATAATGGCCTGCTGCGCCTTTGCCCAGGTGAGCGACACAGGGGCTGCCGTTTACTTTTGCCGCTACTGCTTCCAGCAGGGGCTGTACGTGGGGATAGGCGGCCGGATCTCCGCCGGGCATGATACTGGGACCTGTACGGGCGCCCTGCTCACCGCCGGAAATACCGACTCCCATAAAATGAAAGCCTTTTTCCTGGAGGGAGTTGACCCGGCGTAAAGTATCCGTATAATGGGAGTTCCCTCCGTCGATGACGATGTCGCCTTTTTCCAGCAGGGGCAGCAAATCGTGGATCACATCGTCCACGGGCTTGCCTGCGGGCACGAGCATCATTAATTTACGCGGTTTCTCTAATTGCTGTATCATTTCAGCAAGGGTATTGACCCCTTTTACCTTGGTACCGGGCGTGGCCGATGATTCCAGGGTTGCTGTTTTCTGAGTATCCTTGTCGAATCCGACTACCGCGAAACCGTGGTCAGCCATATTAAGCAGAAGATTGCGCCCCATTACACCGAGGCCGATCATACCGAAATTAAATAAGTTGTTTGCCATGATTGAGTTATATAAGAGGCCGTAAATTTAGGTAATTTATAATTCCCGGGAATGTCTTTCAAACGACGGGCCCCGGGGTTCGTTAAATGAACACCTAAGGCCCCGAAAAGTTATTGTCTGTTCCCGGTCTGCGTAATTAAGAAATGATTAATTCTTGTCGATCCCCGGTTTGGTTTCGGGATGGGCTTCGCCCCGGTGGCAGGTCAGGCAGGTGACGGCCGGGATCACTGCACCCTTATCATCCTTGTCGAAATTGAAATATTTTTTATTGATTTTTGCGGTCATACGAAACATATGACGGGCGATATCTTTTTCCGGCTTGGCGTCGCTGGCAAAATCAAGATGCCTGGATGTACTGTCTTTGGAGGGGGCGTGGCAAAAGCCACACTTTACGCCCAGAGCGATTTTCCAGCTGTCCATTATCTTATCCAGGTCCTCATGGCTGATGTCCTTGGGCAATACTTTGAGGTTCCTTTTCGGCTTATCTTCCAGCGGCCGGGTCGCAGCCATCCCGATTACCATAAAGGCGATGAGCATCGCCGCAACTCCTAACTTTTTGTAGTGAAACATATCGAAGGTTTTTGGTGCCTCAAATTAAGCAAACACGGCTATATAATTTTTTAATTTGTGACAATATTTTGACAAAAGGCACCGGAGGTGCCTTTTGTCAAAACGAACCTACCTTTGCTTTCATTATGATAAATGAAGAAGCAGATCTTTTAAAAAGAGGTCATATCGTTTTGATGGCCATTTGCACCGGGCTGATCGTCGCCAATATTTATTATTGTCAGCCTTTGATCGTCCTGGTCAGCAAAGGTTTCGGGGTACCGGAAAGCAAGGCGGGCAGCATTGCCTTCTTTACCCAGGCTGGTTATGCCCTGGGGCTTTTGTTTTTTGTGCCTTTGGGAGATAAGGTCGAGCGGAAGAGCCAGATTGTCTGGATGTCCGCCTTTGCGGTAGGGGCGTTGGTCCTGGCGGCGCTCTCCCCCAGCCTGCTCAGCCTGCAGATAGCCAGCCTGCTGATCGGCGCCACCTCCGTGATTCCTCAGCTGATCCTGCCGTTAGCCGCTAACCTGGCTTCGTCTGCCAGAACGGGAAAGATTATTGGCGTCATCATGAGCGGTCTGCTGATCGGGATTTTACTTTCCAGGACCCTCAGTGGCTTTATAGGGGCCTGGCTGGGCTGGCGCGGTATGTACTGGATAGCGGCGGGCATCACCTTTGTGCTTTTATTGATCATGAGAAGCGCATTTCCCACCAGCAGGCCGGCGTTTGCCGGGTCTTATGCCAGCTTATTGCGTTCCCTGGTCACGCTGGTCCGGGAACAGCCGTTATTGCGGGAGGCGGCTTGCATCAATGCGCTCGGATTTGCCACTTTTGGCATGTTCTGGACGACGATGGTCCTGCATCTGTCGGGCGCTCCCTTTCATTTTAGCAGCAATCTGATCGGCCTGTTTGGCCTGGCGGCCGCGGCGGGTGCGCTGGCGGCTCCGCTGGTCGGAGGTTCTGCGGATAAACGCAGTCCCCGGATCGCTATCGGGTATGGGATCGGGATCCTGCTGCTATCCTTTATCATCTTCTATTATTGGGGTAATCTCGTGTCTGCGATGATCATAGGCATCATCCTGCTGGACCTGGCCATGCAGAGTATCCATATATCCAATCAAAGCCGGGTCTATGCCTTGTTGCCGGGGGCCCGCAACCGGCTTAATACGGTGTATATGACTGTTAGTTTCATGGGAACTTCCCTGGGTTCGGCTATCGGGCTAATGGTCTGGGATAAGACGGGATGGAGCGGCGTGTGCGTAACGGGGATGCTGCTGGCTGTGGCTGCTTTGGGGGTATATTCGGCGACTTACAAAAAGGCTCAGGCGGGAACGGTAGCCGGATGACCCGTAAAGGCGTCCTCGTTAACAAATTACTAATTGTAAGGAAGGATTACACTTAGTTTCTTGCCATTTCATTTAAATCAATTACCTTCGTGTGGTAAATTTGAGCTGATAACAGCATTAAGTAAGTGAACGATCATTATCTGCTACACCAATCCCCGGTACTAGTTAGTCTTCTTTACTCCCTGCTTTCGTTACTCAGATTGTTATTTATCATTTTTAATCAGTTAATCAAGTATGAACATTTACGTTTCAAATTTAAGTTTTAACGTCACGGACGAAGACTTACAAGACTATTTCGCAGAATACGGCGAAGTATCCTCTGCCAAAGTAATTATGGACAAATTCACCGGCAAATCCCGCGGATTTGCATTCGTTGAAATGTCTGATGACGAAGCCGCCAAGAAAGCTATCGCTGAACTGGATGGTGCTTCTGTAGATGGCAGGACCATCGGTGTATCTGTAGCCAAGCCCAGGGAAGACAGGGGTAATGGTGGCAAAGGCGGTGGAGGATCTTTCCAGCGCAGGAACAACAACTACAGCAATAGCAGATACTAAGCTAATTTACTTTGTTCCATATAAGAGGGCTCTTTCTTAAAAGAGAGTCCTCTTTTTTTATGCTGTAAGCTGCTCTCAGGCAGCCTTATTCTTGTTATAAAGCGTCAGCGCAATGGTAGGGCTGGTTTGGCCGGTATAGTCTATGCTGATGCTGCCTCCCAGTTTTTCCGCGGCATATTGCACCTGCCGGAAATCATTGGAGACGGTACGGTAGAAGTATACGCCTGCATTCCTGACGCGGATCACCGTGCTGTCGCCTGTCGCTACGGATTCAATATGAATACATTCATTTTGTGTGCTGCTTACTACTCTGTTCAGCAGGTTCCATAACACATAAGCCAGCATGTTCTCATCGGATCCTACTTCCAGATCCCGGTCGATCTGATTTATAATAATGCTTTTACGGCTGACGGCCAGGGGAACGAGCCCTTCGGTTAATTCATCGACAAAGCGATGTAATGAAATTCTCACGTGCATACAGGTTGGTTCGAACTATTGGAATAGCAACTACTAATATTAAAAATGCCTTAACGTGATAAAGTAACGGATATAAAACGAAGTTTATTAAAAAAAGATTAAGATTTTTTCGGGATTCTATTTAAAATTAGGGGTGAATCTTTATTTTTTTATAAAAAAGACTAATTTTCGGTCTATGAATCTAATCGGAAATTTGATCTGGCTGGTATTCGGAGGGTTGTTCGCGGCCCTGGGCTATATAGCCGGGGGGGTTATCTTATGTATGACGATCGTCGGCATTCCTTTTGGCCTGCAATGCTTTAAGATCGCGGGTCTCGTCCTCTGGCCTTTCGGGAGACAAGTGGTGCCGACCCGCAGCGGGATGGGCTGTCTGTCTCTTTTTTGCAATATTATCTGGTTGATTTGCGGGGGCCTTTACACGGCCATCGTCCACCTCGTATTTGCGGCGATCTTATTTATTACGATCATTGGCATTCCTTTCGCCCGGCAGCATCTTAAATTGATGGAATTATCCCTGATGCCCTTTGGGAAACAGGTCATTTAGCGGTTTGGGAGCTATAGCGGGCTGCCTTGCGACTTTAGCAAATTTTAGCCGCAAATGCGGGCTGGATGGCCACATATCCTCCCGCGCAACCGGTGGCTCCGATCAGGCATCCTGCTATTGCCAGGATAAATAATTGCTTTTGCATACGCATAATCATTAGATGAGTTAAAATTATTCAGTGCTCAGTAATAACAGACAATCTTATGCCAGGAGGTCAGTAGGACAAAAGGAGTTTAAAATATTGATATTTAGATTGTTAAATATTATAATAAATGATAAATATATGACTTTCTTTCCCCGTCTGCCGGAAGACTCCTATGAGAGTTTTCCATTATCGAGATCCGGAATGACTGGGGGGTGAAGGGATTATTCGATACCAAATCAGTAATTTTGTCGTTGAATTCTTTTAATATGAGTGAAACAACGACCATCCCACCGCAGACCCTGACGGCTAAAGATTTTGCTACGGACCAGGAAGTACGCTGGTGTCCGGGTTGCGGGGATTATTCTATTCTGGCGCAAGTGCAGAAGGTTATGCCCGGACTGGGGATTCCCCGGGAAAATATAGTGATCGTATCCGGTATTGGCTGCAGCAGCCGGTTTCCCTATTATATGAATACGTATGGAATGCATTCCATCCATGGTCGTGCGACGGCGATCGCTTCCGGGTTAAAGGCTACGCGCCCGGAGCTAAGTGTGTGGATTGTCACCGGAGACGGGGATAGCCTGAGTATCGGGGGCAATCATACCATTCATTTGTTACGCCGGAATTTCGACGTGAATATCCTGTTATTCAATAACCAGATTTATGGGTTGACCAAGGGGCAATACTCCCCGACTTCTGAAGAAAAGAAGGTGACCAAGTCGACGCCTTATGGGAGTATCGATCATCCTTTTAACCCATTGGCCCTGGCGATGGGGGCAGATGCGGGGTTTGTGGCCCGGAGTATGGACCGTGATCCCAAGCATCTGCAGCAGATGCTGGTTCGCAGTCACTACCATAAAGGCTCTTCCTTTCTGGAGATCTATCAGAACTGCAATATTTTTAATGACGGTGCTTTCGAGATCTTTACCGAAAAGAGCTCCAAGCCGGTAGAGACTTTATTCCTGGAGCAGGGGAAGCCGCTGGTATTTGGGGCGCAGCAGAATAAGGGAATCAAATTGGATGGTTTCCGGCCTACGGTGGTGGAACTGGGGGATGGGGTCAGCGCGGGTGATCTGTGGATCCATGATGAAAGGGATTTTTATAAGGCCCAGATCCTTGTCCGTATGTTCGATGATCCCCGTATCGAGGGGCATCTTCCCAGGCCTTTTGGCGTTTTTTATGAGAATGACCGTCCTTGTTACGAAGATATGCTGAACATGCAGGTGGAAGAAGTGATCCGCAGTAAGGGGAAGGGCGACCTCGACAAGCTGCTGAGGGGGAATGAGACCTGGACCATAGTTTAGGTCTTCTAAACGTACAAACATCCAAGCCGGCCACGGGCCGGCTGGCCGATAGGCCCATTATTAGATATTTTTTCCTGGCGGGCACTTTTCAGTGCAGCCCGCCAGGAAAAAATAAAAGCCCCGGGAGGTCCGGGGCTTTTTATTGGTTTTTTCACAGCGAAAATTTTTTTATGTGACGTTCAAAAAAAAAGAGCCAGCGATAGACATCGCCGGCCTGTGCTTACCTCTGAAACCACAAAAAGAAAGATGTCGAATATTTTTTCATTGATCGCGTGTTGTCTTGGGAAATCTATCTCCTTAGTAATGCTTAATAATCCATTCCTCGCGTATGCCTTTCTGTTATAATCAACCTTATCCAACCAGACACTTTCCGGGTAAAATCAATAATAGAACAAATTTGTAAATTTGAGGGTTAGATCAATGGTTGCCAGCCAGGAGCCGGAGATACCAACGGGGGTGTTTAAAAGGGTTGCGAACAGATAACTGCATTAGCAGTAGGGGACAAGATATGTAAAAATACAAAGAGATCAACCTTCATATGATTAATGTAACCTCGTATGTTTTTTGGAAATTGGAAATCTTGGGACGGAAATTGGATGGTCGGAATGGAAATTCGATCGGATATTTTGTGATATAAGCGTTTTTAAGATGAACGCTTTCAGTGCGTAAACAGGGTAAAAATAAAGACAGTTTTGTTAAAAAGCAATATTTTTTTTAAAGTTTTTTAAAATACGATCGGCAGGCACCCTTTTTTTCCCGGAGGCATCGGGACTGGAATGCCTACTGTATAACGGTTTCCAGCTCTTTCTCCGCCGCCTTGAACGTCTTTTCTTTTTTTAAATTAAACCACCATTCAGGCGCTGTTTTCTTCATAAGGGTATCAATATGGCGCATTCCCAGGAGATACCAGGCCCCTTTGAGTTTGCCGCTGAAGGACGATTGCAGTGCCCGCAGGCTCATCGCGAAGCCGCTATCCAGGTATTCCATGTGGTGCCAGTACCCGGCAGGCATGAACAAGGTGTCTCCGTGGTCCAGGATCACCTCGTACCCTTTTGCCAGCTTAAGGGCGGGGAATTTAGCCAGGTCCAGCTTATTCTGTGCAGCGTCGAAATATTTCTCGAAGTTCACAAAGCTCAATACTTCCCATGGTTTGCGATAAAGCTTATGCTGCTCTTCGAAAGGGAATAAGAGAACCCGTTTCCTCCCGGCAAACTGTGTATGTATGATATGGGACAGGTCGATATCGAAGTGCATATGTGTGACAGATCCCTTTCCCCCTACAAATAACATGGGATAGCGCCGGACGAAGTTTTTCATCAGGTGTTCCGGCCATTCAAAGTCCTGGGTGAGCTGCGGCGCATGTTCGAAGATATTGAACAGGAAAATACGCCATTCCGCGGGCCCCTGGCGGACCATGTCTATATAGTCGCCGAATTTCATGTAGTCGTCCGCCGTGTTGATAGGCGTATAAGCGTCGCTTTTTACATTGTTGTAGACGCCCACGTTTACCTCGCCTACGACCGATTTAAAATAGTCCCAATTCCATTTTTCGTAAGCCGGCCACTCTTTTGACAATCCACTAATCACTAATGGTTTCATGGGAGTATAGTACTGATTTTTAAAATCCTCAGTACTGATAGTCGTCACCCGGTCTACCGCTTGTAGCTGCATGGATCCGAATTTCTCCAAAGTTAATACTAAATTAATGTTAAGGAATTGTTGTTGTTTGGGTCGGACCAGGGGCCGGTGGCATGTCTTTTTTATTGTATTTTGTTTACTTTCGCCCATGCTATTGCATCTACATCCCGACAATCCGCAGCCCAGAAATATCCGGACGATCATCGAGTGTTTGCAGGATGGCGGAGTAGTGATCTACCCCACCGACACGATCTATGGCCTGGGCTGTGATATTTTTCAGCACAAAGCGATAGAGCGGATCAGCCAGATCAAGCAGGTAGACCCCGCCAAGGCGCAATTGTCCTTCATTTGCTATGACCTCAGCGACCTGAGCACCTATACGAAAAGCATCTCCACGCCCCTCTATCGTATGTTAAAGACCTATTTGCCGGGGCCCTATACTTTTATTCTACCGGCCAGTAAGGAGGTACCCAGGATCCTCAAAAGCAAAAAGGATACCATCGGCCTGCGCATCCCCGATAATAATATCGCCCGCTCCCTGGTAAAAGAGCTGGGGCACCCCATTCTGAGCGCCAGCCTGCCGGGGGAAATGGTGGAAGAATACACTGATCCTGAGACGATATACGAGAATTTCAGGAATAGGGTGGATATCGTCATAGATGGCGGAATCGGGGGTATTATCCCTTCTACGATTGTGGATTGCACGGGTGAGGAGCCGGTTGTAGTGAGGAAAGGGCTGGGCGAATGGGAAATGGAGACCCCTTAAAGGGGGGCGGGCGCTTCTTCCGGCAGTGGGCCGGTCTTCAAAATATTAAAGCTCTTCCGGTGATATTTACAGATCCCGAACTTTTCGATAGCCTCCCGGTGGACGGCTGTGCCGTATCCTTTATTGCTGTCCCAGCGATAATGAGGAAATTCATCATGAAGGCGCCGCATATATTCATCCCGCCAGGTCTTGGCCAGGATGCTGGCAGCGGCAATAGACGCGTAAATGGCATCTCCTTTTACGATACAATGGTGGGGAATCTGCTGGTAGGGGGTAAACCGGTTGCCGTCGATCAGCAATAATCCGGGTTTCTCTTTCAGCCCGTCCAGGGCCAGGTGCATGGCTTTAAAAGACGCCTGGAGGATATTGATCCTGTCGATTTCGTCATGGTCTACCCGGGCAACGCTCCAGGCAATGGCTTTGGATTCAATAAAGATCCGCAGCTCGTCGCGGTGGGGTTCGGTAACCTGTTTGGAGTCATTCAGCAGGGGGTGGGAGAACTGTTTGGGCAATATTACGGCTGCGGCAAACACGGGGCCTGCATAACAACCTCTTCCGGCTTCATCACAGCCGGCTTCCGCTAACCCGGATTGATAATATCTTTTCAGCAAAGATGCCTTTTTTTCAAAAATAGGATAAAATCCCGAGTGGGCCTACCGGGGTCTTGCTGTACCTTTGCGGCCCTATGACCTCTTCTTCTTCCTCTTCCCGTCCGGTGGCGATCTGGGTCTTTACCGGCGTCATTATGCTGCTGATCCAGGTCATTCTGGGGGGCATCACCCGGCTGACCGGCTCAGGTCTTTCCATCACTCATTGGGACCTTATTACCGGTACGCTGCCCCCGCTGAATCATGCCCAATGGCAGGAGGCCTTTGACGGTTACCGGCAGACGCCGCAGTATCGTATTCTTAATTCCGGCTTCTCCCTGCCCGATTTTAAATTTATCTTTTTCTGGGAATGGTTTCACCGTTTCTGGGCGCGTATGGTGGGGGTAGTCTTTCTGGTGGGATTCGCGGGGCTGGTCTGGAAAAAGAAGATGAAAAAAGAGATGGCGGGACCCTTGCTCATCCTGTTCCTGCTGGGAGCGCTGCAGGGGGCTATCGGCTGGATCATGGTAGCCAGCGGCTTTGTCGGCGATGCCGTTTATGTCGAACCTACCCGTCTGGCCCTTCATTTTGTATTTGCCCTGGGCCTGGTCGTATATGCTTTTTGGTTTGCGCTGCAATTGTCCGTGCTTCCGCAGGCGCTCCTGGGGCCCCGGCGGGGGGTGGGGTTGCTCCGTGGCTGGACGATAGCGATCCTTGTTGTCCTGTTCTTCCAGCTTCTGTATGGCGCATTGATGGCAGGGCATAAGGCGGCCACAGTGGCGCCTTCCTGGCCCAGGATCAACGGGGATTGGATACCGCCTTCCCTGTTCACTAAAAAGCCTCTGCAGCAGGACCTCATCGGGAATAAGATCACGGTTCAGTTCATCCATCGCGGGATCGCTTATCTTCTTTTGGTGATGGTAGGGATCTGGTCGGTGTTGGCCGTCAGGCTGCAGGGGCCCCCTCCTTATTTCCGTAAGCTCCGGTGGCTGCCCCTGCTGTTGATAGGGGTGCAGATAATCCTGGGTATTACAAGCCTGCTTACCAGTCCGGGCATTATTCCCGGCAGGTGGGTGTCTTTTGACTGGCTGGCCCAGTTTCATCAGGTGACCGGCTTGTTATTCTTATTAACAATTATAGGGATGTTGTACCTTGTAAAACCAATAAGATATCCTGTAACCGTATGATGCGAACGCTCAAATCTATTTACTGTTTTTTTCCCATTCAACTGTTGTTGCTGCATTTAAGAAAATTCCAGGTGCTGCTGGCATTCTGGTTGATCCTCTTCAGCACCTTAAACGGAGGATTTATGCGCTCCTATGGTGCGGCGGCCCTGTTCCTCTCCCCGGAATACCTGGGGGATGTGAATCCCGTCAGCGTGGCCATTGTAGGAATGGCGACAGGGATTTTCGTCATGAGCTGGAATATAACCACGTTTATTTTATTCAGCAGGCATTTCCGTTTCCTGGCGACCACCACCAGGCCTTTTTTAAAATATTGTATCAACAATGCGGTCCTGCCCCTGATCTTCCTGATATTTTATTTCATAAAAGTAGTGCAGTTCGGCGTCACGAAGGAGTTGCTGCCGGCGGTCAGCATCCTTTGGCTCAGCCTGGGATTCCTGGCTGGTTTTGTCTTCATCATTACCATTTCCCTTTTCTATTTTTTCCGGGCGGACAAGACCATTATCCGCCGGATGACCCCGGTGATCAATAACCCCAAACTCTTCAAATCCCAGTTCCGCAAGGAGGAAGTGAAACTGAACGAGAGCCGGCTGATGCACGTACAATGGTATCTGAACTCTCCATTTACCCTCCGCAAAACAAGGGACGTATCCCATTACAGCAAGGATTTCATCGAGAATATTTTCAACCGGCATCATATTGCCGCCGTATTGTCCATCTTTGTAGCCTTCATCTTTTTGATCGCGGTGGGCTTTTTTATGGACAGCCGTTACTTTCAGTTACCGGCCGCGGCCAGCATCCTGATCTTTTTTGCGATCCTGATTTCTTTATCCGGCGCTTTCTCTTATTTCATGCAGAGCTGGAGCATCCCCTTTTTTGTATTGCTTTTTTTTCTTCTCAACCTTCTCTACCGCTATAATGTGATCGATCCCACCAACAAGGCTTACGGGCTCAACTATACGAAGGAGGAGCCCCGGCCCTTATATGACCGGCAGACGCTGCTGGACCTGTGTGCCGACCCTAAGCTGGAGAGCGATAAGGCGAATATGCTGGCGATCTTGGAGCGATGGAAGGCCCGGCAATCGGAGGCGCGGCCGTTACTATACCTGATCAATACCAGCGGAGGGGGCAACCGTAGCGCCACTTTCACCATGAGTGCCCTGCAACGCCTGGATAGCCTTTGCGGGGGGCGTCTGATGCGTAAGACCTTTCTCATCAGCGGAGCTTCCGGCGGTATGCTGGGCGCCGCTTATTTCAGATCCCTTTCCCGCCTGAGAGATGCGGGTAATCCTTCTATCCGTTTGCAGGATAATAAATATGTAGATGATATTTCCGGCGACCTCCTCAATACGCTCTTCTCTTCCTTCGTGGCAAGGGATCTGGCTTCGCCGGTCCAGAAGTTCAAAGTAGGAAATTATGAATACGTCAAGGATCGGGGGTATGCTTTCGAACAAAAGCTGAATGCTAATACGAGGGGGCTTCTCAACAGGCAATTAAAAGACCTGGCGCCGGATGAGGCGGCGGCAAGGATCCCTTTGATGTTATTTAATCCTGTGATCACCCGCGATAGCAGGACGATGATCATCAGTACCCAGCCCGTCAGCTTTCTGATGCGGCCCCGGTATGACAGTTCGAAGATCCCTGCGATGGACCCGGATGCCATTGACTTCGGGGCCTTGTTCGTCCGACAGGATCCTATGAACCTGCGTTTGCTGACTGCTTTACGCATGAATGCCACTTTCCCGTATGTCCTGCCGAATGTATGGCTGCCGACCAATCCTGTTATCGATGTGATGGATGCTGGTTTCCGGGATAATTTCGGAGAAATGAATGCGATCCGTTTCCTGAATACATTCCGGGAGTGGGTGCAGCAGAATACCCGTGGGGTTGTATTGTTACAGGTCCGCGACCGCAAGGCCGGCGGCTGGGAGAATCCATTTGAGTCGGGGGATATCACGGAGATCATTACGAAGCCCCTCCTTTTGCTGCAGGACAACTGGTACAAGATGCAGGAATACAGCCAGAATGATCTGCTGAGCATATCTCAGAGCGGGATGGGTTTCCCCTTTCGTAAACTGATCTTTCAATATGTTCCGAAAACGGAGGATGCAGGCGCGGCGCTGAACTTTCATCTGACCAAACAGGAGAAACTGAATATCATCGGTTCCCTGGATAATGAGGAAAATAAAAGCTCTTTTGCGGAGTTCAGGAAACTGGCGGAACGCTAAAAGACTCATCTTCAATTATTTGTAGGAAGGTTCAAAAAACTCATGAATTCTTTAAATGAATCGCACTTGGTGCTTTCCAATAATTCAAAGTAATCTTCCCTGGCAATATGGCTGACTATGGCATTGATATCACCTTTGCTTTTATTGTAGTGTTTACCGATTAGGCCGAACAGGTCGATTACCTGATTTGCCGGATGAAAAAAGGCTTCTTCGGGATTGATGGTGTCAAGATTGAATCCCAGTTTTTCTTCAATGAATTCAGGAGTCAACTTTTCATCCATTTTTGCAAAGACTTTTCTTAATCCTAAAAGCCACGCTTCCACTTCCATGATAGCAAAAGAAAAATAGATATTTGTTGATTTTATCTGCTCCCGGGCCCCATCTATAAATTTTTGATTTATAGCCAGATCTATTTTATGGTTTTGAGCTTCTTCACGGTATTCCCTGGAATACATATCTCTCAATCCGATAATACGAACAAATCCAGCATTCCGCATAAATTTTTCACGCCTTAGTATCCTGGTTAGCACACTTTGGTCATTACCAACATTTATAATCTGGAAAAAGTGTTCCGCTTCCTGATTTGGGAATGCATATTCTGTCGGATTAAAATTACTATCCGTAAACAGGGTATAGCACTCCAACGCTATTCTTTGATACTCAAAGATTTTCAATAGCAATTCCCGGACAAAAATGAGTTCGGTTTGCCCTTCCACAAAAATGGCAGTTTTGATCATTTGTCAATCGTTTGGGAAATGTAGTCAGAAGCAAAGAAATCAAAGTTGGATAGCCCGGTATACCGGAATTTTTCAAATAATTCCTGGTGGTTTTTGGCATTGAGGGCGGTGACTACAATACCATTTCTTTGAAGTACATTCCAGTGAACAATATCAACTACATCCATTAAGAACATATCATTGGAAGTAGCGATCAATTGTATATTGTCTTCTTCGCATTTTTTGAAAATCAGCTTCCCTAACTTAGTGGCTCTGTCATAATCCAACCCTTCACAAAAGTCATCAATAATGATGGTTGCTGTTTTATTCCTATTTAGTAAATATTCAATGAAGATTAGAAGGAATAGGCTTCTGAACATCCCTTGTGATAGCATATAGTGAGGCAGGTAGTTCTTTAGAGTAGCTTCCTTTATAAAGAGGGCTCTTCCGAATCCTTTATCTTCATCAACGTAGTCAATCAAATCTATTTTATATCCTAAATGCTCAAAACTTTTTTTAACCTGCTCCCTACTACGGAGACTTAATGACTTGAATAATAAGGGGATTTCTTCAACGACTGTCAATAAATTAAATTCTTCCTGATTAATAGGTCTATCAGGGCTGATCGAACCGAATTTGAATCCAAATGAATTCTCAGCCCAAATAGCGATATCTTCAAGAAAAGGATATTTTTTTACATCTCTGGTTGCATGAATTACCAATTTATTAGCAGGCGGGTTTATTGATTCTTTTTGCCGGCTTAATGAATTATAGATAGTAGCAGTCTCAGGCCCTGTTCTTTGTAAAAACGTTTCCTTATTTAATGCTATTTCCTCATATTCAACGACCCATTCACTATTTGAATGCCCTATTCGGAATTTATAGTTTAGCTCGTCGTTATTTTCCTGGTAAGTTACATTCCATTCCGTTTCTTTATAAAAGCCAATTTTTTGTGTGATTAATTTCCCCAAGTAATCAATGGTGGAAAGCGTTTTGGATTTGCCGGTGGAGTTTTTACCTACCAACAGGCAAACTTTATCAAACCCAAGGTCTCTTAGCTCCCAATCCTTGTCTTTGTATGATAATTTGGTAAGTCTCATAGTTTGCTTCTGTAAAATTATAATTCAAGATAAATTCTTTAGCAAAAAACCAGGACAAATTTACATTTTTTGATTTCATGCAAACGATAATTCATGTAAGATAATTAATAGGAGGACCAGTTTTTGATAATTTCCTAGGGTTGTATCAGCTGCAATATGCCCGGAGCTATTTTTATATGGAATTCTTTTGCCGTAATCTTCGGATCTCCGTCAATATGCAAGGGGGCTTCTTCCGGGTTTTCGATCGTCAGCTCCGGTGTCTGGAAATAAAGGATATTTTTCTTGCCGGCATGGGGGGGGAGCCCTTGCAGGGCTCTGCCGCTCAATATCTGGCGGATCACTGAGAATATCATCGGGAGCTTCCACATTTTTTTTACAATGACGATATCCAGCAGGCCGTCGTGCAAAAGGGCTTGCGGTGCGATGGTGACATGGTTCCCGAATTGGTCGCCGTTGGCGACATCGATGAAAAAGGCTTCGACCGGGAAGGATCGTTCCCCTCCGCTCTCTTTTTTCAGGGGGTCAGGGGGGAGGGGCAGCCTGATCCGGAATGAATAGGGGCGGCTGGTCAGAAAATGGGTAAGGGATACCCGGATATAGGTTTGCAGTCCTCTCTTCTTTTGCCTGGCGAATTCATGGGCGACCCGGGCGTCAAACCCGATTCCGCTCAACATGCAGGAAAACTGTCCGTTGATTATAAACCCGTCGATAGCCGAAGCCTTGCCTGCAAAAATGATATCCAGCGCCCTGGAGGGGTCTTTGGGGATTCTGGCGGCAAAGGCGAGTCCATTGCCGGAACCCATGGGGATAATGCCGATCCGCACCGGCACTCCTTTCAGGGCTGCCGCTACGGCATTGACCGTTCCATCTCCTCCGCAGATCACGATATCCGTGACCTGTTCTTTTTGGAGGATCGGGATCAGGAAATCGTATCGGCCTTCTGCGTCGGTCGGCAGAATGCTGAAATCGATTTTTTGAGCGGTGGTCCTGCGAATGATCAGCTCCTGCAGGGAGGCCTTACCTCCCGTACCGGAGATGGGATTTATGAGATAAATAATTTTTCTTGGCATGCCGGCGGCAAATATCAGCTAAAATATTACAAATTGTTGCAAGAGTCATTGACCGGCGACCGGCTCTACATGCAGTATATCTGTCATAAAATGTGTGATTCCTTTTTCGACGCCTTCCACATCATGGGAGCGGATGGAGGAGCCGATCACGTGTGTACCTGCCAGGGGGATCGCCTGCTTGTATTTTAGTGCAGCCGGTGTTCCCAGCTGATCGAACATTGCCAGGGACGCCGAAACTTTCACGGTGCTGTCCTGGTGGACCGGGTCTTTATAATAATAAAAAAGGCCCACGGGCTGTGTGACTTTTTCAAAAGTGGCTTTGTTCATGGTGGTCTCCAGCAATTCTTCCAGGGCTACCGCCGCTTCCGTCCGATATTTAGTATACCAATACTGTTTGTACAGGGGGCCGAAGTCTTCCTTGCTTTCTATATAGTCCGATCCTGTTACCTTATGGGCGATCTGTAGTCCCCAGTGATTGTTCAGCACCCAGGCTGTCGGGTCATTGATGGCGATATTCGGGGAGAGCAGGACCAGTGCCGCTACATCATCCGGATAGGTGGCCGCCAGCTGCAGCGCGAAAGTGCCTCCGGTAGAAGTACCCATCAAAATGACCTTTTTCCCCAGCTGCCTGCCGATGGCGAGCGCCTGTTTGGCCGATTCCCAGTAATTGTCGGCTGTGAGGTTGGCCATGGCGTCCACCGTGTCGATGCCATGTTCCGCCATTCGCGCCAGGTAAAGGTTGCAGCCGAATTTGCCGGCGATATACCGGTGTACGGGGTCTCCTTCTCCCTGGGAGGCGGAAAAGCCGTGCAGGTAAACGATCGCATAGGGTGTTGGTTCTTTCAGCGAATCATGGGCCCAGACGATCCTGGCCTCATTGTCCGGCTTCAGTTTATGAGCGGCTTCGTTATCCCGGATATATTTCTCCAGGGCGGACGGTTCGGATGGTACAGCCGGCATTTCTTTTTTATAGGCTGGGGTGGCGGGGCTGGGGCCCAGCAGGTATAAAACGATGAGTATAACGGGAATAAGAAGGAGCCATTTTTTGCGCATGGGATAAATTTGCGTTGAATTTATGTCTTTTATGTTATTTCTCCTTACGACCGCCTTCAAACTAGGAATTTAGGGGCTTTTAGCGTACCTTTGCGGCCTTAAACGGACCAGGGGTCCTTTGGCGAAGCCAAAAACTGTCAGGAGTTAATTATGCAAATCAGAAATATAGCTATTATAGCACACGTTGACCATGGTAAAACTACCTTGGTAGATAGGATCTTACATGCTACCCACGTATTCCGGGACAACCAGGAAACCGGGGAGCTGATCATGGATAGTAATGACCTCGAAAGAGAAAGAGGTATTACTATTTTCAGCAAGAATGCTGCTGTCGAATATAAAGATACCAAGATCAATGTCATCGATACTCCGGGTCACTCGGATTTTGGAGGGGAAGTGGAAAGGGTATTGAAAATGGCCGATGGTGTGTTGTTGCTGGTGGACGCTTTTGAAGGTCCGATGCCTCAGACGCGTTTCGTACTTCAAAAGGCCCTTCACCTGAACCTGCGGCCGATTGTCGTCATCAACAAGGTGGATAAGCCCAATTGCCGTCCCGACGAAGTACATGAAGCGGTATTCGAATTATTCTTCAACCTGGACGCCACGGAGGAACAGCTTGATTTCCCTACTTTTTACGGTAGCGGTAAAAATGGCTGGTTCAATGATAAAAATGAACAATGTGAGGATATTACTCCGTTACTGGATGGTATTCTGAAATATGTCCCTGCTCCTAAAGTAGCGGAAGGTCCCCTGCAGATGCAGATCACTTCCCTGGACTATTCTTCCTTTCTGGGAAGGATTGCCGTGGGCAAAGTAGCCCGTGGCTCTATCAAAGAAGGGCAGACGATCGCTTTGGTGCAGGCTGAAGGGGTGATCAAACGGCTTAAGGCGAAAGAGTTATATACGTTCATGGGCATGGGCAAGAAGAAGGCCACCGAAGTTATGGCCGGCGATATTTGTGCCGTGGTGGGACTGGAAGAGTTCAATATCGGGGATACGATCGCGGATTTTGAAAATCCGGAAGCTCTGCCGGTTATCAGTGTGGACGAGCCGACGATGAGCATGCTCTTCGGGATCAACAACTCCCCTTTCTTCGGTAAGGACGGAAAGTTTGTGACTTCCCGTCACCTGCGTGACCGCCTGATGAAAGAGACGGAAAAGAACCTGGCTTTACGGGTAGAAGATACGGACAGTGCAGATAGTTTCCTGGTTTTCGGTCGTGGTATTCTGCATCTGGGTATCCTGATCGAGACCATGCGCAGGGAAGGCTTTGAGCTGACGATTGGCCAGCCCCAGGTATTGGTGAAAGAGATCGATGGCAAAAAGAACGAGCCTTTTGAAATACTGGTAGTAGATGTCCCTGGCGATTACAGCGGTAAAGTGATCGACATGGTCACCCGGCGTAAGGGTGAGATGCTGGTCATGGAAAGTAAAGGACAAATGCAGCATCTGGAATTTGAAATCCCATCCCGGGGCCTGATCGGTCTGCGGAGCAATATGCTGACCAATACGGCGGGCGAAGCTGTAATGGCGCATCGTTTCCTGGAATATAAACCCTGGAAAGGACCTATCCCCGGCAGAAGCAATGGGGTGTTACTTTCCAAGAATCAGGAAAAGACCACGGCCTATTCGATCGATAAATTACAGGATCGCGGTACTTTCTTCGTCGATCCGGGCGAAGAGGTATATGTAGGCCAGATCATTGCGGAGCATATCAAACCAGGAGACCTGATCGTCAATGCTACGGAAGGCAAGCAATTGACGAACATGCGTGCCAGTGGCAGCGATGATTCCGTCCGCATCATTCCGAGAAAACAGATGACCCTGGAAGAATGTATGGAATATATCCAGCAGGATGAATGTATCGAGGTGACTCCTAAAAAGATCCGCCTCCGCAAAACTATCCTGGATGAAGATGAGAGAAAGAGAACCCAGAAAAGCATGAAGTCGGAAGAAGTCCGCTAATTCCCACGCTATTTTATATTAAAAAACTACCTGGCCCGGCCAGGTAGTTTTTTTTGTACCTTTATCTCCTCAATCCGCTAGTTATGGTCAAGTGTTTCGGGATTTTTTTGATCCTGTTCTTTTTGCTGACCGGCATTCCCCGGGCAAAAGCGCAGTGCTCCATCTGCACCCGGACAGCGCAGCAGCTGGGGGAGAAACCTGCGGCGGCCCTGAACAAAGGGATCATGTACCTGGCATTAACCCCGCTCGCCATTGGCGGTCTCGTCGGTTATCGGTGGTGGAAGAGTAATAAAGAGGCCTAACCAAATATGTGTCGTCTGATAGCAAACTACTGATATTTTTGATTCATTTAATTCTTAACTTCATGCCTTATCTAGTTTTGCATGACCAAAAGGAAACTACCGGGCAAGGGGAATGCAGTATTCTCCATATTGATACCTACCTGGAATAATCTCGGCTACCTGCAGCTTTGCATAGAGAGCATCCGTCGGAATTCCCGGTTCACCCACCAGTTGATCGTCCATATAAATGAAGGCGTTGACGGAACCTTGGATTGGGTGGCTTCCCAACCGGATATAGACTATACCTACAGCAAAGAGAATATCGGGATCTGTTACGCCCTGAATATCCAGCGGAGTCTGGCGGATACAGATTATATCGTATATATGAACGATGATATGGTCGCGTGCCCGGATTGGGACCTGCATTTGCTGAACGAGATCAGGGCGATCGGGCATAACTACTTTTTTGTGTCGGCTACCGTCATCGAGCCTGTTCCCTATGGCAATGATTGCGTCATCGTAAAAGATTACGGGACAGATATAAAGAATTTCCGTGAAAAGGAGCTGTACCAGGAGTTTGCCTCCTTTTCCAAGTCGGACTGGCAGGGCGCTACCTGGCCTCCCAATGTAGTGCATCGGGATCTTTGGGACCTGGTAGGGGGCTATAGTACGGAATTCTCGCCAGGGATGTACTCGGACCCGGATTTTTCCATGAAATTATGGAAGGCGGGCGTAAGGATCTTCAAAGGGATCGGCAGCAGCCGGCTGTATCATTTCGGGTCGAAATCAGTAGGCCGGATAAAAAAGAACAAAGGGTACTATACGTTTATTGCGAAATGGGGGATGACCTCGAGTACCTTTACCCGGGGATACCTCCGGCGCGGGGCGCCTTTTGATGGAGAGCTGAGCCCTCCCCTGTTGAGCAGGAAGCTACGCTGGAAGAACTTATACAAGCGGGTCCTGACGGCCTTCAGGACGCTGGAAGCATCTGGTATGAAAAACCGGCACGATTAATAAGTATTAACGAATTTGTATAGGTTGAATTCTCCTGTCGCGGTCTGTTGGATGATCTTTTTATTCATCTCTTCTTTGTCGACGTCTTTCATACGTTGTTTACTGAGCAAGTAAAAAGCCCTTTCTGTAAGCAGCCGGAATTTCCTGTCCGTTGTCTGCTTTTGCTGCAGGCTGCCGGTTATTTTTTCCATCAATTCTCCCAATCCTTGTTTCTGAGAGGCGATGGTCTTTACGATCGCTGTCTCCCGGTCCGGGCGGTGGAAGGCGGGCGAGAGCATCAGTCGCAGGTTTCTGACGAAGAGATCTGCATCGGGGCGGTCGCTTTTATTGACGACGAAGATATCGGCAATTTCCATCAGGCCTGCTTTCATGGTCTGGATTTCATCTCCCGCCTCGGGTACCAGCACTACGAGGGTCGTGTCGGCAAGACCGGCAATTTCAATCTCATTCTGGCCTACGCCTACCGTTTCTATGAGGATGCAATCGAACCGGGCGGCTTTTAAAAGGTCCGTGATTTCCAGGATTCCGGGATGCAATCCCCCCAGGGACCCCCGGGCTGCCAGTGACCGGATAAAAACGGACGGGTGTGTGTACCATTCGCTCATGCGGATACGGTCTCCCAGGAGCGCACCGCCATGGAAGGCGGAAGAAGGGTCTATACACAGGACGGCTACCCGTTGGCCTTTTGCCACCCATTCCCCGATAAGAGCATCCGTCAGCGTGCTTTTTCCGGCTCCCGGGGGACCGGTAATGCCGATGATGGGAGTGTCGCTTGCCGGAAGGGCTTGCAATAGCTGTTCGTATCCGCTGACCCCGTTCTCCACCAGCGAAATACTGCGGGATAATATACGAATATTCTTCTCCTGTATGGATTGCAGGTATTGCTGCCAGTTAATTCCTATGCCGGAGAGATCGGACATACTATAAATACTCGGATTGAAAGGGCAAAGTAAACTTAATTTGGCTGATAAATAAACCTTGTCGCAATGATAGGTAAATAGGTCAACAATCCCAAAAATCCGGATCTTCTCTCCTGATAGTCAGATCCCGGAATTTATTTAGCTTTGCCGATATGACAAATTTCATCCCTATTTTCCCTTTGGGGATAGTCGTGTATCCAGGTGAAAGTGTGAACCTGCATATTTTTGAGCCGAGGTACAAGCAGCTGATCAATGAGTGTTATGCGGAGGGCAAGCCCTTTGGCATTCCTACCGTCATTAACAATAAGCTGAATGAAATGGGTACCCTGGTGCGCATTACGGAGATGGTGAATACCTATGAGAACGGGGAGATGGATATCAAGACGCAAGGGGTATTGGTTTTCCGGGTCCTGGAAATGATCCGGTCCATACCGGATAAGCTATATAGCGGGGCTATCGTCAATTATCCGGAAAATATAGAGGGGTCCGGCAAACCGGAATTAATGCAGAAAGTAGTAAAAGGCATCCGCGAATTGCACCGGATGCTGAATATCGAAAAGGACTTTCACAAACCCGATGAGGAATTGACCACATATGATATTGCGCATCATGCGGGACTGTCCCTGGAAGAGGAGTATGAGCTGCTGGGCCTCTTCCGGGAAGAGCAGCGGCAGGAGTACCTGAAACGTCATCTGGCAAAGGTCTTGCCGGTGATCGCCGAGATGGAGATCCTGAAGGAAAGAGTAAAATTAAATGGTCATTTCAAAAACCTATCTTCGTTCAAATTTGAGGATTAATGTCGACCACCCTTTGCTTTGATTTTGGCAATACCCGTATGAAATGTGCCGTCTTTATCGATGGTGGGTTTTATAAAGAGCAGGTGCTGGAGGATGACGGAGAAGCAACGATCAGGGAGCTTATCCGTTTGTATAAGCCGGACAAATCGATCCTGTCATCCGTGATCCTGCATAATCCTGCGATGGAGGACCTACTCAGGCAAGCCACTCATTTTCATAAGCTGGATCATCAGTCGAAGCTGCCTGTCACGACACCCGTGGGCAAGCCCGATACGATCGGAGCCGACCGTCTGGCCCTGGTAGTGGCGGCCGTCGACCTGTTCCCGGGAAAGAACAACCTGGTCATCGGGCTTGGATCGGCCATCACTTACAACTATGTAAATAAATACCGGGAATTTATCGGGGGTGGTATTTCACCGGGGATGGAAATGCGTTTGAAATCCTTGCAGGCATTCACGGCGAAATTACCGCTGGTCAAAGCCGATTGGAATTTCCCCCTGGTCGGCTACGACACCCGAACCAATATCCTAAGCGGGGTGATCCTGGGCATGGCGGGAGAGATCGATGGTATGATCGGCGCCTATGAAGAGAAATACGATAATTTTAACGTGCTTTTAAGCGGAGGAGATGCATCCTATTTTACCCGCCACCTGAAAAAGGATATTTTTACAGACCCGCATTTAATTTATAAAGGGTTATATGTTATCAGTGAGTACAATCAATAAATTCCTGTCCATCCTGCTGATGGGCTGTATTTTTTGCAGTAGTTGTGAGAACAACATGAAGGACCTGCCTTCATCCGGGAAAGGACATGTCATGCCGCCGGAAGAAGTCTGGCAGGTAGAAAGCCTGCTGAGCGAAGGGGGGAAGATAAAAGGGAAGCTGACAGCGCCTTATATGAAGCGCTATCAGCGGGCGGACACGCCTTATGCCGAGTTTCCCAGAAGTCTTCATGTAGACTTTTTCAAGGATTCCGTAAAGAACAAGGACTCGATCGTCATCGAGAGTCAGATGGATGCATTATACGGGAAGTGGCTGCCCAATCAGAATAAGGTCTATCTCCGGGATACGGTAGTGGTGAAGAATATCCTGAAAGGGGATACCGTGCATTGCCAGGAGCTTTGGTGGGATCAGCATACGGAGAAATTTTATACCGATAAGCCCGTGCGGATCTACCAAAAAGATAAAATCCTTTTTGGGGTTGGTATGGAGGCCGACCAGAACTTCCGTTGGTATACGATCAAAAAACTCACCGGAATCGTCCTTACCTCGGAGAAGGCCATGAAATAAAAACGACCATATAACTAATTGATTAAGAGCCCCTAAAGGGCTCTTTTTTTATGACCACCCTTTTTGGTAGAGAGGCTTTCAAAAAAATACTCAATTAAACGTTTGTTTAATTCAAACGTTTGTTTAATTTTGTGTAATTAATGAAACGCTGATATGGCAGATAAAAGAGAACATATTCTTACGGTGGCCGAAGAGCTGTTTGGCGAGAAGGGATTCGACGGGACTTCCGTAAGGGATATCGCACTGAAGGCGGGGGTCAACCTGGCCATGATCTCTTATTATTTTGGCTCCAAGGAGAAATTACTGGAGTCCCTGATAGAATTACGGGCGGGATACGCGTACGGCATTCTGGAGGAACTGAACAAGGACCAATCCCTTAGTCCCTGGGATAAGATCAACCGGCTGGTGGAATTCTATGTCGACAGGGTCCTGAATAATCTCCCCTTCCACAATATCATGTACCGGGAAGCGACCAATGTCCGTTCGGATGAGATCCGGGACCGCCTCATCAGTATCAAGATGCGCAACCTGGAGCAGATCACGAAGATCATTACGGATGGTCAGCAGAAAAAACTCTTCCGGGAAGTGGATATTGCCATGACGGTGGGTACACTGATGGGAACCATCTCGTCCTACACCCAATCGAGACCTTATGCCTGTCAGATCCTTGCCCTGGGATACGATGTCAGCGAAGAAACCTATCGAACGAAGCTTGCCCCACGACTGAAGGCCCATCTGAAGCAACTATTGCGGGCCCATTTGGATATAAAAAATGAAGAATAATAAATACAAGAACATGAAAATTATGCTCGTGAGTAAACAACTAGCCGGGGCTTTATGCTTCTTACTATTTGCTGCTCTACCCTCATTCGCGCAGACACCAACCAGGACATTGGGGCTGGATGAAGCTGTGCAATTGGGGATCCAGAACAGCAAGGAATTAAAAAGATCACAGTACAAGATCGATGAGGCGCTGGCTCGTCTTGGCCAGGCAAAAGACTCCCGTCTGCCGACGGCAAAAGTGAGCTTTCAATACCTTCATGCGCTGATGATGTCGCGTGTGATCAGCATCCCCGGGCTAACGAAGGACCCTATCAAGCTGCCTTTTGATTTTCCGGCTTACATGGGAACCCTTGCCGTATCGGAACCTATATTCGCCGGCAACAAATATAAATATGCCCGCCAGTCTGCTGACCTGATGGTACAGATGAGCCGGCTGGATGCCGATAAGGATAAGGAAGATATCACCTGGCTGATCATCGATTCTTATATCAACTACAACAAGATCCTGCAGAACCAGCTGATCGTCGCCCAGAATATGCAGGATATACAGGGCAAGCTGGAAGAGATCACCAAATATGAAGGCCAGGGGCTGGCCACCAAAAATGACGTACTGCGCTATGAGCTTCAGCGGTCTCAGATGCAGCTGACGGAACTTCAGTTGGAGGACAACCGGAAAATAGCCAATTACAATATGACGATTCTGTTGGGGATCTCTGACTCCACACAACTGATCCTGCCTGCGCCTTCTTACAAGCTGGACGAGCATCCTGTCTATACCGACCTGGTACAGCAGGCGGAAACGAATCGCCGTGAACTGCAGGACCTCTCCTACCAGACCCGTATAGCCGATATCAATGTCAAAAAGATACATGACCAGCGTCAGCCTACGGTAGCTGCATCGGCCGGAGCATATTATATCAACCCGACCGGTCAGGTCATTCCGACCAATAACAACCTGATCGCGCCCATTACCCTCGGCATTGGCGCTTCCTGGGATATCGGGACTTTGTACACCAATAAGAATAAGGAAAGAGAGGCTGCCCTGCAACGACAGGAATTGAATACGGGAAAGGATCAGGCTCTCGATGATATCCATAAGGATATGAACAAAAATTTCATCCTCTACCAGCAATCCCTGGAAACGATAAAAATATTACAGGTCGCTGTCACGCAGGCGGAAGAGAATGAACGGATCACGGAATCCAAATTCAGGAACAACCTGGTGAACACGACCGATCGTATCGATGCGCAAACCTTGTTGTATCAATCCCGTGTCAATTTGGAACTGGCTAAGTCCGATGCGACTATCGCTTATTATGACATGTTGAGATCTACCGGAAAGATCCATCTTTAAAATTTATTAATAATACTCGTTTTTCAAAACTGCATTTTTTATATGGAACAGAATACGCAAGCAAAACCCCGCAAAAAATTAGTTTTCCCCATCATCCTGGCATTGGTGCTGATAGGTGCGCTGTTTTTCACCATCAAGGAATATGTATTTCTCCAGTCTCATGAAGAGACGGACGATGCGCAGGTAGACGGAGACATCAGCCCTGTCATTGCCCGTGTATCAGGCTATGTGCAGGAAATCAGGTTCAAGGATAATCAATACGTGCATGCGGGCGATACGCTGGTGATCCTGGACGACCGGGACTACCAGGTCAGGCTGCAACAGGCCGAAGCCGCCCTCAGCTCTACCAGGTCGTCTGTGGATGTATCCGAGTACCAGGTGTCCGAAGCAAGGACGAATATAGCTACGGCACAGGCGAATGTGGCTGCCGCTAAGGTAAGGGTATGGAAGGCCAATGAAGATTTCACCCGCTACGAAAACCTGTATAATGACCATGCCATTACAAAAGCGCAATTCGATGACGCGAAAGCGGAAAAAGATGCGGCCGATGCGGCGCTGGTCGTAGCGCAGACTCAGCTGCCTGTACAGAATACAAGGGTCGTCACCAATCAGAAACAGGTAGGTGCTGCGGCTTCCAACCTGGCTTCCAGACAGGCGGATATCGACTTTGCCAAATTGCAGTTGACATATACCGTAATCACGGCACCGGCTTCCGGGACCATCTCCAAGCGTAATATCCAGATCGGGCAGCTTGTACCGGCGGGATCGCCTCTTTTTTCTATCGTGCATGACGGTCTGTATATCACTGCTAATTTCAAGGAGACGCAGATGAGCGATATCAAGCTGAACCAGAAAGTAGATATTAAAGTGGATGCCTTCGACAAGGAGATCATTCCGGGAACGATCGAATCGTTTTCCGGTGCGACGGGCGCCAAATTCTCGCTGCTTCCTCCGGACAATGCGACGGGCAACTTCGTAAAAGTCGTTCAGCGTGTGCCGATCCGTATCCGGTTCGATGCGGACAGTTCCGTGATAGCGCGTATGAGGCCTGGGATGAGCGTGGATGTGACCGTACACACGAAGTAGGGTACAGAGGATAATAGAATCGATATAAAAAAACTCAATCACTTTTATGGCAGAATATGGCTTTAGGAGATGGATCATCACTTTTACGGTGATCACCGCCGCGCTGCTGGAACTGATCGATACAACGATCGTGAACGTGGCTTTGCCCAAGATAATGGGCAACCTGGGAGCGACTTTAGAGGATGCCAACTGGATTGTGACGGGTTATGCCGTTGCCAATGTGATCATTCTTCCCATGTCGGGGTGGCTGGGGGATCGTTTTGGCCGCAAGAATTACTTTCTGGCCTCTATCTTAATATTTACCGTCGCCTCTTTTCTCTGTGGGAATGCCACCAGCCTGGACGAATTGATCGCTTTCCGGTTGTTGCAAGGGCTGGCGGGTGGTGGGTTGATCTCTACCGGGCAGGCTATTTTGCTGGAGACCTGGCCTCCTTCCGAAGTGGGAATGGCTACGGCGCTGTTTGGTCTGGGCGCCGTTGTGGGCCCCACTGTAGGCCCGACGCTGGGTGGGCTTATCACGGACAACCTTTCCTGGCAGTGGATATTTTACGTCAATATACCGGTAGGGGCTATCGCCGCCTTTTGCGTGTCGACGTTCGTGCGGGAGTCGCCCAAATACGGGCAAGGCAAGCGAGTCGACTGGTGGGGGATCTTTTTCCTTGCCCTTGGTGTCGGGGCTTTGCAGGTGGTGCTGGAGAAAGGGGAAGATAAGGATTGGTTCCAGACCTGGTGGATCTCTGCGCTTATATTCGTTACCATTATCTCCGCCATCTGCTTTGTATGGAGGGAGTTGAGTATCGATTACCCGGTGGTAAACTTTAAGATATTGAAGCACCGGAGCTTTATGATCGGGATATTCACCTCTTTTGCTTTGGGTGTGGCTTTATACGGATCAACCTTTATTTTCCCGGTTTTCTGTCAGAACCTGCTGGGTTTTACGGCCGAACAAACGGGACTGATCCTGCTACCCGGTGGGTTGGCTACGATCTTTTGTATGCCCTTTGTGGGAAATATGTTGAAGAAGGGGGTTCCCGCGCAGTTTCTTTCCGCAGGCGGATTCGTGTTCTTCTTCATTTTCTGCTGGATGCTCTATGGTTCCACGCTGCAGTCCGGCACGGGTGACTTCTTCTGGCCGCTGATCATACGGGGTATCGGGATGGCTATTCTGTTCGTACCTCTTACCACACTGGCCATCCAGCAACTGAGAGGACCGGAGATTGGACAGGGTACCGGTTTGAATAATATGATGCGTCAATTGGGCGGGTCTTTCGGGATCGCCATTATGACGACGATCATTCATATCAAGAGCGGTACAAACCGGAATATCCTGCTGGAGAATATCAACCAGTACAATCCGGCCTACAATGAGCGGATAAATAGTACTATCCAGGGGTTTGTCGCCAAGGGATTTCCCCTGGAGCAGGCCCGGAGTATGGCCACTCAGGCAATGGAAGGGATAGTAAGTAAGCAGGTTATGCTTACCACGTACAATGGAATGTATCTGTTGATAGGGGTTTTCACCTTACTCTGCATACCCTTGATCTTTTTCCAACCTTTTAGCAAGAAGCCGGTTGCGATGCCGGTGGACGCGCATTAAATATATTATAGGAAAACAACAATTGAACGGAAATAGAGTAAGCGGATTATCGATACGAATGACTGGAAATTAAGGCAGGAATTGAGAGACAGACAGGAATTAAGAACACCCGTAAAAAAAGAAACCGGCTCGACTTGAAAAGGTAGAGCCGGTTTTCTTTTGTCTAATGATCTGGAACTGCTACGCAGTTCCGGGGCCAGAGCCCTGCTGTCAAAAGTAGGGTCTCTGGCCTCTTTCATTATGTCCCGGAAATGCAGGGCATTTCCGGGTGGGCCGGAATGAGAAAAGCCCTGAATTTCTTCAGGGCTTTTCAATTTTTTTGTACGATACTCAACCAACATTTTCGTGGCCATCAATAGGTACAAATTTTAAGTGTGTTTGTTCGTAGGATGTTGGACTGTTTGGACTTGGATTTTGGATTTTTTTGATAAGTTTTGATCGATTAAAGACTCAGCGTTTTTCAGGATTTTGATTTCATTTGGACTTTCTCAGGATTGGTTGGATTTTGGTTCTTCTTTGGATTTTTTCATTCATTGTTCTGTCGGCGTCTTTCTTTGGATAATTGGATTTGAGTCGATCATCAATCATACTTAACAGTACAAACATACAACACGGTAATAATCAGTGCAAGAGAATAAATGCTATATTTCGAACCTGCAGTTTTTACTGCCTTCCACGTAGATTTACGAACACTCCCTGGCGCAATCCCCTATTTTTTTGGGCACATCATAAATTAGCCTATTTTGTAGTTCTTAAACCAGTAGAAACGACTCATTTATCTATGAAGAATTTTGAAAACAAAACAGTACTGATCACGGGCGGCACCAGGGGAATCGGTAAGGCGATTGCCCTCCGGCTTGCCAGCGAAGGAGCGAATATTGCGATCGTCGGCAAAACGGCCGAACCTAACCCCAAGCTGGAAGGGACGATCTATACAGCGGCCGAAGAAATTACCGCTGCGGGTGGGGGGAAGGTGCTGCCGATACAAGGCGATATCCGTTTTGAAGACAGTATCAGCCATATTGTGGCCGAGACCGTCCGCGAATTCGGCGGCATCGATATCCTGATAAATAACGCCAGCGCCATCAATCTCTCGGCGACGGAGCAGACGGAGCCTAAAAGGTATGACCTGATGCACGGCATTAATGTCCGGGGCACGTTTCTAATGTGCCAGGCCTGTATCCCTTATCTGAAACAAGCGATCAACCCACATATTTTGAATATGTCACCTCCTCTGAATATGGATCCCCGCTGGTTTGCTCCCCACCTGGCGTATACGATGAGTAAATACGGTATGAGTATGATCATTTTGGGACTGGCGGAGGAGCTAAAACAATTCAGGATCGCGGCCAATGCACTTTGGCCGAAAACGACCATTGCGACAGCCGCCGTAAAGAATATCCTTGGAGGGGATTTCCTGATACAAAGAAGTCGCACCCCCGCGATTGTCGCCGATGCGGCATTTTATATTTTGCAAAAATCTTCTTTTGAGACGACAGGCAATTTTTTTATTGATGAAGACGTTTTACAAAGGGAAGGGATCTCCGATTTTGCGAAGTATGCGATCAATCCTGACCAGAAATTAATGAACGACCTGTTTTTATAAGTTTAACTTTTTTCATTTTTAATCCTGGGTAAAAGGCAACATCCTCCTCCCGTTCAAAGACGGGAGGTTTTTTGTACCCCCTACCCCCCCCTAAAGGGGGGATGGCATTACGCTCGTCTGCCCGCGATCAGCAGTGCAGCGGCTGCCAGGCCGGTGTCTTTGATCATATTGACCATCGGAAACCTTCTGGCGCCCTCATCGGGAGCGTTGACGACGGCCGGTAAATGAACCGTCAGCACAATAAGGATCAGAAAGAGGGCAAGCAATAGCCCTGCGAGGCGGGTCTGTTTGTTGATCAGAAAGGCGATGGCCGCGGCGATCAGGGCTGCCCCGGTAATATAGACCCAGGCTACGCCGCCGGGAAGGAAGGATGGCACCATGCGTTGCATGCCGGTACCATTTACGAAATGATTGATGCCGAAAAAGCCAATAACCAAGGCATACAGGATCGTTCCGATCTTGAAGGTAGTTGTATTGTCCATATGGCAATCGTTTTAATACAACTAATTTAAACAAAAATCGGGGAAGGACAAGCGTTAATCTTTGCACAGGGATACCCGTGAGTGATACCTGGCTCATATTCCCGATCCGGCATCCGAACGAAATACCTGGTGAGAGCTTACGCTTCCGGCCGCGGCTCCACGGTTTGTTCCGGAGTCCGCTCCGGTCTCATCTGTGGAAACAGGAGTACATCCTGTATGCTGGGCTGGTTGGTCATCAGCATGCAAAGTCTGTCGATGCCGATGCCGATGCCGGAGGTGGGGGGCATTCCATATTCCAATGCCCGGAGAAAGTCCTGGTCGATGAACATCGCCTCATCATCTCCCCGCTCCATGAGGCGCGCCTGTTCCTCAAAACGTTCGCGCTGTTCGATGGGATCGTTCAGCTCGCTGTAAGCATTGGCGAGTTCCTTGCCGTTGACCATCAGCTCAAACCGCTCTACCAGGCCGGACTCGACGCGGTGTTTTTTAGTGAGCGGGCTCATTTCTACGGGATAGTCGATGATGAAAGTGGGCTGGATATAGGTGTGTTCGCTTGTGTTGCCAAACAGCTCATCGATCAGCTTGCCTTTGCCCATGCTGGGCGCCACGTCGATTTTTAATTTTTTGCAGGTGTTGCGCAATTCCGCTTCTTCCATTCTGCTGACATCGATGCCGGTATTTTCTTTGATCGCATCCAGGATCGAAAGGCGTTTGAAGGGCGCTTTGAAGCTGATCGTCTTATCTCCTACGGTAACGTCTGTCGTGCCATGCAGCGCAATGGCTACGCGTTCGAACAGCTGTTCCGTTATCTCCATCATCCAGAAGTAATCCTTGTAGGCCGTGTACCATTCCAGTACGGTGAATTCCGGGTTATGGGTGCGATCCATTCCTTCGTTACGGAAATTCCGGCTGAACTCATAGACCCAGTCAAAGCCTCCTACGATGAGCCGTTTAAGGTACAGCTCATTGGCTATACGCATGTAAAAAGGCGCATCCAGCGCATTGTGATGGGTAATGAAGGGCCGGGCTGCGGCTCCGCCTGGAATGGCCTGGAGAACGGGTGTATCGACTTCCAGGGCTCCCTGTTCGTTCAGGAAGTCGCGTATCGTATTGATCAGTTTTGTCCGTTTGACGAACGTCTCTTTTACGGCAGGGTTGATGACCAGATCCGCATACCGCTGGCGGTATCGGAACTCGGGATCGGTTACTTCATCGAATACATTGCCTTGCTCATCCCTTTTGACCACGGGCAGGGGTTTGAGGGATTTTGCCAGCAGGGTGAATGTTTGGGTATGCACGGATATTTCTCCGGTACGGGTGGTAAATACGTAGCCCGTTACGCCGATGAAATCTCCCAGATCGAGCAGGTGTCTGATCACCTTGTCGAACAGGGTCTTGTCCTCGCCGGGGCACAGATCGTCCTTGCGGACATATAGCTGGATGATTCCTTTGCTGTCCTGGATCTTTATAAACAATACCTTGCCTCTGTCATTGATGCTCATGACCCGGCCGGCGAGCGTTACTTTGCTGAACGCCTCCTTTTGCTCTTCCGTATACTGTTTTAAAATATCAGCGGAATGATGGCTTACGGGGAACAAAGCCGCAGGGTAAGGTTCTACTCCCAGCTGCTTTAATTCTTCCAGTTTTCCTCTGCGGATGATCTCCTGCTCTGACAAATGTGATGTACTCATATAAATATTCAGGAACGATTGCAAAAATTCTGGCAAAGGTACTTTAAATCTCTTTAACTAAGCGCCAGCAGCACCTGCCAGGCCTCATTTACTTTCCCGCCTGCCAGCAGCTTTTTCGCATAGGAATGGAGCTCTTTTTCCATCTCGTCCGGGTTGACGGAATAGTATTGAAAGATATTTTTCAGCGTATCGTCGTGAAAAGAGGGATCGACGAGGGGCGTTTCATGGACATTGGCCAGCTGTCCCAGGTCATTACCGCTGAGGATCCTGCTGTTGCGGATCGGACCGGGGAGTTCGTCGATGCCGATGCCCAGCCGGGTATTAGGTTTTTCCACCAAAAACAGGTTGCGTTCATCCGTTTTGCAATACCAGTTACCTCCCAGCCTGGATACATGATGCAACAGGCGCTGGTCGATCATCTTTTTTTCATCCAGGATCGTATCGTCCACATGCATACGTAACGCCTCACAGATCACCAGGTTGCCGGCGCCGCCCTGGTCGCCCAATGGCTTTACCTCCAATACGATACATTCTATTTTCACTTTGCTCTCTTTCACCATGGGCGGTCTTACCAGGGTGGCGACCTCCTCGGTAAACCCCGCTTTTATAAATTCATTGGCCTCTTTGGGATATTCACAGCTGGCGAGGCTTATTTGCTGCACCATCTCGTAATCGACGATATTGACCACTACCTCCGGCACTTCCAGCACATTGTGGAGCGTATGTTTGGTCGTGTTATCCCGTACCCTCCTTGAAGGGGAAAAGATAAGGATCGGCGGAGTCGAGGAGAACATATTGAAGAAGCTGAAAGGGCTCAGGTTTACCTGTCCTGCTCCGTCGATCGTACTGGCAAAACAGATAGGACGGGGGGCAATGGCAGCTTGCAGGTAGGCCTGCCGGTCCATGGAAGAAAGCTCTTTCAGATCGAGGATCATAGCGCTTATCCGTTTTTCTTTTTTCGGAATAGGGAAAGATCGCTGTCTTCCCGCACAATCGTATTGCTGAGGAGCCCCAGGCCGTCCACTTCCATTTCCACTACATCTTTTTCCTGCAGCCATTGCTCGGTATAATTGGGATCATTTAATTTACCGGTACCATTCAACTCCAGGAAGCAGCCTGTTCCCACCGTTCCGCTGCCGATCACATCCCCCGGATAAAGGTCTACCCCATAGGAAGCCCGTTCTATCAGTTCGGCAAAGGTCCAGTCCATATCGGCTACATTGCCTTCACTGACTTGCCTGCCATTCACCCGGCAAAGCATGCGCAGGTTCCAGTTCTTTCCGGTATGTCCCTCCTTGCAGGGCACTTCAAAAGGCTGTAATTCGTCGAGGGTTACCAGCCAGGGGCCAATGACGGTGGAAAAGTCTTTCCCTTTGGCGGGCCCCAGGTTTAATAACATTTCTTCCATCTGCAGTTTCCTGGCGCTCATATCGTTCATGATCATCAATCCCCCGATATAGTCATCCGCTTCTTCGGCGGGAATATTCCTGCCCTGGCGTGAAATGACGATGGCTACTTCCAGCTCGAAATCCAGTTTCTCAAAATGGTCCGGCATGCAGCGGATATCGCCGGGCCCTTGTATGCTATGGGGGTTGGTGAAATAAAAAATGGGGTATTGATCGAATTCCGGGATCATGGGCACTCCCCGGTTGCGCCGCGCGGCGGCGACATGCTGACGGAAGGCATATCCATCCCGGCAGGAAGTGGGGAAAGGTACCGGGGCAAGTGTAGTAACGTTGCTGAGGGGGGTAGCCCTGCCCGGACCGATATGGCCTTCCCGGATGCTCAGATCTCCGGCCTGTGCAATGGGCAACAATTCATCCCAGTAATTCAAAAACAGGCCCATGGTATTCGGAATGTCGGGATGGATCAATTCCATATCATAGAGCAGGTCATCTACCAGGATGGCTAATTGCTCATGTTCTTCTTTCAGATAAGATACCAGTTTCATCAGTAATAGTTTGTTCGTTACTTCGGGTAATAATGTCTGTTCAATGGCCTGATGGATCAGAACCGATTCATGATCGCCATCCGTTTAAGGCTGCCAAAGGTAAAGGAATATTTTCTTAGGCAAGACGCTGGGGATTACGTAAATTTATCGTACTTATTTAATTGTATTATAGGATGTTATGCAAAAAATTCTATATTTCTTCCTAAACCTTGCCATCGTCTTTCTGGTAAGCCCGGCCCATCGGCTTATCGCTCAGCCGGGGCCCGGGAAGGACGATTTTCTGCAAGAGCTGCTTCGGGAACGGGGCTCCCCTTTTCTGAAACGGATATTGGAACATCCGGACTCTTTCCGGTACCAGCTCATTTATACCCGGATAGACAGGGACCGCCGGAATCAACCTCATTTTCATAATTATTACTACCGGGCCGACTCTCTGGAATATTTCAATCCTGCCTCCACGGTCAAGATGCCCCTGGCTTTTCTTGCCCTGGAGAAAATGAATGGATTGGCAGGCTATGGTATCGATAAGTTCACTCCTATGCTGACGGATAGCGCTTACAGCGGCCAAAGTTCCGTCCGGAAAGATACCAGTTCTGCCGACGGTCTGCCTTCCCTGGCCCAGTATATAAAAAAAATATTCCTCGTCAGCGATAATGACGCCTATAACCGGTTATATGAATTTCTGGGACAACAGCCTTTGAATGAAAGATTGTGGCAAATGGGGTATTCCGGTACCCGGATTACCCGCCGTTTTGTCCCGATGAATGAGGAGGAGAACAGGAATACCAATCCGATCCGTTTTGTCCGGGATGGACGGACCCTGTATGTTCAACCTGCCGTCCGGAGCGCCCTTGCCTTTGATTTCAGCAGGCAGGTCCTGATCGGCCAGGCATATTATGACCGTTATGACACGCTGGTCGGGGCTCCAATGGATTTCACCCGGCATAACAATATTTCCCTGGAAGATCTGCGGCATATCCTGCAATCCGTTTTATTTCCGCAATCTGTTCCTGCTGCCCGGCGGTTCCATCTAACGGCCACAGACTACCGGTTCCTCTACCGTTATATGTCGCAATACCCCTCTGAGGAGGCCCATCCGCACTATGACACAGCGGAGTATTTTGACGCCTATACCAAATTTTTCCTCTTTAAAGCCGGCAGAACCCCTATTCCTTCCTATATCCGTGTCTTCAACAAGCCGGGCTGGTCCTATGGGTTCCTGACGGATGTCGCCTATATCGTGGATTTTAAAAATAAGGTGGAATTCATGTTGAGTGGAGTAATTTATGTCAACAGGGACGGGATTCTAAATGACGATAAATATGAATATGAGGAGAATGGGTATCCTTTTTTCAAAGAGGTGGGCACGATTATTTATAAGTATGAGTTGGGGAGGAAAAGGAAGTATCCTCCGGATCTGGGAAAATTTGAACTTTCTTATGGAAAGGGTGTTTTTTAACGAACCGGACCCGGGGGAATAGCCGGTTTTAAATCCGGCACCCTGCATTGCGGAGTTCTTCGTATTTTTGTGACCCAATAGCTAAATAATGAAGTTCGAAAAAATACATAATAAGGGGCAGGCTCAGCTATTCAAGAATCATTATCTGGAAATGCTGACCAAGACTCATCCATTGGTGATCTGGGGCATCTATATACCTATCATCAGCTATGCGCTCTATTATAGCGGGACCCGGTTGGGTTTTTCTGTGGAGAGGATTGCACTCACTTTTCTGGGAGGTGTGTTCTTCTGGACTTTTTTTGAATACCTGATGCACCGGTATGTCTTTCATTGGGTATCAGAAAACGAGCGGGCGCAAAAATTCATCTATGTATTGCACGGAAATCATCATCATTTTCCCCGCGACAAGGAACGGCTGTTCATGCCGCCCGTGCCCAGTCTGATCATTTCCTCCGTTATTTTCTTTATCATGTATCTGTTCATAGGCAATAATGCCTTCATGTTCTTTCCGGGATTTATGCTTGGCTACCTGCTCTATGGCAGCGTGCATTATGCGATCCATGCCTGGAATCCGCCTTTTAAATGGATGAAGCCGCTCTGGCGTAATCATCACCTGCATCATTACAAAAACGACCATCTGGGATTTGGCGTAAGCTGCACGATCTGGGATCGCGTTTTCGGGACGATGTTCGACCTGAAAAAAGAGAAAGAGGACAAAGAAGATAAGGAGAAGGTGAAGGAGTTGATGTATTAGGGGTTTGGGTCGGCTGGCGGTGGGGATGAATATTGCCGGCGGGTCTGTATTTTTTGTCGTTGCCGCTCTATGATCAGCCGGGCGATGATCTTTCCGGCATCTTCGGTCTCCCCTTCAGCAGGGGATGAGGGGGTTAATAGCTGCCGGAGCCGGGTTTCATTAATATCGATACGGTACAGCAGCTGCACGAGGGCGCTGAAATCCGTCCGGATCATGGTGTTGAGCTTATCCGCCAATAGTAATTCCATTTGCTCCGCAGAGGGGCTTTCTGCCAGCTCCAGTCCATAGGTCCGGTTCAGCTCCTGCATAAGCATAGCGCCCTGTATGGAGGACTCTTCTTCTTTATTCATGACGATCAGAATTTTTCCAGGGCTCCCAGTCCGAATAAGGCAAAATCATATTTCACCGGGTCTTCCTTATCCAAAATAAGCAAATAATCGGTTAATTCAAGAGCAGCCTGCCAGTCCGATTGTGTTCGGGTAAGCAATCCCAGGTTCTTTGCCACCCTGGCTACATGCACATCCAGCGGACAGATCAGCCGGCTGGGAGACAGCTTGTTCCAGATACCAAAATCAACGCCGCGATCGTCTTTTCTGACCATCCATCGAAGGAACATATTCAGGCGTTTGCAGCTGGAATTTTTTTCGGGGGAAGCGATATGCTTATGGGTGCGATGGGGAGCTAAGGGGACCAAGGGTCCCCTGGACGAAGTCCCATCATTAGCTGATTTCCGCCGAAGGGATAAATTATGCCTGAGCCCTTCGGTGGAATCAAGGGGGACCACGGGTCCCTGGGTGAGGTCTTCTTCTTCCAAAGAGAAAAAATAATAGTAGAAGGCCGAGAGGGCGCCTTCTTTGAGAGAGCTGGTTCTTCCTTCCCAGGGCATGAGGAAGGCATCTTCCAGCGAATCATAATGGGTATAATGAAACCTGAAAAAAGCAATGAAATAAAGCAGGTCGGTGGCGTTGAAGGTCCGGTGCTTAAAGTCCAGTAGTCTTTTGAGGTCCTGCTCCTCATGCTGCAGGATAAACTGATAAGGCGACTGGTCCATCAACTGCATCAGCTCCCGCGACTTCCGGATGATGGTAGTGCGGTTACCCCAGGAGAAGATCGCGGCAAAGAAGCCGGCGATCTCGATATCCTGCTTTCGGCTGAACTGATGAGGGATACTGATGGGGTCCTGCAAAATAAATGCCGGCCGGTTGTATTCTTCCACCTTCCTGTCTAAAAAGATACGCAGGTCTTTCTGGCTCCTAGGCATTGTCCAGGCATTGTTGGAGATCCCCGATCAGATCGTCTACATCTTCGATGCCTACGCTCAGGCGGATGAGGGAGTCACTCAGCCCGTTCTTTATTCTTTCATCACGGGGGATGGAAGCATGTGTCATGCTGGCGGGATGGTTGATAAGCGACTCCACGCCTCCCAGGCTTTCTGCCAGCGCAAATAGTTTTGTGGAAGACAATAGCTTCATGGCATTCTCTATGCTGTCGTCCTTCAATGTAAAGCTCATCATGCCTCCGAAGCCGCGCATTTGTTTTTTGGCGATGGCATAGGCGGGATGATCTTCAAATCCGCACCAGTATACTTTTCCGACTTTGGGATGATTGCGGAGGAAATGGGCAATCTTCTCCCCATTCAGGTTGTGCCTGTCCATTCGTACATGCAGGGTCTTCAAACCCCGCAGCACGAGAAAACAATCCTGTGGACCGGGAACGGCGCCACAGCTTTTCTGGATAAAATATAATTTCTCCCGCAGATCCGTATCATTCATTATCAGGCAGCCATGGATCACATCGCTGTGCCCTCCGAGATATTTGGTGGCGGAATGTAATACCAGGTCGGCTCCCAGGTCAAGGGGATTCTGCAGGTAGGGCGAAGCGAAGGTATTATCTACACATAGCAGGACTTTATGCTGCCGGGCAATAGCGGCCACGGCGCTGATGTCGACGATGTTCATCAGGGGATTGGTGGGCGTCTCCGCCCAGATCAGCCGGGTGTTGGCATTGATATAAGCCGTGATATTGGCGGGATCCTGCATATTGATAAAGTGGAAGCGGATGCCCGATTTTTCGAAGATCTTAGTAAATAACCTGTAGGTGCCTCCATACATATCATTGGCTGCGATTACCTCGTCACCGGGCTGCAATAACCGGAGGACGGCATCCGTAGCGGCTACCCCGCTGCTGAAACACAATCCGTATTTACCATTTTCAATATGAGCCAATGCCGTTTCCAGCACTTTGCGCGTAGGGTTCTGAGACCGGGCATACTCGTATCCTTTATGCTGGCCCGGAGCGGACTGCACATACGTAGAGGTCTGATAGATCGGGGTCATAATGGCGCCGGTAGAGGGATCTGGCTCTATGCCTGCATGGATGAGCTTGGTCGCTAGTTTCATGCTGTAAAGATACAAAGCAAAAACCATTAATCCGGTTTAACAAAAGCTTAACCCGGAATGAGCAACATGCAAAATACCGTTTCACACGCCAATTAACGGGTCTTAAAACTTTTTTTACGGCTTTGGTCCGAAAGGCCCTTTTTCCTTCTCTACCGGGACAAAATCTTTTATACCAGACATGTATATTGGCTTGATGACTGTTCGTCAGGAGGTTAGCTTTACTCCACCAAATGATCTTATTTATAAAATTTTTTAAAAAATAAAACCATGACACAGCGTCCTTCGTTCAGAAAATTTCTCTTCGCCTTCGCCTGCCTTTTGTCTCTTTCCGCAGGTGTATTTGCGAATGACGGCGTTACCATCAATGAAAAATTATTGGCGAGCTTCAAGCAGACCTTCCCGAATGCCGAGCAGGTAAAATGGATGGAACAGCCCGATAAATACACCGTTAATTTTAAAGAGAATGGGATCCTCACCAAGATCGACTATGATAAGGACGGAAATTTCGTAAGCTCTCTGCGGTATTATTCAGAGAAGAATCTTCCCGTCAATATCATTTGCAAGCTGCAAAAGAAATATGCGGATAAGAAAGTATTCGGTGTAACGGAGATGACAACCGACGCTGCGGTGGAATATTATATCAAGCTGGAAGACGAGACGTCCTGGACCACCGTCAAATCCAATTCAGACGGGAGCTTACAGGTAGTCGAAAAATATAAGAAAGCTGCATAAGCCCCTATATAAGCCTGTACTTACCCTGCCGCCAGATTATTATGGTTTCATACAAGCTGCCGTCACGAGATAACGCCAATCATTATTTTCAGCCGCATGTGCATTCTGCGGCTGAATTTTTTTATGTAAGGCGGCAGGTCGTAAAATGTCCGCTTTGACCAGGCTCCGCCGGGCCTCATGAATATATTCCTGCAGCACCGGGTTCTGCATCCATGTCTGTTGCGGAGGCTCATAACCCGTCTTATCTTTCCGCCAGACGATCTCCCGGGGAAGGATGTCTTCCATGCTTACCCTCAGCAACCATTTTGTCCATCCTTCACGGATCTTGAAATGGGAAGGAAGGGAAAAGAGGAACTCCACCAGCTCATGGTTCAGGAAAGGCAGCCGCACTTCCACTCCATGCGCCATGGAATTACGGTCGGCATATCGCAGCAGCTCTTCCATACCATTCATAAGTGTGTTATAGTAGAGTACGCCGCTTAGCTTATCAACATGAGGGATATCGTAATAGGAAACCCCGAAGTTTTCAATGAGGTCTTTGTTGAGGTCTTTATTCCTTCGCTGCTGAGCCGTTCTTTTCTTCTTTAAGAAGATGCCTGCATATACCGGCAGGTTCGCTGCCAGCCTGTTCCGCCAGGTCCAGCGATCGTCGACGCCGGATTCCCTGGCCGCTTCCAGCTCCAGGGCAAACGCTTTTTTATCGTTCCGGTACAATTCCTGCCAATACCAGTGATAATATTTGTGATAGCCGGCCAGGAGTTCGTCGGCTCCCTGTCCGTCGAGCAGCACTTTTACCTGATGGCGTCCGGCCAGCTCGAATACTTTGAATTGCGCATAGATACTGGATGATGCGAAAGGCTCTTCCTGGTGATAGACCAGCCGTTCAAAATCCCGGATCAGATCATGAGCATCGGGAGTGGTCGTATAATTTTCCAGTGAGAAGCGGTCCGTGATCAACTTGATAAAAGGGGATTCGTCTTTTTCAAAGCCCGGAAAAACGGCGGAGAAGGTCCGGAGGTCCTGTACCGGCTTCTGCTGTCCGCGGATAGCGGCTATGACGGAAGAGCTGTCCAGCCCGCCGCTTAAACTGGTGCCGACGGGGACATCGCTTCTCAGTCTTTTATTCACCGAGGCGGACAAGAGCCCGCTGAACTGCTGGAGGGCGTCCTCATCTCCCGGGGTATGGGTATTTTCGATCCGGATGTCCCAGTAAAGAGAGGTCTTCATCTCCTGGGTGGCTGCTTTGTACAGGAGAAAGCTCCTGGCCGGCAGCTTGGAAATGCCCTGGTAAAAGGTCTCGAAACCATTGGCGGGGTTCTGTGTATAGCCGATGGTGATGAAATTGAAGATCAGTCTTTTATTACTCTCTTTTTTAACGCCCGCAGCCCAGAGGGCCTTCATTTCGCTGGCAAAGAGGAATTGTGCGGCATCCCGGTAAAAAAACAGCGGTTTTTCGCCGAACCGGTCTCTTGCCAGGAATAGCTCTCCTTCCTTTTCATCCCAGATAGCAAAAGCGAACATCCCATCGAAATATTGCAGGCAGTCAGACCCATAATGATCATACGCAGCCAGGATCACTTCTGTATCCGTCCCCGATGCAAATGAATAACCTTTCGACTGCAACAGGCTTCTTAGTTCCAGGTAATTGTAGATCTCTCCGTTATGGATGATGGTATAACGGTCCAGATAATGCATGGGCTGTGAGCCGGCCGGGCTCAGATCGATGATGGACAATCTACGGTGTCCCAGGCCGGCAAGGCCGGACCCGCTGATCCAGGCTCCCTCACCATCAGGGCCACGATGAGCGATTGCGTCTGTCATTTTCTGCAGACGCTCCCGGGTTATATTCACCGGGTCAGGGGATAGAATGCCGGCAATTCCACACATATTACCAGGTAATGGGAAGCTTGACCAATACATCGTCCCAGTATATCTCCAGGTCGGCGCCTTTTCCGGCTTTTTCAAACGCTATAGAAAGGGCTTCCGTAAGGACTGTTTGTTTCTCTATCGGAACGGGGATACGCAATACATCCTTGCTCATATCATATTTGAAAGCTCCCCAGGTATCGGTCTCTTTGTTCAGGATCATCGTCCATTTATCCGAATCGACCAGTGCGTAAAGAGTATAACGACCTGTTTTCACTTTATTCCCGCTGATCTTCACGTCCTTGAAAAATTGGATTTCCGTGGCTTCATTCGCGCCCAGCCTCCATACCTGTCCATAGCTCACCAGGTCCCCGAACAGCTTCCGCCCGTTCTTCTGCGGACGGCTGTATACCACCCGGGCTATCAGGGGCTCGCTCACCTTGTCCTGGATCTTCAATACGGGGTAATCCACGGGGTAGTAGCTGATATCGAGAGGAGATTTATCCATATTGGGAGATTTGGGCTGTGCAGTACCCACGGTGGTATTTATCAGGAGCCCTGCCAGAATAATGATATACTTCAACTTCATAATACAAAATTATTCAATTTTTCCGTATCCGGGGTCTTCAATCGGTTCCCGCGGGTTTAAACCCTTCTCCGGGGTCCATCAGCTGCTCCAGGGTGGCGAAGGCGAAATCTTTAAGGGCCGGGAAGAAAAGGGCGTAACAGGCTTCCAGCTCTTTATAATGAGTCTCGAACAGCTCACAGGCCTTTCCGGGATCTCCCATATAGGCGGCCCTCCGGGAGAGGCCGGTGAAACTGGAAAAAATGCCTTCCTTATAGCGGTAATTGTATAGCCAGTTCTGCGATCGCATATAGGGGAACATCCGGGCAAATTGTTCCGGGAAGAGGGGCAGAAATGGTGCCAGCTGCTCATAGGTTTTTTCCGCAAAAGTGCTGAGGCCGCTGCCTCCGCCCAGGCTGTTCGCTCCGCCGGCAAATTCATGGGGATCATTGGCCAGGAAATGATCGTATACGACATCGGTCAGGGCCCCGGCATAGAGGCCATAGTCGGCCCTGAAAAAGACCTTGGCCTGCCGGGTGATCTCGTGGGCGTCTGTAAAGGCATCGATGGCTCTGTGCAGAGAAATGCCTTTTTGAATGGTTTCCGGGTAGTCAAGCTTCTTTTTTCCTTTTACGAAATCACTGATCAGGTTACCCACTGCTATTTCCGGTATGCTAAAAGACAGATATGCATGTGCTAGATAATTCACCTATACAAGTTACCGAAAAATTATTTTAACACCTTGTGTAGGGATTTTAGCCTTTTATTAAGAAATCGGCGCTCATGCTGATCAGTATGGGGTTTCAGGAGGATGAAAATTTTTATTTCAGCAGACGGAAATGAATTTGTTTACGATTCCATAACATAGCCAGCCACTGATCAATATTGGCTTGCGGGCGAGGTGTAACATAAATAGCTTTGCTCCCGTCTTAGTAATAGAAGTTCTTTATAAGTGTGGGAAAGCCCCGGCAGAAAAAGTAAAAAGATTTTTTCAAACAGCTGCAACATCGGAGAAACCATCGCGTCTTATACATAGAGAAAATTCGAAACAACAATAAAAAATTATAAAACAAGTAAAATGAAAAAGATTATTTTATCCATCGCTACCGTGCTTATGATGGGGATCAGTGCTTTTGCTGCAACAAATGACGAAGTAAACCAACAGGCAGTAAGTGCATTTCACAAAGAATTTGTAAGTGCCAAAAACATTGTGTGGGAACAAAAGCAGGACTATCTGAAGGTGACGTTCACGATGAACGACCAGGTATTGTTTGCCTATTATAATAATAACGGTGACCTGCAGGCGGTTGTACGCAATATCGTTTCCGGGCAGCTTCCTATCAGCCTGCTGACTGGTCTGAAAAAAGAATACAATGGATTCTGGATCTCCGATCTGTTTGAAATGGCATCCGATGGTCAGACGACGTATTATGTGACCCTGGAAAATGCCGACAAGAAGATCGTGCTGAAATCCGATGGTGCAGAAGCCTGGGGCGTATATGCCAAAACGAGAAAGGGTATGGAGTAAAATAATAAGACTTCTTTATATTGATATATTGAGTTCTAGTTGGATCACGGTCCGGCCTTCTGGCCGGACCTTTTTTATTCCAGGGGTTTTTAGACAAAAATAACCCTGGCATAAAAAAGTTTAACGATGGGCCTTCGGCCAACGAACCCGTGGTTCGTTCTGTTTTCGTACTTTTGAGGCTTACACAATCACCGATTAAAAACAAAAGCAACTATGAACAAAGGTCCCATATCGCAATTCATTCAACATCATTACAGGCATTTTAATGCTGCCGCTCTGGTGGACGCCGCAAAAGGATATGAAACGCATTTGCTGGAAGGGGGTAAAATGATGGTGACCCTCGGGGGAGCGATGAGCACAGCCGAGCTGGGCATTTCCCTGGCCGAGATGATACGGCAGGATAAAATACAGATTATCAGCTGTACGGGCGCTAACCTGGAAGAAGATGTAATGAACCTGGTCGCTCATAGCCATTATAAAAGAGTGCCCAACTATCGCGATCTGACACCTCAGGACGAATGGAATTTATTGGAAAATCACTATAACCGCGTAACGGATACCTGTATCCCTGAGGAAGAAGCTTTCCGCCGTTTGCAAAAACACCTGGTAAAGGCCTGGAAAGATGCCGAAGCCAGGGGCGAACGTTATTTCCCCCATGAATTTTTATATAAAGTTGTTTTGAGCGGGGACCTGGAACAATACTATGAGATTGACCCGAAGGACAGCTGGATCGTGGCCGCCGCCAAGAAAAATATCCCCATTGTCGTTCCGGGATGGGAAGATAGCACCACGGGCAACATTTTTGCCAGCTATGTTATAAAGAACGAGCTAAAAGCCAGTACTGTCAAGAGTGGTATCGAATATATGACCTGGTTGGCAGGCTGGTACCGGGAAAATAGCGGTGGAAAAGGGGTCGGTTTTTTCCAGATCGCGGGCGGCATTGCCGGGGACTTCCCCATCTGTGTCGTGCCGATGATGTACCAGGATCTGGAATGGCATGATGTCCCTTTCTGGAGCTATTTCTGCCAGATCTCGGATTCCACCACTTCCTACGGATCTTATTCCGGAGCGGTGCCGAATGAAAAGATCACCTGGGGCAAGCTCGATATTCATACTCCGAAATTTATTGTTGAAAGTGATGCCACCATTGTCGCCCCGCTGATCTTTGCATGGGTGCTGGGGTGGTAAATACCGTAATATTATATTATGAACACGAATTCTGAAGAGCTATACCTGGAGGCGGAAGCCGATATCAAGAACAACAATTACGCAGAGGCATTTAAGAAATACGAGAGTATTCTTTATGAAGAGCCGGATAGTGCGCCGGCCCATAATTCATTGGGCTGGCTCTATAAAACGCAATTCGATGACTATGGGAAGGCGGAGAATCACTTCCTCACCGCGATCCGGTGCGACCCCTCCTACCCACATTCTTATTTCCATATTGCCGCGCTGCTCATGGACATGGAGCGTTTCGACGAACTGGGCCTTCACCTGGATAAATGCCTGCGCATCCGCACCATCGACAAATCCTGGGTTTATGGACGTTATGCCCTGGCGGAAGAGCTGAAGCTGAATTTCGAGAAAGCGGTCCGTTATTTCGAGAAGGCGATTTTAGCCAGCCAGAATGATGAGAAAATAAAGGATTACCGGCAGGACATCGAAAGATGTGAAATGAAGACGGAGATCGCGAAAAAGCATGCCGGTGCGGCGGGCTAATCGTATCGGGCTGGAAGCCGGGAATCACTGCAAGGGGATGATGGCATGGGTATGATTTCGGGTAACCAATAAATAAAAAGAGCCGGCATAAGCTAATTAAGTTTATGCCGGCTCTTTTGTGCTATAGAAGAGTTATCTATGTCTGTTTGGCGGCTTGGCGCCGGGTACTAGCTCCATTCTTCCTTATCCTTGCGATCCTGGTCTTTCATGACCCTTACGGAAATGCGGATACTCAGTTCGTATAAAAGGATCAGGGGGAGCGCTACGATACTTTGGCTCATCCAGTCCGGAGACGGGGTAATCACAGCCGCTATAAAAAGGATGGCTACGTAAGCATATTTCCGGTAAGTCCGGAGGAAATTGGGGGTTATCAGCCCGATCCGGGTCAGGACATAGCTTACCAGCGGCAGCTGGAAAGCCAGCCCCGAGCCTATAATAATATCTACCAGGTTCTCGATATAATCGTCCAGGGTAGGGATGGTCTGGATCTGCCCGGGTATTCCCAGGGAATAGTTAGCCAGGAAGCTGAAGGTAAAGGGGGCTAATAAGAAATAGCCGAAAGCGACTCCCAGCATAAAGAAAAAGGTCACCCAGAAAATGGCGCCCCGGCTGCTTTTCAGCTCTTTGGGGGAAAGGGCGGGCTTGATAAAACGCCATAGTTCCCAGAATATGTAAGGGAACGCCACTATAAATCCCCCGATGACAGCGATATTGATGCTGGATATGAATTGAGAGCTGAACTGGGTGGTCTGAAGCTTGAGGCCGGCAACGGATTGCAGGCATAGGGCATCCCCCATCCCCAACTTTTTGCCCAGGTTGCATAATCCCACATAACTGACGAAATCGGTGCGGATCGGGCCGCTGATGATCTTCTCGAAGATCCAGTTGATCTTGATAAAGATGGCAATGGCTACTATTACGACAGCAAAGGCTGACCGGACAATATGCCAGCGCAAAGCTTCCAGGTGGTCTACAAAAGACATTTCCTCCTCGCCCAGATTCCTGTTGAACAGATTTAAAGCCATTTGTTTTTTTGAGCCGCTAACTTAAAGCGTAGTGCCTCAAGCCAGACATTCCTGGTTAAAGGTTAAAAAAAAGGTTACTCGTAAAAATACGTATTAAATGCTACTTACAGGTTGCAATTGCACCTAAGCGGCGCCCGCGAAGTTAATTTGAAAATGCCAACCCCGGCACGGGTATATAAAAAAAAACAAGCACTCCATGACAGAGTGCATTGTTTACTCCTAACTGACCTATGAAAAACATACCCTCGGATTGGTTAGAGGGATAATTAGTTTAGTAAAAAACGCCGTCAGTTAGCTAAGCGCCTTACAAGAACAAATTTGATCAAAAAGATGGGGAAGAAAAAGAAAAGGGGGGTGTTTAACCACGGGTTAACATTGGTTTAATGCCAAATTAATGTCATGACATTGTTCCGGGGAGGCAGGTTCCGGCGCCCGCGCGGGAGCCCTTATTTGAGGACTTTAAGCCGGACCATTTCTATCCGGGTATCGCTTACATTGAGTATTTCGAATTCATAGTCCCCGATGATAATACGATCTTTCAAATGGGGGATGGTCTCGTGCTGATTGATGATATATCCGGATAAGGTCTCCGATTCGCTTTCGGGAAGATCCAGCCCGTATTTTTCATTGATATAATCCAGCTCCAGCCTGCCGGAGAAAATAAACTCGTCATTCGACAGTCGCTTCTCCTCGAATTCATCCGTATCATACTCGTCCCTGATCTCGCCGAAGATCTCTTCCAGCAGGTCTTCCATGGTGACGATCCCGGCGGTGCCGCCGAATTCATCCACTACCCAGGCGATGCTTTTTCTTTCGCGGCTGAACTTGTTGATCAGGTCCGTAGCGCTCATGCTTTCGGGCACGGCAGGAATAGTATGCAGGATCGATTTGATGAAGGGGGGCTTTTTGAAAAGATCCAGCTGATGTACATATCCGGATACATGGTCCAGGTTGCCATCGTATACGATGAGCTTACTTAGCTTGGTGTCTACGAACTTCTTCCTTACGGCTTCGATGGGCATATTCAGGTCGATGCCTTCGATCTCTTTCCGGGGGACCAGGCACTCTCTCACCTTGACCTTTGGCAAAGAGAGCGCCGCTTCAAAAAGGCTCTTATTGAGGTCCTTGGTGTCCTCCATCGCATCCCGGGTTTGTTGCATGAAATGCTCCATATCCGTGCCGGAGAAGGCGCCTTTGCGGTCGTCCATCCGTACATTGAAAACATATTTCAGGATCCATTGGGCGATAGCCGCAAAAAAGCCGGCAATGGGATAAAAGAGCCGGTTGAGGAAGTCCATGCTGCCGGCGAAGAACGATAGCATGGAGTCGCTTTTGGCCCGGAATAAAGCCTTGGGAATGAATTCTCCGAAGAGCAGGATAAATCCGGAAGCTACCACGGTCTCCACAAAAAGGCGGATAGCATTCACATAGCTGCCTGGCATATGGATCTTGGTGATCAGCAGGTTCCAGAGCGGCAAAAAAGTCTCCCCTACCATCAGGCCAAAGATGACCAGGAATACATTGAAGCCTACCAGCGTAGTGCCCATGAACTGGGCGGGATGCTCCATAAAGTGGGAGAGGATAATAGCGCTGTTGAGCCCTTGCTTTTTCTTTAGTTCGATGGCCAGCTTATTGGCTTTTACAAAAGCCACTTCGATTCCTGCAAAAAAAGCGATCATCAACCACGCTACAACAATCCAGATAAGGGTATTGGTATTGATCATATAGACTATTAGACTATGAATTTAATCGGAAAAATCGAAAATCCGATATTCCGGATAAGGATTTGCGATAATATGTTCCGTCTGTGGAAAAGGAGTTCCCGTCCAATCAAAGCGATAAAAAATTTTTTATGATCTCGTCCGCTTCCTGGCAGGCCTTTTCCAGCTCACTGTTGACAATGATTTTGTCGAAATGATGCTTGAAAGAGAGTTCGTACGAGGCTTTATTAACCCGGTCCCGGAGACTTTCGGCTGTTTCGGTACCTCTCGTCTCCAGGCGGCGCCTCAGCTCCCCAACGGAAGGGGGTTCGATAAAAATGGACAGGGTAGACAGGGGATATTGTGCCTGTAAGTGAATGGCTCCTTTGACCTCGATATCCAGTAAAGGGGTTCTTCCGTCGTTCCAGATGCGCTCCAGCTCCTCTTTGAGGGTGCCGTAATATTTCCCTTCGTATACCATTTCCCATTCTGCGAATTCATTCTGCTGGATCTTTTGTTTAAACTCGTCCAGGCTCAAAAAGTAGTAATCGACTCCGTTCTTTTCATGATTTCGGGGGGAACGGGTTGCCGCTGAAATAGAAAAAGACAATTGAGGATATTTCCCCAGCAGGTAGCGGGTAATGGAGGTTTTTCCTGCTCCGGAGGGCGCCGTTATGATGATGATCTTCTTTTCGGTACTCATATTCTGTTGATTTGAGCTCCTAACCTGCGCAGCCTTTCATCGATCTGCTGGTATCCGCGGTCGATCTGCTCGATATTCTGAATGATACTCTTGCCTTCGGCGCTCAGGGCGGCGATCAGCAAGGCCACTCCGGCGCGTATATCGGGACTACTCATCGTAATGCCTCTCAGCTTCTGCTTCCGGGCCATCCCGATAACGACGGCCCGGTGAGGGTCGCATAAAATGATCTGTGCGCCCATGTCTATCAGCTTATCTACGAAAAACAGGCGGCTCTCGAACATCTTTTGGTGGATCAGTACAGAGCCCATGGCCTGGGTAGCGACGACCAGGACGATGCTCAGCAGGTCCGGGGTAAAGCCGGGCCAGGGATGGTCGTAAATGGAGAGTACCGACCCATCCAGGAAATTCTGGATCTCATAGACATCCTGTTCGGGTACATGAATATCGTCTCCCCGGAATTCCAGCTGAATACCTAGTTGTCTGAATTTATCCGGGATGACGCCCAGGTTTTCCAGGCTGGTATTTTTGATGGTGATCTCGCTCTGTGTCATGGCCGCCAGACCGATAAAGGAACCGATCTCGATCATATCCGGCAACATGCGATGTTCCGTACCTCCAAGGTAGCCGACCCCTTCAATATGGAGCAGGTTGCTGCCGATGCCTTCTATACGCGCACCCATCCGGGTCAGCATCTTACACAGCTGTTGGATATAGGGTTCACAGGCGGCATTATAAATGGTCGTAGTCCCTTCTGCCATCACGGCTGCCATCACGATATTTGCCGTACCGGTGACGGAGGGCTCATCCAGAAGGAGGTAACAGCCTTTCAGCCGGGGAGCTTCCAGGTGAAAAAGACCTTCTTCCGGGTGGTAGTTGAACTGTACCCCCAGCTTTTCGAAACCGATGATATGTGTATCGAGGCGGCGCCGGCCGATCTTGTCGCCGCCCGGCTTGGAGATAAATGCTTTTCTGAACCGGGCAAGCATCGGGCCTGCCAGCATTACGGAGCCTCTCAGCTTGCCGCTCTTACTACGGTAAGCTTCGCTGCGTAAATATTGGATGTCGACATTATCTGCCTGGAAGCTACAGGTGTCCCGGGACAGCCGCTGGGTCTTCACTCCCATCTCACCCAGCAATTCGATGAGGAGGTTGACGTCCAATATATCGGGTATATTGGTGATGGTGACCTTTTCCGGGGTGAGCAATACGGCGCTGATGATCTGTAAGGCCTCATTTTTGGCTCCCTGCGGGACGATTTCCCCTTTCAGCTTCTGGCCGCCAATGACTTCAAATGAATGCACAAGGTTGGGTTTTATGGAATAAAAAAAGCTATATCGACAAGGTTGGCCCTGTTAATATAGCCGTTAAAATTAGATGAAGGATTATCAGAATCTTTTCTTTTTGAATTTGCCGCCGCCGCGATCGTTATTGCGGTCGTTCCGATCGTTCCTGTCATTGCGGTTGCTACTGCCGCCCCGTTGCTGGAACTTCTGATTATTATTGCGTTTGTTGCGATAATCGCCATATCCTCCGCGCTCTCTTTCCCTGTTCTCATTGGGACGGAAGCTTTTCACGTAAGGCGTATTGGTGAATTCCAGCTGTCCGTTGGTAAGATTGGTCAGCTCGCTTTGAATAGCGTCATCGTGCACTGTCTCTTTATGCCAGTTATTATAGGCGAGCTTCATGTAGTAAGCGACTGCATTGGCAAAACCATTGCGCTTATCCGGATTTTCTTCTGCCAGCGCTTTATTGATCACTATTTCCAGGTTCTTACCCAGGTGGGAGAATCTGGGATAGCGCTTGGGATAAGGAAGGGGCTTGGGCCTGGCCCTCAATGTCTCCCGGGTAGGGATCGGATAGGGGGAGGCTACTTCCAGCTTAAAGTCGGAGATCAGGAAAAGGTGATCCCATAATTTATGTCGGAAATCTTCTACATTCTTCAGATGCGGGTTGAGAAAGCCCATCAGCTCTATGACAGCGTGTGCATTGCGCTGCCGCTTTTCTTTATCCTCCAGGCTCAGCAGATATTCGATCATCTTCTGAATATGACGCCCGTACTCACGCATTACCAGATGGTTCCGCGTGGTATTATATTCCATGTTATCTACGTTCATAACTCTACGTTCAGTATTATTCATATATTATGACAAATCTACAGGAAAAATGGTAAGTTGGCAAACCACCTTTTTTTTAAGAGGGGAAACAGAAAACGCCACGGGCGTTTTGGCCGATAGGCCCATCATAAGACGTTTACCGGGGCGAGGGTCAAATTTGGCTGAACCCGAGCCTGGTAAACAACTGAAAAGCCCCCGGTTAAGGTGGGCTTCTCGCAGGATTGGATTTATTGGTCTTTCACAGGCTTGTCTGGGTATTTCGGACCATATTTGTCTTTTTTAATGGGCTTAATAAGCCCGCTGTGCTAGTTAATCAGCACCTTACTCACATAGCTTTGGTTATGGGTTAGATCCCTGGTCCTCATGAAATACAGCCCTTTGGGCGGATGCGGAGTGAGGTCCATTCTTATCTGATTGGTTCCTGTCAGGGTAACCGATTTCTGCTGTACGATTTGTCCGGCTGTATTGACCAGCTCCAGGAGATAATGCCCTGTCTGGTTGTTGTTGAACTGGAATATCAGGCTATTGACTGCAGGATTGGGATAGGTCTGAAAACTGGTGGATTGATCCCCTGATCCTCCCGGAGTAATTATAAGGATGGCAGAATAGCTGACGTTCCCGTTGGCGTCGGTCTGTTTGATCCGGAAATAGAGTTTGCCCACATTAATCTGATCAGTGTTGTATTGATATTGGTATTTTGTAGTAGCACCTGCTGTAGCAGGGTCACTCTGCGCCTCTCCGGCGCTGCTGAATTGTTTGCCGTCTGTGCTGACCTGGATTTCATAGTTACTATTGTTTTGTTCATTATTGGTTAACCATTGTAATAAGATGGAATTGCCGTTCTGGGTAGCTGTAAAGTCGGTGATGGAGGCGGCCAGGACTACCTGGGGGCACCAGTAATAAGTGATCCGGACGGCGCCCCAGTATTTTGCTTTTTCAGTGAAGTTGAAATTGTTGCCGTTAATTGAAGTCGTTCCTCCGCCAAAGGAGATGGTGTCGCTTACCGTTCCGGTCCCAAAATAAGGAGCAACGTTGCTGGGAGTGGTAGAGCTTGCTACGTTATTGAATAACGTATCTGGTCCGAGAAAAACACTATCGGAAGGAGTGCCGACAGGGCCTAGTGTATAAGGACCGTGCGAAGTGCTATTATCATTAAAGGCAAAAAGGCCTCCGGGACCTTTGAGGGTATAATTTACATCTGGCTTAAAAATAACATTTGACTGCGTAGAGGGGATTGTATTGAGAACTCCTGTGGAAGATACAACCGACATCGTATCCAGTATAGTCATACAGGTCAGGGCCTCATGGGGGGTGTTCGTGCTGGTATCTGTAAATTTATTAAAGGTGATAAGGACGTTTGGAGCCGTATTGGTATCTATTTTAACCAACTGCGTAACTGGCGTAGCGGCAATTCCGCCCGAACAGGTACATTGGGCAGAAGAAATCCGGGGTAAAAAGATTGCAGGCATGCAGATGCATATAGCAATGACTATTGGGTACACACGTTTCATAAGCACGGATTTTAAATGAGTATTCGGATTATTAAAACAAAGTTAAATAAGTGCAAGAATGGGGCCAAAGCATTTATACCCGATTAAAATGCACGGTAAAAACCACACCCGGGATACGGGTTATTCCGTATAAGGGCTTTTTATATTATTGATTAACAGCAGATTAAGGACGATTTTTTTAGTGAGGGCGGCAGGTTTACCTTTGTATTATGCTTATCTTACTAGATTGCAGGCCTTTACAACAGGAGAGGCCGGAGAGCGAAAAGAGGCGCTTTATTATTTCCTGCCTGACTGTTCTTTCCGGAGAGCAGGGAGTGGAATGGCTTTTTTTAGCCGATGGGGGGATGGGGGTGGAATGGCTGGCGGGGATTCCCCACAGTCAGCTGCTCAGGAAGCGGACGATTCCGGGTACAGGAGGATGGAAGCTATGGTATGACTGGCAGATTCCGGCGACGGTGAAGAGATACAAGCCGGACCTCGTCATGACAACAGGTGGTGTAGCTGCTGGCCGTCTGCGGGTTCCTCAATGCGTATGGATGCCTGAAAGGGCTGCCGGGAAAGGGCCGGGGAAGAAGAATTACGGCCGGATCTACCAAAAAAGGCTGGAAGAAAGTCTTTTGCAGGCGCAGACGATCTTTACTTTTTCAGCGAAGGATAAGGAGTTCTTTATCAGCCGGTCTGCCGCCGCCGCCGTTGCCGGTAAAATTTTCGTAGTGCCTGTCGCTCCTGATGAGTGGGGGGACCTGACGGCCGGGGAAAAGTCAGCAATAAAAGGAGCGTATGCAGAAGGGAAAGAATATTTTTTTACGGATGTTGCCGGCGTTGGACAGAAGGAAGTCGTGGAACTGCTGAAATCCTTCTCCCTGTTTAAAAAAAGACAGCGATCCAATATGCAGCTCGTTTTGGCTGGCAAGGACCCCGCATCGGATAAACCGCTGGCCGATCTGCTGGCGACCTATAAATACAGGGAGGATATTCATTGGGCCGGCTATCTTTCGTCAGCCGATGGATTCCGGCTGGCAGGGTCTTCCTATGCTATCGTTTTTCCTTTTGACAGGGATAATCTGGGTATCCACCTGCTGAATGCCTGGAAAGCCGGGGTGCCGGTCATTACAACCTCCCCGGCGTGTCTGCCGGAAATGGCCGGAGAGGCCGTCATGTATGCTCAGCCGGGAGACCAGGCTTCGCTGGCCGGACAATTGATGTTGATCTACAAGGATGAAAGCCTGCGCAGCAGGCTGATTGGAAAAGGAAGGGAGCAGGGGCGATCTTTCAGCCGGGAGCGGTCCATCGGGGAGGTATGGGCAGGAATAACAGCAGCCCTTACCGGGTTCACCTCCAAAATCTCCAAATCGGCAATAAACAACTAACTTGCGTCTTGCTAAATTTTTTTTATGCGAAGATCTTCTATAAATATTGAAGTGCTGCTGGACGCGGACAGGGTTCCTGAACAGATCAGCTGGAATGCAACGGATACGACTGCTGAGGCTGCCCGTAAGGCCAAAGCGATGATGCTGGCCTTTTGGGATGGCGCTGACAAGACGGCCATGCGTATCGACCTCTGGACAAAAGATATGATGGTAGATGAAATGGCCGATTTCTTTTACCAGACCTTTATGACTATGGCGGAAACCTACCATCGCGCCACCCAGGACCAGGCTTTGGTGAATGACATGAAGCAATTCGCTAAAGATTTTTATGCTAAATTCAGGGAGCAACAGTTGAAATCAAACAAGGCATAAACGCTAAAAATAATGTTGGTATGAGTTTAGAACAAAAGGTAATGGCTGACCTGAAAGCAGCCATGCTGGCAAAAAATGAAGGCGCATTACGCGGCCTTCGCGCGATCAAGGCCGCGATCATCATCGCTAAGACGGCGGAAGGCGCCGGTGGAGAGCTGAAAGAGGAAGACGAAACCAGGATGCTTACCAAATTGATCAAACAGCGAAAAGACTCCCTGGAGATCTACCAGCAGCAGCAACGTCCTGACCTGGCCCAGAAAGAGCTGGATGAAATAGCGGTGATTGGAAAGTTCCTGCCCAAACAACTGGATGGGGAGGAGCTAAAGGCCATTTTGTCAAAGATCATTGCAGATACCGGAGCTTCTTCTCCTGCCGATATAGGGAAGGTAATGGGGGTCGCCACTAAACAATTGGCAGGCCAGGCGGATGGGAAGACGATCAGCGCCACGGTAAAAGAGTTATTATCTAAATCATAATGTGGATTGACGTCCTGCTCTTACTCTTCATAGTGCTGGCTGTTTTTAAAGGATTACGGCAGGGGTTTCTCCTTGCCGTTTTTTCGGCGGTGGCATTTATCGTAGGGCTGGCTGCCGCGGTTAAACTATCGGCGGCCCTTGCGGGTTATTTAAAGGACAGCGTGCATGTCTCTACGCGCTGGCTGCCTGTGTTGGCATTTATAGCGGTTTTCCTGGGGGTGGTACTATTGGTCAGAGGGGGCGCCCGGCTGCTGGAGGCTGCTGTCGATCTGGCGATGATGGGCTGGCTCAACAAGCTGGCCGGGGTCCTGTTATATGCCCTGGTCTACACCATCATATTGAGCGTATTGCTCTTTTATGCCGTACAGGTACACCTGATATCCGGCAGTACGCTCTCTTCTTCGGTCACCTATCCTTTTATTCGTCCCTGGGGGCCGGTAGTAATCGATGGATTTGGTAAATTTGTACCGTTTTTTAAGGGCATGTTCGTCCAATTGGAAGATTTTTTCGGGCGGCAAATCAATAGGTTATCATAGGGGATTTTGGTCATTAAAACGTTATTAAAAACTATTTAAAATATTATCGTTCATAGTTATTGTAAATTTGCTTTGAACAAAAATTGTTCTTTGCTTTGTAAGACGCATTTTTGCGTTAAATCGTTTATTTTAGCGAATAATTACAGGACTAGAATCTATTAGCCGATGGAATACGAAATTAAACAGGAAGAAAAGTTCAGATTCATCGAGGAAGGAGCGGGCGAACCGCTGGTATTATTACATGGCTTGTTCGGGGCTTTGAGCAATTTCATGGATCTGATCGAATATTTCCGCCACCATTATAAGGTCGTGGTGCCCATATTGCCATTGTTTGAACTGGATCTCTTACATACCACGGTAGGGGGATTGGAGAAATTCGTCCATAAATTCCTCGAATACCGGGATTATAAGAATATCAACCTTTTGGGCAATTCTTTGGGGGGCCATGTCGCCCTTATGCATGTGCTTAAACACCCTGAGCGTATCAAATCCATCACGTTGACCGGAAGTTCAGGCCTTTTTGAGAACGGGATGGGGGATACTTATCCCAGACGGGGTGATTATGAATACATCCGGAAAAAAACGGAATTAACCTTTTATGATCCTAAAGTTGCCACCAAAGAGCTGGTAGATGAAGTTTATGAGACGGTCAATATGCGGCTGAAAGCCATTAAGATCATCGCCCTGGCCAAGAGCGCCATCCGGAATAATTTAGGGGAGGAGCTCAACCAGATCAAACAACCTACTTTATTGATCTGGGGCAATAACGATACGATCACTCCGCCTTTCGTAGGGCAGGACTTTCATAAGTTGATTCCCAACAGCGAACTGTACTTTATCGATAAATGCGGACATGCGCCCATGATGGAAACACCGGAGGAGTTCAATAAGATTTTACATAAATTTTTGAGAAAATTGAATGAGCCCGCAGCGGTAGCCTGAATTATTGCGTCTTAGTATCAAAGCGGTAACCGGGCGGAGCCCGGTTTTGAATATAACCGAGGAGAAACGAGGGACGAAGTTTCGACGAAGGTTACGGGCGTAGCCCTCATAGGACGAAGTTCACCGACATTAGACATGTTGCTGCAAAGAATTACCTTTGAATTAATTCTTTGCAGCAATTCATCTACTTTTATACTATAAAACAAGAACCTGTTAAATAAAGAGATCATATCTGCGACTATCCCCTCCCTGCATCTGAATGACCCGGTTTCCCAGGCTTTGGATCTCATGGCGGATTTCCATGTCATGCATTTACCTGTTGTAGAGGAAGATAAGCTGGCCGGACTGGTCAGCGAAGATGGACTCCTGAACATAGAGGATGATACCACTCACCTTTCGCAGTTACAGGCTTCTTTTTCAAAAACAGCGGCGCATGGCGACTCTTTCTTTTTTGAGGCGATCCAGCTTGTAAATGAATCCGGCCTCTCCGTCATACCGGTTATTACCGGAGAGTCGGAATATGCGGGATCCATTATTGCGTCAGACCTCCTGAAACATCTGAGCAAAATAAGCGGCGTCAGCGATATCGGTGGCATAATCGTACTGGAAATGGAAAAAGTAAGCTTTTCCTTCTCCGAGATCAGCAAGCTGGTCGAGACCAACGATGCCCAGATCACACAGCTCAATACGTACACGGATGCCCATTCCGGGAATTTTTATATTACCCTGCGGATCAATAAGCTCGAAATCTCTGATATTGTCGCTACCTTTCAGCGGTATGAATACCAGGTGAAGTATTACTTCGGAGAAGAATTGTACGAGAACGAACTACGTAACAATTATGACCACCTGATGAATTACCTGAACATCTGATCTGATCAGCTATTTGCTAATGGAAAGACCTGATCGCTACTCAGCTTTATGGCCAAAAAGAAGGATTGGAAATGCTCGTGGATGATAGTGGTCTTTTCTATTTCCTTCTGTCCCGACCCCGCCTACAGTCAGTCAGATACGGTTGTAGTGTCGGCCCCTTCTGCATCTTATATCATCGGCCAGATCCTTATAAAGGGCAATGGCAAGACCAGGAATTATATCATTGAAAGGGAGCTGTCCTTTAAAAGGGGGGATACCCTTACGCTGACGGAATTGGTAAGATCCTTTCGACTGGCGCACGAGCGTCTTGTCAATACCCGTTTATTCAATGAAGTCATCATTTACCTGAAGGAGTTCAGGGGGTATATTGCCGATATTCAGATCGAGGTCAAAGAGCGCTGGTATATCTTCCCGCTTCCTTATCTCAAGCCGGCCGATCGTAATGTGTCTGCGTGGGCTCAGAAAGGGTACCAGCTGAACCGCATAAACTATGGGGGCAAGTTCGCCGACCGGAACTTCACCGGGCGCAATGACAACCTGACCGCCTGGCTGATCACCGGGTATACGCGGCAGTTTGAGCTGTATTATAATCAACCCTATGCGGATAAATCGCTGAAACACGGTTTTGGGATGGGCTTTACCTATGCTCAGCTCAAAGAAGTGGACGCTTTCACCATCAATAACCAGCAGGGCTTTATCAATTCCGATACGATCGGTTATGCCGGAAAATATCTCAGTGAGCAATTGTCCTTTTCCCTCCGGTATTTTTATCGCACAGGGCTGAAAATCACGCATTTGCTAGGATTTAACCTGGTGAATTCGAAGATAGACAGCGCCGTCAGTGTATATAACCCTCATTATTTCAACAATGGTAAAAAAGAGGTGCTGTATCCGGAACTGAACTATATCCTGAACTATACCGATGTGGATTATGTCGCCTATCCTCTGAAAGGGATCATTTTCGAGACAGGGCTCACCCGCCGGGGGATCGATAGGGATATGAATCTCTGGCAGCTCCATGCTAAGATCACCCGCAGCTGGCAATTGGGAAGAAAGCTATGGTTCGGTATCCAGAGTAACAACGTGCTGAAATATCCTCTTAGCCAGCCTTTCTATAATCAGCAGCTGATCGGTTACGGAGACCTCTACCTCCGGGGCCTGGACAGATATGTGATCGACGGTACGGCCGCGGTAGTAGTGCGGAATACCCTTTTCAGGGAGCTGTTTAACTTCAGTGTACCGTTTATGCATATCTCTTCGCATGACGTGATCCCTTTCCGGATCTATGCCACCGCCTTCTCCGATGGCGGATATGCCTACAATGAGGATTTCCGTGCCAATTCACTGGTCAACCGATTATTATATACGGCAGGTTTTGGCATAGATATCGTTACATTTTATGATCTTAACTTCCGATTTGATTATAGCTTTAATCAATTAGGACAAAACGGGCTATTTTTACACATCCGAAACGACTTTTGAAATGAAAGTAGCAATATATAGCCGCATTATTGAATATGATCAGCAGAGTGGCGTTCAACGATTATTTGATGAGCTGATACGCCAGAATGTGCAGCCGGTCATTCATCAGCCTTTTCTGGAAAAAATAAGGACCAGCTTCGTTCTTCCCTCGAATGTATCCAGTTTCCTGGATTCCGGCGACCTGGACGAATCCATTGATTTTTTGATCTCGCTGGGAGGAGATGGCACTTTGCTGGATACTGTTTCCCTGGTGAGGGACAAGAATATTCCGATCCTGGGGATAAATTTCGGCCGTCTGGGATTTCTGGCCAGTATTGGTAAGGAAGAGCTGACAACGGCCGTCACTTCCCTGGTCAACCGCACTTTCGTGGTGGACCAGCGATCCATGATACACCTGGATGCCAACAAGCCTTTATTCGGAGAGGTTCCTTATGGATTGAATGAATTCGCTATTCATAAGACCGACACCTCCCCGATGATCAAGATACATACGTATCTGAACGGGGAGTTTTTGAATACCTATTGGGCTGATGGATTGATCGTAGCCACTCCTACGGGCTCTACGGGGTATTCTTTAAGCTGCGGAGGGCCTGTCGTATTTCCGGAATCTTCCAGCTTTGTCATCACCCCTATCGCGCCTCATAACCTGAATGTCCGTCCTATCATCGTGCCGGATAATAATATTATATCCTTTGAAGTAGAGGGGCGTGCGGAAAACTTCATCTGTGTACTGGATTCGCGGAAGGAAATCGTGGATAAGCAGGTGCAGCTGGCTGTTCGCAGTGAAGCCTTCACCCTCAGCCTGATACGCCTGAACGAGAATAATTTTCTGCAAACGCTCCGGGGTAAGCTTTCCTGGGGCCTGGATACCCGGAACTGACCGGGGAGATACCCGAAACCGGCCGCAGGGAGTCCGGATAATGCGGGCGAGGCGGCGGCATGGAATTGGTGGAGAACTTTAACATTTCTTTTGGACCAAGGGTCCAACGGCCGAAAGGCCCATTATTATTGGTTTTTCGCCCCAAGGGCTAAATTTTTAACCAGCCCGGGGCGAAAAAAACTGAGCTGGCGGGGACGAAAAAACATTGAATTACGTTCCCCAATAGCAAAAATTTATATTCATACTATATGAAGAAGCATTTTTTAGCCGGCATACTGCTCTTCGGTGCTTTTTTAAAGGGCAGTGCGCAGGAACAGGCAATTATACAGGAAGGTGAATATGGCATTTCGGCCGGCGCTTCTCAATATTTCGGGGACCTGAACCCGAATCCCCGGTTCAATACTCCTAATATAGCTTTTGGTGCTTTCTTCCGAAAGCAATACGGCAATTATGTGGCTGTGCGGGTTGCCGGTCATTATGCTTTTCTGGGATATTCCGATAAGTATAATACGGGCAATGAGTTCATGCATCGGAGGAATCTTAGTTTCAATACCAATATCTGGGAGCTGGCAGTGCAGGGCGATTTCAATTTCTTTAAGTTCATTCCCGGGAGTAATTATTCCCGGTGGACGCCCTACGTTACTTTTGGAATAGGGGCTTTTAATTATGACCCGTACACCTATTATCAGGGGCAAAAGGTATACCTGCGTCCGCTGGGGACGGAGGGGCAGGGGTCGGCCTTGTATCCCACGCGGAAGCCTTATGGCAGCATGGCCGTCTGTTTTCCCATCGGGATGGGGGTCAAATACAGTCTCAACCGCCAGATGAACCTGGGCTTTGAAGTGGTTTATCGCTTTACTACGACGGATTATATCGATGACGTCAGCACAACGTATGCGCCGGATGCCCAGCCTCATTTTCTGCCGGATGGCTCTCCTACGCTATGGTATGCCCTGCAGGACCGTTCTTATGAGACCGGTACCCCTATCGGCATAAAGGATCGCCAGCGGGGCTATTCCAAACAAAAAGACAGCTATATCCTGGCCGAAGTGACGTTGTCCTTTAACCTGACCTCTTACAAATGCCCGTCCTATTAGGGGAATGCTATATTTCTCATAAAAAGCATTTCCCTTGTTATTCACGTATTGGCAACCCTTTAAATTTCATATCTTTGTGCCCCTAACCGGGTTATGCCCGCAAATTCAAAAAGCCTTTTATGGAATCGGAAAAGGGGAAAATAGACCCGCAAAGGCTGCCCGGCCATATTGCTATCATCATGGACGGGAATGGTCGTTGGGCTCAGGAAAAAGGCCAGGACAGGTTATTTGGCCATTTTCATGGGGTGGAGAGCGTGCGGAATATTGTGGAGGGTTGCGCAGAATTGGGGATCGGTTATCTGACCCTCTATGCTTTTTCAACAGAGAACTGGGACAGGCCTGCTTATGAGGTCACCGGCCTGATGGAATTGCTGGTAGAGACGATCCGCAAGGAAGTGGAGACCCTTAATAAGAATAACATACGCCTGCATGTGATCGGTGATATGAGCATGCTGCCCGATTATGCCAGGGCGGAACTGAATGAAGCGCTGGAGATCACCGCCGGGAACGGAGGCATGAATCTGATCATGGCGCTGAGCTATAGTAGTCGCTGGGAGCTGGCAGAAGCCGTAAAGAGCATTGCGCAGGATGCACAGAGCGGTAAGCTGGACCCCAACACGATTACCCAGGACACGCTGCAACAATACTTGTGCACCCGGGATTTTCCCGATCCGGAACTGATGATCCGGACCAGTGGAGAATATCGGATCAGTAATTTTCTTCTATACCAACTCGCCTATGCCGAATTATATTTTACAAATGTCCGTTGGCCTGATTTCCGAAAGGGAAATTTATACGAGGCTATCCTGGATTTTCAGGGGAGAGAAAGACGGTTTGGGAAGACCAGCGCGCAGATCCAACAGCCAATCACCGCTACTCCCACCACTTTTTAACAAAGACTTTTAATAATTCCCCTTAATTTGCCGCTCTAAAAACCGACTGGATGCAAAGAAGATCACTGATTTGTGTTTTTTTACTAACCGCTTACTGCTTACTGAACCTAACTGCTGTCAAAGCACAAGTGACCGATACTACTCATAAAGTGACTGACACTACGCATCCAGGGGTTTCCGTAGACCCGGATTTAATGGCATTATCCAATTCCAAGAACCCTCCCCGGGAATATATTATCGCCGGGATTAAGATCTCCGGCACCAAATACCTCGACGAATCCCTGCTGACGTCCATTTCGGGTCTGACAGTAGGCGATAAGGTTACGATCCCGGGCGGCGACAATTTCAGCAAGGCGATCAATAATTTGTGGAAACAGAACCTTTTTGCCGATATCGCCATCTATTTTACCAAACTGAGCGGGAACAGCATTTACATAGAGATCAACGTGACAGAGCGTCCCCGCCTGTCTAATTTTTATTTCAAGGGGGTAAAAAAAGGAGATGGGGATGACCTCACCACCAAAACAGGTCTGGTAAAAGGAAGAGTGATAACGGAAAACATGAAGCGCTCCGCCATCCTTATGATTAAGAAATTCTATGCCGAAAAGGGTTATCAGGATGCGCAGGTTACCACTTCGGAATCAAAAGATCCTTCGGTCGCCAACTCAGAACTACTAACCTTTAACATCGTCAAGGGTCCTAAGGTTCGCATCAGCGAGGTCAACTTTTTCGGTAATCAGGCCATCGCTGAATCGAAGCTCAAGAAGCAGCTGAAGGATACCAAGGAGCTGAGCCGCCTGACATTATATCCCCCCCCGGTGGACACTACCTATGGTCCCCGAAGTTATATGACATTCAAGCAATACCTCAATAACTGGGGTTTTTTGTCTTTCACGGGCAGCAAGGAATTCTTAGACCCTTACTTCCGCTTTAAGCTTTTCAGTTCGGCCAAATACAATGCCACCAAATTCGAAGGGGACAAGCAAAAAGTACTGGCTTATTACAATTCCCAGGGTTATCGGGATGCAGCCATTATTGCAGATACGCCCATTATCAATAAGAAAACCGGCCAGTTGAACCTCGATATCAAGGTGGACGAAGGCCATAAATACTATTTCGGCAACATCGCCTGGAAGGGAAATACGAAATACTCCGACTCGATCCTGAGCCTGATCATGGGTATCCATAAGGGAGATGTCTATAACCTGGATATCCTGAACAAGAAATTAGGTAAACAAATGTCCCCGGAAGGCGGAGATATCAGCGGTCTCTATATGGATGACGGCTATTTGTTCTTCCGTGTCGACCCCGTGGAAACCTCCGTATACAATGACACGATCGATTTCGAGATCCGGATGACGGAAGGCCCGCAGGCGACCATCAAGAATGTAACTATTTCGGGTAACGAAAAGACCAAGGAGTATGTGATCCGCAGGGAGCTGTTCACCATTCCGGGCGACAAATTCAGCCGGTCCGACCTGATCCGCTCTACACGACAGATCGCGAATCTGGGCTTTTTCAACCAGGAGAAGATCAATCCTGTTCCGGTTCCCAACCAAGAGGATGGTACCGTGGATATCAACTGGGGAGTGGAAGAAAAATCCGCCGACCAGCTGGAATTGTCTGCCGGCTGGGGAGGTGGTATCGGTCTGACGGGTACGGTGGGTGTTACCTTCAATAACTTCTCCATGAAGAATATCCTCAGCAAAAAAGCCTGGGATCCCTTGCCAAGCGGGGACGGGCAGAAGCTGAGCTTACGTATTCAGTCCAACGGGAAGGCTTATCAGTCCTATAACTTCTCTTTTACGGAGCCCTGGCTGGGAGGTAAGAAAAGAAACTCGCTGACCGTTAGTCTCTACCGGAGTATCTTCCGGACCGGGGGGTATAACTATAGCAGTAATACCTACCGCTACAGCGATAGTAACTCTTTGAAGAATTTCGGGGTCACCGTCGCTTTGGGTAAACAATTGAAATGGCCGGATGACTTCTTTACGCTTACCTATTCGGTGAACTATACGCAGTATGACCTGACCAATTATGCCTTGTTCACTTCTGCATTCCGGAACGGCTTCTCCACCAACTTCAGCTTCAAGCTGGCCCTGAGCCGGTATGACCTGGATCAGCCGATCTATCCCAGGAGGGGGTCCAATCTGTTGCTGAGCGTTCAGTTCACGCCGCCTTATTCGAAGATCGATAATGGGCTTACGCAGGCGGATAGCTATAAATTGCCGGAATACCATAAATGGCGGATGACCAGTGACTGGTACCTGCCTATCGGGAATCCCATGGGGGCTGACAAGAGCCGCCAGTTCGTCCTGAAGGCCTCGGCCAAATATGGTTTTATGGGCCGGTACAACAGCGCCCTTGGGTACTCTCCTTTCGAGCGTTTTCAGGTGGGGGATGCCGGTCTGACCAACAACTTTGGACTGCTGGGGTATGATATCATCTCTCAGAGAGGGTATCCCGTTTACGAAAACTCCGACCCCAAAGTCAATCCTGACCAGCAACAGGCCAGCCAGTTCTTTACCATATTCAATAAGTATACCCTGGAGATGCGGTATCCGTTCACCACCAATCCCAGCAGCACGATCTATGGACTTGCCTTTTTTGAAGCAGCCAACGGCTGGTTTGATTATTCGACATACAACCCTTTCCGTCTCCGCAGGAGCGTGGGATTGGGTGCTCGTTTCTTCCTGCCTATGTTCGGTCTGTTAGGGTTCGACTATGGTATTGGTCTCGACCGTATTCAGAATGGTTCTTTGAAAGGGGCCAGCCGATTTACATTTATGCTGGGGTATGAACCGGATTAATGACTATTTTGAGTTGCTAAATACCTGCAAAATGAAAAAAACACTATCTGTTGTCTGTTTCCTGCTGGCTTTTGCCCTGGCCGGGAATGCCCAACGCTACGCCGTTGTAGATACCAAGTATATCCTGGATAGATTGCCGGAATACAAGGACGCACAAAAGAAACTCGACCAGACCAGTCTGCAATGGCAGAAAGAGATCGATGACCGGCAGGCGGCCCTGGATAAAATGTATAAGGACTATGATGCCGAGCAGGTAATGCTGAGCGATACCCTGAAGAGAAAAAGGGAAGACCAGCTGTTCAATAAGGAGAAGGAAGTCCGGGACCTGCAGCGCAAACGGTTTGGTTTTGAAGGGGATCTGTTCAAGTTGCGGCAGGAGCTGGTAAAACCCATACAGGATAAGGTCTACAACGCGATACAACAACTTGCCGTTAACAGGATGTATGAATTTATTTTGGATAAAAGTGAGGGAATTACTGTTATATTTGCCGACCCAAAGCTGGATAAAAGCGAAGATGTACTAAAAGCATTAGGAATTAAATAAATTGCTAATACCAAAACCGGGCGGAGTCCGGTTGTGAACGAGGCCAGGATCAAACAACTTAAAAACAATAAAAAAGAACATGAAACAGCTTTTAAAATGTTTCATGAAGTCACCAAAAAACAAACATGAAACAAATGAAAAAGATTGTTACCATTGTATTAGTGGTCTTGGGCCTGGTAATGGCGGGCAATTCAACAAAGGCTCAAAGTAAAATTGGTTTTATCAGCCTTCAGGAGTTGATCCCTGCTATGCCGGAATACAGAAAAGCAGACACTGCGCTGAATGACTACCAGGTTGCATTAGGTCAGAACTTCGAGGATATGAAAAAGGAATATTACGAACAGGACAGCCTTTTGAATTCCAAGGATACGACTAAGTACACCAAGGCCCAGCTGGAACTGAAAAGGAAGAATATGGGTGAGATGCTGATCAAGTTGCAAGGATGGCAGCAGCAGGCTCAGCAGATGTATCAGCAGAAACAGCAGGAGCTGATCACTCCTATCCAAAAGAAAGCGGTAGAGACGGTGAATGCTGTAGCTAAAGAAAATGGTTTCACTTACGTTTTCAGCAAGGAAGCTTTGTTGGTTTCCCCTCCTGCTGAGGATCTTCTGCCCCTGGTAAAAAAGAAGCTCGGTCTTAAACCTTAAATAAGACTTAATCATACTTTAATAAGTGCGACAAACGCCAGGTACAAACCTGGCGTTTTTATTTTATTTTTGTCTTATGCAGTCTCCACAACGGCCCATCGGTGTTTTTGATTCCGGCTATGGCGGCCTGACGGTCCTGAAGGAAATGGTCGCCCGTCTGCCCTCCTATGATTATATATATCTTGGGGACAATGCCAGGGCGCCTTATGGGACCCGGTCGTTCGAGACGGTGTATCATTATACCCTGCAGTGTGTAGAATGGTTTTTTCAGCAGGGATGTCCTCTGGTGATCCTGGCTTGTAATACGGCTTCCGCCAAAGCCTTGCGTACTATCCAACAGAACGATCTTCCCCGCATGGCTCCCGATAACCGGGTGCTGGGGGTAATTCGTCCGACGTCGGAGGTCGTAGGTAATTTCACCAGGACGGGTAAAGTGGGGGTGTTGGCGACCAGGGGGACGGTATTATCCGAGTCGTATCCCATCGAGATCGGCAAATTCTTCCCGGAACTGGACGTATTTCAGCAGGCCTGTCCGCTGTGGGTGCCCCTGATTGAGAATAATGAGCACGACAAGCCGGGCGCCGACTATTTTGTAAAAGAATATATGGACAGCTTACTGGCGCAGGAGAAGGGCATTGATACCGTCCTGCTGGCCTGTACCCATTATCCCCTGCTGAAGGAGAAGATCGGGCAATTCCTGCCCGCCGGAACCGAGCTCATTGCACAGGGGGACATTGTAGCGGCGAGCCTGGCTGATTATTTGCAGCGTCATCCTGAAATAGAAGGTCGCTGCAGCAAGAATGGGCAACAGCGGTTTTTTACGACGGATTCGGCAGCCGATTTTGACAGCCATGCCAGCATATTTTACGGGAAAACTTTGCAGTCAGAGCACATAGTATTACCTTAATGGGGCAGAGCTCCTCCGGGGGTGAATTTGGAATTCAAATAGCAGATTATGAGGATCAGGATTATCCATATTATGATAATGGCGGCCGTTATACTGGCCTCGGTTTCCTGCCGGAAAGAGACCAGCGTCGAAAATAAGAACGGACTGGCCGGAACCTTCACCGCCACCATCGATGGCACGAGCTGGATAGCGGCAGATAGTACGAAAGGGGCTTCTATCCTGCAGGGAATGATCAATATTTCGGGTATCAGCACGGGTAACAAACAGCTGAGCATTACCCTGAATGATACGATTCCCGGTGTCTATAAGCTTAGTCAGGTCTCTGCCTCCCTGGCGGCCTATGCGGATAATGACTCTTCGAATCTCTATGCTTTTGCTACGAATCAAGGCAACGACAGTACGCAGGCTGGCGGCCAGGTCACCGTTACGGAGATCGACCAGGTGAACAAGACTATTACCGGAACTTTCTCCTTTAAAGTGTACCGGGACATCGACAACCACCAAAAGACGATCACGGATGGGGTGTTCTACAAATTGCCTTATATCAGTTCCCTGGCTCCTGCCAACGCGGAAGATACCATGCAGGCTGTCATCGATGGGGCGAGCTGGAAAGGCCAAAATATCATATCGACAGGCATTGCCCCCCAACTGATCATCAGTGGCTCTGCCTTGAACGGTTCTCAGTCTATAGGCCTGATCCTACCCCTCGATATCACTCCCGGCAGCTATACCTTCGATTTCACCGGCCTCACCTATATCGGCACTTATAGTCCGACGGGCAGCATATCCCGGGTATCTTCCGGCGGCACGCTGACGATTCTGGAAAACAATCCGACGACGCAGCGGGTAAGGGGTAATTTTAATTTCACGGCCCAGGATCTCCAAACCCCGGGCACCACAGACCAGATTACGGCCGGTTATTTCTCCGTCAAGTATAATTAGGACCTAATTTGTTTTTCTATTGGTCATCCCCCGATTTTTCCCTAATTTTGCCGTCCCTTTCACCGCCGACGGGTATGGTGACCCGATGGTATGATAGATATTTGCCGACGATTCGCTGGATTTCCAAAAGCGGATCCCGGGCACATTTGATGTAAAAAAACAAAATATTTAAAATGAAACGTACATTTCAGCCACACAGGCGCCGCCGCAAGAGCGTTCACGGTTTTCGTCAGCGCATGCAGACAGCCAATGGCCGCAAAGTGTTGGCCAGCCGTCGTAAAAAGGGTCGTAAGAAACTGACCGTTTCTGACGAATCAAAGTTAAAATAACCTTCCCCCGCTCCTAAGATGCTGAAAGCGTCTTGTCCGAGGCAGGATAGTGAATAAGATCAGCGAATTAGTGCTAACTGGCGTTAATTCGCTTTTTTAATGAGATGCCGGGGCCGGGGCGTATTTTTGGGGACATTTGTAAAAAAAAGACAACGGGGAAGTCCTTTACCTTGGGGAAAGACGAGCGGCTCAAAAGCCGTAAATTGATTGAACGGATATTCCGGGAAGGCAAAAGCTTTGCCCTGTACCCATTCCGGGTTTATTATGCTCCTTTGTCGGCGCTGTCTCTCCCACCATCGCCTGCTCCCTTATGGACTCCCTTTCCGCTTACGGTCCAGGTCGTTGTTCCTCCTGCCCCTGTGATAACCCGTCTTCAGGCCGGTTTTGGCGCCAGCAGCCGTAATTTTAAAAAAGCCGTGGACCGCAACCGGATCAAAAGGCTCATCCGGGAAGCTTATCGCCTGCAGAAACACCCTCTTGGCGAATGGCTGAAGGAGAAAGACCGCACCCTGGCCGTATTTTTTATTTATACAGGGAAAGAATTGCCCGATTATGGAGTGGTGAAAGATAAGATCGGTCTTGCCTTACAAAAATTAATGAAGGAACCCGGATCATGAAGACGCTTTGGCGCATATTGAGCTTGCCTCTGATCGCCCTGATCAGGTTCTATCAATGGGTCATTTCCCCCGCATTGGGCCCAAAATGCCGCTTTACGCCCACCTGCTCGCAATATGCCGTGGAAGCATTGAAGAAATATGGCCTTTTTAAAGGGGGATGGTTGAGCATTAAACGGATAAGCCGCTGTCATCCCTGGGGAGGGCACGGGGATGATCCGGTGCCTTGAAAAGACCCGTCTACCGGGAACACTACCGGTTGCTGGTTAGGTTATAAGCAGGAAATTTTACTTTGCCGGACCTTCCGTCTTTTTGCCGCCTGCCATTACGCTCAGCTTGGCGATGATTTCACGGATTTCCTTAATGCTATAGAATTTATAGATCTCCGGTACGGATCCGGCATCAAAAGAGCCGGGGATCGTAGTAAAAGGTCCGAATATCTTAGCTTTCGTATCGGATGTGATCTTTACGATCTTGTTGGGCGGGATAAAATAATTCCTATTCGCAGCGCTTACATTCTGTCCTGCTACGAGCCGCTGCAGGCTGTCGAGCTTCAGTTTCAAGCCGTCCTGTGTGATCCTGGCCTCTCCGCCTTCGGCGCCTACATGCTGATAGCTGCCGATTACGGTATCATTTTTAAGGTTGGCGATATAGAGGCCGTCATCGGGTGCTTCCAGGGTGATCTTTCCGGCAGAGGCTTGTATATTCAGGGTCACCGGGTCTGCGCCCTTGAAATCCAGCTCCTGCTCATGATGGGTGGTGCCATCCGCAACCGTGATATTGGTTTTGGTATTATCCGTCTGTATGTCGCTGCTGGCATAGACCAATATTTTTTTATCGTGTCCTTTACAGGCCGCAAGGGCGAGCAGAGCGGAAAATAAGTAAGCGCCGGAAAGTCGTTGCATAGTATAATTTTTGAAAGAACGCCACAGGCGTTCTGCCCGAAGGGCCATTATTAGACAGTTATACGGGATGCATTATGCATCCCGTATAACAAATGTATAATTTTTTATTTGGCAGCAGCGTAACGTTCGGCTACCTTATCCCAGTTCACTACATTCCAGAAAGCGCCGAGGTATTCGGCACGGCGATTCTGATATTTGAGATAATAAGCATGTTCCCAAACGTCCACTCCCAGCAGGGGGGTACCTTTCACTTCGGCTACATCCATCAGTGGGTTGTCCTGATTCGGGGTAGAGCTGATCTCCAGCTTGCCGTCTTTTACGATCAGCCAGGCCCAGCCACTTCCAAAACGGCTTACACCGGCGGCATTGAATTTTTCTTTGAAGGCATCGAAGCTGCCGAAGGTCGTATGAATGTCATCGGCCAGCTTAGCGGCAGGAGCGCCAGTTGCTTTAGGAGTCAGGCTCTCCCAGAAAAAGCTATGATTCCAGTGTCCTCCGCCGTTGTTGCGGACTACAGGGCTGATGCTGCCTGCCTTTTGAACCAGCTCTTCGAGGGATTTGCCTTCATTGGGGGTTCCGGCGATCGCTTTATTCAGATTGTCTACATAAGCCTGATGATGTTTACCATGATGTATCTGCATGGTAGTCGTGTCAATGTGCGGTTCCAATGCATCGAATGCATAAGGCAACGCAGGTAATGTAAATGCCATAACGGATGTTTTTAATGTTATTTAAAAAATAAATTTTTGTCAATGCCTGAAGGAGGACAAACCTACGGCAAAATGCCGATTTTGCAAAGAAAAGAGATGATGCAAGATCTGTGCCCCGGCTGACCAGACCCGAAACAAACAGATGTATGAAAAGTTTGATACTGGCCCTAACGAAGGCGTTTAGACTGAAAGAACTCCTGCATCAGCCGGGCGCACTCGTCTTTCAGGATGCCGCTTACCAGGGTGGTTTTGGGATGGAAAGGCCAGGGACCCGGCCCCGAAAGATTTTCCGGCCTGATCCCTCTGCGGTAGCCATTCTTCTCGTCATCCGCTCCGTAGACCACCTGGCCGATCTTACTCCAATATAATGCGCCGGCGCACATCAGGCAGGGCTCTACCGTGATATAAATAGTGGCTGGTCCCAGGTATTTACTGCCCAGGTAATTAAACGCGGAAGTGAGGGCAATGATCTCTGCATGGGCTGTAGGATCGGTTAGCCGTTCCGTCTGGTTATATCCCCGGGCAATCACCTTGTCTTCCATTACGATGACGGCGCCGATGGGCACTTCGTCGTCGGCATATGCTTTCCGGGCCTCTTTCAGGGCCTGCTGCATGTAATATTCGTGGTTGGGAGCGTCCATAGTTCCGCGAAGATAAATCAAATCAGCTGCAGCTTGGCTACTTTGGGATCTACGATCACCTGGTCATGCTCAAAGTCTAATTTGATCCGCCATTTTTGCAAAGTGGCGGCGCCGATAATGGCTTCTTCGCTCAGTCCCGGCACCAGGAGGAACTCATCCGATAAAAGGACATCATTGATATAAAAATCAAGCCGTATTATTTCCTTGATCTCAATATAATGACCCTCACTAGCTGTTGCCAGTCTGCGGACCCGGCCCAAATGGATCGGCGTTTCGATATCCCCAATAAAGTTGGGATTGATGCAGGACAGGTTAGCCCCGCTGTCGAACAGAGTATATAAATGCTTCTCTCCTTTGGAGCCTACGTATAATAAGGGATGTTTTATAATAGGCATAGTTACTTGTATTTACCAATGCAAAAATATACCTTAATCCCGCAAAATTTCGGGAAATTCGGGGAGTGGAACTACTTCCTCTCCGGCAATATTTTCAGTCAGGCGCGACGCGCTCCTATGACTGGCGCAAACAACAGCTCCTGTTGCTGAAGCAAGCCATCCTGCAGCACGAAGCCGAAATTAATCAGGCGTTGTATACAGATCTGAAAAAGAGTCCGGAGGAAGCCTATGGTACGGAAACAGGTCTGGTCCTGGCGGAAATCAACAATACGCTGAAGCACCTTCGCCGATGGATGCGTCCCCGGACCGTCCGGACCAACCTGGTGAACCTGCCTTCTTCTTCAAAGATCTACCGTGACCCGTTGGGAACCGTATTGATCATCGCTCCCTGGAATTATCCTTTTCAACTATCCCTGATCCCTTTGGCCGGAGCCATTGCCGGCGGCAATTGTGTCGTGCTCAAACCTTCGGAGCTGGCCCCGGCTACCGCGGCGATCCTGGAGAAGATCCTTACCGGGGCTTTCTCGGGGGAGGCTTCCCGGTCCGAGTTGCACGCCGACTCCCTGACCGCATCACAGCCCGGCTTTATCCGGGTGGTACAAGGCGATGGGGCTATAGTGGTGCCGGACCTGATCCGTTCTTTCCGGTTCGACCATATTTTTTTCACCGGCAGTATTCCCGTAGGCCGCGCTGTCTACCAGCTGGCCGCACAGGACCTGGTGTCTGTTACGCTTGAGCTGGGGGGGAAGAGCCCGGTTGTTGTGGAGAGCGACGCCGATATTAAGACGACGGCCCGGCGTATTGTCCTGGGGAAGTTCACCAATGCGGGGCAGACCTGCATCGCTCCTGATTATCTATTGCTGCATGCGGACATAAAAGACAGGCTGCTGGAGGAGATAAAGGCGACCCTCATCCAATTTTATGGAGAGAAGGCGGAAGAAAGCTATGACTATGGGAAGATCATCCATGAACGAAGGTTCGATAAGCTGGTCAGTTATTTATCGCAGGGAAGAATACTAACCGGCGGCTATTATGACCGGTCGGCCCTCTTCCTCGCTCCCACCCTCCTGGAAGAGGTGGCATTGGATGCGCCCCTGATGACAGAAGAGATCTTCGGTCCCCTGTTACCGGTATTCACCTACCGGACGATGGAAGAGGCCCTGGCGATCATTCAGCGCAATCCCGATCCGCTGGCCTTTTATCTTTTCACGCCGGATGCCGGCAAACAAAGGGCCTGGATCGAAAGGCTGCCTTTCGGGGGCGGCTGTATCAATAATACGGAGTGGCATTTTACCAACCATCACCTGCCTTTTGGCGGTATCGGCAAGAGCGGCACCGGCGTCTATCATGGCAAATATACCTTCGACACTTTCACCCATGCCAAGCCGGTCATGCGGACGCCTTCGTGGATCGATCCGGCGATTAAATATCCTCCGTTTAAAGGGAAATTAAAATGGTTTAAGTTATTTATCCGGTAATGCGGCCGGGCCGGAAGATCCGGGTGATCTCTGGTCCGACCGGCAGTCAGGTGCATCGGGGGGCGATCTCAATAAGCGCAGTCTTCCAGCTGGCCGGAGGAGAACTGGGTCTGGACCCGTTCCGGCACAAAACCGGCATAACGTTGCTGTACCTGTTGCAGGATCTCTTCTATTTCGTCTACCGATTTCATCTGTACCAGTTGGTTACGGAATTCTTTGATATGGGGGAAGCCTTTCAGGTAATTGGTATAATGACGGCGCATTTCCAGGATACCGACGATTCCTCCTTTCCATTCGACGGAGCGCAGAAGGTGATCCCGGATGGCGCCGGTACGTTGTTCGATGGTAGGCGGGGCCAGGTGCTCTCCGGTTTTCAGGAAATGTTTGATCTCGTTGAAGATCCAGGGGTAGCCGATTGCGGCGCGACCGATCATGATGCCATCCACTCCATATCTTTCCTTGTATTCTTTTGCTTTTTCCGGCGAGTCGATATCCCCGTTGCCAAAGATGGGGATGCGGATCCGGGGATTTTCCTTCACTTTGGCGATCAGCCTCCAGTCGGCCTCTCCTTTGTAGAGCTGCGCCCGGGTGCGGCCATGGATCGTAAGTGCCTGAATGCCTACGTCCTGCAGGCGCTCGGCTACTTCCTCAATATTTTTGGAGGCATCGTCCCAGCCCAGCCGGGTTTTTACCGTCACGGGTAGTTTGGTGCCTTTGACAACGGCTTCGGTTAGCCGGGTCATCCCGGGCACATCCTTCAGGACGGCGGCTCCGGCCCCTTTGCAGACTACTTTTTTCACCGGGCATCCGAAATTGATATCGACCAGGTCGGGCTGGACTGTATCCACGATCCGGGCGCTCATGGCCATGGCTTCTTCATCTCCCCCGAAGATCTGGATGCCGAAAGGGCGTTCATATTCGAAAAAATCCAGCTTATGCCGGCTTTTGATGGCATCCCGGATCAATCCTTCGCTGGAAATGAACTCACTGTACATGAGGTCGGCGCCATTATGCTTACATACATAGCGGAAAGGGGGGTCGCTTACGTCTTCCATGGGGGCCAGGAGAAGCGGGAATGCAGGAATTTGTATATTGCCGATGTTTATCACGATGAACTTGCAAATTTACAACTTACTCCTGGATTTGTCTATATGATGAAAAATTATCGGAAGAGCCTTTCACCCTGGTCGCAACTGGGACTTTTTTTGCTTATGCTGGGTGGGTCCGTCCTCGTAGCCGGCGAACTCTCCTTGTTGATTCTCACGTCGAAGGGGATAGATACCAGCCATGGAGACCTGGATCTATCCGATCCAAAAGTGACGGCAAGCCTGCTGAAGCTTTTGCAGGCGCTTTCCACTGTGGTCATTTTTGCCTTGCCGGCTATTTTGTATGCCCGGCTGACCTTCCGGGAGCAGACCTTCCATTCTTTAGGATTCCGGCGGGTAAGAACCAGTCTTTGGTTTTTACTGGCAGTAGCTGCCTTGCTATTTTCTTTCCCTATGGAAGGCTGGCTGGGGCAAGTAAACAGGGGGTTTCACCTGCCCCCGAGGCTGATCAAAATGGAGGAATCGGCTGACAAGCAGTTAAACCTGTTTTTGCGGGTGGATTCCCCGCTCACTGTTTATGTCAATTTATTAGTGATGGCCCTATTGCCGGCAATTTGTGAAGAAATGTGTTTTCGCGGCGCGTTGCAACGTATCCTGATCAATCTGACCAGGAGCCCCTGGGGAGGCATCGTGCTGACCGGTTTGATTTTTTCCGCCATTCACATGCAATTCCTGGGATTTCTGCCCCGCGCCTTCCTGGGAATGATTCTGGGCGCGATTTACTGGTACAGCGGCAGCTTATGGGTGTCGATCCTGGCACATTTTTTTTACAACGGCATCCAGGTAATAGCCGTATCTTTTTATCCGAAAATGATCCCCGAGAACTCATCTGTACCCCTATATCTCGCCTTGATAAGTTTGGTAATAGTTGTAGGTTTGCTGTCCGTGATGCGCAGGATGTCGGGGACGACTTATGAACGGGTATATGAATAAAAATTTTCCAATGGCACTGAACCCTTCCATATTTAAGACCCGGTCGCTCACAGCCCTGGTATTCGTAGTCGTCATGTTAACAGGATTGCTATGGAATCAATGGAGTTTCTTTGTATTATTCTCCTTTATTCATTTCGGGTGCTGGTATGAATACCAGAAGATCATTGCCCTGATCGATAAAAATTATGGGCAGATCTCTCCCTTTCACCGGTATGGCGTCATGATCGCCGGCTGGTGTCTGATGTGGTATTTCATGAATGAGGGATACCATATCGGCGGCACTTCTTTCCATGCCATAGGATGGTGGGGCGGGCTGTTTTTTTTGTTCGTGCTTCCTATAGGCGAGATCCTGCTATCCCGGAAGCTGAATGGTAGAAATATCCTGTATTCCGCCCTGGGGCTTGTCTATATTTCCCTGAGCCTGGGATTGCTCACCCAACTCAGGACCCTGTTCTATGGCAAATTCGTTAGCGACTGGGGCTGGGTGCTCGTGCTGATGATCATCGTCTCGATCTGGGTCAATGATACGATGGCGTATATCGTGGGATCGCTGATCGGGAAAACCCCTTTCTCGAAGATCTCTCCTAAGAAGACCTGGGAAGGCACCCTGGGAGGCATCATCCTGTCGGTAGTGGTGATGGGGACCATCGGTTATTTCCTGAACCAGTATCTCAACAATATAACGGGTTGGAAATGGGTCGGGCAATGGGCGCTCATTGCCGCTATTGCATCCGTGGCGGGCACTTTCGGCGATCTGCTGGAAAGCAAGCTGAAGCGTATGGCCGATATAAAGGACAGCGGCCACCTGATGCCGGGGCATGGAGGTTTCCTGGACCGGTTTGACTCCTTATTGGTGGCGACCCCGTTCGTATGGCTCTATGTGATGTGGATCATCAGCAATTCGTAAGCAACAAATTACTTAATTTTGACTTTCAATCATTTATAATGACTATTCACCGAGAAGGCTATAAAACGATCGCTATTAGTGCCCTGGCTTTTGCCCTTATAAACCTGCCCTCCTTTTATTTTATCAGCGCGCATCAGCCCTGGCTCAGCTACCTGATCTTTTTAGTCACCCTGGCCATATTATTATTCCTTATTTCTTTTTTCCGGGTGCCGGACCGCAAACTGACGGCGGGGGATAATCTGCTGGTTTGCCCGGCTGATGGGAAAGTGGTCGTTATCGAAGAAATATTCGACGTGGAATATTTCAAGGACCGGCGTCTGCAGATCTCTATTTTTATGAGTCCGGCCAATGTGCATCAGAACCGGAACCCCATGAGCGGGGAAGTGGTATACAACCAGTATCATAAAGGGAAATACCTGGTGGCCTGGCATCCTAAATCTTCCACGGAGAACGAGCGTCATAGCGTAGTGGTGCGTAATGGCCACGGCGAAATACTGGTGAAACAGATTGCCGGGGCGCTGGCCAAACGTATCGTCAATTACCTGTCGGTCGGACAAAAAGTAGAGCAAAGCGCTGAGATGGGCTTTATAAAATTCGGTTCCAGAGTGGATATCTTATTACCGGTAGGGACCGCCGTCAACGTACAACTGGACCAGGTCGTCCAGGGGGGCGTCACTGTATTGGCCAAATGGAGCTAAAATAGTAACTTTAAAATATGAAAAAATTAATCGTGCTTTCCGCTGCCGCGCTGCTCGTCTCGGGCGTCAGCTTTGCCCATGCCGGCGGGGATAAGGGCAAGGAGAAAGGGAAAAAATCCCAGACCACTAAGAGCTGTCCCGGTAAGGAATGCAGTAAGAAGAAAGGGAGCTAGGCGGCTGCCGGAAACCAGCGTGACCGAGGCGCCGGTCAAAAGATTCCTTCCAGCTCCTTCAATGAGCGCACCATATAGGTAGGCTGAATAGAAGGGGGCTGGTCCAGGTGATTGACATATACCTGATCGATACCCGCATTGATAGCTCCCTGGATATCTACTTCCACATTATCTCCCAGCATGATACTTTCGGGTTTCTCAGCCCCTGTTTTGCGCAAGGCATATTCGAAGATCTCCTTATGTGGCTTGAGGCTGTTCGAGCCTTCCGAGGTGATCACTTCGTCAAAATATTTTGTCAGTCCTGCATGCTCCAGCTTACTGTGCTGCACCTTTTCGAATCCGTTGGTGATCAGGTGGAGCCGATATCCTTTCGCGCCCAGGTAGTTTAATATCTCCAGGGTATAGGGGAATAGTATCCGGCGGGTAGGCAGCGCATCCAGGAACAGGGTGTCCATTTTCCTGGCCAGGGGCTCATCTCCGATCTTAAAATCCAGCAGGGTAAGCCACATGCGTTTCCATCGCAGTTCGTCGACTTTGATAAAGCCATTGCGATAGCGATCCCAAAGCTTGTCATTGTGAATGATATACTTTTTATGGAATCCGTCGAAATCCATGACACCTCTTTCCCGCAGTCCGAGTGAATGATATAGCTCTTCCAGGGTCTGCCGGCTATTGGCTTCAAAATCCCATAATGTATGATCCAGGTCGAAGAAAAGGTGTTTATATTGCACACGCGCAAAATAACGAAATTATGAATAGTATCATCACCGGCGCTTCCAGGGGATTGGGAAAGGCGATAGCGGAAAAGTTTGCCGCCAATGGCTATGATCTGTATTTATGCTCTCAAAGGGAGGCGGTCTTACAGGAGACGGTGAAAGAGCTGTCTGCAAAATATCCCGGGATCAGGATCCGGGCTAAAGCTTTTGACCTGGCAGTGAAAGAGCAGGCGCAGCAATTCGGAAATTGGATACTGGAGGAGAAAATCGTCCCGGACGTCCTGGTGAATAATGCCGGTCAATTCACTGCGGGCAGCGTTCATAATGAAGAAGAGGGGGCGCTGGAAAAAATGATAGCGGTCAATTTATACAGCGCGTATCATCTGAGCAGGACTTTGTTACCCGGGATGATGGCTCAAAAAAAGGGGCATATTTTCAATATCTGTTCCATTGCTTCGCTTCAGGCTTATCCCAATGGGGGCGCCTATAGCATCAGCAAGTTTGCCCTGGCGGGGTTCTCCAGGAATTTACGGGAGGAAATGAAGCCTCATGGGATCAAGGTGACGGCTATCTATGCCGGCGCTACCTATACCGATTCCTGGGCGGGCAGCGGTATCGATCCCCGCCGCATTATGGAGGCAGGGGATATTGCGGAGATGGTCTATGCGGCCAGCCGCCTGTCTCCGCAGGCTGCGGTGGAAGATATCCTTTTGCGCCCGCAGCTGGGCGATCTGTAGAAGGGGCACAGGGGTAATGACCGTCTATATAGCGCCGCAGCCGCCGGGAACGACCTGAAAGGGCCGCCGCCGGCGGTTTTAACTGAGTTTTAACCCTTAAGAAACCTGATTTAGCCAAGTCGGGTGCGACTCCTGCGAATCAAATTTTATATTTGCAACAGTGAGATATGAGTCCTGTTAAATCAATAAACTTGTCAGCTATCGTTAGACTTCTACGCTTCCCATTCATAGTGATGGTCGCTTTACTTCCCGGTTTGTTTGCAACCGGACAGGTGAAGTTCACTACTATTGCCAGTAGTCAGGAGATCGGCCGGGGCGAATATCTCCAGGTTGAATTTGTCGTGGAGAATGCCAAACAGATCGATCAGCTCAACCCTCCGGATTTTCCGGGATTTCATATAGCGCAGGGGCCTATCCAATCCAGCGGAATGAGCATTGTCAACGGCAATATGTCCCAGTATAAAGCCGTCTCTTTTGTATTGCAACCCAGCAAAACGGGAAAGTTCGTTATCGAAGGCGCTACGGCCCAGGTAGATGGGAAGAACATGCGGTCCAATCCGGTTACCATAACGGTCAATACCAGCTCTGCGGGATCCGCTAATAATAGCGGGAATGCCAATAACAGCAGAAATAATCCTTTTATGCAGCCTGCGTGGCCCGATCCTTCGCCGGCGGATGTCGACAGGGATAATGTGTTAAGGCCGGGCGAGAATATAAAAGAGAAGATCCGTAAGAATTTGTTCCTGAAAATTCAGGTAGACAAGACTTCCTGTTATGTCGGGGAGTCTATTGTCGCTACCTATAAGCTATATTCCCGGCTCAGCTCCGAATCGAGGGTAACGAAGCGTCCATCGCTGAATGGATTCAGCGTATACGATATGGTAGATCCGAATTCAGATGCCGCCTCGGTAGAAACGCTGAATGGGAAGGCGTTTACCGTCCACATCATCCGTAAAACGCAGCTGATACCGCTGCAGGCCGGCACGATCGATCTGGACCCGGTAGAAGTGGAAAATACCGTTCATTTCGTCAAAGGGAGCAAACCGGAATCCCGGCGTACCGGTAATTCTTTAAAAGACCTCTTCGATCAGTTGTCGGATGACAATGCCATGGGACCGGAAGTGGAGGAGAACATAACGCTGGATACCAAACCCGTATCGATTACCGTGAAGCCATTGCCAGAGGAGGCTAAACCGGTCGATTACAATGGAGCTGTCGGGACCTTTGGGATACAGGCTTCACTGGCTAATAAGACCATTGCTGCCGGAGAGGAGGCGATCCTGAACCTTATCGTGAAAGGCAGGGGTAATCTGCCCGTTATCAATGCACCCCTTGTACAATGGCCTTCCGGTATGGATGCCTTCGATCCCACTGCCAAAGAAGACATCAATAAGACGACGGTTCCCATGAGTGGTTCCAAGACTTTCTCCTATGTCTTTACTCCCGGGACGCCCGGTCATTATACGATCCCTTCGGTGAGTTTCCCTTATTTCGATCCCGCCACGCATTCCTATAAGACGGTCGGCACCGAGCCAATGGATTTCCAGGTGACTGAAGCCGTAAAGAAAGCGAAAACAAAGACCCCGGCTCTTATCCAACCGGGGGATGCGGTGGCTAGTACGGGGGAGGTTAAAAAATTCGTACAGCAGCATCTGGAATGGATCTTTACCATCCTGATTCTTTCGGGATTGGCCGGATGGCTCTGGCGGCAGAATGCCCGCCTTCGCAGAGCGGAGCAACAGCAGAAAGAAAAAGAGGAGGCGGAAAAGAAGGCGGCGGAAGACCGGCTCGTCCTGCAACAGGTGGAGCGCTCCATCGGGCACGGATATTCCGGATCGCAGCCTGTTTCGACGGCGCCTGTGATCGTTACGGATCCTCTCCAGGAAGCCAGGCTGCTTTTTGAGAAGAACGATTACAAAGGATTTTACCGGGAAGTCAACAGGGCTCTCTGGAAAGCACTTACCAGGAAGCTCGATTTGCCGGCCAGTGAACTGAATAAGAATAATATCGCGAGGAAGCTGCAGGCCAAAGGCTGGGATATGGAGACTACGCTGTTCCTGGAGAGTGTGCTCAACGAATGCGAGATGAATTTATATACGCCGGCTTACGATGCCTATAATATGCAGCAGCTGCTGAAGCAGGCGGAGTCGATGCTGGACAAGCTGGTCTGATCACTCCGTATATTTATACCCTACCCCTCTTACGGAATGAAAGTATTTGGGGTTGCGGCTGTCTTCTTCGAAATATTTCCGGAAGCTCAGTACAAAATTGTCAATGGTGCGGGTGGTAGGATAGACATTATACCCCCATACGGCCTGCAGGATCTTTTCCCGGGTCACCACTTCATTTTTGTTTTCGATCAGCAGCTTTAGCAGCATGGCTTCTTTCTTGCTGAGCTGGATACGCTCTCCTTTTTTGGTAGTGGCTTCCTGTGCTTTAAAATCGATGATGTTCTTTCCAAAAGAATAAATATCGCCCAGGGAGTCCTTCTCCAGCATCTTTTTATTCTTTTCGATCAGTTTCTGGATGCGCAGGAGCAGCTCTTCCAGGTTAAAGGGTTTGGTAAGATAGTCGTCTGCTCCTTTCTTCAGCCCCAGTACCCGGTCGGCGCTGGCATTTTTGGCGCTGAGGATCAGGATGGGAACGCCATTATTCTGGACGCGGATGGTCTCTGTAACGCTGATCCCGTCGACGCCGGGTAACATGACATCCAGGATGATCAGGTCAAAATATTCCAACTGGACGGCTTTTAAAGCCTGTGTTCCGTCAAAGGCCGAGGTGATCTCATAACCTTCCAGCTCCAGGTTAAGCTTCAGGGCTTCGTGAAGGTTTTCTTCATCTTCTACCAGCAGGATGGAAATTTTTGCGCTCATGGGATTACATTACTACTAGAATACTACGGTAAAAATACTTCCAATAGGTGAATTGTCGGATACTTTAATCGTCGCTTTATGATCGTTGGCGATACGGCGGCATAAATAAAGTCCTAATCCCGTACCCTGGGTGCTCCGGGTCTTCTCTGAGCCGGTGCGGTAGAATTTGGAAAATATTTTTTTCTTTTCGTTATCCGAAATGCCTGGTCCTTCATCTTTTACCGATAAAGTGATCCGGGAGCCTTCCTTTTTCAGGGCGATCCGGATGCTGCCTTCCTTTGGAGTATATTTCAAGGCGTTCTCCGCCAGGTTATTGACCAGCATCTGTAAAAGCAGGGGATCTCCGGAGACGGTGCAATCCGGCCCGATAGCTTCCTGCCATTTTCTTTCCGGGAAACGATGTCTGAAGTCGTGGAAGGCGTGCAGGGCCAGGGCGGATAGATCCACTTCCTCTTTTATCGGACTGTAGCCTCCGCCCTCCAGCTGGGAAGCGACCAGGATATTATTGGCCAGGGTATCCAGCCGGCTGGTTTCCTGGAGGGCTGATTGAATGAGCTTCTGTTGTTTTTGTTCATCCAGCTTGTGTTTTTGCAGGGTCTCCAGGTTTAGCTTGGTGACGGCGATGGGGGTTTTCAGCTCATGGGTGACCGCCATCATGAAATTTTGCTGCTGCAGCTGCAGGCGGATCTGCCGACGTACTTCCCTGTATACGAAGATGGCCGCGACGAGGATCAGCAGGAGAAAGGTGCTGCCTTCCCCAATGTACTGGGCGGTCTTCCGTTGCTGTTTCTCCAGGATCATGTTTAGTTTGATCTCATACCGGGAGTCATCCATTTTAAGCTCCTGGAGTTTAAAATTGGTCATTTGCCGGTTCTGCGTTTGCAGGGCTATGAACCAATAGGCCAGTCCGGCGACAATATAGATCAGCAGCACCCAGTATACTGTCGTGGCGATGGCCAGCCGTCTTTTTTTAAAAAGGCTCATTTTGCTTTTTCGACGCGCACCCCGATATTCAGCACATGCTTGAGGGGATCTTCGCGCATTATTTGTTCGAGCATAAAGGAATAGGTGCCGGGCCGGCTGAATTTTGTCTGCGACTGGATAAGGATACGATGTTCGTAGATGTCGTCCATTCCGCTGCCCAGCCAGCCTTTGTCATTGGTGGCAAGGGTAAGGTCGTAGCGTTGTGTTTTGGAGGCCGTATCTCCGGGCTGCCGGACCGTGCCTTTAATCCATATATTATTATAGTTATAGGCGTCGGAATGCCGCAGCACGAGGTAAACATTATAAAGGGCGGCCGTATCCTGGTCTTTTATGATAAAATCGACCCGGGGTCGAAAGCTGCTTTCCCATTGTTGTCCCGGGATAACGACATTTTTTTCAAAGACGTCCGAGGGAAAGGTACAGGCCGCCAACTGCAGGCCGCAAGCGGTGAGCAGGATAAAAAACTTTTTCAAAAGATTATTTTTTTGCAAAACAAGTTCAAAACGATGGGTTTTAACTAAAGAATCCTTTCAGGTGCTGGATGGGCGTTCTACAACACGTTTAATACCTGCTCCTTTGCCTTCTCCAGTTCGTCCTTCATCAGTACCACACATTTCTGGATGGTGGAGTCATAGGCCTTGGAACCCGTGGTATTGATCTCCCTGCCGATCTCCTGTAAGATAAAGGAGAGTTTTTTACCCTTGCCGTCTTCGGGTTCCTGTATGATGGCCTTGAAATATTCACAATGGTTCTTTAGCCGGACCTGTTCTTCGCTGATGTCGATCTTCTCGATATAATAGATCAGTTCCTGTTCCAGCCGGTTCGCGTCGTAATTATCTTTTCCTACATGTTCTTCCAGCAATTTTTTGAGGCCTTCTTTGATTTTTACCTGGCGCAGGGGTTCCAGTTTGATCACTTCGTCCTGTTGACGGACGATATTGTCGATACGGAGAAGCAGATCTTCCTGTAAAGAGGCTCCTTCATTCAGACGATGGGCATTGAGGTCGTCGATGGCGGACTGGATCACTCTTTCGAACTGGAGCCATTCCTCATCCGTCAGTGTATCGCTGGTAGGAGTGATCACTTCGGGTAGTTTTACCAGGGTGCTTAAAATATTGGAAGGGTCGAGGTTCAGTTCCGCAGACAGTTCCGCCAGGGCCCGGTGATAGGCTTTTGCCAGATCCGTGTTGATGCTGACGGGTTTGGCATTCCCCGTTTGTTTAAGGCTGATCGTGCAATCCAGGGAACCGCGTCCTAATTTTTCCGAGAGCAGCTTGCGGATAGGGAACTCAAATGGCTTCAGGAAGCCAGGTAGTTTTAATTGCAATTCAAATTGCTTCCCATTAAGGGATTTAATGTCTACCTGGAAAGTCTTATCTCCTACGGTTTGTTCCGCCCGTCCAAAGCCTGTCATCGATTTGAGCATAATATCAATATTTTATAGCGGAAAGGTAAGGAATTACCTCGTAGCGTTAATTTTTTAATGGCCTCGGTGAGGGCTGCGCCGTTACTTCGAGCATTACGTCTTTTCAATGGACTCAGTGAGGGCTGCGCCGTTTGATTAGAGCCCAAGTAACGGATAGATCTCGTGCTTTGTCATCATTCTCATCTCGCCGGGTTGCAACCCGTTCAGGCTGATCTTTTCGATCCGGTGGCGGATTAATCTCAAAGTGGGAAAACCTGCTTTGGCTGTCATTTTCCGTACTTGCCGGTTTTTCCCTTCCTTCAGCACCATTTTTACCCAACTGGTAGGAATAAGGGCGCGGTAGCGGATCGGCGGATTCCTCTCCGGAACGGGGGGCGTCTCTCCTAATAGCTCCACGGTACAGGGGCGGGTCTTATAGGACTTGCCTCCGATGGAGATGCTTACACCAGACTCCAACTGTTGTTTGGCAGTCTGATCGATCCTGCCTTCTACCTGTACCCAATACTCCCGTTCATGGGCAAACTGAGGATCCAGCAAACGGTGATTGAGGGATTTATCATTGGTTAAGATCAACAGGCCTTCGCTGTCGAAATCCAGGCGGCCAACGGGATACAGGTCGACGGGCACGGAAAAGAAATCCTTTAATGTCGGCTTTCCCTCTTCGGAACTGAATTGCGAAAGAACATTGAAGGGCTTATATACGATGTAATATTGATGCACGATCTGCGGGTGTTTATTGAACTCCCGGTCCATTTTTAAAAGCAAAAAACCCGGCGATTAGACCGGGCTTTCAATATATGGATGGGTTAGTAAGTACCGGGAAATAAATTTCCCTACACAATATTAAAAATAATTTTCTCTAACTTAAAAAATTTTCCAATAAATTTTATTCACATTTTTTTTTGGCGTGTGGAAAAGCGAAACCATTACGCCATCTTTCCGGACTACCTTTGCTCAAATTTTTTATTATGAAATTTCCTTCTCCCGTATCTATTCAGTGGGTAGCGGACTTCCTGGGAGCTGAGCTCGTAGGTGATAAGAGTGGCCATGCCACTGGCATTAACGAGATTCATAAAGTTGAAAAAGGCGATCTTGTATTCGTCGATCATCCCAAGTATTACGATAAATGCATTCAATCGGAGGCCACTTTTATCATCATTAATAAAGTAGTGGAAGCCCTTCCTCCGGGAAAAGCGCTCCTGGTCGTAGAACAACCATTTGAGGCTTATTTGAAGATTGTAGGGCATTTTCGACCGTTTGAGCCTGCCACAAAGATGGTCAGCGACTCCGCCACCATCGGTAAAAACACGTATATCTACCCTAATGCCTTCATCGGTCATCATGTGATCATCGGTGATAATTGTGTCATTCACCCCAATGTTACCATCCTCGATCATTGCGTCATCGGCAATAATGTGATCATTCAGGCTGGTACCGTCATCGGATCGGATGCTTTTTATTATAATACCAGGAAGGACCGTGCGACCTGGTATAAGAAAATGGAAAGCTGTGGACGGGTAGTGTTGGAAGATAATGTCGAAATAGGGGCTGGCTGTACCATCGACAGGGGTGTGAGCCATGATACCCGTATCGGCATGGGCACTAAACTGGACAACATGATACATGTCGGGCATGATACTGTCACCGGTAAAAACTGTTTATTCGCCGCCCAGGTAGGGATTGCAGGGGCCGTGGAGATCGGCAATGGCGTCATTCTCTGGGGCCAGGCAGGAATTAGCAAGACCCTCTCTATAGGAGACAATGCGGTAGTGCTCGCACAAAGCGGGGTGGGTTCTACCCTGGAAGCCGGGAAAGTATATTTTGGCAGCCCGGCAGAAGATGCCAACCTCAAAAAAAGGGAGCTTGTCTGGGTCAAACGTATTCCGGAACTCTGGAAGAAGGTCATGGGCTGACCACGGGTCAGCCGCGCGAAGCGCAATCATTAGAGCCGACCGTAGACAGACTGAAGTCTGTCTACGGAAATAAGAGTAGACTGAACCCGAACGATGACTATCAGAATAGGACGTTATTACGGAACGTAATCATACGGCAATACCTCTGCTAATTTTTTCCAGGACCAATATCCGATATTGGTTACGTCCGACTGATCGTAGAAATACCCGTTCTCTTCTATCTCCAATCCATTGAGAATATCCAGGGCAGAGATCTGGACTTTCGTACCTGCGGGGAATTTATTTTCCTGCAGGTATTTTTTATCCGGCACCTGGTTGGTATAGCTTACCCGAAGTCTTCCTCCCAGGTTAATTTCCACATCCCCGCTGTCCACCCCATAGAATTTGGGATCATAGGGGTCTTGTATGGGGGCGAAAGCATTCTTTTTATTACTGTCGGCCATTTCCAGTACGAAGCCTTCCTCTTTCAACGTACTGTCATACCAGCTGCGGATGAAATGAAGCCGGGAGCCGGAATAGGAATAGAGCCGGTTTTGTTTCCAGGTCTCCTGCTGCTCCGGCGTCCCTGTCAATTCCTCGAACAGCGGATAGCCCGTATAGCTACTTACATTCGTATTGTATTCGTATACAAAAGAGTCCAGCTGATATTTTATTTTATATCCCAGGGCATTATTCGTAATGATCAGTTCCTGTGCGGCCTTGACTTTGAGCTTATTCCTTTTTTTATAGAAGTAGAATTTTACGGCATCCTTGTTTTCAAGGATGCATGTACCTGCATTCGGGGTGGTCCCGATAAAATTATCCAGGAAAAATTGCCCGTATTTATTCCATCCGTCCGCCACTTCGGCGCTGCCGGCCACGACTACTTCCCCCAGGCTCTTATCCTGTTCTTTTAATTCGACGGTCAGTGAGTCATTCTCTTTATTCCCTTTGCCGATACGGATCACTTTGGTTTCGTAGCCTGTATAGGATACGATCATATCATAACCTCCGTTTGCCAGTTTAAGGGAGAAGCTGCCGTCCGCCCGGGATACCGTTCCAATGGTGGTATTCTGGCAGAATACAGAGGCTCCGGCCAGTGCCTGGCTGGTCTTTTCATCTATGACTTTACCGGAAACGAAGAAGGTTTTTTCCTGCGAGAAAACAGTGAGCGAAAAGAGGAGCGTGATGACGCTCATAAAAAAAGGTCTTGGAAAGCCGCGGTTCATGGATATCATTTTGGATTAGTAAGATAGCGGATGTAGGCCGGATTGAGAAGCATAATCGGCATTTTAACATGGTATTTACCGGACGACGGTTTGTCGAAATATAACCGTCGTCCGGTAAATCATTAATGATGGGCCTTCGGCCAAGACACCCGTGGCGTCTTTTGTTACCGGAACCCGGCTTTGGCGGTGGGTAAGACATTGGTGGCGTCTTATTGAGCATGCGTTTGCAGGAGATAAGCCTTGCAGGCTTCCCGTATGGTCTGTTCCAGGGGGGTGAACGTAAATCCCGGCAGTTGCTTAAGGATCTTACCATTTTCAAAAAAGGTCTTGCTTTGGGCTATCCGGGCGCTTTCCCGGGTCAGCAGCGAGGGGCTGCCGGAAAAAAACGATTTTATCTTTTCCAGGCGCCAGGCGATCGCTCCTAAAAAGGGTGTGGCTTCCCGGGAGGGCTGCTTTTTCCCGAATTCCGTCGCTATGGTATTGAATAGCTGTCGGAATGACCAGTTATCCCCATTCAGGATGTAACGTTCTCCGCTGATATCGCTTTCCATCAGCGCTACTACCGCTCTGGCCGTATCGGCCACATCGACAAATCCATTGATGCCGTTGGAATACCAGGGAAATTCCCGGAAGGAGTTCTTAAAAAGGGCGCTGCTGGAAGTATTCCAGTCCCCATAGCCCAGGATAGTGCTTGGGTTTACGATTACGGCCGGCAATCCTTCTCCGATGCCCCGCCATACTTCCATTTCTCCATGGAATTTGCTGATTGCGTAATTCGTATTCAGCTTGCTGTCTTCCCATTTCTTATCTTCTGTCACCCGCTCGCCTTTGGCCGTTCTGCCCAATGCTGCAACGGAGCTGACGTGGATGAAACGTTTCAGGTTCTGTGCCAGGGCCATATTCACGATATTGGCCGTACCCTCGATATTGGTATTGAATAGCTGCCGGCGGTCTTTTCGGGAAAAAGAGACTTTGGCTGCCGCATGTATGACGGCATCTACCCCTTCCAGCGCCTCTTCCAGGCTAACGATATCCAGGATATCTCCCTGCAACCACTCCACTTTCTCAAAAACAGCCGGCAGCATATAAAAGGGTAGTTTATCACTGCGACGGATGGCCCGTACCGAATGTCCTCTTTCCAAAAGCTCTTTAATAATGTAAGCTCCGAGAAAGCCGGTGCCGCCTGTGACCAGGACGCTGCGCCTCAGAGCTTCGTTCTGAACACTGTTCAGAACTCGCTCGTGACCTTTGCTCCGCGCGGTCATCTCTAAGGGGGGAACCTGGTCGCCCGCTGCCTTATCGTAGTTTTCGTTCATGGCTATTTTTCTTTGGGAGCGTAATCGTAATATCCCTTACCTGTCTTCCTCCCCAGCTGTCCCTCCTGCACTTTGCGTTCCTGGATCGGGGAAGGTTTCAGCCGTTCAGGCCGTCCCATGGCTTCATATACCGAACAGCTTACGGCATAGTTCACATCGTTGCCGATAAGGTCCATCAGCCTGAATGGGCCCATTTTGAAACCGGAGGCTTCCAGCAGGGCGTCGATCGTTTCAAAATCGCCGAATCCCTCTTCTACCAGCTTCAGCGCTTCCAGGTAATAGGGGCGCGCGACGTGATTTACGATAAAGCCCGGCGCATCTTTACAGAGGACGGGAGTCTTTCCCATCTGCCGTACGGTATCGATGGCGATCCGGGTCGTGGATTCGTTCGTATATTTTGTATTGACGACTTCTACCAGTTTCATCAGGGGGGCGGGATTGAAGAAATGGAGGCCGACCACCCGCTGCGGCTGAGGTGTTTTTTCGGCCAGGTCCGTAATGGATAAGGACGATGTATTGGAAGCCAGAATAGTATTGGGGGAATTGATTGCCGCGAGCCGATGGAAAAGGTCCAGCTTGGCTTCCGGCTTTTCGATGATGGCTTCGATAATGAGGTCCGCCCGGCAATCGGACAGATCGTTTACAAAGGAGAGGCGGCCTATAATGGCTTGTTGGTCTTCCGGACTCATCTTATTCTTTTCTACCAGCGATTGCAGGTTTTTTTCGATGGCTGCCCGGCCTTGCTGCACCATGGCGGTATTTACATCGTATAACAGGGTGCGATATCCTCCCGTGGCGGCTACCTGGGCAATGCCGCTGCCCATGGTGCCTGCTCCGCAAATGCAGATTGTTTGGATCATGATTTTCGGGAAGTTCGGTTCGTTGCTCATTTTTTACACGGCGCCGGTGAACTGTTTCAGGAATCGCACATCGTTCTGTGAATATAAGCGCAGATCGTTGATACGGTATTTGAGCTGGCAAATACGTTCGACGCCCATGCCGAAAGCAAAGCCCGTATATTTATTAGGATCGATGCCAAAGTTTTCCAGCATGTTAGGATGCACCATGCCGCTGCCCAGGATCTCTACCCAGCCGGTATGTTTACATACGCTGCAGCCGCTTCCTCCGCAAATACGGCAGTTGATATCCATTTCGGCGCTGGGTTCGGTAAAAGGGAAATAGGAAGGGCGGAAACGGACCTTTACATCTTTGCCGAACATCTCCTGGACAAAGAAGTACAGTGTCTGCTTGAGGTCGGCAAAGGAGACATTCTCATCGACATACAGTCCTTCCGTCTGGTGGAAAAAGCAATGCGCTCTTGCGCTGATGGTCTCGTTCCGGTATACGCGTCCCGGACAGATGATACGGATGGGAGGTTTTTGTTTTTCCATCACCCGCGCCTGTACGCTGCTGGTGTGTGTACGCAGGAGCCAGTCGGGTTTCTGATGAATATAAAAAGTGTCCTGCATATCGCGTGCAGGATGATTTTCGGGTAGGTTCAGGGCGGTAAAATTATGCCAGTCGTCTTCGATCTCGGGACCTTCTGCAACGGAGAAGCCCAGTCTTCCGAAGATATGAACGATCTGGTCGCGTACCAGGGTGATCGGATGATGAGTGCCCAGGGGCAGGGGATCTCCGGGCAGGCTCAGGTCGATGCCGGCTGCCGAAGCTGCCGGGCCGGCTGAAAGACTGTTCTTCCAGTCTTCGTATTTGGATTCCGCCAGCTGCTTGAATTCATTCAAGATCTGGCCGAATTCTTTTTTCTTATCGCCCGGGACATTTTTTATCTCGGTAAACAGGTTCTTCAGAATCCCTTTGGTGCCGAGGAATTTTATACGATATGCTTCCAGGGCGTCCGCGCCATCTGGTATAATGGACCCGATCTCCTGCCGGTAAGCCTCAATCTGTTGTAACAATTGCTCCATGCCGCAAAGATACCTTCTGTCCCTGATTAGTCCCTCTTCATTCCCCGATTTTTCCTGTAGTTTTGCCCCAAATTCGAAATACATGCCGCCAAACCTCCATATAAGTGATTTCCTGGATCCTGTCAACTTATCGGAATTATCACAGGATCAAGGATATAAGGATGGGCAGATCGGTAAACAGATCGATGCATACGACGAGTTCTTCCCGGACGTATATGACGCGGATTTAGTGCTCGTGGGCTGTGAAGAAGAAAGAGGAGCCGGCAGAAGCCGTAAGGAACAAGGAGCACCCAATGTCATCCGGGAGCAATTTTACCAGCTCTACTGCTGGCATCCGGATATCAGGCTGGCCGATGTCGGGAATATCCGGACCGGGGCTACCCTGGCGGATACTCATGCAGCGCTGAAAACAGTCCTTCGGGAATTGACGGGCATCGGCAAGACCGTGGTCGTTCTGGGCGGCTCGCATGACCTCACCCTGTCGCAGTATTATACCTATGCGGACAAAAAACATATTATCGAAGCTACCTGCGTAGATGCATTGATAGACCTGGATATCCATTCCCTTCACCGGAGCGACAACTTCCTCATGGAGATGCTGACGGGGGAGCCGAATTATATCCATCACTATAATCATATCGGCTTCCAGAGCTACTACGTGCATCCCCATATGCTGGAGACCATGGATAAATTGCGGTTCGACTGCTTTCGGCTGGGCAGCGTGAAGGAAAATATCGAAGAAATGGAACCGGTGATCCGCAACTCCCATTTATTCAGCTTCGATATTTCCGCTATCGCCAATGCCTATGCTCCGGCTAACCAACTCTCCCCGAACGGTTTCAGCGGGGAAGAGTCCTGTATACTGATGCGCTATGCCGGATTGAGCCATAACGTCAATACCGTGGGGATATACGGCTATATACCCTCGAAAGATAAAGATCAGCTTACCGCCCGCCAGATCAGCCATATGCTGTGGTATCTGATAGACGGCAAAAGCCGGGGCAGACGGGAAGCCGCTCTGACGGAAAGAGATTTTTTCGTGGAATATCACACTGCTTTTGCCGAGGTCGAAACGACGTTCCTGCAGAGCAAAAAGACGCAGCGCTGGTGGATGCAGCTGCCGGATAATAAATATATCGCCTGCTCCTATCAGGATTACCTGTTGGCCAGCAGCAACCAGATACCCGAGAGGTGGCTGAGAGCCCAGGAGAGAGGATAAAACTTTCTAATTCAAACTATCATGAAACCATTTTTCGGTTTATTCCTGCTTTTTACCGGCATGACCTGGCAGGCTTGTTCACCATCGCATTCTATCGGGCAATTTGCTCAAAAGGAGCTTTTGCAACAGCCCGGTCTTCAATCTGCCCAGGTGGGTATAAGCCTTTATGATCCGGCGAAGGCGACCTATCTGTATAACTGGCAGGAAAACAAATATTTCGTGCCTGCCAGTAATATCAAGCTGTTTACTTTATATGCCGGTATGAAATATCTGGGAGACTCCCTGGTGGGTATTCGCTACCGGCAAACGGATACAGCGCTCTTTATCGTGCCTTCCGGAGATCCGACTTTACTGCATCCGGACTTTTCCCGGCAGCCGGTCATCGATCTTCTCCAGAAAACAAAGAAAAACATTTACCTCACAGAGGCTAATTGGCGGGAGCGGGCATTGGGCCGGGGCTGGGCCTGGGATGATTATAACGACGATTACATGCCCGAAAGGAGTCCCTTGCCTGTATATGGCAACGTGATCCGCTGGGTGCAGGACTCGGCCTCCTCCTCTTTCTATTCGATCCCGGACGTAAACTGGGAGGTCCGGTTTACGCCAGACACGCTGAAAAAAGCTTTCTTCGTACGCCGGGATCTAAATAATAATGCCTTTGAAATAACGGAAGGCCAGGGCAGGAACGAAGAGAGAAAAGTTCCTTTTATCACCAATGGGGCAGCCTCCGCCGCTATCCTGCTGAAAGATACGGTGGGCCGGGCGATCTTTATCTCTTCCGGAATTCCCTCCCGGTCGTCCGGGATCAGCGGTCCCCGCAACGAGGGTCTCAGCGTTCTTCACTCCCGGCCGACGGATTCCTTATTCCGGCCGATGATGCAGCAAAGTGATAATTTTTTCGCCGAGCAGACCTTGCTGATGGTCAGCAACGAACGCCTGGGATCGATGAACGATGCCCGGATTATCGACACCCTATTAAATAATGACCTCAAAGAACTCCCGCAAAAACCCACTTGGGTAGATGGCAGCGGCCTGAGTCGCAATGACCTGTTTACCCCACAGGATTTTGTATGGCTCCTGGATAAAATGAAAAAGGAATTTGGCCTCGTCCGAATGAAGGGTATCCTGCCTACCGGCGGCACAGGCACCCTGGCCAGCTATTACAAAAAGGACAGCAGCTATATTTTTGCCAAGACGGGTAGTCTTACGGGTGTGGTTGCTCTCAGCGGGTACCTGATCACAAAAAAGGGTCATTTATTGATCTTTTCGGTACTTATTAACAATCATACGGCAGGGGGCACTGCCATCCGGAAGGATATAGAGAAGCTGATAGAGATGGTCCGGGAGAGATATTAGGCCCGTTTTGAAAATAAATCCTTTAAAATACCCAACGTTTTTTTCCATAGGGGCGTACGTAAAAGATGATCTGACGATGGCGAAACCTTGCTCGCAGGGCAGTAAAACTCTTTTTATGGGAAACAAACTTTACACACTTATCTCATTCACCCTTTTCTGTTGTCTTGGTACTGCCAGGGCGCAGGATACCACTCTTTGCAATCCGAATTTCGGGTATTCCCTTTCCGGGAGCCAGGCTTTTTTTCAGGCTGTGGATACGCATGCGCAGGTCCGGCACTATTGGAATTTCGGGGATACTACGGCTGCCGGGTTCAACAGTAATCTCTCAACAGTCGCTCATACTTATAGCCATACCGGGGTGTATACCGTTACTCATATTATAAGGGATTCCCTGGGCGGGAGCTGCTTCGACTCTACGGCGCAGTCCGTATCGGTCATGGCGACGCCTCCCTGTACGGTCTATTTACAGGCACAGAGAGACACGGTCGATCATCATATTTATGATTTTTATGCCTCCTATGCGATTGTCGGAGGTGTCCATGATAGTATTACCTGGTTCATCAATGACTCCGTGGTGGGCACGGGCTCTTCCTTGCTGCATTATTATCTTGCGGGCGGGACCTATACGGTATGCGCCCGGTTAATAACCAGTTTGGGATGCCAGACGGAGCAATGTCAGCAGATCGTCGTGGAAAATCCGGATTCCTGCGGAATAGCTCCTTCGTTCAGCTATGTGGCCGACTCTTCTTATACCCGGCATCTCTACTTCAGGCCTTTGCCGGATAGCAGCGGCTATTCTTATCTCTGGGATTTCGGGGATGGATCTTATACGTCTGTCCGGGAGCCGGAACATTACTATGCTTACGGTGGCAGCTATACGGTAACGCTTTTTGTGACCAAACATAACGGCGCGGACAGCTGCCAGCGTCATTTTGCTTCAGTAGTGAATGTGATCGGGCCTGTTCTGCAAACCTGTTCGATCAGCTTTACGTATACGCGGAATCCGTCCAATCCCAACGAAGTCACTTTTAACGTCGTGGACAGCGCGGGAACGGATTCCCTGAGTTGGCTGATTATGAAGGGGACGGATTCTCTTCATTTGGTCCATTTATACGGTCATACGCCGACCTATACTTTCCCGGATTCGGGTTGCTACCTGGTTCTGTTATTTGCGGGGACACCTGCGGGATGTCAGAGCTTCAGTCAACAGGCGATCTGTACGGATAGCGTGCTGCCCGCTGCCCGTAATTTTATCAGCTCCTATCCTAATCCGGCGGTCAGTCAGGCAAATATCAACCTTAATCTGAGCCAGGAAAATGCTATTCATATCACGATCTTCAATAGCATGGGCAACCAGGTGCTGACTACCGTAGTCGCCGGTAATAAGGGGCCAAATCATATTACCCTTCCGATCAGCAACCTTCCGACGGGGATATATTATGTTCAGATGCAGTATGGGAATGAGACGAGCAGAAGCAAGATTCAGAAATTATAGACGAATAAGCATTGCCTTCTTCAGAGGATGACATACAAATATTGATCGGGGGTTGTCTGAAAAACGACCGGAAAGCGCAGGAACAGCTCTATAAAAAGTTCTACCATGCGATGATGGCTCTCTGTGTGCGGTATACAAAAGATAAAAATGACGCCCTGGAAATATTGAATGACGGATTCCTGAAGGTCTTTAAGAATATGGGTCAGTACGATGCCGCCAAAGCATCTCTGTATACCTGGATGAGAAGGGTTATTATCAATACGGCTATTGACTTCCTGCGAAAGAAACAGGTGTATTATAATATGGATGTCTTGCTCGATATGCAGGAGGAATCAGGTATAGAGAATGATGCCATCCAAAAAATGAGTGGCGGGGAGCTGCTGAAGGCCATCCGGCAATTGCCTGCCACTACCTGTACCGTATTTAATCTGTATGCTATTGATGGGTTTAGTCATCGGGAAATAGCGACTTTGCTGCAGATCAGTGAGGGAACGAGCAGATGGCATTTGAGCGAAGCCCGGCGGCAACTCAAAATAATAATTCACCTTATGGAAACGAACCCATGATGGAAAGGCACGAATATACTAACCCATGGGCTGACAAGCTGCAAGAGGTACAGTTACCGGATGCCAATGATTCATGGAGCGCGATGGCTGTTCTCCTGGACAAAGAAATGCCCATGGCTAAACAGCCAAACAGGCGACGCTGGCTCCTGTTGATCATCCTGCTGTTGCTGTTGATCGGAGTATGCAATTGTCCCCGCCGGGATCGTTGGCATCTGACGCAGACATCCGGTCGTTTACCGGTGGCTCCTCCGGCAGCCGGTATTTCCCGGACGACGACGGGCGCTGGTTCCCGAGGGACGATGGATACTGTTTCCCGAGCGACAACGGATGATACCATTGCGGATGTTAAGACGCGCCCGGCGCCGCATGCTTCCGGTCCCCAGGTTTCCGGCACTCCCGTTTCCGGTCCTGAGACATCGACATCCCTGACTGCGGCGCCTTCGGCTTCGGGAGCTGCTGACCCGGGCGCTTCCGCGCATCCGGCTACCAGGGTCCCTTCGGCTGTCCGGGCCATTCCGGCTCCTGATCATAAGGCACACGATATTTCTGCTTCAAAAAGAACGAAGACTGCTCCCGGCGCTCTGCGGTCTAAAACACCCGGGTCCGGGAAGCGCCGATCTTCGCCGCCCTCGTCAGGATCTTCCCGGCATAAAGATGTTGGGGGGGATGTGCGGAACGGCGTTCGGAATGGCCATAGGGCTGTGGCGGGCAATTCCGACGGGGGCTCTGGCGATGAAGTTGCCGGGAACAAGCCCTCCCGCGGCACCGACACTCTTTCCGGGGGGAGGACCGGTGACAGGACTTTAGGCGGTGTTGACGGCACGAAGAAAAGTTTCCCGGGGAATATTCCGGATTCAGGGGCCGCGTCCCGAGCGACCACGCCTGGTAATGTGGGGAAACCCCCCAATAACGGGCTCGCTAAAAAACCAACGGCAACCCCTGATAATAAAAAGACGCCGGCGGCGGACACCACCCAAAAGGAAACTGAAAGGGGGCTGGTTGCAGGAATAGGATTCAACCAGTTCTTTTCTGTGGGGCAGCAGCAAAAATCGGATTATAATTCCGGGGGTACCAGCGGAGGGCTGGGGGACTATCTGCCTGTACCGATGGTCCGTTATTATTTTAGCCGGAAGCTCTATGTGCAGCTGGAAGCGCAGTTTAACGCCCCGCAGTATACGAAGAAGAATCTCGTGGCCGGTCAGTCGGCCGGCGATTCGCTTTCGCCGGGAGTGGTACAGCAAAGCTCAGTGACTATTAAAAAGCTCTTTTATTTCAATCTTCCCCTCAGCGTGCATTACAGCCCCTTCAAAAATCTGTACCTGGGGGCGGGCCTGCAGTATTCGAGATTGAGTAATGGAGTGGGCCTGTACCAGGATAAAGTGTTGGTTACCGGCGGTTCGGATACTGTTAAGGCCGTTAAGATTTATAGTTTCAAGGGGGATTCGATTTATCAGAAGATCAGGACCAACGAGCTCCGGTTCCTGCTGGACATCAATTATAATTATAAGAGAATTATCGTAGGGGTGCGCTATAACCAGGCGCTGAGTAAGTTCCTGGATGTACATATCTCCAATACGCAGGTCACGCAGGCAAGGAACAGTTCCCTGCAGCTATACCTTCGTTATATTCTCTTGGACAACCGCAAAAAGAGAAAATCATCTTCTAAATAGATTCTCGACATACTCTTTCCTGAACTCGATATAGGTAGGATCTCCTCCGGGAGTGATATTCGGCTGTCTGGCGGCGAACAATCCGTCTACGAGCGCCCTCATCTCTTTCTCACCGAGCGAATTGCCGGGTTTGACTGCCTGTTGCCTGGCCATGGAGCGGATGAGCTTTTCCCGTTTGGAGAATTTCATTTCATTGCTGAAATGCTTGAATTGTTCCAGTAAATTTTCCAGGATCGCTCTTTCGTTGCCCTGACCGGTGTCTGCCGGCGTACCCTGTACGATAAAACTATCCTTCCCGAAGGGCTCGATCAGGTAGCCAAGCACCTGCAGGTCCGGCGTCAGTTCATTCAGCAGGATCGCATCGGGGGGAGATAGCTGTAAGGTGACGGGGAACATGCTTTTCTGGCTGGCAATCCCTTTTCCGGCGGCGGCGTCCAGAAATCGTTCGTACAGGATCCTTTCATGGGCGGCCTGCTGGTGGATCAGGATAAAGCTACGGTTGGTGGGGGTGACGATATAGGTATTGAGCAGCTGTTGCAGCGCTCCGTTCTCGACGGGCATGATCCTGGATTCCGGCTTCTGCCGGCGGTCTTCTCCGTCGGTGGCATAAAGCTCTTCCAGGCTGCCTGTTTCTTTTGAGGGGGCCTGTCCGAAAGAGGGGGTGCCCGGGAAGGAATTGCCGGAAGAGGATCCACCTGAAGACGGGCTTCCTGAAGAGGGGTTACCCGATGATGAGCCGGTTGCCGATGGGTCTGCTGTCTGCGGACTGCCCCCGGACGGGGTTCCGGCCGACGGGCTTTCGAAGAAGTCTTTCCAGTGCCGCAACTCGCTCTTATTCGTAGGCTCGATAAAATGAGCCTGGTTCTTTTTGGAAAAGGTCTGGTATAGGGAAGAGGATGCGACGGAGGCCTTTTTTTCATCGGTAATGGGGTTGTTCACCGCATCCAGTTTCTGAATAAAAGGGTCCAGGTCAAAATCCAGGGTAGGCGTAATGCTGAACTGGGCCAGGGAATGTTTCACTGCGGCTTGTACAAAAGCGTATACCAGCTTCTCATCTTCGAACTTGATTTCCTGCTTGGTAGGATGCACATTGATGTCTACCTGTGCGGGATCCAGGTCGATGAACAGGACATATAAGGGGAAGCTATCCGCCGGGATCATCTCCCGGTATGCGTTCATCACGGCATGGTTCAGATAAGCGCTCTTAATGAAACGGTTGTTCACAAAAAAATACTGATCTCCCCGGGTCTTCTTAGCCGTGTCCGGTTTACCTACGAAGCCGTAGATGTTGAGATAATCGGTATTTTCCTGTACGGATACCAGCTTGGCGTTATGGGAGCTGCCCAGGATCTGTACGATTCGTTGTTTCAGGCTTCCTTTTTCCAGGTGCATGAGCTCCTGGGTATTGTTGTGAAGGGAAAAGAAGATAGCGGGAAAAGACAGGGCCACGCGGGTGAATTCCTCGACGATATGCCGCATCTCCGCTGCATTGCTTTTGAGGAAATTCCTGCGGGCAGGTACATTGAAGAAGAGGTTCTTCATGGCGATATTGCTGCCTGCGGGGCAGGCGACGGGCTCCTGGCTGAGCACGGTGCTGTTCTCCACTTCTATAGAGGTTCCTGTCTCGTCTTCGGCCCTACGGGTCTTTAACGATACCTGTGATACCGCGGCAATGGAAGCCAGCGCTTCTCCCCGGAAACCCATGGTACGGATATGGAACAGATCGTCGATATTTTTTATTTTGGAAGTGGCGTGACGCTCGAATGCCATACGGGCATCGGTCTCGCTCATACCTTTCCCGTTGTCGATGACCTGGATCAGCGATTTGCCGGCCTCGGCCACGATCAGCTTTATTTCGGTCGCCCCGGAGTCTACTGCATTCTCCAGCAATTCTTTCACGGCGCTGGCCGGCCGTTGGATCACTTCTCCGGCAGCGATCTGATTAGCAATGTTATCGGGCAATAATTGAATGATGTCTGGCAATTCTAGCTTAATTTGTGTTGCAATTTACGCCGAATATTTTTAAGGTCTGCACCAAGGCGCTGGCGGCACAACAAAAGAGGTTGATATGAGAAAATTTTTTGTCTTTTTAGTTCTGGTTATCTGTATGATAACTGTTTATGGTCAACCTGCTCCGGACCCTGCTGCGCAAGCCTGGGGAGACAGCGTTTTCAAGACTTTGTCAGGAGACCAGAAGATCGCACAGCTGATGGTGATCAGGATGTCCGCCATCGACCAGATCAATCACCGGATCATCTTTTATGATAAGGAGGTAGAGGAGGCCGTGAAGAAATACAATGTAGGCGGGATTTGTTTGTTCCAGGGCGGACCTGTCACCCAGGCCGGGTATATCAATTATTATCAAAGCATAGCCCGGACTCCGATCCTGTTCTGTATAGACGCGGAGAATGGGGTGGGTATGCGGATGGACAGCGTTCCGGGGCTGCCGAGGCAGATGATGCTGGGCGCTACGGGGGATCCGTCCCTGGCGTATCAATATGGCCGCCTGGTAGCCGCTCAATGTAAACGGATAGGTATACAGGTGAACTATGCGCCGGTCGTGGATATCAATAACAACCCGGATAACCCTGTCATCAATGACCGGTCGTTCGGGGAGGACAAATATAAAGTGGCGGCCATGGGGGTACAGTATATGAAAGGCATGCAAGATATGGGAGTAATGGCCTGTGCCAAGCATTTCCCCGGACATGGTGATGTCTCCGTAGACTCGCACCTGGACCTGCCTGTCATCAATAAGAGTGAAAAGCAGCTGGATTCCCTGGAGCTCTACCCTTTCCAGGAGCTTTTCAAGGCCGGAGTGGGCAGCGTGATGATTGCGCATCTGTACATACCTGCGATCGACAATACGCCCAACCAGGCTACTTCTCTTTCTAATAAGACGGTGACGAAGCTGCTGCGCAAAAAATTGCATTATCAGGGGATCAGCTTTACCGATGCCCTGGAAATGAAAGGCGTAGCCAAATTCTATCCCGACGGAGAGGCCTCCGTACAGTCCCTGGTTGCCGGAAACGATATGCTTTGCCTGCCGGGGGATGTCACGCTCAGCATCGGCAAGATCAACGAAGCGATCAACCAGAAAAAAATAAAATGGAAAGACATCGATGCCCGGGTAAAAAGGGTATTGTATGCGAAGTATGCTTATGGGCTGGCGGACAGGAAGCCGGTAGATACGGCTCATCTGACGGAAGACCTTACCGAAGGCGTAAAAGAGATGCGCCGGCAGGTGGCGGAGAATGCGCTGACCCTGCTGCGGAATGGAGATGCGGGCATTTTCCCGCTGCGGGCTGAGGACGGGGCCGTTAGTGCCGAAGAGAGCCGTTTCGTTCGCCCGGAAGGTGGGTCCGCTAAAAAAAGAAAGATCGCTTATATAGGAATGGGGCTTACGGAGGATAATGAATTCAGCCGCCGGATGCGGTCGGACTATAATGCGAATGTTTATTACTTCGATTATTCCCTGGACAGCGTGAAAGCCGCTGCGGCCCTGGAATTATTAAGCAACCGCTATGACGTCCTGGTGATCGGCCTGCATAATTTTGCCCGTTTCCCGGCGCATGATTTCGGCATCAGCCGTTCTGTGATCGGGCTGCTCCGGCAGCTGCAGCAAAAGAATAAGACGGTTACTTTCGTATTTGGCAATCCTTATGCTGAAAAGTTCGCCTGTGATGCCAAGGTGCTGGTTGCCTGTTATGAGGATGATGAGATCACGCAGGATGTTGCCGCCGATCTCCTGAATGGGAAATTTGCGGCGAAAGGACATCTTCCTGTATCGGTATGCGATGCCTATAAAGCTGGCTCGGGCATAACGGGTCCGGAACGGGTGTTGCCGGTTGCAAACCCCGCGGAACTGGGATTGGACCCCCTGCGACTGCAGAAGATCGACGCGATTGCCAATGAGGCGATTGCCAAACGGGCGGCGCCCGGTTGTGTCGTACTGGTGGCGAAAGGGGGCAAAATAGCTTACGAAAAGGCTTTTGGATATCTCACCTACGATAAGACGGAGCCTGTTTATAAGGAGACCCTCTATGACATGGCCTCCTGTACGAAAATATGCGCTACCACCATGGCGGTGATGAAATTATACGATGAAGGCCGGCTGGATTTGCAGAAGACACTGGGTGACTATCTGCCCTGGGTAAAGGGGACCAATAAGGAATCCTTGCGGATCTGGGATGTATTGCTTCACCAGGCTGGGCTGAAGGCATTCATTCCTTTCTATAAAGAGACGATCGACAGCACAAAGGGGGGGAAGCCCCTTCCCGGTATTTATGCCGCGAGACCGGATAGTGTTTACCGGGTGCGGGTAGCCGAAAACATGTACATGCGCGGAAGCTGGGTGGACACCATGGTTGTCCGGATCCTGCAAAGCGATCTGGGGCCTTCGAATAAATATGTGTACAGCGACAACGATTTTATCTTCATGGGTAAGATCGTGGAAGCCATCAGCGGGATGAGCCTGGATGAGTATGTGAAAAAGACTTATTATGATCCCCTGGAGATGACTGCTGCCGGCTTTAAGCCCCGGGAGCGATTTCCTTTGGGCCGCATAGCGCCGACGGCGCTGGAGCCTATTTTCAGGAAACAATTGATCCGTGGGGATGTCCATGATCCCGGAGCGGCTATGTTCGGCGGTGTCGCCGGCCATGCAGGGCTTTTCAGCGATGCGTATGATCTGGCTATATTGGAACAGATGCTGTTAAATGGCGGCACGCTGAACGGGCAGGTGTTTCTGAAGAAGTCGACGATCGATTTTTTCACGGGGTATCATAGTGATATCAGCCGCCGGGGACTGGGATTCGACAAGCCGGAAAAGGATAATGCCAGGCGTAAGGAAGCTTATCCCTGTTTATCGGCTTCGCCACTCACCTTTGGTCATACGGGCTTTACCGGTACCTGTGTATGGGTAGACCCTCAATACGATCTTATCTATATCTTTTTATCCAACCGGGTCAATCCGGAAGAAAGTAATCCCCTGCTCTCTAACCTTAGCATCCGCGGCAGGATCCAGGAGACTATTTATCAGGCGATGGGAGTGGATCCGGGTGCGGCGTTGCCGGGCGATCATTCGAAGAGTTCGAAGAAGGGGAAGAAGAAGCGCGGAGCTGGAAAATAACCGGCGAGTTTTTTCAGGACGGAGCGATGGGGAAATTTTTCCAAAAAAATGAAAAAGAGTATTGCTAATTTTGTTTTTAAATTTTACAGCGAAGGACCTCGGGGTAAGATAAAAAAAGTGGTGATATTCCGGCATGCACGGAAATTCGGCGAGAATGTCTTTAACCTTGCTTTTGGAGATCAACATGAATTACCTGATCAGATAAATGATGTAGCGATCAGTAATAATAACGATCCAATAAAAGTATTGAACACTGTTGCATTAACAGTGGTTGATTTTATAGAGAAAAGGCCCAATGCTATTATATTGATAGAAGGAAGTACTTTATCCCGAACCAGGCTGTATCAAATGAGAATATCTTTCCATTGGTTAGAAATAAGTGAATACTATGAAGTATATGGAGAATATGGAAAGAAGTGGTTGCCTTTTCAAAAGGGGGTGAACTATAAAAGGTTCCTGGTATTTAAAAAAAATCAGTAAATTTATATCGACAAATTTCAAGTATGCAACGTGAAAAAGCAAATGACATTTTAAAAATACTCAACAACCGTATAACGGTTGTTGAAAAGCTTCCAGACTATTCAAATGACCCTTGCTTGCTCAAAAAAGAAGAAGAAGCTTATATGGCTTTAACGGAAGTTCCCCTGCCGGATATTATCCTCGATAGGATCGAGGGGCCCTCGATCCTGAAGAAAACTAATTAGGGTGACCTGCCTGATCATGAGCTTAATTCTTCTCCAGCACATTCTTCTGAAAATACTTACAAGCCTGCTGCAGCCCGCATTCGCGGCATTTGGGATTCCTGGCTATGCAGATATAGCGTCCATGCAGGATCAGCCAGTGGTGCGCTACGTGCACGTCTTCCTTCGGAATAAATTGAAGTAATTGCCGTTCCGTTGCCAAAGGCGTTTTGGCATTGACGGTCAGACCGATGCGGGCGGATACACGAAATACATGGGTATCTACCGCCATATTAGGTTGATTGTCTACGACGGAGGTGATGACATTCGCCGTTTTCCGGCCCACGCCGGGCAGCTGTACCAACTCTTCCACTGTCAAAGGGACTTCTCCATGGAATTTTTCCTCCAGCATCTGTGCCATGCCGATCAGATGTTTGGTCTTATTGTTGGGATAGGAAATGCTCTTTATAAGAGGGAATAATTCTTCAAAGGAAGCTTTGGATAAAGCGGAGGAATCAGGATATTTTTCAAAAATGGCCGGAGTGGTCATATTGACCCTTTTATCGGTGCATTGCGCCGATAAGATCACGGATACCAGCAGCTGGTAAGGGTTGTCGTATAGCAACTCTGTTTCAGCATCGGGGTTATTTTCCCGGAAATAGTCCAATACGAATTGAAAGCGTTCCTTCCTGGTCATTGCAAAAATGATTTCAATGACCGCTAAATTACGGCAATCTATATTGCCGGCATTAAAATCGGAACGGGATATTGGAGTGTAGTGGATTCTGGTAGGGCGCCGAAGGGCTAAGTTGGGAAGAAGAGCCCTGAGGCACAATAATAAATGGACCAGGGGCCTTTGGGGCCGAAGGTCCATACTTGTACAAAAGAATATTAACTGTGCTGTGGTTCTATAGCAGTCTCCCTTGCATAATTCATGACCCGTAGGATCACCTCCATGCGGGGAGATACCGTAACCTTGTTCAGTTCATCAGCAGAAGATTGCAATACCTGTAACTTCTCGCGAAGCATCCAGTTCTCCTTTAACGCTGACTCTATAGCAACCGTCAATTCTGGGGAAGACTCCTTGTATAAATACAGTAAAAGATCCTCCGGTGTAAAGAGTGTCATAGGCAAAACCATTTAATGTCCTTATTTTATCCGAAGCAGTAAAAAGTGAAACGTCCGTAGTTTAAACGGTATTTGGGTAATCTTATTGTTACCAAAAAACAAATTTTTAGATAGAAAGGGTATTTTTAAAGTGTTGTACTTTAAAAATCAACGACTTGGGTGGGAGTTGTCTTCATGAATCCGAAAGAGATCTTCATTATCTCTTTTCATCAGGTATTTTTCCCGGGCGTATTTCTCCAACAGGGCTGGATTGGACTTCAGTTGTTCCAGTTCGTGTTGGGTAGTAGTGATCTGCTGTTCGTAATATTTCTTGCTTTGTTCCAGCTTCCTTAATTCTCCTTTTTCCCGGAAATGGCTGGTAATGAAGTCTCTGGCGTCAAAAAAAAGGATCCAGACGGTAAAACCTACCGAAGTCAGCACGTATTTATTCTTTAGCCAGGATGGTATGTGAGAGAGAAACTTCATAAAAGTCTGTGGTCCCGAATGCTCTCGCGAGATCCCCGCGAAACATTCGGGACCACAAACTACAAATTATTTCTTGAATTTAATTCTTCCCTTGGGATAAACGCCGGCGTCTCCCAGTTCCTCTTCTATGCGGAGAAGCTGGTTGTATTTAGCAAGCCGGTCCGTACGGGAGGCGCTGCCGGTCTTGATCTGTCCGCAGTTCAGGGCTACTGCCAGGTCGGCAATCGTCGTGTCCTCGGTCTCGCCGCTACGATGGCTCATGATCGTGGTATATCCATTGGTCTGGGCCAATTGTACCGCATTGATGGTTTCGGTCACTGTTCCGATCTGGTTTACCTTGATCAGGATGCTATTGGCGACGCCGCGGTCAATTCCTTTTTGGAGGATCTTCGTGTTGGTAACGAACAGATCGTCTCCTACCAGCTGTACTTTGTGTCCGACAGCTTCTGTCAATTTCTTCCAGCCATCCCAGTCTTCTTCGGCCATGCCGTCTTCGATGGAGATGATGGGATATTTATTGACCCAGTTGGTCCAGTATTCCACCATTTCGTCGCTGGTGATAACCTTTTGGCTGCTCTTATAGAATTTGTATTTGCCGTCTTTGAACATTTCGCTGCTGGCGGCGTCCAGGGCGATGCCGATCTGGCTGCCTACTTTATAGCCGGCCGCTTCGATAGCCTGCAGTACCGTCTCGATAGCTTCTTCATTGCTTTGGATATCGGGGGCGAAACCACCTTCGTCTCCAACATTGGTGCTAAAGCCTTTCTTCTTCAAGACTGATTTCAGCTGGTGAAAGATATCTACTCCCCAGCGCAGCCCTTCACTAAAGCTGGAGGCGCCTACCGGCACGATCATATATTCCTGGTAATCGATTTTATTATCGGCATGGACCCCTCCGTTGAGGATATTCATCAGGGGAATAGGCAATACCGTGGCGTTCACTCCGCCCAGGTACCGGTATAAAGGCAGTTTGCTTTCCTGTGCGGCTGCTTTGGCCACGGCCATAGAAACGGCGAGTAATGCATTGGCGCCCAGCTTGCCTTTATTCTCCGTGCCATCCATCTCGATGAGCCGGGCGTCCAGGGAGGCCTGCTCGTTGACCGGGAATCCGATCAGCTGGTCAGCAATAATATCATTCACATTGTCAACAGCTTTTAAGACGCCTTTGCCACCATAGATATTCTTATCTCCGTCCCGTAATTCAACGGCCTCATGAATGCCCGTCGACGCACCACTGGGTACGGCGGCGCGGCCGCGATGATTATTCTCTGTGATGACGTCCACTTCAACGGTAGGATTACCCCGGCTGTCTAAAATCTGTCTTGCATGAATGTCGGCGATGTAGCTCATGATTAGTTCGTTGTTTTTTTAATGTTTGTAGTTTATTCTTGGGGGGATGTCGTCAGATGCCGGAAGATATCCTCCAGGCTCTGATTTTCACTTTGCAAAGAAACAATGTTCAGATTGTTTTGCAAAGCCAGCTCCAGCAATTGTTTTTTTACCACATCCGGTTCATCGGTCTGCAGTTCCCATTCCTGGGGGGAAAGCTGATGAACGGCTTGTACTTTTTTCAGCGCTGACAGCCATTTTGTCTCCAGGGGCTCTTTAAAAGATACTTTGACGGTGCCGGTGTTGTTTTGCGACCGGAGTTTGCTGAGGCGGTCGTCCGCCACGAGCCTGCCTTTATTGATGATCACGACCCTGTCGCAGAGAGCTTCTACTTCCTGCAGGATATGTGAGGAGAACAGCACGGTTTTATTTTGCCCCAGTTTCCTGATCACGTCCCGGATTTCGATGATCTGGTTGGGGTCGAGTCCGCTGGTAGGCTCATCCAGGATCAGGACTTCGGGGTCATGGATAAGAGCGGCTGCAAGGCCTACGCGCTGTTTATACCCTTTGGAGAGCTGTCCCAGCTTCTTTTTGCTTTCCGGCGTGAGGCCCACCATGGCGATGACGGATTCTATCTTTTGCTTTTTATCGGTGACGGAATGGACATCTGCCACAAAATCCAGGTATTCCCGTACATACATATCGGGATACAGGGGGTTGGCTTCCGGCAGATAGCCGATCTTCTTTTTAGTTTCCTGGGGGCGTTCTTTTACAGGAATGCCGCAGACCACGGCCTCGCCGCCATCCTGTGTGAGATAGCCGGTGATGATCTTCATAGTGGTTGATTTGCCGGCGCCGTTAGGCCCCAGGAATCCGACAATCTCCCCCTTATTCACGGTGAAAGAAATAGCATCTACCGCCGTTTGTTCGTCATAGATTTTTGTGAGATCCTTTACTTCAATGGACATGCTGCTGGTTTACAGTGCGAAAGTAGGTGAATTAGCCGATTTCTTCATATTCCCCTTTTACCGCATAATAGCCAAATAATACCAGACCGACGGCGATCGGAATGAAAACCACAATAAATACGCCCCATTCGATCCGGGTGCCCCATACCGGGTTTTTGGTTATCTCGGCGCCCGCCGTTTTTACCAGGTAAAAAAGGACGAGCGGTCCCAGGATCATCCAGACAATTCCCAATGCTCTTTTAATGCTATTCATAACAATTAATTTATTTTATTCCAGATCCTCTTTGCGGGGTCCGGAGGGTATATACAAAGCTCCGATGATCACACAGATCCCTGCCACCAGGATAGGGTACCAAAGTCCTACCAGCTTATTGCCGCCGCCGAAACTAGTGGCGAGCAGGGTTGCGATAAAAGGGGTTAGTCCCCCGAATACGCCATTCCCGATATGATAGGGCAGGGACATGGATGTATACCGGATCCGCGTGGGGAATAATTCCACGAGGAAGGCGGCGATCGGCCCATAGACCATCGTTACATACAGGATCATGATAAAGAGGATCAGTGTCATTTTCAGGTAATCGCCTGTGCCCAGCGTTTTGGCGATCTTAGTCTCCGGTTTCAGGCTGGAGCTGCCATTGGCATAGAGGGTATCTTTTTTGGTGGAGTTGAGGACCAGCCCTCCTTCATAATGCGTGAGGGTTGTGGCTGTCCGGATCAGGTTGCCCGTCTTGCCGATAAAAGCCACGCTGCTCTTTATTTCTTTTTGCCCGGTCAGCTCCGTGCGGCGGGTCGTATCAGAGATATCCAGCAGCTGCCGGAACAGGAAAGGATAGGTGACTACGGCCAGTGTCATCCCGATAAGCATGATCCATTTACGTCCGATCTTATCGCTCCATCCTCCGAAGAGAAGAAAGAAGGGGGTGGCTACGATAATGGCCAGGATCATAATGGTCTTGGATTGGTCAAAATCTATCAAACAGACATTTTCCATGAAATACTGTGCATAAAACTGCCCCGTATAAAAAACGACGCCTTGCCCCATCGCAACGCCGAACAAGGCAAGTAAGACCATCTTCAGATTTGCCTTGTGGCCAAAGCTTTCTTTGAGGGGATTGACGGAGACCTTACCTTCTGTCTTAAGCCGGGTGAACAAAGGCGACTCGCTCATCTTCAAACGGATGTAGATGGAGATGATCACCAATACGATGGAGATCAGGAAAGGGATCCTCCAGCCCCAGTCATTGAATTTTTCGATGCTGCGGGTGGTGTCCGCATCCAGCAGATGACGGGTCAGCAGGATCACTCCCAAAGAAAGGAGCAGCCCTACGGTCGCCGTAGTCTGGATCCAGGAAGTATAATATCCTCTCCGGCCGGCCGGGGAGTGTTCTGCCACATAGGTGGCGGCGCCCCCGTATTCCCCTCCGAGCGCCAGGCCCTGCAGGAGGCGGAGCAGTAAGACGATCAGGGGGGCGGCTAATCCGATGGTTTCATATTTGGGGACGAGGCCGATCCCAAAGGTCGAGCCTCCCATAATTACCAAGGTCAGCAGGAAAGTATATTTTCGGCCTACGAGGTCGCCTAACCGGCCAAAGACCAGGGCGCCGAAAGGGCGCACGATAAAGCCGGCGGCAAAAGTGGCCAGCGTGGACAAGAGGGCCGCTGTCGGATTGGTCTTAGGGAAGAACTGGCTGGAAATGACGGTGGCCAGGCTGCCGAAGATATAGAAGTCATACCACTCTATCAGGGTACCTACGGAGGAGGCCGCTATTACTTTGCGTATTCGTCCGGCTGCTGTGTCCGGAATGGATGTAGACGACATGTGATCGTTAGTAAAGGTTAATGGTGAAAAAGTTGGTTAAGAATACGGTAAGAGGATAAAGTTAGTATAAATAAGTTCACTTGTATTTGTTCGTCTTTTCCGATTAAATTCTAAATTTATGCCCTCTAAAATATTAATTTTTTATCTAAAACCAGCGATCGTCATATGAGTTATCCTTACCAGATCAAATCCTTAGAAGAATACCAATCGGTGTATAAGCAGAGCGTAGAGGATCCCGAAGGGTTCTGGGCAGGGGTGGCCGGCCATTTCAGCTGGCATCGCAAATGGGATAAGGTGCTGGATTGGAACTTCGACGGACCGGAGGTGAAATGGTTTTCAGGGGCACAATTGAATATAACGGAAAACTGTCTGGACCGCCATCTGGCGGAGAGGGGTGATCAGCCGGCCATTATCTGGGAGCCCAATGATCCCGGGGAGGACTACCGGATCCTTTCTTATAAGGAATTGCATTTCAAGGTATGCCAGTTTGCCAACGTGTTGAAAAACAATGGTATTAAGAAGGGTGACCGGATCTGTATCTATATGCCGATGGTGCCTGAGCTGGCTATTGCCGTTCTGGCCTGTGCCCGGATCGGGGCGATCCATTCGGTCGTTTTCGGAGGATTCTCCGCACAGAGCATTGCAGACAGGATCCAGGACGCCCAATGCAACCTGGTGATCACTTCGGACGGCGCCTACCGGGGAAATAAGGATATACCGTTAAAGTCCGTGATCGACGACGCCCTGATACAATGCCCCTCGGTAAAAAAAGTGATCGTTCTCACCCGCACGCGTGTTGCTGTCAGCATGATCAAAGGCCGCGATGCCTGGTGGGAGGACGAGATTAAAAAGGTGGAGACGCAGGGGAACCCTGTTTGTCCGGCGGTGACGATGGATGCGGAAGACATGCTGTTCATTCTCTATACCTCGGGATCGACGGGAAAGCCCAAGGGGGTGGTCCATACCTGCGCGGGTTATATGGTCTATACCAACTACAGCTTTGTGAATGTATTCCAATATCAGCCTGGGGACGTTCATTTCTGCACCGCGGATATCGGCTGGATCACCGGGCATAGCTATATCGTATATGGTCCCCTGAGCGCAGGCGCTACCACCCTGCTCTTTGAAGGGATTCCTACCTGGCCCGATGCAGGCCGTTTCTGGGATGTGGTGGATAAATTCAGGGTGAATATATTATATACGGCTCCCACGGCCATCCGGAGCCTGATGGGATTCGGACTGGATTATGTAAAAAATAAGGACCTGAGTTCGCTCAAAGTATTGGGGACTGTCGGGGAGCCGATCAATGAAGAAGCCTGGAACTGGTATTATGAAAATATAGGCAAGAGCCGCTGCCCCATTGTCGATAGCTGGTGGCAGACGGAGACGGGAGGTATTCTGATCTCTAACCTGGCAGGCGTCACTCCTCACAAACCGGCACATGCTACGCTGCCACTACCAGGTATACAACCGTTACTGGTCGATGAGAAAGGAGAGGCTGTTCCCGGATCGGATGCCGCGAAGGATGGGGTTTATTATGCCAATGGCGAAGGGGCGCCAGGGGCCGGGAATCTTTGTATTAAATTCCCCTGGCCTTCGATCATCCGTACGACCTATGGCGATCATGAGCGTTGCCGCCAGACTTATTTTGCCACCTACCCCGGGCTGTATTTTACGGGTGATGGCGCCCTGCGGGATGGCCAGGGAAACTACCGGATCACGGGACGTGTCGATGATGTATTGAATGTGAGCGGGCATCGGATCGGTACGGCCGAAGTGGAAAACGCCATCAACATGCATACGGGAGTCGTGGAAAGTGCGGTGGTGGGCTATCCGCACGATATAAAAGGGCAGGGTATTTATGCCTTTGTTATTTTCAGCGGCCATATCAGCGAGGAGGCGCTCATCCGCCGGGACATCATACAGACGGTAGCCCGTATTATAGGACCTATTGCCAAGCCGGATAAGATTCAGCTGGTGAGTGGTCTTCCCAAGACGAGGAGCGGTAAGATCATGCGCCGGATCCTGCGGAAGATTGCGGAAGGCGAGCTGAACAACCTGGGGGATACGACGACCTTGCTGGACCCTGCCGTTGTGGAAGAGATCAAGAATGGGAGGCTGTAGCTGATGCCTGGCGGGAATGCCTGGCGGGAATGCCTGGCGGAGCGCGCTGTTCGCTGAGATATAAGTGAGCCGGATACCGGGGGAACCTAGTGCTGAATGATAACTTTCGTGCCGACGGGCGCCATGTTATATACTTCATCCACGTCTTCGCATTTCAGGGAGACGCATCCGTTTGTCCAGTTCTGGTAGGCATCTACCGCGTTCTCATCATGGGCCCAGGTGCCATGAATGGCGATTCCGTCGCCGATCTTAGCCGTTTTGGGGATCAGGCCCATTGCTTTTCGCTCATTAAACTTGGCTTTGTCCGAGGCGGTCGGGTAGTCAAGGTCCATGATCTTATCCCATTTTTCGTGGGGGCGTTTGGAAATAATGTGGTAGGTACCTTCCGGGGTCTTCCGGTCTCCCTGCATCATTTTATCTTCCAGGGATTTGTTGCCGAAGACGGCGGGGTAAGTAGCATACCATCCCTCTTTATCATAGATCTGTAACTCGTAGCTGGATTTGATTACCAGGATATACACTTCCCCTTCCAGGGTGGGGTGAAACCAACGGCGGCGAACAGTTGGATGGGAGGCGTCTCTGGCATCTCTGAATCCCAAAAGGGCGACCAATAGCAGGCAGGCCGGAAAAAACTTCTTTGTCCTCATTATGCGGCTATTTAATCCCAGGTAAACGGAGCCGGCATATCAATTATTTTTTATATAGAAAATTTTAACAAAAATACCTACCAATTCCCGAACCGGATGCCGACCGTATAGGGTCGCTGGTCCAGTCCTTTCTGGAACATACTTTTGGTAGCATAAGATCCGTATAGTTTCAGCCAGCCCAATTGTAATTCCCCGATCCAGGATATTTTCCAGGGGTCCATATCGAAATCGTCAAAAGTCTTCTTCTTACCGTTTTGGCTGCTCTTGAATTTTTGCCGGGAGGAATATTTATATCCTACACTGGCGCCTGCGCTAAATCCAAAACCATTTTTTCGGTTAGGCGTGAGGTTAAAATTAAGCATAAAGGGAACGGTAACATAATCGGCTGCCAGCTTGTTCTTACTATAGCTGATCGTATCCATGATCACCTTGGTGGGATTCGTAAGGTATTTGATATTTGTTTCATACCGGTAATTGTTTAATTCTATTCCCAGTCCATATTTCAGGTTCACTACATGTTTGATCAGGTTGACCCGCTGCATAAAGAGCCAGATATTGACGTCAACGGATTTGCCTGTCCGCAGGTGAAACCAGTCGGAAGTGGAGCCGGGAGCGAACTGTTGGGCGGATGCCGATGCATAGTTGGTCCTGTCGTTGTAGTTGGCAAATCCAAGATCCACGATCACCCAGTTCGTGCTGATATTGGAGGGTTTGTAGGTATCGTGATGCCGGCGGGGACGGAACCCTTCGGTGAAGTGGCTGCCGCTGCTTTCAGACCCTTTGCCGCCCTTGACGATGATCAGGTTGCCGACCCGGATGGTATCGTTGCCGGATGGGATGGTATCTTTTTGAGATATGGCTGCCTGGCTTGTCCCGGTAGTGTTACTCTGCGCCCAGCCTGAGAGGCTCAGGCATAATCCTGCCAATAGTAAGAATTGCCGACTCATACATTTACTTTTTAGATGAAATTTATTTTAATGCAAATTGGAAACTCCCGATCAGAACGTTGTGTTTGTCGTCATCGTCACGACTGGTGTTTTTTTCAAGGACTCTCGTTACTTTTCTGAAGAGTCCCCGCAGTTTATTTTTTTTCGCAGGAGAAGAGTCCATCGTTCCGTCATCTTCCGGTGAACCGGTGGAGGAATTCAGCAGCGCCCGGGTGGCAAAATCAGCGTTGGCGACCAGCATATTCGGGTGATTGACAACCGGCGTCGCTACCACAAGGGGCCTGGTCGCCTGACCGTCTAAATTGGAAGTTGTTGCTACTCTGACCGGATCCTGGTTGATGACCGGTGTATTTGCCGGCAGATCCGTCTGCGCCAATGCCTTGCTTTCCGCGTCCTCTTTTCTTTTCGCCGGAGACGAATAGGAAGGGGCTTGCTCTCCTGCTTCTGAATGGTGTAACGCAGAAGATGGCCGGAGAGTTACAGCGAGTGCATTTTTTTTCGCGATTGGAAGTTGGGTGGCCGGTGTTTTGTGAATGGCGGGGCCGGTCGGTGAATCCGATGAAGCGGGAGAAAGGGTTGCCGTAGCGGAGGTCACGGGTTTATCGGGTCCTGTTTTAGTGCTGGCTATCGGAGGTGTAGCTTTTTCTTCGGGGCCCTTCTTAAATGGATTAAGAATGAGGAGTCCGATCACACCTGCTACGAGCGCTGCCGCTGCGATTCTCCAGGGGAAAAATACGATCCTTCGTTCTTTTTCTTTTTTATACAGCGATGCTTTGTTTTCAAAGACGACGGCTGGATCGGGGATGCTGACGGTCAGCTGCAGGGCTGTTAATTCAGCGAGCAGGGACGGACGGCGGCGAACAAATTCTTCTACGGAATTGCGGGCATCTTCATCCAGTTCTCCGTCGATATAGGATAAAAAGTATTCTTCATAATTGCCGGTGTCGATCTTTAAGCCAGCCGATGAATCCGTAGTTAAGTCATTTTCCTGCTTAAACAAGGATTCCCTGCCGGTAAAGACAAGGTGTTGGTCCGGGTGGATCCTGCATTGTAAAAAGAGGTCCCATTCTTCCTTCAGATCCGGATTTTCGGCAACAAACCTTTCCACGGTTTCTCTGGCTGCCGCGGATAACTCATTATCCACGTACAGCAGAAAGAACTCCTCATAGTTATTGCGTGTGATCATGAAGTTCATATTAAGTTTTCAAGGCTGACCAAATAGGTTTTCAACTGGATACGGGCGCGGTGCAAATATACTTTTACCTGACTTTCGTTCAGCCCGGTGATCTGTCCGATCTCCTCATAGGAGTATCCTTCATAGTCTTTGAGCAGGACCAGCGAACGCTGGGTCTCGTTCAAACGGGCGAGGGCTGTCTCCAGCACCTTCTTCAAATGGAGGCCGCCGGCTTCACTTACCCGGGTTTCCTCTTTGAATTCCTCCCTGAGCTGTATCCTTTTTACCTTGCGCAGGTGGTCGATCATCTGGTGATAGGCGATGGTAAAAAGATAGGATTTGCTTTTCGCGGCCTCTACCTCTGTACGGCTCTTCCACAACTTCTCGAAAGCGGTCTGGACCACATCGCATGCATCCTCTTCATGCCGGAGATTCTTCAGGATGAAGCGATACACGTTATCCGCATAATTAGTGACACATTCATTAAACTCTTTCTCTGTCATAAGCAGACGCTGTCTGGGCTGATAAAGATAAAAAAACCTGTCGTTCCTCACAGTTCCTGTCAAAATGGGAACACAGTTCCTGTGGTAATACGATCCGCGGAAAGGAAATGTTACAACCTCTTTGAAATTAAATGATAACAGGCTGGAGGGGTAAAAAGGGAATTTGTGCGGGTAATGGCTGAAAGCCGGGCCGATTAGCGGCTGGCAGATAGAAAGTTACGGGAAAGGGACTCCCAGAGGATGAATTCTGTCTGGGCCTTTTTCTTGCTGCATTTCCCGCAATCATCGCTTTTTTCGGCATCTGCGGAATTCTTATGGGAATAAGAGAAGAGAAGGCAGCTCACCGAAGCTACCAACACCAGGAAGAAAAGCCGCAAAAAGGTTTTAGATCTCATGAAAAGCCTATTTCTCTTATTAGACGAAGTTAGATATTAATTTGTTACATTTCGGCAAAAATTTACCCTTACTTACCTAACAGATGAAGGGTCAACTACTTACCTTTGGCCTCCTAAAATCTTTTTTATGAACTCCTCCTTTGTCCATCGTATCGCCGCAGAGCTCTCCGACATTAAAACCGCCGGTCTCTTCAAAACCGAACGTATTATATCCAGCGCCCAGGGGGCTGAGATACTGGTAAATAGTGAGAAAGTATTGAATTTCTGCGCCAATAACTATCTGGGGTTGTCTTCTCATCCCAAGGTTATCGAAGCCGCCCATAAGGCCATTGATTCCAGGGGATATGGTATGAGCAGCGTCCGTTTTATCTGTGGTACGGAGGACATTCATAAGGAGCTGGAGCAAAAGATTGCGGCTTTCCTGGGTATGGAGGATACGATCTTATATGCCGCCGCTTTCGATGCGAACGGGGGCGTTTTCGAACCTCTTTTCGGGGAACAGGATGCGATCATTTCCGATGAGCTTAATCATGCCTCTATTATTGACGGGGTCCGGCTCTGCAAGGCGCAGCGGTTCCGCTATAAGCATAATACGATGGCCGACCTGGAAGAGCAGCTCAAGGCGGCGCAGGGCGCAAGGAGCCGGGTCATCGTAACGGACGGGTCTTTCAGCATGGATGGCACCATTGCCCAATTGGACAAGATCTGCGATCTGGCTGACAAGTATGACGCGATCGTCCTGATCGATGAGTCCCATTCCTCCGGTTTCCTGGGTAAAACGGGGCGGGGTACGCATGAATACCATGGGGTAATGGACCGTATCGACATTATTACCGGCACCCTGGGTAAGGCCCTGGGCGGCGCCAGCGGCGGATTTACCAGCGGAAAGAAAGAGATCATTGAAATGCTGCGTCAGCGCAGTCGTCCTTACCTCTTCTCCAATAGCCTGGCCCCTTCCATCACCGGGGCGTCTATCGCGGTCCTGGACATGCTGAGCAGCACTACGGAACTGAGGGACAAACTGGAGTACAATACGAAATACTTCCGGAGTAAGATGAAAGAGGCGGGTTTCGATATCCGGCCCGGCGAGCATCCTATTGTGCCTATTATGCTGTATGATGCCGTCATAGCCCAGGATTTCGCCGCCAGGCTGCTCCAGGAGGGGATCTATGTGATCGGATTTTTCTATCCCGTTGTAGCAAAGGGGCTGGCCAGGATCAGGGTGCAGCTAAGCGCGGCTCATGAGCAGCATCACCTGGATAAGGCGATAGGGGCGTTTACGAAGATCGGCAAAGAGCTGGGGGTGCTTAAATAAAAATAAAGCCGGGGCCGGCGGTTGCTGGCCCCGGGATGATTTATACTATAGCGATCATGCTGATCTCCACATTTACATTCTTGGGCAGGGCTTTTACGGCGTAGGTCTCTCTTGCCGGGAAGCTGCCGGAAAAATATTTGCCATATACTTCGTTGACTTCGCCAAACAGGGCCATGTCGCTTAAAAGGATCGTTGTCTTTACGACCTGGCTAAAGTCTGTTTTAGCTTCGGTAAGGATCGCTTTCAGGTTATGCATGACCCGGTGTGTTTCTTCTATGATATCGGTGGCTTCCACTTTTCCTGTAGCAGGATCGATGGGGATCTGACCGGATATGAACAACAGGTTGCCGGCAAATACAGCCTGGCTATAGGGCCCGATCGGGGCCGGGGCATCAGGAGTGTTGATGATCTTTTTTTCCATGGAACAAAGATAATAACAATGGACCGGGCTTAGCTACCTTTGCCGGTAATTCCGAGAGTATGAAAATAGCCGTAATTGCGGGGGAGCTCCTGAAAAAAGAGATAGCCGTCCGACCGGTCCGGCCGGGACTGGAGGTCGAGTGGATATGGGTGCGTGAGCCGGATGAGCTGGAGAGGAGCCGGGATGCCGACCTGTATATGGACCTGGATTTTGTCATGGAGGAGGATCGGATCGGGAGGTTAAGCCGGTTGCTTCCTGCTCCGGTGATGATCAATTCAGTCGTGCATACGCTCCGGGAGATCGGCAGGCCTTTTATCCGTATCAATGCATGGCCTGGTTTTCTGGCAAGGAGCATTCATGAGCTGGTGACTCCCGATGAAGCGACTGCAAAGACGCTTGCTGAGCTATATGAACGACTGGACTGGCAATATCGTGTCGTTCCGGATATTCCCGGTATGATCTCCGGCAGGATATTGGCAACGATCATCAACGAGGCTTATTATACTTTACAGTCGGCCATCAGCACCCGGGAGGAAATAGACACGGCTATGAAGCTGGGGACTAATTATCCTTTGGGCCCATTCGAATGGGGGGAACGCATCGGGCCGACGAACATTTATCACCTTCTCTCTGTATTAAGTGAGAAAGATAGCAGGTATGTCCCAGCCCGGGAATTAATACAATCGTTAAAGAAAGATTAAAATATGATTAATTTTTCTTTTCAAAAAAGACAAGCATGGCGCTGATCCTGAATATCGATACGGCTACGGAGATGGCCAGTATTTCTTTGTCAAAAGAGGGGCAATCTCTTGCGTTGAGTCATAATAAAGAGCAGAAAGAGCATGCTTCCTGGCTGCATCCGGCCATTGAGAAAATGATGCGGGAGACAGGTTTCGGGATGCGCGATCTGCAGGCGGTAGCGGTAACGGCGGGGCCGGGATCTTATACGGGTCTGCGCGTTGGAATGGCCGCTGCCAAAGGGTTTTGCTATGCTTTGGCTATTCCACTGATCACAGAGAGCACTTTAAAAGTGATGGCTTTTGCCGCCAGGGAGCAGCATTCTGCTGCGGGTATGCTCTGTCCCATGATCGACGCCAGGCGTATGGAAGTGTTCACAGCAGTCTACCAAAATGATCTGGTGGAGGTGATGCCCACAACCGCTATGATTATCGATGAGAATTCTTTTTCCACCTTGCTTGCCGATAATAAGGTGTCGTTTTTTGGCTCAGGCAGTTATAAGTGTAAACCTATAATTGCGGCTCCCAGCGCGGCTTTCATTGAAATTAATTATCACGCGGGTTATCTGGGTATTCTATCTTTTTTACGATATTTACAACAGGAATTCACCGGACTGGCGTATAGTGAGCCCGCTTATACCAAGGAATTCCACACTCATACCAGAAAATGACCATATTATCATATTAGCAAAATTTGATCATTTTTTTTAAATAGTAGATCATAATTTTGCATAGACCCGTCTTGTATCTTCTTGAAATCCTTAAAATGGTAATCGCTCATGAGTTTAACGATGAACAACAATAACTATTGGATGGTAGTAAATGCAGAGGGCTCCGAAGGAGCTCCTGTAAAAGTCGATTTTTTGAATCTTAAGAAAGGAGCTTTGATATTACGAGCGCTCAATCATAAGTTGCGCCAGCAGATCATCCGGCTACTGGATGAAAATAAAAAATTGACGGTGACGGAAATTTATGTTCATCTCCGACTTGAACAATCCGTCGCATCCCAGCATCTTGCCATTTTACGCCGTGCCGGCATTGTCAAGACCCAAAGGGATGGAAAGTTCATCTACTACATCATTAATCATGACCGCCTGGGTGAGATCATGAAATGCGTAGATGAGCTGATCGACTAAGATGAGCTGTTCGCCAGGCTCCCTTTCCCCGGATTGGATAATAATAGTTAATTTTGCAGGCAAAAGACGCTGGTATGTTCATTAAACAATTGTACACCGGATGCCTGAGTGAAGCCGCCTATTATATAGATAGTGATGGCGAAGCCGCTATTATCGACCCCCTGCGTGATATAGAAGCGTATCTTCAGCTGGCAAAGGAGCGGAATGCGACGATTAAATATATATTCGAGACCCATTTTCATGCAGACTTTGTAAGCGGGCACCTGGACCTTTCCAAGGCAACTGGTGCTCCTATCGTATATGGTCCTCAGACCGAGACGCATTTCCCTATCCATCTGGCAAAAGACGGAGAACGATTCAAGCTGGGCAGCTGTACGCTGGAAGTGCTGCATACTCCCGGTCATACGATCGAATCTTCCTGTTACCTGGTGAGGGAGGCGGATGGGAGGCCTCATGTTCTTTTCACCGGTGACACCTTATTTGTTGGCGACGTAGGCAGACCGGATCTCAGCAGCGGCAACATGAGCAAGGAAGACCTGGCAGGGCTCCTGTATGACTCGCTGCGGACTAAAATAGCGCCCCTTCCGGACGATGTGATCGTTTATCCGGCACATGGTCCCGGCAGCAGCTGCGGCAAAAATCTGGGTCCCAATACCTATAGTACGCTGGCGGATGAGAAAGAAAGTAATTATGCATTAAAGGAGCAAACCAGGGAAGCGTTCGTCAAGGCGGTAACGGATGGCCTGGATGCGCCACCTACTTATTTCCCTATTAATGCCCGTATCAATAAAGAGGGTTATGAAAGCCTGGACGGTGTCCTTGAAAGTGGCCTGAAGTCCCTGGACCTGGCTGCTTTTAAAGAAATGATCGCACAGGAGGAAGTGATTCTGCTGGACACCAGAAGGTCATCTCTTTTCATCGAAGGGTTTGTGCCGGGATCCATCGGTATCGGACTGGACGGAAGATTTGCGGAATGGGCCGGCAGTCTGCTGCCTTTTGACAGGCCTATCGTACTGGTAACTGCGCCCGGGGAAGAGAAAGAAAGTGTGGTAAGGCTGGCCAGGGTCGGCTTCGATAAGATGAAAGGATACCTGGAAGGGGGCTTCCCTGCCTGGCAGCAAGCCGGGGAGGCCATCGACATCATCATTGACGTGGAGACGGATGAGCTGGCAATGGATATTCCTTTCGACAGCAACCTAGTAGTGCTGGACGTACGCCGTGAGACGGAGTTTGCCGACGGGCATGTAAAAGGGGCCATCAACCTGCCGTTGAATGCCCTGGCGGACCCGGCCAGCATGGTCGATCTGGAAGAACGATACAATATCTATATACATTGCGGCGGCGGTTACCGCAGCATTATCGCTGCCTCTCTGCTCAAGCGCCAGGGAATCCACAATCTTCGCAATGTAGCAGGAGGCTGGGCGAAGATCAAAGAACAGAAGGGCATCGAGACCGAAAAGGAGAACAGCGTACTTAATTAGGGACGGTTAGCGGGGACGGGCGCTGCACGATATAGGGATGGGCCAGCGGGGACGGGCGCTGCGCGGGTGGAGCTACACGCTCACGACACCATTCCGGATGGCATATAATACAAGGCCTACCCTGGTTCGTACGCTCAGCTTCTCGAATAGGGCATCCCGGTAGCCATCGATGGTACGGGGGCTCAGGTACATCCGTTCGGCGATCTCTTTATAGGTGCTCTCGGTACAAGCCAGCTTCAGGAATTCCAGTTCCCGGTCATTCAATCGCAGCAGATGATTTACTTTCTGTTCCGGTTCGTCGAGGGTATTGATCGTATGGATCAGTTTGCCTGTTACCATCTCGGAATAATAAAAGCCTTTATAGATCACGGACTCCAGCGCCACTTTCAATTCGGCGGGTTCTATGTCTTTCAATACATAGCCCCTTACTCCGTTCTTCAGCATACGGATAATGGAATTATCCGTATCGTACATGGACAAGGCCAGGATCTTGATTTCCGGATAATTCCGTTTGATCCATAAAGCCGTCTCGTAGCCATCCATTTCCGGCATATTGATATCCAGCAGGACAAGGTCCGGAAGACAGCGGGGCTTTAATTGTCTGATAAAATCAGCGCCATTATAGGCTTCGAATAATACGGCGTATTCGCCGAAGCTGCGGATAAGATTGGCTAAGCCATTCCGCAGCAGTACATGGTCGTCGACCAATGCAACAGCAGGTTTAAACGTGGACATCCGATTGGGTTTAGGTTCAGGTTATGGGGGTTCCGACGGGCACGCTGATGGAAACACTTGTTCCTTCTTCAATTGTGCTGCTAATCTGGAAACCTGCACCTATCAATCGGGCCCGGTTGTGCATATTCTTAATACCCAGGCCGAACGAAGAATTGTCAGTTAGAGGGGTAAGATCAAATCCTTTACCGTTATCAATGATAGTAAGGGTAAGTTCCTGGGGACGGTAATGTAAATGTATTATAATTTTTTGAGATGCCGCATGTTTTATAATATTGTTCAAAGTCTCCTGTATGATGCGGTAGAGGATGAGTTCATTCTGACTATCAAGGTGATAGCTGGCTCCTTCCATCAGGAATACCGTCTCATAGTCCCCTGATTTTTTGATCATTTCCAACTCGTGCTCGATTGCCTTCACGAGCCCTCTGTCGGCGATATAGTCCGTGCTGAGGCCATGAGACAGGTTTCTCAGGTCATAAATGGCCTGGCTGACCAGTTTTTTCGAATCGTCGATCTTTTGCTCAAGGGTAGAAGGATGGGCAATATCCATCGTGGCCAGGTTTAGCTTGGCGAGGCTCAGCATCTGTCCGATATTGTCATGGATTTCCTGGGAGATATGTTTGAAGGTCTGTTCCTGTATCTCCAGCTGGGATTTGAGCAATTCCCTTTCATAAGAGAGCCGGAGCTGCTCTTTTTCCTGCAGATGTCTTCGATGACGTCTTCGGTAAAGGAAGAGAAAAGAGATCATCAGAGCACCCAGTAGCAGGAACGTGGCCGTACCAGCTATTAAGGTGATAATGATTTCCGGGGATTCCTTCTGCATAGAAAGGCTATTATAAAGCAGGAATAAAGCATCAAAATAAGATTATTATTAATATTTTGAAATAGTTTCCCGCTGGTATTCGTAGCGTACTTCTGCAGAAGATTGAATAATATGTCATAAGAAAGATCGCCCAGATAGAAAAAGAGGATACCGGTGCTGATCCAGAACATCGGAACCCGGAACAGCGCTCCTTCCAGGGGATTCAACAATAATTCATAGAAATAAAGGCCACAGAAAATGACCATGAAGATAGAACCCACTACCATCGTGTAGGAATGGAAGTTCATAAAGCCCTGTACGAAGAGGAGATTGAGCAGGACCAGGAAGGGGTAAGCGATCATAAACCGGCGAGCCCCTTTTTTGAAAGCGGGGTCCCGCAACTGGCTTTCGAAAATATAAGCGTAGAAGACGAACTCGATGGTCGTGGTGATATTGAAAAGCCATTGGTTTGAATGCAGGTGAAAAACTCTTATCATGAGTCTGCCGGAAAATTCGGCCAGGGTGATGAAAAAAAGGAAAAAAGGGAATAGCCGGAGGGGCGTTCCCTTTAGTCGCGCGTATGCCAGGGCGCTTACGACAAAGGCGCTCATTTCAAAACAGATGTTGACAGAAAAGAGGGACATCGATGATTGTTTGAGCCCCCTGGTCAGGTGGTCGGGGATGGCGGTGTACAATTGGGGGGGCAGAGCTCTCCGTGGTTATAGCCCTGGTCGCCGTCATCGGTACTCCCGGCTTGCGGAAGCGCGGGGAACAGGTCCTGGTGGGATCCGTTGGGAGCTGCCAGGGTGGGGATGAAGACTACGGTCACCTTACCTTTGTAGGCGGGATCGGGGGTGCCCGGAATATCCAGGTCCGAAGGATATTTGCCGAAATAGATCCTGACTCCGTCTCCTCCGGCTGCGTTGATAAGTCCCTGGATATTCGCAAGGTCTGCGGGGGAAAACCAGATGGCTCTCGTTTTATCAGGGGCCCATCCTTCTTCGGTCATGTAAGTGTTGATGAGCTGCTGGGCGATACTTTCCGGGATGGGGCTTCCGGAGCCCGATGCAGAAAGGTTGGTAGATGCTGCCATAAATATAAGGGGTTTTATTTTTTAAATGATGACCCCCAATTTAGTCAGCCTCCGGTCAATTCCGTCCGGAAAAGCACCTGAATTTACCCCGTTATTTCACCTTTTTTTCGTGAGACGCCGGAAGCGTCTTGTCCATCGTCTTTCGCCGGCCCCTGCGTATCTATCCATTGGGGGGTATATTCTTCCTTCCATGCATGCTTCCAGCGCCGGTGGCTCCAGAGCCACATGTCCGGATTGCGGCGAATGACTTCTTCCAGGTAACGTACATAATTCAGGGTCAGTTCTCCCTCGGCCAGCTGGCTGGTATCGGCGGCGGCCAGCTTCATGGTAGCGTGATAATAGCCCCGGCGGGGTTTTTCGATGCAGGCGAATACTACGGGCATACCGGTGGCCCGGGCTCCTTTCTCCGGGCCGCTCACGAAGGCGGTGGGCTTACCGAAAAAATTGAGCCAGTACGCCGTATGCAGGTTGCCGGGATTCTGGTCGGCTACCAGGCCCAGGGCGTATTGGGTCTGCAGATAGGGGAGGATGGCTTCCCGCATATTGGTAGCCGGTAAGAAGACATTGCCGCTGCGGGTGCGTAATTTATAAAACAGCTTTTCCATGACGGCGCTGGTGATGGGCATGTATACCACCATGATCTTATAGGGCGTCAATTTGGAGAGGACGAGCTGTCCCCATTCCCAGTTGAAGGTATGTCCCAGGTGGATCTGGCAGCTTTTGCCGGTCTTAAAGAGTTCGTTCAGTTCCGTAACGTCCGCGGTAAATCGTTTTTGGAGGAAAGCGTCTCCGGCGGATACCAGCTTGATCACTTCTATGAAGGAGTCGATGAAGTTATGGTAGAATTTTTTGGCGATTATCAGCCGTTCGGCTTGGGTCTTATCGGGGAAGGCGATGGCCAGGTTGCTCATGACCACTTCCTTTCTATAGCCCAATACATGGTAGAGCAGGCCGTAAATTACATCTGAAATGAAATACAGCACGCGCATCGGAAGAAGGGAGACCATGTAAAGAAAGCCGTAAAAAAGATAATACATATGTCACGGATTAGATTACCCATGTGAGGCCCATGGGGGGTATTTAAGGTTCCGCTAAAGATAGGGCTATCCGCGGAACCAACCTGTTAATCTATCCATAATCTGCTGAATTCCTCTTTCCAGGGTGTTTTCCATCTTTTATGGCTCCAGAGCCACAGGTCCGGGTCTTGCCGGATGGCGTCTTCGAGCAGTTCCCGGTATCGCCTGGTGAGCTCTCCTTCGGGTAGTTGGGCGGGGTGATCGGCGATCGTGGTAAGATAAACCCTGTAATATCCGCGGGCGGTCTTATAGAACCGGACGAATACGGCGGGAAGGTCTCCTGCCCGGGCGCCGCGTTCGGGGCCTCGTACGAAACCGGTAGGGTGTCCGAAAAAATTGAGCCAATAGGATTGATCGGGGTTGCCGGGGGCCTGGTCGGCTACGAGGGTGAGGAGGTATTGGGTATTGCGGTAGGGCAGGATCGATCGCTGCAGGCGGGTAGCGGGTAAAAGGATGGTGCCTGTGCGTCCCCGCAGGTGCAGGAAGATGCGTTCGAAGACCTTATTTTCGATGGGCATGTAGGCTACGATGAACGGGTAGTCCGATAGCAGGGGCATGGCGGCATTGGCGAGCTCCCAGTTGAAAGTATGTCCCAGGTGAAGCTGGCAGCGGCGGCCGGCATGATAGAAGCCTTCCAGGATTTCCGGGTTATCGATGCTGAAATGACGCCGGATATAGGAAGGGCTGGCAGATAATAGTTTGAGCGTTTCGATGAAATTGTCTACAAAATTGCGGTAGAATTTTGTGGCGATCCGTCTCCGCTCCCTGGCCGTTTTTTCCGGGAAAGCGATTTGCAGGTTGTCCATTACGACTTTGCGGCGATAGCGGAGTACATAATAGGCGAACAAGGCCAGTCCGTCAGCAAGCAGATACAACAACCGCATGGGCAACAGGGACAGCAGGTACAACACACCATATACTACATAATACATACGCTAATGATCTATTCTCCGGGTTCAGGCTTATTAATCCAGTTCTTTGCTTCCTGCACGATATGGTGCAGCTCGATCTTTACATGAAATTTGTTTCTCAGGTGCCTGGCTAATGCATCGGCGGCATATACGCTTCTGTGCTGACCGCCGGTACAGCCGAAGTCGATGGTAAGGCTTTCGAAATCCCTTCTGATATAATCTTCCACCGCTATATCGACGATATTATATACACTATTCAGGAATTCCGGCATCCGGGTACGTTGTTCCAGGAAATCCTTCACATCCTTATCCCGGCCTGTCCGGGACTTGAATTCATTGATGCGGCCGGGATTGAGAATACCCCGGCAATCGAATACGAAGCCTCCGCCATTGCCGCTCTGGTCTTCCGGGATGCCGCCTTTCCGGTAGGAAAAGCTGCTGATATGGACCACCAGCGGCGTATTTTCATCCGCCTGCGGGGGTTCGAACCGGTTGATCACCTCCTCTTCAACCATCAACTTGAGCAATCGTTCAAATTCGGGTAAAACAATTCCTACCTGCTTGTGGGTAAGGAACCATTTGAGGTTGCGCAGGGCCAGGGGGATGCTGGTGAGGAAATGCGCTTTGCGTTCAAAAAGTCCCCGGAACCCGTAGGCTCCCAGGACCTGCAGCAGGCGTATGAGGACATAGCCGTTGTACTGGCTGACAAACCGGGTCCGGTCGATCTTTTTGTCCAGGATCGACTCCACGCAGTCCATATAATAATTCAGGAGCTCATTTTTCCATTCATCGGACAGATCGGCCTTGGCCTGCCAGAGCAGAGACGCCACATCGTACTGGAGGGCGCCCTTCATTCCACCTTGAAAATCAATGAAATGAACTTTGCCATCCTGGATCATGACATTCCGGCTCTGAAAGTCGCGGAACATAAAATATTTATGGTCTACATGGGTGAGGTAGTTACTCAGGGCTTCGAAGTCATCGATCAGCTTTTCTTTATCGTAGGGGATCTGGAGGGTATCGAGGAAATAGTATTTAAAGTAAAGAAGGTCGCTTAGAATGGCCTGTTTCCCGAACTCTTTGGAAGTGATCGACCAGGAGTAGTCCAGCTGTTCGTCCCCCCGGATCTGTAACCGGGCCAATTCCTGCAGGCTTTGCCGGAATAACCCGAGAACGACCTCATTATGGCCTTGTTTTTCCAGCTCATTGAGCAGGGAGAGATCTCCGAAGTCTTCTTGTAAATAGATCGTATAGGCTTCATTGACGATATAGATCTCCGGGACGGGGCATCCGCTGCTGCGGAAATGCCGGCTGAAATGAACGAAGGTCCGGTTCTCCCGTACATTGTCATTGTAGGTGGCGATATAGGAGTGGTCTTTTGTCCATAGGCGGAAATAGATGCGGTTACTGCCCGACTGGGGGATTTTTTCCATCCGGGTGACCGGAGAAGGGCTGTACGAGGCAAAAATGTCTTTAATGTTGTCAATAATAGCTTGCATAGAAGTTTGTGGGGCGTAAAAATAAACTATTTTAGTTTACCCGTTTATTCTCGTCTTCCGCTCCTGTCTTATGCTGCCGGGCTGCTTTTACCTGGGTGTTGCCAAACCGGTAGGTGAAGTATAATTTGAACTGCCGGCTTTCAAAGCTCCCTTTTATCAGAATATATTGCCCGGCAAAATTACTGGAGCCCGACCAGCGCAGGGTATTGAAGATATCGCTAACGGAGGCTTTCAGCGTTGCGTTGCCCTTCAGGAGGGTCTTGGAGAGGCCGCCGTCCACGCTCCAGAGCGAATTGGTTTTGAAGGTGCCCTGCCAGATCGATGGCGAGTTATAGAAGCCGCTTACTTCTCCTGTCCAGCCGTGACCCAGTTTAGCCGTCTGCTGGGTGTAGATATTGGTGGCGAATACATTCACGTTCACGGTCCTGCCGGTCCCGAAATTGGCATTGTAGATGGAATAAAAGGTGTTCACGTTGGCGAACAGGCTATACCATTGGTATTGGAAGGGGTAGCTGATGTTGAGGCTGGTGATATTTTGGGTGGCGAGATTCTGTTTGGTGAGAAATGCCTTGGATTTGTCCACGGTGTCCAGCAGCTGGGTGAAGACGTCTTTTACGTGGCTGTAATTCAGCGTGGCGGTCAGCCTGGACTTATAGGTGTAGGTCAGCCCGATACTGTTAGTATACTGTGGTTTTAGCAGGGTATTCCCTTTCTGGAAGGTATATTCATCCAGTTTGAATTCGAAGGGGTTCAGGTCCTGGTAGGCCGGGCGGTCGATGCGCCGGCTGTAGTTGAGGCTCCATTGTTTCATCGGGTTCTTGTTATAGGTGATGGCGCCGCTGGGGAAGAAGTCCACATAATGGCGGTCGAACCCGGAGTCATATCCCACATAACCGTTGTTGTCCAGGGCATACCCGGTGGAAATGCCTTTCGTATTGGTATTTTCTATCCGCAGTCCTGCCTGGATGGTCCAGCCTTTGCCGGAGCGGCTGTAGTTGCCGTATACGGCGTTGATGTTTTCCTTATAATCGAAGTTGTTGCTGTGCGCGCTGTCGAAGATCCTGTTACTGCCGGTGATATCGTATTGCTCAAAATTATTCCCACTGGTGACGTAGGAGGCTTTGAAGCCGAATCCCAGGCGTCCTTTCCAAAAATTCTGCTCATAGTCCAACTTGCCGCTGTAGATTTTGATATTGCTGGGGGACAACATATTGTAGGTGATGCTGTCCAATGGTTTTCCGGCGGGATCGTAGTAAACATTGGGCTGCAGCTGATTATTCGTGATCCGGTAGGCGCCATAGTCGGCATCCACTGTCAGTTCATGACCGCTGGTATCGGCATAGCGGTAGTTGACGTTGAGGTTAGTATTGTCGCGGCGGCCGCTGCTGCGGTTATTCGCCACGAGCAGCCTGTCCAGCTGACCGGTGGGGATATAGGAGATCGGCGTGCTGCTGTTGGTTTTGAAGGAATTATCGGAGTAGGTCCCGTTCACCATGAGGCCCAGGGTGTTCTTTTTATTGATGAAGTAATCCAGTCCGGCTTTGAAATTGTGGCTGTTGATCGTATTTCTTATTGTCGAATGCTGGTCGAACAGGGTATCCAGCTGTTCGCGGTGCAGGGCGGAGAGGTATTCGACAGGGTTATGGTTATAGCTGTAGTTGCCGAAGATATTGATATCCTTATCGCGGTGATTGAGGGAAAGGCCTGCATTGTATTTGGAATAGGTCCCGATGTTATAGCCGGCGTTCACGCTGCCATTGGTGCCAAGTGACCGGTTCTTTTTGAGTTTGATATTGATGATACCCGCATTGCCTGCCGCTTCGTATTTGGCGCCGGGGTTGCTGATGATCTCGATGGATTCGATGGAAGAGGATTGAATGGTCTTGAGATATTCCGACAGGTCGTTGCCCGACAGCGGGGTCGGCTTGCCGTCGATATAGATCTGTACGCCATTTTTGCCGCTGAGGCTCAGATTATTATCCTTATCTACCGTTACGCCGGGGGATTTACGTAACAGTTCGAGGGCATCCTGGCCCACGGCATTGGTGCTGCCTTCCACGTTGAGAATGATCTTATCGGCTTTGACTTCCACGGGGGGCTTATGGGAGGTGACCATTACTTCCCTGAGGTCGGCGGATGCATGGGGCAGGACTATGGCGGGTATGCGGGTGAGGCCTTCTTCTTTTGTTTCGAAGACAGGGGAGTTTCCGGAGGCATAGCCTATGTGTGAGGTGCCGATGAAGTAAGCGCCGGCGGGTATGGCGGAGAGTTCATAATTTCCTGTGGAATCGGAGACTGCCAGTTTTACTACAGAAGAGTCTTTACTTTTTTTAAGGCTGATGGAGGCGCCGGCTAATGGTTTACCCTGGTCATCCTGTATAAGCCCTCTGATCTGCTGGGCTTTTACATTCATAGAAAGAAGGCTTGCTAAGAAGACAACGACTGCAGTGCGCATTTTGGTTCTTTTAAATAGTTCGCCAGCAAGCTCATTAACCGTGCGGAGCCCGGTTGTGAATTCATTCTATCATTTTCTCATGGACAGATAGTCTCTTTTTTGCTGCAAAATAGTCCACAAACTTAGGGTATAAAAGGGTCTTGCGGTGAGCGGAAAAAAATACTTTGCGAGTGGCAAGGCGGTTTTTTTCGCGGGTTAATGGTTACACTTATATAAAAGGGGAAACTCACTATCTTTAGGCCCGGCAATGGATTATATCAGGGAATATAAGAGTTTCATTAACAGCCACAATCTGAGCGGGGCCGTGCGTATTACGGCAGGTATTACCCTTCCGGCGATCCTGCTGAGCTATTTCTTCCATAATTTATCCGCCGGCATCATTGTGTCGATCGGGGCGATGTGCGTGGGCAATACGGACAATCCGGGACCGATCCATCATCGTCGTAACGGCATGATTGCCTGTGTCCTTATCATTTTCATAGCCTCGTTGCTGACTGGTCTGGTCTATGGGTCGGCGATTTTGACGGGCCTGCTGGTCTTTGTTTTTTGCTTTGTCTTTTCCATGATGGGCATCTATGGCAACAGGGCCAGCTCGATCGGGCTCAATGCGTTGCTGGTCATGGTGCTGAATATCGATCGTCCGCAGCATGGCTGGGATATTCTCATCAATTCGGCTTATGTGCTGGCCGGCGGGGTGTGGTATACGACGTTGAGCCTTCTTCTATATAGCTTCCGGCCTTACAAGCTCACGCAGCAGGCGCTGGGGGAGTGTGTGCAGACGACGGCGGGTTATCTGCGTATCAAGGCGTCGTTCTATGCGCGGCAGGTGGATTATGACAAGAGCTACCGGCAGCTGGTGGAGCACCAGATCTATATTCATGAGAAGCAGGACCTGGTCCGCGAGCTGCTGTTCAAGGGGCGGGATATCGTTAAGGAGTCCACGCATACGGGCAGGATCCTGGTGATGATTTTTCTGGACATCGTGGATCTTTTCGAAAGGGTCATCACTTCGCAGCAGGACTATCCGTCGCTGCATCGTTTTTTTGACAAGAGCGATCTGCTGGAAGAATGCCGTCACCTGATCCTCGACATGGCCGTGGAGCTGGATGAGATCGGGATCGCGATCAAGAGCGGCAAGCCTTCCATAGAGACTTCTCATTTGTCTTTACGGATCAAGCACCTGCGGGAGTCCTTTATCCGGTTCAGGGATGAGCAGCGGACGGCGGAGAATGTGGAGGGGTTTATCGGCATGCGTCATATCCTGGACAGTATACAGGATATTGCGGACCGGCTGCATACGCTGCATGGATATACGACGTATGACTGGAAGCTCGGCAAGAATTTCCGGCCGCAGATAGATTACGATCAGTTTATCACGCACCAGGGCATCGAGAGCAAGTTACTTTTGGAGAACCTGACGCTCACTTCGAATATTTTCCGGCATTCGTTGCGGGTAAGCATTGCCACTTTGGCCGGTTATCTGATCTCCCAGTTTTTCCCTTTGGGGCATGGGTACTGGATCCTGCTTACGATTACCGTCATCCTCAAGCCGGCGTATAGCCTTACGAAAAAGAGAAATTTCGAGCGGTTGATGGGAACGCTGGCGGGGGCGTTCATCGGACTCCTGATCCTTTATTTTATCGGGGACCGGACGGTGCTGTTCGTGCTGATGATCCTTTTTATGATGGGGACTTATGTGTTTTTGAGAACGAACTATCTTATCTGTGTCACCCTGATGACGCCTTATGTGCTGCTGCTGTTCCATCTGTTGTATCCACATGACTTCCGAACGATCCTGTCGGACCGGGTAATCGATACTGTTATCGGATCGGCTATTGCTTTTATCGCCAATATTTTTCTGGTGCCTTCCCGGGAGCGGGAGCAGATCACCGACTATATGATCCGGATCATCGAGGCGAATGGGGCGTATTTCCGGGACGTATCGGGCGCTTTCCTGGGGAAGCCTGTGAGCGTGGCCCGGTATAAGCTGTCGCGTAAGCATGCTTTTGTGGCGCTGGCCAATCTTTCGGATGCCTTTGACCGGATCTTGTCGGAGCCGGGCAATAAGCGGAAGCTGGCTGACAGGATGCACCAGTTCGTCGTGTCCAGTCATATGCTGACCTCTCATATTGCGACATTGGCTTATTATACATCGTCCTTGCCGGGAGGGGAAGCCGATCCGGCTTATGAGCCGATCATACGAGCCATGCTCATGCGGCTGGATAATACCGCCGCGTGTCTGCAGGAGAAAGAGGGCTATGGCGGGGCGGGGTCCGGCGAGGCGGTGACGGGGAAAGAAGAGCTGCGGATCCTGAATGGGAAAATGACGGCCCTGATGAATAAGCGGAAGGCGGAGCTGGAGAAGGGGATCCTGGAGAGCGATACCCGCCGGCAATTATCCGGGTTCAAGCCGATCGTCGATCAGTTCAATTTTATTGCCAAGGTGACGGCGGATATCGGGAAGATCGGCCTTTCACTGCGTCCCGAAGCGCTGGCGGCTTCGGCGAATCGTACGATAACTACAAGTATCTCTAAAGGAGTGGAATAACCTTATCTAAAGTAAACCATTAGACTATCGAATCATCCTTATGGAAGGAGAGGACCTTTACCCGGTAAGCTGTATTTTTATTGTACGGTTTCGGTTCCAATTATTATTAAGGCTTAAGGTATACTGATTATGTTAGACTCTCCCCAGGAAAAGGCTGATAAGGCCAAGGTTATCAAGAAGCTCATGTCCAAATGGCTCCAGGTGCAGGAGACTGAACGCAAGGCAGCGTTGTTACTATCCAAAAATCCGGAAATAAAAATAGTGGGAGCGGCCAAGCCCCGGAAAATCTCTTAGACGAGAGGATCCGGGCGGGAATCCGTCCTATCGATCAGAACAACCGCAATTGCCGGGGCTTTAGCTGAGCGGGAGGCGTGGCTTTCCCAAAGACCGTGCGTCCCCCATATTTCCAGGAGTCATCCCTTTCTTTTTCTATCCACGCTGAGACATTGCCGGAAGGTATAAAATCCTTTTCTGCCCGCTGCGCCAGCTCATGCAGCTTGCGGATAGCGTCCAGCTTATCGCTTTGGCCTATTTTAGTCTTTTGCACGGCTGTCTGCAGGATGCCGATCGTCTCGTCATACACTTGCGTAGGTACGGGGAAGGGATGGCCATCCTTACCGCCATGGGCAAACGCGAAACGGGCGGGATCTTTAAATCGGGTCGGCGCGCCATGGATCACTTCACTTACCAGGGCCAGCGACTGGAGCGTGCGGGGTCCCACTCCTTCCAGCAGGAGCAGCTCTTCAAAATCGGCAGGCTGCCGGTCATGGGCCAGCCATAATACCGCGCCCAGTCTCTTCAGGTCCACGTCTTCCGTACGGACATCATGGTGCGAAGGCAGGACCAGCTGCTGGATATCCTGCATCATCGATTCCGGCTTCTCCCGGGTGATCGAAAGGACCCCATCCCTTGCCGGGCAGGCTGCGCTGTCCGCCAGGTTGAGGATCATGCCCTGGTTGACCCCGCAAATAGCCGTGTGCGGCTCATCTACGAAAGAGCGAAGGCCTTCGGAGTGCCAGTGATAGCGGCGGGCCGTGGAGTTTCCGGGGCTCATCCCCTGTTGGATCACCGTCCATTGCCCTTCATCGCTGATTACAAAGTTGTGCAGATACAGTTGGAACCCGTCTTGTATGGCGGTATTGTCTACTTTCGCGCTCAGCTTGCTGCAGCGTACCAGCTGCGCCCCATCCAATCCCGTACTTTCGCAGACGCTGCGGATCTCATCCGGCGCCTGCCGGGAAAACCGGCCCTTCCCCCCGCAGATATAGATGCCCAATTGCCGGGAGTGGGGGTTGATGGCCCTTTTCAGGGCGCCCATCACGGAAGTGGTGATACCGGAGGAATGCCAATCCATTCCCATCACGGCACCCAGGCTCTGAAACCAGAAGGGATCGCTTAAACGCCGGATCACTTCCGCCTTGCCATATTCGCTCAGCAGCACTTCTGTTATAGCCAGGCCCAGTTTGGCCATGCGCTCCGCCAGCCATTGGGGGACGTAACCATTATGCAAGGGAAGATCTGCGGAACCGGAACGCTTCATAGTTATTTATTGCTAACGAAGTTAGCAAATCCCGCCCGATATCTGATCCCCGAAATGCATTATATTTACATGAATGGGTGAATAGAGATATAAAATAATAATACGAAACCAAATCCCGGTCCGCATGTGGAAACACCATACGGCTATCCTGGCGCTGACAGCCCTCCTTCTTCAAACCGGATCGCTGAGCGCCCAGGTAAATACACAGGATACTGTAACCCGTCCATTACCTGCCAAATGGAGTCTGCAGGATTGCCTGGATTATGCCCTCCGGAATAATATTACCATCAACACCTTCCGGCTGAGCCAGCGCTCGGCCGACCAGGACCTGCTCCTGGCCAAAGCGGGTGTCCGGCCCAATCTCACCGGCAGCGCCTCGGAAGACCTCAATTTTCAAAAAAAGATCAATTCCTCCGGAAGCTATGGCAACAGAGGATTTACAGAATCGGGTAGCTATGGCCTCAGCTCATCGGTGACCCTCTACCAGGGCGGCTATGTCCGGAATAATATCCGGGAGAAGCAATTGTTACAGCAGACGGCGGGGCTGGATATCCTCCAGGAAGAGAATGATATCACGCTCAACGTGACACAGGCTTTTTTAAACATCCTGCTGGCAAAGGAAAATATCGTCTACTACCAGGATCTTGTCAATACCTCGCAGTCGCAGGTACAGCAGGCCCGGCAGAAATACGATGCGGGGACTATCGCCCTGAAAGACCTGGCAGAGCTGCAGGCACAGACAGCCAATGATAAATATTCGCTCGTCACCGCACAGAACACCCACCGGCAAAATATCATCAGCTTAAAGATATTGCTGCAGCTGCCTTCGGAGCAGCCTTTCGAAGCGCAGGAACCTGACACCCTCATCGCCAAAAACCTGGTGACGGCCCTTTCAGCAACCCAGCAGCAGGCCCTGGCTACACGCCCCGAGGTAAAGATCAGCGACAATGAGGTGGACATTGCCCGTACCGACCTGCAGCTGGCCCGGTCAGGTTATCTGCCTACCCTTCTGGGAACCGGCGCTATCGGCTCCAGCCATTCCGGCGGCGACCCCGGCGTCTTCCAGCAACTAGACAATGCCTTCTATCAACAGATAGGCCTCACGCTGTCGATCCCTATCTTCAACCGGCGGGTCAACCGGACCAATGTGGAAAAGGCAAAGATCCAGATCGAGCAGGCCGGGCTGGACAGGAAGAATACACGGAATAACCTCGCGCTCACGGTAGAGCAGGCGTATGTCAATGTAGAGAATGCCCAGGGGCAGTACGACGCCTCCGTAGAGCAATTGCAATATACCAAAGAGAGCTACCGCATCGCGGGTGAACAGCTGAAGGTCGGCGCCGTGACGACAGTGGACTATCTTATCCAGCGGAATCTCTACACACAGGCCTACCAGCAATATATACAAGCTAAATACAACGCGGCGCTCACCATCCGGATCTATGATTTTTACAGGGGGGTGCCGATAAAATTATAACGTATATGAAAAAAAGAGGGATCATTATCATTATCGCGATTCTCCTTGCCGCAGGACTGGTATGGTATTTCTTCTTCCGGAAGAGCGAGCCGGTGGTGGTCTTGCAGACGGAGAGCCCGCAATACGGATATATCTCCCAGAGCGTGACGGCCACGGGTAATATCCAGCCGGTGGATACCGTGACGGTAGGATCCCAGGTGTCGGGCATCATCAGCGCCTTGTACACGGACTTTAACGAGAAAGTAAAGAAAGGCAAGCTGCTGGCGCAGCTGGATAAATCCCTGTTCACTGCCTCGGTCAATCAATACAAGGCCTCCGTCGCCTCGGCGCAAAGCCAGCAGATCTACCAGCAAAGTAATTTCCAGCGACAGGAATTGCTGTATAAGACCGGCGCCATCTCCAAAGCGGACTATGACAATGCCACCTATTCGCTGAATGCGGCCAAAGCCGCCGTAGACAACGCCAAAGCACAGCTGGCAGCTTCGGAGAAGAACCTGTCCTATACTGATATCTACTCGCCGATGGATGGCGTCATACTGACCCGGAACATCAGCGTCGGGCAAACGGTGGCTGCCAGCTTCAATACTCCCACCTTCTTCACCATTGCCAAAGACATCACCAAGATGGAGGTGCAGGCCAATGTGGACGAAGCGGATATCGGCAACGTAGTACACGGTCAGCGGGTCACCTTCACGGTAGACGCCTTCCTGGACGATGTATTCCAGGGGGCTGTGGATGAAGTACGATTGAAGCCGGTGACCTCTGCTAACGTAGTCACTTATACGACTATCATCAATGCACCCAATGACGATCAGAAGCTGAAGCCGGGTATGACGGCCAATGTTACGATCTATACCAAGGAGGTCAACAAAGCCCTGCTGATCTCCGCCAAGGCCCTGAAATTCGAGCCCGATGCCTCCCTGGCGAAAAAATACACCATCATAGCCGACGCAAAAGACAGTATTACCGGCAGCAGTCTCCTGAAAAGAGGGGATACTACTACCACCAAGGTGAAGGATAGCTCCCGGGTGCAGGCATCCGAGGCGGCCCATGTATGGGTCCTTGAAGACAGCACCCGGCTGGTGCAGCGAAGGATCCGTACGGGCATCAATAACGATACACAGGTGGAAGTGCTGAAGGGGCTGGCTCCTGCTGACGTAGTCGTCACCGGTGTCGAACAGGTAGCTGCCGTCAAGGCCGCACAGGTGGCCAAGAGTCCTTTCATGCCGACCAGGCCCAACCGAAAAAGTACAAGCGGGGGAGGCAGTGTACGATGAGCCAGTCGATCCTGTCCATACAGAATATCCGGCGGGAGTTCCGGATGGGGACCGAGACGGTACGGGCGCTCAAGGGAGTGTCTTTTGACGTCAGCCCGGGCGAATTCGTCACGATCATGGGCAGCAGCGGCTCCGGCAAGACTACCCTGCTCAATACCCTGGGGTGCCTGGACAAGCCTACGGACGGCGTCTACCTGCTGGACGGCGTCAACGTAGGATCCCTGTCCCGCAATGACCTGGCCCGTCTGCGCAACCGGAAGATCGGCTTTGTCTTCCAGTCCTATAACCTGCTGCCCAGAACGACGGCCCTGGAGAATGTGGAGCTGCCCCTGTTCTATAATTCCACCATTACGGCCACCGAGCGTCATGACCGGGCGGTCAAGGCCCTGGAATCCGTGAAGCTGGGAGACCGGCTGGACCATCTGCCCAACCAGCTGTCAGGCGGTCAGCAGCAGCGGGTCGCCATCGCCCGGGCCCTGGTGAACGAGCCGGTGATGATCCTTGCCGATGAGGCGACCGGCAACCTGGACACCCGCACCAGCTATGAGATCATGGCCTTGCTGCAGGAGCTGAACCAGCAGCAGGGTAAGACGATCGTATTCGTCACGCATGAGCCGGATATCGCCGCCTTCAGCGGGCGTACCGTGATGCTGCGGGACGGCAAGGTTCAGAAAGATTATAAAAATGACAATATCCGTTCGGCCAAAGAAGCGCTGGCGTCGCTGCCAGTATCGGATGACTATTAATAACAAAGCATGCATCCATTAAATCTCATACTCGTTGCGCTGCGGGCCCTGCAAAGAAATAAGCTGCGGGCCTTCCTTACCATGCTGGGCATCATCATCGGCGTAGCCGCCGTGATCACGATGGTGGCCATCGGCCAGGGCAGCAAGCAGAGCATTCATGAGCAGCTGTCTTCCATGGGATCGAATATGATCACCGTGCTGCCGGCCAGCAACAGCAATAGCATGCCCGGAGGGGTACGGCTGGGCGCCAGCAGCCTGCAGACGCTCACCTATACGGATGTACAGGCCCTGCAAAAAAGAAGTGAGTTCCTCAGCGCCATATCGCCGGTATCCTCCACCAGCGGGCAGGCCATCGACGGAGCGAAAAACTGGCCTACCCAGCTGCAGGGCGTCGCCCCCGGATACTTCGATATCCGTAAGCTCACCCTGAAAGACGGGATTATTTTCTCCGACCAGGAGGTCCGCGAAGCGGCGAAGGTCTGTGTGCTGGGGCAAACCGTGATCAACAATCTTTTCGAGCCGGGCACCAATCCTATCGGAAAGGTCATCCGTTTCGGCAAAATACCCCTTACCGTTATCGGCATCCTCAATGTCAAGGGGGTCAGCAGCTTCGGACAGGACCAGGATGATATCATTCTCGCACCCTATACCACTGTCCAGAAAAGGATATTGGCCACCATCTATTTCCAGAGTATCTATGCCTCCTCTACCAGCGAGCAGACCTCGGATACCGCCACCAGGGAGATCACGGATATCCTGCGGGCCGCCCACCGGCTGCGCGCCAATGAAGACGATGATTTCACCATCCGCACCATGCAGGAGCTGCTGACTACCCTCAATTCTACCAGTCAGCTGCTGACCGTGCTGTTGACGGCCATCGCCGGGATCTCCCTGGTCATCGGGGGGATCGGCATTATGAATATCATGTATGTATCCGTCACGGAGCGAACCAAGGAGATCGGGTTACGCATGTCCATCGGCGCCCGCGGCATCGATATCCTGCTGCAATTCCTTATCGAAGCCATCGTTATCAGCGTCACCGGCGGCCTCATCGGCATCTTATTGGGAGTGGTTGCCTCTTTGCTGGTTACGGCCCTGTTGTCCTGGCCCACGCTTATATCGGAGTACTCCATCGTCGTTTCTTTCCTGGTATGCGCCATCACCGGGGTCTTCTTCGGCTATTATCCGGCCCAGAAGGCTTCCCGGCTGGATCCCATCGAGGCCTTACGATATGAGTAACAATTGCGCTATCCTGCGGGGCAAACCCCAAAATGTGCTAATTTTGTCTGATGAACAGAAAAGAAGAGGTCCTGCAGGACGTAGTTATCAAATTCGCCGGGGACTCAGGCGACGGAATGCAACTGACCGGAAGTCAGTTCACCAACAATACGGCTTTATTAGGGATCGACCTGGCCACGTTCCCAGATTTCCCGGCCGAGATCCGGGCCCCGCAGGGCACCCTTCCGGGCGTCAGCGGCTACCAGCTGCGCTTTTCCAGCGATAAGATCTTTACGCCCGGGGACGAATGCGACGTCCTGGTCGCCATGAATGCGGCTGCCCTGAAGGCCAATCTGAAAGCCCTGAAAAAGGGAGGAAAGATCATCGCCAATATAGAAGGTTTTGACAGCAAGAACCTCCGGCTGGCCAATTACCCCGACGGAATAAATCCCCTGGAAGATAATAGCCTCGACAGCTATACGCTCATCAAAATAGACGTGACCAAAATGACCCGGGAAGCGCTGAAGGAAATCGCTATGGGCACGAAGGAAAAGGACAGGGCCAAGAATATGTTCGTCCTGGGATTCCTGTATTGGATGTACAACCGGGACATGGAGAGTACCATCCAGTTCCTGAAAGATAAATTCGGGAAAAAGCCTGAGATCTTTGAAAGCAATGTAAAAGCGCTACAGGCAGGGTATAACTTTGGAGATACGACGGAAACCTTTACCACCACCTACCGGGTGGAAAAGGCAAAGATGGTCTCGGGCGTATATCGTTCCATCATGGGTAACCAGGCATTGACCTATGGGTTGATCGCGGCTTCCCAGAAGAGCGGCCTGCCCCTGTTCCTGGGATCTTACCCTATTACGCCCGCCTCGGACATCCTTCATGAGCTGAGCCGGCACAAGTCCTTCGGCGTCCGTACTTTCCAGGCCGAAGATGAGATCGCCGGTGTCACCTCCGCCATTGGCGCCGCTTATGGCGGGGCGCTGGGCGTCACTACTACTTCCGGTCCCGGCATGGCATTGAAGGCAGAGGCGATGGGCCTGGCGGTGATGCTGGAAATTCCTTTGCTCATTATCGACGTACAACGGGGCGGTCCTTCCACGGGGCTGCCGACCAAGACGGAACAGAGTGACCTGCTGCAGGCTTATTATGGACGGAACGGAGAATGTCCGATGCCGGTCATTTCCGCTTCTACTCCCAGCGATTGTTTCGATGCCGTTTATGAAGCCGTGCGAATAGCGGTACAACATATGACTCCCGTGATCTTCCTCAGCGACGGCTATATCGCCAATGGCGCCGAGCCCTGGAAATTCCCGAAGAGCGAGGACCTGCTGCCTATCGAAGTGAAATTCAAGACGGAGCTGGGACATGGGGAAGACAAGTTCCAGCCTTATTTACGCGATGAGAAATTAGTGCGCCCCTGGGCCATTCCCGGCACCCCGGGGCTGGAACACCGGATCGGCGGTCTGGAAAAGCAGGATATCACGGGCAATGTAAGCTATGACCCGGAGAATCATCAGCTGATGGTAAAGATCCGCGAGGAAAAAATCAATAAGATTGCCGACTATATCCCTTTGCAGAAGCTGGACAGCGGTCCGGACAAGGGTGATCTCCTGATATTGGGCTGGGGCAGCACCTATGGTTCCATCAAGAGCGCCGTAGCGGAATTGCAGCAGGAAGGATATGCCGTATCGCATGCGCATCTCCGTCACCTGCGGCCCTTCCCCAGGAACCTGGGCGAAATACTTAAAAACTTCCAACAGGTGCTGATCCCCGAGATCAACAATGGCCAGCTGATCAAGATCATCCGCGATCAATACTTCGTCGATGCACAAGGCTATCATAAGATCATGGGCATTCCGATCACCAAGACGGAGCTGGTGATGAAATTGCGGGAGATGCTGGGGTCGAAGAATTGAGGGGGCGGGACCCGTATGGTCAAAATTTCAGGGTGTTATATCCAGCGCTGTAGTATAAAAACTATAACGGATAACGTTAAATCATCGTGTCCCGACCACGTTAAATCATCCTGTTTTGACCACGTGTTTATACGGTATTTCGTTAACCAGCCGTTTCGTATAGATATTTTCCTTTAAATTCGAATCAGCATTTGATCTACTCCCTCTAAAAGCATACCCTTAATTTTTTTTACACCCCTAATGCCCCTAACTGCATGAAATATGCCTTATCCGGTATAGTGCTACTATTATGCCTTTTGCCCTCGGCATGCTTTTGCCAGGAAAGTACGGAGGTTTCTGCCACCGATAAGGTCATCAATTTCCCATCGAAATTTTTCAGCCGGATCTCGGGCAAGACGGCCGATCTTGACAAGCAGCTCACCACCCAGACTACTACATACCTGGCCAGGATGGCTAAGAGAGAAGAAAGGCTTAAAAAGAAACTCTACAAAATCGACTCCACCGCTGCCAAAAACCTTTTTGCCAATTCTGCTCAACAATATGCAACCCTATCGCAGAAGCTGAAGACGGATACGGGCAGTAGGACGCAATCCTTCAGCGGGGAATACCAGCCTTATACGGATTCGTTACGGGGAACGCTTGGTTTTTTACAGCAGCATCCTTCGGTCCCTCCGCTTTCTCCAAAAATGCAGGGGGAGCTGCAAAGTTCCGCCTCCCAGCTACAGGCGCTGCAAGCGAAGATGCAGGATGCCGACCAGATCAAAGCCTATATTCAGCAGCGTAAACAGGCCATCGGGCAATATATCAGTCAACATGCTAATCTGGCCGGAGTGCTGGGTTCGCAGTACCAGGGCATGGGTCAGGATATTTACTATTATTCGCAGACGGTTAGGCAGTATAAGGAGGTGCTGAATAATCCCGATGCGTTAGAGCAAAAAGCCCTCTCCTTGCTCAATCAATTGCCTGCTTTTCAAAGTTTTATGAAAAATAATGGTCAGCTCGCTGGGCTTTTCAACCTGCCGGCGAACTATGGTTCCCCCCAGGGATTGGTCGGACTACAAACCCGTGATCAGGTCAATAGTTTGATCCAGGGGCAGGTAGCGGCTGGAGGCGCCGGTGGAACAGCGGCGCTGCAATCCAATCTTCAATCCGCGGAGTCGCAGCTGGATGGATTTAAGGACAAGCTGAGCAAACTGGGTAGCGGCAGCGGAGATATCGATATGCCGGACTTCAAACCCAATGATCAAAAGACAAAGACTTTTTGGAAGCGCCTCGAATACGGAACCAATTTTCAGACGACCCGGAATAACTACTATTTCCCGACTGTGACGGATTTGGGGGTGTCGGTTGGCTATAAAGTCAACAATACCAGCACATTAGGTATCGGAATTAGCTATAAGCTGGGATGGGGCAATGGCATTCAGCATATTGCGCTGTCCAGCCAGGGGGTCGGTTTACGTTCTTTCATCGATTTAAAAATCAAGTCCAGCTTCTATTTATCGGGTGGTTTCGAATACAATCGAACGATGCCTTTTGCCACTTATCAGCAGATCCGGCAGTTGAACTTTTGGACAAAATCAGGATTGATTGGGATCAGTAAGACGGTGTCGGTGAAGAGCCGGGTGTTCAAGAAGACGAAGCTGGATTTGCTGTGGGATTTTTTAAGTTACTCACAAAGACCGAAAACTCAGGCGGTGATTTTCAGAGTTGGGTATAATTTCTAACCTATAGGTTGTATCAGGATAAATTTATAAAAGAAGATTATGAAAAGCATTTTCGGTGTACTTTTTTTTATCAGTTATGTCAGTTTTGGCCAGGCTCCTGATGCTAAATTGCCTTCCGTGGTTGGGCCTTCCCCCGATGTGGCAAGTATGCAGAAATATGGGGATTACAAGGTGAGTACCTATACCGGTGTTCCGGGGATTACGCTTCCTATCTACACTATAAAAACAAATGATATCTCGGTACCTATTTCTATTTCGTACCACGGAGGAGGAATCAAGGTAGATGAAGAATCTTCCAGGGTAGGGCTGGGATGGACTTTGAATGCGGGCGGCACCATCAGCAGAAATATCCTGGGACTGGATGATCTGTCCGCGTATAGTTTTAGCCCTACTTCTTTTAACCTATACGGGTTCCCGGAGAGGCCGGTGGTCAGCACCCTGTATCTGCCTTTTGCTTCCTATACTTATGATATATCCAGCAAAGTAGGAGTTACTGTTGATCCGAATATGCCATATGTAGATGTAGACCTGGAACCGGATATCTTCTATTGTAATTTTCTAGGCAATAATGATAAGTTCCTTCTAAATAAAAGTGACACTTCCGGTGTGTTTGAAGATTCTACTTCCAATATGAAGGTCAAATTGACGATTACTCCCTATCCTACCCAGGATACCACGATTGCCAGCGCGGTAGGGATGAACTGCACTATAAGGATCACGACGAATGACGGAACGATCTATTACTTCGATCAATTCGAAAGCTGTTCTACGGTCAGTCCCAATTCAGATATACCGAACCGGATCACGGCCTGGTATCTTACGAAGATTCAAACGATAAAGGGCACAGTGGTCAACTTTAATTATACTCAATCCGCCAGCGGATTCACTTATTCCCTGAACCATCCTTATGTGTCAAAGAACTTATTCCCCGCGACGGGTCAGCCCACAGGACCTGTTACCTCCTATACACCCCATAACAGTTACAGGAACTTATTATTGAGCAGTATCACTTCTTCGAACTGCAACGTCTATTTTACGTATGATAGCAGGATAGACCTTAACGGGGATAAAAAACTGACTTCCGTAAAAGTAACCGATGGGAATGGGGCGCTATTAAAAACCGTGAACCTTATTCAGGATTATTTCAAAGCCAATTCATCCGTTGCGAACACGTATGACGTGCAATCGGCCTTATGGGGTGGACCGACGCTGGATAGCAATTGGTTGACAAGAAGATTGAAATTAACTGAGTTGAGGGAGATTTCCTCAGATAGCCAAACTGTTCTCTCTCATAAATTTATCTATAACGAGAGCTCGCTTCCCTTAAAGAACAGTACATCCCGGGATCACTGGGGTTATTTCAACAATGCCGCTAACGGAGGTAATTTATTGCCGGATCTATACTGGGCTTATCCGGGTTTGACAATAACATATCCCGGCCCTGTCTATATCTGTTCATCTCAAACCAATGATTTCGGAAGCAGCAACATATTATATCAGGAAACTTCTCATAAATACTATGAACATTATACCGGGGCCAACAGGGAGGTTGACACCAATTATAGCAAGGCCTTCATGCTTAATGAAATTATCTATCCCACGGGAGGATTTACCCAATTTGATTTTGAGCAGAATACGTATGATAAAGGAAAGTCTTTCGCCAACGATGATCATGCGGCGCTTTATGATTATATATCGAAGACGGACTCCATTGCCTTTCTTACCGGCATACCTGGTATTCCATCCGGATTTTCGAGCACTTACAATTTTAGCATCACGGCCGCCGATACTTTACCCGGAGAAGGATTTGCAAGGGTCAATTTCAGCGTTACGGGGTTACATTCGGGTAGTAATACCAGCAACATCACTACTAATACCGTCATTTCCCTCCTCAATAACAGCAATGTCGTTATGGACCAGACGGGATTTAACTCTTATTCCGGCTTGACCAGTAACCCAGATGGTTCCTATTCCCCCAATCCTCTTAACGAACAACTGCCTATTGGAAATTACAGTATCAAAATTACAGTCGGAGGCAATACCGTAGACAAAAACAGTCCTTATTATGCAGTGGTGGGATCCTGGTGGGTGAGAAAAGACCAGAATACGGATGGAGTGATGTATAAATATGCCGGAGGATTGAGGATTCGGAATATCTCCAGTTATACTTCGACAGGTAATTTGGCTTCTTCTACAAATTATACCTACCATTATTCTGCGGATATAAACCAAAACGGTATTCCTGAGATTTATTCCACGGGTAAAATAATGGAAAGACCTAACTATTTCGATGCTAATTTAATAACAGCCCCTGTGCAGGTCTACCTGAAATCAGAAGCCGGCGGCAATGTTAATATTGGTTATGATAGTGTGGTGATTGAACAAAACAGGATCAGGCATTTGGAAGCCTACAACAATACCTGCTACCGGCCGAACCCTTTTAAGACATATTATACCTTATCGAACTCCGGGGGCGAAATGATGCCGGTAGGGTCTGCACCTCTTCCTTCCTTTTCGGTTCCAAACGAAGGCCTGCCTAATAACACGCTGTATGTCGATATGCTGTTTGACTATATACCTGAAGGGGTCAAAAGCTTCTTTGACAATGCTAACGGCAAACTGACCAAAGCAGTCGACTATTTGTATGATTCTACGACGAAGACGTATACGATTTTAAAACAGACGCAAAATATCTATACTTACAACGGGACAGGAATAGGAGGTGTCATATGGGCGGATCGGATGTATGCTAGCGGTGGCCCATATTCTATATGTTTAAAGGGGCTACCTACTATTTATGGAGTGACAAATTATTTCTACCCGGCCTTGCGTACGGCGGCGGTATTGCCGTTGCAGTCCACAGAGAAAATTTATACAGGGAATGACTCTCTTATCACGACGACCAATTACAACTATACACTTTATGTTCAGTTAAGTAAAAAAACTGTAACCAATAGTAAGGGAGAGACCCTCATCACCTTCTACTCTTATCCATTGGATTACCTATCCTCCACCGGCGCTGACGCTTTCTCAAATGAAATGGCCGCCCTCCGGAATAAAAATATATTAACCCCAGTAATAGAGCAATATGTCCAAAAGAAATCCTCTTCAGGTAGCCTCATCGGGACGCTGCATTCTACGCTAACCTCCTACAAGAGCACTAATAATTTACCTGATTCTGTCTGGACTACAGAATATACCCAACCTTCCACCAGTTTTACACCGCTGAGCACCACCGGGGGCAGTTTAATAAAAGACAATTCTTATATACCACAAATGACGTTTAATAAGTATGACATTGCCGGAAATATAGTGGAGCAACAATTGGTGCATGGTATGAAAAATGTCTATTTGTGGGATTATTCCAATACATATCCTATTTGTCAGGTTGAGAATGCGGACAGCGCCAGCATTGCCTATACTTCTTTTGAAGCTAATGGGACAGGCAACTGGGTGATTAGCGGTGGTACGCTGGTAACCACCGGTGGTATCACCGGTAATAGTTCCTACACCTTATCTTCCGGGAATTCCATCAGCAAATCGGGGTTAAATACTTCCTTGAATTACGTGGTGACGTACTGGTCGAAGAATGGGGCACTATCCATAGCCGGTACGACAGCTACCAGTGGCCTAACCAAAAAAGGTTGGACCTTTTATCAGCATAAACTTGCTGCAGGTAGCGCCTCCGTATCGATATCGGGAACCAATATAACAATGGATGAGCTAAAATTATACCCCGCTGATGCCTCAATGAAGACATTTACTTATCTCCCCGCAATAGGCCCGAGCGCCATCTGCTCGGCAAACGACTTGATTACGTATTATGAGTATGACGGGCTTGGGAGGCTATTGGGTGTACGGGATATGGATGGCAATATCATAAAGCAGTATGATTATAAATATCAGCAGCCGGTACGTTAGCCGGTTCTGATAAGCAGACCCCAAAAGGGTGTCGAATCATCTGTAAACTATAACACGATATTAATTATAATAAGATTGACATGATCTTGAATAAATGGATAAAATGCCTTGGTCTCTTCCTGGCATCGGGGATTGGCAATTATGGTCTGGCGCAGGTAGCACCTATACCGCCAGCGTACGCTGATACTTTAAAAGTAGGCTATGTTCGTGAATGGACGGCTACGGCTCCTGAACAAAGTCCAACGAATCTGATAACCAGGCCGGTCACGGATGTAAAGCAGACCACACGTTATTTTGATGGCCTTGGCAGACCTTTACAGACGGTGGCTAAACAGATCAGCCCTTTGGGAAAAGATCTGGTTACGGCTGTTATCTATGATTCTCTCAGTCGCGAACATTATAAATATCTTCCTTTCGTATCGAATCCCGTTCAAGTGAATAATGTAGCCAATGATGGCAATTTTAAGCTGGATGCTTTTCAGGAGCAGACTGCCTTTGCTCAAACTCAATATCCTGGAGAGAACTATTATTACAACCAGACGAATTTTGAACTGTCTCCCCTTAGCAGAGTCGTGGCCAACTATCCTGCGGGAAACAGCTGGATAGGGGCTGGTCATGGGGAGTCCAGTCAGTACCTTATTAATGAAAGCATTGATAGTGTGCATCTATGGAATATTGCCTATCCACAGGGAAGTATTCCAACGGACGGGGGAATTTACCCGGCGGGACAGTTATATAAGAACATGAGCGTGGATGAGCAAAATCATGCCGTGGTGGAATATAAGGATAAGGAAGGGCATGTCCTGCTTAAGAAAGTACAATTGGCTGACTCTCCTGGCTCTGCACATGTTGGTTGGCTTTGTACCTATTATATATACGATGATCTGAATAATCTGCGATTCGTCCTGCAACCGCGGGCTGTAGAACTGGTCAACAATAGTACTGTCTGGACTATCAGCCAATCTATTGCAGATGAACTCTGTTTCCGGTATGAATATGATGGTCGTCACCGGATGATCATCAAGAAAACCCCCGGCGCCGGAGAGGTCTGGATGGTATATGACAGCCGCGACAGGCTGGTGCTGAGCCAGGACGCTAATCTGAGGGGAAGTTACCAGTGGCTTTTTACCAAATACGATAGCCAGAACAGAATCATCATAGAGGGATTCTATACGGATGCTACCCACACGTCACAGAGCGCTATGCAAAGCTATCTGACGACGCAAAATATGGCCTTTTATGAGACCCAGAATCCCGGTAGCAACCCGCCGTATACCCTCGCTAATAGTTTTCCTGTTATCACCGATGCCACCAAAGTGACGGGTTATAATTATTACGATGATTATTCCTATGCTTACAACTTGTATGGTTATAATTATGAGTATTTTAATACTGCCGATAATGGCCATTTTATGACGGCCAGCACAGTGTATCCCTATCCTCAGCCATTGACCCAGTCCACGCAGACAAGGGGACTGCCAACGGGAAGCTATCATCAGTTTCTTAGTTATGCATCTACCAGTGGGATCATTTCGACCCCCTTTTATGACGACCACAACCGGGTCATTCAAACAGCCACCAACAATATAGGCAAAGGAATAGATGTTCTTACCACTCAATATGATTTTAGCGGTCACCCCTTGCGGACTTTTTTAAGAACGTTATTTGGATCTCCGGTACCGCAGCATCATTATGTACTGACGAAAATGAACTATGATGCAGTTGGACGTTTAAAGAATATCTGGAAGAATATTGACAGCGCCGCCTCCGATCAGTTAATCGACAGTATGCGCTATAACGAGTTGGGGGAATTAAGCAGCAAATATCTGGGCAATAACCTGGACAACCTGGTATACGAGTACAATATCCGGGGCTGGGTGACAGGCATCAACAAGGCCTTTGTGGGGGGCACCGCCAATCATTATTTTGGGATGGAGCTAGGCTATGATGATTCGGCGTCCGTGACAGGTACGACCAGCTATCTGACGCCACAGTTCAACGGCAATATTGCCGGAACGATCTGGAAGAGCGCCGGGGACGGGATTAACCGGAAATATGACTTTACGTACGACAACGTAAACCGGCTTACGGGGGCGGCCTTCCTGCAAAACCCAGGCGGCAACACCTGGAATATAGCAGGGATGGACTTTACGGTAGACAGCCTCGCCTATGACGCCAATGGGAATATACTGAAGATGAACCAGAATGGATTTAAGGTGGGATCCCCGTCTTCTCCTATCGACCTGCTGACGTATTCCTATTATGGCAATAGCAATAAGCTGTTGGGAGTTGGCGATGCGGCGAATGACTCCTTATCCAAGCTGGGAGATTTTCATTACAAAGGAAATAAGAAAGATACTGCGTACACCTACGATGGCAATGGCAACCTGGTCGTGGATAAGAACAAAGGGATGACCATCTCCTATAATTATCTAAACCTTCCTTACCGAGTCAATATGGCAGGCAAAGGGACCATCTTGTATTCCTACAATACAGCCGGTGAAAGGCTTCAAAAACAGACCGTCGACAGCCTTTCCCGCCATGCTACGATGATCCGCTATGCGGCCGGATTGACTTATCAGCAGACCGATACGATCACCAATATGGGGGGCGGTATAGATACAGTCCAGTATATGGGGCTGGAAGAGGGACGCGCCCGCTGGGCCTTCCATAAGTATACGACCGGGACAACCGGCTATGGGTGGGAATATGACTTCATGGAAAGGGATCACCTGGGCAATACCCGCGTGCTGCTAACGCAGCAAAAGGATACGGCCACCTATGCCGCGACGATGGAAGGGGCCTACCGGGCTACGGAAAATGCCTTGTTTTATAATATACCAGCTTCTGTGGTCGCAAGACCTTCAGGCTATCCCGTCGACACCACCGTGACCAACCCCAACGACAGCGTAGTAAAGGTGACCGGCAGTAGTCCTGGCCAGAAGGTCGGCCCTGCGATCATCCTGAAGGTCATGAGTGGAGATAACGTAACCGTAAAATCAAGCTACTATTATAGTAGTTCCTCCACTCCCAATGGTCAGAGTTTATCATACACGGATGTTATCAATTCGCTGGCTACCGGGATCGTAGGCCTGACAGGCGGCGCCCATGGTTCCCTGGCTGATCTAATCGGGCCTTCTACCCCGCTGACGGGGGCCTTGACCAGTTTTATCACCACCAAAAACACGACGGCTACGGGCAAGCCCAATGCCTATCTGAACTATGTTTTATTGGACAATCAATTTAAATATGATAGCGCCTCCAGCGGAGCTTTGCAAGTAGGCGCATCAGGCACCTATAACGGAGGTTTGCAAATTCCACTGACGACAGGAATTTCGATCACAAAGAGCGGATATTTGTATATTTATGTCAGTAATGCCACCCCTTTGTGGGATGTGTTCTTTGATAACCTGATTGTAACGACCCGTAGCGGGCCGATGCTGGAAGAAAATCACTATTATCCTGGCGGACTCACCATGAGTGGGATCTCCGATAAGGCACTTAAGACACAATATGCTCAAAACAAATATCGGTATAATGGGAAGGAATTGCAAAATCAGGAGTTCAGCGACGGGACTGGACTCGAAGAGTACGATTTCGGAGCGAGGATGCAGGACCCGCAGCTTAGCGTCTGGCACAACTTAGACCCGCTTGCCGATGTCAACCGTAGGTGGAGTCCTTTTGTTTACGCGATGGACAACCCGGTCAGGTTCATAGACCCGGATGGCATGGATGCAACTTCATTTGTAAATGATATCTGGAATAAATCGGGTTCAGGGAACACCACCTGGACAAACAACAATAATGGCACTTTTTCTAGCAATAATGGGCAGACTGCTTCAACCGGTGCACATGAGGACGATCTTATTGGTGTAAATACCAAAAATAAAACGGCTACAGTAATTAAGACTAATGATAACTTCGATATGGTTAGCATTGACGGCGCAAAGTCTGTCAGAGTCGATCAGAAGGGGAAAACATTGGCGGATTTAAGGAAAAATGGATATTGGGTGAGCAATGCACCCGAAGGTGTAGGTGATGGCTCTTTTTGGGGCGCATTGCTCTGGTTAGGTGGTGAAAAATTGGGTTCATGGCTGTTCGGCGGGGTAGCAGGTTGGTTTGCGAAAAGTGCTGCTGAGACGGTAAGTGCGGAAGGGGCCGTTTGGGCACAAACGACATTTAGTGGAACATTTAGTGCAGGGGGCAAATTTGCAGGGCAAACAGTTGAAGCTGTTACGGATGCTTTAAGAAGTGGCTCTATATCTGCTGCTGATGTTCCGATTGATGTAATTGCAAGAAACGGACAAACATTTATTTTAAATACCAGATCGTCAGCAGCACTAATGCAGGCAGGTGTTCCACGTAGTGCATGGAATGTTGTCAACAGGACGGGGCAAGCTGAATTTGAAGGAAGATTAACAAATCAGCTATTAAATAATGGCATTCCTAATGGAACAAATACGATAAAATCAGGAAGTACAATTTTAACACATTAATGAATTCAACTAATCTTATACAACTAAGCAAGACTGTGTCTCACGCCTTAAGGCACGAGCCACAGTCTTATAATCTTAAATTAGATAATCAAGGTTGGGCATTACTTTCTGATTTAGCTTTTGCTTTGAATTCTAAAGGGATAGCCGTAGATGAAAATGTAATCATTGAAATGGTAGAGCAATCGGAGAAAAAAAGACATCAAGTATTAAATGGAAAAATAAGGGCTTATTATGGACATTCTGTAGAAAATAAGATTTTGAGATATCCAGTTGAACCACCTGATTTTTTATATCACGGAACAATACAGCGTAATTTAAATGGCATAATAGAAAAAGGACTACTTTCTATGGACAGGCAATATGTTCACTTGTCATTAGATGAAAGAACAGCAGAAATAGTTGGAAGCCGAAGAAATGGAAAATTAGTTATACTAAAAGTGAAAGCTAAGGAAGCGTTTTTTAATCATATACAATTTTATAAAGAAGAAAATGGCGTCTGGTTATCTGACCCAATACCATCAAAATACATAGTAAATTAATGGAATTAATAGAAATAAAAGATCTTTTTGATATGGACTTTGGTTCGCCGTCGCCTACCATAATATCAAACGACAATGAACTGTTTATTGCTTTTTATGCAGATAAAGGAAGTACATCTACTATCCCACAAGTGCGTAATACGATTTATGATACGGGAATTTTTGCCTTAAAATTTAAGATGTATTTGAAATATACATTTGGATTACCAGGAGAAGAAACAATGCATGGTCATCCATACAGTAAATTTGGAATGAAGCCTTACTCGTTTTATGAACTTAGAAAATCAGGCTTTATTAAATCATTGCAAGACATAGAAAAAGTACACCCAGAGTATAATCCCGAAAAATGGAAAATGTATAAACATTACATATTAACGTTTCACGATAATATGTTTGAATGTATTGCCCAAGGTTTTGAGATTAGAGAAGAAAATACATCTCTTTACAATCAAGCGGCAGTGATGCTTAATGAATTATCAGTAAAGCATTTTTAAATTCACAGAGCAGCAATATTTTTAAGTTTAACGGATTTAATGAAGCTCTGCTACCCAGGGCGCAGGCGAGGTAGCTTTCACCACAATCGGTGGGTAATGGAGGAGTATCACTATTATCCGTTCGGACTTACCATGAATGGGATATCCGATAAAGCATTGAAGACAAACTACGCGGAGAACAAGTACCGCTATAACGGGAAAGAACTACAAAACCAGGAGTTCAGCGACGGGACTGGGCTCGAAGAGTACGACTTCGGGGCGAGGATGCAGGACCCCCAACTCGGCGTCTGGCACAACGTAGACCCGCTTGCCGACGTCAACCGCAGGTGGAGCCCTTTTGTTTATGCAATGGACAACCCGGGCAGGTTCATAGACCCGGATGGAATGGATGCAACTTCATTTGTAAATGATATCTGGAATAAATCAGGTTCAGGGAGTACAACTTGGACGAATAACGATAATGGTACTTTTTCTGACAATAATGGGCAGACTGCATCAACGGAGGAACACGATGACGATCATATTACGGTAAACACCAAAAACAAACAAGCTACAGTACACAAGACTAATGATAACTTTGATATGGTTAGCGTTGACGGCGCAGATGCTGTCAAAGTAGACGAGAAAGGAAAAACAGAAGCGGATTTAAAGAAACAAGGCTATTGGGTTGTCCATGGTCCCGAAGGTGTGGGAGATGGATCTTTTTGGGGCGCTCTAATCTATTTGGGAGGGGCAAAACTAAGCAAATGGGTATTTGGCGGGATTGCAGGTTTGTTTGCAGAAAGTGCCGCTTCCAAAGCTTTATCCTCACAAATAGTTGGGATGGCAGAGGAGTTAGGGATTAAAAGCGGTCAAAAGTCATTGAGTACTGAATCTGCTGATCTTATAGAAACATATTTGAATCAAATGAGAAATGGGGCATTCAATTCCGAAAATGGAGCCGCAGGTTTCATAAATCGGGGGCAAACCATATTAACTGATGGTAACCATAGAATGAATGCTGCAATAAAATACGCATTAGAAACAGGGGATAAGAAATACATCAATGCATTAATAAAAAATGGAAATTTTTCAGTCGCAGATCCTGCAGCTTATGGAATTAAAGTTTACCAATTACCAACGAAATAGAACATGCATAACTACTCAATAAATATATTATCTGAAAAATCACCGCAATTTTCTGCTGGAAATGTTTATTTAGTTCAATCAAAAATTGAATTAACCAGGAAAGAACTCTTTACTTCTTCCAATGCATTTTATTTGAATTATGCATTTGACGAAGCTCAAAAAGTGGTTCCTTCTTTTGAGAGTTTGAAGATTGATGAACAAAAAAGGGTGGTGGCGTCTATTCAAAAAATTTATGGATTTAAAATAAGAGTTGATGATTTATTTGGGAAACTTCTCGTTGTATTATTTTTTAATATGGAGTTATACGATTTGTTAATTGTTGGGCTTTTAGGTTTAGGCGATAGCTCCATAGAGACTTTTACTGAATTAGTAAAAAAAATGATAAAAAAGAAATGCAAAGTAATTATTTTGACAAAGACTGCTCCTGAATTACATGAAAGCGTATCTGTTGCTACACTGTGATCTTTGCATCAACCTATACAATTTTTGACAATAAGGCGTACAGGTATTGTAATTGAATAATAACAATGGTGTGGGGTTGGTGTCCACCAGAGATTACGTGTTTATACGGTTGATACTCTTGAGAATTCCACGTAAATTGGCCCTACATTAAACTCTGTCACTATGGTAGAGGAATTCTGGGGAACGTTGTCCTTTTATGATCATCGACATCTCATGTTCAGCCGTGGGTAATGTATCCAATTAGCTGGTTTTATCAGAACAGATTAAATACTGCATGATTAAAGGGCCGCAAGGCCCTTTCTTTGTTGTATAATTCCGCTAAAATAACGAATATTGCCGTAAAGGAGAAGATCATAAGCGGTCTTTTTATACCTCGTGCATCCAATTATCTGGTGATATGAAATGTCAATTTTGTAATGCTATTTGTCAGAAATCCGGAAGGCAGAGAAATGGGGCGCAAAAGCTCTATTGTAAGGAATGCAAAAAATATCAACAAACTACCTATCAATACAAGGCGTGCCAAAGCAATATTAGTCTTATGATCAGCCAATTGGTATGCGAGAGTGTTGGTATCCGGAGCATAGCCCGGGTCTTAAAAATAGGAATCAATACCGTATCGAGAAGGATACTCTCAATAGCCGGCCAGGAAATGTCGTAGACTTTGTCATCGGCAAAAGAACCAAGGCGACTTTGCGCACCCTGATCGATAGCTTATTGGAAACAGGGGTGAAAAAGATCCGGACAGACCGGTTAACACACTATCAAAGACTGATTCCCAGGAAAATGCATCACTACAGTGCTTATGCTATCAACCATATAGAACGGATGAATCTCAATATCCGTACACATATCAAGCGGCTTAGCCGTCGGACGATCTGCTTCAGTAGAAGCATGCTCTTATTGGAAAGCTGCCTGAAAATTTACTTTTGGGGGTAAACATATAAGTGTTCTCCTATTAAAAATATCCCACCTTTTCAGGGGGATATAATAATCGGCAACTCTTCAAATTTGGTCAGTACATCCTTGATACTCTCCCCCCATAACAGGATCTTATCTCCCTTCTCTGCCAGGAACCTAACCTCTTGATCCGGCTGGATCTGGTGGATCTGTAACTCATCTTTTTCTTTTATAAGATATACTAGCATAAAAAAATGGTTTATCGTTAAAAAATAAAGCCCCTTATGCTTTTACGGAACATGGGGTTTTAATACTGTCCAGCATGCTGAATAGTGCTCATCTTAAACACCTACTTACTCCTCCGGAACAAACTAACCGGCAACGGATCGGCTAGGCGTTGTTCGTAGTTCCTGTGTCTGTTGGCGCATCCACGCGCTGCCTCATTTTGTCCGAAGACGAGTTTAAAAACTTGATATTCCAAAATGGAACATCAAGTTGTAGAGGAACAAGAAAAATGCCGTATGCGTTTACAGAGCAGGGGTAGCCATGCTGTCCGGCGTTTTGAGTAGCGATATAGCTATAGAAGTAAATATCCATATCCTTTTTTCATTTTAAGGGGCAGGCAGCAGCGCATAAAAGGAGAATTTTTTATATTTGTAGGCGCCCAGGCGGTTGGGCGTAAACGGCATTAAAAGGCCAGCGCTGGCCAATAGCTGTATCCTTATTTTATAATCAAAACCTTATCTCATGCTCGACCTACTCGCATTATTGGAAGACCAGGCACCCTTATCGCCTGAACTCCGGAACCATTTACAACAGATCATCCATGTAGAAGAATTTCCCAAAAAGGCGCATTTGCTGAAGGCGGGCCACCTCAATACCAAGGTCTATTTTATTATCAAAGGCCTGGTTAGATGCTATGTTGTCGATAGCGAAGGAAAGGAGGAATCTATCTGGTTCTTAAAGGAAGGCGATGTGATCTATCCCCGGGAGGGCTTTGACAAGCAAACCATGACGGACGAAAGCATGCAGGCGCTGGAAGATTGCTTCGTCTATTCCATCAATTTTTCTGAGCTGGAGATCATGTACAAGCAATACCCGGAGCTCAACTTCCACGGGCGTCGGGTGGCCGTTCGCTATAGTCTCCTTTGGTACACGCTTTTCAAACAATTGAAGATGAAATCAGCGCAGGAACGATATCAATTTCTGCTGGAGAATTTTCCGGAACTGGTGCAGCGTGTCCAGGGCCAATACCTGGCCTCTTTCCTGGGGATCAGCCACGGCACTCTCAGCAGAATAAGGGGAATCATTTAGTTAGTAAAAAAATGCAACGATCACTCCCTGAGCCCTTTACTTGAAATTTGTTGACAAAACGCAAATTTTTTAATTTTTCTGCATCGTAAATTCGGGGTATAACCTTATGTCTTTACGCTATGGAGGAATATGTCAAAAAACTGAGAGCCCAGTTAGAGGAGGAACTGAGCGAAATCGACCCGGAAAAGAGTCCTGTGAAGGGGCATGATCAGCGTGTAAAATTGATAAAGAAAGCTATCGGCACGCTGAAATCATATTTGAAAAAGCACCCTTTAAAAAACGCCGCAGAATATGCCTATTATTTCAAACATCTAGTCCCCCTTTTTTATCAGCCTTATATTTATTATACAAAGCTTTATAATCTTGAACTAACCCGGATAAGCTCACCAGAAGAATCTTTACCATTATTTATTGAAGACGAATTGAAGGCAATAGACGTTTTTTATCAAAAAAATGAAGACTTCTGCCGCTACTGTTATATGGGCGCCACTTTTATGGACGAACAATTGTTCACCCATGGAATACCTGAAAACTGGATCCTGGATGAAGTAGCTCTAACCATGGACGATGAATTCTGTCTGGCAAGTTACCGTCTTTCCTGCATCAAGGCGTATGAGGCTTATAAGTCCTTCCTAAAAGATGAAATAAACAGGCTGAAGAATCCGCAAGCCGTTGATGCCAACCAATGGCAAGGCAGGAAATATACCTGGGAGTGTAAGGATACGGACCTGGTGGAAGTGATCTATGGATTGGCCGGAACGAATGCAATCAAATTAAATGGCCGTAAAATGACTATCAAAGATTTTAAAGCCATGTGCAAAGACTTTTTTGGAATAGATTTAGGGAATATATATGATACACGCGGCCGTAATTTAAAGAGAAAAATAGATCAGGTCCGCTTTCTGAACAGCATGATACAGACCATTATTAAAGAAAAGTAACTACTTCCTCCGATATATGTAAAGCGCCTTCCATGCGAAGGCGCTTTTATTTTAACGAGTTACAAAAAAAATCATGCGACTCGCAGGCGAGTCGCATGGTATTTATTTTATCCAGCTCCCAATCTATCCCACATTTGTCTTGCAAATAACATTCATCACCTAAAAGCAAAACAAATGTCGACCATCCAATCCAGCGCCTGATAGCAGCGCCAAGAAAGGTTAAAAAATGCCCTGCCCCCGGCGGCAGTCACACACAAAAAAAGGAGGTATCCGGAGGCTGCTTGCCCGGGTGACGGGGTCTTAGCAAGCAACAATTTTTCACAAGATTAAAAATCGAAGTTTATGAAACAATGAATTAAATGTTCCCGACGGTGGGTGGGGCTGGCCGCAATGATAGCGGCCTATCAGGTAGCCGCGGCGCAAACGGCCGATGGGAACAATGGGATCAACCAGGCCAATACGATGATCAGATCCTATTTCGACACGGGCACCCAGCTGATGTACGGCGTGGGAGCGATCCTTGCGCTGATCGGAGCGGTGCGGGTCTACACCCTATGGGGCCAGCACAATGGCGAGGCGACCAAAGCCGCCGCGGCTTGGTTCGGCTCCTGTGTGTTCCTCGTGGTCGTGAGTACCGTGATCCGCAGTTTTTTTGGATTATAATTTTTAAACGGGATAAAGAACAAGACTATGGCTACGAGTGCCTATATCATCAACAAGGGGGTGCAACGCCCCATCGAATTCAAGGGGCTGCGGGGACAGTATATCCTCTATGCCGGGGCCCTGCTGGTCGGAGACATCGTTGGCTTTGCCGTCCTCTACCTGCTCGGCATGAATTCCTACCTATGCCTGGTGATCGTGGCAGGGCTGGGAAGCCTCGGGATCCGGCAGATCTATCGGCTCAGCCGCCGTTATGGCGAATTCGGCTGGATGAAAAAAAGGGCCCGTAAAGGCATCCCAAGGGCCATCCGTTCTTTCTCCCGAAAACCATTCACCACATTAAATAAAAAACATGGAAAAGACATGGGGCGAACTAATGCCCATTCTGGAAATTAGTGACGACTGCATCCTCTCCAAACAGGGAGACTGCACGGTCGCCTTTGAATTGACGAAACCGGAAATATTCACCTTGTCGACTGCTCAATATGAGGCTTATCACCAGACCTGGGTAAAAGCCATCAGCCTGCTGCCGCCTTCCTCCATCCTGCATTGCCAGGACTGGTACCTGGAAAAGAGCTATGAGAGTGATCCGGCTATCGTGCGGGATAATTTGTTGGACCGGGCGAATGAACGGTTTTTTCAGAGCCGTCGGTACCAGGACCATCGGGCCTATCTCTTCCTCACCAAAAAACCGGCTAACCGGAAGCCGGCGACTTCAGCCCTATCTTCCCTATTACAGTCAACCCTGGTCCCGGCCGAATTGCTGGATGAAATAGCGGTGCAGGATTTCCTGGGGAGCGTAGGGCGATTCGAACGGATCCTGATTGACAGCGGGCTGGTGCGGCTGCGGAGGATGGGTACCGATGAATTAACAGGCAATAAAGAGCAGGCCGGCATCATCGAACAATATTGCCAGCTCTCGGCGAGGGGGCAGTATCCGGAGCTACGCGATATCGCCTTCGATCCCGGCGGGATCCGGATCGGTGACTATGAGACGCTGTTGTATACCCTGGCCGACCCGGAGCACCTGCCTTCCCAATGCGGCAGCCGGGTAGACTATGGTCCCTACTCTACGGAACGCACGCCGTTCCCGATCGGGTTCGCTACGACGCTGGGACCGCTGTTGGAAGGCAATCACATTTACAATCAATACATCCTTTTGGAGGATGGGCAGGCTACCAAAAAGAAGCTGGAGCTAAAGCGCCGGCGGCTGCAATCCCTCTCTGCCCATAGCCGGGAGAATGTCGTGACCCGGGAGGCGGTGGATGGCTTCCTGAATGAGGCGACCATCGGGCAGAAACAGTTGATAAAAATGCACGCCAATGTCTTTGCCTGGACAGCCGATCCACGGGAGGTCGCTTCCCTGCGCAACGGGATCAGCTCCGCTATCGCGCGGATGGGCGCTTTTCCCCACCTGGAGACGGTCGGCGCCCCGCAGATCTGGTATGCGGGCATCCCCGGCAATGCCGCCGGGCTGCCGCTAAACGAGACGGTTGACTGCTTTGCGGAGCAAGCGGTTTGTTTCCTGGTCCCGGAGACACATTACCGCTCTTCGGATAGTTCCTTCGGCATCCGGCTGGGGGACCGGATCTCCGGCCGGCCTTTGCAGGTGGATCTCAGCGATGAACCGATGCAGACCGGGCAGATCACCAACCGGAATAAATTCGTGCTGGGTGGGTCGGGCAGCGGCAAATCCTTTTTCACGAACCACCTGATGCGCAGCTATCATGAACGAGGCGCTCATATCGTCATCATAGACATCGGCAATAGCTACAAGGGGCTTTGTTCATTCGTGGAAGGGTATTATTTCACCTATACGGAAGAAGAGCCGATCCGGTTCAACCCCTTCTGACTGCCGGACGGAGAGATCCTGGACACGGAGAAAAAGGAAAGCATCAAGACCCTGCTGCTGGCCCTCTGGAAAAAAGATGACGAAGCATTTTTGCGGTCTGAATATGTAGCGCTGTCGAATGCCCTGCAACTTTACTACCAGGAACTGGATCATCATAAAGACCTGTTTCCCTGCTTCAACACCTTTTATGAATTTCTTCGGGATGACTTCACCCGGGTGCTGGCGACGGACCGGGTCAAGGAAAAGGATTTCGATATCGATAATTTTCTCTACGTGTTAAGGCCATTCTATCGCGGAGGAGAATATGACTATCTCCTGAATGCGACGGAACATCTCGACCTGCTGCAACAAAGATTCATTGTCTTTGAACTTGACAATATCAAGTCGCACCCGATCCTGTTCCCGGTCGTCACCATTATCATCATGGAGACCTTTATCAGCAAGATGCGCAAGCTGCCCGGGATCCGCAAGGTAATCCTGATAGAAGAGGCCTGGCGGGCGATTGCCCGGCAGGGCATGAGCGAGTATATCAAGTATTTGTTCAAGACAGTCCGCAAATTCTATGGCGAAGCGATCGTCGTCACCCAGGAAGTGGAGGATATCATTTCCAGCCCGATCGTCAGGCAGGCGATCATCAACAACGCAGATTGTAAGATCCTGCTCGATCAAAGCAAGTTCCAGAACAAGTTTGACGAGATCCAGGACCTGCTGGGGCTGACGGAAAAAGACAAGGCGCTGGTGTTGTCCGTCAATAAGGCGAATGAACGGGGGAGGAAATACAAGGAGGTCTTTATCAGCCTGGGTCCTTCGAATTCGAAGGTGTACCGGACGGAAGTGTCGCCGGAGGAGTATTACACATACTCCACGGAAGAGTCTGAAAAGGTCCTTGTGCAAAAACATGCTGCGGAGCAGGGCAGCTTTCGCAAAGGCATCGAAGCCCTGGTGGCGGGTCTGCGGGGAGGGGTTAGCATGATCGTGCTCTTTATCATCCTGGGATGGATGGCTTTGGGAGGTTGCAAAAAACCACCGGACGAGGCTCCTGTTTTCCTGCCGGGTATCTATGTCAGTGAATCGGTCAACGAGTTCTGCCATATCAGGGATACACTCATCATCCGGAGAACGCCCCTGGGCAGCGCCGGTTATCTCGTGACACGCCGGTCCTGCTTTTTCCGGGTGAAGGGGGGGCGGGAGCTGGCGGGGGAATATCAATCGGAGGAGTGGCAGGCGGGTTATAATGCGCCGGATTTCCTGCTGATCTCCGTGTCGAAAGCCGATAAGATCCGGTACGACCCGGCGACCAATAAAGTATACAAACGGGATTTTGAGTATGAAAAAATCGAATAAAATAGTCTCTATAAAACGAGTTGTTCTGTGCTTGTTGTTGTCTATCGGTCTGTTAAACCTGGCGCTCTTCGGGGCCCAGGCACAGATCGAGATCATCGACGAAGCGATCAAGGCGGCGATCATGGCCGTGGACCTGGGCATCCAAAAAATACAGACGGAGACGATCTTTTTGCAGGATGCGCAGAAGCAATTGGAAAACGTCATGCAGCAGACGCAACTGACGGCGATTACCGACTGGGTGCAGCGGCAGAAGGATCTCTATGCGAATTATTACGCGGAGCTCTGGCAGGTGAAAAGCGCAATCGCCACCTATAGCAAGGTGAAAGCACTGATTGAAAAGCAGGCCCGGCTGGTGTCGGATTATAAGAAGGCGTATGCGCTGGTGCAGCAGGACCCGCATTTCAGTCCGGCGGAAGTCAGCCATATTCTCCGGGTCTACCAGGGCATTCTCAAGGAAAGCATGGATAATGTCAACCAGCTGGCGCTGGTAATCAATGCCCTGCTGACGCAGATGGAAGACGGGGACCGGCTGCGGATCATCGATGGGGCCAGTGGCAGGATCGATCATAACTATAGCGACCTGCAACGGTTCACCCAGGAAAACACCTTGCTCAGCCTGCAACGGGCGAAAGACCAGCAGGACTGGGCAATGATCCGGGCATTGTATGGACTGTCGCCGTAGACATCGGGTTCGCCCGCATTTATAAAATTTCAATTAGTATCAGTATGTACAAGAAAATAATATTGGGTATTGTCCTCGGTGGATGGGTGACTGGTCTCCCGGCCCAGGGAGCTTCACCCACCATATGGGAACAGATCACAGCCCTGCAAAGCTACATCGTGACGACGGAGAAAGGCTACCGGCTGGTGGAAAAGGGATGGCAGGGGATCGGAGACATTAACTTCGAGGAGTTCAATCTGCATCACCTATTCTTTAGCTACCTGTCAGCCGTGAACCCGGCAATAAAAAATAGTCCGCCGGTATCGGCCATCATCCGGATGCAGGCAAATATGATCGATCGATTCGCCGATGCGCTGGCACGGTGGATGACATCGCCCTGGTTACAACCAACGGAGGGGAATACGATCAACCAGATATATGTCGCCGTGATAAAGGAATGTACGGAGAATCTGACCAATCTGCAAAAACTGCTCGCGGACAGTCTGTATATTATGACGGATGGAGAGCGGATGAGGGGGATAGAAACAATAGCGACCATTGTGAAGGCGCAGAACAAAGATGTATCCAGGTATATACGGGGGATGGATGCATTGATTGCCTGGCGGCAGCGGGAGCAGGAAGAAACCGGTGCCCTGGAAAGATGGATCGTGAACTTTTAAAAATCGAAGTCATGTTGAAAAAATGTGTGGTGGCGCTGATCGTCCTGGCGCTTAGTGCAGGGAATGCCCGGTCGCAGACGATTGGGCAGCTGCTGGAGCAGTTGAGTCTCGACGTCCAAAAGCTATCGGAGCTAAAGACGATCCTGAATGATATGTATACCGATTATGCCATCGTCAACAAGGGCTATACGGACATACGAAATATCGCGGAGGGTAATTTCAACCTGCACAAATTATTTTTGGATGGGTTGCTGCTGGTTTCTCCTGCGGTACGAAATTATCCCCGGGTGCCGGCGATCATCGATGCGGAGTACAGCATCGTGCGGGAATATAAGACCGCGACGGCAAGGGCAATTGCCGGCGGGCATTTTACCCCGGAGGAATTAACCTATCTCGGCAATACCTATTCCTTGCTCTTCCGGCGAAGCGCGGAATGTATCGAAAGCCTGACGATGGTGATGACGGATAACCAGCTTAGGCTGTCGGATGACGGGCGGATCCAAACGATCGATCGCATCTATGCCGACATTACCGGGCAGCTTAAGTTTCTCCGTCAATTTGATAACGCAGTATCCCTGCAAGCCATCCAGCGGCTCAAAGCGGCCGGGGATGTGAGCACCCTACAAAAGATCTATGGAATAACGAATTAAAATCACTTACATGAAGAAGCATTTTAAAAATGCCCTTATCGGGGCAGCGGGCATGCTATGCCCGGTTCTAAGCCAGGCGCAGGACAGCGGACTCTCCGGGGAAATCGGCGGGCTGCAGGCCACTTTGCAGCAGGTCTATAACACCATGATCGTACACTGTTCGGAGCTGATCGGCGTCAGCCGGGCGATTGCGGGATTGGCTACGCTCTGGTTTGTGGCCGCGAGGGTGTGGGGGCATATCGCCCGGGCCGAGCCGGTGGACGTGTATCCTTTGCTGAAACCGTTTGGGATCGGGCTGGCGATCACGCTCTTCCCCTATGTGATCGCGTTGATCAATGGCGTCATGCAGCCTGCCGTCAGCGGGACGGCGGCCCTGGTCAATGATTCCAACCAGGCGGTAGCGACGCTGTTGCAACAGAAACAGGAGGCCCTCAAAAATTCGAATGACTGGCAGATGTACGTGAATACAGACGGCAGCGGGAATCTCGACAAATGGGAGGCCTTGTCCGGGGAGGCGGATTCCGGTGTTTTTTCCGGCGTATCGAACCGGGTGAAGTTCGAGATGGCCAAGGCTTCCTATAACCTGAAGAATTCTATCAAGGTCTGGTTATCGGAGATCCTCCAGGTGCTGTTTGAAGCGGCAGCGCTCGCCATCAATACGGTCCGCACCTTCTACCTGATCATTCTGGCCATCCTGGGCCCGCTGGCTTTGGGGTTGTCTGTTTTCGACGGGTTCGGGCATCTGCTCACCAACTGGCTGGCGCGCTATATCAATGTCTTCCTCTGGCTACCCATCGCGAATTTGTTCGGCTCGCTGATCTCACAGATCCAGCAGGAGATGATCCGGCTCGATATCGCGCAGCTGAACAGCAGCGGGCAGACCAGTTTCGGTCCTACGGACAGCGCCTATATCGTTTTCCTGCTGCTGGCGATCGTGGGCTATTTCACCGTGCCTTCCATCGCCAATTATATCGTGAGCGGCGGGGGAATGGGGGCGCATCTGACGAAGGTGAACAGACGCCGGCTGTAATAAAGAGTATTTCATTTAAAAACCAATACAATCATGTTCCCCAAAACAAAAAATATAGAGACTGCCTTTCAGCATATCCGTCTTTTTTCTCTTGTATTTCTGATCGCCTGTGCGGGGCTGACCGGGTTAATCGTCTGGAGGGTGTTGAGACTGGCGGAGCAGGGACAGGGAAGGGTCTATGTGCTCACCAGCGGTAGAATACTGGAGGCATTGGCCAGTGACCGGAAAGAGAATATTCCCGTCGAGGCAAGGGATCATATCCGGAGTTTTCATCAATACTTCTTCACGCTGGCGCCTGATGAGAAAGTGATCAATGCCAACATTTCCCATGCGTTCTACCTCGCGGACGGTTCCGCCAAGCGGTTGTATGACAACCTGAAAGAGAATGGCTACTATGCCGGGATCATCTCCGGTAATATCAGCCAGGAGATCGGGATCGACAGCATCGCGCTGGATACGAAGGTTTATCCCTTTTACTTCCGGTGCTGGGCCACGCAGCGCATTATCCGGACGACCAGCCTGATTACCCGGGGGCTGCTAACGGAAGGCTGGCTGCGCACGACCGTGCGGTCCGAGAATAATCCCCATGGGTTCCTGATCGAGCGGTGGAATACGATCGAAAACAAGGATCTCAAAATCGAGAAACGATAACAATCATTTATTCATTTTTAAATTTTATTAGCATGAAAACGTCCATCCTACATTCCCTTAATTTTTTAAAGAAACGAAAGTTGCTGCTGATCCTGCCTTTACTGGTCCTGCCTTGTCTTTATGCCGTGTTCTACTGCCTGGGAGGAGGCCGGGGGCCAAAGAAGCAGGAGGCGGCTACCCATATCATCATGGGCTTTAATACCGAGCTGCCAGAACCCATCTTCGATAAGAAGGAGGAGAAGATGACCAAATTTGAATTTTATCAAAAGGCCG
>DATMGS010000004.1:0-186752 GCA_035555335.1 Puia sp.
CGGTGGCAGGAGACTGGAATCTTCACGAGCCTCTTCCAAAGTTGGAGAGGGTCTGTCTCCACTTACCACATAACGATCGGTGTTACCCCGGATCAATCGCAGCTCGGGAAGGTGCATAAGTTGTTGTAGCACCCCGTTCGGGTCAGGCCCAAGCGCAACCAGATCGCCTAAAATCCAATACCCGTCAACGCCGCCTTTACGCACAATATCTGCTAATACGGCTTCCAAAGCAATTGCATTTCCGTGAATGTCAGCTAACAAAGCGATCTTCATTGCATAAAAACAATAAATCTCTTCGATGTATTCCTTTGCGAGCTTGCATCACAAAAAATACAAAAGCCCCTGGCTATCGCCAGAGGCTCCATTTGTTGGTCGACCTGCCTGTACAATTTTCAAACTTATTTCTCATGGATTTGAGGCGTTTAGTTCACTTAGTAATCTAAAAATTAATATCTTGGATTAATGATATTTCTATTTCGTTAATCTTGATCACTTTGAAAATTATCATCATATGAATAAAAGTAGCCGGTAAGGATATCCGGTAATGTATTCTGAATATGTGGGTACAACTGAAGAGTAATATGGAACAATCGCTTAAACATTTCTTATATGGGTTTTCTTAAAAAACTATTTTCAGGAAAAGACAAAACAGCCGGTAGCGAAATTGCTTTTCCTCTCTGGCTTAAGGAGGGGATGTATACAACGAACTTACAACATAACGAGGGGTATTTAAGAAGTGATCTTGACGGAACTTTTATGCGAAAGCCTGCTAATATTGAACAAGAGCAGGTAACCTTGAATCAGCTGCCGCAAGACATAATGGTATATACCACTAATACTGCGAGCACAAAAAAGGAGGCCATTACCTATTTCATTTTGGATGAAGATGGCGATTTGCAGGCATTTGGTAAGGAAACGCCAGGGCCTAAAAATGCAATGCTGGCATCTTTACGCCAAATACTTGAATTAGAAAAAACCATTTTAGACATACCTCCTATTAAAAGAGGCGAGACTTATGTTAAAAATGGCACTAATTGGGTATTATTTTAAGCTTCCGTAAACAGAAGACCAGGGCAGCAATAAATTAAACGGCCATGACGGACGAGCAAGAGCAACATGACAAAGAAGAGAAGCAAACAATTCTCGATAACATCGAAAAATTCGGTTGCCATTTAACTTTGATTGAGTCCGATAACTATTTGCCAGGTTTTGTTTATTCAATTGGACTTTATAAAAAATACAGGCATCCGGAAATCATTTGCTTTGGATTAAAGACAGAAGTATCGGCCGGAATTATTAACCATGCTTGTGATCTTATTAAAAAAGGAGAGATTTTTACAACAGGCGAACTTTACAGTGGATTCTTAGAAGGTTATAAAATTCAATTCGTTGAGGCTGACAAGGAATATTATAGAAATTATGTTGGTTACGCAGGCTGGTTTTATGATATGACATTCGACTTCCTGCTATTACAAATTGTTTGGCCAGATAAGAAGCATATTTTCCCGTGGCAAAAGGATTTTAATCCTGAATGGAAATTCAAGCAGCCTTTACTTGACAGGAATACCGATTTTAAGTTCTATGAGGAGAGAAACTTGGGTGTTTACACAACCAAGCAGGCATTCGAGGGCAACCCTATTTTATATATTTACCACAACGAGGATGGAGATTGGCAGTTTCATACCACCTCAGAACCGAATTTTGACGATATAAAACTTGTCTGTTTGGAGGAAATCACGAAGCTTGATCCAACAATAAATGAAATATATCATTTGCAATTGGGTTGGCGTGCCTGGCGAGACACAAAAGAAGATGATTGGCAATATGAAGAAGACAAAACCAGAGAATAAAAGACCCCAGCTCTACATTGGGGATCATAGGATTCGAACCATTCACCTTTTGATTAACAACGAACGAATTAGCCTAATCAAACAAAACACATAGAAGTCGTTCGAATCGAAAAAACCCGCTCTGGGAGCGGATTTCGCAAAATTAATCAAAAAATGGTCGCCCTCCCTGTACAATTTTCGAGCTTATTCCTCATGGATTTACGGCGTTCAGCCAATATCACACTATGAAAATGAATTATTTATATTACATTTCTGAAAATCAGATTTCAGAAAATCAATTTATGAAATTTAATAATAAGAGTGATGGAAGAGTCTAGGATTCTTAAAATAGAAACGCTTGCCGGAGATGGAAAAATTGTTGAACTTAAGAAGCTATTTGAAAATGGATATAACCAGCAGGAAATTGATGTAGCCTTAGAAAATGCCATTGCCTATTCTCAAATTCAAACTGCTGAATATTTACTTTTACTTGGCGCAGACTTCTCTAATTATGAGTATCAAGGGGTATATTATGCAGTTCATAACAATGAATTAGAAGGACTTAGATTTGCTATATCAAAAGGTGTTGACATCAACATAAAGAATGGCATGCTACTAAACACCTGCATCGAGACAGCGATCAACACCAAAAGTACCGAGATGATTGAATGGCTTATCAATAATGGGGCAAATATAAATCTCTTAACCAAACAAACATTGGCCCTAATAGATAAATGGGGAAAAGATGAACTAAAGGTTGCAATAAAAAGAGCCCAAGCAGAGCAGGACTTTCGCCGTTAGCTCAGTAGCCGTTAATAGTAATAAACTTTAAAGAAATACATATGAGCCCATTGAATAGCCCACTATTCATTTTTCACGCGGCCAAAGATTTTTTTGAAAAGGGAAGTTTGGCGGCATCCGAAAACTTCAAAGAAAAAGATAATGAGGTGAAACAATACGATACAATGATTCATCCAAAGCTTTGTATGCCAATCGTTAACATTGTCTTTGGCTTAGAGCTAATTTTCAAAGGAATTTCTATGCAGTCTACTGGCAAGTTCAACAGTGGTCATAACATTTTAAAGCTATTCGATGCATTGAATTCGGATGTAAAAGATAAAATTATTCTTCACTATCAGACCCACGATTGAGGTGGCTTGAATTGCGCGGACACGAAATTCTCTTGGGTTAAACAATAATAATACATTTTTTTCATAGGACATCGGACTTTGACGACTGAACGAGGAATGCAGGTACCTTGTTATATACTAAAAGAGTGAACTGTTCCTCTTTATGTAGTCGATATTCAACTGCATCAAATCATCCTTGTATTGCAAAAATTCCTGATCCAGAGCATTCCAGGTGTCGCTTGCGGTGTCTTCCAATCTGTTCAACTAAGCGTTGTCTGCTGAGCCATTCCTTGGGGACATGACCACCAGGGAATTGATCAATTGCTTTCTGCATAATTACACATGTATGAAACGCGCCAATTGCTGTCAGCGATTGAAGAGTTTCGGCTGCAAATCCGCCTCTTGAATTCCAAAAGTACAGGTAAAATCCATCCATGTTGATCGCATTTTCCAACTCCTGAATAAAATAAAAATGCTTCTGTGGCTCCGTCAATTCATCGAAATCATATTTACAAATAAAATCATATAAAATCATCACTGCCCGAGTACGATTCTCAGTATTTACGATGTGGTCCAGATTTTCGATTCTTGCCATATTTCCTACCAATAGTTTTACGCGGACACAAAATTCTCTTGGGTTAAACAATAATAATACTTTTTTTCATAGGACATCGGGCTCTGATAATCGAGGGATGAATGCGACATACAAAATAGTTGAGAAAGGATAAATTTTGTTATGGAATAATATTAATCCGACCTTGCTCGTATATAAATCTTCTTTGCCTTAGAATTTTGTTATAAGGAGGTTGGCACTCATATTCACGACCGTAAATTACCTGGTCCTTTATCTGCTCCAGAGAATAGCAAAAATAAAATTTAGGAAAAGCCCCTACGACCTTCATACCTGTTCCTGTATTTAAGTAGATAGCACATTCATGTCCTACATAAGCATTGCCACCGCTTTTTGATGTCATTATGAAAGAAATAATACAATCACTCTGGTTATCCCCATTGATGTCTCCCTCTATTACGACCGGATCATCGACAATCGCATTGTTGTGTTTCTCTATACTGGGTTTATATGAGTTAAATAACTTTAAGGCTTCCTTTGCTGGAGAAAACGTTTTTTGACCTTGGCTAAGAGATGGCAGTATTACTAATACCAATATTGCCAATCCCGAATAACAATTAGGCATTTTTCCGACAATTTACTGAAGACCAAGAACACTGACAAAACCCTAGCTCTCTTTTCGATAAGTATACCAAAAATTAGGACAATTGAGAATGAAGCAATTCGTGAGCCGAATATTACAAAGACACAATAAAAAAGCCTTCAGCTCGAGCTTAAACTGAAGGCTTTTATTTGGAATCCGCTACCCAAGCTTGCAAAAACTTGCGTTTTATTGCGGATAATTGTACTTGTCGCCCTGGCAGGACAATTCTCGAACCGCTTAGTCGATGACTTGAGGCGATTGGCGAACCTAGCGATCTGAAAACGAATGCCTTCGATCGCTTTTTTCAATTCTGGGTGTTAGCTCGAAAAAGTTAAAGAAATGTTAGAAGCAGCCGACCAGGGCCATTTCGAAGGGTAGGAAAAGCCGGAAATTTTCACCGCTTAGCCTTATCTTTAAAGCAAAATTAATACTCCGCAAAGCAAATGACAGCGTTCCGATTCAGTCCGGTCACTCCACATCCGTTGTTAAGCCCATACATTGCGAAAATGTATGTGTTCGAAAGCAGCGGTCGTCTTCCCGCCCTGGATAGAAAACTGATCGTCCCAAATGCAAATTTCAAATTAACGCTTACCTACCGTAACGGGATCGTTGCCCATATTGCGGGCAAGCCCTTCATCCAAAGTGAAAATGAGCTAAGTTTAACCGGCCTGATCGACTCCCCCGTAATTCTTGATCCGCAGGAAGATACGCAGACTGGCACCATAATCATCGAATTCAACCCGCTGGGAGCTTATCGTTTGTTTCATTTATCGTACGCTGAGGTCAAAAATCAAATAGTGGGGATGGGGAACCTGATCGGCAACGATGCGGAAGAACTGCAGTCGCAACTTGCTGAGGCAAGCGCTTTAAACCTGAAATTGCAGATCCTGCAAAATTTTCTGATCAAACGGTTGGAAAAAGCCGCTCCGGACCCCATATACGATTTTTGCATCAATCGCATATCGTACTCCAAAGGCCTGATCACCGTGGCACAGCTTGAAAAAGAAACCGGATACAGCTCGCGATGGCTTCATAGAAAATTTTTGGAACATTTGGGTACGGGCCCCAAAAACCTTTCCGAAATAGTTCGTTTTAAACAATTCTACCAGGTATATTCAACCGGTGTCCATTTGCAGGGCTTAAAAGACCATATTTACCAGTATTACTACGACCAATCCCATTTCCTCCGGGCATTTAAAAGGTTCACCGGCTTCACCCCAACCGACCTTCAAAACAGCCTAAACGAGCTCGCCACCAAACATTATACGAGTTGAGTTCCGATTCGTACAATACAGCGGGCTGCTGCCGTTCTACCTTTGTTTAAAAATTAAACAAAATGGAAAAGAACGATTTTAACAGCAGCATCTCTGCAAAGATCAGCGCAAACGAGGCGATCAAAAAGATCAGCAACGTACCGGAGTGGTGGGGAATAACCTTTACCGGCAGCGCCGAAAAACAAAATGACAAATTTACCGTAAAGATGGGTGGGGATTCTTTCTTCAACTTTACCGTAACAGAATTGACCCCCGGTAAAAGAGTTGTTTGGTTAGTTACAGATTGTAATATGCCCTGGTATTCGGATAAAACGGAATGGGCTAACACCAGATTAATTTTTGACCTCCATGAAAATGACGGCGTAACAGAGCTGAAGTTTACACATGAAGGTCTTACACCTGACGTTGAATGTTACAAAGACTGTGAACCGGGCTGGACGCACTGGATCCAAACAAGCTTATTTTCCTATCTAACTAACGGAAAGGGTGTTTTCAGGCCACCCACCAAGTGAGACAATTTCCAGCGGTTTAGATTTCGATAACCATCAAATGCGATTAAAAAATGACAAACAAAAATTATAAAGCAGCGAATTACACAGTAGAAATTGAGGTTGCAAAATCTCCGAATAATGTTTTTAATCATGTCATTGATCTTTCAAAATGGTGGCCTGAAGAATTTGAAGGAGAAAGCATCAAGCTTAATACTGAGTTTGTATTTAGAATGGGAGATATGCATTATTCAAAGAATAAAGTGGTTGAATTTGTGCCAAATAAAAAAGTTGTATGGGTTACAACCGAGAGCATACGAAAAACAGACAACTTTGATTGGACAGGCACAAAATTTATTTTTGAACTAACGCCCCAAGGTGATAATACCTCGCTCAAATTTACTTACGATGGTATTGTTCTTGAGAATGAATCTGACAGATTAGTTCAGATATGTGATATGACCATTAAAGAGATATTTTACAACTTTATAACCTATGGGAAAGCAAAGTAAATTTTGATGGGTAGCGATATAAACTGTTAAGACAACTATAAAAATGAAAAAGAAAGATTTCCAGGCAACCATTGCGCTTGAAAAATCCAGCCGGGATGTTTTCAAAGCTATCACGAATGATGTGGCAAAATGGTGGGGTGGCAAAGACCTTAAAGGAAGCAGCACTAAATTGAATGATGAATTTGTTATTCACCATCCGGGCGCACATTATTCAAAACAGAAATTAGTTGAAATTATTCCAGACAAAAAAGTTGTTTGGCTTATTACTGAAAGCGAAATGAGTTGGCTGGAAAAAGACAATCATGAGTGGACAAATACGAAACTGATTTTTGAAATAGCTGTTGAAGGAGATAAAACCATACTTCGCTTTACTCATGAAGGTCTTGTTCCTGAAAAAGAATGTTATGAACGATGCGCTCATGAGGGTTGGGACATTGTTATTAAGGATTATCTATTCAACTTTATCATTACCGGTAAATCGATCTAAAATAATTCAAATCTATTTATTTCAAAAAATAAAATAATATTAATCATGGCAAAGGTAATTTTTGGGAACCATTCGTCGGTTATTGTTCCGCGGAAAGACCGGGACAACATTCGTAAATTTTATTGTGATGTCCTCGGTGGTACGATCGCGAAAGCAGAGGATGACAGGGATTTTCTTCGCCTGGGCGAGAACTTCTATATTGGGTTTCTCTATGGGGATGTCCCTGATGAGAGCGGGTTCTCGCGAACTGCAAGATCGATGTGGTTGGAAATCAAGTCCGACAACGTAGAAGAAATGAAAAAGAAAATTATCGGTTCCGGTGTCAGGAAGCTGGATGTACCAGATCCCCACCTCTACTTTCAGGCACCCGGGGGGCAATGCTGGAGGTTGGTCGGGATCAACGAAGACCTCTCCTTTTATGAGGGAGTCGGAGCAGGCCCGAATGTGGCAAAGGTAAAGGAAGGAGCCGGTAAAGGCTTCACGTCGTAGCCAATCCACATTAAGGAAAGCGGTTCCGCTCCAAAGCAAAAATCCACCGCACTTGCGGTGGATGGGGAAATCTGTTGGTCGGGAGAACTGGACAAATTTCAAACTCTTTTATCCAAGATTTAAAAGAAGTTGCAGCAATCTAAAAAAAACAAAAGCCTTCAGAATTAAAAATCTGAAAGCTTTTCCCTGGAACCCCATACCCAAAATTGCCGATGGTGGCATCCTGTGTCTGTTGACCGATTGTAAGGTTAGGGTAATTGGCTGAAGATTTTCGAACCAAGGTTTGGGCGATGTGACGAAAACTAACACCCTAAGGCATTGTTAATCAATACGTAATGGGACTATGTAGATTTTGCCTTCCTCGCACATAATCATAGTGGTCATGTCTAAAAATAATTTTAAATTCGTAGAATAAAGTATATGGCCAAACTCACCTACTATACAAGCTTTCAGGATTTGAAGACCGACGAGGTCCATAAATCTCAAAACCAGTCCGATTCAGCGAAGGAGTCGGAACTTAAGGAGTTCCTGAACCTTCTCTCTGACCATCGCTATACCAAGAGCAACCTGGCGAACCGCGGTCGCGTTACACGGCTATTACAGACTTTCCCGCCAAACTTCCGGGGAGGTGACCGAAAAGCATGATTTGGATTTCTGGTACAATTCCAATTATAACAATTATTTTAGGTTATTGGATGCCTTGGAAGAATTAGGTCAAGACATTTCTCGCTTTAAAGCTGAAAAATCACCCAATCCCAAAAAGTCTTTTTTCAGATTGGAATACGATAAGTTTACAGTTGATTTTTTGCCCGAATTGCCTGGCCTTTCAAGGTTTCGCGACTCTTTCAGTAAATGTGAGGTTTCGAAAATTGGCGAGATAGAAATTCCCTTTATTAGTTATGCTGATTTGATTGCCAATAAGCAGACCCAAGGAAGAGCGAAGGATATAGAGGATATTGAACAACTAAAATTGAGGCAAAAAAATACGGAGTAGATGGCATCTTTGGTCAAAAGGATGAAAGGAGAACGTGAAATATCAATAAAGGCTTTACAGGATTCGAATCAATTATATATTGCGAATAAGAGTTTGCATACAATGAGAACAACCTTTAAAGAAATAGGAAAATCTCCATTAAAAAAAGATGCCCTCAGAGCTTAAAAATCTGAGGGCATTTTGTTGGAACCCGCTGCCTAAAATTGCAGTTAATTGCATTTTGTTGCGGATAATTGAACTTGTCGCCCTGGCAGGACAATTCTCGAATTCGTCGCTGACCTGAGACGATTATCCCTTCTAGCGATTTGAAAAACAACAAGTTGAATATTCTTTCCTTCATTCAAGGCGAGGCCGAAAATAGTTAAGAAAATGTTAGATGCCACTGTCAAAAATTTACGGAACTTACAACCGAACTAAGCAATTTATATGGTTGTACTGGATTGGCTTCTTGATTCGGATCCCGCCATCCGCTGGCAGGTATTGCAAGATCTCGCCCATGCGCCGGTCGAAGTAGTTGAAGCGGAACGCGCGAGGGTAGTTACTGAGGGCTGGGGCGCCCGAATTCTGGCGTTGCAGGGCGAAGATGGCCAGTGGGCAGGAGGCGCATGCTTCCCTGCGCGGAAGCTTCAACCGGTACCACCAGAGCCAGGCCAGCCTTGGACCGCCACGCTGCCGACGCTTCAGCTGCTGAGGGATTTCGGGGTAGACCCGCGGGCTGGCCGGGTGCGCTGGGCTGTGGCGCAGGTCAGGGACCATTGTCGTTGGGAGCACGCCGGGCAGCCATTCTTCAGCGGCGAGGTCGAGCCGTGCATCAATGGTAGGACGGTCGCATTGGGCGTTTATTTTGGTCAGAATGTGGATGGCGTAGTCTCCCGCCTGTTAGGTGAGCAGCTCGGAGACGGTGGATGGAATTGTGAAGCAGAGAACGGTTCCGTCCATTCGTCGTTCGCGACGACGATCAACGTTCTGGAAGGATTGTTGGCGCATGAGCGCGCCACCGGCGGCTCCGCGGAATCCATTGCGGCACGGCGCCGGGGCGAGGAGTATCTTCTCGAACGAAGACTATTCCGGCGTAAGAGCACTGGTGAGATCGTCAATCCTGCCTGGGTGCAATTCTCATTTCCTATCCGCTGGCACTACGACGTGCTACGTGCACTCGAATATTTCCGCTCGGTAGGGGATGCGCCGGACCCGCGCATGGACGAAGCGATCGACTTGCTTCGATCCAAGCAGCAGCCCAATGGCACTTGGCTACTAGAGAACACGCATCCAGGCAAGGTTCACTTTGCACTGGAGCACGTCGATGGTCAGCCCAGCCAATGGAACACGCTGCGGGTGCTGCGTGTTCTACGCTGGTACGATAAATTTGCCCGCGAGTGAGCTGACGGGATTCGAACCAGTCATTCTTTTGATTGACAGGGTATTAATGAAATTCTTACATAAATGCCGGTCAATTTCGAACCATAAAAAACCCGCTCCAAGAGCGGGTTTGATAAAAATTCAATAAAATAGGTCGGGATGACAGGATTCGAACCCCTTACTTTATTCAAACTAAACTTAACTTATCTTAATTTACACCTAATTGGTAATTAATTAGTTGATATTTTAAAGATAATACTTTCCCGATCTTAACTTACGTAAATCAAGCAAAACTGTCCGAAATTTGTCCGAATATTTCCGGGCAGATTCCCCTAATTTTGGGTCATGGCTTTCATCAATTATTACCTGGACAAACCCTTCGATGCCTCTTTGCCAAAGGAAAGAATAAAGCAGGTGGTCAAAGAATGCACCCTGCATAAGAAGCATTACCCTAAGAGCATCCTTAGCGATAAGCAGACCACGTTATATCTATTTTTCACCTACGAAACCGGGAAAAGGATCAAAATAAAGACGAATACCAAAGTCCTGCCGGCAGAATGGAATTTTGAAACAGGCCGATATAAAAGCAGCACCCGGGGAAGCCTGGAATTAAATAATGAACTGGATACCCAGGCCAACAGTTTACTGAAGCAATACATCAAACTGAAAGACGAAAAGGAATACCTGGAGGAAGAGGATATCCGTCAATTATTGCTAAAACAGATGCAAGGAATTACCTCCACTAAGAATAATACCGTAGACAGGGCCCGGGCTGACTTCCTGGTCAGCAAAGAACAAGTTCTTACCGAAGGCACCCTTAAAGAGTACCGGACCGTATTCAAAAGCCTGGATGATCTTCAAGCGAAGGAAAAGAAGCGGCTTAGCTTCAGCGATTTTAACCAAGCCTTCTTTAACCGGTATGAAAAGTTCCTCCTGGCCAAATCCAACGCGAACGGCTCTAAAGAAGAGCCGAAAAAGGGCCTGTTTAACGACACCATCGCCAAATACTGTGCTACTCTGAAATCTTTCCTGCAATGGAGCTTTGAAAATGACTACCATAAAAATCCCGCAGCTTTCACCAAGATCAAAACCCAGATTAAGCGAAAGAGCAAAAACGAGATTGTGGCACTCACTGAAGAAGAAGTGTTCCAGCTATTAGGCAAGGACCTAACAGCCAGCCCTCGGCTGGAAAAGGTCCGGGACCTATTTTGCTTCGGGTGCTTCACCGGGCAGCGGTTTTCTGATATCATGCGTTTCAGTCGGGATGATTTTGACGGTAAGAAATGGGATTTTATGTCGATCAAAGTCAAGAAAAGGGTAGTGGTCCCCTTTACCGGGTTTATAGCCAATGCTCAGCCGATCCTGGAAAAATATAACTATACGTTGCCGGTAATCTCCAACCAAAAATTTAATGAATATCTAAAAGAAATTGGCGAAATTGCAGTACTTAATAATCCCGTTCATATCATCCGCTTTAGTGGCGTAAAAGAAGTCCAGATCCGCCAACCAAAATATGCGTTCATGTCCTCGCACATGGCACGTAGAACCTTTGTTACTATCATGCTGGAAAAAGGTGTTCCCATCACTGTAGTACAGAAGATCACCCAACATGCCGATATCCGAACGCTATTGAAATATGAAGGCCATAGTGAAAATGCAATTTTTGAAAGTCTTAAGAAAACCTGATCCTCTATGTTCGATAATTTTACCAGGGCCGGGTGGCGGAATCTTCAGCTTCTGTTCGCCCGGAATGATAATTATAGTGGTACCCCCGGTCAATTCACACCCTATTTTCACTATACCATTGGCCGGTTCCAAAATGGCTATGAGCTTTTTTTCAGCAAAGAGCCATCAGCCAGGCATTACTATAATTATATATTCCTGCGACTGGGCCAATACCAACCACATGACGCCATCCAATACCTGGAATATCATTTAAACCGCTACCCGGATAAAAAGGATTTCTTGCTTTTTACCAAAAGGACTCTTGAATTCAGAATGGCCAATTTTGCACCGGATCGGAAAGAGTATTGGCTTACCGTATTCAAGTTCTGCCTGGACTGGACGAAGGATCACCTCCTGGAGTTAGAGGAGGATCAGAAAATCCATGTTTATGAGGAGTTCATCCGGAATGATCTGGCAGGGTTGATAAAAGATCAATTAAAGGAACTCCCTGGCGCCGGCGCCAGGGAGCCAGTCGCTATCGATCAGCTGACCGATGAGATCTGCACTAACCTGAAAGGGAAACTCGATGGCATCGTCGTCAATACAGAGGACAAGATCATGCACCTGGCAGATCAGTACGAGACGGGGGATATCCAAATTGCCAATCTTCACCTTAAGGACAAGCTAATAACTTTATTACTGTGCCTGCGAAGCCTCTCCAGTAAATCAACCCGGCGTAATAAAACTGGAGAGCTGCTATTCTCCAAAATGGATCTAAATGACATTGCTCAGATCCTGCGGCTCCATTTTGCGCCTTACAAAGGACTGAAGATCGATTCCATTGAAAAGCGGATTTATGAAGTAAACAACAAACTGAACGCGGATAATCCTGGCTATCAGGAACTTTCGCGCAGTTTGCAGAAATTCTTTTTTAATTAAAACCTTTTCTAAAAATGACACAGATACCGTACTCATATACTCTGGAAAGCTCCCATCGATATACATTTGTCAGTACCGGTAAAATAAATATCATAAAAGCGGTCGATTTTTCTCCTGTTGGTATTGACAATCTTTACAATCTTGGTTTCGGAGATCTATTACCTGACGGTTCTTTAGATGTTGACGTAAAATCTAACAATGGTGACATTTTAAAGGTGCTGACAACTGTTGTTCAAATTACTCGTGATTTTACGGCTCAATTCCCCGGAATTGAGCTATTCTTCATTGGAAGCACCGCAGAGCGCACAAAGTTATATGCACGTATCCTTAAGATGTATTACAATGAGTTTCGTAAGGAGTTTATAATCAGAGGATTAATTGTGTCAGGAGAGTCCTATATCGAAGTTCCATTCGACCCTCAAACGGCCTTTGAGTATTTTGCTTTCCTAATTAAAAAAATTGAGTAAATTTGAATATATGCCATTAGCAAAAAAGAAAAATATCAGAAAGAAGAGGGAATCTTCGCTGCAATCTTCCAAAACGGTAATCGTCATGCATACCGTAGAAAAAGAATCCTTGTTTCCCGAAAAAGTAAAACGGGCTAACGAGATCCTTAGCAAAACAAAGTTCATGGACCGATAATTATGAAGCCTTTCCCGAAATAGCTTACAAATTCTTTATTACATAAATGAAAGTGGTGCCGAGGCACCACTTTTTTTGTCCATTATGGATGAAAATTTACTTAAAGGTTTTGTAAATTGCATTATATGAAGAAGATAGAGCAAAAAGCCACCACTTCATGGGGCCGTGAGATTACCTTGACGGTAGACGAAAATCTCAATAAATTAAAGGGCTGTATTTTAGCACCTAAGATATTGGAAGAGGCTAATACTAATAAGCATTTGCGCAAGATGAAGTCGTTGCCTAAATAGCACCATATTTTTATCCATTTTTACGGATGCGATTCAGCCGCATTTTTCATTTACGCCAGGCACCGAACTCATTTTTGGAACCATGAGAAAAATAGGAATTTTTCAGATTAAGACCAGTTTCAACCTATCCGGCAGGGGCATTGTGGCTGTTGGTACCTTTGTTGAAGGCAAAGCACCGATTGGCTCAACTTCTCATATCGCCATTGAAGGAAGAATAACCACAGTAAAAATAAGAGGTATCGAGAGAGGCAATCCTGACGCGGAAGGAAAACTTCCTTTTGGCTTACTATTATCATTCAAAGATGAATCATTTCAAAAAATTGTGGAGACGGTCAAATTGAAAGAACAGACGATAGATATTCTTGCAGAATAGGTATTTAATGTTACTGCAAGGTATCCGTACGAGCAACTACATCTTGTTAATTACGCATAAACCATTGGCGATACGGCCTGCAAGCTTTAACTACAAAATTGCGGATAATTCAACTCAATCCACTTTTTTTCTTCCAGTGCTACTTCTGGGGCCAGTGGATTACCCGAGTAACGTATTATAATTTCGAGTGCTTTATCTCTCCAAAAAATGGAAGGATTACCATACTCAATTACTAAATGAGCAGCCCAAAGGTTAATAAAATATTGCCCATCCTGAAAGTATCCGGTAAAATCATCCAATTCGTTATTGTCAAAATAGGATTTTGCAATTTCAACCAATTTAAGATAACCCTCCAAATTCGAAACATTTTTATTTGAGGGGGTTATTTTATCAAAATAATTAATCTTGCAAATGGAAATAAAACCTAATCTATTTTTTTTCATAAACAACAAGGTTGTGAAGTGATTTCCATTTGATAAGTTAACTCTTTTTATTTAACTCTATTGCAAAGGTTGCTACCTATGAGGTAGCATCATGCTAGAGGTAAAATAAGCATTTTTAGCACAGATCAAGTAGTGGCTATTACACATAACATCGATACGCTCACTCTTTCCAAAATAATTTCATCTCTATTGGCGCGGGCCGCCAGGCAGTTTTGATGTAACGCCTATTGTGAAATTTGTCGTACAATGCTTTCGCACATTTTACCGTAATCTTTGTTTTGTTTCGGCTGTTGATGTTAAAACTGTCCGTGATAACCTGACCAGCCTGAAAAGAACTTGCAGGCGCCATCTCCTCCAGTTCCTTATTCAGGTCGCGGAGTACAAAGATCGGACTGTCGGGATCATTTGTACGGTTAGCAATGAGATCAAATTCGCCCTCATATCGAACGGAAGGCTCGAAGAAGAAAAGTAAGCTGGTATCTGCGAGGACGCCGTTCCCATAAGCAGCATACTTGTTGAAGCTGTCAAAACGCCTTATTTCCGTGTGATACCGCAAGGGATGCTGCCTGTGCAAAGCAACCAGTAGCGCCGTATCAAATTGGTGCCATCCGCCGTTGCCAATCAGGATGCCCCGGTTTGGATAGATTACGCAACCGGGTTGTGCCAACCGCTTATCTTTAACGACTGTGATCTCGATCGACGTTCTTTCATAGGAATGATCGCCAGCAATCTTTTTAAATATCCATTCATTTTTTAGCTTTTCCATGTCGGACGGATCGTCCAAATAAAACCAGAACCGCGGCAAACTGTCCTGCAATTTACCGTCATAGCCCTGGCACAAACCCACGATACAATAGGAGCTATCGAACTGAACACCTCGGAAAAGGTCCTTTTGTTGAGCAAAAAGGGAGTTCTGAGCCATTAAACAAAAAACTATGCAAAGGGAACATGCTGCTTGGTTGATTGATGTTTTCATGGTAGCAACAGAAATTTGATCTGCTGCCGAATTTAATGAAATTTTTAATCATCCTATACTCATTCCGGGGAAATGTCCGCCAGATAGTAAAAGTGTACTGGAAACAATCCTCCCCATCCCATTAATAAAATCCATGAATTACTTCCATATAACTGCAAACCTATACAACAATTTATTTTCTCTACAATGGGTGGTTCGTCGGAGGGCTACCATTGAATGAGGAATAACCGCAGTAAAAATAAAAGGTATCGAGAGAGGCAATATAGACGCGGAAGGAAATCTTCCATTCGTTTGGTATTACCGTTTACAGACGAGTCTCTTCAAAAAATTGTGAAGACGGTCAAATTGAAAGAACAGACGATAGATATTCTTGCAGAATAGGTATTTAATGTTACAGCAAGAAAGATAAAACAGTAAGTGGGTAATCCATCAATTGTCCCGCATATAAATTTTTCATTTCCACACTTTAAAACTCTGTTCAAATTTACTACCTTCATAAAAACGACAACTCTCAATATGTCTGATTCACTTGGAATGTCAAACTATCCAACGGTTAAAGACCCTGAATTAATCGGTACCTATCCAGCACTTGCAAAATCAGGTGGGGGGTATGTTTGGGATGAGGTATTAGAATATCGGGTTTGGTGCCATCCTCACGATGGGGCGCCAGACATTGATGACGGGAACGATTATTATTGCACCTTTGAGACCTACAAAGAAGCGCTTAAGTACTCCGAAGAAAGCCCTGGAGCGGAAGCACCGTTGGCACTTATTCTGCAAGCGGAATATATCGATGAACCTGAGCCTGGCAAATATGTACATGTAAAAGAGCAAAGATTGGCAGAGTGGCCGGTTGAATTCCTTAGTCGCCCTAAGAGAAATGCAAATACTATTCCCAATTTTTTCTCTCCCAACGCACCAGGAAACAGACTCGACATATTACGTGGACTATCCTGAAAGATGAAATACCTATTAGATCAATTAATTGGTGAAGGATTTATTTGACCTGCCATAACCTCCCTCCATCAACAGGATAATCCTGGCGTGTAAAGTGGATGGTAAAACCCAAAGGATAGAATAGCTGTGAATTCTCTACGCGATGCGTAGAGAATTCACATGAAATATTATCATAATGCGTCTAAAATAACCTTCATCAACCTGTTGCAAATAAATTATCAATAATACTTCTGACAGCGCTTTTAGTCCTTGGTACATTGTCCTTTTCCAAATATGCGCTTACTGTAGTTGCAATTATGGCTGCATCTACAGGTTCAAGAAGGGTAGGAGGATGTTGGATTATCCAGAGGGGTTGGCTTCGCCTGTCACCCGAGCTTGTGCAAAAAAACAAAGCATCCAGCGCCACCAGGCTTAGAGGCCGGCCATCATTCAACCACTTGTTAATGGTTCCCCAATCAATCTTTGATGAGGCAGCCAAAGCGCCCCAGTTCGTTGAGACATTTATAATACGCTCCTTATTTTTTTCAATCCAGGAAAGTGTTTTATTGCTTTGAAAATAGAATAGGGCCGAACTGTTGTCGGTAAACAAATTGTTAGGGGAATGCTCTATCTCTTTTGTAATTATCTCAAAGGCTTCATCAAATGGAAGGCAAGCTGCTATCGCTTCAGCAAAAACGGCAACTTCATTTACTTTTCGATTCTGCCACTCCTGCCTCAGCCAATCTGATGCAAATGGGCCCAGTACTTTAGCTGCAATTTCATAGGCTTTGTAATTTATTGCCCGATTATAATCTACTTTATATTTCAAATATTCCAAAACAGTCTCTTTATCAAAAGCTGTTATTTGCTGTATTACCTGGACTGATGTATCATACTGGACACATCCAAAGTCAATTAATTTCCGGAGATCGCCTTTAATTTGATTTATATCGGGATAAGGAAATTTTTCACTTTCAATTACTTCTACGTCGGGCTGTGTTGCATTGCCTGTTTCAGAATCATAGAAGTCATCATGCAAGTAGTAAGCAGACCCATGTATCGCCGCAAGATTGAAGAACTCTAAAGGTCTCAGCGCCTTATTGATTAGCCTGGTATAACATTGATGGCATAATCGATAGGGATGTATCCCCTCGCCAATATGTTCAAGGATTTCGATCAAATTCGTTTTACAACTTTCACACTTAATTTTTAGGATCTCCATGGGAGGGCAGGTAATACATTTATATTTGTGATGGCAATATATTGAACGAACGCCATTTCTGCTGCACAATTAATACTTAAGCCTGTAGCCCCATGATACATCATATTTCAGCTGTTTTGTCAACATCCATATAAAAAGAAAAGGATAATTTACCTTCTTCAACCTGCTTAACTGTAACCGTGGTACCAGCTCCAAATTCCATATCATTAAAAGTAACTTCGTTGACGCTACCATCAGCTCTTAAGTTTTTTCCTTTTTTTGAAGTCTTGCCAATTTCTCCGAAAACAAAATAGTTCCCCATATATCCCAGCTTGCCGGGTTTAGTTTCACCAACACAAGAAATACCATCAGGATTTATATTAGGTTGTCGGCTTAAATCCACTTCCATCTTCCTTAAAATATCAAACAAACTGTGTGGTTGATTAATTACTTCAGATTCAAAATATTTGCAATAACCACACAAACAGTTCTCTGAAATCTTAGGTTGAGAAGCATAAAACTCCTTTGTCCTTTTTAGATGAATATGTAATCTACACTGCCCTAACTGAAATGAGCACCAATCATCTGTACTGAGCCAAGGTTTATCTAAAGGATCTCCCGTTGCCATATAGAAGTGAAAATAAATAAAAATAATTACTTCTCGTTATGTTGATTGTATAATTATCTCATAACCAAATAGATAAAAACAGATAAAATCCCTCCCTGATCCCTCATTGCTATTCTTACTGATTCCCTAGAGATTTGGTCAAAATTGAACTTTATGACCAATATTTTTCTCCCACAGGAAGAAGATTTCAAAAGGTCGGAGGTAATTGCTTCCATGAAGCACAACCGTTTAAAATAAGGAGGTAATCATGATCCAGCAAAATTACCCCCTTAACAATCCCCAAAGTTATATCCGGGTACAAACGGGCTATTTTAAAAAGTGCCTGCGGCCCAACCTCCAGGGAGGCTTTTCCGAAGGCTGGATTCCCTGGTCTTCGGAAATGCTCAAACAGGACCTCACCCGGGCGATGATAAAGAAGATTCGCCGGTTCGACGGGTTCTGCTGTGTGCCGCAGCACCTGGAACACCGGGAGACCATCGGCAACTTTTACAATCTATACCATCCGTTGGAATGGCAGCCGGCGCCCGGCGCCTGTCATTCGATCCTACGGTTTTGGCGGCATATTTTCGGGGATCAGTACGAGCTGGGCCTAGATTATATCACCCTGCTTTACAGCAGCCCCACACAGAAATTGCCGGTACTCTGCCTGGTATCCCAGGAGCGGAAGACGGGCAAGACAACCTTCCTGAACCTCCTTAAGTTCATCTTCGGGAAGAACATGACCTTTAACGGTAACAGCGACTTCCGGTCTCAGTTCAATGCTGACTGGATGAACATGCTGGTCATTGCCGTGGATGAAGTCCTGCTGGATAGAAGGTCTCACTCCACACCCGTCGGCAAGAACTCTGCCAGGCCGGTGCAGAACATGCAAGGGGATATTTGTCTTTTTGGCCTTGCAAGATCTGCACCGCCTACGGCTGCTATCGCAGGCCTGTCATAGTTCTTGCGCTCCGGGCGCCTACGTTCGGGCAGCTCCCGTGTCCTTCATACATGGGCAGTCATTCCCTTCCTCAATCACTCCACTCCGTTCCCGACTCCCTCGTTCGCTGCACTCACTACGGTCGCCAGGTCACTCCGCTCCGCGCTTTCGTCGGTCATTTCCTTGCCCACGTATTCAGTCCACCCGCTGCCTCATTTCGTCCGCCACCCGCAAGTGCCCGGCCGCCTGTCTGTTTGATTTCACCTCCGCTGCGCTCCGGTGATACATTAAGGCCGAACCGGCGGGTAGCTGCACGGCGGCCTCCCTCCGCGCAGCACGGCCGGGCACGTGGCGGTGGTGGCGGCGCTCGCTACATCCGTTCGTCGTACCTCCTCACTCCTGTAGCTTCACGGCCACGAACTTTTACAATTCGAGGATTTTTTACGATAAAGCCTTTTTTAACAGATCCTGCATTCAGCAGTTCGTAAAAAGAAATAAAATTCATATAATGTCAAATGACAGAATCATCGGGCATTGTTTGTAGCCAGGAATCGGTTTTGTAAATAACACTTTGAAATTAAGGGGTGGATACGATCGATGTAGGCAATGTTCTACAAAGTCTAAAAGGGCGATTATAAGGAGCTGCCTCTTCATAAGTATTCAATTTCTGAATAATAGTGACGGCGTTAATCGTATCGGCTATCAGCTCACTGGCCAGAGGAGGTTCCACTAAAGCAGATAGCATGCCCTCAAAACTAAGATCCTGCCGTATCGCGTACCACTGTCCCTGTGCATAAATGGCTGCACCGATATAACCGCTGGACACAATAATACCACCCTGTGGATCTTGTTGTGGCCGCCGGGGTAACCACCGAAATGATTGCTCGATCATCTCTGTCAACAGCGGTTGTTGTGCCCACGCTTCCAACTGCGACTCGAGGGCTCCTTCCAGTTCCAACAGACGCCCCTTTCGGCGAGACAAGGGACGAAGGGCGTCGAGCAACGATGCTTCGAGCGTTGTCCATTGCGCATCCAGCGGCTCTGACGAGGGAAAAGGGTAAAAGCCAACCCCATAGTAATAGTCCCGTTGTCGTCGGCCATACGGGAAGAGCCTGAGGGGCTTAAGCATCTTGCCAATTAGGTTCAACGTCAGGCCCGGCAATACGGCTTCCCACTCTTGCCTGTCGATCCTGGCGATGACGATCTTGGGTTTGTTGGATGCATCAGCCGTATTCCGGGTCACGTGAAAATTAATATCAGGCGAACGTTCGTCATAGCCAATGGAAAAATGAACATCATCGGGTAATCCCGGGAACCGGAAAGAACTAACGCGAGAGCGGATCATGCCCCAAAAGAACTGGTGAATATGAAGGGTATCAATAGGAGAGGGCATACTACACAATTTTTTTCTTGTGAATGACTTTAATGACACTGATTACGCTGATGGTACCGACGACACACGCTTCCGCAAAGGGCCATTCGACATCGAGCTTGTGAGTCGTTGTATTGGCCAGGTCAATAGTCTTTTCCATGGCCGTTATCTGAGCATCGACAAATTTACGTAACTCAGCATTATGGGACCCCTTCAGCTCTATTTCGATATAGGTATGTAATCGGTTCTTAAATTTACCCGGCGAGACATCAATCTTGGTATCGGACGGTACATGCCGTGCCGGATCGAATACGATATCGGCCAGCTGCTGCAGGATCGTATGAGCAGTATTGCCAATATTTTGAAAGTCGAGGTGCTCGCCGCTTTGCCGGAGCTGGTCCATTAGTTTTTGCTGGTTTCGGTTAATATCTTCCCACTCCGTAAAGATGGGTTGTATGGTGGCATCCACCAGAATAAACTTATCGTAGTCAGGTAAAATGGTCAACTCACCGAAGGTAAAAGACGAAACTTTATTAAAATCCCTTAGGATGATCTTCTTATTGGAATCGAGGTTCGAATAATATTTGACGTATACATCCGGGTGCATATGCATCCAGATATTGAAGGCGCGGATAGAAGGTGGCAGGGTAGTATTCCAATGCTTTTCAAACGTGAAAACGGAGAAGGTCATCATCTCAGCAAAGCTGGGAAGCAGATTTCTTTCATAGATGGTCTTTACCATCGCCACCACCTTTTCAAAGGATTGGTTCATCTCCTGGGTCATATGTAAAGCAATTAGCGGTTAGGCGGTAAAGATAACAAAATGTCTCCTTTTTGCAGGATCCTGTCAGCGAGTGGTTACAAGGAGACCAACTGGCCGGATGCAATCTTGCCTTTCATGGAATGACCACGGGGACGGAATTGAAAGGTTAAGTTAATGATGGATATTGTTGTGGAAATGCGATTGCTAGTCTCGTATTAGATCAATAAATTTTTATAATCTCTTTATGACGAGAAGTGGCTATTCCATTAGCCTCTATTCAGTTATAATCCTTTCAAGCTAAAACCAAAAAAACTGTCCGAAATATGTACGAACAGTTTCTAATTAATTGAAAATCAATGATAAAAGTCGGGATGACAGGATTCGAACCTGCGACCTCTTCGTCCCGAACGAAGCGCGCTACCGGGCTGCGCTACATCCCGAAAATGTTTTGCCGGTGGGTTGCAAAAATAAGCTCCTTCGCTAAATTAGCAAAATAGAATTGAGGGACGAACGACGTTAGGCGGCGTTGGCTTAGTCGGCAGAATCGGAAGCAGGGGCCTCCGCGCCGTTGAGCTGCAGGAAGGCCTTGCCCAGGTGATCGGTCAGGTCCGAGGGGAGCATGCTTTCACGGGAAAAGGTGTCCGCGGCCAGGTCTCCGGCCAGTCCATGGAGGTAGACGCCCAGAAGGGCCGCCTCCCCGGGGGAATAGCCTTGCGACAACATCGCCGTCAGGATGCCGGTCAGCACGTCGCCGCTGCCGCCTTTGGCCATGCCGGCATTGCCGGTGGAATTGAAATAGCCTTTGCCGCCGGGCATGGCGATGAATGTATAATGTCCCTTCAGGATGATGACACATTGGTGTTCCTTCGCCCGGTCGGCTGCCAGGCGCAGTCGCTCGAAATCGTTGGCGGAGGGCCCGAACATCCGCTCGAATTCCTTAGGATGCGGCGTCAGGATAGAGTAGGGGGGAAGCAGGGAAAACAAGGAGGGGTCGGCCGCCAGGATATTCAACGCATCCGCATCGAGCACCAACGGCTTCTTATACCGCTGCAGGATCTCCTGCAGCAGATGGCGGGTACGCGGATCCTGGCCGATCCCCGGGCCGATGCCCACCACCGAATATCCTTTTAACTCCCCGGGGAAACCGGTATTGGCTTTCTCATCCTCATCCGTCAGGATCATCGCTTCGGGGAGGGATGTCTGCAGGATCGCATAGCCGCAGGCGGGTACATGGGTCGTCAGGAGTCCCGCTCCACTTCGCAGACAGGCCCGGCTGGACAGGAGGGCAGCGCCGATCTTACCATAGCTGCCGGCGATCAGGAGGGCATGTCCAAAATTGCCTTTATGGGCAAAATCCTTCCGCGGCCGGAAGATAGAATGAATAATAGCCGGGTCGACCAGTTCCAGCTCGCTGGTCACCTGCCGCAGGTAGTCGGGATGCAACCCGATATCCAGAATATGTACCTGACCAACATACGGCTCGTTTTCGGGCACCAGGAACGCCTGTTTGTGACACTGGAAACTAAGCGTATGCCTGGCCTGGATCGCCGGATGGCCTTTGGAGGAACTGTCTGTAAAAAGACCGCTGGGGATATCGATCGCAAGGATCTCATTGCCGGATTGATTGAGATGGCTGGCCAGCTGCGCCGCCACTCCGTCCAATGCCCGGTTGAGCCCGGAACCAAATAAAGCGTCTATGAGGATATTGCCGGGAGGAATGGGATGAAAGTTCTCCGGCCCCTGTACAAAACGGATCTCGACGGGAGTCTGATGCAGACGGGCCAGGTTACCCTGGAAGTCGTCGGTGCCCAAATGGCCGAATTCGAGGATATGGACGGTCACGGGGCAATCCTGCCGGGAGAGCATCCTGGCAAGCGCCAGCCCATCCCCTCCGTTGTTGCCCTTGCCGCAATATATGGAAAAGGATCTGTCCAGGTAATCGTTGGTTTCCAGCCAGGAAAAACAAGCGGCGGCTGCCCGCTCCATCAGGTCGATAGAGTCAATCGGCTCCTGTCGCATGGTGAACTCGTCCCAGGCGCGTATCTGTTCGGCTGAAAGGATTTCCATGCCGGAAATTTAGGCAATTTAGGGGAGGTTAAGCGGTCGCTGCCGGCTTTTTCTTATGAACCACCTTCTTTCTCGCCAGGCTCTTTTTGACAGTGGACCTCCGGACGGCATGATGATGGGTGCGCGTAGGATGGGAGGGGGCCACCTGGGCCGGTAGCTTCATCTCCCGGGGCTCGCCTTCTTTGCCGGCGGGATCGGCTTCTCCTTCGTCGAAGTTCTCATGGCCCTGCCGGTAGTCCCCGAAGAGGTCGACCAGCTTCTTGGCGGAGTAAACCCCTTTATAGTCATTGTTACAGAGGGCGATGATGGTCGCGTCCTCATCCAGCATGCGGATGAAGACGGTACGGTTGCCATGCCACCAGCCATTGTGATAGATCAGCTTTTTACCATTGGGGATAAGGAGCATTCGCCATCCCAGCCCGTAGTTCCGTTGTCCGGGTTTCTCAAAGCTATAGCCGGTATAGGCGCTGTCGAGGACTCCCTTCGTGAAAAGCTGCCCGGACCGCAGCGCCTGGTCCCATTTATACAGATCCCGCACCGTGCTGTATACGTTCTTATCGCCATAGACCTGGTCGAGGAACTCCAGGCGGAAACGGCGGCCCGTCTGGTAATAGGATTGCATGGCGGAAGCGGTATCGTTCAGGTTGAACACATAGCTGTCCTGCATCTGCAGGGGCTGGAAGAAGGTCCTTGTCAGGTAATCGGGATAAGTAAGTCCCGACACTTTCTCGATGATCAGGGCCAGCAGGGCATAGTTGGTATTGGAGTACTCAAAATGCTTTCCGGCGGTCGCGGCGCGCACTTCTGCCGGATGCTCATTGATATATTGCAATACGTCGTTATTGGTAAGGAACTTATGCTTGTCCCAGTTGGAACGGTCCATAAAATGAACATAGTTTCTGAGTCCGCTGCGGTGGCTCAGCAGCATCTGAACGGTGACATCGGGGTAGGGGAAGCCTGCTAAGTACTTGTTGACAGGATCGTGGATGTCGAGCTTGCCCTCTTGCCACAGTTTCAGCGTGGCCATGGCTGTAAAGGTCTTGGAGACGGATGCCAGATGAAAGGCGGTATGAAAGTTCAGGCTGTCCTGTTTTTTCTCGGGGTATTTAAATCCTTTGTATCGCTCGTAGAGGATGATTCCGTTCTTGGCGACCAGTACGCTGCCGTTGAAGCGGCCGGCCAGCATGGAGTCGAAAAAGGCTCCTGTTATGGTGGAATAATGACGTAATTCGGTAGGGGTCAGTCGGGGAGTATCCGGGGCGGGAGCGAGAGTATCCGTCTTCGACGGAATCCTGGCGGTTTGCTGGGCCTGCCCACAAGATGCATATAAGGTCACGGACAACAACACTAAATATCCAATAGCTTTCAACAGGAATAATTTTTTTGAGTTAGAAAACGGCAAAAATAAAAGAATCCGACGTTACTTTGCACTTCCCTTTGGCAAAACTAACGCAAAAAGAAGGGCAAAATTATGGCAGAGAAGAAAACAACAAGCTACCCTAAAGAAAAGATTAACATACTTTTCTTAGAAAATATCAGCGATGCAGCCGTCAGACATTTTAAGGACGCGGGTTATGCCTCCGTGCGAAAGGTAAGCGGGGCCTTATCGGAAGAACAATTAATTAACGAAATAAAGGATGTCCATTTATTAGGGATCCGTTCCAAAACGCAGGTTACTCCCAAGGTGCTCGATGCGGCCAGAAAGCTACAGGCCATCGGCTGCTTCTGTATCGGGGTCAACCAGGTAGATCTGAAATCCGCCACCCAGCACGGTGTTGTCGTCTTCAACGCTCCTTATTCCAATACCCGCTCGGTAGCGGAGCTGGTGATCGGGCTGGCCATCCTGCTGATCCGCCGGATCCCCGACAAAAGCAAGGCCGCCCATAACGGGGTATGGCTGAAAGAGGCGAAAGGGAGCTATGAACTAAGAGGTAAAACTCTGGGAATCATAGGATACGGTAATATTGGCACCCAGGTGAGCATCCTGGCAGAGGCCTTGGGTATGAAGGTGATCTTTTATGATACGGTGACCAAATTGCCGCTGGGCAATGCAGTCGCCAAAAAGACGATCAAGGAGGTGGTGAGCCAGGCCGATATTATCACCCTGCATGTACCGGAAACCGCGCAGACGAAAAATCTAATCAACAAGACAGTGCTGAAGCAGTTTAAGAAGGGCTCGATCCTGCTGAACTATGCGCGGGGAGAAGTGGTCGATCTGGAAGGGCTGGCAAGGAGTCTACAAGAAGGTCAGCTCTCGGGAGCGGCCATCGACGTATATCCCTGGGAGCCGGAAAAGAATGGGGACAAGTTCCAGTCTCCGCTGCAAAACCTGCCCAATGTGATCCTGACGCCGCATATCGGGGGCTCTACGGAAGAGGCCCAGGAGAATATCGGCTTCGACGTGAGCAATAAGCTGTTCCAGTACCTGGAAACGGGGACTACGCTGGGTTCGCATACGGTGCCGCCGCTGAGCCTGGCGCCGCATGAGGGGGCTCACCGGATCCTGCATATCCATAAAAATGTGCCGGGCGTATTGTCAGAGATCAATACGACGCTGGCGTCCCACCATATCAATATCCTTGGACAGTCGCTCAAAACGAATGACGAGATCGGGTATGTGGTGCTGGATGTCGACAAGAAGCTGTCTACACAGGCGTTAAACCTGTTAAGGGAGGTCAAACAAACGATCAAAACAAGATTGCTGTACTAACTGTTAACGTGTCTGCATGCAATCGATCTTTTTAACGGCCGAATGGCGAAAGCTGATCATGGCCAACTACCCGGTGGACCCGGCTGTGCTGAAACCTTTTCTGCCGGCACACACTGAATTAGATTACTGGAGGGGTGAAACCTATGTGAGCCTGGTGGGATTTATGTTCCGGAAGGTGCGGGTTAAGGGGGTAGCGATCCCTTTTCACCGGAGTTTCCCGGAGGTCAATCTCCGTTTCTATGTCCGGTATAAGGAAGGGGATGCCTGGAAGAGGGGAGTGGTGTTTATCAGCGAGATCGTACCCCGTAGGGCGATCACCTGGGTCGCCAATACCTTGTTCAGGGAACATTATGTGAACCTGCCCATGCGGAATTTTGTGCATACGGAGGAAGAGCTGCTGCAAGTCGGTTATCAATGGAAATACAAGGGCCGGTGGAATAACCTGGAAGTGGAGACCGGCGCCCGGCCGCTGCCGCTGCAGGCGGGAAGCAATGAGGAATTTATCACGGAACACTTCTGGGGATATGCCGCCATCGATAAAAACAGAACGGGCGAATACCAGGTAGAGCATCCGCGGTGGGATATCCATAAGGTGCTTAATTATCAGCTGGACTGCGATTTTGAGAGCTTATATGGCGGACAGTTTGCCGAATTGGGGGCCCATACTCCGGAATCGGTGTTCCTGGCGGAGGGGTCGCCGGTTAAGATCTACTCCAAAAAGATCATTAGCTAGGATCCAATTTATTGATTATCAATTTATCATAAAATTTACTTTAAATTTTTAAGGACCCTTTTGGCCCTTGCACGGAAGGCTGGCGGAGCCTGCTCCCATTGTTCTTCGATGATGAGGCGAAGTTCGGGCAGGATTTCGGGATAGTCTTTCGCCAGGTGCTGAAGGACGGTCAGGGAGAAGGCTGCGACGGCGATGGGTGTTTCGGGGGATTGGATGAAATCGAAGCAAAGGCTCATCACGCGGCCCTGGTACTTTTTAGGGATCGTAATATCCTGTAGGAGGCGCATAGTATTACGGATGACGGCCACATGGATCCCGGCTTTGGACAGGTTATCCAGCAGGGGTTTGAGGTAGGGTCCGATCAATTCGGGGTATTGGCGTACGCAATAGCTCAGTGGCCAGGCCGCCCGTTGGGTGATCCGGTACTCTCCTTTGAGGAAGAGCGTCATCAGGGCAGCGAAGCGTTCTTTATCCTTTCCGATATAGTTGACGATGCGGTCGCATTGCTGTTTGGAATGTTCAGTTGCCAGTAGTTGGTGCAGCCTGGCTCCGGGGGAGAGCAATTGCATAAAGCTTGTGGATGAGAAGATAAAGTTAGCTATTTTTACGCAACTAATTTTTTGACGATTATGAGCTATACACCTGCGCCCGCCCGTTACCAATCGATGGAATACCGCCGATGCGGCAAGAGCGGTCTTAAATTACCCGCCGTATCCCTGGGTCTCTGGCATAATTTCGGTCATGTGGACGTGCTGGAGAATTGCCGTAAGATCCTTTATCTGGCTTTTGACTCCGGGATCACGCATTTCGACCTGGCTAACAACTATGGGCCACCGCCGGGATCTGCAGAAGAAAATTTCGGACGCATCCTTCGGCAGGACTTCCAGGCGCATCGCGACGAGTTGGTCATCTCTACCAAGGCCGGTTATTATATGTGGGAGGGCCCTTATGGGGAATGGGGTTCCAAAAAATACCTGGTGTCCAGCCTTGATCAAAGTCTCAAACGCATGGGGCTGGAGTATGTCGATATTTTTTATCATCACCGTCCCGATCCGGATACGCCGCTGGAAGAAACGATGTCGGCGCTCGACCTGATCGTGCGGCAGGGAAAGGCCTTGTATGTAGGGTTGTCGAATTACCATCCCGAAGAAGCGGCGAAGGCCCTGAAGATCCTGCGCGGGTTGGGTACTCCCTGTCTGATCCACCAGCCCAAATATTCTATGTTCGAGCGGTGGGTGGAGGAAGAGGGGTTATTGGATTTACTGGAGGAAGAAGGGGTTGGATGCATTCCTTTTTCGCCGTTGGCCCAGGGACTGCTGACGAATAAATACCTGACGGGGATACCGGCGGATTCGCGGGCCGCAAAACCGACGGGCTTCCTGCAGGAAAACCAGGTTACGGCGGAAAGGATCGGCAAGGTGAAGAAACTGAATGAGCTGGCTATCAAAAGAGATCAGACATTGGCGCAGATGGCCCTGTCCTGGATACTGAAAGACAAGCGGGTCACTTCGGTGCTGATCGGCGCGAGCAGGCCGGAGCAATTGGCTGATTCGCTGCTGTGTCTTAAGAATACGGCTTTCAGTGCGGAGGAATTGAAAGGGATTGAGGATATTTTGAAATAGGGGGTAGGACGCCAAGTGACCAAAAAACGAAGGATTTATGCATTTGGTCGGGCAAAACAATCCTTTGGTCGGGCAGGGGATAATTTCCGGATTTGGGAAATTCTTTCCTTTAGGGGGATTGGGTATCGTGGAAGGCAATTCTTATTTTTTTGTCTGACAAGCGTTTATGAAATGGCATGGGGGTTGAATGTAGGAGAAGTATAATCAACCCCCATGAAACAAATTTACCTCTACGTCGTATGCCTGCTCTGCACCCTCGCAGCTCATGCGGAGAAAACACCCCGGGCAAAAGCTAAGAAGATCGTCGCCGTAGGCGGGGTACAATTCAAGCTGAACAATTACACTTCCGATACTTTACACAGGGATTCCGCGCTGATCATATTCGACCGTGCCGACCATACCGGAGCGGGAGTGATCTACCAGGTCTTTTATGGTGACAAGGATCATAATATCTACATACCTGTCGTACCGGCCGGAAAGTATTATGTCACGATCCAGTGTCTTGGAATGCATCGTGACCGGTTGGAAAAGGTCGTGTATGTTAAGTCGGAAAAGAACGAGAAGGTAAAGATCAGCCTGCAGGATACAGAAGAGTTCTCTAAAGATAAAGTTGTCATCCCGGTTTATGCGCCTAAGTTTTCAGACCTGGCGGTCCTTAAAATGAAATAAGTCCTTCGCCCAATATCCCCCCCGAAAGAGGCCTCCGGCCGCGACAAAGAAACAGCCCGACAGGGCGATCAGCACGTCTCCCAGCACACATAGATACAATATCCCAAAAACGCCCAGGCTCAACTTCAGGAAATCTTCCATTTTTAAGGAGGTGGCCGTTAATACACTGTGTAAGAGCAGCAGTACACTATACCCCGACAACATAAATCCAAGCGCATCCTTCCACCGCAGAGCAGTCGGTGTCAACCATCCGATGGTAAGCATTTCCGGCAACAGGAGCAGGAAATACAGACAGGCAAACTGAAGGAAGCGGGCTGACAAGGAAACCGGTAAGCTCCGGTAGAACAGCAGTCTTTTCTCCTCCAGTTCCCGGCAGCGGTAAATAAGCACTCCATGACCGAAAAGCGCCAGGCTGTAGATCAAAAAAGGCATGCGGATATCATACCAGGTTGGATCCGGGTCTTTCAGCAGCAGGTAAAGGAGGGCGCAGCCAAAGAATTTGAGCCCCAGCAGGAGCGCCTTGTTCGCGTGAAAGAGGTAGCGGATAAAAAATGTCCAGTAGGGCAGGGCGGTTACGGTCAGCCGGCGGGGACGAAGAAACGACAGGAGCATACGGGTGCGCACGCCCGGAATGCCCGGATGATCCGCATTCACCGGATCGCCACGATGGCCCGGATGGTCGATTACATACTGATAACGCCTGGCGCCCGCCAGGGATCCGAAAATAATATATGCTTGTACTGCAAGTGCGATCCCATAGCATCCTTTGTGAAGGGCTACGCCGGTGACAGCCAGGGCGTATAAGGATACGGGTAAGAGCAGCATGATCTGCACGGCCAGCAGCCACCAAAAAGATTGCCTTTTATCCATTCGGGACAGCAGGTTCAAAAAATTAAAATCGGGGTTTTGCAGGGAGCTGGTGACCCAGTTGTCGCATTTCCATGCATAGAGCAGCCAGGCAAAAAAGACTATTCCCAGGAAAGCGGGTGTATTCAGCATGCCCAGGATCAGGGCGTAGTGATAGGCCAGCTGCGTGGAGGGCGCCACCGCTCCGAAAAAAACAAGGAAGAGGAACAGGAAAAAGCCGGCATTGTGCCGGTAGAAGGGTTTGACCAGGGATCGTAGCAGCAGGAGGAGGGAGGTGGGCATGTGTATGATTTTGAGTTGGTGAGGATGGCCCGTTCAGGAACTTGCCTGGGTGGCGATTGTTTAAGCCGCGGCGTCATACCGGTAATATCTCCAACCAAAAAGGGCCAATGCTCCGGCCAGGATACAAACAGACAGCCAGCCCAGGAAGCCCGCCATTACAGCAAAGTATAGCAGGAGGAAAAGAGCCAGCACTATTTTCAAAAATGTTTTGATGGGGAAGGGGCCAACGAAGAGCAGGCTATTCAGCAGCAATAGCAGGCTGTAACCGGATAATAAAAGCCGGAAAGCATCTTCTGGATGCAGGGGCATAGGCGTCAGCAGGGCGAGGGTGATCATTTCCGGAATGAGCAGCACGGCGTATAGGAGCCCGTATTGAATCAGGCGGGCGGGCAGGGAGATGGGCAGTCCCCGGTAGAAGAGCAGGTTCTTTTCTTCGAGCTCCCGGAATTTGTATACGAGGATACTGTGCCCGAAGATGCCGATGCCATAGAGTAAGGAGGGCATACGAAGGTCATAGTTGTCTTGCGTGATCGTCTTTACGGATATATATAGCATGCCACAGCTGACTATTTTGATGCCTGCAAGCAAAAGCCGGTGTTCCCGGACAAGGTACCGGATGAACAATTTCCACCAGGAGAGGACGCCGGGCAGGGAGGGGAGCAGGAGCCAGGGTGTTCTGCCGGGATGCCGCAGCTGGTATTGACAGCGGGCCGCAGCCAGCATACATACCGCTAAGATATAGCCGACAACCAATAGCCCCCCGAAGAGCCATCCTTTATAAACGGCCACTGTGATAATGGCCAGAGAATAGAGGACGATCGGCAGGAATAAGAGGAGCTGGAGCCGGAAGAAGATGCGGAATATTTTCGCCGGGGATAGATTGTTCAGCAGGTCGAGAAAGGAATAGTCGGACTGCTGCAGGGCTGACAGCACGAATCGCGTACATTTCTCCGCGTAGAGTAACCAGGCCAGCAGTACGAAGCCGAAGAGGGTGTGACTGCTCAGCATGCCGAGGATCAGGGCATATTGATAATGGAATTGATATAGGGGCCCCGTATGGATCTGGGTGCCTTCCAGTTCGCCTACGGCGCCGAAGAACAGGATAAAGACAAAAATAAGCTGACCGGCATTCTGCCGGTAAAATGGCCGAACGAGCGACTGGAGCAGGATGCGGGAGGATGGGGTCATAAGATGGTTGTTATGGCTTCGATGATTTCGATGGTTTGGTCGCGGACAGCCAGTATTTTTTCTTCCGGCAGGGCGCCTATGGCGAGGTCCTGGTGGGAGCTGATGAGGAAGCTGATATTTCTTTCCCGGTAAGACTCGCTGATCAGGTGATAGAGGGCGGGGATGCTTTCCTTGTCGAGTGTTACGAGGGGTTCGTCCAGGGTGATGAGGGAAGGGCTGCCGATAAAAGCAAGCACCAGGGAGAGCTTCTTTACCATGCCGCTGGAATAGGTACCGACGGGAGCGGACAGAAAAGGCTTCACCTGGAAGAGTTGCAGGAGGCTCTCTACTTGTTGTGGAGAGGCCTTGCGTATTTCCTGGTAAAAGGCAACGAGGTCACGGCCTTTCAGGAAGTCCGGGTAGAGGGGTTCGGCATCCGCCCAGCTCACCAGGCGTCGGTATTCGACGGGGCTGCGGCGGAGACTGGCTCCATTCAAAAGGATATCTCCCCGAAGGGGCAGCAGTCCCGCGATCATACGCAGGAAAGTCGTTTTGCCGGAGCCGTTGGAGCCCTGGAGCCAGTAGATTCCTTTGTCCAGTTGCAGGGAGGGGATGGAAAGGACGGGTCGGTCCCCGTAAGACTTTTGTACTTGTAAAAATTGCAGCATACTGATCTTGCGTTGAGGTTTTGATCCTTGAATTGACGTTGGTTACACCATGGGTCGGTTCACGCGGGAAAATATTACAATGTGGATAAGAAAAAAAAATGTGCTTTGGGGAGGTTTGTAACTTTGTTTTGATTTTTAAACCTGATCGTATGTTACGTGAGCCTGGTCCCGGTGCGGAGAGAATAAAGCAACAAATCGATGTCAAAAAAGAGAACCTCAAGTTCCTTAATTCCTTCTATATTCCGCTGTTGTCCTGGCCATTCGCCATGTCGATTTCCAGTACCCCAATCCCGCCCTTTGTTATCTGGAGTTGGGGCATCTGGGCTAGTATATTCCTGATCTTTATCAGCTTAATGAAGCGACGGGTCCTTGCAAAAATCAATACACTAATTCAAAAACTTTAAATTGATAAGTTATGAATGACCCTATATCAATGCGGATAACCTTGTTGTTGACCCTTAATATTGATACCCGCGGACAGATTTTTATTTCCATTACAATGCTGCTGATGAGTATCTACCTGGTTGATGCGTATATTAGGGAAGGGAAAGAGTTAAAGAAGATGAGGGAGGAAGATGATGCCGAACGGGAACGTGAGCGCGCCAGAAAGGACAGCGGGGATCACCTGCGGAAGGTGTGAGGCAGGCGTTGGAGAATTATGGGAAGGTGGCGTTGTTTTACAACACAACGGTCTTATTCTTATACACGAAGACGCGGTCTTCGAATACGAGCCGGAGGGCCTTTGCCAGCACGGAGGTTTCGATTTCTTTGCCCGCCTTCATCATATCTGCCGGTGTAAACGAGTGGCTTACGGGGATGATCTCCTGGGTGATGATGGGTCCGTCATCGAGTTCGTGGGTGACAAAATGCGCCGTGGCGCCGATCAGCTTTACGCCTCGTTCGAAGGCCTGGCGGTAGGGGTTGGCGCCGATAAAGGCCGGTAGAAAGGAGTGATGGATATTGATGAGCCGGGCGGGGAAGCTGGCTACGAATCCGGGGGACAGGATGCGCATAAATTTAGCGAGTACGATATAATCCGGGGAGAATTTATTGATAAGGTCAGCAAGCTGTTGCTCAAAGTCTTCTTTTGTTATCTCTTCATGCGATACCTGGTAAAAAGGCATGTCAAACCGCTTGCAGATATCCTGTAATACGGTGTGATTGCCGATGACGCATTGTACCGCGGCGCCCAGGGTTTTGAAATGATGGCGTACGAGGATATCGGCCAGGCAATGATATTCCTTCGTTACCAGCACTACAATTTTCTTTTCGGGGTTGGGATTGATGGTGACGACCGCATCAGGAGGCAGCAGCTTTTGCATCTTCTGTGCCAATGTATCGGAAGGACCGTCCTGGTCTACTTCCATGCGTATAAAAAATCGATTTTCCATTTTGTCTACGTGCTCGCGCAGGGAGACGATATTGAGCTGCTCTTCGGCCAGGACGCCGGAGATGGCGGCGACGAGTCCCACCTGGTCTTTGCATTGAATAACGACAATCATGGGGGGAAAATAGGGGTTTTTCAAGGATTTACCGATGCCGGATCGGGAGTATTCTTTAGGATGGCGCTCCGGGGCTGCCTGGTTTGCGGCCGAAGGTACGGTGGTGGATGGAGACCCGGAAGCGGAGATCCCGCTATGGGAAAACATTCTGAGAATTAGAGGGAGAATAAGCGTCTAGAAATACGTTTACCATTGATAATCAAAATATTATGTTCTGGCATATAAGTAGTAGTAATACTATAACTACATTAAAAATCCAGCCCTTATGACGCAATATTCAATCCTGCTCAACAAGAAAGGAATGATCCTTTCCTTCGAGGTCATAGATGCCGACCTCAAAAAACTCCCCTCTAAAAATCTCAAAGGAAGGCATTTCAGCCGGCTGATCGGGCTGGATTGCAAAGAAGATCTTCGCTCCCTCATAAAGGAAACTACTAAAACGCGCATACCCGGTACATTCAGAACCTTCTCTCCTCCGAAAGGGTTTTGTGAAGGGCCCGTGGTAGAATGGACCATTCAACCAAAAGTCGGTTGGCTGTTTGTGCCCACGCGTTATCTAGTAGTAGGAAAGGAGCCGGAATAAAAATTATCCGGCGATGATTCAGTTATGGTTATGGTCGGCTTTAGTTATGGTCGACGATCGTCATTTTAACACCATAGCCGATGTGGTAAAAGCCGGTTAGGACGGAGTCTCTGCAATGTTCGGTCCAGTTCTGCAACTGGTCGATCGGTAACTGGCTGATCAGGGTACAGTTATTGGGATTGAGCGTACAATCGACCGTATCACAGACGGGTTTGGTACAATTGACGTAATAGCAATTCGAAACCGTATAGCTGGCCTGGTATTCCCACATTTTGACTTCCTTATAGATCAGCCCGAGGTGTGGAGCGTATTTTTCTTTCCAGTAGGTCCTGCTGCCGAATAAAGGCTTGGAAGTGGAGTCGTCGATCTGTAGCACGGTAACGGTGCTGTCGTATGTCTTCCCATTATAAGTATTGCTGGTGTTCACATCCTGGTAGGTATAATTCCAACTGGCCCAGTTGGAGTGTTCAGGGTCGGAGAAATCAAAGAGATTTCCCAGCGGATTGTCGGGTAGGTAAGTATTGCCGGGCCAGGAAAAATTATTGGTGATGGGCAGGGTGAGTTTTATAAACCGCAGGTTATTTTCCAATGCTTCGACATTCTGCCGGGTTGGCGTGACCAGGTAGGTTTCGAAGGGCGACCAGCCGGAGCTGAGTGCGGTATCGCTGATATAGCGGAAGATCCGCCAGCCCGGGCGTCCCAGGTTATCGGTGACCGAGGCATCTACCACATCCTTGACCAGGTAGCTGACTGTCTGTTGCTGGGTGCCGAAGTTGACGAAGATGGTCGAGTCCAGGCGATAGATGATGTATTGGCCTGCGCGGGTTGGGGTGAAATCGGAAGGCTGCATGGTGGAATAAGAGCTTGTCTTTTTGCAGCTGTAAATACCCAGGATTGAAGTGGCGGTTATTATTAATAGGGTGACGAAGAGATTGGATTTCATAGACTAAAGATTATGGGCGATTGGGATAAAGATAAAACAAGCGATTGGTTAATGCAATGACGTTATTGCAGTTGTGTAATAAATTCAGGGTCAGACAGATAGATTTTTTTGTTTCTTTATTGTCTTATAATTAACATTATGTTAAATAGCATACGGTGTAATGGATGTTCATGAACTCAGGCTAACCGTATTTCATCTCCCTTCCCCATTATATGCTTTAATGCCTATGCCTAAACGAATGATCTCCAGTATATTTTCATTTTCAATAATCATCATGCCATGACGGTCACTTGTGACTCCTTCTGCGAGTTGATAGGTGTATCGTGGTACTGTATCCTCCATTACTGTGGGCAAATAAGCAAACTGCAGGTTATCACAACGCTTCTGCAAAATCTCTCCTACTTCAATAATATGCGTGGAGATAATAAAAAAACAGTTCCTGTATTCGGAAAAAGCCGCTGTAACGGATAGTGTGGCATCATAAGCGTCTTTTACATTCGTACCTTTAAAAAGCTCATCGAATATGACCACCAGGTTCCTGGACTGGCTCACCTCTTCGGCCACTTTCTTAACCCGGAGCACTTCTGCATAAAAATGACTGTAACCCAGGCTTAAATTATCAGGTACATTAATGGAAGAATACAATCCATCCCTGACTGAAAATACCATCTCCTTTGCCGCCACAGGGAAACCCATATGTGCCAGGTATACGGCTATACCAAAAGATTTCATGAAGGTGGACTTGCCAGCCATATTAGCGCCCGTTAAAAAAAGAAAGTTACTATCCTTCTGTAGGGTTACCGGATTGGCAACTGCCTTTTCCAGCCCGGGATGGCTTAAAGCGGTGGTGCTGAAAATATAGTGTTCCCCGGGCAAAGCATGTGCGTAAGAAAAGCCTTTGGCTCTTGCCACATCGCTCACTGCAATACATACATCCAGGTCATAGATCCTTTCCATTATCGTTGCCATCTCAGCCCTTAGGGCGTGTCTTAACAAATGATCGTATCGCGCTATTTTCAGGAGCGGCAACTGCTGTACGCCTCGTTCCGGGGTCAGCCATTCCATGCGCCGGTCAGTAAAAATCATTCTGAGGGCCAGCACCTGATCATGGTATGGATCATTACAATCCTCTTCCAGTTGATGCACAAAATCCTTTAGCATATTCAGCATCTCTATGGAAGCCAATAACCCGGTTCGGATGATATCATATTGTTCATCATGGACCAGGGATACCAGTAACTTTTTACGTAAAATACCTGCTGCTGCCACAAGAAAATTGCTGCTGTTTCGCATGCCAAGGTAGTTTTCAACAATATGAAAGGCTTCATTGCCGAACGGGAATTTCAGCTCTTTATCCTGGAAGTATTGAAAAAGCCTGCTGCGCGTGTTTATTTTGTCCGGGTCGGTTAACGGGCTATGAAACATAGTCTCCAGCAACCTTTCTCCGCCATTTGTTTTTACCTGGTTGAAGATACCATAAACAGCGTTGGGTTTGTATTTCCCCAACAGGTTCAGATCATCCAGGGTTTGTTTATCTGCTATAAAGCCCATACTATTATCGGTTTAGTGTGCATTCAGTTCCTGCGTTTCAGGATATCAAGGATACCCTCATTATTGATAATGACCATGCCGTGCCGGTCCGCTGTGATGCCTGTTTCAAGGATATAGGAGTAGACCGGTATATTCCCGTTCATCTGTGTAGGCAAATACTGAAAACTGATATTGCTGCACTGTTCCTTTAATACCCCTCCCGCTTCTATAATGTGCGTGGAAATCACGAACATACTGTTTCTCTTTTGTGCAAAGGCCGCAGTAATGGCAATCGTAGCCTCATAAGCATCCTTCACATTCGTTCCGCGAAACAGCTCATCAAAAACAATGAAGAGGTTTTTGGAAAGGCTCAGTTCCTTTGCCAGTTTTTTGACACGCATCACTTCTGCATAAAAATGACTGGCTCCCATACCAAGATTATCCGGTAGATTGATGGTCGTATAGATCCCATCCAGCACAGAGAACTCCATTTTTGCAGCAGCCACCGGGAAACCCATGTGGGCCAGGTACAGGGCTATGCCGAGTGATTTCATAAAAGTGGATTTACCCGCCATATTGGCGCCCGTCAGAAAAATCACATTGCTGTCCGGCGTTATATGGAGTGTATTGGGAACGGGGCTTTTCAATTGAGGATGGTATACACCTTCCAGCCTAACCGTATTCTTTTCTTTAGGCAGCGCTGCAGGAAATACGAACCTGCGCTCCACTGCAACTTTCGCAATGGCGATATAGACATCCAACTGGTAAACATAACGCAACAGCTTTCTGATCATCTCCCGGTGCCGGAACCGTAAGAGGATATCATACACCGCCACAGTAGTGTATGGTAATTTTCTTTCGCTATTCTCTTTCAACAATGGTTCGAACGCCGTATGGGCAAGCATCGCTGCAATACCCTCTTTGTCCCCCTGATAAGGAGAGTCCGTGTTGATGAAACCTATAAAGTGTTGCAGCGTCTGCATGATCTCCAGTAAAGCAGTAACACCTTTGTACGTTGTTTTATATTCGTTATCTGCTCCTATTAAATGGCTCAGTTTCTCACCCAGTGTTTTTTCCTCCGTTGAAAGCTTTGTTCTTTCATCCGTATTGCAGAGGTACGACTCAGCAGCATCAAACTGTGCACCTCGGAAAGGGAAAACAGCACCGGTGGAGGCAAAGTATTGGATGATCCCGCTGCGGTGATTGATAGCGCTCTCATCCGATAACGGATAGCGGAACATTTCTTCGAGTATAGCGGCGCCTCCCAGGGTAACTGTCCGGTTAAATATATGGTAAACCGAGTTTCCGTCCTGCTTGCCGAAAATATTCAGATCTTCCAGCGTTTGCTTGTCAGTGGTAAATTGCATCATCATTATTTCCTTTTGCGCCTGATCAGTAAAACAGACCCGAAGATCAATCCCAATGTGGGCAATACGCCTAAAAAGAAAATCTTCAGGGCGGTAAGGCCGGCATTGGTTAAATTAATTCTGTTATCCTTAGATGGCGGACGGGAAGAATCTATCGGGAACTGCCCATAACTGAGCCAACTGAACAGGGCGATATTGAAATGAAAATTCGCAGTTCGCATACCTCTTGTTTGTAGTCCTGCATTGCTCATAAAGTCCGCATCCCCTGTCACAATAATGCGCTGCTCTTTGCCATTTATCTTCCGGGTCAGGCTTAATGCAGTAGGTATAGATCCCCTTTCATCACCGTTGGCTGCAGAAAAAATAATGTCAGCCGAGTCTGCTACCAGTTTGTCTTTTTTAAGCCAGGTCGATTGTTGATTTGTCATTAGCAAAGGGGTGATAGTAAATGGGCTGTTATCGGTATAAGACAGCCCTGTTACGCCAGGCATGACTATTTTCAGGCTGTCGGCAAAATCCTTCGCGAGTGGTGTTGAAAAACCGGCCACCGTATTGGTTAAAGAAGGCAATATCATATCGGGAGAATAATCCTTACTTTGTTGTACCAGGATCCCATCCCTCAACTGAACACCTAATGGTAGCAGCAGCGGATTCAGTACAGATTGTTTGCCCGGTTCACCGGCAATTAAGAGATTACCACCGTCAGCGATATACTTCATTATTTTACTCAGTGTAGCAGTATCAAAATCATTTTTGGGATCAGCAATCACCAATGCAGCGATTTCCGATGGGATCTGTTGTTTTTCAAGAGATAGGGTTGCTACATCAAATCCCTGGTTTATCAAAGCCTGTCTAAAGACAACCAAGCTAGTCAATACCTTATAATCCCTGTCTCCCATCTTGTTGATATCACGCTCCAACTGCCCATCCAAAAAGGCTATTTTAGGAAGATTTGCCAGTAGCAATCGTTTCAGCGCTGCTGAAATTTCGGTTGCACTTGGGAGAACGCCACTATCATCAAATATCCTGAGGAAAGTGGTGTTGCCTTTATATTTTAGTTGCCTTACATACCTGTTGAGCTCCGGGACCAGGTTAATCTGCTTTCGGATCTCAGCAGGCGTTTTAAATTTATGAATATCCATCTTCATGCTTTTGGCATGTTGTTCAGCAATTTCCCTGATACTAAGTCCGCGATAGGATTTATCCATTGGTTTACCGGAAGGATTTCGTATCCCCGCATCATAAGTACTATCATAATAGTACACATAGTTGAATTTAATATCCGGTTTAAATCTTAAATAAGGTTCCCAGAATGCCATATCGTTATTGCGTGCAACAGGCATTGCGAAAAAAAAGTGTTGTTGATCCAACAGGTTGGCATAAGTCGTTATCTCCAGGGGTTCGTTCCCCGTTTCTTTGAGAATATGCTGCGCACTAACGGGGACTGTATTGATTTTGGTAGCGGTGGTATCCCAATAGCCTACCAGGCCCGGGCGGGATGTTACATAGCCTGCCAGTACAGCAGAAATAATCAGCACAGCATATTTTCCCACCTTAATAAGGGGCAAAAGCGATTTCCTTCCTGCTTTAAGCTTATAAATGGTAGCGCCCAGGAAGAGATATACGATGATCAGAAAATACAAAATATCTTTTGTTGTAATGAGTCCTCCCAGCATATGCTGGGCGCGTCCTCCGATAGACAGGAAAAAAGTCAGATCCCTTATAAAGTCAATATCCTGCCATATGTATCCGATATTGTTTAGCACTGCAAACATGACCAGGGTACTGATGGCAGCTACCACCTGGTAAGAAGTAAGGCTGGACATAAAAAGACCAATGGCTGAATAGGCGCTCAACAACAGGAAAAGTCCTAACATGCCGGAAAGAAGCAATCCATAATCAACTGACCGGATATTGAAAGCAGCGGCAATTGCAAAAATACCAACCACCATCACCAATATCAGGCTGTATAGCAGCATTGCGAGGAATTTTCCGAAAACGATTGCCCGGGTTTTAACAGGAGAAGAGTATAACAGTTTGATCGTTCCGCTGCTGGTTTCACGGCTTATCAATCCCATTGTTAATAAAGGAATGTACAGGTATAGTTTGTCTACAACATCGAAAAATAATCCGCTATCGCCGAATACCATTTCGGTCAAAAATTGCAGGGATTTCAGGTTTTCTCCCCCCAATTCCTGCGTAGTTAATATCCCTTCAATAGAAGCCGTATAGGTAAGTCCGCATTGAAACAGGAACACAATTAATAAAAACCAGGCGATGGGTGAATAAAACAGCGTGCTGAGTTCAGTTTTTGCTATTCTCAGGATCGTCTTCATTAAATTATTTATTTAGCTTATTTAGTGGATAATTGCGCGAATGTCTCGTCCAGGGAGATTTTGTCCAGACTAATCTCCCTGAGCTTCCATCCCTGGTGTACACTGGCGGTGACAATCCTTTCCGAGATATCCGGATCTCCGTTGAAATAAACCCTGACCTGTCTTTCAGTAAGAAAATCAACTTTTGTTATACCCTGAATTTTTAGCAGATCCTCCGATACAGGCGGATTTTCCAAGTGCATCAGCACACTATTCGGCGCCACGTAGTTATTGAATGCCTCCATCGTATCAGCAAAAACGATCCTGCCTGCTGCTATCATTTTAATTTCTTTACAGAGGACCTGTACCTCGGATAAAATGTGTGACGAAAAGATCACGGCGCGTTCGGCAGCTATTTCTTTAATGAGGGTCCTTACTTCTACAATCTGGTTAGGGTCCAGTCCATTGGTGGGCTCATCCAGCACTATCAGCTTAGGCCGGTGAATGATAGCCTGTGCAATTCCCACCCGCTGCCGGTAGCCGCCGGATAAATTCCGGAGCAGCCTTTGGCTGAAATGTGCTATTCCGCAGCGCTCTTTTACTTCTTTCAATGCGGATTGTATCCTGTTTTTCTCCAGCAACCGCAGACTGGCGCAATAAGTCAAATATTCATCTACTGTAAGATCCATATAAAGGGGAGCTGACTGCGGCAGAAATCCGATATATTTTTTTGCTTCCTCTGGCTCTTTTCCCAGATCAATCCCATTGATCCAAACATTTCCTTCTGTCTGGTTCAGCACCCCGCACAAAATATTCATCGTGGTGGATTTACCTGCTCCGTTTGAGCCAAGCAGCCCCACAATACCTGTTTGACCGATCTCCATATTGATGTCCCGGATCGCCCAGGAATTACTGTATTTATGGGATAGGTGTTCAATTTTTACGATACTGTTCATGATAACGTACTATATTGACTGGTTGGTTAATTATGGGTTATTGGGCATTCCCGGGTTGGCATTAATAATAATGGGCGCTAATCGTAATACCAGGCGGTTCGGCTGCTTGAGCGTATATACAGCGGTGCTGTTGGAAGCATCATCATTATAAAGCGTATGCGTGAAAGACTGACCTGAAAAGAGCGGATCAACGGAGAGCCGCCGCATATCAAACCAGCGGTATCCCTCGGCCGCAAATTCACGGATGCGCTCATCAATAGTAAATTTTATCAATGCAGTCTGATCGTTAGCAACAGCAGCGGGCACCAGGGCATCGGCTACCGGCATCCTGTTCTTACGCAATGTTTCCAAATCAACTTTTGCGCCTGCCAGGTCATTCAGCCTTGTCTTGCACTCTGCCCTTAACAAATAGAGTTCAGGCAACTGCAGTCCGAATCTTGAGTAGCTAACCCCGTATTTGCGTAACCTCCCGCCGGGATTGGGCGAACCATCAAGATTATTGGCAGAATAAAATTGTAGCCGCCAGTCGCTGGCATCGTAGAGCGCGGCGGTTGCCGGCGTAATAACAAGCCCGTTATTTCCAAGCATATTACCATTGGGTCCGTTGCCAAAAACTTTGGAAACAATGTCCTCTGTCAGATCCTGGTAATTATTCCCGGGGGAATTGGGGCCAGAGTAGCTGTCTATCGGCAAAAAGGATCCGCCGGGTCCGAAGGTCTGATTATAGTCATATAAAACCGGTGCTCCTGATGATGTTATATCGCTAAAAGCAGCATTCAACATCGGCAAAGCATCGCTATATCTACCCATAAACAGATACACTTTACCTAATAATCCTTCTGCCGCCGGCCTGGACATGCGTGTTTGAATGGAAGCCTTCACAGGCAAAGCAACTATGGCGGCCGTAAGGTCTTTAATAATAAAATCATATACTGCCTGTACGGAAGCTCTTGTATATCCTGAAATAGTGACATCCGCGCTGGTAATAATGGGAAAACCGGGATCCGATGAAGCAGTGGAGGATAGATAGGGTTTTCCATAAAAATTAATGAATTGGAAGTTCAGCCACGCACGGGTGGCCATAGCTTCTACCTGCAGGGATATTTTTTGCGAGTCTGTTCCGCCGGAGGACCTTAATACTTCATTGATGATCTTATTGCAGGTGTACATATTAGTAAGCAGCAACTGCAAATCCCCGGGCATTCCGTCATTAAGCTGGTATATATCATCCGCCCACTGGAAAAGCCGTTGCATCTGTGCGCTGCCCTGATTTAAATAAGGCGCTTCAGCAGCTACATCATCCCCCATCGACACCGGTTCTGCCCAGCCTGCATCATAGGAATAAAAGTAAAAATCAGGGCTGTTCATCAATTTGTCATAGTCATCCGTAGTTGCAGCTACCTGGCTACCCAACGGCACCACTTCCAGGAAATTTTTTTTACAGGAAACCACAAACCCAATCAATGTTATATATATAACGGCTTTTATAATTTGCGTATTCATACGTTTGTCATCTTTAAACATGAATTAAAATGTGATATTAGCTCCCAGGCTAAAGCTGTGGGTATAGGGAGGGATACTTCTTGTACCGCCGACCATATCCTGGTATTCAGGGTCAATACCATAATGGTTAGCCTTCCATACCATGAAATTTGTTGTTTGTGCGAACACGTTTATTCTTTCCACCTTTAGCAGTTTTAACAGGGCAGGTTGAACATTGTAAGAAAGCGTAATATCCCTCACTTTGATATAGGAAGCGTTGACCACGTTAATATCCCCCAGTTTGTAGTAATCAAGATTCCTGCGGCTATTGTCCGCCAGGGTGGCTACATGAGACGGAATATTCGTAAAAGCTTCATCACCGGGCTTTTTCCAGCGATTGGCAAAATCTGCATGTACATTTCCGCTTGAGAAACTTGGAGACGTTGCTATCCTGCCCTGATAGAAGGTATTTACATCCCTGCGCATTACATTACCCAGGCTGTAAATCACATTCACTGACAGGGAAAATGCCTTATATCTTACCGTATTGGAGAACCCTCCATTGAGAACAGGCTGAACAGTGCCTGTATATTTAACATCGGCGGACTGGGCAATATTGGGGGCCTTGCTGACTGTTTTATCTGCCAGTTTTATTTGCGGGTCTCCCATATTGTCAAGGCCGGCAAATTGGTAAGCAAACAACGACCGCATGCTATAGCCCGCGTAGTAGGTACTGTATAACTTGTACCCGGCGTTGTCGAACAGCGGGTTAAGCTGCTCAAATGATACCAGCTTATTTTTGTTATAACTGAATACAAACCTGGTGGACCATCCGAAATCTTTTTGCAGGATATTCTCTGTAGTCAGGATAACATCTATCCCTTTATTGGTCAGCTTTCCTAAATTCCCGGTGAGAGTCGAGTATCCCGAAAAAGGGTTTAGCGGAAGAGTGCCAAGCAGACCAGTAGTGTTCTTGCTGTAGAGATCAATACTTCCGCTGATCCTTGAATGTAAGATAGAAAAATCAACGCCGGTATTTATCATCCGCGTAATTTCCCAGGAGAGCTTATTGTTGCCAGGTTGCATAATCGTCAATGCGTCGCCTGCAACGGCTCCCGTTTGTGATTGGGGTTGTGCGCTTAGAATATCATAAACAGAAGCAGCGCCTACATAAGGTGAATTACCCGTGATACCGTATGTAGCCCTTATTGCCAGGTCATTCACCGGCTTAACTGACTTCATAAAATTTTCCCTGCTCAGCAGCCATTTACCGCCAAAGCTCCATATCGGCTTGTTCTGCGTGGATACATCGTGACCGAAAAGATTGCTATGATCCTGTCTCCAACTGACATCGGCGGTATATTTATGATTAAAGGTATAACTGCCGAGTGCAAAATAGGAGGTAAAGCGCGACAAGGTTTGCCAATAAGTATAAGGAGGCGTGGTGAGATTGGCCCAACCGGAAGAAACTCCCCCACTTACCCCCTGGCTCAGGGTGGCGTAATCGATCAAAGCAGAGGTGCCTAATGCTTCATTATATCCCAGAAGGGTTGTGCTGCTGCCGTTGCCAAATTGCTCCTGCGCCTCCTGTCCGGCCTGAATGCTTAGACGATCCCGCCCCTGACGGGGAGACAGAATGTATACCAGTTGATTACGAACCGTCCAGTTGCGCTGATCGTGATTACTGGTGGTATAAGTACCTCCTGTAGCAGGAAGATAATATACCGGTGTGGAACCTATAGTAGGCGCTACGGTAAACCGTAACAGTTGCTGTCTTTGACCCAGGCTCTTGCTGTCATTATATTGCGTGCCGGAGCCCGGCGCCTTCAGGTAACCGTAGGTTCCCTGGAAGCTCAGTCCTTTCCATAGTTTTATCCCGATATTGGCCGTAACATTCGCACTGAAATTATTAGTGCCGGAATGGGCATAATTCATTTCCTGAACCGGGTTATAATCGAGGTTAATGCCGCTTCTCCCCTGCCAGTTGAGGCGGAGGGAATCGGACCAGCCAAGCATATAAGGCATGGAGATACCATTGCCTGCGGCATCTTTAAATAGCTGGTAGGGCAAAAATTTATTGTCAATGGATATGGGATTTTTATTGCTTGTAATGGTGTTCACCATGAAAGCATTCAGTGTAATATTAATTCGCTCACCGGCATTTATATTTTGAGTAAGATTTATCTTAAAGGCATTGTTCTTCTGGCCAGGGGTAGTACTTTGAATACCGGAATAACCCAGGGACGCAAAAAATGAGTATACATTATTGCCTCCTGACGCAGATATTGTATGATTGGTAGTGAATGCATTCCGATACCATATATCTTTTATTTGTCCCAGGTTATTGATGGAGGCGAGGCTGTCCAGGCTCTTATTTGCCTGGTCCTGGGAAATCAATCCACGGTACTGGTTATAAAGTATAACATCATGCGGGGCGAGAAATGATCTGGAACGGGTATTCCATGGATAAGTCACCGGATCGAAAGTCTCTCTTACAGCCTGTATATATTGCTGACTGTTCAATACGGGTCTGTAGTTGAGGTCCGGTTTTCCCTGGTAGTTGATGTAACTGTTGTAGTTTATAGTCAGCCGCTGGTTCTTCCTGCCATTCTTTGTCGTAACCACAATCACGCCATTGGCAGCGCCTGCACCCCATATAGCAGCGGCTGCAGCATCTTTCAAAACGGTTATATCATCTATATCGTCCGGATTTACAGCGCTGAAATCAGGAACTATTACGCCGTTGACTACATAGAGCGGGTCACTGTTTAGGTTTACAGAGCCCACGCCCCGTATAACGCTTCGCTGGGTAGGTGTCTTATTCGAGCTTGCATCGTCAGATACTCCGTACAGGCCGGACATTATTGTAAGACCGGGCACCAGCCCGTCCAGGCGATTGATAACGTCCAACGTTCCTGTACGCTGCTTAAATGTTTCCATATCCGGTTTGCCAAATGAGCCTGTTGCTCTTTCCTTATTTAATTTTTGATAGCCCGTATTGTATATGGTTACATCCGACAGTTCTGCCACATGGAATCGCATGATGACAATCATGCCGGATTTTCCATTTACGGCCACCTCCTGCGTTTCAAGGTTGATGCTACTAAATAATAACGTATCGCCTTTTTTTACATCCTGGCAAATGAATTCGCCCTTTTCGTTGGTAAAAAATTTATTTCCGGTTCTTTTCACCGCAACACAGACACCCAATACCCGGTTTTTATTTTCGTCCAGGACAAGGCCACGGAGCTCTCCGGGAAGATGGTCGGAAGTATCTACCGGATTCCGGAAAACATTTTCTGAAGATTTTGCTCCTCCTGCTGTCTGCAAATCATATACGGAGGCGTTTGATTTTATGGACTTTACCACCACGGTATTACCAATGATGGAATAAGTGAGTACCTGATTGTGGAAACAGGCATCGAGCGCTTCCCGGAGGGGGGCATTCTTAAGATTGAACGTTACCCGATTGGCCTTTTTCAGGGATGCCTCATCATAAAAGAAAACACAGCCGACCTGCCGCCGGATCTCTTTAAATGCGCTATCCAATGACAGATTCTCTCCGACCAGCGTGACCCGCTGTGAATAGCCCTTCGCCGACACCTGTAAAAAGGCGGCCGTGATTAAAATAAACGTCCCTTTCATAACAAGCCAGTTTTGAGGAGTTAGAAACCCCTTGCCCGTTTTCAACGGGATTTTGAAGAAAGCAATTAAATACATAGTTTTGGTGTGTTTGGGTTTAACAATAGCAGAAGTGTTTTACGTCTTTATGTTGATTGGGGAACCCAAATATTCGCCGGAAGTGGTCTTAACACTTCCGGTTTTTTGTGCCCCAATTTGATCGATCATAGGGGAACACAGTTTCCCTGGCCACCTATGGCGTCACAATAATTTTTTTGTCTTCTATCCTAAAATGTATATCACTTTCTTCCAATATTTTCAATGTCTGTGAAGCGGTGGAACTGCGATCTATATTTCCTCCAAAATGCCTGTCGTCGACTTTTCCTTCATAAATAACGTCCATATCATACCAACGGGAAAGCTGTCTCATGACCTCCTCCAGCTTCGCCTCGTGGAAAGAGAAATAGCCATTCTTCCAGGCCACTGCCTGCGTTAAATCCGCATTCTTTATCACTTTGATAAAAGCATCTTTATCACTTACCTGCGCCTGTTGACCAGGCGAGAGCAGTTCCGTTTTGTTGTTCAGACTCACTTTCACCGATCCTTCCAGGAGCGTAGTCTTGATACTGGCTTCATCGCTATAGGCGTTGATGTTAAAATGCGTACCCAACACTTCTACTTCGGTATTATTATTGATCTTTACCTTAAAGGGTATCTTTGCATTCTTCGCCACTTCGAAATAAGCTTCCCCACTGATCTCCACTTTTCGTTCTCTGCCTGTGAACACCGTGGGATAGCGGATAGAACTGGCTGAGTTAAGCCATACTTGCGTTCCATCGGGTAATTGTACATGAAACTGCCTGCCCCTGGGGGTGCTCATGGTATTATAAGCAGCGTCTGATTGCTGAGTGCTGATCCCTGATCCCTGATGTTTGCTATCGTAAACGAGTTCACCATTTTTGAGCACCACCTGCATGCTGCCCTGGATGGCCACGACTCCGTTACCCAGGCTGTCAAGCACCACCTGGCTACCGTTGGATAACGTAAGAATAGCTCCGTTTTTTCCCGGAGGAGCGTCCTGTAACATTTTTGCCCTGGCAATTCGCGATTGTCGATTTTGTTGGAACCAACTATAAGTACCTGTTCCCAATAGTAACACAAGAGCGGCTGCTACAGCCCACCAGCGGTGGCGGCGTAGAAAGGGGAGCTGGTGAGCAATGGGTTCCTGAGCGTAGTAGGATGGAGTCTTTTGGTGTATTGTGCTAAAAAGGCGGTCTTTAATATCCTGTCCAATACGGCTTTTTTCCTGTTCAAAATCATTTAAAACGTCAGAAGATCGGTGCTCCAGAATATATAGGTAGCTCTCCACAAATTCGGCTTCCTGCGGGGTAGTTTTCCCCACATTATATTTTGAAAGCAGCTCAAAAAAATATTCTTTGTCCTTTTCTGAAGGATACATACAATAGGTTTGCCTATATAGTCAGGAAAAAAGAAAAATCTTCCCGTCCGAAATCCGTTTTTTTTTAAGAAATTTCTTTTAATGCTAATTACGGTCTGAAATATCCCGGAGAAGAATGAAGATTGTAAGCAGATGCCCGAAGCGAGTGCGCAGGTACTGTGTCGATATACTGAGTTGATTTTGTACCGTTTTTCGAGAAATTTGAAGATCTTCCGCGATTTCCTCCGTTGTGAGGTGCTGAAAATAATACCGGACAAAAATCTGCCGGCGTTTTTCAGGGAGCGCCTCAATCCAGGCTATAATAAGCGCTGTCAGGTCTTTTTCCAATACAATGGAGTCAGCTTCGTAACAGGATTCTTGCGGATTTTCAAGAATGTCAAAAAAGAAGGTGTCTTTTTTACTTATCAAGGTATTGATGATCCTGTTATTCAGGGCTTTATCCAAGTAAGCTGACAGGTAGGTTATAGTAAGTGACAATCGCCGTTTCCAGAGGTCAACAAAAACGTCATGAACCACTTCCTTTGCCAGTTCCTTATCTCCCAATTTTCTGCTTGCGGTTAGGTATAATCTTTCCCAATATTTTTGGTATAATTCACTAAAGGAAGCTTCAGAGCCTGTGGCCATCTGCCTGATTAATTCCAGGTCGGTATGTTGGGATTCGTTTAACAATATTTGAAATTCTAAGACCTTCTTCACGCAAATTTAATGAAAACGCAACATTTAAACCGCTTGTCAAGCCTACATACAAAACCCAGCTTCCCGTATTTTCCTGAAATCCTGTAGGCCGATCGGATATTTTCGCATGGCGTCAAAGGTACTAAAATGGGTTTACAGGACTAAATCTTATGTTTTTCACTATAAAAACACAAAAATTGGAGGGATTTCTGCAAATTTATTCTCCATGAACATGATTTATGAACATCTTTCGGAATTGTAAAGGAATAAAAGTTCCAAAATGCACCATTGGAATGAATTTAAGTCTCCCCTACCCTGAATATGAACATATTACATTGAATATAAGATAACTAGCAGCGCGAGCAAGGCTACAGGAAAATACAAAGAAAAATAAGCCACGCTTCTATTGAGTGCATTTTCTGTGTAGCTGGGTAAGAAATAAAAAGAGCGGCTGACTGGGCCGCTCTTTTTATCATTGATGGTAAATATTATGATCCCAACAGTTTAGGAAGTAATTCATTTACCTTATCCAGCATAACCTGATTCTTATATTTCCTTTACGAGGAAATCTTTTACTTTCCTGTCTTCTGAAGAAAAGTTGACACCAATGGCCACTTTCTGCTTTTTGTCAGATAGATGTGGAAATGAGGGCATTCAGTAATTCCATTACCCTGGGAATGTCATTTGCCTGTAACGCTGCCCCCAGGTCTCCTGTCAATGCCATGGAATCGCTAGGAAATACATCCCTGTAAGCACTCAGCAAGGCGTCGAGTAGGCTCGATTCCACCTCCTTATTGGGGTAATCCAATTCATATGTTTGCGATTTGGGATCATAACTCTTGATGGTAAGATAGCCTGTCTGGAACAACAGGAGTAAGGAAAATGGATTGTATACGGTTTGAGTCCCGTCATGCCAGGAATAGCCATTATACCACTCCCTTATTTCCTCCAAAATAGCGGGAACTGATTTTTGCATCTCCTTAATTTCCATCGAAAAATCGCTTTCCAGCTCCTGCTGCGTGATGCCGGCAAGTGTAGCGTATTTAGGATGAAGCGTTATGTCGTTCAGGTTATTTAAGTCCGAAAAGATACTCACCTTGGTAAACTTACTTACCCCCGTTATAAGCAGTAACCGAATATATTCGTCGGAGTCTTTCAGCACGGAATAGAAACTTTTAAAGACGGCACGGTTCTGCTCCGCCAGCGGGATATCATCCAGGTTATCTATGATTGGCTTGTCGTATTCATCTATTAATACTACTACTTTGCCCAATGCCGAAACTTTCCGGATCAACTCCTTGAACTGCTGGTCGATGGTGGTTTTCTCCAGGCTAACTCCAAGACGTTCTGCATTTTCGGCCAATGATTCAAAAATAGCTTGTGTCAGTCCCAGCGTTCTGACGCCTATGGAAGCAAATGAAATATGGATCACCGGGTATTTCTGCTCCCAGTTCCATTGACCCTCGATCCAAAGCCCCTTGAACAATTCCTTGCTGCCGCTAACAATCTCCTTAATCGTAGAAAGCAATAATGACTTGCCGAACCGCCGCGGACGGCTCAGGAAATAATATTTCCCTGATTCAACAAGTGTATGGATCAAACGAGTCTTGTCTACATATAAAAACCCCCTTCACGTATTCCTCTGAAATCCTGTAAGCCGATTGGATATTTTCGCATGGCGTCAAAGGTACTAAAATGGGTTTATAGGCATAAATCTTATGTTTTTCACTATAAAAACACGAAAAGTGGTAGAAAAATCGGGATTTCCGATTTTTCTACCACAGATTCACAGAAGAGGGCTTCCCTACCCCTGTTTTCCTGGATGGCATTCCGGTTATCATTCCCTCGGAGTCATTTGTCCTCTCCGGAATGCTCAAAATTTATTCTTATGAACATTCTTTATGAACAATTTTGGGGATCATAAAAGAGAAAGATTCGTTATGACCCTGTACTGTCCTATATTTTAGTTTCTCTTACTCCTGAATATGAACATTTTACATTGAATATAAGTTGATTAACCGCGCAGGCTAGGCTACGGGCAGGAAGCTCAATTTGAGCATACTGCCCCTGGGTTGTTTCTGAATTACCCCCACCTTCTTTGTCATCATGAAATTTTCTGTTTCCGAAGTGCTTTGAACTTGTTTTTCTCCACCTCCCCCATCTTCTCCATCGCAATCGTAAACGCGATACTGCTCACCTTTTTGATATTCTTCTCCAGGTACGCCTTCGTCTCCTTCGGATACACATTGTGCATCTCCCTCAACGCCCAACCAACCCCTTTCTGCACATAATACTCCTTATCACTCAACAATCCCGTAATCAACGGCTCGATGGCATCAAAAGGCAGATAGACCTTCTTCGTCCGGCTGTAATACAAAAGCGAAACGACGGATTGCCTTCTCCTCCAACGATCCTTATCCTTATTCCATGCCTTCAGCACCCGGTAGACTTTTTCGGGCGCCAGTTCCAGCACCCTGGTGTAGATCTTCGACAAGGAATCGCATAATCCCCAATCAGTCACACCATCCTGCCACTTGACAATGACAGGCCACATCTCTTCCAGCGCTTCGTCTTTCCGCATATGCCGCTCCAAAAAGAAGAAAGCATGGACCCTGACCCAAAAGTCAGTCGAATGATGCCAGATATAATCCCAGATAAGCAGCTGCTCAGCAAAGGAATTCGAAGAAAACGAATAGGCATGCCGCGCCGCCTGGCGATGCGCCGGAACGGTGCCCCCGAGCCGGGCAATATGTTGGTTTACTTCGTGGTAACAGTGTTGGTGATTATCTTTCATGCAGCTTCTAAGTGTGATTGTCAAGGCCATATCTTGAAAAAGCAATAGGTTGCATATTTTTTTTCAATAAAAAAGGGCGAAGTACCGAATTTCATCTCACATACATTGATACATCTATCATTAAGGCATATCCACGCCATGACAGGTAAGTAGGTGTAGTACTCTGCGCCAGCCACTGCCCTTCTTCATAATCCTTCACATTATGCATAAACCTGAAGTAAAAAAAAGAAAATTCGTCTGTCAATGGCAATATTGTTCATGAACAATATTTATCGTGCCTCATCCAAAAAATCCTCCCAATGCCCAAGCCTTATCTCCTTTTTTATAGGGATAGGCACCATCGAATTTCCCCGGCGTTTCAAGATAACGCAAGGCTTGGGTCATACCAACTTCAGAAGTAAAATATCCCCAGATGGTTAACTGCTTGATCATGGCAAAATAGTGTGGTGGGAATTCTTCCCGCAAATGAGACGCTCCAAAATCTTTCTTTGCTTCTTCCGCTTTTTGCCAGTCATCCTGTTGCTTGTCAAATGCTTCCTTCTTCTTTTTGTAGTCGTCCGTTTTTACAAAATCCTTGGATTCTTTATCTAATGCTGTCAGGAATTCCTTTCGTTCCGGCACCGACAAAGCTGCAAATTCCTTATTGTATTTTTTCCGGCAGCTTTCCTGCAATTCTACAAGGCCATCGACAAACACTTTCTGCTCGTTTTCTGCATAACAATCGGTGACAATTGTCTGCATAAAGGCACCAATTTTTGAGGCTTTCGCGCCAGGAGATGAGGTCGTAGTGGGAATAATAGTCTCCCCTACCTCATCAAGCAATTCAATGTCCGTTGTTGCAAATAATCCATTTTTCCTGGTAGCAGTATTACAACCCGACAAAAACACTTCCCCTCCTACTATGGCTCCGCCGAGTAAAATGCCAACGGCGGATAAGGCTTCTCTTCGGTTCATAACTTTTTGATTTTACAGATTTTGCTTTTTTAATTCACTCACGGCATGATCGACTGCACGCGCTGTAAATGCCATATAAGTCAGAGACGGGTTTACGCAATTTGCCGAAGCCATAAATGAGCCATCTGTGACAAATACATTCATGGCGTCCCAGACCTGGTTCCATTTGTTTAGCACAGATGTTGTAGCATCCTTCCCCATACGCGCCGTTCCCATCTCGTGTATGCCACGACCAAGAATGGGCTCACCAAAAGGAATGCTCATTACATTTTTCAGACCTGCCTTCTCCAACATATCCTTGGCATCCCCCGCCATATCTATCCGCATTTTCTTTTCATTGTCCTTTATCTCAGCGTCGATGGCCAGGACATTTAACCCCCATTTATCTTTTTTATACTTATCCAGCGTTACTACATTTTCGTGATAAGGAAGTGTTTCTCCAAAACCTCCCAGAAAAAAGGTCCAGGGACCAGGTACTGATAGAGCATCCTTTAACTCTTCGCCGATGCCCAGCATTTCTGCGGGTTGGGCTCCCCTTCCCCTGGTGCCCCCTCCTTGATAACCAAAGCCACGTATATAATCCCGCTTTTCGCCAAACATGTTACGGAACCTGGGTATGTAAATGCCGTTGGCCCGTCGGCCGAAAATATATTTATCTTCATACCCTTCTGCGATTCCGAATGTGGCTCCACCCATATGGTGATCCATCAGGTTGTGTCCAAGTTCTCCACTGCTGCTTCCAAGACCACCCGGCCATACATCAGTGGCTGAATTCATTAATACCCAAGCGCTGTTGAGCGTAGAAGCATTCAAAAAAATGATCCTGGCCTTAAACTCATATGTCTTATTGTCTTCTGCATCCAGAACCTCCACTCCAGTCGCCCGTTTCTTATCCTTGTCATAAAGGATTTTTGTAACGATGCTCCAGGGTCTGAGCGTCAGATTTCCTGTTTTCATTGCTGCAGGCAGCGTAGAAGATTGCGTGCTGAAATAGGCGCCAAACGGGCATCCAAGCCAGCATTTGTCACGATATTGGCAATTGGTCCGGCCAGGCAGCGGTTCTGTAATATTGGCTGTGCGCCCTATAATTACATGGCGCTGACCTTTGTATATATCCTTTATCCGGGCTGCCACATCTTTTTCTACGATCGTCATTTCCATAGGCGGCATGAACTGTCCATCCGGCAAATGAGGTATCCCATCTCTATTCCCACTGATACCTGCAAATTTTTCTACATAGTCATACCAGGAAGCGATCTCATTGTAACGCACAGGCCAATCAATGCCAATGCCATCTTTTGCATTGGCTTCAAAGTCCTGGTCTGCCCAGCGCCAACTCTGCCGGCCCCACATCAGTGATCGCCCCCCCACATGATAGCCGCGAAACCAATCAAAACGTTTTATCTCAGTGTAGGGCGACTCCTTTTCATCCACCCAATAATCAAGATTTGTTTCATTGAGTGGGTAATCCCGATTCAATACTGGATAATCATTCATCATTTTCCTGGTTTTTGTTCCCCTGTGTGAAAACTCCCAGGCTCCTTTGGTGGCATTTACGTAGTCTTTTATATGCTCAATGTTCCGCCCTCTTTCCAATAATAAGACTTTCAGCCCCTTTTCGGTCAGATCTTTAGCGGCCCAGCCACCGCTGATACCGGACCCAATGACAATCGCATCATAACTATTATCCGCCATGATCGTTAGAATTTAATATTTTTTGTCAAATAATTATAGCTTTCAGTCACACTTGCCCAAGGGTCTTTGGGCATATCATGCTCAACAAAAAAATGTTGCAGACCCGCTGTCCCTGCATTGGCAAATATTCGCTTAAAGTCAATCACACCCTCACCAACAGGAGCAGGCCCTTGCCTGTTCTTGTCCAGATCCTTTATATGCCACAGTGGAAAGCGACCGGGATGCTTTTTAAAAAGCTCCACAGGGTCCACCCCCGCTTTTGTAGCCCAACAGAGATCAAGTTCAAAACCCATAATATCAGGGGGTATCTGAGAAAGTAATACATGATAAGGTATTTCTCCTCCTACTTCAACAAATTCCTGATCATGGTTGTGATAACAAAACCTGATACCTGCTTTTTTGCATGCTTCCCCTGTTCTATTCAGTATTAACAGTGACTTTTTGATTTCATCGGCGGAGTCAAGCGCAATACTTGCGCATACCAAATAAGGGACACCTGCAGCGGCAACATCGTCTACGAGTTCCTGCATATTATCCTTTAATGTTTTAAGCCCTTTGAAGTCAAGATTTAAAGGCTTCCCGTCAGGCCCCTTGGGCATTTTATCTGGTGGAGGCAGTTTGATAGGCCCTCCCAATACGTGATGAGATTTCCATGACAGGCCAGCATCATTAACGATGGAAGCAAACTCGGTTGACTTTTTCCCGTAAAATCCTCCTAACAGGCTAAAAGCCGATTCAACCTCCTTGTACCCAATGGCTGCTATCTTTTTAAGGTTACCCTGTACATCTTTCTCAAAATCCGGGAAAAAGGTAAATAACTGAATACCTATGGCATGTGACTCTTGTCCGAAAAAGGCAGAAAAAGTATTCTTTGAAAGCAACATGCTGCCTGTTGCAAAAGCGCCCGTCGTTAGTAGAAATTTCCTTCTGTTCCACATCGTAGGATGGTTTTAGTTACTAATTAGCAAAGGAGTTTACGAAAATTGAGGCTAACCTATTCTTTATGGAGCAAGGCGCCAAAGTGGGATAAAAAAATACTACAATTTGATAAAAAATGATCACTTTTCCTGATCTGTACAGGGCTGTGCTACAGGTACGTCCCTGGAAAAAGCATGATGACTCATCCGGCAAAAAAAATTCCCGCAATTAATCATTAATTAAGGCTTTTGTTAGTCCCCTCCTTGTACTTTGTTTCTTTCCATAACCATTAAACGATTACATGTATGAAAAAAACAAACCTCCTATTTGCATTTCTGATTGCCGTAACCTCCTTAATGATCAGTTGCTCCAAGAAAACACTTACTGACACAACGGCTACCACACCACCTGGCGAGACAAAGAACGCATTGACTCCTCTGGCCAATTCCCCGGTTGGAGATGTTGTCGGGAAAGTCACCGTCGGTTATCAGGGCTGGTTTGCCGCCACCGGTGACGGATCTCCCATCAACGCCTGGTGGCATTGGTCACAGAATTGGGCGCAACCGCCTTCGACAAGCAATAGCGGAATAAAATCCTGGCCGGATGTGCGCGATTATACGACGACCTTCCCAACAGCTTTTGCCAATCTCAACAATGGCCAGCAGGCAAAATTATTCTCTTCTTTCACCGATCAGAGCGTCAACACTCATTTTCTCTGGATGCAGCAAAATGGGATCGATGCAGCTGCACTGCAGCGGTTCAATCCCACCGGTGGTGAAGGCCCGGTCCGTGATGCCATAACCGCCAAGGTAAGGACCGCAGCCGAGACCTATGGCCGGAAGTTTTATATCATGTATGATGTATCCGGCTGGACCAATATGCAATCGGAGATCAAAACCGACTGGACGAATAAAATGCAGGCTTATACCTCCTCTTCCGCCTATGCTAAACAGAACGCTAAACCGGTGGTATGTATCTGGGGTTTTGGCTTTAACGACAACAATCATCCCTGGTCAGCTGCTGTCTGCCTGGATGTGGTAAACTGGTTCAAAAGCCAAGGTTGTTATGTGATCGGCGGTGTTCCGCGTGAATGGCGTACCGGTGTCGGAGGATCCAGAGCCGGTTATTTGAGTGTATATCATGCCTTCAACATGCTTTCACCATGGCTGATCGGAGCCGTAGGGAACATATCCGATGCCGATAACATTTACAACAATTTCATGGTGCCGGACCAGGCGGATTGCACCAACAACAATGTAGATTATCAGCCCTGTGTACTGCCCGGTGATCTGTCAATACATCAAAGACTGCATGGGGATCTGATGTGGCACATGTTTTACAATGCGGTCAAGACTGGCTGCCAGGGAATTTATATATCCATGTTCGACGAATACAATGAAGGCAACCAGATCGCCAAGACAGCGGAGAATGCCTCCTGGGTTCCGGCAGGCGCAGGATTTATAACACTGGACGAGGATGGGGTGGCCTGCTCCGCAGATTATTACCTGAGACTCACCGGTGACGGGGACAGGATGCTGAAAGGGCAGATAGCATTGACGGCGAACCGCCCTACCCAACCTGTTGTGAATGGAGGCAGCATCCCCATTGGGCAAACAGTAACACTAAAAGGATCTAACGGTAAATATGTAAGCAGTGAGAATGCCACACAAGCTATGACCTGTAACAGGGCTGCTGCACAGTCATGGGAACAATTCCTTGTCGTCGATGCCGGTGGAGGTAAAGTATCGCTGCAAAACCTGAGTAAATATGTATCCTCGGAAAATGGCGCCCAGGCTATTACCTGTAACCGGACAGCCATCGGCCCCTGGGAACAATTTGACTGGATCAATAATCCGGATGGGACCGTTTCTTTCAGAGGAAATAATGGCGGATTCGTTTCCAGTGAAAATGGTACACAAGCCATGACCTGCACCAGGACGACTGCAGGAGCAACGGAGTCATTTGGAATAAATAAATAGCCTCTTCTATCCGATTAACCGGGAGAGGGATCCGATCCTTCTCCCGGTTAATTAAACGTACTCCCTTGGATAACCATATCTGTCCTACCCTTATCTGTGTGTACCTAAGACCGCCCAGGGATCATTTAGTTTTATCAGCTGAAGCGGCGCCGTAAAAAGATCACTGATGAACATGAAAATATTTTGCTTCAGGCCTCGCCTATTTCCTTTACAAGGAAATCTTTTACTTTCCTGTCTTCTGAAGAAAAGTTGACACCGATGGCCACTTTCTGCCTTTTGTCCGATTGATAAGGCCGAAGGTATCCTTTCTCAAATACCTGATCAAGGGCTATTTGGGCGGTTGCATTGAGCTTGAGCTCTATGGCATAAATATGTGTTGCTGTCTGTATAAGCACATCACAACGGCCGATAGAGCTATGGACTTCGGACTGGATATTAACCCCTATTTTTTTGAAAGTCAGGTGGAAGATAATATGGAATATAGATTCGCTGTCCGCCCGCCAGTGATCGTAAGGTATGGTGGAAATAAGGGCATTCAGTAATTCCATTACCCTGGGAATGTCATTTGCCTGCAATGCTACCCCCAGGTCTCCTGTCAATGCCATTGAATCACCCGGAAATGCATCCCTGTAGGCACTCAGCAAGGCGTCGAGCAGGCTCGATTCGACTTCCTTATTGGGATAATCCAGTTCGTATGTTAGCAATTGCGGGTCGTAACTTTTGATGGTAAGATAGCCCGTCTGGAACAACAGGGACGCCGGCTCTATTTGCTCGATATTAAAATTACCCAGTGCGAGTTCCCCCATCCGGCGCCCTTCAAACTTAAATTCGCCTTTCTTTTTGATCTGTTCCACCAGGAAAGTGGGTGTTCCAGTTGCAAACCAGTAATTCCGGAATTGCCGGTCACTCATGAAATTCAGCAACGAAAACGGGTTATACACCCTATCCACCCCGTTCCAGGAATACCCGTTATACCAATTTTTAATATCGTCTAATATCGCTGGATTGGTCTGTTGCATCTCCTGGATTTCCGGAACAAAATCGAACCTAAGTTCAGCTTGCGTAATACCTGTGAGCGTGGCATACTGCGGTGAAAGGGTAATATCCTGCAGGTTGTTCAAATCCGAAAAGATACTCACTTTGGTAAACTTACTCACCCCTGTGATAAGCAGTAACCGGATATATTCGTCGGAGTCTTTCAGTACGGAATAGAAACTTTTAAAGACAGCACGGTTCTGCTGCGCCAAGGGAATATCATCCAGGTTATCAATGATGGGCTTGTCGTATTCATCTATTAATATTACTACTTTGCCAAATCCCGAAGCTTTCCGGATCAACTCTCTGAACTGCTGATCGATGGTAGTTTTCTCCAAGCTAACACCGAGGCGTTCTGCATTTTCGGCTAATGATTCAAAAATCGCTTGCGTTAGCCCAAGTGTTCTAACACCTATGGAAGCAAATGAGATATGGATCACCGGGTGTTTCTGCTCCCAGTTCCAGTGATCCTCTATCCAAAGTCCATTGAACAATTCTTTGCTGCCGCTAACAATCTCCTTAATCGTAGAAAGCAATAATGACTTGCCAAACCGACGCGGACGGCTCAGAAAATAATAACTACCTGACTCAATAAGGGTATGGGTCAAACGAGTTTTGTCAACATACAAAAACCCGCCTTCCCGTATTTTCCTGAAATCCTGTAAGCCGATCGGATATTTTCGCATGGCGCCAAAGGTACTAAAATGGGTTTATAGGCATAAATCTTATGTTTTTCACTATAAAAACATGAAAATTGGACCAATTTCAGCAAATATTCTTCATTTATTTTGTGAATACACAGATACATCAGCCGCCCGCGAAGCAGGCGTGACGATAAGGTCCATCACCTTCCCATTGACAACGCGCCCCTGCACGGTAGTATTATAAGGAGCGTGTAACTTGAAATCGGCATCCCATCCCTTGGGCCACGCGGGCAGCAACAGTATCTTCCGGCCATCTGCCTGCATTAGCATTTTCTGAAGGCCGTTCTCCCCATTACCGCCGTTGTCTTCATCCGGTTCATAGTCGTGGCCACGATCCCAAAAAGCCGGGAACTTCAATCTTTGGTCTTTCCTTGTCAGCGCAAAATGGACATACTCCTTTGCCACATCGGCATAACCCAACATGGCAGCCTGTATGGGGTCCTGGTTCCAACAGCCCTTCTCTTTGAATCTACGATTATTGAAAGTATGACGGGCCAGGTCGAGCTCCGGTTTACCGAGACCGTACAAGCGAAAAGGATAGACGGCATACAACTCCGGGTTCTCCAGATTACGTCCCGTGGCCGTCTGTGGTCCGGTATACGGCAGCAATACGGGCGCATCCCCCTCCCCTCCTTTCGGAAGCTCGGGCAAAATACCCAGCAAATGCCTCCATCGTTCCTTATCCGCAGCCCCCGTCAAGTTATCCGGCAACGCCAGCATCCTCGAGACCACTGCCTTCAAACCGGCAATATCCGGCGCCGGATCATGCACTTTCCAAAACATCTCGATCGCATTGTCCGGATCGAGCAAAAGCTTACCTTCTGCATCGCGGCCAAAATGCTCATCGAAGAATTGCAACCCTCCCGAAGCCAGGGGCAGCAGATACTGACGGGCAAAAACCTCGTCTTCGGTATAATCATAATAGTCGAGCATCATCATGCTCAGCTCAAGAATGGACGTAAAGTAATGCCCGGTCCAATTCTCTTTGACCTCGGGCCCCATGTAGGGAACGCCGCCCCAATAAGGCGTGGTCTCCTGGAAATAGGCCCCGCCATGAGCATAATATTTGTGCACGAGGGCGGCATTCTTCGGAAGCATGTTCACATACATCCGGAACAGGGGCAACATCATATCAAAGTCCCCGGCCATCAGCCTCGGCCAATACATAGGCCGGGTATTCTGGAACCAATACAGGCCACCCCAGGCGCGGAAGTCTGCATTCATGGGCGTGGTCTGTTTATTGGTTTTCCACTCCGGATTGTCGACAACGAAAATCGAGCCGTTGAATTTTATGGGATATGCGCCCCGGCCCGCACAGGCAGTTACATAACGCTGGAGAATATATCCGCTCGTTGTCACCCACGCGTCCGAGTCTCCACTCACCATGATCCAACTACGGTCCCAAAAGGTATTCCACCAAGCCTCATGAGCACGGCGGGTCGTTTCCAGGTCCAGCGCACCAGTACTGGCTTTCTGTTTATCCATCAAAGCCAACCATTCCCGGCCGCTGGCCGTTGTCGCTGTCAGGGCATCGATAGCAATCAGTTGGTGGCGGGCCGCTTTCGCCGAAACCAGCATATTTTCGCCGTTGCGCACAAGTCCTGGCCCATGAATAACACCGCCAAAGGTAATATTAGCCAGCGGTGAATCAGGAAGAGCCTTGTCTCCGGCCGGGCGGTTGCGGTGATACCAGGTGATATTATCCTTTCCCTCTTTAAGAATAGTATCTCTTTCCCGCAGGCGCCAGTCATCAAGGGTCACCTTTACCGAAACGGGTTGGCCGCCCTCCGCCTGGACGCGGATGACAGGATGATTGGCATCTACCCATATTCGTAAGTTAAGGACGGAAGCCCCCTCCCCTTCTTGTATCCATATCTCGCCCTGCCGGAGGTGAAGCACCTGGCGGAAAGCCTTCACCTGCGCAGTCCCCTGTTGGGTGAAAGACACCCTGACCAGGCCCAGTTTGGATAATATCCCCCCCTGCCGCATCCAAGGGTCCATGCCTGGTGTCACCTGGTCACCCCAGGCATCCGTCTTACTGATATAAAAAAGGAGATCCCCGCCCTGATCGACCCAGGCATTGAGGCCGATGTCGCCATTGCCAAGGGGCATGGATTCGGCAGAGCCTGGGCCAGGCGTGGTCCAACTGATGTTGAAGGTGTCGAGCCGGGATAATGCATCCGTACCGGATAGCCCGGATTGCCCGCTGACAACGAAAGGAGATTCGGAAAAGATGCCTCCCAGTAAGAGGCACAAGAGCCAATAACAACTAATTCGGTTTTTATTCACTGGCATTAGCATATCCATACCGCAAGTAAAGGCCACGGCCTTAATAAGACGCTTAATTAATGCTTAATTTTCAAATTTGGCTACTGATAAATATATTAGTAACCAAATGTTATCCGATATTGTACAACGGTTCTGATTTTTAATAAAAGCATGCAGTATGAAAACTATTAAAAGGCGGGATGGGTTTGAGGGGGAAAAAATGATAAATCTCCCTGAATCTGTCTGGAAAAAACTGATCAGGGAAAATGTTTTACTAAGCCAGCTTCATATAACACATATTGGCTATTTTCCCAACGCAACCTATCATTACCGGGAATGGGAAAAAGGTTGCCCCGATGATATATTAATCTATTGCCTGCGTGGGAAAGGCTGGTATGAGCTTGGCAAAAAACGTTTTACAGTAGGTGTCAATGAATTTATCATCATACCTGCAACAAAGGATTACCTGCGGTATGGAGCTGATGAAAACGATCCATGGACAATTTACTGGGTACATTTTAGCGGCCGGGATATGAATACTTTCAACCGTAGTTTCGGAATTGGAAAATTTGACGGCCCGCAACCGATCATCTTTAATGAAAAAGGGCTTCAAATCTGGCATATGATGTACCATAACCTGGAAATGGGCTATAGCAAAGAGAATCTCACGAATGCAAATATGTTCTTGTATAGTTTCATCGCCACCTTCCTTTATCCTGACCGGCAGGTGAATGAAAAAAAACAGGATGCAAAAGATCTGATCACCGATACTATCTTGTATATGCAAAGTGAATTGCACCAGCAACTAACCGTAAAAGCCATGGCGCTAAAAAAAGGCTTGTCCACTTCCCATTTTTCCAGCCTGTTTCGTAAAGCAACCGGCATGGCGCCTCTTGACTATTTTATTCATCTGAAATTACAGAAGGCCTGCCTGCTGTTGTACAGTTCGGATATAAAAGTTAAAAAAGTAGCGACAGAAATTGGCTATAACGATCCTTATTATTTTTCACGGATCTTTAAAAAATATATGAAAGTCTCCCCTGATCAATACCGGGCACTTCAGAAAAAGAGTTAACCATTCTGGAACAAATATTCCACCCCTTTTTGTGTAGCAAATTCAATTATACCTTTTGCATCTTTTTTATAGGAGATGGTTTTACCCGCGGAATTTTTAATAGTAAATAAACCAGGCAATAAGATATGACAGAGCAATCCATTGGTTGAGCGGATCTTTATGTTTTGTACTTTCCCCTGTTGCCAGTTAAAGGAGACTTCAAATCCCTGACGGGCTCTTAATCCTTTTACGGACCCACTTTGGAGCGAGGTATCCGCAGGCAGAGCGGGCAATAAACGGATAACGTTTTCCTTACCATGACTCTGCATCAACATCTCCGCGATCCCGGCAACAGCACCCAGGTTACCGTCTATCTGAAAAGGCGGGCCTGCACAAAAAAGATTAGGATATGTACCGGCTCCATTATTATAATCTATTTCAGAAGCATTGGAAGGTGTTAAAAAAGAGCGCAGGAAATATAAGGACTTGTCACCATTCTGCAGACGGGCATATAAAGCCATCCGCCAGGCCCAGACCCATCCTATTCCGCTCTTCTTACGCCTTTCTAAAGTCGTGGCTGCCGCTGCTGCAAAAGCCGGGGTTTCCCAGGGAGTGATCTCATCAAGCGGATAAACGGCCATCAAATGTGACGTGTGGCGATGCTCCGGTTCCACTTCCTTATAATCTTCCAGCCACTCCTGCAATGCTCCGGTCGAAGGACTAATTTGCAACGGTGCGAGCCTTGGCACCATAGCGCGAAGGCTATCGCTCCAGGCTTTATCAATATTTAAAATAGTAGCAGCCTGTATAGCTTCCCCCAGGATCTCCCGGCCAAGTGTCATATCCACTGTTGGGCCCATACAAGTAGCGATATGTTCGCCATTGGGCCCGAAAAAAGAATTTTCCGGTGAATTGGAAGGAGCCGTGACCAACCATTTATGTATTGGTTCTTCTATTAAGATATCGGTATAGAACTGTGCGGCGCCTTTAATGATCGGATATACGGCAGCAAGAAATTTTTTGTCCGGACTGTATTGGTAATGCTGCCACAAATGCATAGTAGCCCATGTGCCACCCGTGACCGTTGAGCCCCAGGTAGCGCCTTCGCCCGGCGAGGTATAACCCCATGGATTGGTAATAGGATGTGTTACCCAACCCCTGGCGCCGTAATAGGTCTTTGCCGTGCGGCTGCCATAATCAGCCATTTGACCCAATAAAGTAAACATTGGTTGATGGCAATCCGCCAAATTGGTAACTTCGGCCGGCCAGTAATTCATTTGTACATTAATATCCGTATGATAATCGCCGTTCCAGGGTGTTTGGTATTCATCGGCCCATAAACCCTGTAAATTCGCCGGCATTCCGCCAGGGCGGGAAGAAGATATCAGCAGGTATCGGCCGAAGTTGAAGTACATATTGATCAGATCAGGATCTGATGCACCGTTGCCAAAACGTGTCAATCTTTCTAATACACTTAGCTGTGCTATTTCTTTGCTATTCTCAGTGGCGTTAAAATTCAAACGACACCTGTTAAAATAACATTGGAAGTCTTTCACATGTTCAGTCAGCAATTCGGTCCAGGATCTGCCCGATATTTTGTTTAACGTCTGCATCACAACAGGCAATGGGGCCGGCCCGCGCTTTGCTACTTTCGGCCAGTTCATATCTGTTGCAGCTCCTACTAATAATATACATTCATTTGCGTTGGTGATCACAATACCGGTATCAGTAACAGAAAGCTGCCCACCAACAGGTATCGCTTTTAATACGGCGGCATAATAGATGCCTTCGTCTCCTTCACTATTCATGGTTCCCTTCATATACATCTGGTCATTTTCCATCACATAATCAGCACGTTCCTTTCTGTAAAGGCGGGCAGAAAAAGAAAGGTTACCCGGCTTAGAGGCTTTTAAACGAACAGCAATTACCTGTGATGGTGCAGATACCACAACTTCTTCTGTATAGGTGACACCCTTTCTTTGCCAGGAAGTAGTTGTAAAAGCGCTGTCCAGCCGGAGTATTCTTTGATAATTCTGTGCCGGCAAGTGAGCATCCGCCCAATTAATAAAAAGATCCCCCAATGTCTGGTAACAACCAAATTTAACGTTAGCGCCTTCGCCCGAGCCAGAACCTTTTCCCTTGCAAATAAAATGTTTCTGCATGATATTCTGCGCCTCTGCGTTTCTGCCTTCGAGCAACAATTGCCTGATTGGAGGAAGATAGTTAATTGCCTGGGGATCATCAGCATCTTGTACTCCCCCGCTCCACATTGAAATTTCATTTAACACAATCCGCTCCCTGTCGGTCCTCCCAAAAACCATGGCGCCCAGATGGCCATTACCCAGGGGAGAAGAAGAATGATAATTGCCAGCCTGCTCTTTAAACAGCATGCGAAGATCATTCTGTGCACGAAGATTAGTGGAATATAAAAAAAGAAATACCAGGAAAGGCAGACAGATTTCTTTCATTAAGGGCATAGCAATATTTTAAAAATAGATAGGTGTATTTCTGTCAAGATACATGGATCGCCACAATAAAAAAAATAGTATTTGGAGAGAGAATTCAACCGTAACTTAGCAGTCTGATTATGCGACAAATCACTTATCTTTTACTCTTCATGCTGCCTGGTTTTACGGGCTTTGCCCAGCAATTCCTTACCGGAAAGGTCCGTAAGAAAGAAAACCTGGAGATCCTGAGTTCCGTAAGTATATATAACCAGACGGAACGGACGCACAAACTTTCGGACGAAGAGGGCAATTACAGGATCATGGTGGAGCCGGGTGATATCGTGATATTCTCCTGCGTCGGCTACCATGCAGATACTATCACGGTCTCTGCGAAGATCCTGGGCGCGGAATTTCCCATCTTGCTGGATTTGCGGCCTGTTTCGCTGCAAGCTGTAACGGTAGGCAGTCTCAGCAATTATCAGCTGGACAGCCTGGAGCGCAGACAGGTATATAGCTGGATCTACGAACAGGAGCCTCAGCCGGTGGTCGAGCGCCAGCGTCAGGGCGACGGTGTAGGCGTCGAGCTGAATGTCATACCGCATGGCTCTTCCGAAGTCCGCCAACGCCTGCAGCTGAAGAAACGCATTCTGCGGGAAGAGCAGCAGCACTATGTGAATTTCCGCTTTTCCGCTGATTATATATCCCGTCTCACGCATCTGGAGAACGACTCGCTGAAGCAATTCATGGTGCGCTACCGCCCTACCTATGATTTTTGCCGAAAGGCCGCCAACGTGGATATCCTGGTCTATATCAACGACAGTTTCAAAAAATTTAAGAACAGGGAATAGTTAGCGAACCTTTATTCAGCCCCCGCCATTGCCGGGCGGGGCTGCCCCTGATGACAGCTATTGCAGCTGATAACCAGCGAACTATCCCCTATCATAGGACGGCGGATCAGGAAATATTTTTGGTTGATCTTCATAGTCATTCGCATCATGGTGCGGGCGATCTCTTTTTCTGGTTTGGCGTCGCTTGCATAGTCCAGCTTATGTGAACCTTTTTGCTCAGCATGGCAGAAAGCACAGGCTACGCCCAGTCCATCTTCAAAATCATCGATCATTATACTTTGCAGCGTTTTTGAAGAGACATTCCGGGGCAATACTTTCAGGTTCTTATATTCCAGCTCGGGACCAGCCGGTGAACCGGCGATGGAGCCAATGGCGACAATGATTACCAGGACACTTGTAACAAGGTATTTCTTCCGGGTGAAAAGCATCTTTTTTTATTTAGCGGTTATATCCAGCGTTACATCGAGATTATCCGAAATAGTACTGGTCCCTCCTACTTCGAAATCCTTTCGGTTGATGGAAAAAGCTCCTTTAAACCGATAGCCGCCGCCGTCGGCTGCTTCTGCCGTGAACGGGAAGGAAAGGTTCTTCGTATGATTCTTAAGGGTCAATTTCCCGATAAGGGTGAAAAAGGAGAGGAGAATTAGTTTCTTCATATCTATTTGTTCGCAGGGGCGGAAAGATCGGTTAACGGAGTGTCGGTGATAGCCAGTGAGTGCTGGTGTTCCATATAATTGACGCTGGTGAGCCCCAGTAAGCTGCGTAATTTTTCTGCCGGCACCTTCATTGGGCCAGGTGCCGGGGCCGTACCCGGTTGCGGTTGGGGAAACGCTGTAGACGTGGCCGTGTGGAAAGTTATATTCCCTTCCACTTTCAGCATTGTTTGATGGATATGACCGTTCAATACCGATACCGAACCAAAACGTTTGAGCAGGGAGAGCGCCTGGGCACTGTCGCGGGTTCCCCATCCCCATTGCGGATAAATAGCCCACAGCGGGATATGTGCAAACACCACTACCGGAGTGCTGTTGGACAACCCTTTCAGATCGTCTTCCAGCCATTTGAGCTGGTCTGCGCCCAACACGCCCAGGCCACCCTCGGCCGTGTCTACTACATTTACCAGGCCGATGAAATGTACTCCCTGGGAATCAAAACTATACCAGCCATTTCCTTTCGTCCCCTTCCCATATCGTTCCAGGTATTGCTTGCCATTGTCATTCAAGACATCATGTTCCCCCGGCACGTAGAATATTTTTCCGGCTTTTACACTTTTTAAAGACTGATCCAGGATGTCAAATTCATCAGCCTGCGCAAGATGGGATAGGTCGCCTGTATGGAGCACAAAAGACGGTGTCACCGGCATGGCATTGATCTTGTCGATAGCAGCCTGCAGGGTACTGGTCACGTCCGGATTGGCGGCCTTGTTGAACCCGATATGGCTGTCACTTATCTGTACGAAGCTGAAATCGGCCTTTGGGATATGGATATCGTTCCTGAGTCCGCCGGTAGTCTTATCGATAAGCTGGCTCATCCCAAAGGATTTCAGAACCCCGCCGCTCATCATCCATAATACGCCGGTACCCGCCCATGCCATACATTTTATAAATCCGGCCCTGTCAATATTGTCTTCGCTTTCAATGGCTGATAGCAAATTTTTCTTCTCTTTTTCCATGATTTTAAATTTATCAGATGAATTAATCACGGAACAAAAGAAGCTATTTGCGTTTTGCCGGCGAAACATTTTACAGCAAGCAAGCCAAATCCTTGATCAAACTCCGGTATTTGCGTGATCAGGGAAATTTATTCTTACTATAAATCTATTTTTTATACTAGTTTAACCCTTCATAAGCAGATACCGTCGGCGGGAATGAGGCCGCCGTGGAAGAGCTGTCGGCCATGATAGAGCTGGTTAAGAAATCCTGAGATGAAGCATTACTATGAATTTCCGAGTTTCGGCCCTATGATTTTTCCTATGTTTCGATAAAAGGGGGTGTTTTTACATCCCCTTCAATCCTGCAAAGGTTCGCAATCATACCCGTACCCGGCTACTACTAACTGGATAGCAGTTTCTTCAACCCGTCCCAACTGGTTTTCTATCCGCAGGATCTTGTCGCAGTCGTCCAAATCAAAATTGACCTTACAATGGGAATAATTTTGATGCAGAAAAAGGATAATACGTTTAGCCTCCTTTTTATCCTGCACATCAGTCTTGAAGACTTGTACAATTTTCATATTGATAAATTAAACACGCTGATAGACAGATCATCTGTGATCTTGAAATTGACCAAATCGCCTGCATGAAAGCCTAATAATCCGATACGAGGGCAAAGTTGAAGGTTCGGCAAGCATTTCCGAAGTGGAAGAAAGCCCAAGCGGACAAAATCAGTCCGGAAGCGCCAAAGCAGGAGAAAGCAACTTACTCAAACAATGAGTCCATAGTGACTTCGGGATCCACCAACGGCCTCCACATGATATCTCAGCGCATAGGGTTCATCCAGCACATTGACATGCAGGAACCAGTAAATATCCGCCCGTTTAGGCGATTTGGACAGGATGGAGTCAAGGGCTGTCTTTTCGATCATTTTTGAATGGCGGCAAGCCCTTTTTTCAAGTCCTCCGCATTCATGACCGGGCTCAACTCGACTTTGGCATTTCTGTAGTATCCTGGACGCTCTTGGCAAGGGTGCCGTCCATGACAGCTTTGTTCGATGCTACTACGTCCATGGTAACTCTCATTTCTACATATTTCAATTATTTATATATAATTATATCCAATCACACTGCCGTACACCCTCCCCGGGATGAGAACTAAAATTTTTTTTGGCCGGGCAGTCAACTTTGCCCCTTATTCTCTCGTACCGTATCTGGAAGCAGGTACTGGCGGTTCGCGGCAGGATCTGCGTTTTTGAATTTCTCATTCCATTATTCATAGCCTGATGAAATCTTTTCCTGGTGTATTATGCCTGTTAGTTTGTTGCCGGACATTTGCACAAACACAGTCCTGCCCTCTTAATAGCAGTTTTTCAGCAGGCACCCTCACCCATTGGGAGGCTTATACCGGCAATAACAAGAACGGGAATGGCACGAGCGCTATTATGAAAACATATGACTCCGCCGTCGCTTATCCTTCGGGTACCCTGGGCGCCGTCACGCTTCCTGAGTACCAGCTGTCCGCCAATGGCATGCAGGTCATCTCTGCGAGCGGCACGGATGCGTACGGTGGGTTTGCCACGATACCGAAGATCAATGGCTATCAATATACCAATTCCATATTATTAGGATCCACCAATATAACAGGCCGTTCCACCACCGGGACTACCCAGGGTGGCTATATCCGGGGTATCAGCTACCGGATCAATGTCCCTGTCAGCCCGGCAACGCAGCCCTACACGATGACCTATGCCTATGCGATGGTCCTGGAGAACGGGAGTCACAATTCCGATGAGCAGCCCTTATTTTCGGCTACCCTTTCCACCAATGACAGTGTCATAACCTGCGCTTCGCCCCAATATTACCTGCCTACTAAGAATAATGCCAATACCCAGGGCGGCGGGGCGAGCCTCGACACGGCGGCAGCTATTGCCGAAGGGTTCTCCCTGAGCAGTACGCTATCTCCCAATGCGGACCCGAACAGCACTACCACCAATGCGACCCATCTGCAGGATGTCTGGACAAAGTCATGGCGGGAAGTGACCTTCGATCTGTCCCCTTATCGCGGACAGCAGGTCGTCCTGACATTCGAGACGGATAATTGTGTCCCGGGCGGGCATTTTTCCTATGCCTATATCGCCTTACGAAATACCTGCAACGGGCTTATTATCAGCGGGGATTCGGTCGCCTGCACCAATAGCGACCTCGTTTATTCCATACCGTCGCTGACGGGAGCTACCTATCAATGGACGATACCTTCCGGCTGGTCGGTCGTATCCGGCGCCGATAGTAATATATTAACCGTGAAGGCTGGCGCTACGGGAGGCCAGATAACCACCGAGGAGATCAACGGTTGTGCGGATCTCAAGGATACGATCCAGGTGACTACCTCTCTTCCTACCCTTGCTGGTTCGGTTAACAGTAATACCCGGGTATGTACAGACAGCAATATGAGCGTATTGACCATCACCGGGAACAGGGGGAGCGTGCTGAACTGGCTATCCTCTGCCGATAACGGCAGCACCTGGAATATCCTGTCGGATACGACGCTGCAGGATACGATACAGAACCTGACGACCACCACCGTTTACAGAGCCCTGATCCGAAACGGGGCGTCCTGTGATATAGATACCAGTTCAGCCGCCGTCATTACCGTAGACCCGAAGAGCGTGGGGGGACAGCTGGATCCTTCCAACATGGAATTCTGCCTGGGGCAATTCAAGGAAGCCGTGCTCACCTTGAAAGGGCAGACCGGGAGTGTCCTGAACTGGCAATCTTCCACGGATAGTACCAACTGGACTGATTTTACCCCTGCCGATACTTCCACGAGCGATACCATCGGGTCGTTACCGAATTCAATCTGGTACCGTCTCCTTGTAAAAAGCGGCGTGTGCCCGGCCGATACCAGCGCCACCGCTTATCTGGATCTGCTGAACGCCCAATTTCCCCAGGCGACCATAGATCCTGCGGATACGACTATCTGCTACGGGTCCACGGCGCTGCTGAATGCATCGATCACGACAGGCACTGGCTATACCTGGACGAATACGGCCACCCTTGCCAACCAGGGCAATGGCGTTATCGACGGGCTTCCCTATTCTATCAATGCTACGGCTTCCCCCCTGAAAAGCACCGCCTACGTATTGAGCATTGAGAATACCGGCTGCCCCAATTTATTAGTGGACACTTTCCAGGTGAATGTATATCCGCAGATCCTTGTCAATGCGGGGAATGACACTTCCGTAGTGGTTGGCGAGCCCCTGCAATTACAGGCGGTTTCCAGTGATACGGGCGATGCTTTTACCTGGACGCCGGCCACCGATCTCAATAATCCCGATATTGCCAATCCGATCGCTATCCTGGGCAGTAATATAGATTCCATCACCTATACAGTCCGGGCGACTTCGGCGCTGGGATGTTATGGCGTGGCGGATATCGTCGTTCGGGTGTTCAAAACGGGAGCGGATATTTTTGTCCCCAATGCCTTTACACCCGGCGGGGCCACCAATAATATATTCCGCCCGATCACGGCAGGTATTAGTTCCCTCCAATATTTCCGTGTGTACAATCGATGGGGGCAACTGGTTTATAGCACCTCCGCCCTCGGACAGGGATGGAATGGTTATCTCAACGGCCGGCTCCAGGATACCGGTACCTATGCATGGATGGTGCAGGGCACCAGTTATACCGGAAAGGTCATTTCCCGCAAAGGGGTGATGATCCTGGTGAGGTAGGTTATTGATGCACCACTTATTTTTCAATCATTGGTAAAATAATATACGACGGGCTTGTGCTATTGTGAAAAATGGTGTTGTTGGCTTTCATGGTGCGGTTATTTTTTCCTAAAGGTTCGCCAGTGTTCGGGTTAACATCGTATTGAGGGAAATTGCTACTTGAAATATCCACTCTGATCCGGTGTCCTTTTTTGAAAACATTGGCTGTACTATTGGGCTCAACCGTAATTTCATAGATTTTTCCCTGCTCCATAAACTCCTGTTTTGCCGGTGAGTTACGGTACCTGGCCCTGACAATGCCATCCGTAATATTCATCTCATACCCTGAAGGATAATCATTTGAAGGGGGATAGACATCCACCAGCTTGGCTGTAAAATCAGTGTCCAGACAATCGGAGGATGCGTGCAATACCACTTTTACAGGCCCGATGATGGTAACGTTCTTTTCTAAAACGGGGGTCTGGTAAACAAGTACATCTTTGCGGGCTTTCAGCGGCAGATAAGGCGGTTTTGATCCATAAAAACCCTTTAGCGGATCGCCGGTATACTCTTTTTCCCGCTGGTCGAAAGCGCCTGCCGAGGCAAGGGGTTCCAACGAAGCGGATGCACTGCCGATTGTCGGCACAGGGTGTTCCGGGTCAAAAGTATAGGTAATGCTTTTTTCGTTTGGTGAAGGCGCTTTATCCGACAAGGAATTATCTTCATGAAAATAGTAATTCACATACCTGGTTTCCTTTAACGGCCAATCGCTGGCGTCCAGCCAATACCCGCCATGGAAAAGCCGGCCGTTTTTATCTTTATGTCCATCGCCCGTACCCATCACAAATAATTTTACGTTCGGCCAGCTTCCGATCCGGTTGTCCTTTCCTTTCAAAAAATGATCATACCAATCCAGGTGCCACTGCAGGTAAAAATCTTTCATGGTCGACACTTCGCCAAAATCCACGTCGCCGGAAAAGCTTTGTTCCATGGTGCCGTGCATCCATGGGCCAATCATTAGTTTTATGGGCGATTTCTTTATTTTGGATAAGCCCGTATAGTTGTCCGTAGCTGTTTGGATATAGTTATCATACCAGCCGCTGACGTGCATCATGGGGATGTCGGCTGTCTGTCCGTAATATTCAACCCAGTTGATGCCCATCTGTTTCCAATAACTATCATAATCTCCATGTGTCCACATCTCCAGTATATAATTCTCAAAGTCGGGCGAAACAGACAGGGGGTTGTTACCTTTCTTGAAAGGGAGCGCCTGGAACCAATCCGCCACTTTCTCCCTTGCGAATAGTTGTTTTATTACGGTATCCGATGATTCGCTGGCCATATTGGAGAAGGCCCATGTCACCTGCTTTAAAGCAAAGGCGCCGTGATTGCGTACAGAGTGAGTCCAGCCATTGGACAAACCGCCCACATTGCAAACAATGGTAGCTAAATGCGGCGGATTTAATTTAGCTGCATCGGCTTGTACATGGGCCAGGTAGGATCTACCCCTCATGCCCACCTTTCCATTGCACCAAGGTTGTTTGGCCACCCATTCAACGGCATCATAGCTGTCTTCCGGCTCATTTATATATTTTCCAAAAATGCCACCCGAGTTGAAACGGCCCCGGCAATCCTGGAAAATAACGATATAGCCATTTTTACAGAAGAAGCCGGCATCTTTTACATAACCAACAGATGCCTTGTTGTAAGGGGTCCGGTGCAGAATAACCGGCAACTTTTGCTTTGCTTTATCAAAATTTGGAGGGAAATAAATATCCGTTGCCAATTTAATGCCGTCCCGCATACTAACCATGACATCTTTTTCTTCCGATTGTGCAGAACAAATTGAGGGAACTGAAAGAGTCAAAAGAAATGGGACAAGGTATACTAAGCTGTTTTTCATTGAAACTTCATTTGGTTACTAATATATGCTTAGGCTAAGATATCCGAAAGATTCATTAGTATTGTTATTTCATCCTTTAATCAGGCAATGAACAGCGACATAATCCTGGCAAACATCAACAAAATCGTTCAATTGAATGAAATTGAGACGGAATTCCTGCATTCCGTTTTGATTGCAAGGCCTTTTAAGCAAGGAGACTCATACCTTTTATAGTACGAAGGGATTGACCGATGGAGAGGTGCTCCTGCTTCCCCGGTTAGCACAGGCCCATTTATTGGAAAACTATATTGCGTTCGAACGGTATTTTCGCATTACTTTCCAGGATGCCCTGATCCGGCAGCAGCATCGGTTTATCGAGAGTCATACCGACTCCGCAGAAGATCGCTACCAGGCATTCGTTCATAAATTTCCGGGAATGGAGCAGTATGTGCCGCAAAAATACATTGCCTCCTACCTGGGCATCACCCCGGAGTTCCTGAGCAAAGTACGCAGGAAGCTCCTGCACAAATAGATGCCGGGCCTGCTCTCTTCAGATAGATGCCAGACCTGCTCCATGACCGGTTCTTAACCTGGTTCAATATTTCCGGTCTATTTTCTTACAATCGTTCATTTTTATCAAGTGCGGCGCGGGTTAGCTTTGTGGTATGAAAACAGAAATTATAAAGCTATTTGCTGAGACATTGCCTCTACAATTCGACGATCGCGGGGAGGGAAAGCCGTATCGCGGAGACGGGCGGACTTATCTGCTTTTACACGGCGGAGCAAGCCATAGTCCTGATCAATGCGGTTGGGATCGATCCGACCCCTGCGAGCGGTGGGATCGCCAATCCCCTGACTCTTGCACCGGAAGAAAGGGCGGGTTATGCCTTTCACGATCCGGCAAAGTTCTCGCCAGCTCTTTTAGGCGCAGGAGGGATAGCCGCCATCGTTGCCAACCAGGAGCAGTTGTTGGTCTATGCGGGCGAGCCGTTTATGAATGATCCGGGCCTGCGTGTGCGCCTGAAGGATATGGCTATTCCGGCACTGGTGCTCTGGGGTGAGAGCGACCGGATTGTCACCCCGGCTTACGGGAAGCAATTTGCCGAACTTATTCCATCCGCTCAATTTGAGTTGATGCCACAAGCCGGTCACTTCCCGCAAATCGAGCAGCTGGATCGGGTAATGGCATACCTGAAGAATTTTTAGGGGAACATAATTTTTTGTTAATCCTTTTCAGTGGTAAGGGATTGCTGAAGGAACCTTCTATTTTGAGGTATGTATTATACCAGCCTGCCGGATCACAGCAAACCGGGATTTGATGAGCAGTCACATTTCAGTCAATTCAAGCGGCAAAATATCGTTTTCAATGCGCTGGCCGGTAAGAGCTATCGCGTGCGTCATGTAGGCTGTCTCTCTATTAAAACGATCCTGAGCGGCGAGGAATGGTATGAGATAAATAATCGGCCATTGGCGGTAAGGCCGGGGCAATTCCTGATCTTAAACGACAACCAGGACTATACCTGCCAGGTCGATACAGCCGGCGAAGTCAGGATCCAATCGGTTTTTTTCCAGGCGGCATTTGCCTCCGCCGTATTCCGCGATGCCCTGACCAGGGAGTCCGTGTTGCTGGATAATCCCTTTGAGGCGGAGGGTCCGTCGCTTGAATTCTTCCAGACGCTCTATGATACGGATACCGGCCTGATGCAGCGATTGGGGAGCCTGATAGCTTCGTTGAATGAATATGGATATGATAGTAACAGGGTGGATGAACACCTGGTCTTTTTGCTGCATCATTTGATCCGCACGCATAAAAAGGAGGCGGAGCGGGCCCGTCGGGTAAGCGCCATCAAACCGGCCACCAAAAAGGAAATTTATAAACGGCTGTGTATCGCCAAGGACTTCCTTCATTCCACCTTTATGGACAAGCAGAATCTCTCCGGGATCAGCCGTACGGCCTGCTTGTCCTCTCCGCAGCTGGTCCGTCAGTTCAAAGCTGTTTTCCGCACCACTCCCCATCAATACCTCACCCGGATCAGGCTTACTCATGCCGCCGGGTTATTGAAGCAAACCTCAACGCCCGTGCACGAGATCACCTGGAAATGCGGTTTTGAGAATACGAGCGCGTTCTGCCGCGCCTTCAAAACAGAATATGGCGTCCCGCCCCTTCACTTCCGGATGGATTCCGGGGAATAAATTGAGCGTTTTGGCACATGGCTCTTCTGCGCCGGGCAATAGATTTGCCTTTCAAACAAATTCATATACATGAAAAAATTGACGGCAAGTCTGACCACTCTGTTTTTTACCGTAGCTGTCATGGCACAAACCACCTGGACCATCGACAAAGAGCACTCCAGCATCAATTTCAGCGTTGCTCACTTCCTGGTCTCTCAAACAACGGGACGCTTCAGAGACTTTGATGCCCGGGCACTTTCCAACGGGGATGATTTTAATGGCGCCACGGTGACTTTCACGGCAAAAACGGCTTCCATTTGCACCGACAATGAACAGCGGGATCACCACTTGCAATCGGAGGATTTCCTGAATTCGGGGAAATACCCCGGGATCAATTTTACGGGGACCCTCGTTAAAGAAGCGGACAAGTACCTGTTGAAAGGCAATCTGACCATCCGTGACATTACCCGGCCGGTCTCTTTTGCCGTAACGGATAACGGGCGGTTGAAGGAATCTACTTTCCATGCCGACAAAGCAGGGTTTGTGGTCACGGGTATCCTCAACCGGTCAGATTACGGGTTGAAATGGAACGAGACCTTTGAGGGTGGCCGCCCGATCGTTGGCGATGCCGTAACGCTGAATTTGATTGTGGAACTCAACCGGCAGCAATGAGGGCTCTACAATTGTTCATGCCGGCTGGTTCTCTTTTATTTTTTACCGTTGTCCTGCTCTCCTGTTATACGGTCAGAGCGCAATATATTATTAAAAATACCACTATAATGGTATTTCAGTGTCGGCAGCTAAGTAAGATCTTTACAATTCACTTTATAAAATCTTTACTATGGCACTCACGCTTATCGATCACTATGAAGTCATGTATTCGGCGAACCAATTTCCTCCGCGCCTCTGGCTTCAAAATGGAGGAAAATTTATCGGCCAGCTTATTTTTATGTCAAATGGTGCGGTATTACCCCCGGACGGAATGAGCGGGGGGCAGGTAAATCTCTATTACCATCAACAGGATTTCGGAAATATACTGGACGTTTTTCAACGTGAAAAAAAAGTGTACCTGCTATACAACGGAAGCGGCGGCGGGTTTGAAAACGGCATTCAAACTACTTCGGAACTAATGGGCAGTTGACCTGAATATAACTTTCCCCGCATCTTGAAATAGTACGATATTGTATATTTGCCAGGTGTCAATCGAATTGGATCAATTACTGGCTATCGCCAGACAGGCAGGTTTGGCGATCCTCTCCGTTTATAATAATGCGGAAGAAGCAGGCCAGGTGACGCTGAAAGAGGATCTTTCTCCCCTGACAAGGGCGGACAGGCTTTCTCACGAGATCATTCTCCATGAACTAACCCTTTTGACCCCGGGTATACCGGTCCTCTCTGAAGAGGGGCAGCAGATCCCCTATGCAATAAGAAAGGATTGGGAATGCTATTGGTGTGTCGACCCGCTGGATGGGACAAAAGAGTTCATTAAGCGCAATGGAGAGTTCACCGTAAACATAGCGCTCATTTATAAGAACGAGCCTGTACTGGGTGTCATTTACATCCCGGTGCAGGATGTCTTGTATTATGGTGCGGAAGGGATGGGGAGCTGGAAAATAGCCGATGGCCAGGCACCTGTGCATCTGCATACGGATGAACGGGCTTCACAATGGGTGGCGGTGGGCAGCCGATCGCATAGCGCCCCGGAGGAAGCGGAAGTGACGGCCCGGTATCCTATCGTGCAGCGGATCTCCGCGGGCAGCTCGCTTAAATTCTGTCTGGTAGCCGAGGGAAAGGCGCATTTCTATTACAGGCATGGGCCTACGATGGAATGGGATACCGCAGCGGGGCATGCCATCGTACGGTATAGCGGGGGGAGATTGTCCCGGCCGGCCGGTGAGCCCTTCCTGTACAACAAGGAATCGCTGTTAAATGGCCCTTTTATTTGCGGGATTGCTGGTATCTGCGGGAGTCGTGAAAGATACTAAAATGGGGGTAAAATTCGTTACATTTGCTTTGATAATCAAGCTATAAGTGTATGGATGTTATTCACAATAAGGATATTGGAACGAAACAGAAAGCACTTGCCATTAATCTGGACCCTCAAATTTACGGGTCCTTCGCTGAAATCGGCGCCGGCCAGGATGTGGCTGCTAATTTTTTCAAAGCGGGCGCTTCATCGGGGACGATCGCCAAAACCATGTCGGCCTATGACATGACCTTTTCCGATGCCATCTACGGGGCTCAGCAGGTACGCCGTTATGTCAGCGAGAACCGGCTGATCTCGATGCTCGATCATGAATATGGGCTGTTGATCGAACGCCTGGCCGCGCAACGGGGGAATACCACGACTTTCTTCGCCTTCTCCGATACGGTCTCCGCGCTCAATTATCACAAAACCAATGACGGACATGGCTGGATGGGGGTTCGTTTTCAGCTGGAACCCAACGGGCCGTTCAATGATGTGGTGCTCCATGTAAAATTACTGGATAACGATAATAACCTGCAGCAGCAGGTGGTGGGCATTTTGGGCGTGAATCTGATGTATGCCTGCTTCTATTACCACGAGAAGCCTCCGATGTTCCTGCTGTCGCTGATGGACAACCTGTCGACGGACCGTCTCCAGATAGACATGATCCGTTTTGAGGGTCCTAATTTCAGCAAGGTAGATAACCGGCTCATGAGCCTGCACCTGGTGAAGTATGGCTTTTCGGATGCGGCGGTCTTTGGCCCGGATGGCAACAACCTGCAACCTTCCGAAGCCCTTTACAAGAAGCATATCGTCGTCATCCGTGGGCGGTTCCGTCCGCTCATCAATGTGCATATGGATATGCTCAACACCGGCGTCAAGCAATTCCTGCAGGAGCCGGATGTAGACAAGAACAACGTCATTGTCGTTTCGGAGCTTACGCTGCAGTCGTTGCAGGAAAGGGATGCCGACCCTGCCGCCGAGATCGATGAGAAGGATTTCCTCGACCGGGTGGATATTCTTTGTTCGCTCGGGCAAACGGTGATGATCTCCAACTTTCATGAGTATTATAAGCTGGTAGCGTATCTGTCGAAGATCACCAAGCTGAAGATGGGCGTGGTGCTGGGGTATCCTAATCTTGAGTATATTTTCGCCGAGGAACATTATCAGGATCTGCCGGGCGGGATACTGGAATCTTTTGCGACATTGTTTAGCCGCAAGGTGAAGCTGTTCATCTACCCTACCCTGCGCGACGGGATCATCTGGAATTGCCTTCGGTTCTATCCGCCGCCACATCTCATAGACCTGTACCGTTACCTGATCACCAATAATAAGATCGAGGACATCCGGCATTACAACGAGAATAATCTCAATGTGCAAACCGATAAAGTGCTGCAGCTTATCAAGCAGGGCGCAGAGGGCTGGGAGGAATTCGTGCCGCCCGAAGTGGCGACTATGATCAAGGACCGGTGTTTGTTCGGGTTCCATTGTGCCATCAAGCCGATCGATCGCATTCCTGCCAAGGAGGACAAGACCCCGGTCAAGACTCCAACCGGTGATCTTTAAGTCAGCCGGCGGGGCCTGGGACAACAGTGCATAAAAAATTTACCCTTACACGTTATTTATATTAATTAATATAAGTACCTTACGTCCTCTGTCGCTTCACTCTATTCGAGTATATCCATTCTTCTCTTTACGTTAAGCTCCCTTCAGTAGCCAGTCAAATTCCCAGGAATTGGGAATCTATCCTTTGCAGGACCAGGAGGGGTATGCGTCTTATTCTATCCTAAAGTCAACTATATGCTCAAAAAGTCTTTTACCGTTGCAGACTATCTTCTGACGAGGCTGAAACAGCTCCATGTCACGGAAGTCTTTCAGATACCTGGTGATTACGTTAAACATTTCACCCAGGCCCTGGAGTATTTTCCCGGTGTAAATGCCATTGGCGCCGTTAATGAGCTGGATGCCGCCTATGCCGCCGACGCTTATGGGCGAACGAGGGGGCTGGGAGCCGTGTCCCTGCAATATGGGGTGAGTACGTTCAGCGCACTCAATGCCATTGCGGGCGCTTATGTTGAACGTAGTCCTGTTGTTGTCATCAGCGCAACACCGGGAGCAGATGACCGTCAGATCACCAACATGTATGATGTGCTGTTTCATCATTCTACCGGCAATCTGAAGGCCGACCAGGAAGTGTACAGAAAGGTAACCGTGGCTGCGGAGACGCTGAGCACTTCCGTGGGCGCACCGGAGAAAATCGATCATTTACTGATCGCGGCGATCACACATAAAAGACCTGTATACATTGCCTGTTATAAGGAGGTATGGGGTGAGCTCTGTCCGGAGCCCTCTGACAAGCCCCTGCAACCGCTGGTCGAAAAAAGCGATGCCCTGGCGCTGCTAAATGCAGTGGAACAGGCCTGGACACAAATCAGCGCGGCAAAATCCCCGCTGATATTTGCCGGTGTGGAAGTGCTTCGTCACGGGTTGTCCGGTCTGTTGCAGCAAATCATCGATGCGAGCGGATTTCTTTATACCACCACTACGCTGGGGAAAACGGTGCTGGATGAAGGGGGCGATAAATTTATCGGGACCTATTCGGATGCAGCCTCCATCCGGCATGTGCGGGATCTTGTCGCGCAGGCCGATTGTTTCCTCACGCTGGGGACGATCATTACCGATGACTATCTCTGGTTCGTCGAAAACAAGTATGCCGATATGGTACTGGCTACTACAGAACAGATACGGGCGGGATACTTTATCTATGAGCAGGTGACCATGAAGGATTTCATGGAGGCCTTGCTGGTGCGTTTCCGGACGGCCGCAGGTTACCCGATCGGGGCAGTGGCGCCTCCTCCACCGGCATATCCGGAGCCGTGGCTGGCCAATTCCGACCCCTTCTGGGATGACAAGCCGCAGACGATCACCTATAACAGATTCTTTCAGCACTCGATGCAATTTTTAAGTGACAACAATCTGCTTAAGGACATTGTGATGACCTTCGGCGTCAGCTCCTCGTTATATGTGGCTACGAACGCTTATGGGTTGTTTCAAAACAGCTTTATTTCCTCTGCGGCCTGGCAGATCATCGGGTACGAGACCGGTGCTGCTGCGGGCGCTCAATTCGGGAGTGGCAAAAGGGCGTGGACCGTAGCGGGAGACGGCGGTTTTATGATGATGTGCCAGTCCCTGTCGACTCTCGCCCGAAACAAGCTGAATGCGGTGATCTTTGTGATGAGCAACGGGGTATATGCCATAGAACAGGTGTACGTTGACCTGACGTCCTTCGAACCTGGTCCCGAACATCAATTCGACGCTTTCGACATCCTCCCCAAATGGGATTACCTGGCCCTTGCGCAGGCGTATGGGGCGGAGGGGTTCCGTGTCACGACCGTCAATGAATTGATCGGGGTGCTGCCACAGCTACTAGCTATAACCGATAAACCGGCGCTGGTGGAAGTGGTGATCCCGGAAAAGGACCTGCCCGACCAGATGCGCCGGCTGGGGTTGGAGGGGTAGCGCCGTAAGGACAGGATTAGAGAATGGGCGCCATCGAACCCGGATCGGAGGGGTAAAGAATCATCATATTAAATCTTAAATAATCATTCCAATGGAAAACAAAACCTATTCTATTTTTGGAGCCGGGGCCTCCGGTCTTTATACAGCATGGCGGTTGCTGAATGGCAAGCCTGTTAATGAGAAAGACCAATCGAAACAACTGGCAAAAGGAGACACGCTGGAGCTGTACGATTGGGGGCAGTATGACTTCTCCAAAGAAAATCCCGGAACCCGCGCAGCAGGCGCCCGTGTCTGCACCTGGCATTACCAGGATGACAAGACAGCATCTTACCTGGAACTGGGAGGTATGCGCTATTCGGAATGGGACGGCAAACCCAATAGCGGAGGGCATCGTCTGGTCACCACCGTTATTTCCCAGCTGGGCCTCGACAAATACTCCGTGCCATTCAACGAGTCGACGAACCCGTTGTTCTACCTGCGTACGAAGAACATGTACCTGAACGATATCACTTCCAGCAATCCTGCCCCTTACAATGTGGATCATTACGGAGCTTCGGATTCTCCGGACACCGGATTCAATACCGTTGAGAACCTGGCGGTGACGGCCAATTCCGGGCCGCAGACCCGCGCCGAATGGTGCACTTTTTATCAAAACGGCCGTATCAATGTCGAACTGCCTGAATCATCCGTTTTTCAGAAAGGGGATTTGCTGAAAGACATAGGCTATTGGAACCTGATGTTCGATCAGTTGGGATCGGAGGGTTATAGCTATACTTCCGATGGGAACGGATACACGTCCAATGTCATCAACTGGAATGCCGCCGTTGCGTTCCAGTCCAACAATGAGTTTACGCCGGGTACGGAATACAGGACGTTGACCACCGGCTATTCCAGCATGTTCAATGCCTTATTCGATGCCATTGTGAAACTGGCAAAAGAGAAAAGCGTGCATTTTAATTATTATCCCAACACCCGGCTTCATTCCATTCTTCAAATCGACAAGGTCATTCATTATACGATTGCAACCCGCGAGAACCCCAACAAGAAATCGGCTTCCCGAACCGCGCAAGCGGCCTGGCTGGCCATGGCCCGCTATGCGATCGAACTGGTGGCGCAGGCCACCCGCTATGAAAACCACAAAGGGCTGGATGTCCTCAATCACCAAAAGGTCCAGTTGTACCTGGAATCGGCCATTCTGCAGCCTTCCTATAAGGTGGGGATGTTTTTTGATCAGCCCTGGTGGGCAGACAATGCGGCCAATCCACCCGCCTATCCCGCACAGATAACCAGTTATGAAGTAACAAAGGCTGTCCTGGCAAGCTTGTCGGAGAAGGGTTTCCCTAAAAAATACCTGGATGCAATCGGTAAGGACCCTGCTATTATCGAGACGCCCTACCCCTCGGCTGCTCTTTTTATCAAAGCCATCGAAGGCTGTATCCAGGAGCGGCTGACAGTGATACAGGAAGAGCAAATTCTTGCCGCGGCCCAGCGCAATACGATCGGACCAAGCGTAACCGATACCCCCATCCGCCAGGTGGTTTATTTCGGGAACAATGCGCTTGATCAAAGTGGAAAAAAGGTCTACGGATTGCTGGCGAGCTATGACGACGAAATGTTCACCAGTTTCTGGCAGGAGCTGGAGCTGGGGCCGGAGGCGCAGCGGAAGATCCCGATCTCGGAAAATTATCAGCCTTTACACGGTCCCCGTAAATCTCCTCCTGTGATGGTGAAAATGCTGCGGCAGCAACTGGCCGCCGTGCATTTCGGGCCGCAATCAGACTACACAGCCGTCCCGGAACCCCTGGAAACAAGGTATATGGACTGGTCCCTTCCCCCCTTCAACGCAGGATACCATGCTTATGCGGGGCACTATAATATCTGCGACGTGCAACAAAAGATCAGGAAGCCTTCCCAATTGATCGATGGAGCAGACGCCAACATTTTTATCGTTGGGGAGGCCTATTCCAACGACCAGGCCTGGGTGGAAGGCGCCTACTGCACGGCTGAATCGGTGTTGAATGATTTCTTCGGCATCAAACCCATCATTGACAATAAGGATTATCCGTTTATTTGTCCTTGTGGTTAATGGTAAGATTCCACTCCGCAGATGCACGGCGCCATTGAGTAAAAAGTTATCCCCCTCCCTTACGGTCACACGGATTTTGCCGTCCAGGTCTTGTTGCAGGGAAGGCCAATTAAATTGAATTATCCGTTCGGGTGAGTTAAGCTTTTGAGCTTACTTCCACCTGAAGGATATCATGCGATTTGATCCAGAAAGTCAGGGCAGTGATAGAAGAAAGAACAAGGAGATAAGAGAGGATAACTGCTCCCTGCAGATAGAGCGTTGCGCTGAATCCGTAAGCAAATACGATGGCGATGAGCGTAAGAAGGCTGATTAAAGTTTTCATTTTGGGTTACATTTAGGTAATTAAAAAGACTATGATGAATAGGAATGCGCTATTAAGAGTAGCCCATAGTCATTGGAACGGAGGAAATTACAAAGGATAGATGGAGGAGGATACCTAAAAAGAGAAAACGAAAAAATGTGAACGGGGTAATTCGAGGAGATTGGGTACGATGTGGGTTAGTAGAGGATCAATTGCTGATCGTGATGCAAACATAGACCCGGATTTTGGATTCCGCAAGCATTCTTTCGGATTTTTTTTGTTACGGTATATAATCGGTGGGAAATCATCCTATTCGAAGCGAAAAAAGGCATTTATAAATGGTTACCTTTATGCAGCAAGGCCCTGGCCTTGAAAAAAAACGACTATGACACCTGTTTTCTCCAATGAAGAAGTTGCTTTTTACAGAAAAGATACGGAAGGATGCGCGCATGTGAATCATCTCAACAATGCCGGCGCCAGCCTGATGCCGCGGCCGGTGGTCGCTGCTATCCAGGATCATATTACGCTGGAGTCCGAGATCGGCGGCTATGAAGCTGCAGAGTTTAAGGAGGCCGCTATCAACGCCTTTTATCATTCCGCGGCGACGATGCTGAATTGCCAGCCGGCCAATATTGTTTTTACGGCCAATGCGACCGATGCTTTTTGCCGGGCTATTTCTTCCATCGTTTTTGAAAAGGACGATGTCATTCTCACGACCAATGAAGATTATATTTCTAACCAGATCACGTACCTGGTATTTGAGAAGCGATATGGCGTGAAGTTGGTGCGGGCTGCGAGTCTTCCCAGTGGGGGCGTCGATCTGACCGATTTCGAAAAGTGTATCGTGCAATACAGGCCGAAGCTGGTGGCCGTTACGCATATCCCTACTAATTCGGGGCTTATTCAGCCCGTGGCAGCCATCGGGGCTTTATGCGAAAAGTATAAGGCACTATACCTGATCGATGCCTGCCAGTCTGCCGGGCAGTTGCCATTGGATGTGCAGGAGCTGCGATGCGATTTTATGAGCATTACTTCCCGAAAATTCCTGAGAGGCCCCCGGGGTGCGGGATTTCTTTATGTATCCGACAAGATCCTGGCGGGTGGGTATGAACCCTTGTTTATCGATATGCGGGGCGCTGACTGGACGGCGGAGAACAGTTATGTCCCGGTAAAAGATGGCAAAAGGTTTGAAGGTTGGGAGTTCGCCCATGCATTGGTATTAGGCACGGGCGCTGCGATCGATTATTATCTGCAGGTGGGCCCTGCCAAGGTAGCGGCGCAGGTAAAATATCTGGCCGCCTATCTCCGGGCAGCGCTGGGAAAGATAGGAGGAGTTACGGTGCATGACAAGGGCCCGGAACTGGGTGCGTTGGTGACCTTCCATTTAAAAGGAGGGGAGCCGGAGGCCATCAAAAAATACCTTTTGCAGAAAAAGATCAATGTAGTGACCAGTTACCGGCGATTTGCGGTATTGGATTATGCCGCGAAACAGGTGGACTGGACGATCCGGGTATCCCCGCATTACTTTAATACCATTGAGGAAGCCGATGCGTTGGTGCGGGAAGTCAGGGATTTCCGGGAAAACCCTGCCACATCCTGAAAATCAAAGTGAAATTTTGTCCATGAATTCGTCCTTCCTTCGTTGCGAAACTTCCAGTTGGGTGCCGTCGGTGAGGACGACACACCCTCCTTTGCCTTTGACATATCTCTTGATCCAGTGCATGTTGACGATAGCGCTGTTATGGATCCGGCAAAAATTGATCTGGTTCAGGAAGTTTTCATAAGTGCCGATATTCCTGGAAGAAGTGATCGTCGACTTATTAGTGAGGTAAAAAGTGGTGTACGCGCCTTCCGACTTACACCAGAGTATGTCCAGGGGATCGACAAACTCATAGCCGTTAAGGATTGGAATACATAGTTTATTATTTTTTCCCAGGGAATGACTGAGGTTGTAAAGCAGGGCCTCGATGGTATCGAACCGGGTTTTCTCGGCCAGTCTTTTCAACGCGCGCTGCACGGCTGCCTCAAATTCTTCGATCCCTAAGGGTTTCAATAAATAGTCGATGGCGGCAACCCGGAAGGCATCCAGGGCATAGCTATCATAGGCCGTGACAAATATGATCTCAAAATTCCGGAAGGACAATTTCCGTAACAGATCAAAGCCGGTCCCGTCGGCAATGCGGATATCAATAAAAGCAAGCTGTGGCGTCATCGTCTCGATTAACTCAACGGCGCTGCCGATATGACTGGCCGTTCCGCAGACGGTCAGTTCTTTTGCAAATTCATTGATAAGTTCCTGCAATACATAGAGGCTTTTTTCTTCATCTTCGATGATAACGGTTTTGATTTTCATGGTTAGTCTGTTGTAATGGGAAAAGATAAGTGAATAAGGGTGCCGTTGTCAAAGAGGCCGGATTTTTGTTTGTCGGTCACCAGGATCCGGATTTTGTCTTTTTGTAAGGTATTGATGGTATGGATCCTGTTTTCTGTAATGCGCGTTCCCATCGATTGGTAACCGGTGTCCTGGCTATGATTATCGTGCCGGGAGGCATCGATCCCTGGTCCGTTGTCGTCAATAATACATTCTATATACTGTCCGGCCCGGTTAAACCTGATCAGGATGATCCCTTTGCTGTCTTCCAGGGTGGCGATGCCATGTTTAATGGCATTTTCAACATAAGGTTGAATGATCATGGAAGGGATAAAATGATCGTCCGGTTTCAGATCGGCGGACAGGTCGATCCGGTAATCCATTCTGTCTCCAAACCGCAATTTTTCAAGATCGAGATATAAGCGCAATAGTTTTATCTCCTCGCGCAGGGAGATCATAGAACTGGCGCTGTTCTGCAGGGTCTGGCGAATCAGGGTGGAGAATTTATGCAGATAGGCGCTTGCATTTCTTATATCTGCTCTTATAATATGGTACTGGATGGACGTGAGGCAGTTGAAGATAAAATGGGGGTTCATCTGAGCCCGCAAAGCCATCATTTCCAGGTCCTGCATTTTCTTTTCCAGCCGGTATTCCTCTTCTCTTTTTTGCTGGCGCCGCCGGTGAAACACATAGAAGCCAGCGCCGATCAATAAAGCCATCACCAGGTAAGAGGATAAAAAGAACCAGGTGGATTGCCAAAATGGGGGAGGATGAATGATGAAGATGCATTTGGAATGCCCGCTCTTCTTTCCCCATCTGTCGATAGCCCTTACTTCGATAACATAGCGTCCAAAAGGCAGGGCAGGAAATTCGATGCTGTTATTGGAGATGCGGCTCCAGCTGTTTTCCAGCCCTTTCAGCCGGTATTCATAGCGTATTTGTTTCCCGCTCCGGTAAGAAATGCCGGATAATTCAATGAGCAGTCTTTTTTTTCGATAGTCAAGGGCAATGGTATCGGTTGTGGCTAATAAGGTATCGCCGGCGACGATACGGGTTATATTGATAAGGGGCTGCCATACAGAGTGGCTGATATAGTTTTTTGAAAAAAAGGAAATACCTCTCGCCGTGGCGGCCCAGATATATTCTCCGCCTGGCACAGTCTGGTTCACATCATCGGCCGTAAGGCCGTCTTCCTCTGTTATGGTAGAAATGGAATAGTCCAACCGGCATTGGCGCCATTGATAATCGATTCTCGAAATTCCTTTGTCCGTCGATACCCAGGCGGTATTTTTGTCAAAGGAGATATGTTTGCATAGATTACTCGTCAGGCCTTGCTGTTCCTTAAGTATCGACAGAGCGCCCTCTTTAAGTATAACAATTCCCTGTTCGGTGGAAACCCAGATGGAGGAATCAGGGGCTATATCGATATGGTTGATGATGCCTGATAAGGGAGGGTATTTTTTGCCGGCATTACAGATGGAATCGCCCCTGCAAAAATACATGCCCTGCAAACTACCACAATAATAGTCCTGATGCAGCCCCGCCACGCAGGTGGCTCGGGTTGATAAAATCGCTTTTTTAGATCGCCCATCTGCTCTCAGCAGCCAGACGCCTTCCGAAGTGCCCCCTATGATAATGCTATCCGATTGTACGAACAATTCTTTAATGGACATACTGCATCCGAGGATCTTGCCGGATCCCTGGCTGGAAATCTGGTAGAGTCCGGCATCCGTACCTGCCAATAGCGTATGATGCACAAAAGGTCTTATGTCCAGTATGCGGTTATTTTTATTCCCGGTAACCCATTGGCTCAGCACCCGGCTGCTGAGCCGGTCATTATCGATGATCATAATGTTGCCGTTGGAAAAGCCGGCTGCTACCTTTTGCCGGTCGAGGAGATGGATGCACCGGACGCTTTTGGTAGCGAGGTCCGGAAATGCCGAGACCGAATAAAAGCAAAGGTTGGGTAAATAATAGACTCCATCGCTATGTGTAGTTAGCCAATAGCCATTTTCCTGATCCTTGATGATGGAAGTGCAAAAGCTTTTTGTAAAATAGGCGTGAACGGTCTTATGATCAGTAAGGAAATTTTTTATGCATAATAAGCCCTGGCTCCGGCTGCAAAGCCAAAGTGTCGAGTCATTTTCATAAAATATATTATTAATATCGTCTTTCACGGTGTTACTCATCCCAAGCGAACGTAAGGAAAGGACCGGTATTATTTGGTAGAAATCCGCGTAAAAGAGGGAATCATCGGAGATAAATACAATCCCTTTTTGGTCACTGGTAAGGCTGAAATATTGTTGCCGGCAAAAAGACAGCCGATTACGGTTAATTGCCTTAAAGCAATAATGCTGCTCAGTCACGCCATTTTTCAATGACAGGATTTGAGTGTCATCCTCTTTACAGGAAAAATAAAAATCGATATTCCCGGGAGTGGAAGCCCTCAGAATCGGGAAATTGCAAACATGTTCCAGCGATCGGAGATTGCTGGTAAATTTCCACCGGCCGGGCTTATTAACGGACCGGTAATAACCGCAGAGACCACCTGAATTTTTGGTAAAGTCCGCCATCATCAATACAATGGAATCCGTCAACCGGTCTTCACAAACAGATCTTACTCCCCTGCAGCTATCGAAGCGTATAATTGAATTATTACAGAATACGGCAGGGACTCCCAGGAAAGAGATGACCCATACATTATTGTATTTATCGAGGTAAAGCTTTAGGATATCATTATCCGGCAACCCGTCTTCTTTGGTATAATTCCTGAACGTCCTGCCGTCGAACCGGCTTACCCCCTGATTGGTGGCGAACCATATAAAGCCGTTCTTATCCTGCAGGGTATTATATACAATGGAGCCTGGTAATCCGTCTTTCACCGTGAACTGTTTATAAGACAATTCCTGGCAATAGCAGCTAATGGTGATAAGAATCAAAGGTATAAGGGTTAGGCGATGCATGCCAAAGGGTCTTTTTCGTATATGCCTGAATGCGGCCAGAAAATAAGAAAAAATGACTATATAAAAAAATAGTTATTCCGCGAAGAGAAAAAACCGGCCGCCTGCTTATGCAGTTATCAGAAATATCCATACAGTTATGATGTTTTCAGCAGCGAATATAAACCGGTACTTTTTCGTTCGTCGCCCCTATTTAGATTTGAAAAGCAATTCAATGCTTAAACCAAACTCATTGCATGCAGAAAAATTTTCTTTTTATTTTTTTCTGTTGCTTACTGTACCAGGTTGCTTCCGGAAGCAATCTTCGGGGAGGCGCCGACACTACCGGTTACCCGGGAATGGCGCCTGACGCGGATTCCCGGAATATCTATGAGTTGAATGACAGCACCGTACTATACCTGGTCTATATACGGGGTTCCTGTAAGCAACTCATCTGTATAAGCCAGGTATATAAGACCCAGCTCCTTACCCCGGAAACCGATCCAAGACCAAAACTCCTGACACCAATGATACCCGATCCAAAAATTACTACAACTCATAAGAGTATACATGGAGACATGCTATATGATTACTCCCGGCATTCTTCCCCGGACACCTCCTTTCCGGGAAGCAGTTTTATCCAGCACCATGCCCTGATAAATCTCTATGCCACTTTGTGGAATAAATACCCGGTGGTATTCCATGCCGGAACCTTACAGACCAATATTCCTTACATTAAAAACTATGTGGACGCCAGCGTGCAGTTTGACCGGAAGGAATACGGATCATCGATGTTGCATCGTTACCAGGAGCGGATCCTGCAGCAGGAATCGCAGACTGAGCGCAAAGACAGCCTGCTGTATGCCGCCACTGTAAACCGTTTTGAAAACAGGCAGGCGCTTTCCAATTGGCTGAGCTCCGACAAACAAATACAGCAATTGATCAGCAGCAATAATCTCCTCCGGCAATATGCGCCGAAGGATTCATCCGTTGCCAATGCGCTTGCCTCGGTCGATCAGCTAAAAAACAAGGCCCACTCCCCCAACCTGGAACGGGCCCTTTCTTCTCCTGATACGACCACTTCCTCTCCTGATACAGCCACAGCGGATTCTTCTTCCGCGTCTGCATCAGCGAAAAAAATACAAAAGGCCAGGCAGTTTATAAAAGAATATTCCGATAAATGGAAGGCTTTACAGAAGACGGAAAAAGAACAGGACTCCCTTGAACGCCGGTATGACAGCGCCCGGAATATGCTAAAGATCCGCAAGGATTCACTCGACAAATTAATTAACAACGAAGATCTGGCTCAACTGGAAAAGAGATACCCCGATAGCAGCAAGGAGATGCGGACCTATCGCCGGATGATGGGGATCCGGCAGCTTGCCCTTGGCAGGACGAATGTGGATTATTCACAATTATCGGCAAAGAATATCAGTGTAACCGGCATTAATGCGGAGTATTGTAATCATTATTATTTTGCGTTGGCCGCCGGGAAGATCGATTTCCGGTACCTGGACTTCCTTACCGCCTCTGCCGTACCCAACCAATACCTGCTCCTGGGAAGAGCCGGTATCGGGGAAAAAGAAAGCCGCCACCTCTACTTTACTTACTATACCGGAAGCAAACAGGCTTCGTATCTTACTGCAAATAATGCACCGGCCGTCAATAAGCTCTCCGGCATTACGCTGGAAGCGAGGCTACCTATAGACAGGAATACCTATATAACCGGTGAGATCGGCAAATCTACCTACCCGGCCTACATTGCCACCGGCACAAGACCCGGCAAACTGCTGGGGTTTTCCGACCGGAACAACGAAGCTTATTCCATTCAGCTATATAGTTACCTGCCTGCTACCGATACCCGTATTTACGGAGTGTATAACAAAATGGGGATCTATTTTCAATCGTTCAATATATTTAATAACAATGCCAATACAAGCAGCTGGCAGGCAAGAGTGGATCAATACCTGTGGAAGAAAAAGCTGGCCCTGAGCGCCTCTGTAAAAAAGAATGACTTTACGACTCCCTTCATCGTCAATAATTATAAAAGCCGGACCTGGTTTTATTCTCTGCAGGCTTCTCTGCGCCTTCCCAAATGGCCTGTATTAACCCTTGGGTATTTACCCTATTCACAACTGACCGGCATCAACGGCCAATTGGTTGAAAACAGGTTTTATACGCTGATAGGGTCCTCCAGTTATGCCTATCGGGTCAAGAGCATCTATATGAGCTCGTCCGCCGTGTATACCCGTTATTTTAACAGCAGCAATCAAACCGGGTTCCTGTTTTATAATGCGCAAAGCTGGTTCTTCAATCATTCGGTCCTGTTAAAGCGGTTCTCCTTGAACGGGTCGGCCACCATTACATCCAGTCCGGGTTATTACCTTTTTACCGCCGGCCCGGGCGTCCAATGGAAAGTCAGCCGGAAACTATCTGTCGGAGGTGGAATGAAATACAACAACCTGAATAATATCAACAAAATGCCAGGCTATAACGGCAATATGGATTTCCAGATTGGTCGTCCCGGGAGGATCAACCTTTCTTATGAGCGGGGATATATCCCTGGTCAGAACAACCGGCTGTTCAGAAATGACTGGGGAAGGGCCACCTATAGTAAAAATTTTTAAACACCAGGAATGAATATGATCCTGTTAAAGCTCATGGAATGAACAAACCTGCTAAAAAATTACTGTTGACATACCTGTTCGCCGGTGTTTTCTTTTGGGCGAATGCACAGGTAATGATGCAGCCACAGCTGCCTTCGCAGGGCTTATTACAGCAAAACCAGCTATGGAATATCCTGGTTGTCAATAATGGCGACCCTGTAAACGGCGGTGTTATTCAACTCAGTTTCCAGGAGGAAGGCAGCGGCCGGAAGATCTTCAGCGCCATTACGGGCTCCTTCTATTTACCCCGGGGCGCCAGTCAACTAAGCGTCAAAGATATGGGGGCCATACAATATGACTACCTGTCCTCCTCGTATAGTAATCTTGCGATATCGGGAGGATTGCTGCCGGCAGGCCGTTTTATCGTCTGCTATAATCTGTTGCAAAACCCGTTGAAGAATGCCCTCCTGTTATCACAGGATTGCCTGCCTGTCGCCGTCGAGCCTTTCAGTCCACCGCAACTGGCCTATCCGGCGGACAAATCCGAGATCGCTACCTCTTACCCGGTATTCAACTGGATAGCGCCTGCTCCTGTGAATATGTTCACGAATCTGCAATACAAGCTTATTGTGACTGAAATGAAGAATGGGCAAAGTCCGGCTGATGCCATCCAGCGAAACCCTATTTTATTTATACAAACGGGTATTAAGGATATGGCGCTGCCTTATCCTTCTTCCTACCTGGCTCTACAGCAGGGCAGCTCCTATGCCTGGCAGGTGATTGCGCAGAATGACAATACCTACATGGCTGTTACGGAGATCTGGAGTTTTCGGGTGAAAAATGATTCCTTTTCCGTGGTACTGGATAAGGCTGCTTACCCGCATCTTCAGCGGGGTGCGGCTTCCAGTCATTTTATCGTTCAGCAGAAAATGAAGTTCTCCTATGATAATGAGGCGAATGATTCCTTGCTGACCGCAAGAGTATATGCTTATACCAGCCAGGGGAATAGTATGGTATTCACCCGGGACCTGGTGCTAAAACGGGGAATGAATTTTATCGATCTCGATCTGACCGGCGCCCGGGGATTGCAGAAGGAACGGGTGTATGTACTGGAGATCATGAATAGCAGGAAGGAGAACTGGGACCTGCGATTCAAGTATGAGCCAGCCAATTGAATGACTTGATTTTACCGAAATATAATTAACGAAATAACCAAACCGTCAATATGGTTTTTGCCTCTATCCAAAGACACCGGAGAAAAACAGCAGCAGCCTTGTTATATATTATATCCATGCAGCAGCTTATGCCTTGCCTGGCACTGGCGAAAATGGAAGGAGGTATCCACTCTCCCGCCGCAAAGGAAATCAGGGGTAGCGGGAGAGCAGACAGTAAGACAGCAGGGACGCACGCGGACTCTCAGGCTGAGGGAATAGGTTTGCAGATGGGTGTAAGTCCCCGGGCGACGGTAAGGCCTCGCTCAAGGTCTGCGGGAGCTGGTTTAAAAAAATACGGCCCGGGTCCGGGGCAGCCGGAGCAGCAGAGCTTTCAGTCTGTTGGCACATCGAATATGGTAGACCTGTTCAGCGGAGACTTCTCTTATAATATCCCTTTGCTCGATGTAGGCGGATACCCGATCAACATCCACTACCGCAGCGGGGTATCCATGGACCAGGAGGCCAGTTGGGTGGGCCTGGGATGGAATATCAACCCCGGTTCCATCAATCGGAATATGCGGGGGATCCCCGATGATTTTAAGGGGGATATCATTACCAAGGTCCAATCGGTCCGGCCTAACTGGACGGCGGGCGTAAACCTGGGGTTGGACCCGGAATTCTTCGGGTTACCCGCCGGGTTGAATGCCAGTGCAGGCCTGTTCTACAATAATTACCGGGGGGTCGGGTTCGAGACCGGCGCAGGCATCGATATATCCCTGACCTCCGCCAAGGGCGCCAAGGGAGGACTTGACGCAAGCCTTGGACTCAACCTGAGTAATAATTCGCAAAACGGATTTTCCATCGAGCCCTCTTTTAACCTGAACCGGACCCGGATGGAGGATCAGGTAAGCGGCATTTCGAATGGGTTAAGCATCGGGGCTTCCTTCAGCACGCGCAGGGGGTTACAGGACCTTAATTTTTCCATGAGCGGGTCCAGGTTGAATAAGAATCAGGCGGATGACAGCCGCTGGAACCGGTCGGGCCCGTCTACTTTTGGCGGCAATATCAGTTTTGCTCACCAGGCTTATACCCCAACGGTCCATTTACCCTATACGAGTTATCAATTCAATTTTACCTTTAAGTTGGGTGGAGAAGCCAATGGATTTCATCCACTGGGCTCGATCGGAGGTTATTATTCCCGGCAGTATATTGCCCAGAATGATACGCTATTAAATACCCCCGCCTATGGTTACATGTGTTTGCAGAACGGAAATGCCAATCCTTCTGCCATGCTGGATTTTAACCGGGAAAAAGAGCTTCCTGCTTATTCCGGCAATCCGCCTACGCCGCATCTGGCGATCCCCAACTATACCTACGATATCTATTCCATCAGCGGAGAAGGCACGGGAGGGATGTTCAGGCCATACAGAGGCGATATCGGGTATGTGCGGGACCCGGTGATGCGATCCAAATCGGTTTCGGGCGGAGGTTCGGCGGACCTGGGCGCCGGAGATGTATGGCATGGGGGTATCGATGCCCGGTTTAGTTATTCCACTACTACGACGGGGGCCTGGGCCGACAACAATCAACTGGCTGCACAAACCGGCTTCAAAAATGCTGACAGCATCTTCGAGAACGTGTATTTCCGGAACCCTGCGGAAAAGGCCATCAATGCCCAGCCTTATTATGATAAGATCGGCGACACGAAGGTGTTGATGCCAGTGATGACGAGCTATGACGATCCTTCTTTGACGCCCCTGATGCAGGCTTATAGTAAATTTATTGCCAGCGGAGCGCCTCTCCATTTCGACGGATCGATCGTAAAAACGGCCCGGGACAAACGCTCGCAGGTCATCAGTTATTTAACGGCCAAAGACGCCGCCAATTTTGGATTGGAGACCGGTATTTTCAATTATCCCTATAACCAATTCATCCCTACCAACTGTGGTCTGTCTTCGGGAGTCGTCACAGAGAGCCGTGTCAGTTCCTACCGGAAACCCCATCATTTCTCAGAGATCACCGTATTGAATCCGGATGGCAAACGATATATATATGGGCTACCGGTGTATAACCTGGACCAGGAAGAAGTCAGTTTTTCTGTCGATAAGAACCATTCCAATGCCGCGGCCGGCGGTAACCTGGTGCAATACCAGCCCGGAACCAACAGCTCCCTTAACAATTCAGGGAAAGATCATTTCTATAGCCGGGAAAAGATACCTGCTTATGCCAGCTCTTTTTTAATTACCGGATTGGTATCGTCGGACTATGTGGACAGGACCGGGGATGGGATTACAGATGATGACCAGGGTGATGCGGTAAAATTCGACTATACGAAACTGTATGGTACGGACAATCCGTATAAATGGCGTACGCCTTATGCATTGGATTCGGCCACTTACCAGGAAGGTCTGAAAACGGACAACTCGGATGATAAAGGCAGCTATATCTACGGAACCAAGGAAATATGGTATCTGAACTCCCTTGTAACCAAAACGATGATCGCCACTTTTACCCTGAATGATCCGGCGAAAGGAGAAGTAAGACAGGATGGATACGGGGTAGTGGATGAAAACGGGGGCATGGATCCGTCTCATGGCCTTCGTTATTTAAAGCAGATCGATCTTTATTCCAAGGTGGACTATTTCAATTTCATCAATAAGGGTACGACCCCTACCCCGGTAAAGACCGTACATTTTGTCTATAGTTACCGGTTGTGCCCCGGCGCCCCGGGATCGTTGAACGGGCAGGGGAAATTAACCCTGGACTCCATCTGGTATAGCTACAACGGGAATAACAAGGGACATCAAAATCCCTATGTATTCCATTATCATACCAATAATCCTTCCTACAATAACAGCGCCTATGACCGGTGGGGAAATTACAAGCATCCGTCTTCCAATCCGGGGGGGATCTCCAATGCAGACTATCCCTATTCCCTGCAGAATGGAATCAATGGGTGGGACAGCACCCAGGCCGCCTATAATGCCGGCGCCTGGAACCTGGATTCTATCCGGCTGCCCTCCACCGGGACGCTGAAAATAGCGTATGAATCCGACGATTATGCCTATGTGCAGAACAAACGCGCCATGGAAATGATGCAGATCGCCGGTTTCGGGCCTGATAATAGTTTTACCGGGGAAACGCATTTATTCGACGGGGTTTCGCACGACTATCCCTATGTATTTATCCATGTCCCGAACGGGGCGGCCAGCCGGCAGGATGTATACAACCAATACCTGGCGGGAACGGATAAGATCTATTTCACTTACAGTGTAAAGATGCCGGCCGATCTATATGGCAGCGGCTATGAACATGTGGCCGTTTATGCCCAGTATGATGATTATGGCGTCAGCTCCAGCGACAATCAGCTGATCTGGATCCATATGAAAAGTGCCGAGGGCGGCAGTAAATTCGTGAGTCCCCTGGCGAAGGCGGCCATCCAGTTCCTCCGGCTCAACCTTCCGTCGAAAGCCTATCCCGGCTCTGACCTCAATGGAGAATATGATCCTGTTGCCCTGGGAAAATCCCTGGTAGGATATATCGTCAATTTCGGAGAGCTGATCAGCAATTTCGCCACCCGCTGCCGGATCCTGGGGAATGCCAGCCTGATCGATCCCAGTCATTCCTTTGCCCGCCTGAACAACCCGGTGTATAAAAAATTCGGGGGCGGTCTCCGAGTGAAACGGATTACCTTATCCGATAATTTTCTGGCCATGACGGGGCAAAAGGCTTCCGTATACGGGCAGGAATATGACTATACGACCTTCCAAACGATCAACGGGGTATCGACCAGGATCAGCAGTGGAGTAGCGGCCTGGGAGCCGTCCATCGGCAATGAGGAAAACCCGTTCAGGGTTCCCATCGAATATACTACGCAGGTATCTCCGCTGGCCCCTTCGAGCAATATGTATTCAGAATACCCGCTGGGGGAAGGTTATTTTCCGGGCGCCCAGGTGGGGTATAGTAAGGTAAGGATACATACCATCAACAGCAAAGTGAGTTCGGCGAATGGCTTTGAAGAAACGGAGTTCTATACGGCCTATGACTTTCCCACGCTGACCGAGCAGACCCCCCTGGATACGAGAACTTTCAAATCCTCCTTTTTGGCCAAGCTGTTTAAGATCAATGCCAGGAGTTACCTGGCGCAAAGCCAGGGGTTCCAGGTGGAGATCAATGATATGAATGGGAAAGAGAAGGCGACGGCCTCCTATCCGGAAAATGACCCCTATAATCCTCTTTCCTATACGAAATATTACTATAGGACGGACAATGACAGCGCCGTCTTTAAGCACCTCAGCAATACCGTGATGGTGGTCGATTCTGCCAGCGGTCATATCAGTCCTTCGGCACAGATAGGAAAGGACATAGAACTGATGGTGGACCTGCGGGAAGAGAATACGAAGACAAAGGGGATCGATGTGGAGTTCAATGTGGATGGTTTTATATTGGGGATCTTTCCCCTGGCGATACCGATGGTATGGCCCTTTCCCCAGTGGGAGACGGACCGGTATCGTTCTGCCGCTACCATGAAGCTGGTCCAGCGATGGGGCATTCTAAACAAAGTGCTGCATTATGAAAGAGGGAGCCTCATCACTACCGAAGACCTGGCTTATGATGCGGAGACGGGAGAGCCCTTGCTGACGCGTACGCAGAATGAATTCAATGATCCTGTTTACCAGTTCACCTACCCTGCTCACTGGGCGTACAGCGGCATGGAGCCAGCCTATAAAAATATAGGGGCGGTCTTCAGCAATGTATGGTTTACGAATGGCAGGATCAACGCCGGAAATTATCCCAATATTGAAAAATACTTTGAGAGCGGCGATGAAATCATGGTCACGAATGTCTACAACAAGACCGGCAGCACGCCCAATATTAATGAATGCACCGGAGAAGGGTCCTGCGCCTCGCCCTTGTTCAGCGGAACGGCCAATATCCTTAAATTATGGGCGATCGATGCCGGCAAAATTCAAAACAACAAGGGGCTTACCGGCATTTATTTTATAGACCAATGGGGAAATTTTTTCAATTCCCAGCCAGCTATTGTATTCCCCTTCCAGGTTACGGGAGCCAACATACAAATCCTTCGTTCCGGCAAGCGCAATATGGCAGGAATGCCTGTGGGAAGTGTTCAATCGTTGTCCAATCCCTTGCGGCAGGTGAACGGGACATCCAAATTAGTCTTTGATGACCAGACCCGGGTGGTCAATACTTCCGCGGCTGCCATGAATGAATTCTGGAAAGTGCAGGATGCCAAATTCGTATTGTCCACGACGATCGTCAGCAAGACGCCGGCGTTGAAGACCGCCTATATTTTGCCGGCGGCCAGTAATGCGGCGATTACCATTTCTTATGAGGGTTATTCCTGCTGTCGCCAAAACTATGTCTATACTAACAGGCCCTATTTCGAGGCCGGACAAAGAGACGGCGGGAGGGGAAGTGCCGATATGGCTGTAAGCAGTTGGCTCAAATTGAGCATCCCTAACGCTCCGCAGTTCAGCGGGGACACCAATTATATTCCACCGGGGGCTACCGTTACGAATGCCTGGCTGTATCTGCGTCCACACCTGGATACGCATAATGAAAATGACGGGTCCATGAGCGAGAAATTTCATGCCGCCGGCGCCCCTCATGCGAATGGAGATGCTAGTTTTCTATTGCAGCGGATCACCGACCCGGCTTTCAATTCAATAAACTTTTCTGCTCTTACGAATAGTAACACCACGCTTATCAATTCCATCAAGGCAATGGCGGTAGACAACAGCAGCGTGGTAGCCGTCAACAAGACGGCCAAACAGAATTCAATTGAGTTGAATGTCACTTCCATGATACAGGGGATGGTACAAAATCCATCGCAACCCACTGCTTTAAAATTGACTCCTGCCGCTTCTTATCACCTTAACTCCAGGCTTTGTTTCTGGTCTGCCAGCACCTGCAACGCCGCATCCTGCCAGACGGCAACCGAGCCGGGCGGCTTTATAGGCCCGAATGCCTATTTCTATTGCCCCGGCCATGGTAATCCTTGCCCTACGAGTCCTTATATAAAGGTGAATTACCTGTTCTGCGAAAACGGAAGCCAGCAGGTGACCATCTGCGACACCCAGTACTGCATTAAGACCAGCGCTATCGATACCTGCCTCTCCAATATTACCGATACTACCCTGAATCCCTACCGTTTTGGGGTGTTGGGTAACTGGCGGCAAGCCAGGTCCTATATTTATTATGACAACCGGAAGGAAGTCGATCCCACACAGCCTACCGATATACGAAATAATGGGACCATCACCGGCTTTGTGCCTTACTGGTCATTTACGACGGGGAAGTTGGCTCCAGCCACCGATACGGTAAAATGGGTATGGAATATGGAGTCTACCCTTTTCAATAAGCGGGGATTGGAGCTGGAGAATCACAATGCCCTGGATATTTATAATTCGGCGCAATATGGGTACAATCAAAGTCTGCCGGTGGCGGTGACGCAGAATGCGGCGTATAAAGAACAGGCTTTTGAGGGTTTTGAAGATTACGGTTTCCCGGCCGGGCAGAACTGCAACCGGTGTATCGTGCCCCGGCATATCACCATCGACAGCACGGCCACCAATATCACTACGGCCGAAGCGCATACGGGAAAATACAGCCTGTTCATTGGGCCGGGGCATATAGCCAGCGCCATTTCCCCGGTAACCCAGGGCCCCGACAGCGCGGGTGTCCTCTCCATGAAACTGGATACGACCAATATCCCGATCTATGTCATTACACCTTCCGGCGGAGGCCTGGCGGATACTTTTTACAAATTCAATTCATCGGTTCCCTATTTAGCGGATACCTATGGCCTGGACAATTTCAATTACAGCCAGGGCCCCCTTTCCTTTACGTCCACCACGGTTCCGGGTAGCGCCGCGGGTACGGTGAACTATAACAGCGCCACCTATCCTTCCAACTACCGGACCTATTATAAGATGGTCTGGCAGGGGGCGCTGATGTCCGATGTAGATATTCCTGCTGTCCAATTCCGGGTGTCCGCCACGAATTCTTTCAAAATGTGGATCAATAATACCCTGGTCATCGATGCCTTCGCCAATGATCCTACCATCTATAATGGGTCGGGGAATAGCTATGCGTACAGCACGGGGGTGTATACTTTCCGGCGCAGTAAAATTTATACGATACGTATCGAACACGAGGCCGGCAACCAGACCGGGGAAGTTCAACTGAGCTGGAACCCGGGGGGCAGCAGTACCTATTCACTTCTGCCGCGCACCTATCTCTATCCTTCTGTCGCGTCGGCCCAGGCGGCTATCCGGAGCACCAACACCCAATGCGTGAACTGGAACGGGATCTCCGGGACCAATCTGTTGTATCATGAGCTGGCGCCCAAAACAGGATCGCAGATGCTGATCAGCGCCTGGGTGAAAGAACAGCAGGACTGTCATTGCAACAGCTATACGCATGGCAGTATCCGGGTGTATTTCAGGGATAAAACGGGAAATGGGCTGGGATATGCTGCTTCCGGCACGGCTTATCCAACCGGCAACATCATAGAGGGATGGCAGCGGATCGAGACTTATGTAACCCTCCCTGCCAATGCAGCCAGCATGCAGGTCATGCTAGAAAATAACAACGCCGACGGATACAGCGGACTCGTCTACTTTGATGACCTCCGCATCCATCCGTTCAATGGGGAAATGAAGAGTTATATCTATGACGACGTCAACCTGCGGCTGATGGCGCAGCTGGATGAAAATAACTACGCCAGTTTTTATGAATATGACGATGACGGGACCCTGGTAAGAGTAAAAAAAGAAACGGAGCAGGGCATTAAAACCATTAAAGAAACCCGAGGCGCCCTGGTAAAAGATATACCGTAACCGAAAACATCTGGTAACCATCGAACCTTTGAAACAAGGATAAACCAATCAACAACTAAAAAATGTCCCAATGCGTAGAATTATCTTATTGAGTGCCCTTTCCCTGATGAGTTTTATTACCATGGCACAGGTACAAACGCAGATCATCGGCGATAGTGTCCATATCCACAGTAATACAGGAACAGGGGAGCTGAACCTGGAGAACAGCACCGATACAGTATTGGGATTCCTGTACAATAAAGGCGGTGGCCGTACCCAATTCCGGAGGGGGCTGATAAAGATCAATGATTCCCTGTACCTGATCGGCGCCGATACCCTGCATATGAATAATGCCGGGGCAACCAATGGGAACACTATTTATTATGTTTCTAAGAAATATACGGGCATTGCGCGGGCGATCGTGTCCGGTAATACCCTGGCCTCGGTCAGTTCCACGAATGTCAGCTATACAAGTCAATTGGCCAGGGCCATCCCGGGCAGTATGGTGTACTCGTACCCGGATCCTTTTTCCGCGCGCAATGCGGCCATGGACGCCATTGCCGCCGGGGCCATCCCCAATGCAGAGATCGTGATCCTGGAAGGGAATAAATATACCATCGGCTCCGACGATTCCACCAAAAACGGCAGTCTTGACGGATCGAGCCCCAATAACGGAACGACGGCAGACGTACAATTTTCCAGCGCTGCGATTGCTACCGACACCAGTATTTCCTCCCTGATGAAGAACAAACTGGACATGTACTTCTGTACCGGAAGTGCCCTGACCTATATCAATTCCTCTTATTTTATTTATTGTTGTTTCAATGCGGACAGCACACTCTTTAAATCCGGGGTATATGGCCAGGGATCCTTTTACCAGGTCTATGGGGAAGTAAATCATTTCTATGCCAGGTTTGTTAAGATACTCAATCGTTCTTCCTATACGAGTTTCCATGCGCATGAAGTGGTCGTCCAACAATGGCAGGGCTTCTACTTTTGTGATTTTGCGGTGGCTTCTGTTGAGATCGATAATTTGTTCACTACCGACACTATCGTATTCTGCATAGGGAATCCGTTCATCCCGAAATACCCTGCCATCACTGGTAGTATTGCCAATGATCCCAGAATGTTGCATATCGATGTTAAAAATTGCCGGTTTGGCAAAGGGGAGACTCCTTACCCGGAGAGTACCGACTTCTGGTATTTTATCACCTTATCTAATAATACTCCCATGGAAGGGACCCTCGTTGACATCAATATCGGGAACCTCTATATGAAATCCTGCAATAGAGCATCGCTTATGTATATAGCAAATGGCGCCAGTGAATACAACTTACATTTGACCATGACGATCGACAACTTCGTCCAGCGGGATAAACATGTAAATTATGGTTCCGCCGCCGAAGGCCTGGTAGATAATGGCCCGGGATACGCGATCAATAATTCACTGATCTTCAATATTAAATCCGCCGATATCGATGCCCCCTTGTTGGGATTGACCAATTACTCTGTCTATCCTGGCAATAAGAGCAATCGCATCTACTTCAATGTTGGAGATCTTTATAAAAATCAGTCTGCTTTTCCCGGCGGCATTTTCAACCTGTCAAGTTCTGATTCACTTGTTGGAACCGAGCCGCTGGTCATTAAAGTGAAAGGTAATTTCATATCCAGCGATACTAATACCATCATTAACGCTATAAATGGCTACTATAGTTCCCCGATGCCCAATCGCTATGAGTTTTCCGGGAGATACGAAACAAAATCGAGTGGCGTACCGGTAGCTTTTTTTCATGCCAATATGGGAAAGTTCGTCGCCTTTACGGATGCACTCCTGATCAATGATGGGATCACGCCCAGTATTATGGCCGACAGCCTCTGCAACGGTCAGTTCTGTAATTGCTGTCAGAATCCGGCTGTCCCTATCAATATCCCGGTGTATATCAGGAACGTGCATGCCAATTCGGCAACGGGAAGCAATATTCAGCAAATAGGAGATACCCTAAAAGTTGTCGCGGATATCCCTGCTTTTTTTAATTGATAACCGGCTAAAAACGAAAAGATGAACCGTCAAAAAATAAGCTATTTAACCGGGGTCCTGCTGGCCATGCTGCTGGGGAATAGTGCGAAGGGGCAAACGGCCACCTATTCCGATGTCATGTATGAACTGGCGATGATGCAGAGCAATTTCAAGACTGACTCGTCGAATTACACCAGTTGCGTGGTGGGGTATTATTATTCAAAGGAATCTACTCCTACCGCTTATCTGGATTCCCTTTGGGGGCAATTTAAGCTGTCCGGGGGCAGCCGGTATACCCGAATCGGCAATACCGAGACCATTCAAAATGACAGCGTGGTCGTCCTGGTATATAATGATGACAGCACGCTGATGGCTGGCCCGGTCAGTCCGGATAATCTGGCTCCGATGGCGCAGGGGCTTTTTGTCAATAACCTCGATTCGGCTTTTATAGCCGGCAATACGGATTCGGTGACCATCACCACCCTGAACGGTCTGAAGACCCTCTTCTTCGTATTCAATGATTCATCCCGGTACTACAATTGTAAGCTGGTGTATGACTCAGCCACTTATATACCTAAAAGCCTGTCCTATGTTCTGCGCAGTTCCAAAACTCCGGAAACAGGTCAGCCAACCGGCGATGGGGCATTGATCACCATTTTTTTCCTGGGGTATAGCCATGCGGCTTTTGATGTATCCGGCCTGAATACCGGTAAATACATTACGATCGGATCGGATGGGAAAGCGGCGGCACAGCCGTCCTATAGTCATTATAATTTCATACAGACATCCGACTTCCCGGTAACAAGTACGGATTAATCTCAACATAAAATGCCAGCACATGGTTATGTATAGGAAATTGCTATTTTGCTTCTTTTGCCTGGTGTCCGTCACGGCTCATGCCCAGATAAACTTCCAGTTCCCCGGGATGCAGGCACAGACGGCGCCTATTCCTGTTAATGGCGGTAATACCGTTGTGAAAGCAGGTGATACGGCCGTGGCGGCCGACCCGGAATTTATCAATGACTATACGAATCATACGGGGTTAATTGATTCCGCCTTTATCAAAAATATCATCACTTTCCGGCTGAATGAAGCGCTTCCGGTCCTGCTGGCAAAGCCCTTTACCGCGACCCTTACCTTCAAACTGTATTTCACCGGCAAAGACGGTCAGACCTATGACTCCGTGGGCAGCAATCTCACCCTTACCATTAATTACGATACTACCAAGGGGGCCGTATACAATACCTCCAGCAACCTGGTCTTTTACAATGGCTACCAGGCAAAGATCAAGGTGATCAGTATCACCGGGGTGGATACCACGGTGGCCAAATCGCTGGAGGTGGATAATACCATCACCTATCATAATTATTATAAGTTCGACTGCTCCAATTCCGCCGTCACGCAGATCAATATCGTCTCTCCCGGGACGAATGGAACTGCTATTCCCGATGAATTTCCCGTAACCTGGGCGGCGCAGCCCGGGGTTGCCGGCTATGACCTGGAATGGACCTATGTGGATTCCTCCGCATTCCTGAACAACAAATATGGAAGTCCGGGCAGTACAGCCTTTTATCAAACTGTCTTCCGGAATAATGCCACCCGGGTAAACCTGGCGGATACAGCTACCGGCTATGCGATCCCGCTGCTGTTCGAGAAACAGGGTATTGTATATGTCCGGATCCGTTCCGTACAAAATATACCGAACGGAAGGAGGATGGAATCGGACTGGAAAGCCTATGCCAGTTTCGGGTTCAGCGGGCATCAGACCAATTTGAACTGGCAGTCCTCCACTTCCTATGCCGAGGAAGGAAAACGCAAATCAGTCGTATCCTATTATGATGGGTCTCAACACAGTCGCCAGACTGTGACCAAGGATAATTCCACGCATACCACGATCGTCGGGGAAACTTTTTATGACTACCAGGGCCGCCCGGTCGTACAGGTATTACCGGCCCCCACGCTGAATACGCTTATTCAGTATACGCCTCAGTTCAATAACATCAACAACGGGGAATATGATAAAACGCATTTTGACCAATCGATGGCGGCCTATACCTGTGATGCGCATGCGGATAGTATGAGCAATACCAGCAGCGGAGCCTCCCTCTATTATTCGCCCAATAACCCTGAAAAAAATGCCGGTTTTAACCAATGGATCCCCGATGCACAGGATTATCCCTATACAGAGGTGAAATATTTACCGGATAATACCGGGAGAATAGCCCGGCAAGGTGGTGTCGGCCTCCATCACCAGATAGGCAGCGGGCATGAAACCATGTACTATTATGGCAGCCCTGACCAGGTCGAGTTGGATGGGTTATTCGGGACCGAGGCCGGCTATGCCAGTCATTATTTTAAGAATATGGTGAGGGACGCGAACGGGCAGTACAGCATATCCTATGTAGATATGCATAGCCGTACCATCGCCACCGCGCTGGCGGGCAATGTTCCGGACAGCATTAAATTAGATTATCTGTCCTACAAGAAAGACAGTGTGCTTACCAAGACGCTTACGGACAGCTCCAATAATATTGTCAAGGACCTGACGACCGAGTCGTCCAAAAGTCTGATGCTTACCCAGCCGGACAATGTGGTATTCTCCTATACCTTACCCCCATCGGATCTTGTTCTCACGAATTGCAATAACCAGCCGGTGACTTATCACTGTCTCTATGACCTGCAAATCACTATTACGGATGATTGTAATAATTTGAAGTTAGGGGGGCAGCCTTATGTATTCACCCAACAGGGGATCTCCTCGGCCACACCGGTCAGCTTTACCAAATCGCTTGCAGAAGGGAGTTATACCGTTACCAAGAAGCTTAGTGTCAACCAGGTTTCCCTTGCCTATTACCGGGATACTCTGTTTATGCAGAATAATCTCTGCAAAAAACTGGCTGATTTTATAACCGATTACCTGGATAGCTTCCGGATTTCCCATCCGGGCTGCGGCATTACGGATTGCAGCGCCTGTCTGGCCGCTCTGGGCAGTTATGCGACATTCAAGACCAGTTTTATCCATCAGAATGGCTGGGATAATGTGACTATCAGCGCGGCGATGGAATCCACCATGCAGGCTGAGTACAACAAGCAGCAGGATAACTGTAATTCGCTTTGCGCCCGGCAAGCGAACAGGATAGACGATATTATGAGTAATATGGAGCTGGATATGACGCCGCTGGCCGGGCAATATGCGGATACCAGTCGTATCGATGCCTGGTCCATCTTTCGTCCGATATCCCTCTCCATCTTTCCACCCAGGATCGCTCCGTTGTACCAATCCACCATCATCCATTACCTGGATGAAAATGGGAAACGGGATACGGTGTATGTCAATGGGGTCCCTACCCTGCCCAACAAGCTGTCCATAAACGATTTTATTAATAATTTCAAACCTTCCTGGGCGGATGCGCTGTTGTCTTACCATCCGGAATACAGACGACTGCAATATCTTATTAACAATGTGAGCAGGGCCAGCTACGACTGGGACAATGATTTTACCGCTACCACCACCTTCAGTGCGGCCTATGGCAAGGGATACCTGAACCCCACGAATAACCCGGCGTTCGTCAATCTCTTTCCCAATATCAGCTTCCCGGTAAATCCCAGCCCGGCGATCCGGGACAGCTTCTTTATACGGAACCCTGCTCAACTGACCCTCATGAATAATACCCTGCAGTATTACTTCCTGCAGCCCAATGTGGATACGAATTCGATCTGGGGGTTGGCTTCCGGGATCGGGTATTGCCCCAGCGGAGGAAATATTCGCTGTCCGCTGCTCAATAAAACATTGCCGTTTGGGGATACCTCTTCCTGTAAGGGAAGTGCAGATATGGCCTGGAAATCTTTTATGAGCCTTTATTATTCGAAGAAGAGCCAGCAGATCCAAAATCTTGTCGTCACGAACAATCCTTTGCCCCCCGCCCTGGAAGCTTCTTTTCAGGCAGGCAGCCATAGTTCTGACTTTGAACAGAATGCCCTGACGGCCGTGAGCAATAGCCTGGGGATCAATGCCGGCGATATCTCTACAACCGGGCTCAACAATAATAAGGCCGTCGTCGCTGGTAAGATGTCGGGATCCGGCTCCGGGTGCGCCGCCTATGCTACGGTGTGGTGGAGTCAGCTGGCGCCCTGTACGACCGCCAGCCTGCAGCCGGATTCCGCCGCCATCATCAATGCCCTGATCAGTGTCTGTTCGAAGGGCAGCGATGCGCTACACCCTTATGGTTCCAGCTCTATTGCTCCCGGCAGCAGTAATGCCTTTAACAGCTTTGACGATGTGATCGCGTATTATATCAACCGGTATAATCAAACGCATACGGACAGTATCAGCCGGCTTGCCTGCAATGGGGAACTGATCTTATATCCGCAGGGATACAATGCCCCTCCCTCCTATCTGAATACGCCGATCTATAAGAAACCGGATAGCTGCCAGTGCGGCCGGATCAGCAGCCTGTATACGGCGTACCAGGCACAGTCCTCTAATTACAGCTCTTTCAGCGATTATGTGCAGAAAACCCTGGACGCTCCCATCGCGGAAAGCGCCCTGGATTCCCTGCTGGGTCTCTGTAACGGGACGATCACCTGCAATTACCTGTCGGCGCCGATCAGCCTGCCGCCGGCGTTGCAATGCGGGTATACCGGCAGTTGCATCTCTTGTATGGTATTCCAGAACTGGGTGGATTCTTTTACGACCCGGTATCCCGGCATTGCCCCTTCCAATAATTATACCGACAGCCTGCAGCAGATCAAGAACCGGCTCTTTACTTCCTTTATGAATAACAGGCTGGGCTTTAACCGGCAGATTGAAGATTACCTGGCGTTTATGGATACCTGCAGCGGGGTTAACCCGGGGAGGTCCGGTTGTGCGTCCCTGACCTGGACGGTGTATAATCCCGGGACAGGGCTGAATATCAATGCCGATCTGTATGCTTTAGCCAATGACGATATCTTACCGGTCAACCAGTTCTTTACCAATAGTTATTTCAACGGCCCTACCTCCACCCTGGCATCCGACTTTGTGCTGGTGGATAAGCTGGACAGTATTGCCACCACCGACAGCACGGTGATCATGCAATGGAGGGTAAAACCTGCTTCCGTGCAGGATATGGTAAATCCCATCCTGCAAACCGGGAACAATACCTATGTCGGGGCGCAATGGGTGAAAGATCCTTCCGACACTACCTGGCTGATCGGTACGACTAAGATACCCGTAAGCGGCGGCTTTGTGAAGGGGGCAGGGTTGCAATCCAATAGTCATTCTCTGCAGGCCGACTGGGTAAAGATCCTTAGCGGCAGTAACGGATCTGTATTGTTCTTTGATGATTTCTTAGAAGCGAATAATTGCCCGGGCAATGGCGTAGTGTCATCTCCCACCCTTTGCCCCGGCAATAATAATGTGATCCCCATTCTGCCACCGGCTGTTCCTTCTCCCTGCTCGGATAGCAGCGATTGGGCCATCAGCCGGGCTACGAATGTCTATAATTATTACAGCGATTCGGTGAAAGGAAGCTTCCAGGCTGCCTATCTCGGATTATGTTTGCAGGCGGCTACCAAAGAAAGCTTTACAGCGACCCAGGCGGTCAGCGAGTACCATTATACACTGTATTATTACGACCAGGCCGGGAACCTGCTGAAGACCGTGCCTCCTGCCGGGGTGGTCCGCAATTATGATCCCACCTGGCTGCAAAAGGTAGGACAGGCAAGGGCCAATGGAACCTTCCTGGCGCCAGCTCATACTATGCTGACGCAGTACCGGTATAATACGATCAACGCTCCTGTCACTCAACTGACGCCGGATGCCGGTCAGTCGAATTTCTGGTATGATCGATTGAGCAGGTTGGTATTGTCGCAAAATGCCAAACAATTGGCGGAGGGCCCTAATTACAGCTATACGATTTATGACCCGTTAAGCCGGATCGTTGAAGTAGGACAGGTGAACAGCGGTATCGGGGCGGTAACGACGGGCACGACCCGTATGCCGTTGCAATGGCAACAATGGCTTGCCAATAACAGCAGTAATCGCTACCAGGTAACTACTACCGTATACGATCTGGCAGCGCCTGCCGTCATTACGCCCTGGCTGGTGCAAAATCCTTCTACGCTACGCAACCGGGTATCGTATGCTACCACCTCGCCGGGGCAAAAGGGGCTGCAACCAGTATATACCAGTTATTATAATTACGATATTGAAGGTAATGTCAGCAGCGTGTTACAAGATTACGGCAACACGAGCCCTATGGCATCGGCCGGGCAACAGTATAAGCGGATAGACTATCAGTTCGATTTGATAAGCGGGAAAGTGAATAGCCTGTCCTACCAGGCGGGCAAGCCGGATGCCTTTATGCATTATTACCAGTACGATGCGGAAAACCACCTCACCGATGTATTCAGCAGTGCGGATTCAATCACGGTGGAGCATGAGGCGCATTATACCTATTACAAGCACGGGCCTTTGGCTCGCACCCTGCTCGGCAATAATCAGGTGCAGGGGCTCGATTATGCCTATACCCTGCAGGGATGGCTGAAGGGGGTGAACAGCAATACGCTTAGCCCTTCGGCCGATATGGGGCAGGATGGTAACAGCGCTAATTCCTTTACCCGGTATATCGGTAGGGATGCTTATGGCTTCAGCCTGCATTATTTTGACGGGGATTATTCATCCATTACCAATACGGCGCTGTTCAACGGGCTCAAGCAGCAACTGGCAACAGCTTATAAACCCCTGTACAATGGCAATATCAGCAGTATGGCGGTAAATATCGGCGCCTTTAACAGCCCGCGGTTGTATAATTATCAGTATGACCAATTGAACCGCCTTACCCGAATGGATGTGCTGAACGGCGGCGGGATCGGCCTCAATCTTTGGGATAGCGGGCTTACGGCGACGAATGAATACAAAGAACGTGTCTCTTATGATCCCAACGGGAATATTCAGCGGTATCTCCGCAACGGATATGGCACTATCCTGGGTATGGACAGCCTGACTTACAATTATTATGCGGGTACGAACAAACTGAACTGGATATATGATTCCGTACCAGCCACCAATTATCCAAATGATATTGACAGGCAAAGCACAGGCAATTATCAGTATGATGCCATAGGAAATTTAATAAGCGACCAGCAGGCAGGTGTCACGAATATCTCCTGGAATGCCTATGGAAAAATCAGCTCTCTGCAAAATTCCGGTGGAACCATCACCTACCAATATGATGCCACCGGTAACCGCATTGGTAAAAATGCAGCCAGCGTCAATACCTGGTATGTGCGGGATGCACAGGGAAATGTGTTAGCCGTCTATAGTGGAACGGGCATGGCGATGCAGGAGCAGTACCTGTATGGAAGCAGCCGGCTAGGCATGGTGGCCAACCCGGTTGTTTTAAGTGGCGCCACTCAATACCTGGGAAGTAAGCTCGGTAGCGGGACTTTATTTACCTTTACCAGGGGTAAGAAGCTCTTTGAACTGAGCAACCATCTTGGGAATGTGCTGACAACTATAACGGATAAAAAGCAGGCACATTCCTCCAATGGAACAACGGTAGATTATTACATGGCTGATGTGGCCGGCGCGAATGATTATTATCCTTTCGGGATGTTGCAGCCCGGGCGAGGGTTTGCGGCAACAGGTGCGGGAAGCTACCGGTATGGGTTTAATGGGAAGGAGAATGATAATGAGGTGAAGGGAAATGGGAACCAGATTGACTTCGGAGCAAGAATATACGATCCCAGGATAGGAAAATTTTTATCTATTGATCCTTTTTGTAGACATTTTACAGATGAGAGTCCATATTGTTTTGCGGGGAATAGTCCGATTCAAAATGTCGATATTGGAGGTAAGTTTAAACTTTCTGCCGCTACAGCAGCCCTCCTAAAGAGCAAATTCCCTAAATTCTATAATTACATAACATCCCCCGATGGAATCGTCCAAATGGCTACTAATGAAAAACTTATTGCGTTATACGGTGAATTAGGATTAAGTCCCGATAATGTTAAGTCCGATTTTACATATAATAGTGGCGCAGAAATACAAGTTGCACATGGAACGTGGAAAAGGGGAGAAACGACTAATTATGGGAGCGTAATTATCCTTTCTGATGAAGTTCTAAATATACTGGAACATGCAGAAAAAGAAGAAGACATTGAAGCTGGTTTATTTCATGTTGTGGAAGTTTTAACACATGAAGAAAGTCATAGAGCTAGTTTTTTATTGGGTCTAAAAGATTTTAAAGAACACGGCAATAATACCACAATGTTAGATGAACCCAACCTTCATACACATTCTGAAGATGGAGATTGGTTTAGCGAGCGCATGTTTGGTTTGTCAGCAGTAAGTAATCCCGAATACAATAACTATTATCCTACTCATCCCCAATATCATGATGAAACGCTTAAGGGAGCAAAAGAAGTCGTTAAGGATATAAAGAAAAATGGGAATGCCAAGGATTTGCCAAAACTGCCACCAAAACCATATACGCCCAAAGGCCAAAAAGAAGAAAAGAGTTCGGGTCCAACTACATATCATTATTAAGCAGAGCTGGGAGATCAGGCGCGGGTGTTACCAGGTAGAATCAACTCGCGCCGGTGCTTCTATTTTTTAACAGCAATCGTTATCCCGGTGGCCCAGACTTGCTTGGTCAGCCAGAGGTCAGTCCTCTTTTCCAGGCAGTCAATTAAGTGGATGGCTTTTTCCTGGTGCCCATCCGGCCAGTTGGGCTGGGGCAGCATATCGTCGATGATATAGAGTCCGCCTTTATTCAGCATCGATAACACTTCGTCTAAAAGAAGGTATTTCCCGTGCCAGGTATCCGCAAAAATATAATCGTATTTCCGGTCTTTATTGTCTTCCACCCAGGCGGCGCCATCCGTCAGTACTAAGTTCAGGCGGGGATCGCCGCCGAGCCATGTTTTAGCAATTTCAAGGAATGCCGGTTCATTGTCGATGGAGGTTAATGTGGAGGTCGCATCCATTCCATCCAGGATCCAGGAGGTCGACAGTCCTGTGCCGGTGCCCAGTTCCAGAAATTGGCCGGAGGGTTTGGAAGCGGCGAGGGTACGGAGCAGGGAGCAGGTCAGTATGTCAGAGGCCATGGTAAAACCGGAAAGGCGGGTCGCCTGATCAATGTCCTGATAAGTCGTGGGAAGCGGTTGGTTAATTTCTTCGGTCATGGTGCAGGGTGATATGACCGGGAAGATACTTTATTTTTTTATTTGGGATCTTAATATTTGAGGCTTCCTTTACTTCGGTTCGAAACCTGCCAGCTCTTTTTTTAGATTTCTGATCAGGCTGAGCATGGGTTTGGCGCTGTCCAGGACGCGGCAGACCACGGTGGCGCCTTCTACTGCCGTGAAGAGTTTAAAGGCGAATTCTTCCGGGTCCAGGGCGTTGGTGAATTCGCCATTTTTTATTCCTTCTTTTAAAATGGCCGAGAACATTTTTTGTCCGGCGAGCATCGTATCGCGGACTTTCTGTTTGATAGCGGGGTTATTGTCATCCGCTTCCACCGCCATGTTCAGGATGGGGCAGCCTCCTTCGATGAAAGTGTTCAGGGGGTTCTTGCTGAAATCGAGGTAGGCGAAGATCTTTGCTTTGGCGGTAGTCTCCTGGTTCATGACCAATCCTATCCTGCCGGTAATTTTTTTAAGCAGGAAATCCGCCGTTTCGTTGGAAAGGGCTTCTTTGTTCTCGAAGTGGTTGTACAGGCAGCCTTTGGCTACTTTGGCGGCATGGAGGACGTCGTCGATCGAGGTGCCGGCGATGCCTTTTTCGTTGAAGATCGGCGCGGCTTGTTCGATGATGAATTGTTTGGTTCTCTCTGCTTTGCTCATGGGGATGTATTTCGCGAAGCAAAGATAGACTAAAAAGTCGTATTTTGGGCGGAAACGCGGATGGCGTGGTGGGCAACCGCGGGCCGGATATCGATGTGTACAGCCTGTTTGCGGGGTCCCCTGACCCCGGCAGGCTATATAGAGTCGGTGATACGCATTGGAATAACAATGGGTTGCAGGTATGGATCGGGCTGGTCAATAAGCTGTTGAGCGGTGTGGCGGGAAAATAAACGGGAATGAGCTTTTCAACAAAGCCGGGCATCTCTAAAAGACGGATCTTTGTCGAAATTTGGCTATTATGCCCAGACGAGAAGAAGCTACAAATAAGCCGCCGATCCTCTATTCCTGTTATGCCCATAAGAATAGTGAGGGGGAGCAGTTCATTTCCCAACATGTATTCGGATACATCCTGTCGGGGAGTTCGCAGCAGTATATCGGCGGCAAGACGTATCACTTTAAAGAGGGCGATTACCGGTGGTTCCGGAAAAATCAACTGACCAAGTATACCAAGTCTCCGCCTCCCGGCGGAGAGTACCGGTCTTTTTCCGTCTACCTGGACGAGGAGACCTTGCGCGGCATGAGCGAGGAGCATAACTGGAAGGCGAGCGGGCCTTATAGGGGGGAGGGCGCGGTGCTGCTGCCCCCCACCCCCCTGCTCAAAAATTATATCGATTCTTTATCGCCATACCTGGATGGCGGTCCTGCGATGAATAAGGCGCTGATGCTGCTGAAGGTCAAAGAGGCGATCCTGCTCCTGCTGGAGACGAACCCGGCGTTAAAGGATGCGCTGTTTGATTTCAGCGAGCCGGGCAAGATCGACCTGGAGGCGTATATGAACGAGCATTATAAATTCAATGTCCGGTTGGAGAGATTTGCCTACCTGACGGGCAGGAGCCTGGCTACTTTTAAACGGGATTTTGAAAAGATCTTTCATACTTCTCCCAGTCGCTGGCTGCAGCAGCGAAGGCTGCGGGAGGCGCATTACCTGATCAGGGAAAAAGGGAAGAAGGTGTCGGATGTGTACCTCGAAGTGGGGTTCGAGGACCTGAGCCATTTTTCCTTTGCGTTTAAGAAGAGTTTTGGGGTGGCGCCGTCGGCGGTGGCGGCAGCGCGGTGAAGAGCGGGTGATGCTGGCCACGGTGGCGGCGCGGTGAGGCTGGGGTGAGGCCCTGGGCTCGGGGTATGCTGAGCTTTTCAACAAAGAAGTCTGAGCTTTTTGACAAAACGGGCCTTTCGGGAATGAGGGACCTTTGTATAAACAAAAAGCAAATATCATGACAAAAGTTTGGTTTATTACAGGAAGCACCCGGGGGCTTGGCCGGAGCTTGACGGAGGCTGTGCTGGCGAAGGGTGATCAGGTGGCGGCTGCGGCACGTCAGCCGGAGCAACTGAAGGAGCTAGCGGCAAAATATTCCAATCAGCTCTTCCCGGTGAAGATGGATGTAACGAATGAGGAGCAGGTCAATGAGGCAGTGGCGCTCAGTATTGCTCATTTCGGCCGGCTGGATGTGGTGGTGAACAATGCCGGTTTTGGTATCACCGGGGCGGCGGAAGCCTTCACGAAGGAGCAGATCACGAGCCAGATCGACACTAATTTATATGGCCCCATCTATGTGACGCGGGCGGTGTTGCCGCAGTTGCGCAAGCAACGTTCGGGGCATATTCTCCAGATCAGTTCTATAGGGGGAAGGATCGGGGCGCCGGGTTTGTCTATTTACCAGGCGGCTAAGTTTGGGTTGGTCGGTTTTTCCGAGGCGGTGTCGAAGGAGATTACGCCGTTGGGCATCAGGCTGACGATTGTAGAGCCGGGCGGGTTCCGCACGGACTGGGCGGGAGATTCCATGTCGTTTGCCGCGCCGATCGATGATTATGCGTCCACTGTGGGGGCAAGGGAACGGCTTTTTAAAGATCCCAATTTCAAATTCATAGGAGATCCGGCTAAGGCAGCGAAGGTGATGGTAGAGCTGGTAGACAGTCCGGAGCCCCCGCTGCACCTGATATTGGGAAGCGAGGCGGTCAGTCTGTTAAAACGGGCGGAGGCTGTGAAGCAGGCCGAGCTGGAGAAGTGGTTGCCGGTGAGCGTGTCGACGGATCATGATGAGGCGGGGGATTTTCTCGATACGGATCTGAGTAAGCTCATTGCGGGGGATAAAAAGTAAGGGGCCGGGCCGCGGAGGAGGTGAAAAAGGCTTAGTTTTGCCCCTTCAATGCTAGTCCTTATTATGAGAAACCTTGTATCGCTAACGCTGATGGTATTTATGTTCGCAGGAACCGTGGTTAATGCCCAGGATACGGCACGGCCTGCGTTGTCAGATTCTGCCCGTTCGTTCCATGCTACTCCTGGGGGGAGGCGTCTTTCTCCCAGGGATTCGGCGAGGCTGGCAAAAAGACCGGGGGCTCTCTTCCGAAAGATCGAGCGGCGTAAATTCGACTCTACGCTGTTCAGCAATAATACGGAGCTCACCAACAGCGATTACCTGGAAAACATGGAAAAGATCTTCCAGTTGCTGAGTTCGGTGCCGGAGGTTACTTCCTCTTTTGTTCATCTCCCAGAGATAGAAGACCGGTTTGACCAGGAAGATTCGGCCCTGGCCATATTAAAGGACCGGATAGCGGTAACGGACGACCGGTCCCTGAATATCCGCAACCTGCAGATGTTCAATACCCTGCTGGATGAATTGAACAGGACTACCGACAAATATGCCGAATACCTGGCGGAATATGATAGCAAGATAGATACGATCCGGACTAAGATCGGGGATATGAGAAAGGATACGCTGATGCTGCGTATTTTCAGGGACAGTGCGTTGAAGGATACGTTTCAGCTTCAGCTGCAGGAGCTGAAGACGAAGTGGCGACAGGCTGACAGCCTGGTAAAGCTAAACACGGCGGAGATCAATGATCTGAAGGCCCGGGCTTCAGCCAATGCCATTACGATTGACGAGCTTACTTTCCGGGTAGATACGGAATTAAAAGAGGTGGGGAACAGGGCTTTGGGAAAAGAGAGGAGGTATTTATGGGAACCACGTTCATCAGGGGTGTCCAGGAATTTCAACAAAGGGGATTTTCAAAAATCCGTCGACAGCGAGAAGAAGCTGGTCAAATATTATTTCGCCAATACCCGGGGCAAGCGGTTTTGGCTACTGATGACGGGACTCATATTTTTCTTTTGGGTCTGGTTCAATTTCCGCACGCTGAAAAAGCTGAAAAAGCTGCAAGCCATCGAAGCCTTTCATTTTATCTATATCGGTCCCTGGCCCTGGGTGGTCACGCTGATCTTTGTTCTCAGCCTGGCGCCTTTATTCGATCTGCATGCTCCTGCCATTTATATCGAGTCGACCCAGTTCCTGCTGATGCTGTTGCTGACCCTGCTGTTTCGCAAGCGTCTTGACCGCAAGCTATTCTATGGATGGTGTCTGTTTATCCTTTTATTTTTACTACAGCCCATTACCCGGATACTGGGCCTGCCGGTATTCCTGTCGCGATGGGCTAGCCTGATACAGGATAGCCTGTCGGTCGCCCTGGGGTTATTATTCTTTTTCAGCAAGGTGAAAATGCCCGGAAAGTCAAAGGTCTTTTCTTTTGCCGTGGGCTTATATATATTTTTCAACCTGCTGGCCGTTGTCTGTAATATGTTCGGCAGGGTCAGTCTTTCGCAGATATTTGAGTCGACGGGTGTCTACGGTTTGGCTCAGACCATCAGCCTGGCTGTTTTTGTACGATTGGTCGTGGAGGCCTTCCTGTTGCAGATCCAGACCAGCCGTCTCCGTAAAAAATACCCGGAACAATTTGAATCGACCGGTATTGCCCGCTCTATTGGCCGGTTCTCCACGGTCCTGGCGGTGTTCTTATGGCTGATCGTCTTTACTATTAACCTGAATATATTCGATAGCCTTAACGACCTGCTGACGGATCTATTTACCGACCCGCGCCAGGTAGGGAGCTTTTCGTTCACCGTGGGAGGAGCCGTGCTGTTCCTGGGTATCATCTGGCTGGCCAATTTCTTACAGAAATATATTGCGTATTTCTTCGGGGATGTGGGCGACGATGCTTCTTTCGATGATAAGGGGCAGCGATCCAGGTTGATGGTCACCCGGCTTATTTTACTGATCCTGGGTTTCCTGCTGGCGATTGCGGCTTCCGGGCTGCCGGTAGACAGGATCACGGTGATCATTGGCGCCCTGGGTGTCGGTATTGGGTTGGGGTTACAGAGCATCGTGAACAATTTTGTTTCCGGTATCATATTGATCTTCGACAGGCCGCTGCGGATCGGAGATACGGTGGAGCTCGGGGATAAAAAAGGCCGTGTCAAGGATATCAGCATCCGTTCCAGCACCCTGATCACCGAAGACGGAGCCGAAGTGATCATCCCGAATGGCGATGTGCTATCTCATAACATTGTCAACTGGACGCTCAGCAACAGCCATGTACGGGCGACCCTGGCCTTTACGATTGATAAACCTGCCGCCCCCGCCGCTATCGATGTGGCAGGGATCCGGGAAATTATACGCAACCATCCTAATGTACTGGAGAGCAGGGATCCTGAAATCGTCCTGAATACGATCACAGCCAAATCCATGGAAGTGAAGGTATTTTTCTGGTGTAAAGATATCGGCAAAGCAGCGCAGACTTCCGGAGAGATCCGGACGGGGATCTATGATTACCTGGAAAAGAAAGGAATTACGGTCGCATAGATTTGGCGGCGGAATGGTTCTTATTTAATGCAGAAGCCCCGGAAAGCAATTCCCGGGGCTTCTGCATTATTAGGTGAGGGCGGTGATTAGTGGTCCTTATCTACTGCGTTGAACTTAGTCGTATAAGCTTCTGACTTATCTTTCAGGTTCTTTTGTTCGTAGATGGTGATGAGCAGGTCATAGGCATCTTTCAGGCTGGTCTTTTCGTCCATTTTCAGCTTGCCTTTGGCCCCCAGGTCCTGATCGACTTTCTCGAAGTAAGGGATGGCTTCATCGAATTTCTTTCCGGCTGCGATGCGCAGGTCGGCTCTTTTCTTCACGTCATCCGGCGTTTTACCGGGGATCTTTTTGGTCTGCGCCTGGAGGTCTACGCCGGCATTGTAGGAGATCTGTCCCAGTACCAGGGCTGCCTGTGGGTAATCCGGCTGGATTTCCAGGCATTTGGTCAGGTTGATCTGCGCTTTTTTGATCAGCTCGTCTGCGTTAGCAGGTTTGTGGCCGGAGCTGGTGTCGGATGCATATTGATAGAGCTCGAGTCCGTAGTTGAAGAAGAACAGGTGGTTCTTGGGGAAATGGGTGGTGATCTCTTCGTATTTGGCGAACAGGGAATCCTTGTTACCGCTCTCCCGCAGGTTGTCCAGTTCCGTGCTGGGCCAGAAGAGGTCATCAGGGTATTGTTCTTTTGCCAGCGCTATATATTTAGCGGTATTGGCAGCATCTTTTTTCTGATTGTAATAATCGACCAGCCATTTGTAGATCTCCACCATGTTGGAGCCGTTGATAGCGGCGATCTTAGCTTCGGCCAGCTTACCATAATAAACGGCGGCGCTGTCTTTCTTGCCTGCTTTTTCGGCGGAGATACCGGCATATAAGGTAGAAGTGGTGTCTATCTTCAGGTTGGTCCATCCTTTGGCGTTCATAAAGGAGCTGGTCTGGAGGGCTCCGCTGAAGCTGGCGAGGGCATCGCTGTATTTGGCGGCGTTGTATTCATTGGCTCCTACCTGGAAATATCCCTGGTAGATCTCGTTGACGGGTTTGTAACCCTCCATTTGCAAAAGGATGAGCTTTTTATCGTCGACTTCGGTGTATTTCTTCAGAGCGGCAAAAGCCTGGTCGCGGGCATCGGGGTATTTCGCTCTGAGATTGCTGTCTGCGGCGATGGCATTGTAGACCTTTAGCTTATAATACCAGGCGTCAGATGACTTCTGGTTTTTTTCAACGGCCAGTACTTTGTCGATCTCTGCTTTGGCTTCCGGGATCTTGTTTGCTTTCAGAAGGTCCTTAGCCTTATCCGCGCTCTGCGCGAACAGCCCAAATCCGGCGAGGGCTATTGCTCCCGTTAGAAAGAGTCTTTTATTCACGTTCATAATTATTATTTTAAGGAAAATTGAATATTTAATATTAAGCTTCCGGTGTATTCGGCTCATTATCAGCCGATTCACCAGTTGCCGCCTCGGGGGCTTCGCCCCCTTCCGCTATCCCGTCCACTACTGGAGGAACAGTGCCGTCTGCGGCTCCGTTTTCCAATAAGGCGGCGCCGTTTTCTTCTTCCAGCTTGTCCAGTTTGGTGATGGCAGCGATCTCATCGCTTTCATCCAGCCGGATCAGTTTAACACCCTGGGTAGCTCTGCCCTGTGAGCTGATGCCGTTTACCGGCATCCGGATAGTGACGCCGCTCTTGCAGGTGATCATCAGGTCTTCCATTTCGGTGACGTCGAGGATGCCTACGAGTTTGCCGGTCTTATCGGTTACGCCCATGGTCTTCACTCCTTTTCCGCCGCGGTTGGTAATGCGGTATTCATCGATCGGCGTTCTTTTTCCGTAGCCTTTTTCGCTAACTACCAGGACAGTCCGGGATTTATCCTCTCTATTGACACAGATCATGCCAATCACTTCATCCGTATTATCATCGACTTCGATCCCTCCTACCCCGATGGCGCCACGGCCGGTCGGACGTACTTTCTGTTCTTCAAAACGGATGGCTCTTCCGCTGCGGACGGCCATCAGGATTTCCGAATTACCGTCGGTGAGGCGGGCTTCCAGCAAACGGTCTCCTTCCACGATGGTGATGGCGTTGACACCCGTCTGGCGGGGCCGGCTGAAGTCTGCCAGGGAGGTCTTTTTGATGACGCCCTGTTTGGTGCAGAGTACGATACAATGTGTATTGACAAATGCTTCGTCTTTCAGGTCCTGTACGTCCAGGATAGCGCGGACCTTATCGTCGGGCGGGATCTGGATAAGGTTCTGAATGGCGCGTCCCTTGCTGGTCTTATCGCCTTCGGGGATCTCGTAGACATTCAGCCAGTAGCAGCGGCCTTTCTCGGTGAAGAAGATCATCGTATGATGGGTAGAGGCGACAAAGAGGTGTTCTATATAGTCTTCGTCGCGGGTCTTGCCGCCGATGGCGCCCCGGCCTCCGCGGCGTTGCTGGCGGTATTCGGTGGCGGAGGTACGTTTAATATACCCCAGGTGGGAGATGGTAATGACCACGTCTTCTTCGCGGATGAGGTCTTTGATGCTCACCTCGTCGTCGAGATAGGTGATCTCGGTCTTGCGTTCATCTCCGAATTTATCTTTGACTTCTCCTAATTCTTTTCTGATCACGTCGAAGCGTTTGCCTTCGTCGGACAGCAGGTCTTTCAGGTAAGCGATGAGCTTCATCAGTTCGTCGTATTCTTCCCGGATCTTGTCTCTTTCCATTCCGGTAAGACGTTGTAAACGCAGTTCCAGAATAGCTTTGGCCTGGATCTCGTCCAGTCCCCAGCCGGCGCTCACCAGGCTTTCTTTGGCGATCTCGGGAGTGGAGGAGGCCCGGATTAATGCAATCACTTCGTCGAGGTGGTCCAGGGCGATCAGGTAGCCTTGCAGGATATGTGCTTTCTTTTCCGCTTCTTTCAGCTCGTACTTCGTACGGCGGATGACCACTTCATGGCGAAATTCAACGAACTCGCTGATCATATCCCGGATATTCAGCGTGCGGGGTCTTCCTTTTACCAGGGCCACGTTGTTGATCCCGTAGGAGGTCTGCAGTTCGGTATGTTTGTAGAGCTGGTTGATCACCACGTTGGCCACGGCGTCCCTTTTCAGGTCGATGACGATACGGGTGCCTTCCTTATTATTAGATTCATTGTTGACGTGGGCAATTCCTTCTACAATCTTCTCATTCACCAACTGGCCTACGCGGTCGCAGAGTGCATCGCGGTTGACCTGGTAGGGCACTTCGGTGATGATGATCGTCTCTCTTCCGCTGGGTTTGGTGTCTACGTGGAGCTTACCGCGCAGTACGACCCGGCCTCTGCCGAAATGCATACCGGCTTTGACGCCTTCCATTCCATAGATAATACCTCCGGTGGGGAAATCCGGCGCTTTTACAAACACCATGAGCTCATCGACGGTAATTTCCCGGTTGTCGATATAGGCCAGGCATCCGTCAATGACTTCCGAGAGGTTATGGGGCATCATGTTCGTGGCCATCCCGACGGCTATGCCGCTGGAGCCGTTCATGAGCAGCTGGGGGATGCGGGTAGGCAATACGGTCGGTTCCTTGAGGGAGTCGTCGAAATTCGGCTGAAAGTCTACGGTATCTTTCTCGATATCTTCCAGCATGTGCTCCGCCAGTTTGTGGAGCCTTGCTTCCACATAACGCATGGCGGCGGGGCCGTCTCCATCCTGGCTGCCGAAGTTACCCTGGCCGTCTACCAGCATGTAGCGCATGCTCCATTCCTGGGCCATACGCACCATGGTGTCGAAGATGGAGGCATCCCCGTGCGGGTGAAATTTCCCCATTACTTCGCCCACGATACGGGCTGCTTTCTTATACGGCTTGTTGCTATTATTCCCCAGTTCGTTCATTCCGTACAAAATGCGGCGATGAACGGGCTTCAATCCGTCCCTTACATCGGGCAAGGCGCGACCTACGATCACCGACATGGAATAGTCGATGTAGGCCGTTTTCATTTGCTCTTCGATATTTACGGGGACGATGCGATTGTTATCCTGGGTTTGCGGTGGCGTGCTGTTTTCTTCCATACTCGATTTTGGCAACTATTTTAACCCCGTTTGACGGGGATTGCAAATCTACCCTTTTTGAGCCTGAAAACCTGATTCCGCCTGCCTTTTTTAACTGACATTTTTTTCCACGAATGTGGATAGAAAAGTGGCGGGGAAAGAGGTATACCGCACATCTTATTCCAGCCACGCGCCTTTGACCCGGTCACCTTCCACTTCGACATAGATATGCTCCTGGAGGGTGGTGGAAAGAGAGAGCCCGGTATAGTCGGGCTGCACGGGGAAGGCTTTGTGGGTGCGTCCTACGAGCACCAGGGATTCTATTTTGCGGGGATGGAATTCCAAAAAGGGTTTCATGGCATAGAGCAGGGTTTTGCCGCTGCTGGCCACGTCGTCCACCACGATGATCACCTGGTCGTCGAAGGGAAGGACTTCGCTGAGGGTGACTTCCCCGGGGTGTCTTTTATCGAGGGAGATGGAAATCAGCCCGATGGTCAGGGGACGAGCGGAGATTTCGAGCAGGAGGTTCCGGAGATACCCGGCGATGGCGCTGCCGTTGTCCCTGATCCCTGCGAGGATTAGTTTTTGCTCTCCTGAATTATTTTCCAGGATCTCATAGGCCATGCGCCGCAGCTTCTTTTCAGCTACCTGCTCTGTAAGGATATATTTCTTCATTGTAGGGGGTAATGGTTTTAGCTCCCGCGCACAAATTAAAGCAATAATCGCTTATCTTGGCGTCCTAATAAATTTGCTATGGCAATCCTTCAGCAGATCCTCTTTATCCTGGCGGCCGGTGCAGCCATCTGGTGGTTTAGCAAAAAGACCGGGCAGATCCGCCGGAATATCCTTTTGGGTGGTGAAGAGTCGTATAGTGACCAGCCGGGGCGGCGGTGGAAAAATGTGCTGCTGCTGGCCTTCGGTCAGAAGAAGATGTTCCGCAACCCCCTGGTGGCGCTGATGCATTTTGTGATCTATGCGGGCTTTATCATCATCAACCTGGAGGTGCTGGAGATTATCCTGGATGGGCTGCTCGGCACACATCGGTTATTTGCCGGTTTATTGGGTGGGGTGTATGGGGTGTTGATCAACTCCTTTGAATTTTTGGCGATCGGGGTCTTCACCGTTTGTGTGTTGTTCCTTTGCCGCCGGAATATCCTTAAATTAAAGCGATTCATCAGTCATGACCTGGATGGGTGGCCGCGCAGTGACGCCAATTATATCCTGCTGACGGAGATTGCGCTGATGACGCTGTTTCTCACCATGAATGCGACCGATACGCTGCTACAGGCCAGGGGTTATGGGCATTATGCCCATCATCTCACGGGGGACTTTGCTTTTTCGCGGTGGCTGCATCCTTTATTCAGCGGATGGAGCACGCCGGCGCTGGTGGGGCTGGAAAGGACCTGCTGGTGGCTGCATATCCTGGGCATTCTGGCTTTCCTGAATTATCTTCCTTATTCCAAACACCTGCATATCCTGCTGGCTTTTCCCAATGCCTATTATGCCAGGCTGGCGCCGGAAGGCAAATTGCGGAATATGCCGGCGATCCAGCAGGAGGTATTGTATGCGATGCAGCCGGAGACAGCGCCACCTGCGCCGGCCGATGGCTCGGTGGCGGTCACTCCTAAGTTCGGGGCGAAGGATGTCTTCGATCTCAGCTGGAGGAACCTGCTCGATGCCTATTCCTGTACGGAATGCGGGCGCTGCAGCGCCGCCTGTCCTGCCAATCTCACGGGCAAGGTGCTTTCTCCCCGTAAGATCATGATGTCGACCCGCGACCGGCTGGAGGAAGTCAGCCAGAATATCAATGCGAATGGCGGGTCCTTTAAAGACGATGGCAAATCCCTGCTCAATTATATTTCGGTGGAAGAGCTGCGAGCCTGTACGACCTGTAATGCCTGTGTGGAGGAATGTCCTGTCAGCATCAGTCCGCTGGAGATCATCGTCGAGATGCGGCGTTCGCTGATCATGGAGGATAGCAATGCCCCCCAGGAATGGAATACGCTTTTCAGCAATGTGGAGAATAATTTCGCTCCCTGGAAGTTCAGTCCGGACGACCGGGATAAATGGGTGGAGGGGCTATGACGCCGGCCGGTCTGCCCGGGCCCGGAGGAGCTTGCGGAGCTGCCACCCGGCTGTAAGGGTGAAGATGATCCCGATCACGCTATTAACCAGGGGCTGCTGCTTATCCAATGCGGTTATAAGCAGGCGGCCTCCGAAAATAAAGACGGCATTCCCCACGAAAGTGCCCAGGCCGATGCCTACGATATAAATAGTGTAATGATCGTTGCGGGGTTGTAAGATTTTTTTGCTGAACAGCACCGTACTCCACCCAAACCAAAACGGGATCTGCAGGGGGTTGATAGCGCTCAGTAACATGCCGGTGAGGAGCCGGGGAACGGGCGTGGGGGGGAGGAAGCCGATGACCGTGTTCCTGCCCTGGTGAGGATGGGCAGCCGCCCAGAAACTCCCGATCGCCAGAGAAAGTATGACTATTACCGTTAGTGACTCCAGCAGCCGGATCCATTTTTGCCGGCGGCGGATCCAGTCCATCGCTACGAGGGACAACCGCACATAAACCATTTCCACGATCAATGCACCCAGGGAGAACCAGATCGCTGGTCCGATGCCGTCATCCGCGGCCATTCGGGCGGCGAGTACGTTGAGGGTGCCCAGGGGAAGGGTGCCGAGGAAGCTGATGAACAGGCCGGTGGAGAAGAGGCGTGTCAACGTGAAAGTGGAGGATTCACTCATGATTTATTCCCGCATGGTTGTCAGTTTGTCGGACCAGACTTTGTTTTCCCGGAACATCTGAATGCCTTCTTTTGTGCTAAGATAAGGGAATCCGCGCCGGTGGTTGCGGCGGCTGATCCGGGCCAAAATAATCCAGTGCCGGACGATCTCTTTCCAGGCGAAGAAGAGCGAGTGGGCGGGGTCATAGATATGGGTAGGTTCCGAGCCGGCCCCATTGACTTCGATGACGGCGAAATGCCGCCCCTGCCGCAATTCTTCCCAATCGCGGTACCGGATATCGAGTCTGCCGAAATAAAACTCCGGGATCTGCCGGCAGACTTCGTCGATGACCCGGGTCAGCGCTTCATCGATCAGGTGGGAGTCATCGAGGAATTTGGCTCCCCGGGCATGATTGCCAATATGCACCAATTCCAGTTGTTCACCTTCGGGTAATATTTTCTGCAGGCCGGCCCCGTACATTTTCTCCAGGCTGCTTTTTTGAAGAATGGCCCTTTTGTCTTTTCGCAGGAGGGCGGCGATGCAGGAATGGCCGTCACCGGTGACCTGGAGGAATTCTTTTCGTACGATGCCGGACAGGCGTCCTGTTTTCTCCCCGGGGTAGCGATAGTAAAAAAACCCCGCTTCCTTTTTGTAGGGCACGAATTCCTGGATATGAAAATCGAGACTTGCCCCTGCGGCGTATTCTTTTACTTCCGATTCACAGCGAAGGATCTTTACTCCCCTACCCCTGCCACCCACGTCGGGCTTGCCGATCAGGGGAAACCGGAATGCCTGTTCTTTCAGCTGCCGCAGGGCCGTCTCTCCATTGGCGGGTACGGAGAAGAAAGAGGTCCTGGGATGAATGTCCGCGGGGATCATGGGAATGATATCTTTTTTGGATTCATTTAAAAAACCACCATTGCGGATCCTGGGGTTAGCCGCCGCGAAAAAGAAGAAGGACCGGGTACGCAGGCAAAGTCCCACCCAGATAATGTAAACAGGAATATAAACAGTATTGAAGCTCCAGTATTCCCAATGGAAAAACTTTATGAAGAAGGGCCGATGCGCCAGTCGTTGCCATCGGTTCATAGGGTGGCGGGTGTTCTTTTGGTGAGCGGGTATTGCTGGTCAACCGTCTTTGTGAGCGATAATTGCTGGTCGGATGTCTTGCCGGAAAGGATATCCCGGTAAACCATTCGGGCATGGCCGTCTTTGACCTGCAGGGAGGTGATGCTAACGGTCAGGACTTTGCCGGCCCTGTTCATGAGCACATCGTGCCGCGGGTCTCCGTCTCCGGCGAACTGGTGAAACGCCAGCACTTTTGTGGCATCGGGTATGGGATTGTTCTGGAGCCACTGGTCGAACCATTCCCTGCGTCGTTGGATCGTTTCGGGGTCATAGAGGGTGACGGAGGACCAGATATGCGGGATGGAGGCATCGAGGGGCCGATCATCTTTTTTGATGCCGTCCCAGTAGCATTCATGCAGGCCGTCTTCTTCCACCAAAATAACAATAAACGGTTCGATCTCCTTTAGATTCATCATTTTGAATGCCGTGAGACAGTTTTCACTATCCGCCAGCTCCAGCAGGACCAATCCCCGGCTCATGCGGTACGGAGGTTGGGGAATATGCGGTTCCCGGGCGCCATTCAGCAGGACCAGGGCGCTGCTTCTCTCATGCAGGACGAACCAGCTGCCGCCGGCGCGGGGATCTTTGGGAAACAGGAGTCGGCCGGTGTCCCCCGCATAATACCCCGGTTCCAGCGCCGGGGGGCGTGTCCGTTGCTCGTCGCGGCTGGAGGTCAGGAAGGGGCCGCCGGGGGCGGGGATATAGGTTACTGTGCACATTCGCGGCGGTATTGGAGGGTGGAGGAGGCGATGCCATATTCTTCCGGCAGGACCAGCCGGCTGCCCGTGTCACGGATGCCGATGCGGATCAGGGCCATATGATGGATAGTATGTTCCAGGTTGTAGGCGATCTCCCGGTAGTAGTTGGAGGAGAGGGTCATGGGCCCGGATGACCGGGAAGAGCCGGAAGAGCCGGGGGCAGCGTCCGCATAGCTGGCTTCCAGCAGCAGGGGTTTGTCGGGCCGGGCAAGATCGGTCAGGATCCGGGTCAGGAGGCGGCAGGCCAGGTCGGGATCGTTCTCGATGGCCTTGTCCCTTTTGCGCTGCTCGTAATTCACGATGCCGGCCGTGTAGCCGTTTTCCAGGGACTGGAACAGTTCGATGATATGGCGGACGTGCTGGCCGATGGTATGCCCCGAGAGGGTCTCGCAGGGATTACGGTATTCTTCCGGTGACAGTTGGCATAGCGATCCCGCCAACTGCCCAAACACGTTTTGGACAGCTCGATATAATTGCATGGTTAGACCTTTACTTCTCTAAACTAATATAAAATTTTTATTATTTCTTAGCCAGGACGGCCAATGAGACCGTAAGGCTGTTGGAGATGGTACTGGATCCCCCTACCCCGAAATCCTTGCGATTGATCGTAAACTCCCCGCTGAAAATGTAATCATTGCCCATCGGGCTGGCCGTAAAGGGAAAGCTGATGTCTTTGGTCGTCGTCTTGATGGTCAGTTTCCCGGTGATCGTATACTTGCCTTCCTTCCCGGAAGGGGTTATGCTGGTAGATACGAAGCGAATGCGGGGATAGTTTTGAACGTCGAAGTAATCTTCTTTCTTCAGGTGATTATCCCGTTGACCATTATCCGTGTTTACCGAGGTGGCGTCTACACTCACGTCGAAGGAGGCATTGGCCGGAGCTTTCGGATCGAAGAGGACCTTTCCCTGCAGACCGGTAAAAGTGCCGTCGACATTAAAACCAAAATTTTTGACTTTGAAGGTGACGGAGGAGCCCTGGTCGGCGGGATGGTATTCCTGGGCTACGGTGGCAACTACGATGGACAACTGGATCAACGAAAACAAAAGAAGTGACTTCATATTTTTTTAAGCTTATTTACGATTTTACCAAGCCGGCAGGCCGTATTACGACCTCATCAATCCTGTCTGCCGCAACAGCGCCTTCCGGTAAAAAAGGACCAGTACGGCGCAGGAAATGAAAGCGAGTACGGCGTAGGTGAATAATCCGTAGTCGCCGTCAAATTTAATTCCCAGTTTGGTCAAATGAAAAAATATTGCTCCGGACATCAATCCAAGTCCCAGAACCGCCCCGTATCCCGTGGTGCGGGGATAGAGGATCAGCAGCGAGGCGATCAGCTCCAGTATGCCGGTCCCGATGCGTCCCCAGGGCTCCATGCCCAGGATGGTAAACAGGTGAACGGATTGCGGATGGGCGCTGAATTTAAAATACAGGGTTTGCAGCATGATCAGGGCGGCCAGGATGCGAAAGACCCAAAGAATGAGGTGCTGATATTTCATGGATATATTTTTTTCCAGTTGTCATCGGCCTGGTGGTGGAGGTTGGCTTCGTCTTTATTCCAGCTCTTGAGCGTATTGGTAAAAAACTGGTTGTAGAAAAGGAAGAGCTTGCCGTCGACGATCTTGAAGGTGCCGGGGTCTACTTCTACTTTCGAGCCGTCCTTGCCCATGGCGTAGGCGCACCAGCCGCCATATTGGGGTTCATAGCGGGCGGGGTCTTTTTTGAACGCCGCCTGGTTGGCGGCCGAGGAGAAGTAATAAGTGATGCCCTGGTAGACGGCAGCCTGGTCCTTGCTGCCTTTGACGGCCTTGTTGCCGGTGAAATAGGCGACGGGGTCATAGCCTTTGATCCCGATACCGTCAGGGGTGTTGAACTGCTTCTTCCGGAGCGTCACAACGTCTTGCGGCTGGGAATGCGAAGCAAGCTGGGGTTGCGGCCCGGGATGAGGCTGTGGGGGAAGCTGGGGTTGGGAGAAGGCTCCCAGGCCGATCAGTGCGCCCATGGCCGTGAAAATCATTTTGTACATTTTTGATGGTTTTGTCTCTCAAAAATAGAAGCCTTTCCACCTGGGTGGTGTCGGTTAATTGACAGTCACCCGTTTTTGGAGTTTTTTAACATCGAGGAAACAGATCTCCTGGCGGTTGTAGGACAGGATGCCTTCTATTTCGAGTTCGTTGATCATCGTGGTCACGGTCTGCCGGCTGCTGCCGATCAGGCTGGCGATATCTTCGTGAGTGAGGAAGTTAGGGATGCAGAATCCTTCGGCGGTGTTCTCACCGAGGTTCTGTTCGACGAGCTGCCACAGGAAATGGATGAGCCGGGTCTTTACGTCTTTATTGAGGAGGTTGAGGAGTCTGTTCTCGATATTGCGGAGTTTGGCACCTACCTGTTTGCTGTATTTCAGGGCCAGGTCGGGCCGGTTCTTCAGCAGTTTTTCGAAGTCGTCGATGGTGAAGGCGCAGATGCTCACATCGTTCTTATAGGCCTGGGCGAATTCGCCATGCAGGTTATCTCTTTCGAGGCTGAATTGCCCGAATAGTTCGCCTTTCTGGATGATCTCTTTGATCTTCTCGTTGCCGCCTTCGTCGATGTAGCCAATCTTGATGGTGCCTTCCTTTACGAAGTAGATCTTATTGTGATTATAGGCTTCGAAGTAGATGTATTCGCCTTTGGGGACGTCGATTACATGATGCTGCACCTTCAGGTCTTTGTACTCTTCCTCTGATAAATGACACCAGAGATCATAATTTTTTACCACAAATGGGCCGTCACCCGTCGACATAGATAAACCGATTTTACGATTAAAGTTACCACTTGTTATCTACATTATGGGATAATGCCTGCAGGAGGGGATATTTTATTAGATTTACGGAAAAATAGCTTCATGGAAGTACCTATGATGGCCGACTTAGCGGCAAAAGGAGAAGTTCCGGATCTCTTGTTCTGGGTGGGCTGCGCCGGCAGTTATGATCAGCGGGCGCAGAAGATCACCCGGGCTTTTGCTACCATTCTGAATAAAGTGGGGGTCAAATACGCTATCCTGGGAAAGGAGGAGCTTTGCAATGGCGATCCGGCCCGCCGGGCGGGCAATGAGTTCATCTTCCAGATGATGGCCTACCAGAATATACAGGTATTGAATAATTACGGCGTAAAGAAGATCGTGACTGCCTGTCCGCACTGTTTCAACATCTTTCTCAACGAATATCCGGAATTAGGGGGGCAATATGAGGTGATCCATCATACCGTGCTACTGCAACAGCTGATCGATGAAGGCAGGATCGTGCTGAAAGAGGATGGCCCTTTCAAGGGCAAGCGTATCACGTATCACGACAGCTGTTACCTGGGGCGGGCCAATAATGTCTATGAGGCTCCGCGCAAGGTCCTGGAAGCGCTGGACGTCGAATTGACGGAAATGAAGCGTTGCCGCAGCAAGGGTCTTTGTTGCGGGGCAGGGGGCGCGCAGATGTTCAAGGAGGAGGAAAAAGGGACCACCCGGGTCAATTTTGAGAGAAGCGGGGAGGCATTGGCTACCGGGGCGGGGATTATTGCGGCGGCTTGTCCTTTCTGTAATACGATGCTGACGGATGGGGTCAAGCATGGGGAAAAGGAAGAAACCGTTAAAGTCATGGACATTGCTGAACTGATTGCCGCCTCGATTGTTTAATTTTGTGAGATCGGAGGGCGCCTCCGGACTGCCGGAAGGGCGCGGGCCGATTCTTAAACAAACAAACACATGAACAGCGACTATAAAGAATTATTACCGGCTGACTTTGCGGGAGATTCCCGGGTATGGATCTATCAGAGCCCTCGTCTTTTTATGATTTCCGAGGCTTTGGAGATCGAGGAGATGCTGGAGAACTTTGTCCGCGAATGGCATACGCATGGCGCTCCGGTCAAGGGGCATGCCAACCTCTTGTACGGGCAGTTTATCGTGGTGATGGCGGACGAATCGGCTTCCGGGGTGAGCGGGTGCAGTACGGACAGTATGGTCCGGGTGATCAAAGAAATCGAAAAGAAGTTTAATACGCCGCTATTCGACCGGCTGAACCTGGCTTTCTTCATCAAGGAGAAGGTCCAGATGGTGCCGATGGCCCAGCTGCCTTATGCGTTGGAGAATGGATTTGTCGATGAGAATGCTTTGTATTTCAATAATACGGTCCTGACGAAAGCAGAATTGGAGGCAAAATGGATAATTCCGGTGAAAAACAGCTGGTTGGCGGGAAAATACCTGCGGGGGAAGGAAACGGCGGGGGCTGAGAAGTGAGGAATGCGAAAAAGTTTGTTGTTCAATGGAATTAAAACATAAATTTGCAGCCCGGCGGGATTTTTGGGACCTCCGGGCGCTTGTGGAGGGGATGAATGGGGGATGGGAGAAACGCAGGCTGGCAATGTAGATACGCGGAAGTAGCTCAGTTGGTAGAGCGTCAGCTTCCCAAGCTGAAGGTCGCGGGTTCGAACCTCGTCTTCCGCTCTGAAGAGAAGGCCGTCTTTAAGAAGACGGTCTTTTTTTATGCATAGCATGTACCATAGCCCGCAAAACCATTTTTTGATAGTTCAGAAAGTGAGTTAATATTGCTGGGGTTCCTGGCTGGTATGCCTTATTCTGGCGATGATGATCTCATCCTCTTTTACCAGGTAGCTAATCCGGAAACGATGTAATTCAAAAGCTCTGTAGTTGCCGGTATTGTCAGACTTATATTTGTCGGAATTGTGTATCTCCGGACGCTGTGAAAGTTTGCTTATCTTTTTTAGTATTTCCTTTTTTACTTTATCTGCATTTTTAGGCGAGTCCTGGCGTATGTAATGGATCGCCTTACTTAAATAAGTTACTGCTTCCTTATCCCAACTGATTTTCCTTTTGTGCATTTACCATTCTTTTGCCATCTTTTCAACTTCCTGATGAGTATGGAACTCACCAGCCTCCACCCGTGCTATTGCTTCATCAATCTCTCTATTATACTGTTCAATATTGAGATTTTGTTCAGCAGCCGCGGGGTTTCTTCCTTTTAAAAAAGTTCTAAGCATTAAAATAACCGATTTTTTTTCAGCTTCATTTAACTGAATAAAATAGTTATGCATTTCCTGCTCAAGTGCCTTTCCCATATCATTCATTTTACACAAAGTTACCTTTTTCGAGAGGCCTTTCCAAGGGGTATTTTCAGAATAGGAACTAGTGTTAAATGATTGAAAATCAAATTTATTGGGACTAAAGCTCTTTCTTCATCCTTTTAACAAACGCTAAAGAGGTATCAGTAAGAAAAGCAATTCTTTCCAGGGAAAAGTTAGAATCATGCTGCAAAAGATTTTTTACAACAAACTGCTGGACCTCTCTTTTCCCTTGCCTCATGCCTTTTTTTCTTGCTTTTTCAAAGGCTTCCTCCGCCTTGATTTGCGCCAATTGTTCGATAATACCCATAGTATTCATTTTACCGGTTAATAGATCGGTTTGTTGCAACGGTCAACCCCGAAAGAGTTTTTCGTTAATTATAAAAGGGGGAATTGAGCAAGTAAGGAATACAAAATTACAGCACAAAACAATTCCCGAGAGAAAAATCGTGGTTTTGGAGAAAAAAAATGGTGGCGCAGTTATTACTTAGTTGATGCAGCTATTGCTTCACCGATGCAGTTATTAAATGGTGGCCGTTTAAACGAAAAGGGATGCACGCTGCGGGGGCGCTACGGCGTTTATTACGGCATAACCAATTGATTTATATTAAAAATATCCAAACATGAAAAAGCAAACGATTCGTTCTTTCGTTCTATTCGTCGTGCTGGGCGCGGGTGCCTGGTTCGGCTGCAAAAAAAGCAGCAGCTCTCCCGGTTCCGCCGTCAATAAGGCTGATCTGGCTGGCGCCTGGACGCGCCAATATTATATCTCTGCCGGAGCCAGCGGGTTGGACACGGTACCCGTTGCCTATTTAAATGATACGCTGCAGTTTACCAATACTGGGAAAGTGTATGGTATTTATTTTGCGCAGACCTATACCACGAGCGGCGAAGTGTGGGTGGAGACCGCTGATACGGGGACCTATTCCCTGCTAAACGATACGACCCTGTATATCAACGGGAGAACCTATCTATATGGCTTAACCGGGGATACGTTTCATATCCGGAAGCTGGATGCGCACCAACTGGAGCTGCATACCGTGAATGGAGGGGTTTCCAGCGATGACTACGATACCTATATAAAATAATCGGGCCCTTCAGGGGCCGGGCGGGCAATCGGTCTTCCAGCCTTCCGGGCCAAAAAGAAGAGGGTGTCTCCCAAAAAAATGGAGACACCCTCTTTATTTAGATTAGATGCCGGGTTAAAAAATATACCTCAACCCCACCTGCATCTGCCAGCGGGAAGGAAGATCCGGGCTCGACGTGAACGTCTTCTTCAGAGAGGGATCAAACTGGTACTGAGCTACACCTGCCCCATTATTTCCAACATAGGAGATCGGCTGAAAATATCCCGATGTGCTGGCATATTGGCGGACTCCCCAGGAGCTTTTAATAAGATTGCCCAGGTTGATCACATCAAAGCTCACCTGGAATCTGTTGCTGCCGCCCAGCTTGAAATCCTGTAATATACGCAGATCCACCTCATTGAACCAGGGCGTCTGGCCACCATTGCGTGCCGTGTACCCGCCGCGATGCTTGTTCAGGTATTTATCCTGTTCGATAAAACTTTCCAAAGCAGCCTGCTGATCGGCTGCGCTTTTTACATTTCCATTCACGTCGGTATAAGGAGTAAACAGCATATTGGGTATCTCCGCTGCGGTGGGAACATAGAGCAATGCATTAATACCCGCTGAACTGCTATTGGTCAGATCTCCGGCATATGTATAGGAGAACCGGTTGCCACTGGTCCAGTTACCAAAAAGGGAGAAGGTCGTCGCCCCCCATTTATAATCAAACTTTTTGATACCTGCTACGACAAAACGGTGAGTATTACCATATAGCGAATGAGCAATGACCGGCTTATTGGGATTGCTAACGATTGGGTTACGATCGAAGGCATCGCCCGATATTTCCGCTGAAATGGAATTAGCGTCCTTGGCTACCTGGTAATTATAGGAGCCAGTCAGGTAAAGTCCGTTGGCAAAATTCTGCACCACCTGTAAGGTGCCATTATAGGAATAGCCATACCCGTTATTGCCGAAGACATAAGTGCTGGTACTGCCCTTGTCAGCGGCCAGATAGACAGCGCGATGATCGGCCGTGCCGGAATTCAAGGTGCCCGTCGGAAGGCCTAACCCGTAATCCTGGACCATCATGGCATTTAAATCCTTGGTATATCCCAGATCGACGGTCACTACCGTTGAAGGGGTGATCTTATAATCTACGCCCAGGCTAGTCCTCCATACCTGGGGCCATTTGAAATTTTTAGCCGTTACATTGTAATATCCCGAGAAAGGATTTTCGATCTGGTTGCCCAGCCAGACGAAGGGAAATCGTCCCGTGAATAAACCGGAACCGCCCCGAACCTGCATTTTGTTTTCGCCATTCACATTCCAGTTAAAACCGGCCCTGGGGGAAAATAAGGGAGTCGCTTTGGGAAAATGGGAGTTGTCGATGGTCTTGCCCGGTCCATTCGTGACAGGTGCGCCGGAAGAAGGGTCAAACAGGGTAAGATTATCCGAATTTCCAACCGTCGGCCTTCCATAGGAGTAATTGCCGCTGAACGTGCCGTCATTATTCATGATCGGGCTTTCAAAATAATTCCCGGGCCCTGTGAAATAAATGGGCTTGTCAATCCTCAACCCATACGTCAGCTTGAAGTTATTCGATAGCTTCCACTGATCCTGTGCATACAAAGCCGCCTGTCCTACCGTAAAATAGGACCAGGTCCATTTTCCGGCCGCTGCGGCATTTTTGGCATAGGTGACATCGCCGGCGGCAGGATAAGTCGCGCCGGTGAGGAAAGAGGAAAGGTCGATCTGGTTAAATACATCAAACCCGTATCCCGTAAGGTTAAAAGAATTCGCAAACGTAAACTGCTCATACGATGCGCCAAAAGTCAACGTATGGTCCGCCAGGGCAATCGTTACGTTATCAGTGACCTGCAAGGCATTTTGGTTGAGGATATTATGAATAGAGAAAGGCTCCTCCCCTGCTATGATATAGGGAACATTGTTCTTGGTGATATTGATGACAGGAAAAGGAGTGGATGCAGGAGTCCTGAAATCATGGAAAATGGTATTGATCACCCGGAGATTATTGGACACCCTGCTATTGAAGTTGGTCTTTAATTCCGCCCCGAAATTATTCAGCTGGTTGTTCATCCGGTAGCCTGAGTTCTGATATTGCAGCGTGATCGCATCCGGCCCTCTTCTGTTGATGGCACTGGGATGCGCCGGTTTGTCCTGCCAGGCATTCAGTCCATTATAGGTGAAGGTCAAGGTGTTTTTATCATCGATGATCCAGTCCAGCTTGGCAATCCATTTATAACTGACCGTCTTTTGATTAAAGTTCTGATAAGGGCCGGTGACATATCCGTAATCAGTGAGGAGCTTCTGACTAACCGCATCCAGGTCCGATTTCAGGACCCGGGAGGTGGAGATCGATCCGGTATTGGTACCGTCATTGGCAACATAAGCGCTATTGCCATCGGTACGTTGCTGGCTTTCGAAATTGAGAAAATAAAAGAGCTTATTCTTTTTGATCGCCCCGCCCAGGGAAACGCCGCCCTGGAAATCATGTAAAGTGGGTACATTAAAAGAACTGCCGTTCACTTTATGCCCTGTCAGCGACTGGTTCCGGAAAAAACCGTACACCGTTCCGAAAGTCTTGTTGGTACCACTTTTTGTCACGCTATTGATACCCGCGCCGGTAAACCCTGCCTGAGTGACATCATAGGGTGCAATATTCACCTGGATCTGATCGATGGCATCCAGGGAGATAGGTTGTGCCCCCGCCTGCCCGCCGGGTGTAGGCGCATCCAGGCCGAAAGGATTATTGAATACAGCCCCGTCCAGGGAGTAATTATTGTATTGCCCGTTGCGGCCGGCAAAGGAAACGCCATTGTAGGTAGCGGAGGCCGAGGGGGTAAGCCGGGTGTAATCGTCCGCCGACCTGGAAATAGTGGGTAGCTGCCTGATCAGGGCAGAGCTGATATTGGTGGAGGCGCCGGTCCGGTTCTCATTAAACAGCCTTGATTTTGTCGTAACCGTGACCGCACCTAAATTGGTCACTGCCGGTTCCAGGCTGAAATTAATGGTGCTGGTTTGCCCCAGCTCCAACATAATATTGTCTTCCGTTTTCGGGGCATACCCGGCGAAGCTTACCGTAATCGAGTAGGGACCTCCCACACGCAGGTTAGGAACCAGGAAGGAACCGCTGCTCTGGGTGATGCTGTGCCTTTTGATACCCGCCTCCGAAAAAATCACTTCGACAGTGGCTCCCGACAGAGGCTTACCCGTCTCATTCTTTACAACCCCTCCCAAGGTAGAAGTGGTTACCTGTGCGTTGATTACCATTGAAAGACAAAGGAATAAGCACGCTAAAGCGGCTTTAGCTAGTTTTGGTTGGTGCATAGTGCGTGTTTTTCTGAAAAAAATATTACATATCGTAAATAACAATTTAACGAAAAATTCATTCACGGCCATGCCGGGAAAAACATTTAACCTAACGGATGACCATAACAGTACCTTTTCTGAAGACGGGTTGTTTGGTCGCGGTATTAAAATAATGGGCCATCCAGACGAAGGTACCCGGGGGCACGCGGCTGCCGCGGAAGGTGCCATCCCAGCCCTGGTCGGGGTTATTGCTGCGGTAGACCATGTCTCCAAACCGGTCATAGATCGCCAGCTGGAATTCCGTCATCTCGCAGGCATGCAGGGGCCGGAAAGTGTCGTTGCGTCCGTCTCCGTCCGGCGTGAAGGCATTGGGCAGGGAGAGCTGGCAGCTGCAGGCGGTGAGGTTAACTGTGGAGGTCAGGGTGTCTTTGCCGCAGCCGTTCTGTGCTACCACGGTATAGAGGCCGCTCTGCAGCACTTTGAAGGACGATGTCCGGGAGCTGTCCTGCCAGGCATAGTCATCGGCGTTGCCTTTGACCTGCAGCCAGAAGTCTTCTCCGTTGCAGAGGGTCGTGTCGGCGGTGAGGGTGACTTTGAGGCTGTCGTCGAACCGCACGGTCAGGGTGTCTTTATAGATGCATTGACCTACGGTCGCCATAACGGAATATTTGCCTGCCTTGTAGACGAAATAGGTGGATTGGCCGGACTGGTTCTGATCGTCACGCTGCGGGGGAACGGACTGCCAGTTATAGGTACCGGTCCCGAAATCCGCGTTGAGGGTCAGGGTGCTGCCCTGGCAGATGGCGGTATCGTGAAAGTCGAGGGGTCTGTCTCCCCGGTAGGTCACCTGTACGGAGTCGGTCACCTGGCATTGTCCATTATAGGTTACAAATACCCAGTAGTTGCCGGGGTTGATGATGCTGATAGCGCTATCGGTGGCGCCGGTGTTCCAGTCATAGGCCGTAGCGCCGGACAAATGCGCGTTGAGGAAAAAGACCTGTTTGGGACATAGCAGCGTATCGGGGCCCAGGCTGAAATCAGGTCCCTGCGGCGAGGCATAGGTGATCGATACCGTGTCTTTATATACTCCGCAGCCGGGCACTGTGACAACGGCTATATAGGTCCCTCCGGGATAGCGGGTCAGCAGCTGATCCCCGGTGAAGGGCAGGGTGTTGCCGTTCAGCAGCCAGGTATACTGACCGTTCTGGGAGGCCGCATTGAGCAAAAGGTTGGCGCTGTCACACATGACATGGTCTTTCCCCAGGTCGATCTTCGGGGTTTGGCTGATGAAGACGCCGATGCTGTCGGTGATGCCGCAACCGTTCACATTGACCGTATAAACGCCCGACTTCGTCACGGGTAGCGTAGGCGTGTGCGTGAGGCTGTCATCATTCCAGGTATAAGTGGCGCCGGGAATGGAAGGCGCTGTCAGGGTCGTATCCTGTCCCTCACAGAGAAAGATATCGGGACCAAAATTATAGTTGAGCGGAGTAATGACATTGATGATGGTGTTGAGGGTAACGGAGGGCATGCCGGTATACCCTACCGTCAGGGAAACATTGTAAGAACCCGTGGCGGCAAACAGATGCCGGGGTTTCTTGGCCGTCGAGCTATCGTTGTAGCCAGAGCCGGGATCCCCGAAATGCCATTTTATATAATCGGGAGCAAAGAAAGTATCCAACAATGGCGAAGCAAACAGGATGGTCGAGTTGACACAGGTAGAGGAATAGTTGATCGTGTCCGATGCAGACTGCGCCCGGCCGACGGAAGGGAGCAGCGAAGCCAGCAGAAGAAGCAGGATGAGGCAGGCGATTGTCGACCGGTTGCGGGTGACAGACCGATGGGCCCAGGCGATTGCCATCCGGCTATGGGCTGATAGTAAGCGAGACTGGATCGTGGGTTGATTCCTCATGCGTTCTCTTTAAGCAGGGTCCTTACCTGTTGCACGGACTGGTTCTGCAGCCTGGCATAGTAGACGCCGGCTGCCAGCCTGCTGGTATCGACGGTAATATTATAAGCGCCTTGTGTATAGTCCTGGTCGACGGGAACCATCACCAGCCGGCCGGTAGCGTCGAATATTTGTACGAGGGTATGGCCTCCGGCTGTTTTGAAGGTGATCACCGTACTGTTGACGAATGGGTTGGGGGCGTTGGAAATAAGGCTGCTGCCCGCATTATTGAGATCATCGTAGGTATTGTTACAGGCCGTGGTCTTCATAAACGGCAGGTACTGGTAATTCTTCAGGAGCATCGTTGTCACGTCGGAAGCCGATACGCAAAACCAGTCCCGCAGGATCGTGGAATAGACGGAACGGAAATCGTATTGCATGGGGAGGTTGCTCTCTACATTGGAAGCCGACAGGTCGGGGCTGTTACCCAGTACGCCGGTCTTGGCATAATCTCCAAAAACGAATACGGGTTGAGCGGCGCCGTGGTCGGTGCCCATACTGCCGTTGGAGATGATGCGCCGGCCGAATTCGGAAAAGGTCATGCCCAATACCTGTTTGTTGATGCCGAGGAATTTGCAGTCATTCATGAAGGCTGCGATGGCATCGGACGTGCGCCGGAGGAGGTCGCTATGGTTGCCGGTCGTGGTATCGCCGGGATCGACCTGTCCGCCGTGGGTATCGAAGCCGCCGGTGCTCACCATATAGACCTTGGTCTTGAGACCGCCGGCTACCAGCCGGGCGACGGTCTTGAGCTGGGCGGCCAGGTCGTTATTAGCCGGATAAGGGGCCTGTTGTGTTATTTTAGCGGCGGCCGTTTCGATGGCCGAAGCATATTTATTGGTCGTACGGGCGACGGCGCGCAGGTAGACGAGCTCATTGCCCATGGGGGTATCCGGTTCCGGCTCGGTGATGCCATTGATAAGGTCATAAAATGCCGCATCGGTGGGTACGGCCATCGCGGTAGTGCCGGTCTGCGCCATAAACACGGGGGAGATGACGGAGCCGATCTGGATGGCGAGGGGGTCCGGCATGGTATCGTTGGGATAGCCGACGGGATAATTGCTGTAGGTCTGTGACAGGAAGCGGCCGGTCCAGCCGGTGTTGAGATATTGATTTTCATCGGCCCCTGACAGCCAGATGTCCATCGAGCGAAAATGGGAGCCATCCGGCGAGGGATAGCCGACGGATTGCAGGACGGCCAGCTGATCGTTGTCATAGAGGCCCTGCATGCCGGTGAGGGATGGATGGAAGCCGGTTTTGATATTATTGGTCAGCTTGAGCACTTTGCCCTGGGGGATCGCGATATTGGAACGGGCGGCATAGTATTCGGAATAATAGTCGAGGGGTATTACAGTGTTGAGGCCATCGTTCCCTCCTACCAGCTGTACGAGCACCAGCACATGGTCATTGTCGGCGGCGCCGGCCAGCTGCTCCATAAAAGGAAGATGGGACAGGGCGCTGATTTTAAAACCACCCATCATGGTGATGGGAGCGATGGATCGTATAAAGTCTCTTCTTCGCATAAGGATATTGTTAGCTGGGTGTTTAGGACAAATGGTATTCAGGCAGGTTCATAAGGTATTTATAGAGGGCCCTCAGACGGCTGTTGACAGTGGTATAAGCGGTCATATCGGCCGGATTGGCGACGTAGGCCAGCCAGGCATTGGTCCAGTACAGGTCGTTGGTGAGGCCCCCTAATAAAATGGATTGTTTGAGCAGCGCGATCGAGCTGTCGGATAAGGGTGGCCGGATCAGGACGCTGAGCGAATCGGTAATGAGCTTATTGGGATCATGCGGAGCCGGCAGCAGGGAGGCAAATCCGATGGCGTCGATTTGCAGGGTGATGCCATCCATCATATCTCCCGTGCCGATCAGCAGATCGGTATAGAAATTCCGGCCCGTATAGGTAACGGAGTTGATCCATAGTTCATGGTATTGGGGGGCCTGGCGGTAAGCATCCCAGCCCGCAACGAGGTCGATGACCATGATCTCCTGCTGGAGGGTAGCCGAACGTTGGGAGAGCATGCTCCAGGCGGCGTAATTTCCTTCCGGATTGCCGGATCCGGGCAGAGCGACCTTATATTCCCGGATAAGGCCTATTAAAAGATCCAGCGGGCTCTTGATGATACAAGCCCCGGAGTTGACCAGGTCATAGAAATGCTGGCTTTTGAACAGGACGGCCAGTACGGCGCTGATATTGTAGCCGCTCTGCCGGAAAACATCGGCCAGGGGTCCGATGACATTCGCTTCGATCATATCATCGATCTGGTAATAGACAAAGAAGTTATAGAGTTTGCGGCAGATGAATTTAGCGGATTCCCGGGTGGCAAAGAGCATGGTGAAAAGATCGTCCAGCTCCTGTGGACCGGCGGCTCCCGAACGCCCGGTAATGATCGTATTTCCGTAAAATGCCGAGAAATTCTTATTGAGGTCGTCGTGATCTCCGGGCTGGAAAACGTAGTTGAAATTAAGGTCGACGGTATGACCGGTCAGTACGCGGGCGGCTTCCCGTACGTCATCCTGCGTATATTGGGAACCGGAGCCTTTGCCGATGGTATAGAGCTCCTGTAATTCACGGCCATAGTTCTCGTTGGGCGCCGTCTTGATATTGGTATTTCCATTCAGGAAGATGAGCATGGCCGGGTCCAGGGTGATAGATCGCACCAGCTGCTGAAAGCTGCCCAGGGCGTTGCTGCGAAGGGTATTGTATTGGTTGAACCAGCATTCGCAGGGAATATCCAGGTGAGGAAGGGCATCCATGGCGAAATGGTTGTGCCAGAAGAGAGTCATTTTTTCATGGATGGAACGGCCGGGATTGAGCAGCTGTCCGATCCACCAGGCTTGCAGGGAGCGGAGCCTGTTCGTATTCATGGTGTCATCCACATACAGGAGTCCTGTTCCGATCCAGGTCTGCCAGGGTGCGACACCGGTAGGGTCGTTACCGTAATTATTCAACGGTTTGGTGGCGGGAGCCGCTGTCGGCAGCAGCAACTGATCGACGGCCTGCGACATGGTCAGGGTCTTGAAATAGTTGATATCGTCGACGCTGGCGCCTAAGAGCGTCCGCTTCAACAGGTGCACTACCTGGGGAGTATCCCAGGTGCCTGTATACTGACTAATGCCTGCCGGGCTGCCGGGAAGAGCTTGTTCCATAGTATATTGAAATTATAATAAGGCCCGGTCCATTCGGATCGGGGCCTTGTTTTAATCCTGGTAAATCGCTGTAAAACTACCTTGTGAAAATTGTATGCTGCCTGAGCTGTTGGATACTTTCAGATTAAAGCTTCCGCTGACAATGCCATTGTATTTCTTCTCGAATCGATTCACCAACACGAAATTGGTGCTATCGCCGGTATTGTAATAGATATCCCCTGCTGCATTCGTATAAGTAACCAGCAGGCTGTCTCCCTGGTAGCGGCCTGTCGTATCGCCGATAAGCCGGAAGCTGATATTCCCCTTCCTGGTGGACGTGTCTTTATACTGACCGCTGATCAGAGTAGTATGTACGTCGTACACGTCCTGTAAATAAGCGAGATTGACGGGGAAACTGATCATGCTATCGTTGGCTGAAAAGACAAAGGAGGAAGATGGGCTTGAAGAGCCGTCACCGCCGCTCTTTTTACAGGCGGACAGGACACTGAATAGGCATAAAATGGATAATAGCAGGAGGGTGTTTTTCATAGAGGTCCAGTTTTGGCCGGCTGGGTGTCTCAAAACTTGCAATTTTCAGGCCAATTATGTAATCAACGGATTCTCTGCATCCTTTTTAAAATATTAGCTTATGGGAAGGCTGAAGGTACTACCTGGAAAACTGATTTTTAGTTTATTGTTTTTATTCTCCGGCCTTTTTGTCTTCGGTCAGCACGATCTTTCCGGAAGCCGGCGTCATAGTGTATACACCTATGTGTATCGGGTATCGGAACGGGAGGCGCAGGCCTTGTATCAGTCAGGTATGAAGGGCCCGACCGAAAAATACCTGCATAGCCTGGTCGATTCTTTTAAAGAGGACGGATCCGGGCTTTCCCTGCCGCCCGGCGATTATCTGTGGGTATCCGCGGCCGGTAGTAAGCTGCGTACAGAACTCCGGACGACCGGGGATCTGCAATATGATCTTATCAACAACAATCACGACCTGGCTGTTTCCCTGCATACACGGGAAGGGATAGGCGTTTCGGAGGCGAAGGTAGTGATCAATAAACAGGCTGTTCCCTATGATCCTGGGACGCATACATATCGGACCAGCCGGCGCAAAAAGGGAGGGACTCTCCAGGTGAGCTATCGCGGAGCCCTTTATTTTTTCCCGGTGACCGGCAACAGCGGAGGGTATCACTACCCACACGGTTTCGGCTACTCACTGGCGCATTCCTTTCCGCTGAAGTATGTTACTGCGTTTGCAAAACGATTGTTCCCCTCATCGGGGACGTATCACAATCGTTTCAGTGACCGTACGGACTATGAGCGGCGGTTCCATTCTTTTATGGTATTCAACAAGCCCAAATATAAGCCCGGGGACAGTGTGCAGGGCAAGGCATTCATCCTAAACAGGAGGGGCCGGCCTGTCGACCGCCCCTTACGGCTCCGGGTAAGTGGGTATGGCCTGCAAACGGACACGCTGCTCGAACTCGTCAGGCCTTATCGCAGCGGCGGTTATTCTTTTTCTTTTGTACTGACCGACAGTCTGCATTTGTCCCTGGACGAAGACTACCTGGTTACGCTGGAGGAATCGAAAAGCCGTCTTTATAATACGGCCGATTATGACGGAGACCTGGACGAAGATGAGTATGCCGCTAAAAGGAAGGTAATGGCCAGAGGGCATTTTAAGTACGAGGATTATTTACTGCAATCCATCCGGTTCATAGCCCGGACAGACAAGCAGGAGAACAGCCCGGGAGACCCGGTATCGCTTTATATGCAGGCGACGGACGAAAATGAATTACCGCTGCCCGATGCAAGGGTGGAGCTGCAGGTCCTTACTTCCCGCCAGGCCGACCGGTTCCATAGCGGCAACGTATTTGTAAAGGATACGCTCTGGACCTGGCAGCAATCCCTCGATCCGGTAGGAGAAACCAAGGTCACGGTGCCGGATAGTATTTTCCCGGCTGCGGATTTCTCCTATACCATTGAATGCAGGTTGCTGAACAGCAGCAATGAGTCCAGGGGCCAATCTTTCCGCCAGACGTATAAAGACGAGGCGGCTAAACTCTTTTTCCTTCCCCGGCAGGATAGTCTCGGGGTAGATTACAGGATTTGCAATAACAGTCGGCCCACGCCTTCGATACTCTATGCCTTTGATAAGAAGGGCGATACCCTGGGGAGCCGTCCTTTGATGCTGCCGGGAGTGATCCGTATGAGTCCCTATTGCAGCCGTTATGAAGTGCGCACCGGTGCGGACAGTGTATGGGGACAGTTCCAGACCGGCGATCAAAAGCCCCGGATCTCCTGTGTAGCCAGCCGGACCAGGGATTCCATCAGCGTCGAAGTAGTCAATCCCTATCACCTGTCTTTCTGGTATACGCTGTTCGCGGGCAATAAGGTAGTGGAGCGCGGGTATAGCGATCAGCTATCGTATAACGCCCGCACGACGACCGCCAAAAACTATTTTATGTCCCTGCAATATGCCTGGGCGGGGGAGATCGGAAGAGAGGATTATACGGTGCCCTACCGGGACAAACTTTTGCAGGTAGCCATCCAGGAACCGGCTTTTGTATATCCCGGACAAACGGCGACGATCGGGATCGGGGTGAAGGATGCGGAAGGCAGGCCGGTGGCCCATGCGGACCTTACGGCGTATGCCTTTACGTCAAAATTCGAAAATGCCCCGGCGCCCTGGGTGCCTTACCTGGGAAAGCGGTATCCGGGAAGAAAGCAGCATGCCAATTTTTATCCCGGGGAGGAGGTAAACCGGAGCGCTCTTACCCTGCTCAACTGGAAAAGATGGAGCCGGGAGATGGGACTGGATACGCTGGAATACTATAAGTTCCTTCATCCTGCCAGCGTCTATATCAATACGGAGCCGGCCAGGGACCGGGTGACGCAGATCGCTCCTTTTGTCAGCTGGAAGGGCGAGCTGGTGCCTGTACATCTGTTATATATCGACGAGCGGCCTGTATTCTTCAGCCAGGCGCAGCAATTGTCCCGCTATAGTTTTTATATATCCCCGGGATGGCATTCGCTGCGGCTACGTACGCCCAACCGGATGATCCGGCTGGACAGCCTGCGGGTGCAGGAAGGGGTGAAGACCTTTATCTGCATCGATGCCGATACGGCCAATAAAGCGGCGCATATAGAAAAGATGCCCGACAGCCTGACCAATCAGGAGAAGGCGCTCTGGAGTCGTTATATGATCCTGGTAGAAAATAATTTCGGCGAAAAATTTGCGAGCATCTCGCAGGATAATCGCGTCTTTTTATTGAATGGTCATTTTGAGTCCGCTTCTTATTACAGCCAGACCTTCCTTACGGGGCCACTGATGGGTCAGGTGTCGACGTTGAGTGGAGACGGATGGCAGCAGCAGTTCGATCCGGAGGGGAATCAGCGTTACCTTATCACCAAAGGGCTTATTAAGGAAAAGCAATTGCCCGGGCCCTACCCATACCCTTTTTCGGCCTACCTGGAGCCGGGGCCGCCGGCTCCCGATTTTCATGATTGGGTGCTGACGGAACAAGATGTGGACAGTCTCTGGCAGGACTACCTGGATGACCGCAGCGCCCGGTGGGACCTCCTCAGAAATGCGGTCCAGTCCTCTTACAAGAGCGGGACTTTGCAGATCGGTTTTGGGAAAAGGGATGACGGATTCTTCGTGAAGAACCTGTTTTTATTCCGCTATGATAACCCCGACTTTATGCAGGTCTACAAAGGGATCGACCGGAACCTGGGCTATCTTCAGCCAGGTGATTATCGTTTGCTGGTGCTGTTAAAGGGCGATCATTACCTGATCAGGGACAGCATACGCATCCTGGAGGGCGGGCTGAACTATTATGAGATCCCTTCGTCGGCTCCTCATGAAAAGGATTCCGTCAGTATGCGCATAGCCGGGATCGTGAATAGTCTGACGAAAGGAGAGCGGACGTATAGCAGCGGCCCGGAACTGGATGGGGTCCGGGAGTCTTTCAACGATAAATACCTTAATCCTGCAACTTTTCCCCGGCTGATATTCGGGAGGGTGATGGATATGGATGGGCGGCCGCTGCTGTCGGTCAGTGTACTAATAAAAGGTACCCATGTAGGTGTGTCGACGGATGCGGAAGGTTATTTCCGGTTGCATACGCCGGAAAGAGGCACCCTGGTCATTAACTATATCGGCTATACTTCGGTAGAAAGGGCCATCGGGGATACGGCGCACTATGAGATCCGGCTGCATCCGGTGTCGTATGCGTTGAATGAGGTGGTGGTCGTGGGATATGGGGTCAGCAGAAAGAGCGACCTGACAGCGTCTGTCAGCACAATGTCCCTCGACAATGGCCTGATGGGGAAGGTCGCTGGTTTACAGGTCAGGTTAAGGGGGGCCGCTACCCTTGGGTTCCCGCCGCCGTTGGTGATCGTGGACGGGCTACCTTATGCGGGCGATTACAGTAAGCTGGACCCGGCCAGTATAGTTTCGATCCGGGTATTGAAGGCGAGTGAAGCGACTGCTTTGTATGGGCAGAACGCCGCCGGAGGGGTGATTCTGATCACGACTAAAAAGAAGGGAGATGAGGGTGCTATGCCATCTGCTACGGCTCCGGTAGCCGGAAATATGCTGCGGCGGCATTTTCGGGACGATGCGTTCTGGCAGCCGATGCTGTCTACCGATGAGAACGGGATGGCTCATTTTGCCGTCACTTATCCGGACGATATCACGAATTGGAGGACCCGGGTGCTGGCGGTAGGCGGGCGCCGGCAAACGGGGTTTGCCGAGGGCTCGGTGAAATCCTTCAAGGCGCTGAGCGCTAACCTGGCCGGTCCTTCTTTCCTGGTGAAGGGGGATTCGGCGAATGTGATCGGAAAGATGCTCAATTATTCGCCGGATACGGTGATGGTGCAGCGGATCTGGTCGATCGATGATAAAGAAGTGGTGATTGCGCCGGTGGAGCTGACGAATGCCCGGGTGGAGACCCTCCCAGTGGGGGTTGGTGCGGGCGATTCCATTAAACTGAAATATACCCTGTTGAAAAAAGACGGTTATTTCGATGGGGAGGAAAGGGTGATCCCCGTATACAGGCGGGGAGTGAAAGAGACGAAGGGCGTCTTTTCCGCATTGGAGGAAGACACGAGCTTTACGCTTTCTTTCGATCCGGCGCTGGGGCCGGTGCAGGTCTATGCGGAGTCATCGGTATTGCCGGTCTTGCTGGATGAGATAGAAAGCATTAAGAATTATGAATACTTGTGTAATGAGCAGTTGGCTTCCAAACTGGGGGCCTTGCTGGAAAAGAAAAAGATCTTTCAGTTCCAGGGGAAGGAGTTCAGGGAGGACAAGAATATCCGGGAGCTTATTTCCAGGCTGATGCTTGCCCGGGGCGCGGGCGGATTGTGGGGCTGGTGGAGTCATAACGAGCCTGCGTTATGGATCTCCCTGCATGTGTCAGAAGCCTTGCTGGAGGCGGACAAGGCCGGCTATAAGACCAATCTTAACCGACAGCTTCTGCAGGATTATCTTGTGTATTCACTGGAATCCTATACTACGATCGACAGGATCCATGCGATCCGGCTTCTGCAGGAACTGGATGCCCGGGTAGACTACAAACGGTATATCGATTCGGCCGAGAGGCAGCTTATGGGCCGCGAGAGGGGCGCCGCCGCGCTGGAGAGGGCGGGCGCCGGGGGGGAAAGGAGCGGTGGTGCGGCCCGGCATGTGAGCCTGTATGAAAGGCTCAAATTGCTGGAGGTAAAACAGGAGGCGGGGATAGCGATCCGGCTGGATACATTGATTGCCCGGCATGGTGTAACGGTAATGGGCAACTGGTATTGGGGAGAGGATACCCGATCGTTTTTTGACAATGCCTTTCAAAATACGTTGTTGATGTACCGGCTGTTGAGGAGAGCGGGCGGGCATGCCGAAATCCTGAGAAAGGCCCGCAATTATTTCCTGGAAAAAAGGAAGGATGGGCACTGGAGGAATACGTATGAATCCTCCCTTGTGCTGGAGACGATCCTGCCCGATCTGCTGGAGGGAGGCGGCGGCGAAGGAAGTGGCCGGGATGCGGCCGGGAGGGGCAGGACAGAGGGCCGGATGGAGGGGGCCGGGCTGGCCGATACGCTGACGCTTAACGGAGGGGTTCCGGTCACGGTCTTCCCCTATAAGACCATCTTGCCGGTGGGCAACAGGGTCACCCTCAATAAAAAAGGGAGACTACCGGTATATTTTACTGCATTTCAGCAGTTTTGGAACGAGATCCCCGAGAAGGTTTCCGGGGTGTTCGGGGTACATTCTATCTTTGAAAAGGAAGGGGGCGAGCCTGTTGCGGGGGGAATTGCCCGGACCGGGGCAAGCGGGGGATTGCCTCTGTCCATGGGCCGGCTCAAAGCCGGTGAAGCGGTCGTCCTGAAGACGAAGATATCCGTGGAAGCGGATGCGGATTATGTACTGATCGAGATCCCGATCCCGGCCGGGTGTACCTACCGGGAAAAAGAGCAGGCTTATTACAACAATGAAGTGCATCGGGAGTATTATAAAAACAAGGTGAGCATCTTCTGCCGTTCGCTTTCCAAAGGCGAATATGTCTTTACTGTTTCCTTACTGCCCAGGTATACGGGGCGTTATCAACTGAATCCCGCGCGGGCGGAGATGATGTATTTTCCGGTGTTCTATGGCAGGGAGGGTATGAAGGAGGTGGATATTTATTGAGCCGGGCCCCTATTTCCCGCAGCTCCAAACTATTTTGATGGGCTTCATCTCCGCCCCAAAAGTAGTCAGGGTATACCCTGCAGGCAATATAAGGGGTTCACCTGCAGCATCATAATAAAAGGGAATCCAGTCGCAGTTTATGCTGGCATAGCCCAGCATATAGACTACCTGGTTTCTCCAGGTGTATTTTTGCAGGTACGGATTACAAATGCAGCCGGTATCCTGCGCGATGAGTTTTTGTAAGGGGGCAGGCAATGGTTCATCAGCCGTCTTCTTCGAACAGGCTGTTAGGTATAGTAAAACAATGCTTGTAAGGATAAGAAGGGTCTTTGTCATCGTTTTTTTAACCTGACAAGCTTTATCCCGGCAACGTTGCAGGAGGTAATGTTAGCAAATGATGAATTACTTCGGTAAATACCGGTAATAAATGGAAGATACAGTTAACGCAAGCTCGTAACGTATTGATACAAAATTTCCGAAACGGCGGCCATAGCAGCAATGGAGGCTTTGTCGTCTTCAGTGTCTTTGGAAAGGAGCACCAGCACGTATTTTTGGTTGTCCGGCCCGAAAACGATCCCGGCGTCGTGGTTGACGCCTTTGATCCAGCCTGTCTTATGGGCGACCAGGGTGCCGGCGGGCAGGCGGGCGGGGATGATCTCATTGTACTGCTGGTCCAGCAGGATCCCGATCATCGACATCGAGACTGCCGGGCTGATGAGGGTACGGTTGGCCATCTTTTCGAAGAGGGCCAGTAATCCATAGGCGGTAACGGTATTATTCATCCCCCGATGATAGGCGGCGTTGTCCTCTACTCCCCGCAATACATGGATTTCCGATGCGCCAAGGTCCTGCAGGATGGCGGTGATATTCCGGACGCCGGCTTTATCGATCAGCAGGTTGGTGGCGAAATTGCTGCTCCGGGTGATCATTTGATAGATGAGGTCGTGGATGGTCCTCTTCTCCCCTATATGTTTGTACAGTTCCTGTTCGCTGTCATCGGCGGAGTCCAGCTGGAAAAGGCTGCTGTCGGCGATGCTGGTAAATTCATTTTTCAGCACCAGCGAATCCAATAATGTCAGGCGCCCCAGGGCCGCCTGGTGGAAGAGCTCGATCATGACGGGCACTTTCATGGTGCTGGCGGCGTGGAAGGATTCGTGTTCGCGGATCAAGAGCTGTTTGCCTGTCGTCAGGTCTTTGAAGGCGAGGGCGAAAGAGCCTCGCTGCGACCCGAAAAGGCTGTCTATTTTTTTGGTGAGGCTGTCGGGAATTCCCTGACTATGGGAGGGCAGGGATAAGCAAATCAGCAGGGGGAGCAGGATGTTACGGGGTATCATAAGCAGTGTTGGGTGTTTAATGCGGAAAACGGATAGCATAGATATCGGGCCATAGCTTGCCGGTGATATAGACTTTATCGGCGGCGGAGTCATAGGCGATGCCGTTCATTTCCATGGATCCCGGGTATTTATTGCGGGTCTGAGCTTCCAGGGAGGAGAGGTCCAGCCGGGCCACTACCCTTCCGTTGGCCGGGTCGATTTTAAGGATATAATTTTTTGTGTAGCGATTGGCATAGATATATCCATGGATATATTCCAGTTCATTGACCTGGTCTATCGGGGTATTGTTCTCCATTACTTTGATCGACTTCACCACTTTGAAGCTGGCGGGGTCCAGAAAGTGGAGGTCCGGGGTGCTGTCGCTCATGATCAGGTAGGTTCCGTCGGTGGTCATGCCCCAGCCTTCTTCGCTGGGATAGGTAAATTCCCGCAGTTTTTTAAAAGTCTTTGCGTCGTATACGAAGCCGACGCGGGTCTTATAGGTGAGCTGATAAACTTTGCCTTTGAGGAAGACGATACCTTCTCCAAAATATTTGTCTTTATCCAGTTCCGCTTTGACGACGATATGTCCTGTCTTCCGGTCGACGATGCCGAATAAGGAGCGGGTGTAGGAGATCTCCGGCGTATGGCCGGTACTCTCGTAGAGTTCACCGTCCTGTATCAGGAGACCTTCGGTATAAGAGGTGGTATCGTGGGGGAAGACATTCAGCACCTGGTAAGGGAGGAGGGCTACCGGGCCGCTTTGTTCACCGGGTTTGTCGCTGCCGGGAGCCGGGTCCTTTCCGGAAGCCGGGGTATCTCCGGAGGCGGGAGTCCCTCCGGGGGTATCTTTACAGGAAGAAAACAGGCCGGCCGCCAGGACGAATATGAGGATTGCTGCTCTAATCATGCTTTAAAATAAGGATCTTTTCCGGGCTTCACCGCTATGCTGCCAACTTGTCATTGCAAATATGTTTTCTCGTATCTTTACACCCTAAAATCGGAAATAACAGATGTCAGAATTAGTGAGTACCGGGATCCACGATGAAGTTCGCCAGGGGGAGGCCTATGCCCCCATTGTCCGGAGCCCGGAAGAATACCGCAAGAAGTTCTATATAGAGAGCTATGGGTGCGCCATGAATTTTGCGGATAGTGAGATCGTCGCGTCGATCCTGAATGGGAATGGATTTGGGGCTACCCGTAATTATGAGGAGGCGGATCTGATCCTGGTGAATACCTGCTCGATCCGGGAGAAAGCTGAGCAGACCGTTCGCCAGCGGCTGCATTTATTCCGTCAGGCCAAGCAGAAGAGGCCGGGGATGCTGATCGGTGTGCTGGGTTGTATGGCGGAGCGGCTGAAGGATAAGTTCCTCGAAGAAGAGCGGCTGGTGGACATGGTTGTGGGGCCGGATGCTTACCGGACCTTACCGGGCCTGATCGAAGAGGCTGAAACGGGGCATAAGGGGGTGAATGTGCTGCTGAGCCGGGAGGAGACCTATGCGGATATTTCCCCGGTCCGGCTGGACAGTAATGGTGTTACAGCTTTCGTCAGCATCATGCGGGGCTGCAACAATATGTGCTCCTTCTGTGTTGTCCCCTTTACGAGGGGGCGGGAAAGGAGCCGGGATGCGGCGTCTATTGTCAGGGAATGCCAGGAGCTTTTCCGCAATGGGTATCGGGAAGTGACCTTGCTGGGGCAGAATGTCGACAGTTATTATTGGGTGGATGAAACCAGCTCCGCGGGGAAGGAAGGGATGACCGGGGGCGGGCTGGCCGGAGAAGGAGTCGTTACGTTTGCCAGATTACTGGAGATGGTGGCATTGGTGGACCCCTTGCTGCGGGTGCGGTTCTCTACCTCCCACCCCAAGGATATAACCGATGAAGTCCTGTATACGATTGCGAAATACGAGAATATCTGTGACTATATTCATTTACCGGTGCAGAGCGGAAGTACGAGGGTTCTGCAATTGATGAACAGGACCTATACGCGGGAGTGGTACCTGAAGAGAGTGGAGCGGATCATGGAGATCCTGCCGGGGTGTGGGTTGACGACGGATATCATTGCGGGATTCTGTACGGAAACGGAGGAAGACCACCAGGAGACCCTGGACCTGATGCGGCAGGCGCAGTTTGATTACGGTTATATGTATTATTATAGTGAGCGGCCCGGTACGCTGGCGGCCCGGCGTTACCAGGACGATGTGCCGGAAGAGGTGAAGAAGAGGAGGCTGGATGAGATTGTGAAGCTGCAGCGGCGGCTGGGTGAGGAAAGCAATAACCATGACCTTGGGAAGACGTACAAGGTATTGATCGAGGGGGATTCCAGGAAGAGTACGGACGACTGGCGGGGGCGCAACAGCCAGAATAAGATGCTGGTATTTCCCAAGGCCGGGACGTCTTTTCAAAAGGGGGATTATGCCTGGGTGAGGGTCGGGGAGTGTACGGGTGCGACGTTGTTGGGAAGTATTGTTGCCGCAGCGGGAACTTCGACTGCGCTATGAGTGTTGAGAAGAAGAGATATTGTCAATCGCGCTGTGCGCTGGGAAAAATTACAAACTTTTAAAATACTATTCCCCGTGTGGGGTCTGAGGGTATTATATGGAAATTCAATCAATTAAAAATCGGTTTGGCTTAATAGGAAATTCGCCGGCGCTGAACTATGCCTTACAGGTGGCCGTCCAGGTAGCCAGTACGGACCTGACGGTGTTGATATCCGGGGAAAGCGGGGTAGGTAAAGAGGCTTTCTCGCAGATCATCCATGCCTTGTCGGCCCGCAAGCACAATCCTTTTATCGCCGTCAACTGCGGGGCTATTCCGGAGGGGACGATCGATTCGGAGCTATTCGGTCATGAAAAGGGCTCGTTCACGGGGGCGGTAGACTTCCGCAAAGGGTATTTTGAAACGGTGAGCGGGGGAACTATTTTCCTGGATGAGATCGGAGAATTACCATTGGGAACGCAGGCGAGGTTACTTCGTGTACTGGAAGCCGGGGAATTTATACGGGTAGGATCTTCGAAGGTGCAGAAAACGGATGTCCGGGTGATCGCGGCTTCCAATAAAGATCTGCTGGAGCTGACGGAAAGAGGGAAATTCAGGGAAGACCTGTATTATCGTCTCAGTACGGTGCCGATCCGGGTACCTTCTTTACGGGATCGTAAAGAGGACATCCCCTTACTGTTCCGCAAATTTGCCGTCGACTTTGCAGAAAGATATAAGACCGCTCCTGTACAGCTGGATGAAGAGGCAAAAAATCTGTTAATTAATTACCCCTGGCCGGGGAATGTTCGGGAATTAAAGAATATTGCGGAGCAGATTTCCGTTCTGTCGGAAGAAAAGCAGATCGCGGCGGTCTCGCTCCGGCGATTTATCCCGGAGACATCCGGGAACCGGCTGCCGATGTTGTCGCCCTCCGGCGGGAATGGGGTTTCGGGCAATGGAACGCCTGAGTTCGCCAATGAGCGGGAGATCTTATATAAGCTCTTTTTTGATATGAAAAAAGATGTGACGGAACTGAAGAAGATGTTCGTGGAGATCGTGCAGAATCCTTCCCTGGCCTCTGCGCAGCATGCTTCGTTCATCAATGATCTGAAAGAGCTGAAGCCGGTGGAAAGCTTTCAGCCGGCGACGATCTCTTCCTCGCAGCCGGTAATGATCCACAATAACAATAATCACGAGGATATCCATCATCATGAGGAAGTGGAGGAGTCGCTGAATATAATGGACAAGGAAAAGGAACTGATCGTCAAAGCGCTGAAAAAACATAAGGGCAAACGTAAGGACGCCGCTTCGGATCTGGGCATCAGTGAAAGGACGTTATACCGGAAATTAAAAGAATATGACATTAATGAATAAACTGGCGGTCGTAATTGGCGTTTTAGGGATGAGCGTTGCACTATCTTCCTGTAAGATCTATTCCTTTAAGGATGTGTCGATACCGGATGCGGTGAAAAGCATCCATATTGCCTATATCGAGAACAGGGCCCGGCTGATCAATCCGCAGCTGGCGCCTCAGCTGAACGATAAGCTGCGGCAGAAGATCAACCAGCAGGCATCGAAGCTGACGATAAAGGAGAGCAGTGATGCCGATTATGATGTCACGGGCACCATCAGTGATTACAACTATTCTACTTCCGGTATTTCCAACCAGACGGCTTCGAGTAACCGGTTGAATGTTACGGTACATCTTATTTTCAAGAATCACCTGGACCCGACGGGTAAGACGGTCGCGCCGGCCGATTTCGAGGCGGATGTAACGCGGAATTTTGATTTTAATGCTCAAACCAGCATTCCGGATTTCGAGACGGCGCAGTTGCCGACGATCGTCAGCAACCTGACGGATGAAATTTTTAACAAGCTCTTCTCCAATTGGTAGTAAAGGCTATAATTGACCATTCCCATGCAGCAGATCATCCAACATCTTTTCCGGGTAAACAGCTTAGAAGAGGTTCCCCGGGAGCGCCTGGAGGAGTTAGTATCCACCTACCCTTCTTTCAGTATGGGGCGTTACTTACTTTCCCGGAAGCTCCGTACAGAAGATGCAGGCCATTTTTCTGAAGAGACGCAGAAGACCAATCTATATTTCACCAACCCGTTCTGGCTGCACTGGCTGTTGCAAAACGAGGCAGGGGAACAACGGCCGGCTTATGCCCGGTCCGCTCCCGCAGCTGCTAATAATGTAGCGGCGGAGGAGAGGATGGTGGAGGAAGAGCAATCCTGGGGGATGCCGGGTATTTCGGAGGAGACAGGTGTTGGGGAGGAGACGGACACCGTCCTTGCGGAGCCTGTTACGGATGAATATCCGCTGGGTATCGAAGGGGGGGGAGCCGAAAAGCCGGCCATCGTCGACGAGCCGGGTGTTACGGCAGAATTGGCTGCGGCCCCCCTGACGGCTGCCGAGTCGCTGCTCCAAAGCCTGGAGGAAGCCAGGGGCCTGCGGCAGGCACTGGTACAGATGAATGAAATCGGGGAGGAGTCGCCGGTTCAGGGTGTATCCGAAGAGCCCGCCGTTGAGAGCGCATTGGAGGATACACAGGTTGAGAGCAGGTTCGAAGAGGCCCCGGGCGGGGTGGTCAGTATTGCCGAGAGCAGAGCGGAAGAGGCTGGAATGGAAGGGTCTTCTGCCCGGACGGACCTGACAGGCCAGCAGCATGGAGAGGAGAAACACGAGCTAAACGGAATGGAGACGCCGGAGTCTGCCGCCATGGTTCCGGAGTCTTCTACGGTTCCGGGGTCTTCGGTAGCGGCGGTGGTGGCGCAGGCAGCGGCGCAAACGACGGCCCATACGGAGTCGGGGGAGCCGATCGTCGAATTCGAGCCCTACCATACCATCGACTATTTTGCCTCGGTGGGTATCAAGCTGGTACAGGATGAAAATCCCAGCGACAAGCTGGGGAAGCAATTGAAAAGTTTCACCGAATGGCTGAAAGTCATGCGGAAGCTGCCCCAAAAGAACCAGGAGATCGTCCCGGACGGGGCTGTCGAGCACCAGATCCAGGCTATTGCCGCCCATTCCATCACAGGCAAGGAGGTTCTCACCGAAACGATGGCGGAGGTCCTGGTCAAGCAGGGAATGCGGGAAAAGGCCATGGACGTATACCACAAATTAAGTTTGCTCAATCCTGATAAAAGCGCTTATTTTGCATCAAAGATTGAACAATTAAAAATAGATTAATATGGCTCTCCTGTTTGTGTTACTGATCATTGTAGTTTGTGTGTTCCTCGGATTGATCATTCTCGTCCAAAACCCCAAAGGCGGCGGATTAGCCGGTAATGTGGGTGGATTCAGCAACCAGCTGATGGGTGTTAAGCAGACTACGGATGTCCTGGAAAAGGGAACCTGGGTATTGGCCTTAGTGGTGGCTTTATTATGCCTTTTTTCTGTAGCTTTCGTTCCTAAAGCTACCAGCGTCAATCAGCGGGTACCGGAAAAGGTCAATGCCACGTCTGTGCCTTCCAGCCAGCCTGCTCCTGCTAATAATACCCCAGCGCCTACCAAATAGCCGATAAAAATATTTTGTGCCCTGCCTGTTAAAACTGGCAGGGTTTTTTCGTTATAGGGGGGCGTATGCGGGGAACGAAATTCTTTGCTTATTTTGCGACCGCATCCAAAAACGGGCTCTGCCCGTTGTGAATCCAATATCAAGAGTAACACCCTTAAAAACCAAATGTACGTGAGTATGCGCATCATCTTCAGAATCGGAATCCTGGCCCTGATCCTTTTTATTTGTTTTATCGGCTGGCGCCTGCTGGGGCCTGCCACCGGCTTCAGCGATGAGAAATATAATTTATATATCCGAACGGGTATGGACTATGAACAGGTAGTCGCCTTACTGGAGAAAGACACCGTCGTAAAGAGCCCGGCGGCCTTCAATTTTATGGCCGGCCGGCTGGACTACCGGCAAAATGTCAAAGCAGGCAAGTACGAGATCAAAAAGGGTATGAGCCTGCTCAGCATCCTGCGGATGTTGCGGAACGGCCGGCAGGTCCCCATTCATTTCACGATCGCCAAAGTGAGAACGCATGAGGGGCTGGCGGGAATGATCGGCCGCAAATTCGAGTGTGATTCCGCTACCGCGGCGGCCTTCATGGCCAATAAAGACTCGCTGGCGGCCTTCGGGGTGGACACCAATACCCTCCTTACCATCATCTTCCCGAATACCTATACTTATTTCTGGAATACGCCGCCTTCCGCCATTTTTAAGAAGATGTATGCGGCCTCTGCGGCCTGGTGGACACCTGAGCGCAGGCAAGAGGCGCAAAGGGAAGGCCTCACTCCAGCCACAGCTTATATCCTGGCTTCCATTGTCGAAGAGGAGACCAATGCTGTGTCGGATAAAGGAAAGATCGCCAGTGTCTATCTGAACCGGATGGCGAAGGGTATGAAGCTGGGGGCCGATCCTACCATCAAATTTGCCATGCGGAATTTTGAATTAAAGCGTATCTATACAAAATATACGAAGACGGAGTCGTCTTATAATACCTATCTGTATGCCGGTCTGCCGCCCGGGCCCATTTGTACGCCTACGGAACAGACCCTGACGGCCGTGCTGGAAGCGCCGAAAACGGATTACCTGTTTTTTGTGGCCAAGCCGGACCTGCAGGGATATTCTAATTTTGCGGCTACTTATAAGGAACATTTGATATATCGCAAGCAATACCAGGAGGCCCTGGATCTGCGGATGGGTATTAAGCCGGATAGTACGGAAAAGGAGAGCGTTGCAGATAGTGCCGGCGACGACCCCTTGACAGAAATGGAAAATAAACAGAAAGAACAGACCGCTCAGGCGCCGGTCAAAAAGGCAAGCAAACCGGTCACGCATCATGCGAAAAATCCCGTCACGCATCATGCAAAGAAGCCGGTTAAACATAAGAGATAAAAGACGGTCGAACTGACGTCTCGGACGAAGAGACGAGCAATGAAATGACAGTTCAAAAAAGCTGACGGATCAAATAGAACCCCGCGATGATCAAACTGGAAAGAAAATTATATAACAGCGCCGTCTTCCGCTGGCTGGAAGCCAGGAGTAAAAAGATCATTTTGCCGGGGTTCCAGGGCATGCCTTTATATGAAGTGGTGATCTTCTTTTCCAACCAGGTAAGAAAGGTGGGCTTGAATGACCGGGCAAGGTCCATCGCGTTCAGCTTCCTGACGGCCATCCCTGCAGCGACCATTTTCATTTGCACGCTCATACCCTACCTGCCTATTTCGCAGGAGATCAAGCACCAGTTGCTCCTGACCACCAGGGATATCACTCCGAATCAGAATACCTATGTCCTTGTCAGTCAATTCCTGGAGGACTTCCTGGACAAACCCCGGGTGGGGCTGCTGTCTTTCGGTTTCGTGCTGGCCCTTTTTTATTCTTCCAATGCCATGATCGGCATCATGCGCAGTTTTAACAAATCGCTTATCTATAATACGAAAAGATCGGTCTTTGAGACCCGCTGGATGGCGATCAAGCTGACGGTACTCGTCCTGTTGATGGTGATCGGGTCTTTTATCCTGCTGGTGACACAGGCGGAATTGTTAAGGTCCCTTTTGAAGTGGATGCATATCAATAACCGCTCGGCCCGGTGGCTTTTCAGAACACTGCGCTGGGTGGTGACGATCCCCCTCTTCTATTTCGCGATCGCCTGCATCTATAAGTACGGCCCTTCCGTCCACAAACGCTGGAAACTGTTTTCTCCCGGTACGTTGCTGGCCACCTTCCTGACGGTGCTTTTTACGTTGGGCTTCTCCTATTGGGTCAATAATTTCGGGACTTACAATAAAGTTTATGGTTCCATCGGTACGATCATGATCCTCATGCTCCTGGTTTACTTTAATTCATTGGTATTATTGATTGGTTATGAATTGAATGTAAGTATTCATCACCTTAAAGTGATGGCGGGGGAAAAGTCACCCGGACAAAACGCTCCCAGTCCCTTCATCAAAAAACCGGGCTGATTTCAAGGATTTTTCAGTAAACTTTACCGACTAAAAACCTTGAAATATGAAGAAGCTCATCACCTTCCTGCTGCTGCCCGTCCTGGGCCTGCTGTCCTTCAACAGGCATCCTGCCGGCAGCCTGCCAATCGGCTCCGTCCTACCCAAGGCTACCGTCCGTGTCAAAGATATTTCCGGAAAAGAGATAAGCCTGCAGGAGGTTAAGGAGGCCGGGGGGCTGCTGGTCATGTTCAGTTGCAATACCTGCCCCTACGTGATCCGCAACCAGTCCCGCACCAAAGATATCTGCGCTTATGCCAAAGCGGCCAGGATCGGCATAATCCTGCTGAATGCCAATGAGGGCGACCGCAATGAAGGCAATTCTTATGAAAACATGCAATCCTATGCGAAGGCACAGGGCTACCAGTGGTTTTATGCCGTAGACCGCAACAGCGAGCTGGCCGATGCCTTCGGAGCCAGCCGTACGCCGGAATGTTATCTCTTCGACAAGAACGGGAAGCTGGTGTATCATGGCGCTATCGATGACAGCCCGGGCGACCCCGGCCGGGTGAAGCGTCATCATCTGCGGGAAGCCATCGATGAAATGAATGCAGGTAAAGAAATAACGGTGAAGGAGACCCGCTCCGTGGGTTGCTCGATCGCGAGGGCCTGAGCCGGGGCCAGCATCATTTTTATAGCGGGCTCTACCTGGGGCTCGGTCAACTGCCGGTCGAAAAACTGCCGGTAATGGGCCTTATTATTGACGAACAGAGAGCAGGGGATGCCGCCGGACCATCTTTTGTCGACTTTGGGGCAAAAATAATCAGCATCCGTCTCATCCAGCCAGGCCAAAGAAGCCATATAGCTGTTCTTTTTTGCAAAGGCGGCGATCCGGGCAGGATAATAATCCGGCAGGTCCAGGCTTACCAATAGCAGTTCCACTCCCCTACCCTTGTATTTTTCCACGGTGCTGATAAAATAAGGGATCTCTTTGTTGCAGGGCACGCAAAAAGTAGCCCAGAAATTGACGATGAGAGGGTGATCACACTGCCCGATATAGGCTTCCAGGTCCGTGATCTTTAATTTTTTGATCTCCGGGGTTTGAACGGCCGGGCCAGAGGTCTGTGCCCGGGCAGGCAGGATTAGTGTGCCTATACAGAGTATGATAAAAAGTTGTCGCATAAGAGCTATTTTATAGTGAGGAGGGGGAAACCGGTGCAATGGGTGGTTCGGATTCCAGCTGTCCGCGGCTCCATTCTTTCAGCAATGCCGCATATTGTCCTTCCGGCAAGTTGCGCTGTTCATAATGGCCGGCCGTCTTCTTCTGGCGGAATGCCTCATAGAGGCTCACAGCGCAGGCGACGGAGATGTTCAGCGATTTGATGATGCCTACCTGCGGGATAATGAAATTGCCGTCCGATAAAGCCCGGATCTCTTCGGTGACACCTGCGTGTTCGTTGCCGAAGACCAGGGCGACACGCTGGGTAAGGTCGATATCATAGAGCGATACGGCGTCACTGCTGAGGTGGGTGGTGAAGATCCTGTCGTATTTTTTCCGTAGTTCGGTAAAACACTCCTCCGCATTGGTATACTGACGGATCGTCAACCATTGAGCGGCGCTGCTGCTGCTTTTGGCTCCCCATTTCTTATGCCGGGGGATCTTTGTATTCAGGACATAGATCTCCTGCATGCCGATCGCGTCGCAGGTCCGCATGACCGCAGAGATATTATGCGGGTCGAATACATTTTCCAACACTACGGTAATACCAGCCTGTCGTTTGTCCAATACCTGGAGGATCCTTTCTTCTCTTTCGGGCGTCATAATCTATTCGGATAAACCGCGAAAATAGACAAAGATTGGGATAACCCACGGGGCAGCAATCCGGGGAACCGGAAAAGAGCTGCCGGAGAAGAAAAAGGGGGGGTAGAACATTGCAGGGGCAGGCGAAAACCGTAATTTTGCCAAAAGAAACTTATCGCATGCCCTCTTTACTTTACAATCCCCGGCCGGTATCCATGGAAGACGACGACACGGCGGTGATGACGGATAATGATGATCCCTGCAGCCTGATCGTGTGGAACGATGAGGTCAACACCTTCGAGTGGGTGATCCAAACGCTCATAGAGGTTTGCGAACAATCCCAGGAACAGGCGGAGCAGTGTGCGATGATCATCCACACCAAGGGCAAGTATGCCGTCAAAAGGGGCAGCTATGACGAATTGAAGCCGATGTGCGATGCCATTACCGAGCGGGGTATTGGCGCTACGATCGAAATCTTATCCGAATCGTAAAGGTTCTCTCCATGCCTTTATACGCTTTAAACAATGAATTGATTTTTCCCCCTGTGGAGCATGCCGAGCCGGACGGGTTGTTGGCGATTGGCGGCGATCTCTCCATAGAACGGCTGTTGCTGGCCTACCGCAACGGGATCTTTCCCTGGTATGAGGGGCGGCATATTTTGTGGTGGAGCCCAGATCCGCGATTTGTACTTTTTCCGGAGGAGCTGAAGGAGAGTAAGAGCATGCGCCAACTGATCAGAAAGGAGACATTCAGCTTTACGATCAATAAGGCCTTCCGGCAGGTGATCGCCAATTGCAAGGCCATTTCGCGCAGGGGGCAGGACGGCACCTGGATCACGGACGAGGTGCAGGATGCATACGGCAAATTACATGAGGCGGGCTATGCGCATAGCGCCGAAGCCTGGCTGGACGGAGAGCTGGTGGGCGGTCTGTATGGGATCCGTCTGGGGAAGGCTTTTTTTGGGGAGAGCATGTTCAGCAAAGCCAGTAATGCAAGCAAATATGCTTTTATCCGGTATGTTCAGCAACTCCGGTCGGAGGGGGTGGAGCTGATCGATTGCCAGGTCTATACAGAGCACCTGGAAAGTCTGGGAGCGCGTATGATCGGGCGACAGGAGTTCATTGCGATGATCGGTCCGCTGATCGATGCGCCGCCTTGAGGGGACACCCGAATGAGAGTGACGCCTTCTACTCCCCTACCAACCGATAGTTCTCCGTAACCACATAATGCTTCAGGGTGGTGATCTTCAGATTTTGGCCTTTCTCCGTCACGTATACCATTTTCATTTCGCGGAATTTGTGGTCGTTATCCAGCAGGCCGATGATACAGGAATACTTGTCTTTTCCTTTCTCTATAGCGGGTTGTGGGACGGTGCCCAGGTCGGGCAGCCTGATCGTGTCTTCTCCGGTGAGTCCTTCGAATTCCAGGGCTACGCGGTAGCGCATGGTCCTGGATGTTTCGTACAGGCGGACGGAAAACCAGGATTCATTCAGCTTGTCATCGGTTCGTACCCGGTATTCGGCTACCGGCTCTTTTTTGACAGCGGGTCTGTCTTCGGGGTTGCGCTTGAACATAGGCAGGGGTGGCGTATGGCTGGCGGAGTCCGTGACGGATCCGGTCGGACCGGCGGCGGAGGAATGGCAGGATGAAAGCGTGCCGGCGAGGGCGAAAGCCAGGACGACAAGGGCCGATGGACGGAACGGCTGGGATGAACGGAATTGACTGAAGGAACGAAACAGATTAAACGGACGAAATAAACGACGCATAGAAATTTGAATGAGTTGGATAATTTGGTCTAACTAACGTATAAGTGTACTTCGGCTGATATATGATCAGTGTGTTATTTGTATTTTTTTCGATGGCCAGCGTTCTACGTGCTGGTATACCAAACCCCGGATATAGTCATTTTCAGGATAGCGGGTAAGATATCCTTTCAATTCCTCCGTATCGGGGATGGAGGAGTCCGTGGGGACGTAGCCCATCCCATAAAAACGGCCTTGTTCTACCAGGATGCAGCTTCGCTCTTCCGGGTGACGGCCATCGTCGAATACGGTAAAGCTGGGAAGGCTCTTTACCAGGGAATCGATCGCCTCCTCTACCCTCTTATTATACTCCTGCGGGGGCTCCTTGTGTTCGCAGGCGCCCTCGCAGAATTGCTCTTTGATGCCTTCGCAGGGACCTTCGCCGCGCTGGACAAAACAGAGCCGGGGGCAGAGGCGCCATTGCCGCATGAGCCGCCATAGGAGGGTTTGTCCTTCTACCAGGAGGGAGAAGGTGTAGAGGGGAGGCAGCTGACGCCGCTTTTTTTCCAGGGCCAGCCGCAGGTATCCGCTGCGGTCTTCGAATACATAGAGGCCATAGGTCTGCTCGAAGCGTTTGAGGCTGCGGTTGTAGACGGGCCAGAGACGCCGGATCTCGATACATTCCAGGAGGAAGGCCATCAGTTCGGTACCGGTGACCTCATGGGAGATGCTGTGGATCTGGCGGAGGAATTCCTGTTTCTGCCGGCCGGGTTTGTTATTGGAAAAATGGCTGCCGACCCTTTTGCGAAGGTTTTTGGCTTTGCCTACATAGATCACTTTTCCTTTGCCGTCATGAAAGTAATAGACGCCGGGCAGTTGCGGCAATGCCTGCACCTGTTCGGCGGGCAGGTTGACAGGCAGGTATTGTTCTTTACTGTTGCCTTTGAGCATGGCATTGATATGCTGCTGACCGCCGGCCTGCAGAATACGTTCGAAGAGCAGGACCGTTGCGTCGGCATCTCCTCCGGCCCGGTGCCGGTTGGGAATGGAGATGCCCAGGTGATCGCATATTTTACTCAGGCCATAGCTGGGGGCGCCGGGAAATACTTTGCGGCTCAGGCGGATGGTGCACAGCTTCTTGCAATCCAGGTCAAAGCCGGCGGCTTTAAACTGGTGATTAAGAAAGGAGTAATCGAAGTTGACGTTGTGGGCCACGAAGATATTTCCCTGCAGATATTCGTATAGGAAGGGGGCGACCTCCTCAAAGGAAGGGGCATCGGCGACCATTTCGTCGGTGATACCGGTGAGGGCCTGTACATAACGGGGGATGGACAGGACGGGGTTGATGAGGGTTTCATAGCGCTTAACCTCCCGATTTCCATCGTGTAACACAATAGCAACTTCTGTTATGGCGTTATTGGCTGCATAACCACCGGTAGTTTCTATGTCGACTATCGCGTACATTTTTCGAAGCCCCTGTTATAGTTTAACTATTGTAAAGGTAAAAAGAAAGATGCATCCGCCGAAGCTCCTGGCTGGTTAAAACAATCCACTCCCTACTCTGCGAAAATCAGTACATCCGTGTACGCGCCAAATGATGCCTTGGGTCCGATGGGACATTGGCCGATGCCTCATTTTTACCCGAAAGTCTGTTTGGCGAATCCATTAAATCCATTGTTAACTTAAAATCCAATTCCGTATGGAAAAATTCCACGCATTCCAAGGCAAAGAAAGTACTATCCTGACCTTTATTACGGCTTTTTTGTACTTCTGCGCCATACTGTCTTTTGCGTATTTGTTCACGATGTCCTAGTCGAGGGCTCTGCCCGGATCCGGTGAATAACCGCAAAACCCTAACTCCAGCCCTGTTCGCACTGGAGTTTTTTTGTCCCCTGCTCATGGAGGGGCCGGTCCGGATGGCAGCAGTTTGGCGGCGGCAACGAGGAAAAGGCAAGCAAATTGTCCTGATCCTTAAAAAAGTCTTAAAAAATTTTACATTTTGGAAAATGAATGTATCTTTGCTCCAGAAAACAATGACTCCTTAGCACTTACCTGTAGCATGAGCTAGATTTAAGACCGGCAAGCTTCCACGCCAAATCGTTAGAGAAACCGCCCGTTTAGTTGATTTTGAACTCCGATCCCTCTGAATCCCAGCATTATTTAATCAACTGGTTTCACCCTAAAAAAAATTCGTTTATGAAAAAGATGATTCATTCTTTCCACCTCGGAGAAACGGCAAAAACTATTCTTTTAGCCCTTGGTTTTATCGGACTGGTAATGTTCCTTTCTTACCTGTATTGGTTCGCATAGGACAGCATCAGCCTGTTACGAATATATTTTTCTGATTTATAGGAATTCCCCTCACGGGGAATTTTTTTTTGCCTACCCGGACGATGCCGGGTTGATGGACGGATGCGCGGGGGCGCTAAATTTCGTACATTTGCCACCCATTTAGCGAATCGAACTAATCTGAATGACATGGAATTAAGTAAGAATTATATCCCCTCCGCGACAGAAGACAAGTGGTATAGTCATTGGCTGGACAAGCGTTATTTCAACAGCCGTCCGGACGGGCGTCCTGCTTTTACGGTGGTCATCCCTCCCCCCAATGTCACGGGCGTCTTACATATGGGCCATACGCTGAATGAGACGGTACAGGATATCCTGGTGCGCAAGGCCCGGATGAGCGGTTTCAACGCCTGCTGGGTGCCCGGCAGCGACCATGCGTCCATTGCCACGGAAGCCAAGGTGGTAGGTATGCTGAAAGAAAGGGGGATCGATAAGAACAGCTTATCCCGGCCCGCCTTTATGGAATATGCCTACGAATGGAAGGACAAATACGGGGGGATCATCTACCACCAGATCAAAAAGCTGGGTTGCAGTGTAGACTGGGACCGGGTATCGTTTACCATGGACCCGGATTATTATGCTTCCGTTATCAGCGTATTCATCGACCTGTATAATAAAGGGCTTATTTACCGGGGCGCCCGTATGATCAACTGGGACCCTGTCGCAAAGACGGCCCTCAGTGACGAAGAGGTAGAGTACCGAGAGGACATGGGTAAACTTTATTATGTACGCTATAAGATTGTGAATGAAGACGGCAGCCCGGCTGTTCTTACCGGCGATTCGCTGGCGGACGGATCGATCCTGGTCGCCACGCAGCGGCCGGAGACCATCATGGGAGATACGGCGATCTGCGTAAACCCCACGGATGAGCGTTACCTGGGACTGGCGGGGAAATTCGCTATCGTACCCCTTGTAAACCGCAGGGTGCCGATCATTTTCGATACCTATGTCGATCCGGCTTTTGGAACGGGCGCGTTGAAAGTGACGCCAGCCCATGATATCAATGACTATAATTTGGGGCTGAAGCATGGCCTTCCTATCATCGATACCCTGAATGAAGACGGCACGTTGAGCACCGCCGCGGAGATACTGGTCGGCATGGAGCGGTTTGCCGCCCGTAAAAAGGTAGTGGAGCTGCTGGCAGCCCAAGGGCTCCTGTCGAAAGAAGAGGAGCATCCGACCCGGATCGGCTTCTCCCAGCGTACCAGCGCCGTCGTCGAACCCAGGATCTCTACGCAGTGGTTTGTCAAAATGAAGGAGATGGCGGAGCCGGCGTTGAAGGCCGTTACCGAAGGACATATTACGATCCATCCCGGGGATAAATTCCTCGCGACCTATAAATACTGGCTGGAGAATGTAAAGGACTGGTGTATTTCCCGCCAGCTCTGGTGGGGTCAGCAGATTCCGGCCTGGTATGCTCCTGATGGGAGTCTCCAGGTAGCGGCTACGCGGGAGGAGGCTTATGCTTTGTTCGCGGCTGCGGGGTCTGGGGCCGGCGATCGGGGCACCCCTGCTGTTGAAAAACTGTCGTTCGGACCGAACGACCTGACACAGGATGCAGACGTGCTGGATACCTGGTTTTCGTCCTGGCTCTGGCCCATCGAAGTCTTTAAGGGGGTGACCCAACCGGGCAACCCCGATATCAGCTACTACTACCCTACTTCCGTGCTGGTCACGGGGCAGGACATCATCTTCTTCTGGGTTGCGCGGATGATCATGGCCGGCCTGTATTATTTTCCGGACAACCTGCCGATCGAAAAGAGGATCCCTTTCCGGGATGTTTATTTCACGGGGATGGTGCGGGACAAGCAGGGCAGGAAGATGAGCAAGAGCCTGGGTAATTCTCCCGATCTGCTGGAGCTGATCGAAAAATACGGGGCCGATGCCGTCCGTTTTGGCATTATGATCTCCTCCCCTGCCGGCAACGACCTGCTTTTCGATGAGGGCGCGCTGGAGCAGGGACGTAATTTCAATAACAAGCTGTGGAATGCACTCAAGCTGGTTCAGCTATGGGAAGACAGGGCGAAGCCCGGCGTCGAGAAGGTATCCGAAAACTTTGCCGTGCAGTGGTTTGAGAGCCGTCTGGCGGATGTACGCATAGAATTGGAAAAACTGTTTGCCGATTTCCGGCTGAGCGAAGCGCTGAAGACCTTGTATTCCCTTATCTGGGACGACTTCTGCAGCTGGTACCTGGAATGGGTCAAGCCGGGGTTCGAGCAGCCGATCGATGCGGGCGTCTATGCAAAGACGGTGGCTTTTTACGAGGAGCTGATGCAGCTGCTGCATCCTTTTATGCCTTTCATTACCGAAGAGATCTACCATCTGATACAGGAAAGGACGGATGATCTTTGCGTGAAGCAGTTTGCCGCTCCGGTGACCTTCGATGCGGCTCTGCTGGAACAGGGCAAACTATTGAAAGAGGTGATCACGGCCATACGGGATGCCCGGAATAAGGCGCAGATCAAGCCCAAAGAATCGATCAATCTCCATATCCAGTCGGATTCGCAGAAGACTTATGAAATTATCAGCCAGATCCTGATCCGGCAGGTAAATGCGCCGGCTATTCTGTTTACGAAGGATAGTATGGATGGGGCATTGACCGTCGTAGTTGGAAAAGATAAATTTTATATCAGTACGGAAGACCGTGTCATGGATCTGAGCAGCCAAAAAGAGCAGATCCGGAAGGAATTGGTCTATCTGAAGGGCTTTCTCGATTCGGTTAATAAGAAGCTGGGCAATGAACGCTTTGTCCAAAATGCCAAGCCGGAGGTCATCGACCTGGAAAGAAGGAAGCTGGCGGATACAGAGGCAAAGATCAAAGTGATCGAAGAGACGCTAAGTGGATTATAAAGTCAAACATCTTTTTACCATAATATTGAAAAGCTTACGGCCATGATTTTCAATTAATTCCCACCATATTCACTATTTCCACTTTAGAGGGGTAGGAAAATAGTGCCTCCACTATGTTGAAAACTTATTTATAAAAGTTCTCTTGCAGAGAACTTTTATTATCTTTGTAATGGGTTGCTATGAAAATTCATTTGATAAGAAGGGAAACGATTGAGGACTATATGATTGGCCAGGCTCGGTGCAGGACTTCCTTTGAAGACTGGCTGGAAAAGATTAGAGGAGCGGATTGGTTTAAACCAGATGACATTTACGAAACCTTTAATACGGCCGATCTATTGGGGAATGGAAGTGACAGGGTCGTTTTTGACATAGCCGGCAATAACTTTCGTATGATCGCTAAATATTGGTTCGGTCTTTCGAAAGTCCATTTATATATCAAATGGATTGGGACGCATGCCGAGTATGGTGAACTATGTAAAAGAAAATTACAGTATGCGGTAGATGATTTTTGAAAAAAGACAACTATGGAACCATTAAAATATAAGGTAATAAGGTCCAAAGAGCAATATAATGAATATTGCAAGATCCTGGAAAGCCTGTTGGATGCGGGCTCTAAGGACAAGTCCGTAGAGGAAGAGATCGATTTATTGACTCTTCTCATTGAGAAATGGGATGAAGAGCACAGTACTTTGAATGAAGTAGATCCTATACGTCTGCTTCATTCGTTTATGGAGGATCATAAGATGAAGGCGAAGGATCTCGTGATTATGCTAGGGGTCAGCAAAGGATATGTCTCCGATATACTCCACTATAAAAAAGGGTTGTCAAAAGAGGTGATCCGCAAGCTGGCAGAACGATTCAAGGTTTCTCAGGAGGCTTTCAACCGACCTTATCCATTAAAGCCGACCGCGAAAAATCCATGGCACACACTGCGCACAAGCCTTGACAAATTTACGCCCGATTTTATGGAAAACCGAAATCAACCTCCTTCTCAAATAAGAGAAGGCTTCGAGTAACAAGCCATTTACCTTGACCTATTTCCCCAGCAAATTTAACGGCAGGATAAACTCCCATTGATTGGGGCCGCGGCCTTCGAAGTCGCGGTCGATAAGATGGCTATAACGGATGCCGAAGCTGATGGGCAGCTGATTCCACCACTTGGTATCGAAAAAGATCTCCGTTCCATAAGAACGGAAAGTGCCGTTGTACTTATTCCCATTGGTGTAAAAGTCATTCGCATTGGTATAGTCATAGTAGCCATTGGCGCGGATGCGCTGGAAGTAGACAATATTACCCAATCCCCAATCCGGATAGACCAGGGGGAAATTATAGTTGACGGAGAACTTCCACATCTGGTAAAAATTCTCGCCCGTATAGCCCCGGGAGAAGGGGAAGCTGTTGGAAAAGCGGGCATTCTGCATACTGTCACGCTGCTGGAAGGCGGCTGCCAGGACCAGGCTATGCGTATAGGCCAGCCCCGGCAGGTAGAGACTGCCGGATGCCAGGAACTGATGGGCTTCCAGGGATGTCACCGCGCGGGAATAGCTCAGGCTGAGCACCTGGGCGAAACGGGGATAGATCTGCATCGGGGCCTGCTGTATCTGATGGGAGAAGGTAACATAGGGATCGATGTAAGCGAAGGCGCTGTTGTTCAGATGCAGGGTGTCTTTGAAGAACGCATTGTCTGTGCGTTTGTTCAGCACGATATCCGAGCCGAACTGCAAGGCGGTATACGATAAGTTGCGGGTAAAATGCAGGGGTATGCTGAATCCCGCCCTGGCCTGCATTTCATTCCAGAATATTTTCTGTGTGCCGAAGAAGGCATTGCGGTCGAAGGTATAGTCAAATCCTGCGTCGATCCAGGGATAGAGGGCGCCATAGGTAGCGTCTACACCTATCTGTTTGTATTGTTCGTTGCGGTTATAGGTGCCATAGACTTCCGACTCCAGGGTATTGAGGATGTTCTCGCTTTGGAGGGAGAAGGTATAGTCGGGGTCATTGATATAGGGTCTCCAGCTGTGGAAGTTAAGCAGGTGAAAGGAAAGCGGGTAGTCATTCACGGGATACCCCCCGGCGCCGACCCTGTCCAGCAGATGCGCGGGACCTTTATCCAGCGAATCGATGCCCTGGATGGGTAATGGGCGGCTCCACTGCGCTGTGTCCATTGCTTGCAGGCGGGCTGCCGACCGGCTGGCGGTATCGAGCCGGTAGCCTACGGCGGTGAAAGTGGTCCAGGCATACCGGGTATTGCCGGCCTGGAAGCCGTATTGGCCCGTGGCTGGATCGCCCTGTGGCAGGAATAGCCGGAAGAGATGGCCACCGGCGAGTCCGAAGATCCGGTCTTCGCCATTGCGGGAGGCGGTGAACCAGATGGTGTCGCCGTTGATGGATGGGTATGCGATCGTCTGATAGCTGAAGGGCAGCAGGTAGGATACGGCTCCGTCGCCGGTATTTACCAGGGCCAGGGACATCTGTCCCTTGGTATTGCGGACGGCGGAAATGATGCCCGCGCCGCTATAGAATTTGGGATACGTATAGAAGAGCGAGTCCTTGTTGGGAATCACTTTCTCCAGCTGACCGGTCTGGCTATTCAGCAGGTGCAGGTCGCAGGCTCCATTGGTGGATTCCTGTACGGCGATGATATGGTGGCCATCGGGGGAGATATCAGGAGAAAAATACCGGGACCGGCTGGTGATCCGGTGGTCCTTGCCGGTGGCGGGGTCCAGGACGCGGATGACGCTGTAGTCGCGCCAGCTCCAGCGGGGATCTGTCTCGTAGGCGGAATAGACGATGCGGCTGTCGCTGCCCTCTCCTCCATAGGAGAAATAATTGTCCAGGGAGATGGCGCGGGGGCGCAGTCGCTTATCGGAGCCCTGTTGTCCGTCACGGATAATAAACGCCTGGTTGCGGCGATAGCTGCTCTGCATGTAAACGATCTTATCGGGTCCGATGAATTGGGGGAATTGCTGATCGGCCACAAAGTGCCGGTGGGTGCGGGCATATTCGTCCTGCGGGATCGGGCTGCCGGCGGCGGACCCGGCCCGGAAATAATCCAGGGCATCCTGGCGGAAGCGGTAAAAGGAGATGCCGGCATATCGCCGGATCGCGGTCTGAAGTGGGTAGAAAAGTCCCCGGAAAGCGGCGGCATCGAGGGTCACTTTCTTCCAGAAGTCATCGCCGTAGCGCTGCCGGCCATAGGCCACCAGCATATAGCCCATGGGATACCAGTCGGGCACGTAGTCGCGGAGGGAGCCATTGCGGAGCTTCATCCAGGAGTAGTCCTTCCCCCCTGCCCAGAGGGAGCGGTAGCTATTGAAGAAAAAGGGCAGGCGGCCGCGGCCCTGGTCGCTGGTCAGGGTCTCCTGGTAGACAGCATCTCCTTCCCAGAACCAGTTGGGGATGGCCAGGCTGTTCGCCAGGGCCTGTCCTCCTTCCCCGAAAAGATAATAGGAGGCTTTGGAGAGGCCCACCCGGTAATTATTATATTGCTGTACATGCCGGTATTCGTGGACGGCCAGCAGTTTCTGCCAGGGCAGGCTGCCCAGGTCCAGGCTATTCTGTTCGGGGGTGAGCTGGAATTCACTCCGGAAAGGGGCGAGTCCTACATAGCCGTTGGGAATAATGGTCTGATTTTGGAATACGATATTGATCTTATGCTGATTTCCCCCGACGGTAGGGAGCGTGGTCCGGCTGAGTTGATGAACGATGGCAGCTACCTGCTGCGCCTGTAGCTGCATGCCGGAGGGAAAGATGACCCGGGCCGTGTCGGTGTTGATCTGCTGCCAGTGAAGGGAAGGGGGATTGCCGCCGAATTGCTGGGCGAATAAGCCGGCAGAGATAAGGACCAGGATTGCTGTGCATACGGGCAGGCGAAGGACAATCATGAACAATCACTTTTGTTGGTTGGCTGAAATTAAGCATAAGTTCGTAATGAAGATTTTTAAAAGAGGGAAACGCTTATTTTCGCAATCTACTATGTTCTCAAAACTGCGGTCATTAATACCTTACGGGAACTTCGACTCACTGATCGCGGCCATCGCGGGTTTCGTGCTTATCCAGCTTTGCGCCCGGCATGGGGGCATCGGGGTCTCGCCGGATTCGGTCGTTTATATGAGTACGGCGGCCAGTATCCACGATCAGGGTCTGATCAATGATTTTTCCGGGCTGCCGATGATGGACTTCCCGGCCTTCTACCCTATTTTCCTCAGCGGGATACAATTCCTTACCGGGCGGGCTCCTTTAAGTTTCGGACCGGTACTGAACGGGCTTTTATTCGCCACGGTTATTTTTCTATGCGGATGGATGATGAGCCGGTTTATCGGACGCCTGAAGGGATATAAATGGATCCTGTTGAGCATATTCGTGCTGAGCCCCTGTCTGCTGGAAGTATATTGTATGCTCTGGTCGGAGACCTTGTTCCTGCTGCTATCGCTGCTGTTCATCATTGCCGCCCGGCGCTATTTCCTTTCGCATACGACAAAGTCACTGCTCCTGCCGGGTTTTATTGCCGCGCTGGCCTGTGTCACCCGGTATGCGGGTGTCAGCTTTATCCTGACGGGCGGGCTGCTGCTGCTCTGTGATGGGAAGCTGCAGTGGAAAAAGAAGATCGGGCATCTGCTGCTGTTCGGGGTGACCGCCTCTTCGCTGCTGGCTTTGAACATGTATCGCAACCAGCTGGTCACGGGTACCCTGACGGGTTACCGGGAGAAGGCCATCACTGGCTTTGGCACTAACCTGCATGATTTCGGGAGCGTGCTCAGTGACTGGCTACCTTTTTTCGACGAGGACTACCGGCTGGCGACGGTGGTGGGCGCCTGTAGTATCCTTTTCTGCATGGGGATCTTCGTCTACCGGCTGGTGCGACGGCGGAATTTCTTTTCCTATGAGAATATCGCTTTGTCTTTCTTTGTCGTATATACGGTCTTCATCCTGGCTACGGCTACCCTGTCGCGATTCCAACAGCTGGACAGCCGGTTATTATCTCCTTTGTTCATTCCCTGGATCTGGGGCAGTACGTCCTGGATCGCCGATTTTTACCGGCATCGCCACTTCAGGTCGCGTTACTCGCTTCCTGTCCTGATCTTTGTCTCACTGGTGGCCGCGATATGCTTCCAGGTGGGGCAATGGAGGGAGGATGCCTATAACTGGGACGGGGTAAAATATGCCGGGATACCGGGCTATACGGAGGATCAGTGGAAGCAATCCGAGACGATGCATTATATCGGTACGCATAAGGAACTCTTCAGCCCCCACACCCCCACCTATTCCAATGCATTCGAGGGTATCTGGTACTTTACGGGGATCCGGTCGGACATGCTGCCGCACAGGGACCTGCCCTGGGATGTCCGGGAGTTCCTGAAGGAAACCAATTTCTATGTGATCTGGTTTACGGATGCCATCAATACCGACCTGGTGACGATCGATTTCATCAAAAAATATAAGAAGCTCATCCGTGAGCAGCGGTTCAGCGATGGGGTGATCTATTTTTTCACGACGGAATCTTCTACAGATCCTTCAGCAGCCAAACCGAATTAAATGCTGTTACTCGCTTTAGCCATCGCTCCGGGAATAGCTATCAGCCTGTTCATTTATTCGCTGAATAAATACGGGAAAGGGTCGCTGAGCTCACTTGTCATTTCTTTTGTGCTGGGAATGGCGGGGACGCTGCCGCCGCTCTTATTGCAGGGCCTTGCCGGGGATGTCCGGGATGAGCCTTCGCGGCATTCGGTGTGGTCGTATGCCTGGTATGCGTTTATTGTGGTGGCGCTCAGCGAGGAGGGGACTAAATTCCTGTTGCTGCGTTGGTACGCTTATCCTAAGAAGTCCTTCCAGGAACCATTTGACGGGATCGTGTATGCCGTAATGATCGGGATGGGGTTTGCGACGGTGGAGAATATCGAATATGTGCACCAGTTCGGCCTGGAGACGGGGATCTCCCGGTTTTTCCTGGCGGTGCCGGCCCATGCGTCGTTTGCCATACTGATGGGGTATAATGTGGGCTGGGCGAAATTCGAGCCGGAGCGATCTGTCTGGCTGCTGTGGAAGGGGTTGCTGGTGGTGGTGCTGCTGCACGGGAGTTTTGACTTTTTTCTTTTCCTGAAGGACAACCGGGCGGTGACGCAGTATGTGTCGACGGGGATATTGTCTTTTGGGGCTTTTGCAAGCTTTTATATCGCGGTACGCATGGCCGGGCGGGCGATCCGGATGCATCGGGCATTGATGGAAGAAGAAGAAGAGGAATTATCCGAAGAGGAGGAGCGATCCGGAGAGGAAGCTGATCCGGGCCAAAAATACTAATTTTGACAGCTGATATATTATGAATTCAACATTATCGATCCGATTGGCGGAACTGGATGATCTCAATACGATCGGGTGGCTGGCGCAGCAGACCTGGCCGGCGACTTATGGGGAGACCCAGTCCGCGGAGCAGCTGCAATACATGCTGAACCTATTTTATAGTCCTGCCGCGCTGCGGCGTCTGATCCTGGAGGAGAAGCATAGCTTCCTATTGGTGGAGCTGGAGGAAGAGCCGATCGGGTTTGCCTCCTGGGGCGCCCTGGCGGAACCCGGTGTTTATAAGCTGCACAAGCTCTATGTGCTGCCGGGAACACAGGGCAAGGGTACGGGAAAGGCCATGCTCCAATTCATCTATTCAGCAATCCGGGGTGCGCGGGCGCTGCGGCTGAATGTCAAGCGGGATAACAAGGCTATCTTTTTCTATGAGAAAATGGGGTTTGTCGTTATCGGGGAAGAAGATATCGACATCGGGAATAACTACCAGATGAATGACTATATTATGGAGCGTGTGCTCCTGCCAGATTAATGGATGACCGGACGACCCCTGATCAGACTCCTTATGATCAGGCCCCGGTGAAGTCCGTTGAGGGCGCTGCGTCGAGTCCCATGGCGGAGCGTTTCATTTTTGCCGTCGTCTCGTGTCCCAGGTATTTCTCGATCCGGTGCTCCACCAGGTAGATCAGGGGGGTGAGCACGACAGCCATCGTGAACTTATAGGCATAGTTGACCAGGCAGATAGCCAGCACCTGCTGCCAGCTCCAGTTATTGCCTATTTTAAAGGCGATGTATAACACCACGAAGCTATCCACCAACTGGGAAATGATGGTGGATCCGGTGGCCCGGAGCCAGACATGCTTCTCTCCTGTGTACCGCTTGATCTTATGGAATACGGTCACATCCACTACCTGGCTGACCAAAAAAGCCGTAAGACTGCCCAGTATGATCCACATACCTTGTCCGAAGATGCCGTTGAAAGCATCCTGCATGTTGGGGATATTGCTGTCGGTCTTCGTTGCTATCCAGAAGTCGGCGGGGGGAATATGGATGGCGGCATAGAACATAAGAAATGCGTAGGAGATGAGTCCCACCGCGATATAGGAGATACGGCGTACCGCCCGGGGGCCGTAGTATTCATTGACGATATCGGTCATGACGAATTCCAGGGGCCATAACAGGACGCCGCAGGTGAGATTGAAAGAAAGTCCTTTTTGCCCGAAGAGGGAGAACTGGCTCGGATGCAGCCCCAGGAGTTTTTCCAGGGAGAAGATCTTACCGCCGATACATTCCGCGATCAGTGCGTTGGCGACGAAAAAGGCCGTGAAGAAGATGAATAGTTTGGTCGGTCGGTCTTTAAGTATCTGATGGATCATTTGCGGTTAATTATTAAGAGTGCCAATTGGAGGCTGAAGAAAGCGAAATTAACGATAAGCAGCCAGACAGGAACGGAGCTGGTCCGCAGTCGTCCGGCGATGAACAGGGCTATTACCCAAAGGTTAACGACGGTATTGACGAGGATGGCCAGCAAATAGCCCATAATAATGATCATCGATACCAGTCCGCCTTCCGGGGGATCGGGCAGCCACTGAACGAAGGAAGCCAGGAGGAAGCAAATATTACAAATAAATGCTACACGGGAGAGAAGTCGCAATAACCTCATAATTTGTTCAAAAATCTGTATTTATGGGCAAAATACCATTATTTTGCCGGGAATAATCACTTCGATATTTATGAATTCTTCCTTCTTCAAAAAAGCGCTGCCTCATCTGATAGCCATCGGTGTTTTCCTGGTGGTTTCCATTGTGTATTGCAAGCCTGCTCTGGACGGCAAAGTCGTCAATCAGCATGATATGATCGGTTATAAGGGGATGGCGCAGCAGTCGTTTGAATACAAAGAAAAACATGGTCATTTCCCTTTATGGACGGAGAGCAACTTCAGCGGGATGCCGGCCTATAATATCGCGATGGATGCGAAGTCTCCGATACAGATCGGGGTGCTGAATTATGTGATGACACTATGGCTTCCCGCACCGATCAGCTATTTCTTCCTGGCTTGCGTCTGTTTTTATATTCTGACGCTGGTGTTGCGGATCAATCCCTGGATCGGGGTACTGGCGGCGTTGGCCTATGCCTATTCCACCTACGATCCTGTGATCATCGGCGTGGGGCATGTGACGAAGATGGTCGCGATCGCGTATGCGCCGGCGGTGATCGCCAGCCTGCTGCTGCTTTTCCAACGGAAGTATCTTTTAGGGGCTGCCCTGCTCACGGTCTTTTTCTCGCTGCAGGTGAGTACGCAGCATTTGCAGGTCGTATATTATACGCTGATCAGCGCGGGTTTTCTTACGGTAGCTTATCTTATCCACAGCTGGAAGGAAAAGCAGCTGAAACAGGCCTTTACCGGTCTGGGCCTTGCCGTGATTGCAGGCGCTATCGGCTTTGGCTCTTTTGCCCTGAATAGCCTGCCTGTGCAGGAATTTTCGAAGGAGACGATGCGCGGAGGAAGGACGGAACTGACGGGCAGTAGCAATAGCGGATTATATATCAGCAATGGCGGATTGAGTAAGGAATATGCCTTCCAGTGGAGCTATGGTATTCCGGAGACGCTGACGCTGCTGGTGCCGGGATCTTTTGGCGGGGGCAGCCTTGGCAGGGAGATCACGGGTAGCTCGAAGTTTGCCGACAAGATGGTCGAGGCCGGTGTTCCGGAAGACAATGCGCTGCAAATGGCCAATGCCTATGCTTACTGGGGTCCGCAGAGCACTACGGCCGGTCCGGTCTACCTGGGAGCGGTGTGCTGCTTCCTCTTCATCCTGGGGCTGGTCTATGTAAAGGGCTGGCCCAAATGGTGGCTGGTCAGCGTAGCGGTGACGGGTATCGTGCTGGCCTGGGGCAAGAGCTTCCCTTCGGTAAATAATTTCCTGTTCGATCATCTTCCTTATTATAATAAGTTCAGGGCGCCTACGATTGCGCTGGTGATGCCGCAATTTGCATTTCCGCTGCTGGGGGCCCTGGGCCTGGATCAGCTGCTGAAATCAGAGGCTTCGAAAGAGGAGATCTGGAAGAAGTTCCGCTTATCCGCGATGATTGCAGCCGGGGTACTGGTGCTGGTTGGTCTGTTTTATTTTTCGGCCAGTTACAAGGGCGCCAATGATGACGCTATCTCCAAGAATTTTTCCAACAGTATGCTACAGCAATTGTCCCGCGGACAGCAGCCTACTCCGGAGATGCAGCAACAGGCCAGTGGATTCGGGAGCTCTCTGCTGAATGGATTGAAGGCCGACCGGCAATCGATCTTCGGGGGGGACCTGATCCGGACGATCCTGTTAATTGCCGCTGCAGTCGTATTGCTCGGGCTCTATCTGAAAGGAAAGTATACGCAAAAAATCATTCTGCTGGGCGGGCTGCTGGTGTTAAGCTCTTATGACCTGCTGGCGGTGGGAAGAAGATATCTGAATGAAGACAGTTTCGTAGAGTCGGCGGACTTCGAGGCCAGCCTCACTCCTACTGCCGCCGATACGCGGATCAAGAGCGATCCGGAGAAGAACTTCCGGGTATTTGACGAAGCGGGTGGGGATCCTTTCCAGGACGCACGCGCCTCCTATTTTCATAATTCGGTGGGCGGCTACAGTCCTGCGAAGCTGGGATTGTATCAGGATCTTATCGAGCATCAGTTGTCGAAAGGCAATATGATGGTCTACGATATGCTGAATACGAAATATTTTATCCAGCGCAATCCTCAGACCGGGCAGCAGGAAGCCCATATCAATCCCGGCGCCTTTGGTCCCTGCTGGCTGGTGAAGTCCATTCATTATGTGAAAGACGGGAATGAAGAGATGAAGGCATTGGACAGCATCAATTTAAGGGATACGGTGCTGGTGCAGGAAAAATTCAAGTCGCTGGTCAAATCAGAGCCGGTACCGGACAGTGCGGCCTCCATCCGGCTGATCGAGAATGACAATGATAAGATCAGCTATAAATTCTCCGCGAAGACCAATCAATTTGCCGTTTTCAGTGAGATCTACTATGACAAGGGCTGGGACGTCTATGTAGATGACAATAAGACAGACTATTTGAGGGTGGATTATGTCCTGCGGGGGATGTCGGTTCCGGCGGGCGATCATACGATCGAGTTCCGGTTCGAGCCTCATTCGTATGCCTTGGGAAATACGATTACGCTCTTGTCGAGCCTGATCGGGTTCCTGCTGCTGATTGTCGCGGCCTTCGATGTCTGGAAGAAGAGTAAGCCGGTAGCGGCGAAAGCCTAAAAAAACAATTACATCTTGAAGCCTCTCAGCATCGTTATCATTACGTATAACCGACCGGAGGATGCCCTGTCGCTGGCGGAGAATATCAGCAACTTACAGGGTCTGGAGGAGCTGTTGGAGGAGGTGATCCTGGTGAATAATAACAGTTCCGTTTCTTATCAATCGGTGGAGTCCTATTTTGCGGCGCATCCGGAAGTTCCTTTTCGATACCTGGCTGTGACGGAGAACCTGGGGGTATCCCGTGGGCGCAACTATGCTATCCGGCAGAGTGTCGCGCCGATCCTGGTATTCCTGGATGATGATGCGCTCTTTCATACGCCGGATGCGTTGTCCACGATCGTGGCGTTGTTCCGGGAAGAGGAGGAGGCGGGCAGGCGGGCGGGGTTAGCTGCTTTTAAGGTCTATTATTATGATACGATGGAGATGCAGGAGAATGCGTTTCCCAGCAAGCGGTTTAGGGAGAGAAAGGACTGGCGGCATTTTGACGCAGCTTATTTTTCGGGTTGTGCCCATGCGATCCGGCGGGAGGTCTTTGAGGAGGTGGGGTATTATCCGGAGGATTTTTTTTATGGGATGGAGGAGTACGATCTGAGTTACCGCGCGCTGGATGCGGGATGGAGTATCCGATATGATGACCGGGTGGTGGTGTTGCATAAGGAGTCGCCGGCGGGAAGGCTGACGCCCAGAGAGAAGCTGCGGGGAATGTGGGTGAATAAGAGCAAGGTGGCCTGGAAGTATTTGCCGGCCGTCGATTTTCTGACGACGGCCCTGTTGTGGAGTCTGCAATATCTGAAGAAGAGCGGAGGGGATATCGGGGGATTTTGGAAGGGCTGGCAGGCGATTGGGAAGATCCCGGGGACGGAAAAGAGAAAGCTGTTACGGAAGGAGGCCCTTTCCTATCTGAAGCGGGTGAAGGCGAGGTTGTGGTATTAGATGAGCGGATTTGATTAAATGGATAAATGAAAAAACCCCTGCTGCTAAGCAAGGGTTCTTATATAAGGTGTTTACGGTCTTACCATTTGTCTACTTCTTCGCCGGTAGTAGCTGTAGGCGCTGAAGGGGTGGGCGCGGGTGTATGTCTTACTTCCTCGATGATATCATCGGCGATGCTGCTGCTGCCGGAAGCGGATTCCTGCATGCCGCCTTCATTCTCCACGGTGTCGTGGTTGTAGGCGTCGAAATCGAAATCGGGCATTAATTCCGTCTTTACGTAGTCGACGGCTTCGGTGAGCGCCTTGAGGAACTTGTTGAAATCCTCCTTGTACAGGAAGATCTTGTGCCTGTCGTACCCGTCTTCATTGAATTTCTTACGGCTTTCAGTGATAGTAAGATAATAATCGTTACTACGCGTTGCCCTCACATCAAAGAAATACGTCCTGCGTTTGCCGGCTCTGATGCGCTTACTGTAAACGCTTTCCATCCTTTTTTCGTTGTTTTCGTACGCCACTATTATTTTTTTTTACAGTTGAAAGTTACAAATTAACTAGGCACAAATATAGTATTGTTTTCGAATTAGCAAAATTTGCTAAAAGATTTGTAGCCCCTAATTAGAACTAATTAGGTCGAAGTTGGAGACTATCGTCCAATATTGGGAGTTTGGGGTGTTGAAACGACTGCCGCGCCGAAGACAGGCAGGTCTCAGATGCCGGCAGCGTGGGAGCGAGCGTCCGGAAGATGAACTTCCGGGCGCCCGAATCTAATGATTGCCTTTTCAAGGCAAAACGCCTTTGGCGTTTTCCTGCTGCTGCTGCTCGTAAAGGAACGTATAATAACCATTGAGGGCCATCAGTTCCTGGTGGGTGCCGGTCTCTACGATCTTACCTTCTTCGAGTACGACGATGCGGTCGAAGTCGAAGAGGGAGAAGATGCGGTGGGTGATAATGATAGCGGTCTTGTGTTGCAGATATTGATATAAATTACCAAGTATTTCCTTCTCAGTCTTAGTATCTACAGCACTGAGGCAGTCATCGAAAACGACGATCTCCGGATCTTTGATGAGGCCGCGGGCAATGGAGATGCGTTGTTTCTGTCCACCGCTGAGGGTGACACCCCGCTCGCCGATCATGGTATCATATTTCTCCGCGAATCCGTCAATTTCCTTGTCGACGCTGGCATAGCGGGCGGCCTGGCGTACTTTGTCTTCATTGGGCTGGTCGAGTCCGAACTGGATATTGCCGGTGACGGTGTCGCTGAAGAGGAATACGTCCTGGGGGACGTAGCTGATCTGGCGGCGGAGGTCCTGGAGGTCCATCTGCCGGAGGTCTGTGCCGTCGATGAGGATCCGGCCGGCGCCGGGGTCATACATACGGAGCAGCAGCTGGGCGATGGTGGTCTTGCCGCTGCCTGTCCTGCCTATGATGACTATTTTTTGCCCTTTGGTTATTTGGAGGTCAAATTGTTTAAGTGCATGGATCCCTGTATTGGGATAGGTGAAATCTATCTGTTCGAAGGAGATGTTTCCCTGTAGCTGCTGTCTAACGGCATTCGGCGGGGGCTGGATTTTGGATTCGGTATCCAGGAATTCGTTGAGTCGTTTCTGGGAGGCGGAAGCCCGTTGGATCATGCTGGCTACCCAGCCGATGGCGCTGACGGGGAAGGTGAGCATGGTGATATAGATGACGAATTCGGTGATGGTGCCGACATCCGCGTTGTGTTTGCCGTAGATGACATAGAGTCCCCCGATCATGATGGTGAGCAGGGTGCTAAGGCCGATCATGAGGCCCATGGCGGGGAAATAGATGGATTCGACTTTGGCCAGGCCGACGGCGTTCTTGCGGTATTCTTCACTGTTGTGCGTGAAGTAGCGGAGCATGGCTTTCTCCTGGACGAAGGACTTGATGACGCGGATACCGCTATAGGATTCCTGGGCGTTGGTGGTGAGGTTGCTCAGGAGGGCCTGGATATGTTCGCTCTTTTTATGGATGATATTATTGGCGTAGTAGATGGTAAAGGCCAGGATGGGCAGGGGTGTCAGCACATAGAGGCTCAGCAGGGCATCTTTGCGCAGCATGAAGAAGAGGCTGAAGCCGATGGTGGCCAGGAGATTCGCCAGGTACATGACGGCGGGGCCGGTGAACATGCGGACCCGGCTGACGTCTTCGGCCATGCGGCTCATGAGGTCACCGGTGCTGTGTGTTTTATAGAAGTTGGCGTCGAGCTGCTGGTAATGGGTATAGATTTCGGCTTTCTGGTCATATTCGATATGCCGGCTCATGACGATGATGGTCTGGCGCATGAGGAACATGAAAAATCCGCCCAAAATCGCCAATAATAAGAGCGTGATGCCGCAGATGGCTACTTTATGCCCGAAGGAGGTATGGGTAGTGTCCATGACGCGGATGAACTTCTTGACCAGAATATCGTAGTTGGCGGTGTCTTTGGTGTCCTGGCGGCTGTTTTTCAGGTTGGCCGCTGCGGTGACGCCCCGTTGCAGCGAGTCCGGGTGGGTTATACTCTCCCCTGCCGTCTTTCTGGAGAGGCTATCCCGCAGTTCTTTTTCGACGGAATTGACGATGTAGCCGGTGACCTGGGGGCTGAGGATGCGAAAATAGTTGGACAGGACGATGAAGAGGATGCCTAGTAAAAAGCGCCAGCGATACTTCCAAAAATATTTATTTACGGCTCTGAGATGCTTCAAAATCCACGGAATTTTAGCGAAGTTACGGAGGTTGTCGCAAAAAGTTTTGGTCGTTCCATCGGAGACCTTAATTTTGCGCCCGGAGAGATGGCAGAGCGGTCGATTGCGGCAGTCTTGAAAACTGTTGAGGTGAAAGCCTCCGGGGGTTCGAATCCCTCTCTCTCCGCATTTTTAGAGAACATCTAGGTTCAACGGCCCGTAACATTCACTGTTTACGGGCTTTTCCATAAATATTCATATCAATTGGGAGCAAAAAAGGATAGGCTGCACGAGGCCAATCAGGTGAACAAGGTTTTTGCCCGAGGTGAACAGTATCTTTGTTCACCGGATAGGCTGAACCCTTATCACATACAGATATCGTGTAAGTCGATCCGCCGAAGCTCTTTTAGGTTCATTTTTCGTGGTCGTGAGACCGGATTAAGTGCAGTTTGATTTTATCACGTAAAAATGTTTTGTTATGAGAAGTACTAACACGTTCGGCGTACACTTTACGCTACGCCTGAACCGTCCCATCAATGGGAAATTTCCGCTTTATCTGCGAATCGTCGTCAACAAAAGCCGCTGCGAGCTGGCCCTAAAGTATTACCTCACCAAAGAGGATTGGAACACCGGCAAAGGGGTTGCCAAACCCCGAACCGAAGAACTAAAGCAGTTAAACAACTATTTGGAGGAAATCAGAGGTAAGGTATTCAACCACTATCAGGAGTTGACCGTTTCCGGGGCCATCGTCACCGCCGAAGCCGTCAAAAATGCTTATTTAGGCATCGACCCCGAAGGGGAAAAGGAGAAAATGACCCTTCGTAAATTGGTAGACACGCACAATGATCTGATGAAGACTGTAATTAAACCAGGAACGATGAAGAACTATAATAGCACGGCTATCTACGTTCGGAAATTCCTCGATCGCTCCTACCCTTCCCGCGACATTTATTTGAAGGACGTGAATTATCAGTTTATCACGGCCTTTGAATTTTATATCCGGAATAATCCCATTAAGCCGGAATGCCCCTGCACCACTAACGGCACCATGAAGAACCTGGAAAGGCTAAAGAAAATGCTGATCTGGGCTATCAAAAACGAATGGATGGAGAAAAACCCTTTCGCCTCCTATAAGCTCCGGCTCAAACCCTGTTCGATGGAATATCTACGGGAGGAAGAGCTGGCCCGTCTGGAAACGAAAGAATTAGGAACTCCGATGCTGGAGAAAGTAAGGGACTACTTTGTATTTAGCTGTTATACCGGGCTGGCCTATATTGACCTGGTGGCCTTGAAGCCGCATAATATTTTGACCACCGCGGACGGCCTGCATTGGATTAAAACCGCCCGGAAGAAAACCGATATTCCGGTCAATGTTCCCTTATTACCGCAGGCCCTGGCCATCATGGAAAAGTACCGGGTAGATCCGAAAACCAACCCACGGGAAACCGTATTTACCTATGTCAGCAACCAGGAGGTAAACCGGAGCCTAAAGCAGATCGGGGGAATCTGCGACATAAAACGGAATCTTACTTTCCATTGCGCCCGGCATACGTTCGCAACCACCGTTACCCTGTTAAATGGTGTTCCCCTGGAAACTATCAGCAAAATGCTGGGACATACTAAAATCACGACGACCATGATCTATTCACGGGTAACACAGTCTAAGATCGGGTTGGACATGGAATTGTTAAGAGCCAAACTAAGCAGCAAACAGCGGGAAACGGGCTTAGCGTCGTAATTGTTCCTAGATCACCTTCTCTATAAGAAACCGTTCTGGCATTGGCCCGGGGCGGTTTTTGTTTTGGGCCGAGATTTTTGTATTTTATTGGATATTTGATAAATATCCTTGCTCAATGGTCAATATGGCTTTTAATGAACTTTATTCTAGTACGCGCTTTAAGGAAACTAAAAAGTCCTTATTTTTTTCAATTTCTGCGTGATCGGCACCTTTTAAAGTGATCAGTTCATCACCGGGCTTGAAAAATTCCTTTAATTTCAAAGAAGACCCATAATAAAACGTTTTATCGGCATCACCGTGAAATATGGCGATTGGGCAAATTATTTTTGGAAAATACTGATAAGTATTAAATTGAAAAGGCATTTGTGTCGTATCTACTGAGGGGTATAAAAAATGTATGGCATCTGAAAGACTATAATAAGGAGCCTGCAGTATCAGTCTTGAAGGATGATTTGTTGCAGCAAGCATTGCTGCGGGGCCTGTTCCTATAGAATAACCCGCTATAATAATTTTATTTTCAGGATATAATGCTTTTACTGAATTATACGCCAACTGCACGTCATTATATAGTTGTTTTTCATTTTTTATACTCCCATCACTTTTACCATACCCGCGATAATCAACCATAAAAATATCATAGTTTAAACTAGTATATACGGAAGAAATCTTACTCCATTTATCCAATCCTCCTGTATTGCCATGTAAATAGAATATAACGCCTTTTGAAGAATCAGCATGAAAAAGGAGAGCATCTAATAGGATGCCATCAGTCATACGAATTATTTTTTCTTCAAACTTGGTTTTAAAATTATACGTATACGTTTTTTTAATTCTTGACGCCGGAAATATTTGCTGAACATCACTTTGTGCTGGATTATCCGGAGCCTGCGCATAAACAGTAAGATTGTAAAACTGGATGGAAACCATGAATAGTATTTGGTTAAATATTTTCATGAATGGAAAATATGTAAAAAGTTCTTAAGTATTTGTTAATGCCATTTACTTAAATCTTTATAATGGCCTTAATGATTAAAATAGTCTTCGTGACGGCATGAAGGACCCCGCCTTTTGCGCGTGGAGCAAGATGTATAATTGTGTACAAATAAGGAATTTTTACTGTTAAGCCGAAATTATTCAAGATTCAGCAAAACAGGAAATTCCAAAGAAAATACCGGAAATCAACGAAATCGGGGAATGAGGGAAAATTATTCGGCAATCGATTTTAGGAGTTGCCCCAGTTCTTTATCCGAAATGTTGGCTTGTTCGGATTTGTCGTAAATATCGAGAAGAAATACAATTTTGTCTTTTACAAGCACATGGATGATTACTCTCGCCCCACCACTTTTTCCTTTGCCTTTTGATGCCATTGCAAGCCGAATCTTGTAGCAGCTATTTCCGATAGAAGTGCCTTGCTCCGGGTCAACTTCCAAACTATCGAGCAAAGTGACATATTCCGTTTTTAACGATGGGTACTTCTTAACCAACCGTTTTAAGGATTTCTCAAAATTGGGTATGGTTTTAACTTTATAGCTCACTTATCAAATCCCTCGCATTTCGCGGCTTTAATTTGCCAGCCTTTACCAAATTAACTTCTTTCACGGATTGCTTAATTCCTTTTAAAACTTTCTCTTTGGAGGAATCTTCATCCACTTCAATTTTTTTGACAAAACTGAGGCTTCTGGCCAGCTCCATGAAAAGTGGGTATTTGTTATCGGGAATAGATAATGTAACTTGTCTCATTATGATTTTATAAAAAATGAATTATTTCTTTTTCTTTTCAAAAGCAACAAATTTTTCCAACAAGGCAATTTTTTCGTCTTTCTCTTTCAGCAGGGCCTCGTATAATTTCTTATTCTCCTCTACCATTTCGATCAATTTTTCAAGAGGGTTAAATGTCGGGTTATTATTGACAGTGTATCCGGCGAATTGATTATCCGTAAAAGTATTCGAAATAAAATTCACCCCCATTTCTTCAGTAAAATTTTTGATGGCCTCCGGCGATACTTTTAAAATTTTTGCTACTTCTTCCAGAATAGCATTATCTATCACTTCCCTTTGTTCTAAATAAGATACCTTTTGCTGATTCCATTGATCTCCTAATGCGTAAGCCAAAGCATCTTGCTTCCATCCAAGCATTTCCCGGAAACGTCTTATATTTCTCCCTTGATGTATTGTTTGTTCGGCCATAACGGTATTGATCTTCACACAAATATAAGCAAAATTCCGGGTATGTTAAATACATGAAAATCCTGTAAATAACAAAGCATTAGAATGCCAGAATAATTTAAAAAGTAATAAAAATCCCACAAAGAAAAGGCAAAAAGCGGCGCTAAGGTAAAACCTGGGGCTATTCCGCTCCTTAAAACGGTTCGGTGCGGATTCCCTCTCCGCCAGGTTAATAAATTATGGTGCTTTCAGCTTTCCAGAAGCATTTTTTGTTTCAGGAGACGTGGCGAATTAACTCGCCAAAGTGGATGGGGGCAAAATGACGCGCTTAGTGGGCAATCATAATTATTGACCTGAAACCTCCCCCATAAGGGATCACTGGAACGTAGCGGAAGTAGCCATCTCTCTTCACGCGGTGGAAAAAAGGAAAAATCGAACTGATTTTGGCAGATTCTTTTCCATTTTTGCTTTATTTAGTTAATTTGTGCAAATGCTATCTTGCTATATTTTACGAATCTTTTCGTTCATCAAGCTATCAATCCCATTAGTATTCCTTTTTTCATCCTGCTCGTATTCAATCAAAGAGTTTAATCTTTCAAACCAGGAAAGAAAATTATTAGCGCCATTCAAGAAAGCAGATACTCTTTATTTTGAAAGTTCCAGAAAGGAAATCGATACTGTGGTAGTACTTGGACTTGATTCTTCCCAGAAAAAAGAAATGGGCTGGCTAATGGCTAAACCTGCTTATAATGAAGTTAGCATCTCCGTAAAATGTTTCCCTGAAGGAAAATGGATTCACGGTATATTTTATGATAGCGTTGCGAGAAAGGCTGACACTGAATATAATAAGCTAATCACAATTGGTAAGTATCCACAAGAGCATAGAGTTAGATATTTTTTTTCTTTCAAGGATTTCTTTGCAAGTACCGAAGTTGGCTTGGGTGAATTACATCCGGATACACTGCTAATAAATGGAAGACTGTTAACAAATTATTACATTATCACTGATTCTAACCCGAGTAGTTCTACCAATAATCCTATCGAGAGCCTCTTTTGGACAGAAAAGTCCGGCTTGGTTGCCTATAAATATATGAATGGGATTTATTGGATAAGAAAAAATATAAAGATTTAAGACCTAAAAATCGCCCTCATGCTATAGGACTTGACATATCAATTTGTGTCGACACCAATGATTAAGTTTATTCGGCCGATTACTACTGCCAAAAACTGCTTGAATATTTTAATAAGCATAGCCTTAGCAGAAACTTTAGTAATTTAATGTGCCGACGAGAAATAATATCCGAAGAACCTGAGTTGGACCAAATTGGACGTATATAAACATCTTTATTCCTCTGATCAACTTCAGATTTCAATTTCGCCCACTGTTTCGCAGGAAGCCTTTTGACTAATGAAACCAATTAGTCAAATCCTTTGTCTACTTGTGCTTGCATAGCTCAACTTTATGAAGTTTTTAGCAAATTACAAACGATCGGAAAGATAGGCTAAACGGCAAAAAAAATTGGTAAAATTCCATAAAGAAAAGGCAAAAAAGCGGCGCTAAGGTAAAACCTGGGGCTATTCCGCTCCTTAAAACGGTTCGGTGCGGATCTTCAGCAGTGGGCTCCTGCACCGGCAGCTCCGGTTTGGGACCATTTCCACCCACAGCATTTACCGCGGAAAGAAAGATCAGGTTTTGTCCTGCGCCTTTCCTTTTTGCCCTTTTTCCTTTTGGGAAATTTTTCCGGAGGAGAGCGTAAAGGGGCATAGAACCATACCGCCGGAAGGTGCGCTGAATCTGCGGGGTTGTTTCGTCAATATCCGCTCCTTGTTGGCGGTAAAATAAAAAGGACATAACGTTCTTATACACACTAGTTTGGTTCAGAAAACAGGCTTAAAAGCAGCAAGAATAATTCAAATTTCTTACCCGCTGAATAAAAAAGATTCGTATCTTTAATTGACAAACAAGCTCTTAGCATAGGTTTGCGGCCAATCAGGTGAACAAAAGATCCTAACGGCTGCGACCAATTGATAGATAGAATATTATGGCCACGGGGTGCGTTCCCTCTCTCTCCGCCTCCCTTGATTAAGTCAGATTAATTAAAAGAAAGAAAGCCAGCAACGACGCACGTTTGCTGGCTTTTTGCATTTTACGCTGACTCTGTTTTATAGCCCTTTTCACTAGGTTTCCATGCGTGATTCGTGTAGTAGTCCACTTTACTGCACTTTACTCACTGAAACCTTTGTAACTAATTTATAATTAACGATTTATCAACTAAATAGATTAGACGCCGCCGTTAGTAAATCGTAACTTTAACCATTAAAAGCAGTGCGTTATGATTGGGCAGAGTTGGGGTTTGCTTTTTTACCTTAAAAAGCCAACGGGATTTGTCTCCGGAGAGATCCCCATTTATTTGCATATCACAGTAGATGGCCTGTCCGCAGAGCTATCGACGAAAAGAAAATGTGATCCGCTCCGGTGGAATCAGGACGCCGGGAGAACTACCGGATTATCGATTTCGAGATCCAAATTATTATCCTTAAGATAAAGTGATTTGGCTTCATTAATGAGTATCCAGGCAAAGTCTGCAAAGATGCGCCAGCCCCTATTCTCATTTGCTTTCGATAAAGTGCTTTTTACGATCGCCTCACCGATCCCGATATGGTACAACTTATTCGCATTGACCTTTAGGCAAAGAATGGTATCTGATAAGCTTTCACGATGCGTTAACTGCCCGTCGCAATATTTATCGCCATTTCAACTTCAAGACTTTGGAACCATCCTTTCAATGCATCATCATTGGTATGACGCTCAAAGATTATCCCTGCCCCGGTATTGGCATTCAGTTGTTGTCCACCTGAAACTGCTTTTTGAATATCTCCCGTTCCTACAAAATCAAGGTAAATTTTATCAGGTGTGGGGGCTTCTGTTACAAACAGCTTTGATTTTTGTCGTGAAAAATCTGGCAAGGTATAAAACCGAAGAATTATAGTTAGTAGGTGGGACTGTTTGTTGTGTTAAAGCACTCACTTATTCTTGGCATTCACAACGGGAAAAACACCCTTTTTAAGAAGGTGTATTTCGCAGAGCCCTATCTGGGCAATTTACCGGAATTGGTACAGTGAGTGCAGGGGCAGTATCTGGCTTCTTTCCTGGGGATCAGCAGCCGGAACTTTAGCCGAATAAGGGGAATCATGGAGTTAGATAAACCCTACAACGATCAATCGCTAAGCCCTTTACCTGAAATTTGTTGACAAAACGCAAATTTTTTAATTTTCCTGCATCGTAAATTTGGAGTAAAACCTTTGTGTCAACACTATGGAGGAATATGTCAAAAAACTGAGAGCCCAGTTAGAGGAGGAGTTGGGCAAGATTGACCCGGAAAAGAGTTCTGTGAAGGGGCATGATCAGCGTGTAAAATTGATAAAGAAAGCTATCGGCACGCTGAAATCATATTTGAAAAGGCACCCTTTAAAAAACGCCGCAGAATATGCCTATTATTTCAAACATCTAGCCCCCCTTTTTTATCAGCCTTATATTTATTATACAAAGCTTTATAATCTTGAACTAACCCGGATAAGTTCACCAGAAGAATCTTTACCATTATTTATTGAAGAGGAATTGAAGGCAATAGACGTTTTTTATCAAAAAAATGAAGACTTCTGCCGCTACTATTATATGGGTGCCACTTTTATGGACGAACAATTGTTCACCCCTGGAATACCTGAAAACTGAATCCTGGATGAAGTAGCTCTAACCATGGACGATGAATTCTGTCTGGCAAGTTACCGTCTTTCCTGCATCAAGGCGTATGAGACTTATAAGTCCTTCCTGAAAGATGAAATAAACAGGCTGAAGAATCCGCAAGCCGTTGATGCCAACCAATGGCAAGGCAGGAAATATACCTGGGAGGTACAGGATACGGACCTGGTGGAAGTGATCTATGGATTGGCCGGAAGAAAGGCTATCAAAGTAAATGGCCGGGAAATGACTATCAAAGACTTAAAAATCATGTGCAAGGACTTTTTTGGAATAGATTTAGGGAATGTATATGATACGCGCGGTCGTAATTTAAAGAGAAAAATAGATCAGACCCGCTTCCTGAATAGCATGATACAGGCCATTATAAAAGAAAAGTAACTACATCCTCCGATATATGTAAAACGCCTTCCATGCGAAGGCGTTTTTATTTTAACGAGTTACAAAAAAAATCATGCGACTCGCCTGTGAGTCGCATGATTTTTATTTTATCCAGCTCCCAATCTATCCCACATTTGTCTTGCAAACAACATTAATCATCAAAAAGCAAAACAAATGTCTATCATTCAATCCAGCGCCTGATCATAGCGCCAGCGATTAAAAAGCCCTGCTTGCCCCGGCGGCAGCCAAATAAAAAAAGGAGGTAGCAAGGACAGCTGCCTGCCCGGGTGACGGGGTCCGATAACCATCATTTATTCATTTTTAAATTTTATTAGCATGAAAACGCTCAAGCTACATTTTCCGAAATTTTTAAAGCAACGAAAGTTGCTCCTGCTCCTGCCATTGCTGGTCCTGCCTTGTCTTTATGCCGTGTTCCACTGCCTGGGAGGAGGCCGGGGGCCAAAGAAGCAGGAGGCGGCTACCCATATCATCATGGGCTTTAATACCGAGCTGCCAGAACCCATCTTCGATAAGAAGGAGGAGAAGATGACCAAATTTGAATTTTATCAAAAGGCCG
>DATMGS010000005.1:0-675985 GCA_035555335.1 Puia sp.
TCGTCCTTTTCCTTCTTACGGATTTGCAATGCCATTAAAAGATCAGGAGCTGCCCGATAGTTGGAATCCTGTAGCCATCTGACAGTTGCCAGATTGCACAATACTCTGGCGTATTCCTTTTTTTCCCTTTTACTCTGCCTCATTATGGATTCATAGATAGCAGCGGCTTGAGCATATTGTCCCTTTTTCTGAAAAGCTACAGCCTTATTATTTAAGGCTACTGCTTTCGACCTTTCGTCCTTCGCTAAATGTAAGGCCTGATCGTAATAGTCAATTGCAGCATCATAGTTTTTTTGATTCAGGCTAGTACTTCCAAGGACATTATAGTCCGCAACCAGGCAATATTGATCATCCTCCCTTTCCGCATGTAGGTACTTAATCGATGTCAACAGGTCTTCCTGTCCACCGTAATAGTCGCCTTCCCTGGCTTGAATTACAGCCATTACATTGTAAGCCTGAGCTATTTGAAGGCTATCTTTTGACTCGGTGGCGGCTTTGTTCAAATAGTAGTAAGCGGAATCGTGGCGACTGTTTAGGAATGAAACACCCTTTTCATAATCCGGGCTCAAGGTCACAGGAACAGCTTTATGCTCCTGCTTACAGGCAATGATGGCAAGAAGACATAGCGAAAGGCAAAGACGAAATAACTTCAAAGGAATGGGGGTTTTCCTAAAGATAAAGAAAGTAAGGCGAGATTGCTCTTGCCTTACTTCTCGTATCCTAGTGCTTGACGGGGGGCGTCGGTGGAATGTCGCCGGTATCCCCCCCAGTGCCGTCCATCGCAGACACGTGATTGGTGTTATTATTCGACCCGTTCGTCCCTGAATGGGCAGGGTTCGTCAATGCCAATATGAAGGCTAGAAATAACTCTAACATGGTTTTAATTTTTAAATGTGGATGAATTGGCTACATCCGGTTGCGTAGCAGCCGGTGCGGCGTTGAAAGCCGGGTAAGAAGCGCTTCTTACCTGCTGGGAAGGGATGTGGGAGTCGAACGCGGAAGCTTGAAACCGCTTCCCAGGCCGGTCGCCTGCCGCCACTTTCGCTGCCCACGGAGACCGATCCTGTACAGAGACGCCCCGTAGCTAATGAGGCATCGATCGATCCGGAAACGAAGATAGAGTCGCGTAAACCATTGAACAGCAAAGAATTCCGGAAATTCCAATCATTCCGGTCGAATTCCGGTTAGTCCGGGCCGATTCCAAAAAGTCCGATAGTTTTATTATACTTGTTGTATGTTGCTATATCCCGATTATAAATCCCTGGTCATTCAGGACTATAAAAAGAAGAGGGCTAATAACGTTCTGCATTCAGGTCTTATCCACCCGACCCCTGCCGGGCTCAGGGATGCATGCCTGTCGGTCTGCAACGATAGATATTCGACAAAGGATAAAAGAACGCTGGGGGAATTCTTCGGCCAGGGGAGTGATAAAGTAGCCTGCCTAAAGGCTATCGATCAGCTGGAAGCAGCCAGATTCAAGCCACTGGGGAATTTTTTGAAGAAGTTGGCCGGAAAAACCGAAAACAAGAATATTGAGCTTTTGGCATGGCTGATCGATTTTCAGCCCAGACCATTTGTATTTAACGAGCTGCCCAACACCGTCGAAACTAATACCGGACAGGGTGAATCATTAAAGGAGGGATTGAACGGAGAGTCAGAAACCGGGACGCCACCCTCAATTCACGAAAGAGAAAAAGTATCGCCAGATCCACCACCCTCGAATCCGCCGGTCAGGAAGACCAAAATCGGAATAGTAATACTTTCAATAATCATAACTGCTTCAGCCGCCATTGGCATCTATTGGTCGGAAACTGATAAATATCCCCGACCTGGCCCTACCGGATACGGAGCTTGCATGTTCTGGGACGGGGACCATTATCAGCCCATCTCCTGCAAGAAACACGGTGATACTTTGGTTGTCCCATTGGACTCCAACAAGCTCGTGCACTTCAGGAAAATACAGCAGTCGGACACCATCACTACAAATGCGATCGGCGCCGTTTGGTATGTCAAATACAGAAAAGACTATGAATTTTATACGGCAGACGGGAATCATCCGATCGATCCCCAACTGCGATTGAAACCGATCACCGAATTCATCATAAGAAACCACGTTCACCCGAAACAATAGTCTCTCACCGGTAAAAGGATTGGTGATCGCCGGCATCAGGTACTGGAAAATAGGAGAACAAAGAGGAGAAAGCAAAAGACTTAGGGAAAGCACCAGCCCTGCTCGCAATAAAGAATAGGAGATATTATTCGCGCTAAACTCGATCAACGGATTCTGTCCAAAAAAGAACAAGGTGGACAAACCACGGGCCGTGACGAAAAGCAACACAAAAATGCCCATCCCCGCCAGCGAAATGAGGCTACCACTGCTGATCAGCGTAACCATGCATTTATCCGGGTAGAATTTCTGCGAGACGTCGAAATCAACGGCAAGCGTTTGCAAGAGCGGGATCAACACCAGGGTTGCGGTAACCAGCAACGCCATAACATAGATCGCTTCGCTAAGATTCAGGTCCGCCTCCTTTTTCCGGCGGAGAAAAGGATGGCTCCGAACAATAAAGATCACCATCGAAAGCAGGACAAGCGACCAGCCAAACAGAATCGAATACTTTACTACAGTCATGCTCAGTTTTTTGAGGTTAAAGAAATTCTCCAGTTCAAAAGGTTGTTGATTGGCTGAGCGATGATCCCCGGCGGCATCCAGGTTGTCGTCGTCTCCCATAAGATATAGCTTTCCCCGTGAAAAGGATACGCGACTCCTGTTACAGGAAGGACGATCCCCAACAGCGACGGGAATAGACTTCGCTGCTCAGGATCGCTACATCGTATCCATAATGGTCCAGCAGGGTAAATAGCAGCAGTGTGCGCGAATCGCAATCCCCTTTCAGCGTGCCCATGAATTCTACCGGCGTGTTGATCCCAAATCGCTGGAAGCTCGAACAGGAGGCGTCTGAGGTCCGCAGGTATCTCTGTGTGAATGGATCACTGTATAGGTCCGGGTTACAATCGCGGTCAAGGATCAGTACATAAGGAATATCCTGCACAAAGGAAACAACCACTTTGGCAAAAGCGACCGGGTCCAGTTGATGCCAGATCATAAGAGAAAGGCAATTGCGAAAACCCAGTTGCTATTACGGGAAACCGGATTTTTCACTGAGAAATTGGACCTAGTATCGTTGTAGCCATTATCCCAAAAAGACACGATTACACAATTTGCTCTTAAAAGATTTATATTTTAGTTAATCGTCCATCCTAATGGATAACACTTATAAAATTTAAAAAGAATTGCCAATCATGCAATAAGAACATATTTAATAACGTATGTGAAATAATCTTAAACCGATTAATCGTGAAAAACAAAAGTTGGATTTTGTGCTGGCTTGCCGCCTATACTATAACCTTGTCAGCCTGCAGTAATTTACAAGCAGGTAACCATGCCTCCGCCAGCAATACAGACCCTGTGCTTGTTCCTGCTCCCCCACCTCGAATCAAAACTGCACAAGAATTACGCAACGAATTGCGGGAACAGGAAGAAGCCTCACCCAACCAACAATTGTCTGCTACTGGCACGATTGAGGAAAATAAAATCTTGATTCAAAAACCAGACTTTTTCCATCATTCAGTATATAGAACAGAGGGATATATAATTCATGGCATTATTCATAGTAAAGCATCGATCGCCAGATTTAAAGACATAGTTATTAAAGTAATTTTTTACTCCGAGACGCAGACCGACTTAGGATCAAGGAACTATATTGTTTATAAATATATCGAGCCAAACACCGAGACCAACTTTGATCTAAATGTATATCCACCTGCTGTAATGCGCAACTTTAGCCTTCGTGTAGTTAATGCATCAATTCCCTGAAGTTCCCAATGCAATCTTGATCGCTATCCATTCCGGACAAACCTCTAAATCTTGCAATGTGAATGATCCTACAAATAGTAGATATCGCTATCTGGCCTTTAAGTCAAATAAAGGATATCGCCGCTATGTCCAGGAAGATAAAGATAAACCCATAGAGTCGTATAATTTTATACCTAGCACGTCTAGCATTCCGTCTCATGGAAGTTATGGTTCGCTGCTGTTCGATAACCGCTGGAAAGCCAAAAGAATAAAGATCCTGACCAGAGACAAACATCGCTGCGTGATTTGTCAATCAAAATTGAATATACAAGTGCACCATAGGCAATATCACTTTGCCATTCGTGATAATAAGTTCAAGCCACCTTGGGCCTATGACGACCACCTATTAATTTCTTTGTGTGAAACATGTCATAAAAGAGGTCATAATAAATTTACTGTACCTACTATAATAATTTAAAACCATTCATATGGGATTGTTTAGTTTTTTTAACAAGAAAAATGGCTATACGGAAAGACCGGAATTTCCCGGGGCCTCAATAAGCACGGCGGCCCCTGAGATCCGGGAAGAGGTATTCAGCGAGAAGGCTGCTTCTGCCGGGGAGGTAATCACCCCCACTCCCGGTGAGAAGAATATCAATTTATTGTTTGAGTTTTTGGATCGCAATCATGAGGTGAAAGGATATGATGATGCCTTGATCAATCCCGATGCGAGCCACCTTGAGCAGAATCAGCTGGCGATAAAAAACGAATTGGAAAGAACAATCCGTAAAGTCAAGACTTATTACGAAGATTTTATAAAGGAAATCGACTTTCACATCGATAGTCGGAGCCGAAGTGGTATGATCGATACAGTGGAGGAATTGAAAATGAAAAAGGATATAGCGGAAAGTCATATAAAGAAAGTGTTGGAGATCGAAGACGACTCCCGAAATAACCAGGGGGATGGCCAGGGTGCCTTGATGAGTTATAGCAGGGGATTTAAGAATGGACTTGCAGCCATATCTCATCATTCAATTTTGAAAAGAAAAATTTAAATCATTCCCATGCGTAACTGGTGGATCAAATTCGGTTGTTTTTTGACCGGCTACAATTACGGGATTGTCAGGTCGTCCAGCGAGGTGGTCGCTAAAATGGTAAAGCGTTATACTTCGGCCTTGCTGATCGTAGGAATCTTGTGGTTTTTTGTTGGGTTTATGTTTACCCGGCGATACATGTATGGCACTCTTGCCAGTTCCATAACCGGCGCCATCATGATGGTGATCATTATCATACAAATAGAACGGCAGATCATTTTGTCGGTGTCTCCGGGAAAGCTTTTATATTGGTCAAGAGGTACAATAGCCGTTCTGATGGCAATTATCGGATCCATCGTTATCGATCAAATCATTTTCAAAGACGATATAGAGCTGGAAAAGATAACTTTTCTCGATGAGCGGGTAGCCAAAGCCTTGCCGCCTCGGACCATGCAGTTGCGGGAACAGCTGCTTTCGCTCGATACAGTGATACTAAAAAAGGACACGGAAAGAACAGAGATTATAGATGAGGTGACTAAAATGCCCTTTGTCAAGTCTACTACTACCATGACTGTACCAACAAAGGTGACTTCATCCACAATCGATTCTTCGACTGGTCGTCTTGTCAACAACGAGAAAATAGTATATACCACCAATGCGACTACTATTATGGTCCCGAACCCCAAGGGTCAATTGATACAACCCCTGGATCAGACGCTTGCCGGGCTTCGCAGGCAAAAATCGGAAAAGGAGAATGCGCTTCTGAATATCAGGCCGGAGTTGGAAAAGGAGATACGCTCCAAAACTGGCTTCCTGGAAGAACTGGAGGTAATGTACCGGCTGATTACAGGGTCGCGAGTTGCCCTGGGTGTCTGGCTGATGTGGTTTCTTTTTTTGATGGGGCTTGAGATGTTAGTACTTTTTGGCAAAATGAGTGACAAGAAGAATGACTATGACGAGACGATCAAGCATCAAATGGATCTTCAAATAAAAAAGCTTGAGGTTTTAGCAAGGCATGTACGTAATAATTCGACCTCCCACTTTTTTTAAGAATAGCAGTATGGATAGCTTTGCAGGTAATTAAACGATCTGCATGGAACAAAAACAGAAGGCGGCCCTCAAACAGCCCAGGAAGCTGACAAAACAGGAGATTCATGGTCTACTGGCCGAGTATGGCCGTCAAAATAGTACGGTAAAGGAATTTTGCAAATTGCATGATGTTCGGGAATGGGCCTTTTACGCCTGGAAGAAAAAATATGGGTCGACAATTAAGAAAGATAGCTGTGGGCCAGGTTTCGTAGCCCTTCAGGTCCAGGAGACGGAGGACACCGAAATGGGAGCCGCGGATGTATTATTCGCCGAAGTGGTGGACGAAAAGGGTAGATGTATTCGGATCTTTAAACAAGTCGCTCCTTCTTATCTGCAAGCATTACTGGCTTAATCCCATGTTAGCACTCAGCAACCGATATCGGTATTTTCTATATTATGGCAAGACCGACTTCCGCAATGGTTTTAACGGGCTGTCTGGCATCGTCCGAAATGAAATGCAACAGGACCCTACCGATGGCGATATTTATGTCTTCATTAATCGCCGCCGTAATCAATTGAAATTATTACTGTTCGAGCCGGATGGATTCTGCCTTTATCATAAGAAACTGGCTGAAGGAACTTTTGAAATGCCGCTGTATGATGCCACTACCCGAAGCGCCGGTATTACCGAGGAGCAGTTGTCGCTGATCCTAAAAGGCATCACCCTTTCCAGTGTCCGGAAGCGAAAGCGATATCAGTTTAAGCGGGCATAAGTAATGCGCATATATATCTACGTTATATATTTGTTAATTTCATTATATTATCGGGTGTTTCCTGGTCGATTAATATATTTGCAGCGTGAAACCCCTGATCACTTTTGGTTTATCGCAAGCGCTGGAAAAGATTAAGCAGCTGGAAGCTGAACAGAAGGTCTTTGTCTCGATGGCTTTACGAACGGAAGGGCAGTTACAGCAGAAGGATCAGGAACTGGCCCTTTTGCGTCAGGAGCTTCAGGGAGCCCTGGAACGCGAGGCAGAAAAAGAAACATACATCGCCTCTCTGATGGAGCAAGTTGCCGAAGGCGTTAAAAAAGGATGGCAGGTGGAAGAGTTGCAAAGGATGATCTTTGGAAGAAGGTCAGAGCGTTTTATCGCTACGGAACCGGACAAATCCAGCACCACCCAACTTACACTGGGCAATGATTTTATCTCCGCCCAGGAAGTGATCCAGACGGACGCTGAAATTATTACTGTCGTACCTCCTGCAGAAGAAAAGGCAGTCGCTACCAGCAGAAAGCAGAAAAGGCATGTTCCGCATGCAGGTAAAAAGGATATTCCAGGGCATTTACCACGGGAAGAGCGCTATCACCAGCCTGTGGGAGATATAAGCGGATGGCGCAAAACCGGAGAACGAATCAGTGAACGATATGACTACCGTCCAGGCCAACTGATTGTCATCCGGGATATATGTCCTGTTTACCAAAAGCCGGAAGGAGGCGAAATAACCGTTGCTCCCCGACCAGTGTATCTCCTCGAAAAGGGCCTTGCCGGTCCGGGGCTGCTCGCCCACCTCCATGTTCAAAAGTATACCTACCATGCCCCCTACTACCGGCAGTTACAGCAATTTGAACGCCAGGATGGCGTCCTACTTGCGGCTGCCACCGTAAACGATTGGGAAGCGGTTTGCGTCGATAAATACCTGGTGCTGCTGTATGAAGCGCTAAAAAAGCTGATTCTTCGTGTGGCCTACTTGCAGTGTGATGAGACCACCATCAAGGTCTGTAGCGACATAGCAAAAGGAAAAGCACATCAGGGTTACTTCTGGGTGTTGCATGCTCCCCAGGAAAGGCTAGTGCTCTTCGAGTATAATGGGGGCGAAGTCAGGAAGTACCCCGGCAACTGCTTAAAGATTTTACTGGTCACCTGCAAACGGATGCATATGCGGCCTATTACGCCGTCTTTAAGGATAGTGACCGGGTAATATTGCTATGTTGCCTGGTCCACGTACGTCGTAAATTTGAGAAAGCCCTGAAAAATGATGCAGCCCGGGCCTCACATGTATTGAAGCTCATCAAACTATTATACGACCTGGAGCGTACCGCCAGGGAGCAGGCATATTCCATAGAACAAATTACGCTTCTTCGAAAAGAGCAGGCTGTACCTATATTACAGCAGCTCAAAGAATGGCTGGACGTGAATGTGGAATCCACCGTCAAAGATAGCCTCATTGGGGAGGCCGTCCGTCATGCCCTGAAAATCTGGGACCGGCTCCTTGTCTATACGACCGATGGAAGGCTACTACCTGATACCAATAGGGTAGAAAATGCCATTAGGCCTGTGGCTTTGGGGAGAAAAAATTATATGTTCCAGGGAAATGAGCAGGGAGCCAGACGGGCGGCTATATTATACTCCCTGCTGGAGACTTGTAAGAGCAATGAGGTGAATCCTTATGAATGGTTAAAAGACATCTACACTCGCATACCTTCCCATCCGATCAGCCGGATTAATGAATTATTGCCGACTACATGGAAACAGCTAAAGCAAGCCGCTACTGCTTAGTTCCGATCTGATCTCTTCCTTCCTGTCAAAGAACCCCTGCTCCCTTTTATCATTAATGCATCGCAAAGGTAAAGGGACGGTTTGCTCCTGCAAAATGGGCAGATCGAATTATTACGCATGTACAGCATAATAAATAAATCATGAAAAACTAAATTTCGATCTGAAAATGATAGTACAATGGTAAATATGCCGATGATGAATTCCCAGCAAACATACTATCGTCCTTCCTCAATAAGGGTTTTATGAATATGTTTAAGATTCAATTTGAAAGTCGGCAAGTCATCTTTAATCACATTCCAAACCACGGGGAGATCTGTCCCAAAGTACTCGTGAATCAACCTATTGCGCATTCCCTTTATTAGTGACCAAGGAATAGTTGGATTGTTATTTTTGACGTCATCAGGTAGTTGAGCCACAGCCTCGCCAATAATTTGGATGTTATAAAGGCAAGCCTCGATAACCATAAAGTTGGATGTAAAATCGTCAAATGATAGACCGGCTGTGTAAGTTGTTACATGATCAATGCAAGATACAATGTCACTTACGACAATAGAGGGAACACGTTTAGACATACAATATGTCTTTTTCTACGAAGGGAAGATAGGCAGGCTTAATAGAACGCTTTGGTACAACGTCGACCTTAATCCCAAATAAATCCTCAATTTCATTCGCCATGGCGACAAAATTCAACCCCATCGGGCCGTTGAGTTCTACGGCAATGTCAATGTCGCTATTCTCCGTAGCCTCGCCACGTGCATAAGAGCCAAACACTCCCATTTGAGAAATGGGATATTTCTGTTGAAGTGCTGGCTTGTGCAGCCGCAACTTTTCCAGTATGGTGCCTAACGTGTACATTTCCCGCAAATTACAACTATTTTTCTATACGACATAGACAGGTGGTAGGATGCAGTGCTTGACAAAACAGGTCTTTACGGTTTTCTTTACGGTTGCCACGTATCTTATTGATTATCAATACAGGTTCAAATCCAGTTCGGGCAACAGCAAATAAATCAAATACTTTGTAAATCAATAAATTACAAGGCATTTTTTGTTTTAGGTCTGACGCGGGTCTAACATTGGCGTATTTTTCAAATACTCGCTCGTTGTTCTCCCATCTCATTCAAAACGTCGAATCAGGTTTTTAACCGATTTTGATGACAGGTTGAAAGATCTTTTACTCCTTTTTGAGTTTTTTGATGCCATAGAGTTAGAATATAACCAGTTCTGTCAAGCGCATAGCTATTATATTTATTGCGCCTTAAGAAGTCTTAAAATATGGTCTAACACGTCTATTTGATTCTTGTATTCATCAACTTTTATCACCGCTAAATGCCATTTGATTATTGCGTCATGAAAATCCCATATATTATCCACTAAGCTAAATAGTTCCTCATTAATTATTTTCTTTTGAAACAAAAAATTATATACTAGGTATAAATTAAAACCTGATGGAAGACCTAGTTCGGGCCTCTTATGGAGTGTCCTATGTAGCAAGTCAGCAAAGCCATCTTCCACCTGATTATATTTGTCCAAATAAGTATATACAAAATCAAGTGTGGTTCCCTTTGTCGATAATATCTTGAGGGTATCCGTCAAAAGGGTATTCTGATTGATTAGTTTTCTTATTGCAGGGTTCAGATTAGCAAGAGACAATTTGTTCAAAGAATCTAAGTATCTGCTCCTTTTTTGAGCTGCTCCAAGATTCTCCCTAGTAGTTTTAAGATACTCATTATCTATCGCAAGACTATCTTCAAGTAACCTCCTCTTTGCACTATATTCTGTTGTGTCCTTAGTAAATTGAAATCGCAGATTCTCAATTTTTACCTGCTGCGCATTAAATAAACCTGTTGACCAGACAATCAAAATGGAAACCGTTGCCACAAACAAAGGAACTATAAAATTTCCTAGCCAAAACCTCAATGTACCTTTCCGCAGTTGTCTGATTTCTATCTCAATCTTATCTATGTCCTTATTTAATTTTAGCTTTTCCAAGTCCTCTTTATCATCCGGTCGAAAATTACTCATACCATAATACATTTGGTTCAACATAAGCTATTTCAAGCAATTTTGAGCGGGTGTTTTAACGGTATTTCATAAGAGTATTGTCCCGTTTATGAAAATGTAAGCTCCACCCGATTCGGTAGCACCCCAAGATGTACATTTTGATTTTTCTGGGGTCTGTAAAATAACTATGTCAATTCCAAGATCTAATAATCTTGTAAATCCTTTGAACCTTATTGGCAAGCTCTGAATTAAGAGGTAAATCCGTTTCCCAAATAATCATCATGTAGCCGAAACCCAAAACATTTGTTTCCTTCGATAAATCGCCCATCAGTTTCAATCACCTTCTCTTTTATAAGGAGATCCAAACATTTTCTATAATTGACCACCTAATTATATGAAGTGATCACTATACGTGTTGAGTACCAAACACATTCATGGTCAATCAAAAACATAATTGTGTGATCTGATGTGTGATCTGACCTTGCATAATTTCCAAAGGGGCGAAAAGAGTGCAAAAAAATTGCGGCAGAGGGAAGGCGGTTTGCCAGAACCATAGGCCATTTTTATTAGCTTTCAAAAAATATGGATTATGTATTTAATTGATAATCAAATAAATAAACTTGTACAAATTATTTACATGTACATGAATCATGTACATTTTTAAATTTTGAACATAGTTTTGTCATTTTGATATTTGTACATTAATTTTGATTGTACATGAATCATGTACAAATGACAAAAATGGACAAAAATGAGAACCGACTTTGTTGCCATTGAAAAGGAAATTCTACAGGCAGCCATAAATGAATTAAAAAAGCGAACTGGAGCCAGCGTTAAGCACCTGTCAATAGATCGGTATACCGATATAGACGCTCACCTGGAAATAAATTTCGGGAAAATCTCCTACGAGTTCTATGTAGAGATAAAAGGGGAGGTCCATAAAACCACCATGGAACGCTTAATTGATCAGTTCCAATCTCCCAAAAATCAGTGGTTGTTAGTAGCTAAGTATATCCCCCGACCTTTAAAAGAGTACCTGAAAACCAACGGATACAACTATCTGGAAGCCACAGGTAACTGTTATATCCGTATGGACCAGATACTGATCCATATTAATGATCAGGAGGTAAAACATGTCAGGAAGACAGCGACAGGAAAATTATGGAAGTCAACAGGTTTGAAATTTCTGTTTGTGATCCTTCAAGACCCATCTATGCTAACGAAACCCTATCGCACCATCGCCCATGCAGCAGGCATTGCATCAGGCAATATCAGTAATTTGATGCAGGAGTTAACAGACCTGGGATATATAAGTATGGACACGGCAGCAGAAACACCCATTGGCAGGTCAAAATTAATCGATCGGTGGGCGGAAATGTTTGAAGTGACATTAAAGCCAAAGTTGATAAAAGGACATTTTCGCTTTTTGCGATCAGAGCATCAGCAGCAATGGCGTAATATTAAAGCAGATGGCATATATTGGGGCGGAGAGCCAGGAGCTGATCTTTATACACATTTCCTCAATCCTGAGAAATTTACATTATATGCTACCAAAACTGGCAATGAGCTGGTGCCCCAATTGAAGATAGTTCCAGATGAAAAGGGAGATATTACAATCCTGGATAAATTTTGGAATGATTGGCCAGGGGATCGCAGCATTGCAAACGCTGCCCCGCCATTGCTTATTTATGCGGAGCTTAAAAATTCCCTAGACAGTCGTAATTGGGAAACCGCTGAAAAACTAAAACAACAATTTGAATGGAAATACTGACCCCTGCCGTATTAGCGATGCTAACGGAGTTTGAAAATGTATTAAAGGAATTTGGCACTGACTTTTACCTGGTAGGAGCGGTGGCCAGAGATATTAGGCTATCGGGCAATCCCGACTTTGCACCAACGCGAAGAACCAAGGATATAGATATCGCTTTATTGATTGCAGATGAAGAGCAGTTTTACAAGATTAAAGCTGCGCTTTTAGCAACCGGAAACTTTACGGCTCATCCCACTGAAGCAATTAAGCTTTTTTATAGAGAACCGATTGAAGTAGACCTATTACCATTTGGAGAAATTGAAAATCAAATCAGAGAGACTCGTTTGGAGCAACCTCGCTTATTTGTTATCGACGTCCCTGGGTTTATGGAAATCTTACCTCACGTAGAGGAGTTTGAGGTACGGGCAACTTTTCTAAATAGAACCTTTAATTACCCTGACAAATCCCTTTATCTTTCATAGTTTTCCTCTCAAATTGAAAGGCAAATTGCCTTATCGTGAGAGAAAAATGACCTAGAAACCTCCTTTCCTCTCACTTTAAACAATTTTTCCTCTCACTCCGAAAGGAAAATTGAGTATTTTTGAGAGGAAAGCAATAGATATGGAACTGACCCCACGGAAAAAGCAAATAGTAGATATTATCCTGGAACAGCCAGACAGCGGCATCACTGCCATTTTAAAAGAACTTCCTGTTGATACAGCCGTTTCCACCCTTAATCGCGATCTAAAGGCTTTGGTGGATGAGCATGTACTCATTAAAAATGGGCAGGGGCGCTCTACAGTGTATTCCGTCCATCCCGGTTATCAGCTCGTCTATGGGGGTATTGGCGACTCTTACTTCGATAAAGACCTGGACGAACGAAAAGGGAAAAAACGCCTGGATCCTGACATCTTTTTTCATCTGGAAAAGATTCCCATTTTTACTCCGGACGAGCTTCATCAGCTGGAAACTTTACAGACTACCTTCCAGGAACGCATCCGGACATTGCCGGAAGAAATCGTCCGGAAAGAACGAAACCGTCTGTCGATCGAACTCAGTTGGAAGTCCTCGCAGATCGAAGGCAATACCTACAGTCTCCTGGAAACAGAGGTATTACTGTCAGAGAATATTCCCGCAGAAGGGAAGGAAAAGAGCGAGGCTATGATGCTGATAAATCACAAAAGAGCAATGGATTATATTTATGAGCAGCGCATCCAGTTGACACCGCTTCGCACGACCGCTATCGAAAATATCCATTCGCTGCTCTTGGATGACCTGGGGGTCAGCAAAAATATCCGGAAACGCATCGTAGGCATAACCGGTACCAGCTATACCCCGCCGGACAATGAATTTCAGATCCGGGAACACCTGGAGCGTGCCTGCGAAGTGATAAATCACCGTTCACTGATACCCGAGAAGGCACTGCTTGCGGTTCTCTTCATCTCCTACATCCAGCCCTTTGAGGATGGCAATAAGAGAACAGGCCGTATTACCGGCAATGGCATCCTTATCGAAAATGGCTATTGCCCGCTGTCTTATCGAAGCGTTAAGCCCGTAGATTACAAAAAAGCCATGATCTTGTTTTATGAGCAAAATAGCATAGCGGCCTATAAGAACCTGTTTATCGACCAGTTTGCTTTTGCGGTCAATAATTACTTCCGTTAACAACAAGTCATAACAGGCGTTAACGAATGAGGGCGATTTTCCAATTTTAATTTTATTACTTAACTTAAACTTGCTAAGCATTGTTAATATGAGTTTGAAATGCCAATTTTGTGTACGAAAAACGCTGAACCCCTTAAGCGCAGCTTTCAAGAGCTTCCTTACTTATTAAACCCTATTCTTTCCCGGTCATCCCATTTCCTCTGAGCGGCCTTCTCATCCAGCAGGTTTTCCATAGCATCGTAAATATGGTTCAATTGGGCATCATGTTCTCCCAGCCTTTCTTTAATCTCCCTCAGTTGTTCTTTTAAATCATTTTGTTTGAATATAATTCGTCTTATTTCCACAAAAGCCCTCATAATGGCAATGTTCATATTAATTGCCTTATCTGAGTTTAGTATCCCACTTAACATGGCTACCCCTTGCTCGGTAAAAGCATAAGGCAAATACCTTGTCCCTCCCCTGCCTTTTGAGGTTTCATTCTGCAACCTCAACATATTGCCGTTCTTTGAGGTTTCAATTTGAAACCTCAAATCATCAAATTCCTCTTTTGTAAGCTGGAACATGAAATCGCTCGGAAACCGCTTTATATTGCGTTTTACAGCAAGGTTAAGTGCCTTAGTCTCAGTCTCGTACAAGTCTGCCAGGTCCCGGTCAAGCATTACCCTTTCACCCCTTATTTCATAGATCCGGTTTTGGATGCTTCGTATTATTTCCATAAAGCTAAATTTATTAGCGCTAAATTAATTCTTCTCAGGATGTTCAAAAAAAGAAATAGGCTGGTGGGAGGAATTCTAAGGATCATTCCATCGGCATGTAATTGACGGCCACCGGCTCGATGGTCAGAACGGGATGATTGCGGCATAGGGCAGGCAGTTTCTTCCCATCGGACCGGGGCGATCCCGGCTTCATACCTGCGGTTTTCTGGCTTGTCCCTTGCTTTGATCGGGTATGTGTTATCATTCGCACTTCTGCTGTCTTTTGCTTTTGCAGTTCCCGTTTCTCCCGCAGCATCCGTTCATATGGAGTCATCCGCTGTTCATCCGTCAATCGCGCCCTTTTCCGGGTCTTCGGCGCTCTTTTTATTTGCTGGATACAGATCGCTGTACCGATGATAAAACATGCCAGTAATATTACATTCCCACGCAGATGAATGGCCTCATACCCTGCATAAGGAAGATGGATGTCCGCATTTATCGCCAAAGAGTCGATACCATTCCTAATGGACTTAGGAAGATAGTCCCGCGCCAGATAGGAGATCAGAGCCCCGGATGCCATACAAAGCAGGAAAGCAAATACTCCCGCAAAAACAGCTCCTACTCTCCGTATAGCCTCCCGCCAGGAAAACATACCCGACCGGGAAAGATAGAGCAAGATCACGACCAGATAACTAAGGATGAAAAGGCCCGGCACCAGGATCAGATCTACCGTAACAGGTATGCGAACGGGAATATCCAGGATAGTCAGGCTTGGATCGATCCTTACGAGCCCGGATATTCCGGGAAACAGATTGGCAATCCAGTGTTGACCCGGGAAAAGGCAAAGCAAAACAAGCACTGATACGATAGCCACTGCGGGGAATAGTCTTTGTTGACCTGTATGAATATCCATAAAAAAGAATTTGTAGATATAGTCATTTTCCTCCGCTATTATACAGGTATCAAATATTATACCAGTGGTGGCCTTTAACTTTTTACCATTCCCCAATGTTCCGCCGGGAGATCGGCGATGCCTAGGACCCTCTGTTTTGGCCCCTACCACGTTTTGAGGTTTCATTTTGCCACCCTCCCCATCAGGCAGCAGCCTTCTGGGAAAACGTAAGAGCTGTCCGTTGCTGCATCTTCCACAATATCCGGGCGAAAAGGATACCGATCAGCGCCATGCCGGCTCCAACCAGGGAGGGGGAATTGTAGCCAAAACCGGCGATGATGGGCAGTCCGCCGAAAAAGGCGCCGAGAGCATTCCCGATATTGAAAGCCGCCTGGGTCGCGGCTGCGCCGATCAATTCACCTTCCGTCGCCGTCCGGATCATCAGCAGCTGTATTGGCGTCGCCAATGCAATTGACAAGGCAGCGGCCATAAACGTAAAACAGAGAGACAGTATCTGGTTAGAAGAAAAGAAAAAGATGAGTACCAGTACCAAAGTCATCGATATTAACAGGATAATACAGGCTTTTACAGGTTCCATTTTATCCGCCAGCTTGCCTCCGGCAACATTACCGACGACCATTCCGAAGCCCGCCAGGATCATGATATAGGAAACCATATCAGCGGAAAAATGAGATACAGTTGTCATCAGAGGAGCGATATAGCTGATCCAGGCAAACAAACCACCCGTACCGATGGCGGTTGTGAGGATGATGAGCCAGGGCTCCCAACGCCCGAATACACGCATCTCCGATTTGAAATTACCGGAACGGCTGATGGGAATAACTGGCATCCATAGCTGCAGAAATATAATCGTGATCACGCCGATCACGGTGACAATGCCAAAGGTATATCTCCAGGAATAATGATGGCCGACGTATGTACCCAGGGGGACGATCAGCAGATTGGCCAGGGTCAAGCCTGCGAACATCATGGAAATGGCCCGGGCTTCCTTTCCCTTGTCAGCAAGCCTGCTGGCTACTACCGATCCAACACCGAAGAATGCTCCATGGGGCAATCCAGCCAGTAACCGCATTATTAGCAGCGTCTTGTTCCCGGGAGCTATGGCCGACAATCCATTGAACAGGGTAAATATACCCATCAGGGCCAGCAGTATCTTTTTAGGCCCGAAGTTACCACTGATGGCGACCAGGAGCGGGGCGCCGATCACCACCCCGGCAGCATAGGCGGAGATCAGGTGGCCGGCAGTAGGAATATCGATCTGAAAATCTTTGGCGATGTCCGGCAGCAAACCCATCATAACAAATTCTGTGGTGCCGATACCCAGACCGCCTAATGCAAGAGGAACCAAATATTTTCTCAATGTGTTTATCTACATACGGCTTTTTCACAATCTCCTGTGCAAAGATAAGATTTCATCAATAACTTTCATGGATCACAGCAGCTTGCTCTGCCTTCCGTTTCTCCCATTGCAATAATTCCAGTTCCGGCTTCGTATAGAACCCATCTGTATAACCAACACATAAATATGCCACCAGCTTATTTTCCGATGGCGCCTTGACGATTCGTTTGATTTTCTCCGGATCAAGAATGCTCACCCACCCTATACCGACGTTCAAAGCCCTCGCCATCAACCACATATTTTGCACGGCGCAGACAACACTGTATAAACCCACTTCTTCCATGGAGGTCTGCCCCAACACAGGTTTTCCCGAAGGCTTGTAAAATACCGCTATATTGAGCGGCGCTTCAACAATCCCTTCCAGCTTCAGCTCGGTGTATGCCGATTGTTTATCCGTATCAAAAACAGAAACCGCTTTTTTATTTTCTTCTGTAAAACTGTCTTTTACCTGCCGCTTAATGACGGCATCCCTGATCAACACAAACTCCCAGGGCTGCGAGAACCCTACGGAAGGAGCATGGAAGGCGACATCCAATAGTCGCTGGAGCACCTCTTCTTCCACCGGTTTATCCAGGAAACGATTCCCCCGCACATCACGCCTGTTACATATGATGTCGTGTAACACGCCCGCCTCGGTCTCAGTAAACATTTTACCAGTTAGTGCATGCATAATTTCCGATTAGTTTTCGCCTGCTTACAACTGCCCGAAAATAAGGCATTTTTGGCTGGCTTCACCAGTCATCTTTTAGGGTGACCTATCCGGAGGTTATAAAGGATACCAGACAGGATTTGGTCAAAACCAATATTTTATGAATTGATAAAATAGCATTATTTTCAATAGAAAAATGAAAACAACAAAAATCCTCTACTGGGTATTTACCATTTTGCTGGTTGCTTTAATGCTTTTTTCAGCTGTTGGCAGTTTTATGGATAACCCACAGGGCGCAGAATTTGCAAAACACCTTGGCTACCCGATTTCCCTATTTAAATTTCTTGCCGTAGCGAAAATATTGGGAGTCATTGCCATTCTTGTTCCCGGTAATCCGAGGTTAAAGGAATGGGCCTACGCAGGATTCACCTTTGATCTGATCGGAGCCGTTTATTCCGGTTTGGTAGTAGGAGATTCTCTTATTATCTGGATCCCTGTATTTGTAGGACTCATTTTTGTATTCGGTTCCTACATTACTTATCATAAAATCCGGTCTCAGCGGTGAAGCCCCCTGTCTCAAATCCCCATCAGCTTCAGGAATTCTTCCTTTTTCTTCCTGGACACATCTACATATTCACCATTCTGCATCTCTATCTGACCGCCATCACCCTTGACATACCTTTTGATATAATGTAGATTAATGATATGAGAGTGATGCGGCCTGAAGAAAATATCAGGGGGCAGCATGTCTTCAAATTCTTTCAGTGTTTTGCTGACCGTCAGTTTGGGCCGGTTGACAAAACTAAATACGGTATAATTACTTTGCGCCTCGATATGAACGATATCGCTGATATTAAAAAACAACAACCCGTCCATCGTCGATATAGCGATCTTGCTGAGCGGATGCTTATGTTTCAGGTTATGTGCCAGTATCTCCAACCTGGCGCCGGTATTATCCTGCGGCCTTTCATTCTTTATTTTTTGTATGGCTGTCCTCAGCTCCTCGATATCGACCGGTTTCAGCAGATAATCGAAGGCGGCAAACCGGATAGCCTTGATAGCATAGTGATCGTACGCAGTCGTAAAAATAAGATGAAAGCTCTTCCGACGTAATTGCAGCAGCATCTCGAAGCCATTCATCCCCGGCATTTCAATGTCCAGGAAGACGATCTCCGGCTGATATTGCTCGATCAGCTTCAGGCCTTCCGCACCGTCACCAGCCTCCCCGGCCAGCTCCACATCCGGGCAATAATCCTTTAGTTTTTGCCGCAGCGCGATACGCCCTTTTAGTTCGTCGTCTATTATAATTGCTGTTATCATCAAAGTATTTTAAGAGATATCTGCACCCGGGTGCCCGCCGGCTGTCCATCCTGCTGCAGGTCGGTTATTATCACGGGTATGTTTTCTTCCCTGTTAAAAAAATTAACCCTGTCCAGGCTCATTTCCATGCCATAGGAATGATGCTCCCCACGGCTCCTCGCGGCCGCCCTCCCCACCCCATTATCTTCTATCCTGTATACCAGGTACTCGTTCTTCCTGCTTATATCGATGGTCAATCTGCCGTTGTAATCCTTCCGGTTACGCAATCCATGTAAAATAGCATTTTCCACATAGGGCTGTACGATCAGCGGAGGAACCTTGCAATCTTCCTCCAGCAAAGTCTCATCCACTTTGATTTCAGCAGTAAATTTATTTTCATTCCTGAATTGCTCCAGGTCGATATAAAGCTGAAGGGTCTCCAGGTCCCGGGCCAGCGTTATAGTATGTTGTTTGCTGCTATCCAGTATATTACGGATCAGCCTGGCGAATTTATTAAGATAAATGGTCGCATGGTATTTATCGTCGCTCTGTATCAATGCATCGATGCCGTTGATACAATTAAAAATAAAATGCGGGTTCATCTGCGCCCTCAAAGCCATCATCTCGGTTTTGGCGATTTGCTGTTTCATGCGGGCTTCCTGCCGCAGACTGCGGTTGTACCAACGGACCAGCACAACGATGAGCAATACCACTGCGGCTACGCAGAGTACCCGGAACCAGATGGTGGCCCAGAACGGCGCAGCGATCAGGATCACCATGGAAGTCATCTCCTGGTCATTAATTGTATTTTCCATTTTCACCCGGAAAGTATACCTGCCCGGCAAAAGGTTCGTATAGCTGGCATATCCGCGCGCGCCGCCATACACCCAATCTTTATCGACACCCTCCAGCCGGTAATAATATTTTGTCTGTTCAATGCCTGAGAACTGCAGGCTGGAAAATTCAATTCCTATAAAATTTTCTTTATAGGACAATTGAACAGGTCTTTTTTCATTGATCAGCGTATCGATAAACAAGGAGTTGGAGAATACTTTAAAGCCTGTAATAGTGATAGGCGTTGTTCTTTTTTGCAGGGATAGGATCTCGGCGGGATCGAATTCAATGATCTCCATATTAGTCCAGGCTATCCATTTGCCGGACGGGGCCGTCAGGAAATTGCAGGAATTAAACGCGGATTTGATCAATCCCTTTTCCGGCTGGCAGACAAAGCATTTTCCGCTGATGGGGTTATAGACGCAGATCGTATAATCGGTTGTAAACCAGATATTGCCCCAGGCATCCTTCGCCACGGCATGGGCAGACCAGTAGGGCTGCTCTTCATTCACGGGAATTTTACTGAAAATTTTTGCCTGTTTGTTAAAAAAATACAGCCCGTTGTTCTCCGTTCCGACAATCAGGGTAGAGTCATTGTAATCGATGATACCCTGACAATGCAGGGCGTTCAGGGAAGATGGCTTATATACGGCGATGAAACATCTTTTCCGGATATCGAACGATCCCAGCCCATTGCGGGTAGCGGCCCAACAATGCCCTTCATTATCCACATATATATTTTCTATTTCGGACAAAGACAGGGAGGAAGACTGACCGGCAGTGTCATATGCATAGAAGCATCGCTTCTCCTTGCTCCATACCACAATTTTACCATTATGCAAACCCAGCAACGTGTTACCCTCTTTATCCTTTACCATGCATTTTATGGTAAACCCTTGCAGCTCCGGAGGATGAATCGTCCGGACAGCCCCACCAACCGGATCGATAAGATGCAGGGATCCATGCTGGCAGCCAGCCCAGGTAGAGCCATCCTCTTGTTGAAGGAAGCTCCACACCATGTTTTCATCATACCGGTCCTTGAAGAAAAAGCGCCGCTTCAAACGAAGCATCGTATCGTACACCTTGATCCCTCCGCCCCAGCTTCCTATCCACAGATCCTTATTACCAGCCTGAGCCACCCTGGCAATTTCAGTACCTTCCATCGAGATAGGCCCGGAGTGCTGATCGCTCAGCCTGCTTACATATTGCCGGTAAGGATTGAAGATACTTATACCTTTGTCCGTACCGAGCCAGATGTTTTCTTCCCGGTCCTGGAAAATAGCATTTATCGAATAATTGTATTGCAGGGCCAGGTCGTTGCCAGGCTGGCAGGTAAGATAATTAAACTCATCCTTCCCGAAATCATACCGCAGTAAACCTGCTTTGGCCGTTGCCAGCCATAAGATCCCATGGGAATCCTCCAGTACGGCAGACACCCATCCCGGAAGCGTGCCTTCATTCCCTTCTTCTTTAAGGATCTCCGCAATGGAATAAGTGTACAATTTTCGGGTCGGTCTGTGATACCGGTAAAACAGGTGCGACCAGCTGATCAGCCAGATATTTCCGTGGCTATCGGTTGATATTTTGCGTATGGAAGAAGAAGGTAATTTAATTCCGGCCAGCAGCGGATTGCCGGTTGGATTGAATCCTATCGAATAAACTTTTTTGCTTTTGTCGTCTAATAAAGATAATCCATAGCGGGGATCTGTGATCCAAGTCACCTCCTCCTGCTTGTCTTTTATAAAATAAGCCCAGCGGTCATGGACTTTCCCGCCTTCTCTTACCAGGGCAATGCCTTCTTTACCAACTTCCCGCTGGCTGCTATCGGCCCAATACGCCTGCACCGTCCAGCTGTTATTATTCCAATCCCGGTAGTGATCACCTCCTTTCGGGCCTGCTACATTTTCCGGCGCTATCGAAGAGGCCGTATTGTTTAAAAAGCTCCACTGACAAAGACTATTATAGGTCTGATAGTAGAGGACCCTGCTATGCGCATCATCCGCATATATTGATGAAACTACCATATCCCCTTTAATGCCTCCGGTATTGAAACAGTTCACAAACCGCAAACCGTCATAGCGCTGCAGACCTTTGGCCGTTCCTATCCACATATACCCCTTCCTATCCTGGGCAAGGGAATAAACGTCATTGCTGTTAAGCCCATTGGTATTGTCGATATTCCGGATTACATACCCTGCCTGTAGCGGGATCGCCACCCTTTTCTGGGCGGCTGCCGGGATGACAATCTGCCAGCAATACAAACACGATATGAGCCAGTGCAGCCGCCGCATTTTTAAATTTACTATTATTTCCCAAACCCGGGAGAATAACCGGATCGCCGGTCACGGGCATTGAGTCATTCACGGGAATGAATGAGCGGCTAACAAAGACCTATGGGAGGGCTTTGTTGTTTATTGGTTGTATATGCTTATTGTCAGTGTCGCGGGGAGAAAATGGCAAAAGATAAGAGCGCCAGATAAGGCATCGCTAAAACGCCAAAAGACAGGATCAGATGCCATTTCCTTTTCGGGTTCTGATTCGCTGCTTCTTCATATTTTCCGAAAATTTTCAGGTCGCGGTGCTTAACAATAAAAATATAGTTGAACAGAATTGCCGTTAGTATATAAATGGAAATGGCAAAGACAGCAGATTCCGCCTGCGATGAAAACCAGGCATGCCTTAATATGTGTAAATAAAGCGCCTGTAAGAATAGTATCCATCCTCCCGAGCCGAGTGAGAATAAATACATCGCCTGAATACGGGTATTGAACCCTTGTCTGTCCTGGCTTGTCTGGTAGAAATAGTTATAGATATTGAAATAGAGATAATCTATGTGTTTCATAGAGTCGTTTTCAGATTTAGGGTATTGAGATATACGGATTACGGTCCTACTATTAACGCTGAATTAAGGAGAATCGTACAGGCCAAAATCGAGAAAACCACTAAGAACCTGAGTTACAAATGCTTGCAGATTCAATTTATAAATACTATTCTTTCCCCTACCGGAATACCGTCCGGATTTCCCAAAATTGGAATTATAATTCCACTTATTCCTTAATTTTATTGTGGCGATAGCCGGCATTGGGTCGACGATATCCCTTATACGCTGAAACCGGATACTTTTTATTTCACCATTCCCCCGCAGGTACACCTGAAGGAAGAGACCAACCCAATGAAGGGATTGCTCCTTTGCTTTACCGAAGAATTTCTGCAGCTGGAAGAATCAAATGCTCACCTCTCTACTCCGGGTATTGGTCATCTATCTGAGCCGGCTCTATACGCGGCAGTTCAGCGAAGACGGGAAAATGCAAAATCATTTACTGCTCAAAGACTTTCAGTCATTGGTGGAAAGGAATTATTCCAGCCTGCACGATGTAGCTTCCTATGCCAGCCTGCTGCACCTGACGCCCGGTTATCTCACAGACCTGGTCAAACAACAAAGCGGGAAAACAGTGTTGGCTCATATTCATGAACGGATCACGGTAGAAGCCAAGCGCAGGCTCCTCCATACCGAACTATCCGTCAAGGAGCTGGCCGACGAGCTTGGCTTCCGGGAAGCTGCTTATTTCAACCGTTTCTTCAAACGCCTGACCGGCATCACCCCTGTAGCTTATCGGACGCAAATCCGGAAAATGTACAGTTAATGTATAACAACTATATTGCCCGGTCCTCTATTTTGGTTAGGTCGATTTTCAATCAGCTTTGCGGCGAAAGGTACTGAGCATAAGCATACCCCTCCTCCCCTTTATCCGTCCTGATAAGCCACCACTGATCATTGGTTTTACTCACCAATACCACCGTCGCATTGTGAGCCGCTTTGCCGACAATAGGCTGATCCGTACCAGGTCCTTTCCGGATGTTCAGGTTCGAACTATCGGTACTTACGGTTGCTTTGCTGCCCGGTACTGCCGGGGAAACATTAACATTCATAACTACGTCTCCGGCTCGAAAATCGGGGTCCAGCTTGGCGTAGCTATTCCATAACTGATCCTTGGCAGCGCCATCAGGGGCTTCTCCATCTATGTAAAGTACATTATCCTGCTCCCTCACCTGTAGGTTGGCGATACCTATCGTTTTCGCGGTATCCAGTAATTCCTTGTATTTATCTTGCAGGGCCATAGATTTATCCTCCTTTTATTTATTTAATGGTAAGCTGATTATTAATCCTTTTGGGCTTCAGCGTATGTAAGCTCATCATAAGCTTCTGAAGGCTCGCCCGTTTGATATCTCCATTTAGCGTAACCTCCCCGTCTTTAACAGTGGCTGATACACCAGGATAATCTTTAATGGCGTCGGCAACGTCCTTCGTTAAAGGGTCATCAGCGGCAATGACAACAGGAGCGGAAGGCGGTGGCGGCGGTGGAGCGACGGTGCAGTTGTCTACCACCTGCTTCACCCCGGGAATGCCTTTAACAGATTGCTCGCACATGGACTTAGAGTCCGCATTGGCATATTCGCCGCTTAAGGTAACAACGCCCTTGTCCACGGAAGCCGTTATTCCCGACATTTCCTTCATATCTTTTTTCTTTGAGTCGATGGCTGCCAGTATAGAGGCGTCTTTATTCCCACAAGAGAAAAACAGTATGGACGAGGCAATACAAATCATTACCGCTGTCAAAAGGCAGCGAGTGGTTTTTTTCATGAGTGTTTGTTTTACTGTTTACGCATTTGCTGCGTTTGGTTTATTAGTGAACTTTTGCAGCAGACCGGGTATAGCTGCGGCAATAGCGCCGGTAACCGCGGCGGGTAAGCCAAACTTGCTCGCCAGGGTGCCTACCAGACCTCCGGTAATCGCACTGGTAGCCAGGCCACCTGAACTGAGGCTGTTTTCAATCGTGGATAAGATGCCGGAATCGGCGGCCGGCTTCGCAGCCTGGCTTTGCAAGGTGTCATTTATGTGAGACGCAATTTCATTGTGAACCGCATCAGTATGTTCACCAGGAATAGCCGCGGCTACTTCCGGGTTGTTCCCCATATGTTCTTTTACCATTGCAAGAATTTCGTCAAACATGAGATTTGATTTTTAAAATTTATAAATTGATTTAATTGCCAACCTTATTTTATGCCTCTACGCGAAAGGAAATCCGGCAGATGACCCCAAAAATTATTTACTCCGCACGCTTACTGCAATTCTTCTGTCCTTCTTTCTTTCCTCATCCGGTGCGTCCTTAGCAGCTTTGGCGAATTGTGAACCGTATCCGTCTGCTCCGGCTATCTTGCCGTCCGGGGACCCTGTCTTCTTCAATGCTGTAACTACCGCTTCGGCACGCTGTCTTGACAACTTCATATTTTCGTCTTCCGTACCGGTCTTGTCGGTATAGCCGCCTATTTTAATACTTACTTTTGGATACGCTTTGAGGATAGAAGCTATATTCTGAACCTGCTTCATGCTTTCGTCTGTAAGGTCTGAACTCCCTGTTTTAAAATTTAGATTATCAAAATCAAACCAGCGGCTATTGCTGATACTGTCTGCAGGATCTGTAGAATTTAAATAAGTTACTAACTGATCCTCGATCCCACCCTTGTAGGCGTCCAACTCAGTTCCATCCGGCAGCTTGACTTTAATGGATACCGCCTCTGTACTCACCGGCATAGTAGTATTAGCGGTAGTTGTATCGGTCATGGGGACGCTGGTTGTCGCATCTTTATTGCACCCTCTTGCAATTAGCCATATCAGCCCTATGATCAATACGGCAAATAGTATAGGTAAGACCCATCGCTTACTATTACCTTCCTGCCCCGCCGTATGGATTGCGCTGCCAGCCGAAGTAAGACCCGTTAAGCCTGCCAGGGATCCCAAACCGGCCGGTAATGCGGCTGCCACGGATGCCTTTTGACTGGAAAGCATATTGGAAAGACTACTTGACGTCAAATTATTTTCGGTGGCATGTTTGCCCAAAATACCCAGTGCTGCCGGTGCAACCATGGCCATCAGGGAGGAAACGGAAGATTCCTTAATACCCGAAAAGCTGGAAATAGCGCTGGCAATGCTGCCCAGCTTACTGCCCAGTAGCCGTTTCACCATTTCAGATCCGCTGGAAAGCAAACCGCTGCTTCCTCCTTCTGTGAACATATTTCCCAGGCTACCCAGTATTCCTGTTCCAGCTGCGCCCTTAGCCATATTCAAAATGCTGCTGGCGCCGTCACTATCAGCCGTAGCTTTGGAAACGATACCCCCGAGTACCGACGGCACGATACCGGTAATAGCTCTATTAACTCCCCCTTCCCCTTCACCAAGTGAAGAAGATACCTTACTGATAAGGTCACTGGTAAAAAGCCCCTTCACCGAATCGAGTAGATTAAATGCCATGATAACAAATTTTAATGATTTAAAATAAGAGTATCCCCCTGATAGATAGATGCCACTACCGATCAAATTAATAACAATGCTAACTAATCAGAAGACACAAGACATATCGGTATCCCAACGCCGCTTGCGCCGGAATAAGCAGAAGGTACTTAATAAGCTGCCGGTGCCTGTCTTAGGCTCAAGAGGTAAATGCTTTTTAGATTTCTAAAAGGAAATTGAAAAATTAAAAAGTTATTCATGTAGGGCAAAGAATATGCATAAACGCAGCTACGCTCCTATGAGGTACAATAGCGTTATGAAAGTTATGATCTGTTTAGGCAGGGGGCGTTGGAAAGCAAATTTGATCTTTAATTCAATTTGTTTTCCGTCTAAGTGTAAACTTTATGTAAAGTAAGGTTTTATTCTAGTAATCCAAAAATATTTTAATGTGAAATGGTTCTTATGAATTGCGTTTCTATTCAGCAAAAAATGAAACCTTCCTTCAAGCCATACTCTAAATCCGGAAAATGTACAGTTAATGTCGGGCTATGTGTAACGGTCGCGTTAAAGAGCTCGCCTACTTTTATGGCATGAATACATTAACAGCATTTATCACCGGCGCCAATAAAGGTATTGGCCTGGAGACAGCCCGCATACTGACAGGCAAAGGTTATCATGTTTTTATAGGAAGCCGGGATCCGGCATCCGGAGCAAAAGCGATCGAACAGCTACAGTCCGAAGGACTAAAAAATGTGGCATCGATCCTGATCAATGTCACTAAAGAAGCATCGGTTCAGGAAGCTTATAAAGAGTTGAGCAGGCTTATCCCCCGACTGGATGTACTGGTGAACAATGCCGGCATTCCAGGAAAATTTCCCCAGCCGGCTACTACCGCCGATGACGAAAACCTAAAGACCGTTTTTGAAACCAATTTTTTCGGCCCCATCCGGGTTACCCGCATCTTTTTGGAATTGCTGAAAAAATCCGATCAGCCAAGGATCGTCAACGTAACATCCGATCTCGGATCTCTAACCCTGCACAATGATCCCAGCTGGGTCTATTATGCTTTTAATGGACCAACGGGTAAGTATATCAGCGACTATGGGGAGACACCCTGGTAGAAAGAGCCAATGCCAACGAAAAAGCCCTCCGCAAAGGCGAAGGGGCTTCTTTCGTAGGTAGCGGGGTTGATATCTTTCTTAAAATCTATAGCTGACTCCAAGGCGCCAGTTGCGGCCAGGTTCGGTCTGCCAGTAATAGTAGGAACTATAGACGGCTCCGGAGTAGAGGTATTTATCCGCCAGGTTAAATACGTTGCAGGTGATCCGCAATCTATCCTGTTCCCAGAAAATACCTCCATCAAACTTCGTGTAATCGGGTAAGGCCTTCTGGTTAGCAGTGGCGCCTGCCCATGACCAGGTGCTGCGCTCTCCCAGAAAGGTAAAGCCGGCGGAGAAGCCCAATCCTTTCAAGGCGCCGCTGCCGATTTTGTAATTGATCCAGGCATTGGCCGTATGTTTGGCATAACCTGGCACTTTGTTACCAACGGTGGCTTGTGCGGTTTCGCTGGTATCCGCTTTGGTGATCTTCGAATCCGTCAGGGCATAATTGGCCGTTAACGTAAGACCGGGGAGTAACTCGCCGCGCAAGTCGAATTCAAGTCCCTGTGAGCGGGTCTGTCCCAATTGTACAACAAATCTGCCGGTGGGATCCGATGGATCGGTAGAGTTCTCATTGTTTTTCAGGATCCGGTAAACAGATAGTGAAGAACTCCATCTGCCGCCGGCCCAGTCCCGTTTGACCCCGAGTTCCATGTTGTTGCCGGTAAGGGGTTTTATGCTGCTGTTATCTTTCTTAAAGCCGGATTGAGGGACAAATGACTGGTCAAATAAGGCATAGACCGATGTCTTGTCGTCTACAGAGACGCTCAATCCTACCCGCGGCGTAAACTTATCGGCCGTAGTAAAAGTGTTGTAATCATTGGATTTGACATGGGTGTACCTGCCGGCCAATGTAAGCCGAAGTCTGTTTTCAAAGAAACCCAGTTCATCCTGCACATAAACGCCGGTATAGCTCTGCGCGACAGTGCCATAGATGCCAGCCCGTTGTGCCAGGCTCTTACTTCTGTCCCATACCGGGTAGCCATTTGCCGGTGAGCCATAGACAGGGTTATTTAAGCTGAATTTCGAATCTTCCGTATCCAGGGTATGGTTCTGGTTCCAGTCAGCGAGATACTGCTTGTCACTCGCGTCCAGCCCGGCGAGAATGCGGTGGTGTACGGCGCCTGTCTGCAGCTCTCCGTTTAAAAGGACCTGACCATATTTTGAGGTACTGGAAGCATCCCAGATACCAACGGCGCGCACCATGCTGTCGGCGCTTACAGAGGAAGGCCAGAGATCAGATCCTTTCTGTTTGTAGTCAAAGTAGGCAGCCTGTACCGTCAGTTTCCAGTTGTCACTCAGCTTATGCTGCAGGTTTAACGTAATGCTCTGGTCGGTGATATAGGTGGGGTCCAGTCCGGGATCGGCAGTCGTAAAATTGCGGGGCAATACGCCATATCCTTTCGTGGAAAATACATAATAACTTCCTACGTCGGAGGATTTGACCTTTTGTACGTTGTATTCGGCCGTCAGCGTGGTCTTATCATCCAGCAGGTAGCTGATGACCGGGGCAATGCTGTAGCGGTCGTTGAATTCATAGGGGCGGAAGGAATTCTTGGTTTGCCCCATCAGATTGAGCCGATAGAGGAGTCTGCCGTCTTTATCCAGTTTACCGTCCATGTCTACTGTCGCGCGATACAGGTCATAGCTGCCTATGGTCAGGCTGGCCTCTCCTTTAGTGATCCCGGTGGGCTTTTTAGTGACCACATTATAAATACCGGCGGGATCTCCCACCGACATCATGAACCCAGATGGGCCTTTGACGAATTCAACATGGTCTACGAAACTCATATCTTCCGTCAACGGCGACCAGTAAGAAGTGATTACATTCATCCCGTTACGGAATGCCGATGCCCGGGAGCCGCGCATGTTGATATTGGTATAGAGGTCTCCCCAATGTTCGAGACGCATGGCGCCGCTCACGTTGCGGATCAGGCCATCGCTCATACTGATGATCTGCTGATCGGCCAGGACCTTATTGGTAATGACCTGGATATTCTGAGGAGCTTCCAGGATAGGTTCGTTCAGGCGCAGGGTCGGGGAAGTCTGCTTTGCATTATAAGGGCTCCGGCCCGACTGTACGATCACTTCCTGTAACTGCTGTCCGGATAACTGCAGTAGAATGGACACTTTGGCTGTTTTCCCCTCTTCCACGGTTACCGCTTGCAAAGCATGTTCATATCCCACCAGGGATACTTCCAATTGGTAAACGCCCGGTTTCAGGTTATTTATTACGAAGCTGCCGTCATCTCCTGTAAGAGTCGATTTCACCGTTCCTTTTACGATCACCGATACGGCTGCAGCGGGTTTGCCATCGTTGGTCTTCACGATACCAGTTATATGACCGTTCTTTTTCTCTTCTCCAGGCCCGGCAAAAACTTTAACGGATGAACCTCCCCAAAGCATCAGGGAAGTCATAAAGAAAATGATCCATAATCTCCTATCATATTGTTTCATAAGTGTTATTTAGGTTTTGCAAAGATGCGGCGGGAGAAGTCTATGGAATCACGCTATCGGGAAATTGATTTACGGAAGTCGGAAAAGTAGAAATATAAAAAAAGCTCATGGAATAAAATTTCCATGAGCTCTATCAGCCACGCCAGCTACGTACTATTAAGAAGCTGCTTGAATGAACAGTCGGCTGCAATTATTTTGCAGCCGTTTTTTTCTCTGCCGGTGCTACCGGCAGCCAGACGGTCATCTCGCCTTTGCCCCGGTTGGCCCATGCATAATAAGGAATCAGGGTAACCGGTACTGCCTGTAAGTTGGTTCGTCTTACTGCCTGCCCGGAAAGCACTGTCACCCCTTCCAACAGATCAGGCCTCTTCATGGGAAGCAATGGGCTGTTTGCCGATAGGGACAGATCGCTTACTTTTCCTCCATTATCCTTCCATTCTGCGCAATACATCAGGGGGCCCCGCTGGATGGCCACTTTTCCGCTATTGTCGGTTAACCGCGAGTCTGCTATGACCTTCTCCACCGGCATGGGCAGGTTCATCGTAATACGGTCGTCTTTTTGCCAGGTGCGGTTAAGTACGGCATATCCGTTCTCTATCCTATAGGGGATAGCCTTACCATTGATAAGAATCTCCACTTTGTGGTGGGCGGAGGCGCCATCTTTTTCAAAGGAGTAGAGGTCCGAGGGAATGGCCTGGCCCCTGATCCAGCCCGGTATCCGCAGCTTCACCGTCAGGGTAAGCGGAGATACAGGCAGAAGGGTAAAAGACAGGAGTCCATTCCAGGGATAGTTATTCTTTTGAACGATCTCCAAAGGTTGCCCGTCTACCTGCAATTGCGCATCGCTGCTGACAAAGAGGTTGACAAACAGATCCTGCCCCTTCTGCGCATAGATATAACCGGGAAGAGAAGGCAGAAGACGAAGCATGTTCGTCGGACAGCAGGAGCATTCGAACCAGCCGGAACGCTCGCGTTCCAGGCTCTTATGGTCAAAGTCATCGGTAACCTGCATGGCATTGGTATAGAAGAAGGTCTTTCCATCCAGCCCTACGCCCGAAAGCAGTCCGTTATACAGCACCTTCTCCATCAGATCGATATATTTCGCATCGCCATGCAGGAGGAACATACGTTGATTCCAAAATACATCTCCGATAGCGGCGCAGGTCTCATTGTAAGCGGTGCCATTGGGCAGCTCGTAATCATTCCCAAAACGTTCGCCGTCTGGTATGGCTCCGATACCGCCCTGCACATAGATCTTTTTACTGACCATATTATTCCAGATCCTGTCGATAGCATTGATATACTGGCTGTCGCCGGTAAGGGCGGCCACGTCGGCCATTCCGGAATAGAGGTACATGGCGCGGACCGCATGTCCTTCTGCCACATCCTGTGCCGTTACCGGTTTGTTATCCTGCCAGTATTCGCCGTTCTTCCATTCATCTTCGTTTTGCGTATCGTATTGCCGCTTGCCTCTTGCATCGATAAAGAATTTCGCCAGATCGAGATATTCCTTTTTCCCGGTAATACGATAGAGACGTACCAGCCCCATTTCAACGATCTCATGACCTGGGGCTACTTCCCGCCGGCCCGGGCCGAATGTGCGCACCAGGAGGTCTGCATTCCGGAGGGCTATGTCCAGGAAGTTACGCTGGCCTGTAGCCAGGTAATGCGCGCTGGCTGCTTCGAACATATGTCCTGAATTATACAGCTCATGGCTAAGCTCATGTTCTTTTACCCAGCGGTCATCTCCTGACCAGGGATGCGGGTGCAGGGAGTCGATCGTACGGGCGGTATACAGGTATCCGTCAGGCTCCTGTGCATGTGCTACCGTATCGATCAAGGCATCGACATAGGCCAGCAACGCCGGATCGGGATGTACAGCCAGAGAGTAGGAAGCGCCTTCAATGGTCTTATAGATATCAGTGTCGTCGAAGGGATATTTTGTGCAGAATTTGCCCTTTGCCGCGGCCGGTGCTCCCTGAGCCGCCATTTGTTGAGAGGCCCCCGCCATTACGAAATTACGGACCCGACCGGTACTCTCGCAGCGGGCAAAAGAAGCCGGAATGGTGGACCTGCGGTTGCGTTCAATCCTCGGAGACCAGAAGGAATCCGTCAGCTGCACCTGTTTAAAAGATACAGGGCTGATCGGATAGTCTCTTTGCTGGGCTTGCAGGGCGCCGGCAAATAGCAGGGGGGCGCTGCCCAGGAGGCAGAAGGTCGCTAATTTTTTTAAGCTGGGAAGACGGGGAACGTGGGATGAAAGCTGCTTCATGGTATAAATATTGGCAAGTAATGGTTGGTTAATCGTTTGTAATCACAATATAAGATTTTTTTAATAATTGTCAATTTTACGGCTATTATCCCCGATAGCCCGTTTTGCGCAGCCCTTCTTCTTCTCTTTCATTGTAAGCACCCGGATCTTTTTCTCAAAATTCATTACCTTGAAATAGAATTGTGCGGTCTATTTTCCGAACGAACGCATCCGGGATATGAAGCGCAAGGAAACAGTAAATATTATCCGCAGGCGATTTAAGAAGATCGATACGGCTTTCCGGTCGCTGCCCCCTCATTTCAATGCGCAAGACATTCATGTTTTCCGGGTGGAGGTGAAGAAGCTGAAGGCTTTCCTGCGGTTTACCGGAATGGAAGGGAAGAAATCCGGCAAAGGGCCAGGTCTTAAACTTCCGAAGAAGCTACGTGATTTTTACAAGATCACAGGTGATCTGCGGAATCTCCAATTACAGGACCAAAACATCCGGAAATCCTTTGCTGCCGGAGATAGGAAACTGCCCCACCAGTACCTGGATCTCCTGAGCGGGGAGGTGGCCGGGAATATCTTTTTGGCAGAGCTCCTGGTAAAAAATAAAAAAAACTTCAAAAAAGAACAGGTACGGATCATCGCCCGGCTACCTACCCGGACCGGGAAAAGATCCACTGAAAAATTTATGCGCTCTAAAACGGAAGCCGTACAGGATCTGCTTGCGCTCTCTTCCCCAACTGACGAATCCTTTCATTCGGTCCGTAAAAGCTTCAAGGATCTCTTGTACACCCAGTCTTATACGGAGGATCAATATGTGCTGCAGCAACCCCTCCCCCCTGCTTATTCCGATATCGGCTCGCTCGCGGATCAACTGGGTGATTTGCAGGACCTTCGGATCGGGGTCGGATTGCTGCAGCCCGCTTATACGGACAAGGTAATTCCGGAAAAAGAAAGAATCGATTTATTAGACCTTCGCGGCCAATGGCAGGAAGAGAAGCAACGGAAAGAGCTGGAAATTTATGCTTTATTGAAGGAGAACACCGGAACCGGGCCGGGAAAATTGTCATTTTCTTGTTAGCTTTACGCGAACCTATAGCCGGGCAACCGGAATACATCCCATATGAAAGAGCAGGATCGCTTATGGATTTTGATTGCCAGGCAGCTGACCGGCGAAGCTACCGAAGAAGAGTTGCAGGAATTGCAAAAGTTGCTGCAGGAAACGCCCGACATTTCCTACCCCATGCAGGTCCTTTCCAATCTCTGGAAACCTACCGAACCCAAAGACGCCGAAGAAAGTGAAAATGCCTTTACCCGTCACCACCAGCGGATGGCGCTCCGGGAAGCTACCAGGGAAGCCAATTATTTCGCCCATCATTTTGATGCCAGAGGACGTACAATCCGGGAACGTTGGAAAAACCGGAAAGATTTGTTCAAAAATCATTTCAAAAGCAGTTTCCGAAATCTCGCCCGTAACAAAAGTTTTTCCCTGATCAATATTTCCGGGCTCGCGATCGGAATGGCCAGCGCCATCATCATTCTATTGTGGATACAGCTCCAGCTGAGCTATGACCAGTTCCATAAAAATAAAGACCGGATCTATCAGCTCTATAACCGGATAGAGCTGGACGGTAAAATTCAATGCTGGGGCGCCACTCCGATGGTGATGGCCCCTATCCTGAAAAGCAGTTACCCACAGGTGGAAGAGACAGCCAGGCTCAACTGGGTAGGCGCCTTCACCCTGGGAGAAGGGCATCTGCAAACACAGGGCTATATTACGGACCCCGGTTTTTTAAAGATCTTCAGCTTCCCCCTGGTAGCAGGAGATCCGAATACAGCATTAAACGCTCAACATGCTATCGTGTTGACGGAAAAAATGGCCAGAAAGCTGTTTGGCACCACCCAGGTATTGGGCAGAACGCTCCGGGTGGATAGCAATGCGCATTTCACGGTGACCGGGGTGCTGAAGGACCTGCCGGACAATACGGAGTTCAACAGCTTTGAATACCTGATCCCCTGGAGCTATATGAAAGAGGTCCACTGGGAGACTTCCGCATGGGGGAACAATTACATCCGGACCTATGTGCTGCTGAAACCAGGCGTTTCTGAAAAAACCGCCAATGAGCAATTCCGCACGATCATTCAAACTCATTCGGACGGATTGAAAAATGAGATCTTCGTGCACCCCATGCGTAAATGGTGGCTTTATTCTGAATTCAAAGACGGAAGAATAGCAGGCGGGCAAATTGAAACAGTGCGTCTCTTCGGGGTCATCGCGGGCTTTATCCTGCTGATCGCCTGTATCAATTATATGAACCTGAGCACGGCCCGCAGTCAGAAACGGGCAAGAGAGGTAGGCATCCGAAAAGTGATCGGAGCAGCCAAAGCCTCCCTCATACGGCAGTTTATGAGCGAGTCCATCCTGATTTCCTTTCTGGCCGGGATCCTGGCCCTGCTGATCCTTCAGCCGGGCCTGCAGGCACTTAACCGCATAACCGAGCCGAAAATGACAGTACCCTACACCCACTTGTATTTCTGGGCGGCAACTCTCGGCTTCATCCTGCTGACCGGCATCGTTGCCGGAAGCTATCCGGCCTTCTATTTATCGGGTTTCAGGCCGATGAGTGTCCTGAAGGGCAATTTCAAAGGAGGCCATGCCCTGGAGAACTTCGTCGGATCTGCTTCGCCACGATCCTTCCTCGTTCGTAACCTTCGGTCCCCTCGGTTACCCCGCAAAGTGCTGGTCGTCTTCCAGTTTACGTTTGCCATCATCCTGATCACCTGTACGGTTATCATCTACCGGCAGATCGGATATAGCCGGGGCCGGGACCTGGGTTATGACAGGGATAACCTGTTCTTTGTATATATCAAAGGGGATATAAAAAAGAACTATCCTCTCATTAAAGAAGAGCTGATGCAGAGCGGCGCGATCACCAGCATTACCCGTACCAACTCCCCCATAACGGATATCTGGACCACGGAAGACAGCTATGAATGGGCAGGGAAAGATCCGAAAGCCCGCTATATCTTTTACTCCTTCCTGGCAGACAACCATTTTGCCCGGACCATGGGACTGAACATACTTGCCGGTCGGGATATCAGCGCCGATCGATATCCGGAGGATTCTGCCGCCGTCCTCCTGAATGAAAGCGCCGCAAAACTCACCGGTCTTAAAAATCCTATAGGAGAGACAATCAGCAATCATGGCAGAAAATGGCGGATTGTGGGCGTAGTGAATGATTTCATACCGGGATCCCCTTATGACCCTATTGAGCCGATCATCATAAGAGGACCGGATCAGGGGTTTGGTACGGTGAGCTTTAAGCTGAATGAAAAAAATTCCAGGTCGGCCAATCTGAAAAAGATCGGCGGGATCTTTAAAAAGTATAATCCAGACTACGTTTTTGACTATAAGGTGGTAGAAGACGTATATGCCGAAAGTTTCCGGGGTGCAAAGCAGATCGAAATTCTTGCGGCGGTATTCTCCGGGCTGACTATTTTCATCTCCTGCCTCGGCCTCTTTGCCCTGGCCGCTTATATGGCAGAGAACCGCATTAAGGAGATCGGCGTGCGGAAAGTACTGGGGGCTTCGGTATCGGGTATAGCAACCCTGTTATCGAAGGATTTTCTGAAGCTGGTGCTCATTTCCTTTGTCATTGCATCACCCCTGGCAGGCTGGGCGATGTATACATGGCTGCAAAATTTCCCCTACCATATCCGCATCAGTTGGTGGATCTTCGCCCTTACTGGACTGCTAACGGTGCTGATCACCTTAGCTACCGTCAGCTCCCAGGCTATCCGCGCAGCGCTGACAAACCCCGCCGATAGTTTGCGGACGGAATAGGGAGCGCCGGCAGGCTAATCCCAGGCGATCTATTCTGCTCTCAAAGCCTTCACCGGGTTGGCCATGGCAGCCTTAATGGCCTGAAAGCTCACCGCGACCAGCCCAAGCAGCAAGGCTGCCCCTCCGGCCAGCACAAAGATCCATACAGGGACAGGAGCCCGGTAAGCAAAGTCCTCTAGCCACCGGTGCATGATATACCAGGCGACCGGCGATGCTACTACCAGGGAAAGGGCTATCAGCAGGATAAAGTCCTGGCTAAGCAAAGTGGCTATACTGGCGACGCTGGCGCCCAGTACTTTGCGGATCCCGATCTCTTTTGTTCGTTGCCCGGCGGCGAAAAGCGAAAGTCCAAAGAGACCCATGCAGGAAATAAAGATCGTGATACCCGTAGCTACGCTCATCAGCGTGGCCGTCTTCTGCTCCTTTTTATATATGGCAGCAATCGTCTCATCCAGGAATTGGTAGGCAAACGGTTCTTTGGGATATATTTCCTTCCATACCTGCGCTACCTGTGCCAAGGTGGCTTTTACGCTACTCAGTTCCTTTCCTTTGGTAGCCAGCTTGATCGCGAGACTATTTTCCGGCTGAGCCAGATCCATGATGGCTATAGGCCGGATCGGATCATGGTAGGAATTCTCGTGAAAATCAGCCACCACGCCAACGATGGGAATGGGCTTGTCACCCGGGTAGATAAATTGTCCTACGGCTTCCTCCGGCTTCTTAAAGCCCAGCGCACCGGCAAAAGATTCATTGATCACAAATTCTTTGATGCTGTCCCTGTCAGCGGCCGGCAGCAGATTCCTGCCCGCCAGCAACTTAATTTCATACAGTGAAAGGAAATCCGAATCGGCTATCTGCACGGCAGCAAATACCTCCGTTTCTTTCTTGCCTTTATATCGTAGCGGCACCGTAGTGCGGAAACCGCTCAGGGGGGTAAAGGATTGCCGCGAGACCTTGTTTATACCGGGCAGCTGTTGTACCCGTTCCGCGAAAAGCTGCATTTTTTTAGCGCTATCCCCCGGATCGGTATATACCGAAAGGATGGCATCGGTGGTAAAGCCCAGGTCCTGACTACGCATAAAGTTAATCTGACGGCTGATGATGATCGCGCTGATAATAAAGATCAGGGAGATGGCAAACTGAAAAACGATCAGCCCCTTCCGCAAATACCATTTCCCCTGCCCAACCTGTGCGCCGGGGCCTTTTAAGCTAAGGACCGGCAAATAGGCGGACAGAACCTTTGCCGGATAAAAGCCGGCCAGTAAGGTAGTTCCCAAGGTAAGCAGCAAGATGAAACCAAGGGTAGCGGGATGGAGAAGATGGAAGGTCACCTCCGCGGGTATAAATACGTGAAAAGCCGACAGCATCGGTTTTACGGCCAGGGCAGCCATCAGCAAGGCGCCAAGCGTAAGCAGAAAAGTCTCCATTAAGAACTGAAAGACGATGCTCAGACGATTGCCGCCCATGACCTTCCGGATCCCTATCTCTTTGGCTCTGCGCAGGGACAAGGCCGTAGACAAATTAATAAAATTGATGGCGGCCAGCAGCAAAATGAAAGCGGCGATGCCCATCAGCACATAGAGGGTAGGTAAATGCGCTTTGCGGGTACCGTCATGGACCCCTCCGTTGAAATGTATATCGGACAGCGGTTGCAACCTCATACGGTATTTTATTTCGACATCCAATTTTATACGTTCTTTCCCCAATGTCGCTAGTTGCCCATTCACCTTGCCCATAGAGGTGCCTGAATACAGCTTAACAAAAGCCCGTGATTCCCAGGGACTTCCATTCCCATTACCCCAGTCATCCAGTTTAATATCCTTTCGCAAAAAACTATGTTGGATGGTGCTGAAAGAAATGAATTCGGAAAAGGGAAAATCCGTATTACCTTGCCAGTCTTTTACCACACCTGTAACCCGAACCCGAAGGGAATCATTGTAGATCATCTCCTGTCCGATGATCTTATCGGGAGGTGTATCACCAAAATATTTACGGGCCCTCGTTTCCGAAAGCACAACAGTGAAGGGGTCCTTTAAGGCAGTAGTCGGATTGCCGGCGATCCAATCATATTTAAAGATGGTAAAATATTGAGGCTCCGCAATAATAGTAAAAGGCGTGGATCGCCCTTCCTGTTTGTTATCGAATTTCTTTGTCGGATCTTTACTACCGGCAATCTTGATCTTTGCCTCGTAAAGATGATAGGCTGCGATGGATTCCAACCCAGGTATGTTTTCCCGGACGGCCAGGGGAGCGGCGGAAGGAATAGCAGCCGAACTTCGCGGAATGTCCCCATCATGCTGTATTTCCTCGACGATGCGGTAGATCAGTTCTTTGTCAGGATGGAAGACATCAACACTGAGCTCAAAATGGGTGATCAGATAGATCACGATGCAGGAGCAGATCCCCAGGGAGAGCCCAAGTATGTTGATCAGGGAATAGAGCTTATGCCGGGTGATATTACGCCAGGCAATTTTGAAGTAGTTCTGCAACATACGCGGAGCTTTTAGTTAGTAAGGTATTTGAAGGTTTCAAAATACTATAATTCTCCGCGGGAGTACGTTAAAGGAATGCCAATTCACGCGAACAGCGGGTCCAGCGCGGACGGATGGGGAGTCAGCGCAGAACGATGGGGGTTATTTCTTACAATAATCACCGGATTCTTCTACCGGATATTTTTTGTCAAGATCGATATTATTAAAGCTATGACCGCCACCCCAGGAAAATAGTTTTTCGAAGAACGGGAGGAGTCTGCTATTTTTTATACCGGCTAAAAAGTATACTTCATGTTCCTTCTCCTTCATGCCCATCTCATAGAGCAGCTGATCATGCTCTCTTATGCCCAGGGAGTTGAAGTACTGTTTCATCCGGAAATATTCACAGACATTGCCGCTCTCCAACCTGCCGGCAAAATAAAAAGGCATAAACCAGCCGATCACATAACAGCTAAAGGAAATTATTTTTCCTACGATATGAAACCGGCATTCATAATATTTCGAGGGCTGAATACCATAGCGATTCATTAACTGCAACACTTCCTTCCGGTGGTTCCATTCATCCAGCTCTATCTGCCTGATGGCGGCTTTCTCTATGGGGTCTTTTACAGAAGCCGCATGACCCTGGTAGGCGAAGGAAGCGGCTTTTTCTGCGGAATAGGCTTTTTTCAACAGGTCTATCAGTTCGGGGTGTTGGAGTTGCATCCGGCAAATCTAGGCCAGGTTCTCTATATTTGTTGCTCAAAATGGTAAAATATGCAGGCACAAGGACCATCCAAGGACCCGTTGCACGGACTGACGCTCGAAAGGATCGTAACGCATCTGGCGGAGAGCTATGGATGGGAGGCATTGGGAGAGCAGATCCGGATCAAGTGCTTCACGACTAATCCCTCGGTGCAGTCCAGTTTAAAGTTCCTGCGAAAAACCCCCTGGGCCAGGACAAAGGTGGAGGACTTTTATAAATACTCGCTCCGGAAGAATAAATTGAAGTAGCAGCTCGCACCTCCGGGCCGTCCCCCGAAGCCTGGCTTGCCGGGCTCCCCGGCTGAAGGATCATTTTTTCTTGGCGCCCCTTGTCTTTGGCTTCCCGTATTTCTTTTTCATCCGGTCGGCATGGCGGATGATGACATTGACCTTCTTATTCTTCTCCAGTTTTTCATGAAACGCCCCCCCGGCAAATTCCGGTTTGGGAATATCGAGGGGAATCACCTTCATGTAGGGCTTCGGCTTCTCGTCTTCGGTAAGGAGGTCGGAGATCTCCAGGTCTTCCGGTAAGAGAGCAATGGGAATTTTATAGTTCATCAACCCTTCTATGGCCGCCTGATATTCTTTTTCCCTTTCTGTAATAAAGCTGATGGCGATCCCTTTCTGATCGGCTCTCCCTGTTCTTCCGATCCGGTGGATATAGTCCTCCGGGACTTCCGGAGTGTCGAAGTTGATGACATGGGATACCTCCGCTACATCGAGACCACGGGCAATGATGTCGGTAGCGATCACAAAATGATATTCCCCGCTCTTGAACTTATTGACCGTGTTAAAGCGGTAGTTCTGATCTTTATTGGAATGGATGACGCCGGTCCTGCCGGGGAATTTTGCGGCTAACTGTTCGTATAGCTGATCAGCCAGCTGCTTGGTCGCGACGAAGATCAGGACTTTAGTCATTTCAGGGTCACGGCTGAGGAGCAGTTCCAGGAGGTTGACTTTCGTATAAAAGTTGGGGACTTCGTATGCTTTCTGGTCGATGTTCTCGACCGGGGTACCGGTGGGCGCAGCCTCGATCCGGGCGGGACTGTTAAAATAAGTATCCATGAGCGTCTCCACTTCATCGGTAATAGTAGCGGAAAACAGCAGGTTCTGTCTTTTAGCGGGCAGCAGATCCAGGATATTCCTTAGCTGGGTGCGAAAGCCAAGGTTCAGCATTTCGTCCACTTCGTCTATCACTAATTTTTTAATGGCATTCAACCGCAGGGAACCGCTGAGGACCAGGTCGTATAACCTGCCCGGAGTGGCGACCAGGATGTCCAGCCCCTGTTCTACTTCCGCTCTTTGCGTATTGGTATTGACACCTCCATATACGCCTACCGTCTGCAGGGTCATATAGGGGGTGAGCTCCTTAACCGACTGAACCACCTGAACGACCAGTTCCCGGGTAGGGACGATGATCAGCAGCTGGGGAGTCCTGCTTTTCGAAAAAGTCAGTTGCCGGAGGCAGGGCAGCAAATAGGCGAAGGTCTTACCCGTGCCTGTCTGGGCTATCCCGCATACGTCGCGGCCGGACATGATTACAGAAAAGACTTTCTGCTGAATAGAGGTCGGGACCTGATAGCCTAAGTCATTTAAGGCGTTCAGTAAAGGCTTGTTCAGATTTAAGTCACTAAAAGTCATGCTGCTTACATTAAGAGGGCAAAGGTAGCTCAATTCCCCGGCAGTTGGGGCAGATAATCCACTCCCGGCCGAATAAAGCCAACAAAACCAGCAACTTACGTTAAGTCATCCGACGAACTCAGCCCACATTGGAAATTTACCAGGATAAGATAAAATCATGCATGTCGCCGGTGAACTGGTAAGCCGGAATAATGTCGGAGACATCGCAGATTTGCTTGATGATCGAAAGCCCCAGGCCGTTATGGTCGCTATGCTGCTCTTTTTTATAAAACCGTTTAAAAACCCTCGCCTGGTTCAAAGAACTACCATTACCCGTATTCCTGATGGAGAGGCGATGGGGTTGTAATTCGATAGCGATCCTCCCATTTATGGAATTATGCCGGGTTGCATTACTCAATAAATTATTGAGCAGGATGTCCACCAGTTCCTGGTTAGCCAGTATCTCCACATTCGTCAGCGTACTGTCTACTTCGATATGATTGGCCTGCCATAGTTCCTGGAATTCAACCAGTTTTTCCTCTACCTTGCCCTGCAGGTCAATGGCTGTTTTATCTTCGAACTGCCGGTTGTCGATTTTCGTCATCAGTAAAAGGGATTGATTCAGGCGCGACAGTTTTTTTATAGCCCTGTAAGCAGACTTCAACGTTTCCACATGTTTTTCCGTAAGCTGGGGATCCTGTATCAGCAGATCCAGTTTAGACCGGATAATGGCCAGCGGGGTTTGAATTTCGTGAGAAGCATTTTCCGTAAACTCTTTCAAAATCTGATAATCTTCCGCTCCTTTAGCAGTCGCTAACCGAAGGTGGTCGATCATAAAATTGAATTCATCGATCTGGGTGTCCGGAAAGACAATAGGCTCGGGGCGGGAGATTTTAAATTGGCCGGCCAGCCGCAGAGATTCATAAAAGGGTTTCCAGAGTTTTGAAAGGACATACCGGTTGAACAGGAAGGATAGAAGAATGACCAGGAAAATAGTGGCGGTAGTAAGTACCAGGATCACCCGGGTCATATGTTTGGTACCTTCCAGGGGGCTGGTGATCGTCAGTTTATAAGATTGGCCGTTTACCCGTAGGGAGGAAACCAATTCCCTTGAAATATGCTCTTCGTGTTGTTCCGGAATCAGCTTTTGGGTCGTTCTGAAAACAGCAACAGGGTTATCCTTATCCGTTTTTTCGAATGCTACACCCAGGTCATCGAAGGAATTGATTGGAGGAAGGGCATTATGCACGCGGGTATATTCCCGTATCCGCCCCTGCACCCGGCGGAGACTTTTATCCAATTCATTTTGCAGGACCTGCCGGATCAGCCAATAACTGAAGATCCCTGTTATTAAAAAGGTAAGGATCATGACCGGGAGGTTAAACCGGTTATAACGGGATATTAGTTTCATGATACAGGTTAAGGTTCAGCTACCAGAAATTTATACCCTACTCCATATACGGCTTTGATATAGTCGGGACAGTCATGATCGATCAGTTTTTTTCGGAGGTTTTTGACGTGGGTGTAGATAAAATCAAAATTCGGTAGCATATCCATGCTATCTCCCCAAAGATGTTCTACGATGGATTCTTTTGTCACTACTTTATTCTTGTTACTGATGAAATAAAGAAGCAGCTCATATTCTTTCTTTGTCAGGTCAATTACATCTTTTTCTCCCTTCACCGTTCTTCCCAGGGTGTTAATGGTCAATTTATCCAGCACAATTTTGTTATTGCCGTCGAATAATTTTCGCCGCATGATAGCCGATACCCTGGCGGTAAGTTCAGAGAGGTGGAAGGGTTTGGCAAGATAATCGTCCGCTCCGGTATTTAATCCGTTTACCTTATCCGTGAGGGCATTCCTGGCAGAAATGATAATAACGCCGGTAGTATTCCCGTTTTCCCTCAGCTCCGTCAAAATATTCAAGCCGCTCCCGTTCGGCAAACTAATGTCCAGGATTATGCAGGAATATTCGTTCATAGCGATCATCTCCATCGCACTGTGAAATTCAAAGGCGGACTCGCAGATAAAGCTATCCTGGCTCAAATAATTAGTAATACTGGCCGAGAGGTCCCTTTCATCTTCAATTATTAATATTCTCATCTGCCCGGAAAATAAATATAAAAAGATTTAAAGCTAAAGAAGAGGGCTGTAAGAGCAACGGCAGGCCAGGTTAAGTTATTATTAATTATATCGCCCCCGCTGTAAGGTTAGGGCGCAACACAGGTCACTCCGATTCGATGGCGGCCAGAGCCTGCAGGAACCAGGCGGCATGAGGTATCCATTGCTCCGTCCAGCGCCATTCATTGCCTTCAGCTTCGGTCTTGAAGTCTATTCCGCTGCCATCGCCCTTACCGTCCTTGCCGGTAATGCCATTCGATACCCCTCCCTTCTCCGATCCATGTCCGAAGTTTGAGTGCATGTAGGGGACATTGTTCTTGCCAAACTGGTACATAAAACATATGGAGTAGGGATTGCAGCCTAATATCCAGGAAAGCTGCTGCGAGGCAAAGAGGGCCAGCGGATCTTTAACGCCCCAGCCGCGCCCGGTGTTCGATGAGCTTCCGGTCCCCCCGCCTGTAAGGTCTTTTTCCGGATAGACGAGCCTGCCGCCTACCAGGACCGCAGTAGCCAGCGAGGCGAGACGGGCATTCTCTCCCTGCCACCACCAGCCGGTCTCATTTTCATGCGGTATGAAGAAGCCATCCTTTACAGAGTCTCTATACAGAAAAGTCTGCCGGGCATACCCAAAAGGGTTGCTCACCTCACCGGTGACCCGGAGATTGTAATCGAGGGCCTTTCTTATAACATCCATCGTACGCTCCCGCAGGGCCTCGTCCTTCTCCTTCTTCAGATACCGGGTAAGCGCCACCACGGGCAATCCCGCATCCGAAGCATGCCAGAAAGGACGACGGGAATCCCCTGCCCGGAAATAGCCGCCTGCCGTCATCCGGTCCGCCAGGGACGCCGCTCTTTTCCGGGCCTGATCGCGATAAAAGGAACTATCCGTAGCAATCCACAATTCTGTTGCCGCCATCAGGGCGCAATAATCGTCGATGATATTCTCTTTCCCGTCGTCATCATAACGGGTGTTATTGATTACCAGGTGGGCAAAGGCCCGCCGGGCCGCATCCAGGTATTGCTGCGACGTATAGACACCCTGTTTTTTCCACTGCGAGATACGGGCCAGGGCTGCAATGGCCATCCCCCCTCCTTCTCTGAAAGCACATTGATATTCGGCGGTAGTGACACTGTTGGCATGCAGGCCCACCACCCTGCGGGCGTTGGGATCCTTATTGAAATAGCTGAAGACGATCATATAAAAATAGCCCTCTTTGGACAGGGCCCGCATCATGTAATCGGCTCCCCAAAGAGCCTCATTCTCCAGCGAGTCTCGCAATCCCCATTTGTCCAGGAGTCCGGTGATGGATTCGTCGGCGCTGGCCATGGACCAGGTAACCAAAGGAATTTGCTGAGGAGAAACGAAATTGGCATAGGCAAGATGTGAAAAATATTTACTCACGTCCCCCGAGGCATCGCACCATCCGCCGCGCATGTCAACAGTCTGATCGCTGCCGAAGAGCCGGAGCTTCTCATCCGCCGCCAGCTCTCCGGGAGTATTCGCTCTTTGCTTATTATAATAATGGATGATGGCGGAGATCATTTGATGAGCAGGCTCATGCTCTCCGATCTGAAATTCGACGGAACTGTATTTCTTACCTTTTGACCAGACATGTAATTTGTACCAGCCGGGGCGGGTTAATGAGGTGAAGTCCAGCCGATAGAATATTTTGCCCGGCGCCCATTCCTCTATTTGCTGCGGGTGACGGATCACGCCAGCATAAACAGTGTCGCCGGATTGAATATTGGTAAGGATAAAAACGCTCTTCTCAAAAGAGGTATTCGATTGCAGGATAGCGATTTTTGGACCGCGGCTGTCGAAGCCGACCTGGTTGATGAAAATAACCGGGGAGTCGGGAAGCTGTCTGCCAACGGATAGACGATTGCCGCAGGGGTGGACGAAAATATCGCAGGGATGAGCGGATAGCCCGCTGGCACAAAAGAGGAGAGTCATCAGGACAAAGACCCTGCCTATGTAGCGCATTTTTTTCATGCTGATAAATTAATGCTATTTTAACTAATCCGGCGCCCCCTAATCCAGCAGCTGCAAATACGGATCGATCTTCCAGTCTTTTTTCAACCACCGCTTGATCCGTCTGTTCAAAGAAGAGATCTGGCCATAAGCCACTTTATCAGGGACAATATTCTCCGGTAATATCAGGGCGCTTTTCTCCATGAGAACGGAGAGCGGCGCCCCTTCATGTTTTTGAAAAAAACGTTTCAGCACAACCCGGAATTCCTTCAGGTTCCAATAATGAAAAAGGAAGGGCTCTGCCTCCTCCAGGTGCAAATGATGCTTCTGGAACGTATAGCAAAAGGCGAATTGTTCAACGGTATGTTTGGGGAATTTCCGGTGTACTTCGTCCGTTGTAGAGAGCACCTCCTGTAAGAGAGGGGCCTGAACCGGCGTAAAACCAATCGTACCCGCATTCCACATACTCATTTTCAATGCGGCCGAAAGACCGCTCTTAGTCTGTCTGCGCAGAAAGCCTTTCCACTTTTTTATGTGCAGGTTATAGGGATTGCCAATAGATCCTTCGCACTTATGGAGGATCACACTGCTATCGGATAACAGGTCGAACAAAGTCTCCAATGGCTGCAGGCAATAGGTATCGCTGTCCGTATAAAGCAATTTGCCCGTATAATGCGATACGCAATCCAGGAGCATTTCTATCTTGGGCCGGAAGATAAAATCGATTTCCCCTCTCCACTGTCGGATCTGTGACGGCCGGATCTCCCGGATATGCAATACCAGTCTATCCCCAAAAGAGGAGAATTGATCGGGTTTGTCGGTATAGATGATTATTTCCGGCGGGGAGATCTTGCTTTTTTCATAAACGGTGAGCAGTCGTAACAGGGAAAATTTACATTCATGGAATACGTCGATACTGCCATATACCATGTAAAGAATATAATTTGTCATGCCGGAAAAGAGATTGTGTCTAATATCAGGCGAAGATAGGGGAAACCGATCTCTATTTCTTTGCAGACGCGGAAGCCGGACGCTTTCCGTTGCCCAGCCATAAGAGGCTTTCGAGGATCAGCTTACTTTCAAGCTCATTTCCAAAAGTATAGGACAGAGTCCGGTTGGTCTTGTTCTCATAATCCATATCATTGTGCCCCATGTTCATATAGATCATTTTATACTTTTTGTTGGTCCAGACTACCGGATAGTACCCGCTATGCCATATTTCATACAATTTGGGACCGGTGCCAAGAGGAAAGCTGGTCGAGTCGATAGCAAGAAGAATGTCGATATCGGGATTGGTCCGCAGGTCGCTTGTCCACCGATACCATTCATTGGGAGCAGATTTGAATGTCTTTGGCAGATGCCTGGTCACCGGGTGATGGGAATCTTCCACCCGGAGGACGGCTGAAGTGGGCCTCCAGGTGTTGCTCTTATAAGAGCCCGATCCCAGAAATTCATTGTGGTACCAGTCCCAGTTCTGTGGAACGGCCGAAGGAGTCAGGGCAAAGGCAGCAAAATGAAACCCCATCCACGCGCCCCCATTTTCCATGTATTTTCGGAAAGCCTCCCGCTGGTCGGAAGAGTCCGGCCGGGTATCCAGGAACAACACTACCTGGTAATGAGAGAGGAATTCCGCGTTCATGTTGTTCCAATCATTGGTCGAATCATAGGAAAAATTATATTTAGCCGCCATTTCCGGGAACCATTTATTGGCCTCATGCACATAGCTGATATGGGCCAGGTCTTCTCTTCCGGTATAAAAAGCGATCACTTTAAACTTGGGAGAATGCCCCTGCGCATTGACGGAGGAGAGGCAAAAACACAGGAACCAGAGCAGTAGAAACTGCCGTCCGGCTGCTCTGACAGTAAGGTGTACAAACATATTGTCGGGGATTTATAATGCAATTATCCAATTAAGTTGGAGCAAATGCTATTTTCAGGCCCCTACATCACCACTACAGGCCCCAACTATAATCATATCCCATTCATTCACAGGCTCTTAATTCATATAAAAAAACCGGCCGGTGCCGGGGTCCCTGCGGAAAACGCATAAACTCATATAAGCAGGTGTCCGGCTTTTTCGGATATTTGAGGAAACAAAGATTTATGAACCTTCTATCCGACGAACACCTGCTGGTCAGCTCCAACGATGACAAGATCATCCTCACCGATCAACGCATTCACATGACAGACAAGATCTGGGGAAAGACCTACCAGATTACCATCTTCCTCGAAGACATCAGCTCCATCGAGCACCTCTACCGAAACAATGTCTTTTACATTGTCCTCGCCATGCTCTCTTTTTTCCTTTCCATCATCAGCATAGGCAGCGGAGCCAATACCGCTACCATTTATGCCGGCTTTATCGTCGGAGGCATCTTCCTCACCCTCTGGCTCAGCTCCCGGCAACGACTGATCAAGATCTCCTCCAAAGGTGGAGGCGCCCTCTGCTTTATCATAGAAGGAATGAATGAAGCCTATATCGACGATTTCCTGCACAAAGTGCAGGAAGCCAAATCCAACCGGTTAAAAGACCTCTAGCCCTACCTTCTCTCATCATACACCCCGAACTCGGCAATCGAAGGCGGCGTATCGAACTGATCGATCAGGATCCGCACTTTGCCACCCCATACCCTGCCAAAACGGTGGATCTTTACCCGGCTCTTATTCTGCCCGGAGAACAGCGGCCTCCAGGATCCGCTCTGGAAATATTCCAGGCGATACCCCCGGATATTGGGCTTTTCCTCCGTAATTACGATCGTATTAAAAACCTTATCCTTATCGAAAGCGATCTCATACCAGGGAGCCTTCACCGTAGGATTCGACTGCCAGGAAGTATGAAAATTGTCGTCATTGCCAAAATCCATGATCCACATATCATCGCTCCAGCTGGCATTCGCCGGCTGCTTCTTCGCAATATTGGGAGAGATCACAGGCGCTTCCCCCTCGGGTAGCCTGCCTACCGGCCCCTCATTCTTCCATAGCTTCCCGATCTGCTCCAGGGCAGTCAGGGCATTGGCATCGATCAGCCCATCCCGGTTGGGCGCCACATTTAAAATGAAGTTATCGTAGATCTTATTATAAGGCACGATATCTTCATTCACCAGCATCTTAGGCTCCTTCACCGGCGTAGTCGGGAAATCGCTCTTCCAGAACCAGGCCGCATTCAACGGAAGGCAGGACAACGCAGGCAACGTATTATTCTCCGTTGAAATATGCTGGCCGGCTCCCTGCTCATAAGACTTGATATCCGTATACATCAGCGCCTCGGCGGGATACTTCGCGGAATTAAGGTCCATTACCAGGCAATTGGGCTGCAGGGTCTTGATCAACGTATAGATCTCTTCGAAAGGGACGTCGTCATAGGAAATACGCGACCAGGGAGCATCCCATCCGTCGATGATCAGGGCGGTGATCTCTCCGTAATTCGACAGCAGCTCTGTCAGCTGCGCCTTGATCATCTCGATATGCTGACGGGTAATATGACCGGGACGCAGCTTATGATGCGTATCCAGGATCGAATAATATAAAAGAGTCTTTAACCCCTGCGCCCGGAACGCATTCACATACTCCCGGACCACGTCCCGTTTCAGCGGGCTATGCATGACATTGTAATCCGTAGTCTTCGTATCCCAGATACAGAATCCGCTATGGTGTTTGGTCGTGAGGCAGCCATAAGACATATTCGCCGATTTGGCAGCCCGGGCCCACTGGGCACAATCCAGCTTCTTCGGATCGAAAAGGGTAGGAGAAGCCTCCGGATCGGCCCAATCCTGGTCCATAAACGTCGGAATATTAAAATGAATGAACATCCCGAATCGCAGATCCACGAACTTTTGCTGCAGGGCATGCAATCCGCCCGGTGACGGATACAGGACCTGTGCACGCAGATCCAGCGATAGCAGCGACAAAACGGCCAATCCTAATCTTACCAGATAATTCCTTCTCATAAAATTCATAAAATTGTATAAAATGTAATTTAAGGATTAAATTCTTTAGCAAAATAAACCCGTTGCGCAGGTAAACATCATATCGATGCGCAACGGGTTTATTATTATAATGAATCCTCCGGCGTCTCATGCAAATGTCTAATGATGGACCTTCGGTCTAGGCGCCTCCGGCGCCTATTGCGGCGTCCAGACCTCATCCATCATCCGGTAGGTTCCGTTGGTATTGGTATACATATAGTGTACCGTGAATACCCGGGTAGCCGGATCAAAGGTGCTGACAGCTCCGGGCTGATTGGCGATAGGCGAAGCAGGGTTATTTTGAAGCTTTCCGCTGAACTCAAGCGTATTGTCGCTATTTACCCGGACATAGAACACCGTGCCATTATAAGCTCCCAGATTGGCAATCGTATTGATGCTGCAGGAGTCGGAAGACATCGTGCTTAAGACCCTGGTATCGTCGATAGAGGAAGTGCCCCCATCCGACCCGTCGGCATTATAATTGTGCCGGGTCCCGATCGTATGATAGGATCCCGCATAGATATTATCCAGGTGATCGATCCTGAAGTAACTGGTCTGTAAGCTGCTGTCGATCTTGCCGGAAGCTGCGCTGGTCAGTGTAACAGGCAGCATATACTGCGTAGTCGAGCTCAGCGTGGAGGTCGATATGCCGACATATAAAGGATCCGAGCTCGTTTTGCCGGCCTTGATAACCGATGACAGGGAAGCCACGCTATAGCTGGCTGCAGGCAGCGCTATATAGGAAGTGCCGTTTGCGGCATTGTACGCGGCGATCAACGTCGTATCTATTTTAAAAGTCACGGCAATATCATGAGACGGATAATTCAGACCGCCATAAGCCGCGCCAAAAGAAACATTCTGCGCAGTGTCGATCAGGACCAGTGAAAGATCGGATCTTTCACTGTAAGCCTGAGGCATATAAATAGCCCCTTCCGTACTCACCTTTGCTTGCGTAAACTTGGTGCAGGAGCTTATGAAAATGCCAAGGCTGGCGATACCCGCCAAAACGGAGAAAATCTTAGTGCCTTTTTGCATACTATAATTTTTTTAAAAGTGAATGTTGTCGAATGATTACCAACCCGGATTTTGAACCAACAGGTTATCTTTTAATATTTCATTGTTGGGGATCGGGAAGAAATAATCACGTTGCTTGAACACTCTGGTCTCCAGCAAGGTCTTGGTATAAAAGTTGCTCCCATCCACATACATATTCATGCCATAGAAAGGGCCGCCATCCGTCTGCGGGGCGATCTTCCACCTGCGTGTGTCGAAGTATCGCACGTTTTCGAAGGCCAGCTCCACCCGGCGCTCGTTGCGGATCGCCGTTCTCATGGCATCCTGCCCGACCGGAGCTGCCACCGAATCACTGCCGTAAGTATAAATTCCCGCCCTGGTTCGGATCAGGTTCACGTACTTAAGAATATCCGTGTTGGTAGGATCATATTCGTTCAACGCTTCAGCGTAGTCGAGATAAATATTCCCCAGGCGCAGCAGCAGGACTCCCCTGCTATTGTCGTTGGTCGCCACGTTCTTTCTCACCGTATAACCGGTAGGAGATACGTCCGAAGTACTCTGAGACCTTCCGGAATTGCCGGAATACTGCAGGCTGGTGATGATAGGGTTGGAACCGTTGTCCTGGTAGAGCCAGTAACTGTTATCATAGGTCACGCCCACATAAAAACGGGGTTCTCTGTTTACCCACTGGTTATAGGTGCTGATAGGCTGCGCATTACCGGAATTTTTGGCATCGTAGGGAGCCTGGAAAGTGGAGAAGCCCGAAGACACATATCTGGAATTGGTGTCGGTAATAGGTCTCCCGTTGGACATAAAATAAGCATCCACCATCGTCTGCGTAGCTCCCATGGCGCCACCGCCCTGCTGGTCAGAAGGAAAACCCACATGTTTGGGCGTCCTGTCATAACGCATAAAGCTGCCGGAGTTGGAGCGGGCAAAGATCCACTCTTTGTTCCAGTCGACGAGCATTACATTCTTGCAGGATAAATAGCCCGCCGTGAACGGATCGGCATTGGATTCGGTATACAGGTCATAAGTACCCGGAACGAACTCATCGATAAAGGCCTTGGCCGCATCGGCAGCGGTCTTCCATTTATTGGCATCATAGGACTGATTGATCAGGGCAGTTCCATCGGCATTTTTAAAGGAGGCATATTGCGTATTGCCGTTATACAAAGGGCTGGCCGCCAGTAATAGGGCTTCTGCCTTATAGGCTTTAACGATCCCCTTCGTCATCCTCCCGGATTCACTATTGTTGGGAAAAACCGGCAGGTCCAGGTAGGCCGAATCGAACTGGTTGACCACAAAATTGATACAGTCGTCAAAAGGCGTCCGGGGCAATCTTACCGCATCCGTGGAAGCGTCCGCCGAGATCAGGTTGTCCCCGATCAGCACGACCGGACCATAGATGCGAAGCAGATAGAAATAATATAAAGCTCTCAGGCCTCTCGCCTCTGCTTTATAGATCGTCTTCAGAGAAGCCGTTAATTCATTGCTATTAGCTCCCCCGATCCGGTTCATAAAATCCGTGGCATTCCGGATAGCCTGATAATAGCTACTCCAATATGACTCCACCGTCCCGTCCGTATTACTCCAAACGCTGGAATTCATCACATTACTGTAATTGAAGTCCCAGTTGTATTTCGCTTCATCCGAAGAAGCCGTCCAGGGACCGGAATTATTATAATTGGCAAATCGCTGCTCGAACTCATTAGGCAAATTGGAATAAATATTCGCCAGGTACTTATCCGTATTTGCCTTGGACGTGAAGATGTCGTCAATAGTCAATACGTCATCCGGTACCGTATTCAGGTACTTTTTACAGGAACCCGCCAATAACAGGCTTCCTGCCAGTAGTATATATGATAATCTTTTCATTATAGTTGATTTATGCATTGTCAAAGTATAGTCGTCATCCTTTAAAAATTCACCTGAAGCCCCAGATCCACATTCCTTGTATTAGGATATACTGCACCATTCGTTGTATTTAACTCAGGATCCCATAATTTGAATTTGCTCAAATAAAAGAGGTTAACTCCCTGAACATAGATCCGGCCATTCTTTAACCCGATACTTTTCAGCGTACCTTTCGGCAGGTTATACCCAAAATCCAGCGTCTTCAGACGGATAAAGCTGATATCTTTTTCCCACCAGGTACTGGTGACGGCATTATTCTTATTGGCAGCATTGCCATAGGCAAGACGCGGATAAAAAGCTTTCGGATTCGGATTCGCTACCGTCCAACGGTCATTGGCCACCGCAAAAAGATTGCTTCTTTCAGGACCCGTACTGTTGTTGAAAGGGATGATGCCATCTCCGCCCAACTGGCGCTGAGCGCTGGCGACGCCCTGGAAGAAAGCGCCGAAATACCATTGTTTCCAGTTGACAGTGAAACCAAAGCCATACACCCAATTGGGCACATCTCCGTTGCCGATCCTTTTGACGTCATTGGCATCTATCTTACCATCTCCGTTCAGATCCTTATAGCGGATATCTCCGGGCCTTACAGCGCCTAACGGGGACTGGTCCGGCGCATTGTCGATCTCATGCTGATCCTTGAATAATCCTTCCGCTACATAGCCGAACGTAGAAAGATAGTTGACGCCTCTCCTCTCCATATAAGGATATGGCTGAACGGGATCGTCATTCTCGATCACCTTATCCCTGTTGTAGGAGAAGGTCCCACGAACGGTCCAGGAGGTCTTGCCGATGCTGAACGGAGAGATATCGAGGGTTCCATCGAAACCTTTGTTATCTATGACGCCTATATTTCCCCAGGGGCTGTTCTGCAAGCCCACATAATCAGCCAGGCTTCCCCGTTGCAGGAATACCCCCGTCCTATGCTCGGAAAAATAATCTACGATCAGGGATACTTTATTATCCAGGGTCTTTATTTCCGCTCCGACATCCTGTTTGTGCGAACGCGCCCATTTAACATTGGTTCCATAATCCGTAATGGCTACCCCTCCATAGTTGGAACTATTGCTGGCATTCCCGAAAGAATACCCGTTAGCTCCATCAGAGACGAGGGTCAGATAACCAAACCGGCGGCCTCCGCCGGGTGACCCGACTACCCCGTTGGAATACCGTAATTTGAAGAATTGAACGGCATTTTGCAGCGGTTCAAAGAATTTCTCTTTCGAAAGTATCCAGCCCACCCCCAGGGAAGGGAAAAACCCGTATCGGTTCTGGGGAGCGAAATTTTCCGATCCATTGTACCCGAAATTGAATTCACCGAAATATTTTTCTGCCCATGAATAGGTCACACGACCTGCCACTCCCTGGCTCTTGAAGGGAAGCGAAGCGGTGAGGTTCAAGGCAAAGACATCCGTGTATGATTTCTGGTTATACAGGACCAGGCCGGTGATATGGCTCTTGGAGCCGAAATCATGATCGTAATTGATGGCGGCTTCTATATAGGTCTGCCGGTGACCGGTATTGTCCTGTCTGTTGGCATCATTTTCCCGGGTATAGGTCAGATTGTCGGAACCGGTAGATATCAGGTTCAGGTTGAGGCTGCCGTCTGCATTATAAGGATTGGACTGATCGATATAGTAGGTGCTTCTTGTCCGTGTGCGGTAAGTATTATCCTGGTTATACCTGTCGTAGGAATACAGGCCATAAGCAGAAAGCCCGGGAAGAATGAATTTCAGATCCTGCGTAAGCCTGGCATTGGTATTGACCTGGTTGCTCGCGATATTCTCATACCCCGACTGGGTCACTTCAGCCCAGGGGTTGGGCTGAGCGCCGGCAGAGCTGACGCCCGGTACGATGTCACCGGGATATTTCACCGGGTACAATACGGGATTGGTCTGCATGACGTCGGCAAATGCATTTTGCGGATTGATACCGGGATAGTTTGTATTGGTTATATATCCCTGAATACCCAGCTCGAACTTGGTCGTCTTGGTCCAGTCCATATTTACATTGGAGGTAAAATTATATCGCTTGAAACGCGTATCAGCATTGTATTTCGCCAGGTTGTCCGTTCTCAACAGGCTTTTCTCATCATAGTAAGCCAGCGAAACGTAATAATTAGCAGTCTCGGAACCACCCCTGGCGCTGAAGTTAGCCCTTCTGCTATCCGATACGGACTTGAACAGCGTTTTCATCCAGTTGACATTGGGATATAAATAAGGTTGATGCCCGGCAAGGGTGCTGTCGATATAGGCCTGAGAATATTCCGGCTGAAAACCAGAAGCAGCTTCCGCTTCATTCCGCAGAGTCATATAACTTTTCGCATCGGCCAGCTGCGGAGTCTTGGTAAAAGAGATAATCCCTTCATTGAAGTTGAACATGAGATTGGGCTTACCGGGGCGTCCTTTCTTGGTTGAAATAAGCACGACCCCATTCGCACCGGCAACGCCATAGACGGCCGTAGCGGAAGCGTCCTTTAAGATGGTGAACGAAGAGATGTCTTCAGGATCCAAACTATTGAGATCGCGGCCCTGAACCCCATCGACGATGATCAACGGAGAAGCATCATTGCTGCTGTTGAAGGTGGAGATCCCCCGGATCCAGATATCCGCTCCGTTGCTGCCCGGAAGACCGGTCCGCTGAACGCCCACCAATCCCGCGATACGGCCGGCAAGCGTTGCGCTCAGGTTGGCTACCGGAAGTTTCAGCTCCTCTACATCGACGGAGGATTGAGCACCGACCAGGCTGATCTTCTTCTGCTTGCCATAACCCACCAGCACCACTTCATCCAAACTACCGGCTACGGCATCCAGAACGACGTCCTGGGTCAGACTGTTATTGATGCTGTTAACCTGGGCGACAAATCCAACACGGGAAAATTTCAACTGCTGTTTGGCATTATCCACCGTAATGGAGAAATGACCATTGGAATCCGTCGAGGCGCCTCTTTTGGTGCCTACCAGTTCCACCGATACGCCCTCCAGGGGCTTATTCAGTTTGTCTTTTACAACACCCGTGATGACGATGGGCCCCGTCGCATTTTGCGCGAAGAGGGGACTTCCAAAGATCAAAAGGGCTAATGGGAAGGCTAAAAGCCTGATCAATGCTACAGGTGTAGCTTGTCTCTTTTTTCTTGACATAATTTGCAGTTTGTTTTGGCTAATCAGTTTTACTTTCTTTGATAGGCCCGGCTTATCCGGACCTGGTTAAACAGGATTAAGGTTGCGTCATAGGCTCTTGATATTAAGGGTGAGTAAATAGATTTTATTATTTTTCATAGTTTTATCATTTTCCGGGCTCATTGATCCCGCTTTTATTTATACGTCAGTTTCAGCTCCGGATTTTTGGTATACTCGCTCCAAAGCTCATCAACCGCCTTACCGGTTAGCTTCACCCAGAGATCGGGGCTATAGGTCTGCGCGCGCAAGGCATAATCCAGCTTGTCAACCAGCTGACTGTTCTTATGCTGCTCCACCCATAACAGGAACCGGGCCGTTACCCGATATGCATTGGTATAGCTTTGCGTAGACCGGAAATCGGGAAGGGTCCAATGACTTTTGAGATTGTTGACGCCATACACGTAGCGGACATAGTCGGCGATGCCTTCCGTCAGCCAACCGGGATTGTCACCCCTGTAATCCTGTACGATATGCATGACCTCATGGGTAACCACATCGATGTCTTCCGGATTCTTCTTCAGCCATGCGGGATTATAACGGGCTACCCCGCTACCCGTTTCGGCAACACCGGTATAAGTGGGGTCAATAAAGAACTCCACCCGTTTCAACGTGTGCTTGTTGAATCTTTGTGACTCCTGCGGATATACGGTAAAGAAGGCGTCGATCATTCGTTCGCGCGTCACCGGGTCGAAATCCGGCTGATCATTGATAAATACGAGCGTGTATTTTCCCCGGGTGACACTGTCCCTGGTGCTGAAATGGGCAGCTGGTCCCTGGGCAATACCCTGAAAGGAAAAGGAGAGAATAAATCCTGTAGAAAATAACTTTACCAGTTTTCTGTTCATTTATAGATTATTTTAATGCAAGCGGTTTGATTATTTGTTAAAGACAGGCTTGTCTTTGTCCGTCGAAAAGGAATAGGGATAGGCGTCCGGTTCAGTTCCCCTCATCTTGCCGGGTACGGCGTCCATGGTAAAGTCCAGCGTACCTCCTTTTTGAATGACGAAATGTGAAAGCCAGTTCTTATTATAAGCCTGCCCGTTGAGCAGGGCATGCCGGATATAGATATTTTTGTCGCTGTTGGCCGGGGCCCGGATGACAAACTGCTTTCCATTCTCCAGCCGCAGCGTCGCCTTTTTGAAGAGGGGAGCCCCCAGTACATACTGGTCGGTGCCGGGACAGACAGGATAGAAACCCAATGCGGAGAACACATACCAGGCCGAAGTCTGCCCGTTGTCCTCATCCCCGCAATACCCGTCGGGAGCAGCCGAATAAAGACGGTTCATGGCCTGACGTACCCAATATTGCGTCTTCCAGGGCTCGCCGGCATAATTGTATAAATAGAGCATGTGCTGAATAGGCTGGTTGCCATGCGCATATTGTCCCATGCCCGCGATCTGCATCTCGCGGATCTCGTGAATGACGCCGCCATAATAACTATCATCGAATACTGGGGGCATGATAAAGACGGAGTCCAGCATCTGTACAAAGGGTTTCTGGCCTCCCATCAGGTCGATCAGACCCTGTATATCATGAAAGACGCTCCAGCTGTAATGCCAGCTATTCCCTTCCGTAAAAGCATCCCCCCATTTGAACGGATTGAAAGGAGACTGGAAGCTGCCATCCTTATTCTTTCCCCGCATCAGCTTACTTTCCTTGTCAAAGAGGTTCTTATAGTTCTGCGAGCGGCCGGCATACAGCTTCAGTTCCTCCGCCGGGCGCTTCAGCGCCTTGCCCAATTGATAGATGGTAAAATCATCGTAAGCATACTCCAGGGTCCGGGCGGCATTCTCATTAATGTTAACGTCATAAGGTACATACCCCAGCTGATTGTAATACGCTACCCCATCCCGGCCGACGGAGGGCTGCGGCCCCTCATGATTGGCGTCCTTCAGCAGAGCCTCATACAAGGTGTTGATATCGTATCCCCGAAGCCCTTTTAGATAAGCGTCGGCAACCACCGAGGCGGAATTATTACCCACCATAATGCTTTGATAGCCCGGGCTGCTCCATTCGGGAAGCCAGCCCCCTTCTTTATAATCGTTCACGAGACCTTCCTGCATTTCCTTATTGATCGAAGGATAGACAAGATTCAGGAAAGGATATAAAGCCCGGAAAGTGTCCCAGAACCCAGTACCGGCGAACATATAGCCCGGCTCTATCTTCCCGTTGTAAGGACTGTAGTGCAGTATCCTTCCGGCAGCATCCTTTTCATAGATCTTCAGAGGGAAAAAGAGCATCCGGTAAAGGCAGGAATAGAAGGTCCGTACCTGGTCCACGGTCCCCCCTTCCACCAGCACGCGGCTCAATGCCTGATTCCAGATAGCCCTGCCTTTGCGCTGAACTGTCTCCAGATTGTCAGACCCGATCTCTTTCAGATTCTGCCCGGCCTGTTCGATGCTGATAAAAGAAGAGGCTACCCGCGCATTCACGCATTCCCCGCGCCGGGAAATACGAAATCCTACTACCGCTCCCACATGTTTATCATGCCATTCCAGGGAATCTTCCGCCTTTTTATCGTGCCAGACATGCATGTCCGAAAAAGATCTGTCGAAGATGATGACAAAATAGTTTTTAAAATTCCCCTTTACTCCGCCACTATTCCTCGTGGAGTAACCGATGATCTTATTCTCTGAAGGAATAATCTTTATATAGGAGTCTTTGTCATAGGCGTCGATCACCACATAGGCGCTGTCCGTCTTTGGGAAAGTAAACCGGAAACGGACGGCCCGTTCCGTAGGGGCCATTTCGGTTGTCACATCCTGGTCTGCGAGATATACACTATAATAGTAGGGTTTTACGACCTCCGTTTTGTGAGAGAACCAGGAAGCCCGATCGTGTTCGGTAAAACGTAGCGTCCCTGTCACAGGCATCAGGCTGAATTCGCCATAATCATTCATCCAGGGACTGGGCTGGTGCGTTTGCTTAAACCCCCTGATCTTTTCCGCCCCATAAGTATATTGCCAGCCATCTCCCATATTCCCGGTCTGTGGCGTCCAGAAATTCATTCCCCAGGGCAGGGCGATAGCAGGGTAGGTATTCCCATTGGAGAGTCCCCCGGTGGAACTGGTTCCCATAAGGGGATTTACATAATCTACCGGATCGGTGACCTTATCCACGAACTGGCCGTTTGTCTTCCCTAAAATAATCGAACAAACCAGCGACAGAAAAACAGTTTTCCTCATAATTAAGCAGCTTAAGAAATAAATTTTTGGCTTAAATAAAGGTATTCACTGCTGTTCGGGGATGTTGTCAATAGACTTCAAACAGATTGTTAACGAATATTAAACGTATGGTATATTTTTTGATATAAGGCAGAACAGGGATAACTTCCACTTACCAAACTCTTAATCAGCTGCTTAAATTACCTATAGTGAAGTATTCCGCCACTACCCATAAGATCATAGCCATCGTGAGCTTCCTCGTGCTCGCATTCATAGAATTTATCCTGTTATACAACACGTATAAATCGGAAAACGAGCACTCCTTCTTGTCTGAAATGAGTACCCTTAATAAAGAATATGCCCGGGCGATCCGCAACGATAAAGTCATGCCCGGCGGCCAGCGGATCCTGGATCGTTTTATCGTTCCGAATATGCAGGAGCTCGAACAGCTCTCCCTCAGCGAACCGGGTAAATTCAGCCTCTTCAGCCAAAAGATCTGCGACAGCGCCTTTCATGAATTAAAAAAATATAACAACATCGATAGCCTGCTCCATGACATTATTAAAAAGCAGCAGCTTAACAAAGACATCGGGTATGTCGTCGTTATCCGGTCTATGGACGTCAGCTTTTCACATGGCAAAACTATCCCGCTCTATACTCAAAGAGAACATTACGACCATATTGATCCGGCCATCCAGACACAGGACGGTATCCGGATAGGAGGAGGGTTAAAGGACCTTTCTTCGGGCAACCTCGTCGCGAATATCTCCGTAAACAGCAGTATGGACTATAGCTATGGCGTTGCATTCTGCCTGTATGCAGATTTTGGCAACAGGCAGACGATGATCTTCAAATCGATGCTGCCTGTCCTTATTTTGTGCCTCGTACTTACTTTCATCTTTATCTACCGGATAAACTATCCCAGGCTGACCTATTCCATCACTACGCACAAGATCATTGCCATCGTGAGCTTCCTCGTGCTCTCCTCCGTACAGTTCTTCCTCTTGTACAATACGTATAAACTGACGAATGAACATTATTACCTGACCGAGATCAGCATCATCAATACGGAATATTCCCAGGCGATCCGGAACGACAAGGTCATGCCCGGAGGGCAGCGGATCCTCGACCATTTCATCAATCCGAACATGCGCCGCCTGGAAGATCTCTATCTCCACGATCCCCGGGAATTCAGCCTCTTCAGTCAAAAGATCTGTGACAGCGCCTTTCATGTGCTTAAAAAGGCCAACAACATCGATAGCCTGCTCAGCGCCATCATAAAAAGACATAATCTGTACAGGGATCTCGAATACTCACTGCTCGTAGAGTCGGTGGACGTCTCTTTCCAACGCGACAAGTTCATCCCCCTTTATAACAAAAGGGAGCACTACGACCTTATCGACGCTGACCTTCAGTCAAAAGAGGGCATCCATATAGGCGGCACCTTACCGGATATTTACCCCCGCAACCTGGCCACGGCGCTCACCGTCAGCAGCAGCGTGGATTATAGTTACGGGACTACCTTCTCCCTCCATGTGGATATCCGCAACAGAAGGATCACGATCCTGAAGCTGATGATGCCCACCTTTCTTTTGTCCCTGTTATCCATCTCCTCCGTGGTATTGCTTTTCTTTATCACCTTCCGGAACTGGCTGAAACAAAAGAAGCTCTCTGAAATGAAATCGGATTTCATCAACAGCATCACGCATGAATTCCATACACCGCTGGCAGCCATCATCGTGGCCAACAAGACCATGCAGAACGAGAAGATCATCACCAGTAAGGAAAGTTTAATACCCCTGACGGAAGTAGTGCAAAGACAGTCGGAGCGATTGAAGATCCTCATCAGCCAGGTGCTGGAGATCACTACCATGAACAAGATCTCCCTGCAGAAAGAAGAATATTTTCTCCATCATTTACTGGATGAGATACTGCTGGACTACCGTCTCAAGCTGGCCGGAGCCAATGTCAGGCTGATGCTGTACAAAGAGGCGCTCCGGGACTCCGTCCTGCTGGACAGGTTCTGGTTCACCACCATCCTCCTGAATATCTTCGACAACGCTATAAAATACAATAGCAGCGCGTCCAGGGAAATTACCGTTACCACCTTCAATGACAAGAAAGGGGTCAACATTACCATTTCGGATAACGGGATAGGAATGACAGAGGAGATACAAAAACATATATTCGAAAAGTTCTACCGGAATATGCAAAACTCCAATAGCCAGGTAAAAGGACTGGGACTTGGCTTATTTTACGTCAAGCAGGCGATAGAGGCCCATAACTGGAAGATCGATATCGAAAGTACGGAAGGTAAAGGCAGTACATTTATAATTAGCATACCCTTTTAAAACCAGGCAATATGAAGCCAAAAATATTATTAGTGGAAGACGAAGTCGATCTGGGCAACGTAGTGAAACAATACCTCGAAATATCCGATTTCGAAGTCGATTGGATGTTAGATGGAAAGACCGCTTTTGAACAATTAAAAACCCACCCTTCGAAATACCAGATCGCCCTCATAGATGTCTCCATGCCCGAGATGGACGGCTTCGAGCTGGCGGAGAAAATAGTTAAGCTCGGATTTAGCCTGCCCTTCCTTTTTTTAACCGCCAGAAATGAGAAGCGCGACCGGCTCCACGGACTTCAAATAGGCGCCGATGATTACATCAGCAAACCCTTCGATGTGGACGAGCTGGTCCTACGGATAAAGAATATCATCAAAAGGAACTCAGGCGCCGACTTCGTCAATCGCTCGGTGATCACCCTGGGAGACGTACAATTCTTCAAAGACTCTCTGAAGCTCGTCATTGCCGGACGAAAAGAAATCATTTTGACGCCCCGGGAAGCCGAATTGTTAAACTTCCTTTTTCGCAATGAGAATCGCATCCTTAAGCGCGAAGAGATCCTGACCCAGCTATGGGGCGAGAACGACTACTTTCTCGGCAGGAGTCTGGATGTCTTCATTTCCCGGCTGCGTAAGCACCTGAATGCCTCCAACTGCATCAGTATCGATAATGTATACGGAGTAGGTTTCGTCTTCAACACCCACCGGCCCTAATAGGCCAGCCCCATTGTGGCTGTCAACGACAAGCATCTGGACATTGCCGGACCGATGGAAGACAAAGATGGATTTTATAAAAGCCCACCCTTCTGTTCGGGCTCTCTCAAATTATGTTGCTCCCAATCCATATCGTACTTTACGAAGAACGATAGCCATACGGCCCTTGATAACCTCATAAGCCAGGGCTGGAGGAGAAGGAGGAGGACGGCATTAAAACCTATCCAATAGAACAACCTGTTATCATTGTCTTCCAGGGAAAACCCGATCAGCACCTTCCATGCGACAAACGTGGCGACCGATAAGCCCACACTCAGGGCATAGCTTATGTATGACGTACCGTAATAAAAACCTATTTCTAATTCCATAGCCTGGCCGCATACAGGACATCTTTCATTCATCTTCATAAAACGTTTCAGATCATATGCCTTTTTGGTTTGGAACATATAGCCGATTCTGCATCGGGGGCATTTTTGCTCAAATAAACTCAGAAAAAAATTCGGCTTGTTTCTTTTCAGTTCTGCACACATAGTATTTTCAATTCTTTTTAAATGATTCCACGATTTCCACGGCCCTCTTTAAGGCTGTTTTGAAATCAGTCGTTACATATCTTTTACCGATCTTAAATAATAACCTTGATTTTTTAAATTCTTCATAGACCCCGGGTTGGAGACCGCTGATAATAAGCTGCATTTTAGAATGTCTGCACATACGCAACACATCTTCAATAGTATGCAGTCCGGTAGCATCGATCACAGAAACATTCCGCATTCGGACGATCAATGCTTTTGGCTTCTTCTCGATGATTTTGAAGGAATCCTTGAATTTGTACGCAGCGCCGAAAAATAAAGGCCCGTTCAATTCAAAGACCTCTACCTCTTTGGGTATTTCGAATTTATCAGTGGCATTCGGATCTTCGTCCTTGTCTCCATTTTCTTTAAGCAATATATTCACATTGCTTATCTGGATCATCTTTCGCATGAAAAGGAAGGCGGCCATTACCATCCCGACTTCAATGGCAATCGTCAGGTCGAACAATACGGTCAGTAAAAAGACGGAAATTAAAACGGCTGCATCACTGCGGTTTCCACGGGCGATATCGATAAAAGTTTCATATTCGCTCATATTATACGCTACCACTATCAATATTCCGGCCAGGCTGCTCATCGGTATCAATACAGCCCACTTGCCAACCAGCAGCATAATAATAAGCAGGGTAATAGCATGAACAATGCCGGCTACCGGGGTACGCCCCCCGCTTTTTACGTTGGTAGCCGTCCGGGCGATAGCGCCGGTTGCCGGAATACCTCCAAAAACAGCAGAGGCTATATTAGCAGCCCCCTGTGCTACTAATTCCATATTGCTCCTATGGTTGCCCCCGATCATCCCGTCGGCCACCACGGCGGATAATAAGGATTCTATCCCCCCTAAGATGGCGATAGCCATTGCGGGGCGAATGGAGTTTTTAATCGTTTCCCAATCCAGGGCAGGAATGACCGGCGCCGGTAAAGCGGAAGAGATCCTTCCAAATCGGCTGCCGATCGTTTCGACAGGCAGATGAAATACCTGCACCGCTAAGGTTGCCAGTAAAATAGCTGCCAGCGAGCCGGGAATTTTGCGCGTTATTTTAGGAAACCAGGCGACAAGTAACAAAGTGCCGATCCCGATGGCTATTGAGTAAAAATTTATTGAAGAGACATGATGAAAGTAAGCTTTCCATTTGTCTATGAAATCGGCAGGGATCGTCCCCATGTTCAAACCGAAAAAATCTTTCATCTGAGAGGAAAAGATAATAACGGCTATGCCGGTTGTAAACCCTACAATAAGAGGATAGGGAATAAACTTAATGACACTACCCAACCTGGCAAAACCCATTATCATCAGCAGGATCCCTGCCATAAAAGTAGCGATGATCAGTCCATTGATCCCATATTGCTGTACGATGCCATACACAATGACAATAAAGGCGCCGGTAGGACCGCCGATCTGTACCCGGCTGCCGCCCAGGGCAGAAATGATAAAACCCCCGATAATGGCTGTATATAAACCTTTTTCCGGTGAAACGCCGGAAGCAATGGCAAAAGCAATGGCCAGAGGAAGGGCGACTATACCAACAATGATACCGGCAATCAGGTCCTTGATAAATTGTTTCTTATCGTAGCTTTTAAGAGTATCAAACAATTTAGGCTTAAACATAGACCGGTACGTTTAGGGCTTATTCTTTTACATGAAACTTTAGCATATTCTCTATGTCTGATTGCACAACATGATAGGAAGGCGGCATTTCATCCTCCCAGCTGCAACGGGTTACCACTCTTGTACCGGAAGGCATTTCCTCCAACTGCCTGTACAAATAATGGTTGTAATAATTATATAATGACTCCGAATATAATATGGTGTCATCTATTTTATCGGTACCGTCTAAATTTTCGTAAAATGAATTATAAAAATAGAAGTGATCAAATCGCTTTAAATCCAGCTGTGTAAAGTTTCCATGAATAAAAGACACATTGCCAATACCAAGGATATCCTTGGCGGCTTCTGCATGCCCCACCAGCTCTTCCCGCTGCTCCACTCCGTAGAATACAGCAGTAGGTTTATACCAGGCAGCCGATAAACAAAATTTGCCCACACCGCTTCCAATATCCAGGACCCGGACGCCTTCTTCCGGTACAAGGAATTGTACGGCCAGTCTCGCCACATTTAACGGCGTCCAGTGCCTCCGCGCTAATTGCCGGATAGGATCGGGATATAGCTGGTGAAACTGAGCATCACTACTGAACCAATTATCTGACTGCAAGGACTTTGTCGTTATTCCGGATGACATAGATACAAAGTTACCTTGTCTCTCCATCCACAGCGGTGAATCTTATCACTCCAAAAAGTGACTTTTGTCAATTTTTAAAACGGTAATTTTGCTATTCTATGAGTATCAACGGCCTTTTTCCAATCGATAGGTGGGACTTTAAAAGCCATTCCATACTTACCGGCCTGCCCCCGGACGATCTTGAGCTGCTTACTGCTCACATGAGCGACCAGCATTATAGTAAAGGAGAAGTTATTTTCCGGGAAGACACATTCTCCTCCGGAATTTTCTTCATCCGCAATGGGAAAGTAAAAAAATATAAGGCGGATAAAGAAGGCAGGGAGCAGATTATCTATGTTGCCAATACGGGTGAATTAATCGGCTATCATGCTTTGCTGGCGGAAGAAAGATATCCTGATTCAGCGGCTGCCCTGGAAGACTGCCTGATCGCTTTTATCCCCAAAGAAGATTTCCTGGAAGTGCTGGGCCTGTCCAAAGTATTATCACAGCGGCTCCTTAAACTGCTCAGCCATGAGTTTACCGTATTTACTAACAACGTAGCCCTCTTTGCCCAACGCAGCGTCAAGGAAGAAAGATCGTCGTTACGGATTTACACAAACTGTTGAAAGTGGCGAATTACTGATCCTTAGTCCAGCTTCACTAAATGAGCTTCGATCTTTTTACGGATAGACTCATACTGAGCCGGCAATTTTAAATTTTTACCCAATTCTTCCAGGGGCTCATCCACCGTAAACCCGGGATTATCGGTAGCGATCTCGAACAGAACCCCGCCCGGCTCCCTGAAATAGAGGGAATGAAAATAATTACGGTCTATCTGCGGGGTGATATGAAATCCCAGCTTGACGATCTTCTCCCGGAATTCCATCTGAGTGGCATCATCCTTTACCCGGAAGGCAACGTGATGCACCGTACCCCCTGCGCCGATCCCCCCATTCTCATTCGGAAGCTCTACCAGGTCGATAATATTGGCTGTCTGAATAGCGTCGGTAGCATACCGATACCGGTTTCCCTCCTGTGCGATCAGCTTGTAGCCAAAAATATCAGTCAGCACAGCCGCGGTTGGCTTGATATTATTCAGCGTGAGCGTCGTATTATAGAAGCCCCTGGTGGCTACATCCGACTTTACCTCCGCCGTCTCATAGGGCTTCCGGTCATCTGCCACTTTAGGGATCACCAATTCCAGCTTCAACCCATCCGGGTCTAAGAAAGTAAGATACTGTTCTCCCAGTCTTTGCGCCGGTTTATTATAGATCACGTTGTGCTCTTCAAATCGTTTGATCCAGAAATCAAAACTTCCTTCCGGAACGGCATATCCTATTTCCGTGGCCATACCGGCTCCCCGCCTGCCTTGTCTCACCGAGCTCCCCCAGGGGAAGAAGGTCAGAATGGTGCCCGCGCTGCCTTGCTCGTCGCCATAGTAGAAATGGTAGGTTTGCGGGTCGTCAAAATTTACCGTTCTTTTTACGAAGCGCAGCCCCAGGACCTTCGTATAGAAATCGAAATTGCGCCGGGCATCGCCGGCAATAGCCGTAATGTGATGGATACCTAATATTTTATTTTCCATAATGATTAATTTGATGGTGTAAAATTGGCGTATTACGGCAACATGGGCATTGAACTAGGACAAGAAACTACTTCCTTACCAGTTTTGTTCTCACTTTGCTTAGGAATTCGGGGGAGAATCCCAGATAAGACGCGATATAATGTTGCGCTACCCGTTGGGGGATCGTAGGATAGCGTTCCAGGAAGTCCAGGTATTTTTCCACGGCAGTCGTGGCGATCGTCTGGAACAGGCGCTCCTGCAGCCTGGAGAGATTGCGCTGAACCATCAGGCGGAACATCCGCTCGAAACAGGGCGCCCCTTTCAGGAGAGCCTCCTTGCTGGCCGGCGTAAGCAGCAGGACCTCACAGTCTTCCAGGGTTTCGATGAACATGCGGCTGGGCTTCTGCTCGTGAAAGCTGGCGATATCGCTCACCCACCAGTCCTCGATTGCAAACTGCAACGTTACCTCCGTACCCGTTTCATTGATATAATAAGTGCGGATGCATCCGGTATTGATATAAGCCTCGAACTTGCACACTTCCCCCTCTTGCAGGAGGAAAGTCTTTTTCAGCACCTTTTTAGGCTGCAGGAGACTATTGAACAGGTCTCTTTCTTCCTCCGAAAAAGTGATATGCCGGGCGGCATACCGGTTGATAGCTTCAAACATGCTTAAAGGTAGCACCATCCCTGCTACAGACCCAAAAAAAACAGCCTTTCCATATAAGGAAAAGTGTAGATACTTTTCCTCCCAAAATGGTATCTTACCAGTATTATGGCAGCTACTACTATCGACGAAGTCCTTCTTCAGTTAGATAAAATAATAGCCGATAGCCGCCGGTCTGATGACCGGGCGGGCTTTTTCGCCTCCCTCTACTATAAAGTAACCTCCCGCGTGAAAGAAGGCATCACCCGGAATGAATTCGACAATGGCGCCCGGATGGAAAAGCTGGACGTACTATTTGCCAACCGCTACCTGGATGCGCTGGAAAAATGGAGATCGGGCAGTCCGACGACGACGTCCTGGAAGACGGCCCTGGATGCCACGAAGGACCGGTCCGCGCTGATACTGCAACATCTGCTGCTGGGCATGAATGCCCATATCAATCTCGACCTGGGTATCGCGGCAGTAGAGACCATGCAGGGACAGTCCCTGTCGGATATTGAAAAGGATTTTGACAACATTAATACCATCATCGGCTCTCTCACCTACGAGGTCTTAAATGAAATCAACAGGATGTCTCCGCTGATCTCCCTGATCGGGCTGCATTCGGCGAATACGGAATCCATCCTCATCCAGTTCAGCGTCAGCAATGCCCGGGACGGGGCCTGGTGTTTTGCGGAAGACCTGAGTAAAAAAACGGGAGCCGATTACGCGCTCTTCATCGCCGCCCGGGACAAGAATATCGATACGCTGGGTAAGACACTCCTCCATTTCAAAGGGACGCTGCGGTTTACCCTATGGCTGATCCATCTTTTTGAGTGGAAGAACCCCGCCAGGATCATTGCCGCGCTGCATGAGTATAAAAAGAAGTACATAACCGTGTCGGCGTAGCCACGAAGCTCATTCAGCTATAGTTTGAGGAGGTAGCGTGGAGACGGGAGGGATGGCGACGATATCCCTTGCCGTGACTTCGACAGGAGGCATATCGGGGATTGCCTTTTTAGTGAAACCCGATGCCAGTTGATGGATCTTTCTTCCCTGTGGCAGGAAGCCGGCCTCCAGACTGCCGACCGCCTTGTTGTAATGGCTGATCGTACCCGTAAGTCCTTTTCCAATATTAGCCATATGCTCCATAAGGATGGCGCTGCGTTCGTATAGCTCCACGGCAGCGTCCCGGATAGCTTCGATATTTTCCATAACGCTCAACTGGCTCCAGCTATAGCCTATACTGCGAAGAATAGTGATCAGCGTGGTAGGCGTAGCAATAATGATCCGGTGGCTAAGTGCTTCTTCAATCATGCCCGGCCAGGTCTGCAAGGCGGCCCCAAAACTGCTCTCGATCTGCATAAACAGGACGACAAAATCAGGTGCGTCAGGAAATTGGTCCCAATAGGCTTTACTACCCAACTGTTTCAGGTGGGTCTTAATCGCTGCCACATGCCTGTCCATTAACAGCTTTTGCAGGGAAGTATCCTCGGTTTCAAATATTTCCAGATAGGCAGCCAGCGGCACTTTGCTATCGACTACCACACGCCTGTTTTCCGGCAGGCGGATGATCATATCCGGTCGCAAACGACCGGTATCCGTATCGGTACTGACCTGCTCTTCAAAATCACAATGCTCTAACATACCAGAAAATTCAACCAGGCGTCGCAAAGCTATTTCGCCATAACGGCCCCGGCTGGTGCTGGTCTTCAGAGCATTCACCAGGCTGCGGGTTTCTTTATCCAGGGCGACCGTACTTTGTTTCATCTGTTCAAGTAGCGTATGTACATGAGTGTAAGCACCCTCTCTTTTCGTCTCGAGAGCGTTGATCTTTTCATCCATTTTCGTAAGGCTGTCGGAAAGAGGTCTTGACAAGGCTGCAAAAGATTCTGTATTCCGCTTCAATGCATCCGCGGAGAGCGTACCAAATGCATCTTTTAGATTTTGCTGAGTCTGTTCTACAAATTTTTGTTGTTCCGACAAGCGCTGAACAACGGCCTGATGGTTGGCTGACAGCGTAGCATTTTGCTCTTTGGTGTGGGTCAGTTGCCCCTGCAAGGCTATTACCTGCTCCTTTTGCTCCGCAGCGGAAGCCTGTATTATCTCAAGGCGGGCCTGAAGGCCGGAAATAGTGGTGGCGGCATCACTCTTCCCTTTAAACCATGCAATGAGGGCTCCTATGCTGAGAGAAGCGCAACCAACCAGGATCAGGACAATGCTGTTCATAGATTCGCTATTTGGTCTATCGGTGAATAAGCGAATGTAGGAGTTTATTACATATTTTCGGGAGACTAAACAAGGGGAAATCTATGCAAAAAATCAAGGCAGTCATCTTCGATCTTGACGGAACGTTAGCCAATACCCTACCTCTTTGTATCCGGGCTTTCCGGGACGCCATCGAACCGCTGATCCTACGCCGCGTCAGCGATGAAGAAATAATAGCCACTTTCGGCCCGTCCGAAGAAGGGACGATCCGGGCATTAGCCCCCGATCATTATGAGCAGGGGGTCACGGACTACCTGCATTTTTATAAAGCCCATCATGGCATCTGCCCCCAGCCATTCGCGGGCATCAGAGAGCTGTTGAAGCACTTACAGGAAAAAGGCATCCGTATCGCCATGGTGACAGGCAAAGGCAAACATAGTACGGCGATTTCTTTGGCGCAGTTCGGCCTGCTTTCTTTTTTCGGTGTGTTGGAGACCGGCGCAGCCCACGGGCCCCGGAAACCGGAAGGGATAACAAATGTCCTGCATCAATGGCCGGACCTCTCCAAAGAGGAAGTAATCTATGTGGGCGACGCACCCAGCGACATCGAAGCCTGCAGAAAGACAGGGATCGCCATCGTCGCGGCAGCCTGGGCCGAAACGGCTGAACCGGACAAACTGGCGGAGCTCCATCCGGACGAATTATTTTATACGGTGGCTGATTTTGCCCACTGGATTTTTCGTTAAAATTTCCTACATTTGCCGTCCCATTGCCCGATAGTATAATGGTAGTACGACAGATTCTGGATCTGTATGTCGAGGTTCGAGCCCTTGTCGGGCAACAGAAAACAAGATTAAAAGCCTGTAAATCAAAAATTTACAGGCTTTTTCGTTCAGACTCATTTCATTAGAATCCCCCGCACCCGGCCAGAGGATCAGGGTCCGGCAGCCCCCAAATAAGCGAAGCCCCGGAGGCCGGGGCTCGCTGATCGGATCTGCTGGTGTAGAGCATTATTGACCGAAAGAAATTTACCGCTCCCGAAATACCATTTTGGTGCTTTGAACGGGTAATCCATCAACGATCAGGGAGCAGATATAGATCCCTGCCGTCATTCCAAACCCGTGATTATATAGTATTTCATTGATCCCTTTCTTTAGAGGCACTTTTATCCGCTCTACAATGCGCCCGTCCAGGGTACTGATGGTAAGCCAGGTCCTGTCTGTAAAAATATCGGTGCCCGAGGTGACCGCGATCATAGTGGATTCATCGAAAGGATTGGGCCTGTTCGGCATCAATTGAATCCCATAGTAGTCCGGGGCCGGAGGAGCCGGGGCCGTCGTGTCCGGATCCAGGTACAGCGGCACCAGCGTAGTGGAGACCGTATATTCAGTAGAGAACTGGCTCTCCGTATTGTTATTATCCATCGCGGCGGCGCTGATATAAAAGTTGGTATTGGTGCCATAGGGCACCTGGATGGTATCCACCGTCTTGCCAATGATGGTATAGACGCTATCCCAGTCATTGGTAAGGGAACGGACCGCCACCCGGTAAGCCTGGGGAATCGCCGCCGAAAATTGTACCCGCACCCGGTTGGCCGTGACCAGCGAAGGCTTTAGTGTGATCGTGTCCGGTCCCAATGCTACCATGGCCATGGAATTGGCATTGATCACGGCATTTCTGGCGAGATAATCGACGTCCACATACAAGGAGTCCTCGATCCCATCATGATTTTTATCCAGGCCCAGGCTATCCCTTATATTATGCTGGCGGTCAATAGTCCCGGCAGCGCCATTTCCATCCTCATTGGCCTGGGTGAATCGCACTGCCGTATAGTTAAGGGCGGAAAAAGCCTGGTGGTCTCCTCCCCTGCCCGTCCTGTCCTCATTCTCCATGATCTGGATACTGGTAGGTACATTCACCAGGCGGCTTAGCTGTTCCTGGTATTCAAGCTTAACATAGCGGGCCCATTGTTTATAGGGCGAATTAATATCTCCCTTCGAAAATATTCTCAGGTCCAGGCTATCGATATTGCCATAAAAGGGGCAGCCGGGGGCAGAAGCGGTATGACCGCAGAAGATACCGCCGGACACGTCATCGTTATTGACTGCCTTGATGAGAATAGCGTTGCTTTGAAGATAATTAGCGAGAGCCTTGGCCCCGATCAATCCCTGCTCCTCCCCCGTATTGACGGAAAAAACGATGGTATTGCGAAAAGTATACTTGCTCATGACCCGGGCCAGCTCCATCACCAGGGCGGCGCCGGTAGCATTATCCCCGATGCCGAAGGCATCTCCGGTGATATCACAGATATCTGCATTGCGGCTATCTATATGTCCTTCTACGATGATGAGGGATTTGTTGGAGGTCTGGCTGCCCGGTAATACAGCCAGGATATCGCTATGCTTCGTGATCGAAGGGGAAAGCGTACATCCGTAAGTGGCAGGGCTATAATCAAATTGGAGATAGGACACCCTCAACCTGCCTTCATTGGCATTGCTGTACTGGAGGAATTTATTATAGACCCAGCGGCGGGTGGCCCCGATGCCCCTGGTAGTGGAGCTGGTATCGGAGAACATATTCCGGTTCTGAAATTTCCTCATCGCAAACAGATCGGCTTTTAGTGAATCCGGCGATATCCCGTTGGCAAGTCCCGCGGAAATAATACCCGGATCGGTAATAATGTTGGTAGCAGTATAAAGGGAGGCGGTATAGCCACCTCCCAGAATATTAGCCACTTCCGTACTGAGAACTTTTGGGTTGGTTTGGGCAAGAGAGCCACTGGCCCCTGTCAACAGGAGGCAAATGACCGGCAACACTTTTTTCATAAGATCCGGTTTTGGGTTAAGGTTGAATTAATGGCCCTTTTCAAAATAAGCCTTCATAGATCAGCTCTCTTTTGATTACCGATTAAATACCTTTCTCACGAATACCTGATCCGGCAATATGATCTGTATAAAATACACCGAGATGGGGAGAGATCCCAGCCCATCGAGCTGAAAGCTATTCGCACCTTTAATCCCCCCATATTGCGCCTGTCGCAGCAGCATACCCTTACTATCGAGCAGCCGGACAGCGACTTTCCCGGTCTGTGTAAGAGTCAGTTTTATATTGATCCCATCCTGGAAAGGGTTGGGAGCCACTTCGACGATAGAAGAATTATCGGTCGCAGAGGCGATGGTGACGATATTACTGTAAGAGGATCCTCCGCTGAGGTCCGTCAACTGCAGCCTGTAATAATTCGCTACGCCGGGGACCGGGTGAGGATCGGTAAACGCATGGCTCTCCGTTGCACCAGAACCCGCTCCGTCTACACGACCGATAGGCGTATAGTTCGCTCCGTCGGTAGATCTTTCGATCGTATAGTAGACGCCATTGGTCTCATTCAGACCAGTCCAGTTCAAGGCATTACCGGCATCCGTGCTCCTTCCGGTGAAAGAGGAGAGGGTCGTTGCCAGTACGGCAGCCATATTGAGCGTATAGGTATTCGAAGACCCCTGTTTGCCCGCAGCGTCTATAAAAGCATAGGTGAAGGCAGTAGACGTGATGGTGATGGAAATAAATTTGACCTGCAACAACGCCGGGGTATAATTCGGGATGGTGGTATTATTGGTCACCAGCACGCTATTATAATAGAGCTGTTCGTTGGAAGGCACCTGGGTGATCACGGCGGTTTTACCGGCGCCCATCACACCATCTTCCGGATCCGAGCCAGCCAGGGGGCCAGGACTGGAGATCGTACTGACACCGTTGAGGGTAACGAAGCTATTGAGTATCGGTACAGCGATATAATAGTTCTGTAAAGTGGCCTTGGGCGTTTGTTCGATACCGAAGTCGACGCCGACGATATTGGCAGCGGCCGTATTGAATGTATTGACTAAGGGTGATGTATTGATCCAGTTAGAGGGAATAGCAGGAGGCATGGGACTGCCGGCGACTCCCGCCGTGGTGGAAATTACAACCTGCATCCCCGTTGCATTGATCGGGCAATTGTTCAGGGTATAAGTCCCATTCGAATTAACAGCCACCGAAGTCAAGACGGTATTCGTGACCGGATCGATCAGGCTGGCATAAAGCTGGCTGCCGGCATTGGTACCTACTTCGCTGCCGGTGTGTATATTGGTAAACGTCCCTGCGGCGCTGCCATCGGCATCGTCCCAGACCGTGCCCGTTACACTGATACAGGTGAGGGTCAGCGTCTGCGTGACCGCGGTATCGATCCCCCAGGCCCAGGTATTGACCAGCCGGGCATTTCCAAAGTCATTACACTGGACGTTATCCTGATCGTTACGGATGCCACCATAGGTGACGTAAGGGGCGGGAATGATGAAACCAGGGTTACCATCCCCGTTCCACGCATGAGCGGGCGCTTTCTGTCCCACAATGGAATTATTATATCCTACTCCCGTATAGTTATTATTATTGGAAGAATACCCATTCACGCCATTGATGCAATCCGTACCCTCGTTGAATAATGGCGTATCGTCCCAATATAAGGTAGTCTTGACGACGTGAATAGGCGCCACCCCGTCTACGCTAAATCCATTGACGTTCAGCTCATCGTCATATAAAGGAATATTGATACGGCCTTTGCGGAAAGAAAAAGAAATAGGAAAGGAAGTATTGGCCGGCACGACATTTCCCAGCCCATCCTTTCCATCCCAGACATAGGTAATGATACCCGGGGACTGATTGATAAGCTCTATAAAACGGTCCGCGGAATTAGCCTGGTAACCAGTTATCCCATTGAGGTCGAATAGCATATAATAGTCTCCTGCCTGCGGCGCTTTGAACCGGACATTATAGGGGCCGGGCGGACAACCGGCAATGGTCGGACTGACCAGCGAAGGCGCCTGCGGGATGACACAAGGATGCCAGATGCTCGTATCCGGCTGGTTTAAGAAAACGTCATAGCCTCCCTGAAGGTAAGGAGCCACCAGCTGCTGCAATACGATGGATTTGCGATCCTGTAGCCAATTGCCTCCGTTTTTAACGCCAAAGTTGTTGAACGCGATAATATAAGAAAGGGGCTGGAATCCTGTAGTCGGAAAATAAACCTTTACGTCGACGGAATCCGGAGTATAGGCAAAAAACGATGCATTACTGGAAGAAAGAGGATCCTGGATATCATTGCTGGACGGATTATAAACGGAAAAAGCCCACTCATTACAGTGTATGCGGCCGGTATATTTGGTAATGGCGCCGGCAACAGTCTGCGCTACCGTCATATCAAAATACTTGGAAAGCATGGACTCCGCGATATTATGCGTAACGCCGCCATTACTGCTCCTGTAGAAGCTGACGGAATAGTCTCCGTTCATAGTCGGCTTGAATGTGAGAGGATTATAATAAGCGATAGAAGGCGTTCCGCTGATATTAGGGCCGAATAGGGCGGTTGACCAGGTACTGATCACTCCCGCAGTTCCGGCGGGGCTCCCCCCGGAGGGAAGATTGATAGGCAAACCAACCTGCACCCCGTTGGGGTCAAAAATGAGCATGTATACGTCGGAATAGGGGGTAGTGCTCGGGGTGCCATTGGGGGCGAGGGCCTCCCAATTGAAGCCATAGTATAAGGTTTCCGTCAAAAAGTTCTTGACACGGAATTTGATCTGGTTGTCTGACGGGGCAGGTGTCAATCCCGTTGTAGTGACGTAGCTACCTACGTTTCCCAGGGGGAAACCGGTGGAAGTAGATACGATCAGGCCGGTTGCATTGGTAGCGTTCGTAGGAAAAGTAGGCATTATTTCTTTTGTACCTTCCGCCTGTACGATATAGCCCCCCGAAAATAGCAGGGAAAATAAAAGGCATAGGGTTGCGTAAAGAGGTTTCATAAGTATGGATTAAGGTGTAATCGGATTCGGGATCACTTGTTTCGGGGCGAAAACTATAAAAGAATTGCTACACCCACAAACCCCGGGGTATAGTGTTTTATCCCAAAACCGGGTCTTATCGGCCGAAACGAGATCATTTGGATGATTGATCGCCCATTACATATTACAAACTACAATACCATATTGGTATCAGGCGCCCCATTAGTTTTCCACATTATGGCTAATCTCTATGCATTTTCTAAGGTTTTACCCCAGCGTGGCATCCCCGGAATTAACGCTGGTTTCTATCTTTCCATATAAATACGAGATGCTGGACTTACCCGCGCCCGGAGTTATGTAGTGCCGTGAGAAGTCAGTTTGGCGATGCAAATAGCAAGACTATGTTTCCACTCGGGGATCGCGATCCCATAAGTATCCTTTATGAGGCCCTTGTCCAGTAAGGAGTACCGGGGCCTTTTGGCAGGCGTAGGATATTGCGCGGTCGGAACCGGAGACACGATGCAGGGACTCTGTACGATCTCTTTGATGGCCAGCGCAAACTCAAACCAGCTGATCTGCCCCTCGTTGCTGTAATGATAGATGCCGGGAGTGAATTTACTGCCGGCGATAATATCCAGGATAACGCCGGCCAGGTTGGCGGCATAAGTAGGGGAGCCGATCTGGTCGTCGACGACGCTGATCCTTTCTTTCTCCCGCATGAGCCGCATCATGGTCTTTACGAAGTTGTTTCCGAATTCGGAATAGACCCAGGAAGTCCGGATAATGACGGTCTCCTTATTTTGTTCCAGGGCAAGCTGCTCTCCTTTCAGTTTGGAAGCGCCATATATATTAACTGGGCCGGTAGGATCGCCTTCTTTTAGCGGAACGGCGGAATGCCCATCGAATACATAGTCGGTAGAAATGTGAATGAACCGGGCCCCGATCTGCCGGCAGGCTGCCGCCAGTGAACCTACCGCATCCCCGTTGATGGCGAAAGCCAGGTCTGTTTCAGTCTCCGCCTTGTCGACGGCCGTATAAGCCGCGCAATTGATACAATAGTCGGGACGGGCTTCCATGAAAAAGCGGCGGGTCTGTTCAGGGTCCTGGATAGGCAGGTCTTCTTTGGAGAGAAAAATGAACTCGAAGAGATCCGTCTGCGCATTCCGGTGTGCTTCCTTTAATTCTTTTCCTAGCTGCCCATTGGCTCCGGTAACGACGATCTTTTTCTTTTCCATGAATGAGAAGGATTTTACTAAAAATTATTCCTGCATTCCGCGAAAGAGGGTAATTCAATGTCTTTAGGAGATACCAGCGCCTTTTCCGCCGGAATGCCCCAGTCGATACCCAGGGCAGCATCGTCATAGCGGATGCCCCCTTCACTGGCCTTGCTATAGAAGCCATCGCATTTGTAAGATACTTCCGCCGTCTCGCTGAGTACGGAAAATCCATGCGCAAATCCCCGCGGTATCAGGAATTGTTTCTTATTTTCTGCGGATAATTCTATCTGCATGAATTTCCCATAGGTAGGAGAATTCCGGCGGATATCGAGGGCCACATCCAGGATCCGGCCCTGCAGCACGCGGATAAGCTTCGCCTGAGGATCGGGTTCAAGCTGATAATGCAGGCCGCGGATCACCCCATACCGGGAGAAGGATTGATTGTCCTGTACGAAACGATGGGGAAGCCCCTGTTGCTGAAAGACCTGCTCATTAAAGGATTCGAAAAAATACCCCCGGTCGTCTTCTAATATGACCGGCTCAAATATGAATAAACCCGGAAATTCAGTGGCTGTAAAAGGCATGTTGAAAAGCGTTTTATTTAGTGATCAAGGCCGGGCTTGCAGCAGAGGCCTCAATGCGATAGACCATATTGCTCTTTATAATATTTCTGATAGTCGCCGGAGGTAACCGCCTGTACCCAATCCTGGTTTTGCAAATACCAGTCTACCGTCTTTTCCAATCCTTCTTCGAACTGCAAAGAAGGAGACCAGCCCAACTCCCTGTTTAATTTAGCAGCGTCAATCGCATAGCGGAGATCATGTCCCGGACGGTCTTTTACATAAGTGATCAGTTTGGCCGATGCGCCTGCGTCCCTGTTCAGTTTCTTATCCATAAGACCGCACAGCAGATGTACGATATCGATATTCTTCCATTCGTTGAAGCCGCCGATATTGTATTTATCTCCTGTCTTTCCTTTGTGGAAGATGGTATCGATGGCACTGGCATGATCTTCCACATAAAGCCAGTCCCGCACGTTCTCCCCCTTACCATAAACAGGTAAGGGCTTATTATGGAGAATATTATTGATCATCAAAGGGATCAGCTTCTCGGGGAAATGATGGGACCCGTAATTATTGGAACAATTGGACAGGATCACAGGCAAACCATAAGTGTGGTGATAAGCCATCACAAAATGATCGGAAGATGCCTTGGACGCTGAATAGGGCGACCGTGGATCATAGGGCGTTTCTTCCGTAAAGAAGCCTTCCGCGCCCAGGGATCCGTATACTTCGTCGGTCGATACGTGATAAAACAATTTACCGGCCAGATCGTCTTTCCAGTTCCTGAGGCTCACATTGAGAAGGTTGGCCGTTCCCAGCACATTGGTACGGACAAATGCCAGCGGGTCGAGGATAGAACGGTCCACATGGCTTTCCGCAGCCAGGTGGATGACCGCATCAAAACGGTATTGCCCGAATAGATCCTGTATGCGCTGTTCGTCATTGATATCCCCTTTTTCAAATTTATAATTCGCGGCGGATTCGATGTCTTTCAGGTTCGCCAGGTTGCCGGCATACGTGAGGGCATCCAGGTTGACGATCAGGTATTGCGGGTATTTCTTTACAAACAAACGAATTACATGGGAGCCTATAAAGCCGGCGCCTCCGGTAATCATTATCTTTTTTGTAAAATCAGTTATCATAAACTCCAGTATTTCCTGTTAGTAATTTTGTTCTTGTAACTGCCTTTCAGATCTGCGATCAGAGCACCCTCCCGGGTAATGGAGGTAAAGTAGGCGTCATCGAGATCTTTATAAGGTGCATGGGGTACCGTGATGATCACGGCGTCATAGTTGCTGCCAGGCTTTTTGGCCAGGTGCAGCCCATATTCTTCATGTACTTCTTCTTCCTCGGCATAGGGGTCTTCCACATCTACCGCTATATTAAAGGCCAGCAACTCTTTTACAGTGTCGACGATCCTGGAATTGCGGATATCACTCACATTCTCCTTGAACGTCACACCCTTGACCAGGACCCTCGGTTCGTTGGAGATCCGCAATACGTGGGTGATGATCTTGCGGGCCACGTATTTGGCCATGTCATCGTTGATATACCGCGAGGAAGAGATCACTTTGGATTCATACCCCAGTGCCGCAGCCTTATGGGTAAGATAATAGGGATCGATGCCGATACAATGCCCCCCTACCAGGCCAGGCTGGAATTTGAGGAAGTTCCATTTTGTGCCGGCAGCTTCGATCACATCATAGGTATTGATCCCCATCCGGTCGAAGATCAGGGATAGTTCATTCATCAGGGCTATGTTCAGATCGCGCTGGGTATTCTCCACGATCTTGCTGGCCTCCGCCACTTTGATGGAAGGCGCACGGTGAACGCCGGCATCCACGACCAGCTCATAGGTCCTGGCTATTTCTTCCAGGGAGCCGGCGTCGTCGCCGGATACCACCTTGATGACGGTACGAAGGGTGTGCTTCTTATCGCCCGGATTGATCCGCTCGGGAGAATAGCCCAGTTTAAAATCCTTACCGGATTGCAGGCCGGACGCCGCTTCCAGGATAGGCAGACAGTCTTCCTCCGTACAACCGGGGTAGGTGGTGGATTCGTACACTACATAGTCCCCTTTTTTAAGCACTTTCCCCACGGTGCCGGACGCGCCGATCAGGGGTTTCAGGTCGGGCACGTTGTATTTGTCAACGGGCGTGGGAACGGCAACGATGAAGAACCGGGCCTCTTTCAACACGGCGAGGTCGTCGGTGAAGACGATATCCCTGTTCTTAAATTCGGCTGCCGGCACTTCCTTGCTCGGGTCGAGACCTTCGCGCATCATATCGACACGCTTCCTGTTAATATCGAATCCGATAACGGAGATCTTTTTGGCAAATTCCAGTGCGATAGGTAATCCGACATATCCCAACCCGATTACAGCCAGCTTGGCTTTTTTTCCGGTGAGATCGTTATAAATTTTCACGTCACTCAATTATTTATGATTTTGGAGTTGGAAACGCGAAACCCTCCTCCTTTATTTGCCACTGGTAAATTCTTTCGGCAATTTGACCCATTCCGCAGGAGGCAGGGATTTAAAGTATTCATAGGTAGCCTTCAAGCCTTCCTTACGTTCTACTTTGGGTTCCCATCCAAGTATTTCCCGGGCTTTGGTGATATCGGGCCGGCGTTGCTTGGGATCGTCGACAGGCAGGGGCTTGTAAACGATCTTTTGTTTGGTGCCGGTCAGAGCGATCACTTCATCGGCAAATTGCTTCAGAGTGATCTCCGACGGGTTGCCGATATTTACGGGGAAGTGATAGTCGCTTAGCAGGAGACGGTAGATGCCCTCCACAAGGTCATCCACATAACAGAAGGAGCGGGTCTGGCTGCCATCCCCGAAGACGGTAAGGTCCTCTCCGCGCAGGGCCTGACCGATGAATGCGGGCAGGGCACGGCCATCATTGAGGCGCATCCGGGGTCCATAGGTATTGAAGATCCGCACAATGCGGGTCTCCAGGCCATGGAAGTTATGATAGGCCATGGTAATGGCTTCCTGAAAACGTTTGGCTTCGTCATACACGCCCCTGGGGCCGATGGGATTGACGTTTCCCCAATATTCCTCCGTCTGTGGATGGACCAGGGGATCGCCATAGATCTCGGAAGTGGAGGCTATCAGCACTCTGGCCCTTTTAGACTTGGCCAATCCCAGGCAATTATGCGTTCCCAGAGAGCCCACTTTAAGGGTCTGTATGGGGATTTTCAGATAATCGATGGGGCTGGCAGGAGAAGCAAAATGCAGAATATAGGCCAATTCGCCGGGAACATGGATGAATTTACTGACATCGTGGTGGTAGAATTCAAAGTCCTTTTGCTTGAACAGATGTTCGATGTTCTTCAGATCACCAGTGATGAGGTTGTCCATCCCGATGACATGATATCCCTCTTTAATGAACCGGTCGCATAGATGAGATCCCAAAAAGCCTGCGGCGCCGGTGATCAATACGCGTTGTCTTGTCATCTGTATAAGAGTTATAAATTATTTTTTATCGGTTGGTACAGCGGGAGCTCTGCCGACGCTCTCGTAATAGAATCCCAGTTCGCGAATGGCTGCGATGTCGAACAGGTTACGTCCGTCAAATATGACCTTCGATTTGAGGCTGGTGACGATCTTCAGGAAGTTAGGGGTCCTGAATTCGTTCCATTCCGTAGCGATGATCAGTGCGTCGGCGCCTTCCAGGGCTTCGTATTGATTCTCTGCATAGGTGACCTTGTCGCCGATGAGCTGCTTGACATTATTCATGGCCTCTGGATCGAATACGCAGAGGGTAGCGCCTTCTTTTGTCAAGGCTTCGATCATATACAAGGCAGGTGCTTCGCGGATATCATCCGTATTGGGTTTGAAGGCCAGTCCCCAGAGGGCAAAACGTTTGCCCTTCAGGCTGTCTGAAAAATACTTCCTTATTTTAGGCAGCAGATGCAGTTTCTGTTGTTCATTCACATCCATCACGGCGTTGAGTATCCTGAAGTCATAGTCTACCTCGTGGGAGGATTTCACCAGCGCCTGTACATCTTTGGGAAAGCAGCTCCCGCCATAACCGATCCCGGGGAAAAGGAATCTTTTGCCGATGCGTTCGTCGCTGCCGATACCGCGCCTTACCATATCCACATCTGCACCCAGCTTCTCACAAAGAAGGGCTACTTCATTCATGAAAGTGATCTTGGTTGCCAGGAAAGAGTTGGCGGCATATTTGGTGAGCTCGGCGGAGCGTTCGTCCATGAAGATGACGGGGTTGCCCTGACGGACAAAGGGACTGTAGAGATCTCCCATCACTTTCTTCGCCCGATCGGAAGAAGTGCCGATCACTACGCGGTCAGGTTTCATGAAGTCATCTACAGCCACCCCTTCCCGGAGGAATTCGGGGTTGGAAACGACATCGAAGGCTCCTTTATAGTTTTTCGCAATGGCAGTCCGCACTTTTTCGGCGGTGCCTACCGGTACGGTGCTTTTATCAACGATGACCTTGTAATCCTTCAGGATCTTTCCCAGGTTATCCGATACGCCCAGGATGTATTTGAGATCGGCGGAGCCGTCTTCTCCGGGGGGAGTGGGTAGGGCCAGAAAAATGATCTGGGCATCTTTAATGCCCTCTTCGAGATTGGTGGTGAATCTGAGACGTTCTTCCTTTAGATTGCGGAGGAACAGCTTCTCAAGACCTGGTTCATAGATGGTGATCTGCCCGTTGGAAAGCTTCTGCACTTTACCGGCATCAATATCTACGCATATTACATCGTTTCCTGTCTCGGCAAAACAAGTGCCGGTGACTAAGCCTACGTAACCGGTACCTACTACAGCAATTTTCATAAAACACTTTTTTTTTGAAGGTTTAAATGATTCTTTAATTATTCACGTATTCCAATACGGCAGAGCAGATAGTTTGTAATTGTTCTTCATCCAGCTCGGTGTGCATGGGCAGGGAAATGACCCGTTCCGTGAGCCAGTCGGTGGTAGCCAGTGAGTAGGCCCCTCCTCCCAGTTCGGCAAACATTTGCTGGCGATGAGCAGGTACAGGATAATAGATCATGGATGGGATGTTCTTCCCGGCCAGGTATTCGTTCAGTCCGTTACGGTCAATCCCTTCCAGGATGAGTGTGTACTGATGAAAAACGTGGTGACTGTAAGTAGCACGGTAAGGCGTTGTGATCTTCGGGTGAGCAGATTTGAAGGCGTTATCGTAATAATCGGCGGCGGCACGTCTGGCTGCGATATACGAGTCCAGGCTCTTCAGCTTCACATTCAGAACGGCGGCCTGGATAGAATCCAGCCGGCTGTTACAGCCTACGACATCATGATAATAACGCCGGCTCTGCCCATGGTTGGCAATCATTTTCAACCGGTTAGCTAACGCATCGTCATCGGTAAATATTGCCCCTCCATCCCCATAGCATCCTAAATTTTTGGAAGGAAAAAAAGAGGTAGTACCGATGGTGCCGATCGCCCCCGTCTTTTTGGTAACCCCATTGGGGAAGGTATAGGTACTGCCGATCGCCTGGGCATTGTCTTCGATGACCGCCAGATTATGCCGGGCGGCGATCTGCATGATCTCTTCCATGGGAGCGGCATGGCCATAGAGGTGCACGGGTACGATGGCCTTTGTCCGGGGAGTGATGGCTTTTTCGATAGCAGCCGGATCAATGCAAAAAGTCCTGGGATCAACTTCCACAAAAACGGGTTTCAGTCTCAGCAGGGCTACCACTTCGGTGGTAGCGATATAGGTAAAGGAGGGAGTGATGACCTCATCGCCAGGTTGCAGGTCCAGGGCCATCATAGCGATCTGAAGGGCATCGGTACCGTTGGCGCAGGGAATGGTATGTTTGGCTCCCGTATAGGCCGACAACCCTGCCGCAAAGTCAGTGACAGCCTTCCCGTTGATAAAAGCGGCATGGTCTATTACCTCATGAATGGCCGAATCTACTTCACTCTTAATTTTCGTATATTGTTGCTTTAAATCTACCATTTGAATGGGCCGCATATATATCTATGTTTTTATTACTGTGCCCAAAAAATTGCCGAAAAATATTTTTTGCCACAGTAATGGCTAATGTTTATTACCTGAACTTCGTCCGGTTGGGGCACAAACCTACTGTAAAAACGGGACATTTTCAAGCTGCAGACGGGGAATAGCCCAAGCTTTAGGCTGCAAGCCAGACATTTATAAATTATTAACTTAGCAACGACATAACTAATTTCACGCGTGACTATTATTTTTTATCATGTTTTTCTTTGGCTGTATAACGCAGGCATTAGCCTGATCTCTCCCTGGAATCGTAAAGCAAAGCTCTGGCTGGAAGGAAGAAAGGGTCTTTTAGAGAGGATCCGGGTGGAAATGAAGGCGGAAGCAACCGGATCGAGGCCGGGAAGACCGAACCCGGGCGGCAAAACCATCTGGATGCATTGTTCGTCCCTGGGGGAATTTGAGCAGGGAAGGCCGCTGCTGGAGAGCCTCCGGCTGCGGGATCCCGGGTGCAGGGTCGTGCTGAGCTTCTTTTCACCCTCCGGGTATGAGGCAAGGAAGGACTATGCAGGAGCAGACCATGTCTTCTATCTGCCGCTGGACTCCCGCCGGCATGCCCGCCGGTTCATCGACCTGGTGAAGCCGGAGCTGGTGCTTTGGGTAAAATATGATTACTGGTATTATTACCTGGTGGAGTTGAAAAAAAGGAATATCCCCACGCTACTGGTATCGGGCGTATTCCGTAAGGATCAGCCTTTTTTCAGATGGTATGGGCGGTTACACCGGTATATGCTCGAATGCTTTACCCACCTGTTCGTTCAGACGGAGGATTCAAAAAAATTATTGGCAAGGCTGGGGCTGACCGGAAATGTGACCGTCAGCGGAGATACGCGGTTTGACCGGGTGATCGGGATCGCGAAGAACGCGGAGAGCCTACCCCTCATAGCCGCTTTTTGCGGAGACCAGCCCGTTATCATTGCGGGCAGTACCTGGGAAGAGGATGAGGAAGAGCTGGATCATTATGCCAATACGCATCCGGAGATAAGAATGATCATCGCTCCTCATGAGATCGGCGAGGAAAGACTGAGAGAGGTGGAGCGGTTGTTCCGGTACTGTATCCGGTATTCAGAGTGGGCGGAAACAGCGGCGGGCAGCAGGAGGCAGACTGATAACCAGACACCGGCAAGTGGGGGGAAAACAGGGCAAAATCCGGGGGGGCGAGAGCCGAATGTACTGATCATCAATAATATAGGAATGCTATCCCGGCTTTATCAGTATGCCACGATTACCTATGTGGGCGGCGGGTTTGGGGATGACGGGGTGCACAATGTGCTGGAAGCCGCCGTATATGGCAAACCGGTGGTCTTCGGTCCGGTAATCGAAAAGTATATCGAGGCAGTAGAACTGGTTGATAGCGGAGGGGGTATCGTCATCGACAGTGCGCTGGAGGCAGAGTCTGTATTCGACCGGCTATTGAGCCATCCGGAGGAACGCCGGGAAACGGGGGAGGCGTCCCGCAGCTATGTGTATGCTAAAAAGGGAGCTACGGAAAAGATCGTCGGTTATATTCAGGAAAACCGCCTTTTGACCAATTGATAAAAATGTTTGGTAGCTTCTCTGTTCTCATCCCAACCCAGCTTGACCTTCAACTCTCTTTCCATCCAATATTCAGCTTCCGGCAGAATACGGAATCCGTTAATGGTCTTGATGCTGCGTTCATACATCACTTCGTCTCCCCGGAATAGCTGGCTGATGAAGACAAACCGGTCGTTGACACCGATGGCTTTTTTCAAATCCCGTACAGGCGTATCGTTAAGGGCGGCGGATAACTCCAGCACGTTGCCTTTTAATTTATCATTCAGCGAAGTAGCGCCATTATTGCCGATCACGTCATTCAGCTCACGGGGAACCTGCTGTTGGGCCAGGGTAGGTATGTCGGCCAGCGGGTCGAAAGGCCAGGCCCCTCTTTCCGGCTCTTTGACAGCCGCCGACTGACGGGCAGAAGCAGTCCGCATTTCTGCAGCGGCCCTGCCTTCAGAAGCGGTCCGTAGTTCCGCAGCAGTCTTTGCTTCGGATGCGGCCCGCAATTCCGCAGCGGTCTTCTGAGCGGGGACGAATTCGGGCTCCGAGGAAGGCACTTCCCTGATCGCGGAGCCATTCCTGACTTCGGGAACCTGCGAGCCATTCCGGCTCTCCGGAACCTGGGAGCCATTCCTGACTTCAGGGGGGGCAGTCCTGAATTCCTGCAGGGCTGATTGCCCTGTATATATTTTCATGGAGGATGGCATCATAACCGCTACTTTTGCCGATCCCCGGTTAGCAGCAGCATAACTGGACAAACGTGTCAGTTCCGCATCCAGGAGCCGGGTGGTCAAGAGCATTTGCGAAGGCTCCGCCTTTCGGTCAAACTGCTCTTTTAGTTGGTCAATAAGTTCTTGTAGTCGTTCCATGGTAATATTTGAAAGCAAATCACAACTGGTACTAATTGAACAAGCCTTTAATAAATCAATCTTTGTAATTCTTATAAAGTTATAACAAATTCCGAACCTAATTTATATGTATCTATGTTCATCGAACCTCATATAAAAGGCGAAAAGCGTGGCTGGATCGAAGTAATCTGCGGATCTATGTTCTCCGGAAAAACGGAAGAACTGATCCGGCGGCTGAAACGGGTTAAGATCGCCAATCTGAAAGTCGAGATCTTCAAGCCTTCCATGGATACCCGTTATCATGAACAGAACATCGTTTCCCACGACGAAACCATCATTCCATCCACTCCTATCGACAACTCACAGACCATCCTGCTGATGGCCAGTGATGTGGATGTCGTAGGTATTGACGAAGCCCAGTTCTTCGACGACCAGTTACCGGAAGTCTGCGACCAGCTGGCCTTTCGGGGAATCCGCGTCATTGTGGCCGGGTTGGATATGGACTTTACGGCCAAACCATTCGGCCAGATGCCATTCCTGCTTGCCAAGGCTGATTATATCACCAAGTTGCATGCCATTTGTGTGAAATGTGGAAATATTGCCAACTATTCCTACCGGAAAAACAGCATAGGTACGCAGGTTTTATTAGGAGAAAAAGACATGTATGAGCCTCGTTGCAGGAATTGTTATTACAACCATGTACCCTGATATTTTATAAGAAATGAAGCCCCGGGCACTGACACGGGGTCGATCAGAAATCAATTATAGATTTGTTAAAATTAATTTCGGGCGCCGGCTGCCGGAAGGTATTTTTGCCCTCAAATTGAAAAATTATCGGCTCATTACGACATATATGGACGTTATTTAAGAAGGATCTGCTGCTGGAAATCCGGCAACAGTACACTTTCTACGGGGTGCTGTTATACGTAGCCTCTACGATATTCGTCCTGTATCTCGCGATGGCACAGCCCGAGACGGAGGTATGGAACGGACTATTCTGGATGATCCAGCTGTTTATCTGCGTAAACGCAGTCGCTAAAAGTTTTTTGGCAGAGGGCAAGGGAAGAATGCTCTATTTCTACTCCATTGCCGGGGCCCGGGATTTTATCCTGGCCAAATTGTTGTTCAATGCCATGCTGATGGTGGTGATGAGTCTTGCCAACTGGATGATATTCAGTATCTTACTTGGAAATCCAGTGATCAATCCCTGGTCCTTTTTAGGGATCAACCTACTTGGGGGAGTGAGCCTGAGCCTGGTATTCACCTTCCTGTCTGCCATAGCGGCCCGGGCCCAGCAGAATGCCGCCCTGATGGCCATTATGGGCTTCCCGATCATCATTCCCCAGCTGATGCTGCTGATCAAGATCTCCAATATCGTGTTTGCCACGGTATTACAGGGTGGACTGGCCAGTGTGGTCCTCCTGCTGGTAGGAATGGATGTGCTGGTGGTGGCCCTGGCGATCGTTTTATTCCCTTTTTTATGGAAAGACTAAGGGTTTATCCAAAGGAACTTCCATTTCATCATACAATCCGTAAAGCAGCTGAAAGAGGCGGGGGTTTCATCTAATTTTAGGGGTCACCCAAAATTTTGAATGGCTTTGTCCTAAATTTGCGACTTCTTGTTAAGATACAATCTGTTATACTATATGCGAAAGACGTGGTGGAAAATACTTTGTGTAGTCATCCTTATCTACACCATCACCGGTGGCCTTCTACTCCCTGTTCCCGCGCGTGAGATCCTGGCCGAGACGATCCGCAATCTTTATTTCCATGTTTGCATGTGGTTCGGGATGATGATCCTTTTTACGGCTTCAGTGGTCTATGCCATTAAATACTTACGCTCCCAGAAACTGGCGCATGATATTTATTCTGTGAATTTTGCGAAAGTGGGCATCCTGTTCGGAGTGCTGGGCTATTCTACCGGTTTTATCTGGGCCTCTTATACCTGGACCGAATATGCTACCAATACCCAGATCTTCAAAGAGCCGAAATTACTGGGAGCGGCTATCGCCCTGCTGGTATATTTTGCCTACCTGGTATTACGCGGCTCCATCACGGACATGGATAAGAGGGCAAGGATCAGCGCCGTATATGCCATTTTCGCCTATGCCATGCTATTCCCTACTATCTGGATACTGCCGAGACTGCTGGAAAGTCTTCACCCCGGCAAGGAAGGCAACCCCGCCCTGAATTTCAAGGACAGCGATTCCCGTTTGAGAATGGTTTTCTATCCGGCCATCATCGGATGGACCCTACTCGGCGTATGGATTACCTCCCTGAAGATCAGGCTTGATTTTATAAAAGAGAAAAGTATTTTGAATGATTAAGAAAACATTGTCCCTAGCAGCTTGTTTGTTCCTATATCTATTACCCTTATTCACCACGGCCCAGACAACGGATTCAGAAAGAAAGTATACCGCCTACGATATGCGTAGCAATGGTAAGATCTATGTGCTGACGGCCTGCATCCTCATAATTTTACTCGGATTCATCCTCTACCTGGTAAGGCTGGACAAAAAAATCAGCCGGGTGGAAAAAGAAATAAAATAAGTTTAAACGAACGATTGCAAGAACCCAACAACAAATTAAATCAACTGTTATGGCAGTACAAACAGTACAAAATGAGTACAAGTTCTTTGAAGCCGTAGAAAAAAGTTTTGACAAAGCGGCCGGATTTACGAGCTGGGATCCCGGTATCCTGGAGCAGATCAAGCAGTGCAATGCGGTATATCGAATGTTCTTCCCTGTTAAGATCGGAGATAAGATCGAAGTAATTAAAGCATACCGGGTACAGCACTCCCAGCACAAGACGCCCTGTAAGGGAGGCATCCGGTTTGCCTTATCGGTGAACCTGGATGAGGTGATGGCCCTGGCCGCCCTGATGACCTTCAAATGTGCGATCGTCAATGTACCTTTCGGCGGAGCCAAAGGCGGGATCAGCATCGATCCCAAGAAATACACCCCCTATGAGCTGGAAAAGATCACCCGCCGGTATACTTCCGAACTGATCAAAAAGAATTTTATCGGACCGGGTACCGATGTACCGGCTCCGGATTATGGAACGGGAGAGCGCGAAATGGCCTGGATCCTGGATACATATATGAGCATGCGTCCCGGCGAAATCGATGCGCTGGCCTGTGTAACGGGTAAGCCGGTGTCACAGGGAGGCGTCCGGGGCCGTCGCGAAGCAACGGGACTAGGTGTATTCTATGGCATCAGAGAGGTTTGTAATATGGGAGAGATCATGGCTAAGCTGAAGCTGAAGCCAGGCGTGGAAGGAAAGACCGTGGTCGTACAGGGACTGGGTAATGTAGGGTATCATGCCGCTAAGTTCTTCCGGGAAGGAGGAGCCAAAGTGATCGCGCTGGCCGAATACGAAGGCGCTATTACCAACCCGGCAGGCCTGAACGAAGAAGAAGTGTTCCAGCACCGGAAGAAGACGGGAAGTATCCTGAATTTCCCCGGGGCAACGAATCTCTCCGGCTCAGGCGATGCCCTGGAGCTGGAATGCGATATCCTGATCCCTGCCGCACTGGAAAACGTGATCAACGGGCAGAATGCCCCGAATGTAAAGGCTAAGATCATCGGAGAGGCGGCGAATGGCCCGCTGACACCGGAAGCCGATGAAATCTTCATCAAAAAAGGAACCCTGGTCGTACCAGATATGTACCTCAATGCGGGAGGGGTAACGGTCTCTTATTTCGAATGGCTGAAAAACCTCAGCCATGTGCGCTATGGACGGATGGAAAAGAGATTCACCGAGAACATGAACACACACATCCTCGGCCAGATAGAAGGGCTGACCGGTAAAAAGGTCAGCGACAAGGAAAAGCTGTTTATCATGCATGGGGCCGATGAGGTGGACCTGGTCTATAGCGGGCTGGAAGAGACGATGATCGCCGCTACCCGGGAGATCATGGATGCCTGGAAGAATAATCCGACGGTTCCGGACATGCGTACAGCAGCGTATGTGGTAGCTATCAATAAAGTAGGTACTTCCTATGCTGAACTGGGTATCTTCCCATAAATAGGATCTTATACCATATTCGAAAAAAAGATGCCCCGCCTGAAAAGACGGGTTTTTTTTTTGTACCCAAAATAGACTAGATTAGGGGGTAACACTTGTACTATGGACACACTAAAAGATCCACGGCTTGCCGTCCTGATAGATGCGGATAATGTCCCTTATGCCAATATAAAGGAGATGTTGGAAGAGATCGCGAAATATGGCACCCCTACCTTCAAGCGGATCTATGCCGACTGGACCAAGCCCACCGTATCGGGATGGAAAACGGTACTGTTGGAAAATGCCATTACACCGATCCATCAATACAGCTATACCACGGGCAAGAATGCCACCGATTCCTCAATGATCATCGACGCGATGGATATCTTATATACGGGCAGGGTGGATGGTTTCTGTATCGTCTCGAGCGATAGTGACTTCACGAGGCTGGCTACGCGGTTGAGAGAGGCAGGAATGAAAGTGTATGGGCTAGGAGAACGAAAGACGCCGGTGGCTTTTATTTCAGCTTGTGACAAATTCATCTATATCGAGATCTTAAAAAAGGATACTCCCCAACCACCCAAACCGGCTCCCCCTGTCACCAGGGCAAGACCGGGGGCCGGGGGCCGCGCAATTCAGGCAGCAGGTAAGAAAGGGGGACAGGTTGCGGCCAGACAGGAAGCCGCAACGGTTAAAGAGACCGGGAGTTCCCGGGAAGCAGCCGCAGCGGGACGGGGGATGGAGAGCGTGCGGGAAGCCGAAGCTGCGCGGGAAACCGAGAGCATGAGACCGGCAGATATCATTCCGAAAATAGATAATGGGTTGATCAAGCTGATTGCCGACAGTATCAACGACCTGGCAGGAGAGGATGGATGGACTTTTCTGGGAGAGCTGGGTACCTTATTACTGAAGAAGAAGCCGGATTTTGACCCGAGGAATTACGGTTTTAAGAAGCTGGTGCCGCTGATCAAAAGCCTCAACCAGTTCGAGATCGACGAACGTAATACGGGCAGGAACAATAGTGTGCTGGCATATGTCCGGGCGAAATAATAGCCGGCTCAGCCAGCCCTTATAGAATGGGGGCCAGCCGAGCTCCCCATCTGCCGCCCCCTTTATTCATTATAGGAAGGTAAGGAGGTAATCGCTTCGAAGTCTACGGCTCCTTTGATGAAAGCATGGCATTCCTCGCCATTGGTGACAACGAGGTATTTTACGGGAATGGCCATATTGTAGCGCAGGACCTGCCATAATACGCGGCTATCCAGCTTTTCCCTGATCGCCTTGCATTCCACCAGCATCCATGGCTGGGCGCCTTTGTCGAAGACCAGCAGGTCAAATCGTTTGCTAAGCTCCCCCAATTTCATCCTTCTTTCCACAGCCATATAGGAGGCAGGGTAAGTCTTTACCTGCAGCAGGTACTGAATGAAATTCTGGCGGACCCATTCTTCGGGGGTCAGACGAACCCATAGTTTACGCAGCTCGTCCCAGATCTCTTCTTTTTTGGGTTCGGGCTCTCTTATCTTGAAAGGGTGAGTCGGATAGTAGATTTTGATCATGTGCGAAAACTATTTGTTAAATTTACGAATCACGGGTGATTTGGGTCTACGAATCCATAAAAGATAACAACAACGATGAAAAGCAAAGAAGAAATAGTTCAGAATTGGCTGCCCCGGTATACGGGCGAAAAGCTGGAGAATTTCGGCAAATATATCCTGCTGACCAATTTTGACAATTATGTACACCTGTTCGCAGACTGGCACGGCGTAGAAGTCATTGGCGAGCATAAACCGATGCAGTGCGCCACTGCCGGAGACATTACCATTATTAATTTCGGCATGGGCAGTCCCGGCGCAGCCACGATCATGGACCTGCTGACCGCCATCGAGCCCAAGGCCGCCCTGTTCCTGGGAAAATGCGGCGGTCTGAAAAGACGCAATAAACTTGGGGACCTGATCCTGCCTATCGCGGCCATCAGAGGGGAAGGGACTTCCAACGATTATTTCCCTCCGGAAGTACCGGCCTTACCGGCCTTCGCCCTGCAAAAAGCCATTTCCACCACGATCCGGGATTATTCGGTGGATTATTGGACAGGTACCGTATACACCACTAACCGCCGCGTCTGGGAACATGACGAAGTCTTTAAGGAATACCTGAAAAAGATAAGGGCCTATGCCATCGATATGGAGACCGCCACCATCTTCTCCGTAGGCTTTTTCAATAAGATCCCCACGGGAGCCCTGCTGCTCGTAAGCGATCAGCCCATGACACCGGAAGGAGTCAAGACGGCGGAAAGCGATCTCAAAGTGACCGGGGATTATGTGGAACGGCATATTAAGATCGGTATCGACTCACTGAAGCAACTGATCAATAACGGGCAGACGGTAAGACACCTGAAATTTTGAGCAGGCTATGGCTCCACTACTGTCTATTAATAACCTGACGATCGGATTTCAAACGGAGAGCGGCCTGGCGCCAGGGGTTCAGGGTATCCACCTCCAGGTGCAACGGGGAGAGATCGTCGCCCTGGTCGGTGAATCCGGATCAGGAAAATCGATCACTTCCTTGTCCATCCTGCAATTGCTGCCAATGCCGCCCGCCCGGTGCCTCTCGGGAGAGATCCTCTTTACCGGCAGCCATAATAACTGTATAGACCTGTTGAAACAAAGCCCGGAGCAAATGCAAAAGATCCGCGGCCGCGAGATCGCCATGATCTTCCAGGAGCCGATGACGTCTTTAAACCCAGTCTTTACCTGCGGGGATCAGCTGACAGAGGCAATCCGCGCCCATACAAAAATACCGGCGGAGCAGGCAAGGCAAAAGGCTATTGGACTATTTGAAAAAGTGAAACTGCCGGACCCTGCGGGTATGCTGTCCCGCTATCCCCATCAGCTCAGCGGGGGGCAGAAGCAGCGGGTGATGATCGCCATGGCCATGAGTAATAGCCCTTCCCTGCTGATCTGCGATGAACCTACGACAGCCCTGGACGTGACCGTACAAAAGACGATCCTGGAGCTTATCCGGGAACTACAGCAGACGGAGAATATGGGAGTCATTTTTATAACCCACGACCTGGGAGTAGTCGCCGAAATAGCAGATAGGGCGCTCGTCTTATACAAAGGACAGGTGGTAGAAGAAGGCAGCGTCACCACGTTGTTCCATAACCCTCAACACCCCTATACCAAGGGGTTGCTTAACTGCCGCCCTGTACTGCATGTCAAAGGAGAAAGACTCACGGTCGTCAGCGATTTTATGGGAGGAGAGGGGCGCCCCCTGCCCCGGGAAGAGCCTCAGGCTCCGGGCCACGGGCCACAAAAGGGAAACGCCGGAGGGCAGGAAGGAGGCGCAGCGTCGCTCCCTGCGATCAACGCCGCAGCCGCTCCGCTGATACGGGTACAGGATCTTTCGGTGTGGTATCCTTCGAAAAAATCCTTTTTGGGAAAAATATTGAATTATACCAAGGCGGTAGACGGAGTCAGTTTTGACGTGTATGAAGGGGAAACGCTGGGGCTCGTAGGCGAATCCGGCTGCGGTAAGACCACCCTGGGAAGGGCCCTCCTGCGGCTGACCGATCCCACTGCCGGCAGGATCCTGTTCGGAGGAGCCGATCTCGCAAATTATACACCCTCCGCCTTAAAGAAATTACGAAGCCATATCCAGATCATTTTCCAGGACCCCTACTCTTCCCTGAATCCCCGCCTCACGATCGGTTCCGCCATCGCAGAGACGCTGAAAGTACATGGGCTCGTCTCCACAAAAAAGGAGCGGAAGGAGCAAGTAGTGGCCTTGCTGGAAAAGGTAAGCCTGAAAGCCGAGCATTTCGACCGTTATCCACACGAATTCTCCGGCGGCCAGCGTCAGCGGATCGTCATTGCCCGGGCCCTGGCCCTGCGTCCCTCCTTTATCGTCTGCGACGAATCCGTCTCCGCCCTGGATGTGAGCGTACAGGCACAGGTGCTCAACCTGCTGAATGACCTGAAAAAAGAATTTGGCTTCACCATAGTCTTCATCTCTCATGATCTCTCCGTGATCCGCTATATCAGCGACCGCATCCTGGTGATGAACAGGGGCAGGATCGAAGAGATCGGCAAGGCAGAAGATGTCTATACCAACCCTCAGAAGGAATATACCCGCAAATTGATCGAAGCGATCCCCAGAGGGGTGTGAGGGGTGGTCCCATTCGCCGCGAACCGGACTTTCAGGCGGATAAAATCCCGGTTTAGAAATTTAACAGGGCCCGGGATGCAACATTTTGGCAATTTACCTATATTTAAAGTACCAGCCGTCAAAACCATCCTCCATGATCAAAAACTATTTCAAGATCGCCTTCCGCAACCTGTGGAAGCATCGCGTATTTTCTTTCATCAATATTATGGGGCTCACCGTTGGAATGACGGCCTGTTTCCTTATCTTTCTCTATGTCCGTTTTGAACTAAGCTATGACCGTTTTCACGAGAAGACCGACCGTATTTACAGAGTAGTGGCAGACATTAAAACACCCACGGAAGTGCTGCATACAGGCGGCCCTGCCTGGGCGGTCGCACCTAATATGAAGGATTACTTTCCTGAGGTGGAAGCGTTTGTCCGTCTGAGCAATCAAAGTTTTCTGATACGAAAGGGAGACGTTAAATTCCAGGAGGAAAATACCTTGTATGCGGATTCCGCCTTCTTCCAGGTTTTCTCTTTTAAACTGCTGCACGGAGATCCCACTACTGCCCTGAAAGAGCCCTTAAGTCTGGTATTTTCCGAGACAGCAGCAAAAAAATATTTTGGCAACACCGATCCGGTTGGACAGACCGTATCGTTCACCGGAGATGGGTTTACAGCGACGGTGACGGGGGTAATGAAGGACCTGCCGGAGAATTCCCAGATCAAGGCGGACCTGCTTGTCAGCATGAGTACGCTCACCCGAAAATTACGCCCGAATCTTGACAAGCAATGGGGTAACTATGGCTCCTCCGCTTACCTGTTATTAAAACCCGGCAGCAATGTCGCTTCCTTACAGGCCAGGCTCCCAAAGTTCCTGGAAGATCGCAATGGCAATGAAATGAGGGAACAGAAAATGTTTGCCTCCCTATTCCTGGAGCCGCTGAAAGATGTCTATCTGCGTTCGACACGTAACGGGAGTACAACGGGTAATATCAATAACGTTTATATCTTCTCCATCGTAGCAGTATTTATTCTGCTGATCGCCTGTATCAATTTTGTGAATCTTACTACCGCCCGTTCGGCCGAGCGGGCCAAAGAAGTGGGCATCCGAAAGGTAGTCGGCGCCCTGCGAACACAATTGGCCCGGCAGTTCATGGGAGAGTCGGTCTTATTATGCCTGATTGCCTTCCTGTTTACCATTGGGCTGGCGGCCCTTTGCCTGGGGAGCTTCAACCACCTCGCAGGGAAGACGATCAGCCAGGGAGTCTTTCATGAAGGGTCTACGCTATTGCTGCTGTTCCTGGCCGCGATAGGGATCGGTTTGCTGGCGGGAGTCTATCCGGCGCTGGTATTATCGTCTTTCCAACCGATCGAGGTGCTGAAGGGAAGATGGGCCACGGGCACCCGGGGCATCCTGTTACGGAAAGGATTGGTCGTTGCACAGTTTGCGATCTCTACCGGGTTGATCATTGCTACGATCATCGTCTATAACCAGATGAATTTTATGCGCAACCAGGACCTGGGTTTTAACAAAGAGCAGCTGCTGGTCGTCAATTCCAATGGAGATCCCGCCCGCCATGCTTTCAAAGATGCGGTCACGCGGCTGCCGGGAGTCCAGTCGGCAGGTATGGCATCCAGTGTTCCGGGAGGAGGCAATATGGGAGCCTATTCTGAAATTCAAAATGCCAAAGGGGATATGCAGATCGCCAACCTGGACCTGTATTTCGTGGATTTTGACTACCTCCCGCAATTCAAGATAAAAATGCTGGCAGGCCGCGCGTTCTCCAGGGATTTTATGACCGACACAACCCATGCGATGGTGCTCAATGAAGCCGCCGTAAAAATGTTCGGGTACACATCCCCGGAACAGGCTGTGGGCAGACGTTTTAAACAATGGGGGCGGGAAGGAATGATCATCGGGGTCATGAAAGATTTTCATTACCGGTCTTTACAACAGGAGATCAAGCCCTTGTCCATGCGTATCGAGCCCGACGGCTGCGATCTTATTACGATCAAGGTATCTACCGCTAAACTGCCGGCCACCATTGCGGCTATCGAAGGCAAATGGAAGACGCTGATCCCCAGCCGCCCCTTCAGCTATTTTTTCCTGGATGAATATTTCGACAAACAATATCGCAGCGAAGAGCGGTTCGGAAAGCTGTTCCTCAATTTTGCCGTCCTGGCCATCTTCATTTCCTGCCTCGGGCTGCTGGGGCTTGCCTCTTACAGCACGCTGCAACGCACGAAGGAGATAGGGATACGCAAGGTGATGGGAGCCTCCGTATCCAATATCGTAGGTTTATTATCCAGGGATTTTTTAAAGCTGGTACTGCTCTCCTTTGTTATTGCCGCTCCGGTAGCCTGGTATTTCATGCACAAATGGCTGTCAGATTTTGCTTACCGGATCCGGATAAGCTGGTGGATCTTTGCGATCGCCTGCGTGATAGCGGTGCTGATCGCCCTGCTGACGGTTAGTTTTCAGGCGATCAAGTCGGCGGTTACCAACCCCGTGAAGAGTTTAAGAAGTGAATAGCAAAGCCTCTTGATCGGAATAAACTTAGTCTTCTTCGTTCTTACCTCCATAGTATTCATTATCCAGGTAGAAAGAGGCGGCGCTCTTACGTTTGGAGAAGAGCAGCTTTTTCAATTGTTGTTCGAACTGATCCCTTACAGGGCTATCGGGCCTGATCTTCTTACCGGTGAGCCGAACGAATTCATTGTCCGTATTGACCTCTTTCGGGTTGACCGGCTGCAGCCCGCTGAGGCCGATCTGCCAGTCATCGTCTTTATTGAGTTTATATTTGAAAAAATAGATCGTTCCTTTCGCTTCTTTGAATTGTACGAACTTCTTATCAACGAATTGTATGTCCACGCCCTCGTTGTCGCTTCGGTTGCCGACGAGCAGGCTGCGGGCGATATCCACCTGGTTCCTGAAAGAGCGGGGAAACCGTTCGCCCCGATGGATCGCCTCCAGGCTTTTCAGCAGGCGGCTCCTGTACAGGTCGCTAACGGCCAGGGCCCGGATGATGGAGTCGGCCACCGGCTTATTATTGCGCAACAGCAACGCGCTGGTGCTCAGGCGCAGCGAAGCATCCTTGCTTTGCAACAGTTTATTGAAGAAATGCGGTACGGTGGGGTTCTTATCATAGAAGGGCATTAACAGCACGGCGTAATCATCCAGCGGACTGTCAGCATCACCCGCACCTTCTCCCTCATTACCGGAAATCTCATCGCTGTTGTCCTCTTCCTTTTTTTGCAATCGCCGTTCGTCTCTCCCCTCCTGCTTCTTCCACTGGATCTTGGCATCGAAATATAATTGGGGAAAATGTGAGTCATAGTCGGTTCCTTTCAGGTAGCCGCTGTCTACCAGGGTGGAGAGCAGCGAAAGGATATTGTCTTTATAATCATCTACCGTGGAGAGTTGCAGGAGGTCGGGAAAAAGGGTCCGGGCCAAAGGCAGGGAGTCTTCCAGGTCCTGGAACAGGTAGTTATAATCGGAGTTGTTCTCGAAGATGGGCGGGTCCTGCACCAGCAGGGTCTTCAGCAGGTCGTAAGCAGGTCGTGTCTTTTGATGGGCCAGGGCTTTGAGTACGGCATTCTGAAAAGTGCTGGTGTCGCCGGCTTTCTCATAGATGTTCTTTAATCCGCCGACTACTTTGCCGATGGCTGTCGGGTCGCTGATATAGCCCAGTTCATTGATCAGCCGGGTCTTGGTATTGAAATAATCTTTTTCATTGTACGAAAGGCCATTGATGGCCCCGAGCAGGGCAGGCACTCCGGCAGCTCCGAAATACACATTGGGAATGGCGTCTTTGGCCCTTTTGCTAACGAGAGAGTCTTTACTGTAAAAATCTCCGAAGAAAAGGTCCAGCTTATTGGTGAAGACAGAAGGGCCCAGGCGCTTATCAAGGGGATGAAGGCTGGCGTAGAACCGGGAGGTGAATTCGCTGCCTCCTTGCAGGGAGTCGTCCAGGGAGACCATCCGGAAGAAACGGTTGTCCTTTTCGAAGATCCAGGTATGGAGGAGGCGGGAAGAATTGGTGTCCGTCAGAACATATTTAAAGCCGGTCACCGAATCGGAAAAACGAAGCGGCTGTTTGCTTTGAATGATAAAGTCCTGCTTCAGTCTTTTTTCGTTGCCCTCTTCCAGCCAGAAAGTGGCGGAGTCTTTTGGGTAATAGTATTTGGGGAAGGTCTCCATGGAAACGAAGACAGCCTCTCCCGTGGAATCATCCTGGAACAAGGCTGTCTTGGCCCGGGGCCAATAACTATTGTAGTCCGGTATGGAATTGAGGAATTCTTCACTGGAAGCCCGTTCCAGGATACCCCTCATTCCCACGTCGATATCCGGGACCATGGGGGTCGTGACGCGGATATTGATAAACGTGTCCACATAATTCCGGAAGGAAGTATACCGGTAAGGCTCAAAGTCAAAGGAGTTGAAAAATGCAGGGAAGGCCTTGTCCTTATTGCGGCTGCGGGTCGCCAGCAGATAGTATTGCGGACCTTTGATAAGGAATTTCGCCTTGATGACGGCCCCATCCTTTGCCAGGTAAGCCGCATCCAGACAGGGAACTCCCTTATACAAGCCCGTGCGTCTGCTCAGCGGTTTTTCGATCCAGTCCGACAAATGAAAGCTTTCTTCCATGAGGGCCAGGTCGGCCGTATCTTCTTCCAGGAAACGGAAGTTCTGCACCGTCTTTCTCCAGACCAGAAAGGCGTCCCCGGTAGTGGAATCGCCGGCTTCGTATTCCCAGCGGGAGATGCCGTCGATAGTAGAAGTATTTTTATGCTGTGCCGGCGTCCGGGGCAAGCGTACGCGGAAGCCGCCCTGCGGCGGGGTAAAATCGGTCCAGCCGGTGGGGTCGTTCTTCTTTATCTCAATGGAGTTGAAGAACTGGTCGGCTTCCTTGCCTTCGACATAGTCGTTGGTGCCGCTCATTTTGAAGACCAGTATTTCGTAGGGAGTCACCAGGATGTTATAACGCTGGATATCCCCGCGGCGGGTCTTGCCGGTGATGTCATAGCCCTTGTAGCCGCTGCGGGTGATGAGGGTCTTTTTGAGGATCCTGCCCGGGATATTCTCATATAAAAGGCTGTCTATTTTTTTTAAGGTGGCCTCTTCTTTCTGCCCCAGGAAGCAGCTATAGGTCTTCACCCGGCCGATCATATAATAGGCGCCATTCCCCATATCGGCATATTGCCAGGAGTCCGCCGCTCGGCTGTCGGAGCGCCGGTAGAGCTTGCCCGGCAGCTGTACGGAAAAGCCCCCGTCGTCGGCCGTGAAGGTGGAGAAGGTGACCGGTACTTTGATCTTGTCGATATCGTCCCTGCGGATGGCGTCCCGGTCGGGCATGGTAACGGGGCGGAGAATATAGCCCTTTTTACGGAGCAGCTCGATCACTCCTCTTTTGCCGGGCAGGTGGGCCGCCCCTACCCCCACGAATAAGGAATGCCGCTGGACGATGCTGTCGATGGAAGCTGCCTGGATCTCGTTGCGCCGGTAAAGGAATTTCTCCATATATGCGTCGGAGGGCTGCAACAGTTTTTCCAGGGAGTCCAGCATGTCAAGGTCGCCTTTACGATAGGCTTCCTGTGTCTTCTTCTCGATTTCGAAAGCGGATTCCCCGTCTGTATCGGGAGCCCTTTTCTTTTTATCCTTCATCATGTCCTGGGCGGCTTCCATGACGAGCTGCTCTGTCTGGAAATAGTTTTCGACACCGGTAGCCTGTTTGCCCAGTTTCTTCCCGGTCTGGTAGATATACAGGTCCAGGTAGGTGTCTTCTTCGAAGTCTGCCCTTGTCTGGAAGCTGCGGTATAAAAGACCGTTGATGACGGTAGGTTCGTCGCTAAGGGCGGATTTGAGCTTGTCGTCGTATTTCTCCAGCTGGAAGGAATGCTCGTTGATATAGTCGCCGGGAGAGCCTTGCGTATAGAACCGGAGGTTGGTCTGCATGTTCTGGAAGCGGAAGAGCTGATCCTGCCAAAGCTGAGGGTCCAGTTCCAGGGCGACGACGTCCGCGTTGCGGATATCCAGGTAAAAGGAGTCGCTGAGATGAAAAACGAGCTTGCTGCTCACATGCATGGTCCCGAAGAGATACGAAGGTTTGGTGAGGCCGTTGCCGGTGATCTCCCATAATAAGGCCGGGTATTTCTTTTCAGGCCGTCTCTGCGCAGCCAGGGAGCAGGTCAGGGAAAGGAAAAGAACAAGCGCCACAAAGTACTTTCGCAGAGGGGTCGATCTCATTATAAGGAGGGTTAATCGATGTTGTATGAAGTTGTATAAAAGACGGGAAACCGGGAAAATTATTTTACGGATGGGTGAATTCTTTGGGGTCCGGCCGGGTGGCGCAGCTGGCTGTTTTTTTAAATTTGTCCCTTTGGTTTACTTTCCGTACCTTTGCCAGCTTGTAAAAATCATGCCGTAACATGATATCAAATCGGGTGCCGTAAGACCTGGTTTGTACCGGAACCCATCTTCCGTTATATCTTTACCATCTGCCTGGTATCATGTGCGATTGTCGTTATACTAAAATTAAAATTTCACATGAAGCTTTCACAGTTCAAGTTTGACCTTCCATTAAACCTTATTGCCCAGCACCCTGCGAAAAAAAGAGAAGACAGCCGAATGATGGTCGTCCACCGCAAAACCGGCCAGATCGAGAATAAGCATTTCCGGGACATCCTTGAATATTTCGATGACAAGGACGTATTCGTCGTCAACAATACCAAAGTTTTCCCCGCACGTATGTACGGCAGAAAGGAAAAGACGGGTGCGAAGATCGAAGTATTCCTGCTGCGTGAGTTGAACAAGCCTAACCGCCTTTGGGATGTGATCGTTGATCCCGCAAGAAAGATACGTGTAGGAAACAAACTATATTTCGGGGACAATGATGAGCTGGTAGCGGAAGTGATCGACAATACCACCAGCCGCGGCCGCACAATCCGGTTCCTCTGGGACGGTAATGACGAAGAATTCCGCCAGGTATTGGAACTGCTGGGAGAGACTCCTCTTCCCAAGTATATCAAACGCAAGCCGGATGAAGAGGATAAAGAGCGTTACCAGACCGTCTATGCCAAGCATGAGGGAGCCGTAGCCGCACCTACTGCGGGCCTGCATTTCAGCAAAGAGCTGATCAAACGGCTGGAGATAAAAGGCATCCGGTTCGCCGAAGTCACCCTACATACGGGACTCGGTACATTCCGCCCGATCGAAGTGGAAGATCTGAGCAAACATAAGATGGACGCCGAATACTACCGGATCGAAGACGATGCCTGCAAGATCGTGAACAAAGCCAGGATTGGCAATCACCGGATCTGCTCCATCGGAACGACGACCATGCGCGCCATCGAGTCTTCCTTTACCGCCGAGAAGTTGCTGAAGCCTTCCGAAGGCTGGACCAATACTTTTATTCACCCCCCTTATCAGTTTAATATCGCCGACGCACTGGTAACCAACTTTCATCTGCCCAAGACCAGCCTGCTGATCATGACCTGTGCATTTGCCGGTTATGACCTGGCTATGGAGGCCTATAAGAAAGCAATCAAGGACAAGTACCGCTTCTTCAGCTATGGAGATGCGATGCTGGTGATCTAACCCGTCCCCGCAAACGGGTCCGGTCCCGCAATGGACCCCGCCCGGTCAGAAAGAATTTTAAAGCGCCCTGTCTTGCCGATAGGGCGCTTTTTTTTATATATTTACGAGCCATTGGTCGCATATGAAAAAAATATTCCTGTTTCTCACCAGCCTAGCCCTGATCTATATGTCATCAGCACAACAAGTGGTCCCCTTATACGATTCCGCTATTCCAAATTCCAAACCGGTAAAAGACCAGGAAAAGATCGATAGCGGAAGGCGGCCGGGCTATTACAGCGTCAGTTTTGTCACTCATCCCACCCTGACCATATTTCTCCCATCGAAAGGCAAGGCGAACGGAACAGGCGTCATTATCTGCCCCGGCGGAGGATATGCTCATTTGGCTATGGCGCACGAGGGAATCGAGGTAGCCAGGCGGCTCAATGAGATGGGGATAGCCGCTTTTGTATTGAAGTATCGCCTGCCCAGCGACGAGACGATGATCAATAAAGAGATCGGCCCTCTCCAGGACGCACAGCGGGCTATCCAACTGGTACGGCAGCATGCCGGCGACTGGGGCGTCAGGACCGATCGGATAGGCATTATGGGCTTTTCCGCAGGAGGACACCTGGCTTCCACGGCCGGCACTCATTTTACCCATGTCGTCATCGACAATAAGGACAGTATTTCCCTGCGACCCGACTTTATGATCCTGCTTTACCCGGTGATCAGCTTCTCGGACAGCATCGGTCATCCCGGCTCGCGCGAAAACCTGGTCGGCCGCCATCCCGGCCCGGAACTGATCAAAGAATACTCCAATGAAGAACAGGTAACTGCCCGGACACCTCCGGCCTTCCTCGTACATGCCGGCGACGATCATACCGTACCGGTAGCGAACACCCTTCATTTTTACGAAGCGTTGCAACATCATGAGATACCGGCAGAGATGCATATCTATCCTTATGGAGGTCATGGGTTCGGCATGAACAACTCCGCGACCAAAGATGCCTGGATGGACCGGCTGAAGAACTGGCTGGATACCAACGGTTGGCTCAAACCCTAGTGCGGGCCATACATCCCAAAATCCCGCGGCAATAAATTGGCCATTGTTTCGGTCCTGCTCCAATTGCCCAGGGTCAGGACTTCCTGGGGCGGGTAATAGCTTCCATTCTCTTCAATTATTATCGCTTCCCCCGTGATCAGTTTAATGGCCGATTCCTGGTAGGCTATCCCCATTTTACCATTCCCATATATCACGGTGCATTTGCCGGTAAAGAACAAGACCTTGGCCTGATCGGGCTGAATGGTGAGCAGCCCTTCGGGGCCCCGGACTATCCGTGTAAAATAATCCGGTTGCCGTAGCACCTCCCAGAAATAATGCAGCGTATCGATGGAAAAGCTATCGGTTTGAGCAAGCAGGGGATTATACCTTTCTTTCACCCGTTGCTTTTCCAGGTTAGGTACATTTACTTCATGATCTACGAGGAATCCATCTTCATGGATCTGGCCGTTGTACAGGCTGCGCATGAAATGCATCAGGGATCCGGTATAAGCAGCCTGACGATGCTGCGCCCATTTCTGCATACGGGCAGGGTCATCGGATACCATCTCCCGGAAAAGAGGATAGCCAAAATAGGTGATCATATTGGTGCTGAAATCGCAGGTAAATCTTTCCAGCCGGTACTCAAGATTGTAGCCCAGGGCCTTGTTCTCGATGATCAGCGGCTCGATGGCAGTGACGGACATGCGGTTGCTTTTTTTATAAAAGTGGAAGCGCAGGACCTCCCGGTTCTTTATACTGGTGGAGGACGCATTCTCCGTGGTGCCGATGAAATTATCGAGGAAGAACTTCCCCCATTGCTTCCATCCGTCTTTCAGGTATGGCTCTACGGTGAAGGACGCCAGTTCGGAAGCCTTGGTATGGAGGGTTATTCTTAAGGACGGAGGCAGGCTGCGGCTGCTGATCCCGGTGACAAAGGTTTCGTAGCCGATAGCGGAGACGATCAGCTCGTATCTTCCTCCGGGAATCCCCGGCAGCACAAAAGAGCCGTCGGCCCGTGTAACGGTCCCTTTGGACGTGCTGTTGAGGAAGACGCTGACGCCGGCCAATGGCTTGCCGCTTGCGGAATCTGTAACCATCCCGGACAGGGAATTCCCTCCCTGGGCAAAGGAATGGGCGGCCGCGAAAAAACAATAAAAAAATATATAACCTATTCTTTTCATGGGAGATCGATGGGGTGTCGGGATCAGGGATGAATGTAATAAAAAAAGCCAGGCTATTCCCATTGCCCGGCTTTATAAACAATATCTTAACGAGTTAACGGATCATTCCAATCCGAATAGCCCTTTATTCAGCAATTGCAGGGTCTGGATCTTATTGGCAAACGGGATCAGCAGGGATACATTGTGTTTGCTGCCGCCATAGCTCACCATACGGATGGGTACAGGAGTCAATGCATCGAACAGCTTGCTCATAACGTCCTGGGTCTGCACAATCTCATTTCCTACGATAGAGACAATGGTGAGATTGTCTTCCACTTCGATAGAGCCAAAGGGTTCCAGCTCTTTTACGATGGCTTTCAGGTCGGCAGCATTATCGATGGTAACGGATACTGCCACTTCCGAAGTAGTTATCATATCGATGGGGGTACGGTATTTTTCGAATACTTCAAATATTTTCCGCAGGAACCCATAGGCCAATAGCATACGGCTGCTCTTGATATTGATGGCGATGATGCCGTCTTTGGCGGCTATGGCTTTCACCCCTACAGAGCCGGCTTCCTCCGTGATAAGCGTGCCCTTGGCTTCCGGCTGCATGGTATTGAGCAGTTTCACCGGCACTTTATAGAACTGTGCGGGCCAGATGGAGGCGGGGTGGAGGATCTTGGCGCCAAAATAAGCCAGCTCGGCGGCTTCTTCAAAGCTCAGTTGCTCGATGGCCATGGTCTTTTTAACGACGCGGGGGTCATTGTTGTGCATGCCGTCGATATCCGTCCAGATCTCGCATACCGTCGCACTGATCGCCGCGGCGATGAGGGAGGCGCTGTAATCGCTGCCGCCTCTTTTCAGGTTGTCCACTTCTCCCCGGGCATTGCGGCAGATATATCCCTGCGTAACGAAAAGACTCTTATCCTTATGCTGGAGCAATAATTGTCCCAGCTTGTTCTTGATGCTGTTGATCTGGGGTTCGTCATGGTTGTCGATGCTCATGAACTCCAGGGCGGGCAGCAGGACATGATCAACGCCTTTCTCTTCCAGGAATACACTGAAGAGTTTGGTAGATAGCAGTTCCCCCTGGGCGAGGATGTCTTTACTCAGGGCTTCGCTAAAAGATATCTTCAGGATGATGGTGAGGAATTCGAAATGCTCCGCCACGATGGACCTTGCTTTGGTAAGCGCTTTCTCTCCTTTGACCAGGTCGCTGATAAAGGATTGGTAGTGGGCTTCCAGCTTTTCGATCTGCTGTTTGGCCTTGTCCCGTTCGCCGGAGGCGATGGAGCTGCCAATCTCCACAAGGGAATTGGTAGTACCGCTGAGGGCGCTGAGGACTATGATCTTAGGTTCTGCGTCTTTCGTGATCAGCTGGCTTACCTGCAGCATACGTTCGGGCCGGCCTACGGAGGTACCTCCGAATTTCATTATTTTCATGTATTCACTTTTTGTGCGGCCTCGCAAGGTATACCTTGTGCGGCCGCTGCTTTTTTCGGATGGCAAAGATACAGGCTGAAGGTTTAGAAATTTTCTAAATCGGGAGAAACTCCACGCCTAATTTAGCCGCGAGGCCTTTCAGGTCTTCCATGACGGACGCCAGCAGGGGGATACCCTGCTGCAGGCGTTCGGCTTCCATTTCCCGTTCGGGGTCGCCGGGGATCAGCACTTTTTCGTGTCCGGGCGCCGGAGTAGCGGAACGGAAGCGGCGTATCCAGTTATCCATATGGTGTTTGAACTCGTCGCCGGGGCGGAAAGCATCCACCCGCATCGCTCCGAAAAAATGACCGATGCCCTTACCGGGCATACCGGTAGGCATGGGCACATAAGCAGGGAAGGGAGGCACCCAGGGACCGTAGTTCGCTCCGCTCAATACTGCGGACAGGATATCCACGACAGCTCCAAGGGCATATCCTTTATGGCTGCCATGATCACGGTCGCCGCCCAGGGGCAGTAAAGCCCCGCCTGTCTTCAGCTCATGCGGATCGGTGGACGGACGGCCTTCTTTATCCTGTATCCATCCCAAAGGAGCGGCTTCATTCTTTCGCTGCAGGATCTCTAATTTTCCATTAGCGGCGGTAGTGGTAGCCAGGTCGGCTACAAAAGGAGGCTCCTCCCCTGCCGGAACGGCCACGCAGATTGGGTTGGTGCCCAGCATCCGCTCGATAGAAAAGGTGGGGGCCACCAGGGCGCTGGCATTGGTCATAGCGATACCGATCATATCTTCTTTTACGGCCTGCAGGGCGTGGTATCCGGCAATACCGAAATGATTGGAATTTTGTACACTGACCCAGCCGGTCCCCACCTTCTTCGCCTTTTCGATGGCAACCCGCATGGCGAAAGGCGCCACAACCAGCCCCAGTCCGCTATCGCCGTCTACGACGGCGGTGGAGGGGGTCTCATGGATGACCCGGATGTCCGGAACCGGGTTGGCCCGGCCCGCTTCTTTGAGGCGGACATAACCAATCAGGCGAGCCACTCCATGGGAATCGATCCCCCGCAGGTCGGCGCTAAGCAAGGCGATAGCGGCGGTATGGGCGTCTTTTTCCGGACAGCCTATTTTTTGAAAAATGCGGATGGTGAACGCCAGAAGCTGTTCATAAGGAATTAAAGAAGTTGCCGGATGGTTGTCTGCCATGGGATGTTGTTAGGTGCGCAAATATCGGGAATCTCCACTATCCCTTTACTTTCATGTTGACAGGGTCCCAGTTGATGATCTTATTTTGAAAATAGCTTTCGTTGGCAGCCAGACAGGGGGCGGCGGCCCTGAAGCCAAATACGGGATCTTCCACGACCGGGCTGCCGGTGCGCACACTGTTGAAGAAATTGGTGAAATGATCCAGGTGTTCGTCATAGCCCTCCGGCAACTGATAGACAGTAGGGGCCGGGCTGGAAGCCTGCTGTTGTTCAGGCGTATAGCGCTGATTGTATTGCCGTATCAATTCATCCTGCATGGCCTGCGGGTAGGTGGTGAGCGCATCCCAACCGCCAATCCCGGGAGCGGCGGCCATCTTATGATGCCGGATGGTGAAGCCATTATCGCCCATCTCCAGCACACCCTCCGAACCTACAAATTTCACGGTGCCAGCCTCACCCTGTCCACTGACAAAATTGACGCGAAGGGTCACTTCGAAAGCAGGATGTTCCGGGGAATCGGGATAGTGCATGATCGCCGTCATTACATCGGGCACGTCGCGGCCGTCTTTCCAATACGCTATCTGGCCGGAGGAGAAGATCTTCTCAGGCCCTTTGGAGCCGGTGATCACATGAATCCCGGACAGCAGGTGCACGAAGAGATCGCCGGCAACGCCGGTGCCAAATGCCCGGTAATTCCGCCACCAGAAAAATTTCTTCGGGTCGTAAGGTTGTTGGGGCGTGCCGGCTATATAGCGGTCCCAGTCGACCGTTTCCGGCGACCCATCCGTAGGCTGTGTATATTCCCAGGCGCCGAGTGCGCTCTGCCTGTCAAAGGAGGCTTCGATACAGGTCAATTGGCCGATCTCCCCGGACTTATACAGCTCTCTTGCCCGGGCATAGGCAATGCTGCTCACCCGCTGGCTGCCTATCTGCATGATCTTTTTGCTATCGTGCCAGGCGGTGATGAGAGGCAGCCCTTCTTGTAGCTGATGCACTATCGGCTTTTCACCATATACGGATTTTCCTTTTTTCAGCGCTTCGGCGGCGATCCGGGCATGCCAGTTATCACTGGTGGCGATGATGACGGCATCGATATCTTTCCGGTCGAGGATCGCCCGGTAATCGCGGGTAGTGAAAAGATCTTTCCCGTATACTTCCTGCGCCCGCTGAAGGCGGCCCGTATAGAGATCAGCTGCAGCGACCAAATGAATACCCGGGACCTTCAAGGCTGTTTTGACGTCATTAAATCCCATAATGCCCATGCCGATACAGGCGATGTGCAAGGTATCGGAGGGAGCGATCTTTTTTTTCACGGAAAGGATCTTCGTCCCAACGGCAGCTTTTGCATCGAGGCCCAAAAGGCCGGCGGCCGACAGAACGACGGTAGCATTTCCCAGCTGTTGCAGGAATTGCCGGCGGGAATTCTTCTTATCATTATTTGAGCGTGCCATATTCGTCAATCTCCAACATTTAATACCAGGAACCCGGGGAGTTCCCGGGTTCCTGATAAATCTGTTTATAATTTCGAAGTCTGTTCCTTAAAGTATTTGATGGTGGCGATCACATCCGGCACATTGTTATACCAGTTATTTTCCCTTTCGATGGAGAACATACCCGTATTGAAATGCTGACGTTTGAGCTCCTGGAAGATGGCGGGGAAATTGATCACGCCCGTTCCTACGACCATGTCACCCGCCTTGGTATTACCGGCGGAGTCGATATCTTTCAGGTGCACACCAAAAATATGGCCTTCCAGTTTCTGCAGGCACATGACGGGATCGAGTCCGTTGCGGGCCCAATGGCCTACGTCTGCGCAGGATCCGATATTGGGATGGCCTTTAACCGCAGCGAGTACGGAGTCAGGATGCCAGTAAGCATTGGGCCTGGGGTGGTCGTGAATGGCCACTTTGATACCATAAACACCGGCCAGGCTGTCGATCGCATCCCACTGATCCTTGAGGGGTTCGGAAGTAATATAGCTGAGGCCGAATTCTTTGGCCAGGTCGAAGTATTTTTTCCATTCGTCGATGGTCCTGGGAACGATAACACCCATAGCCACAATGCTGATGCCTTTGGATTGCAGGAGCTGCTTGATCTTAGCCTTGCTCTCCGCCGACATCCGGATGCCGAAGCTGTCTTTCATATCGCCGCCCAATGCCTGGCCCGGGAAGGCTTCCAGGTACTTGACGCCGGCGCTATCCGCTTTGGCGATAGCTGTTACGAAGGGTACATAGTGAAAAGTCCATAGCTGTACGCCGATCTTCCAGTTGCTGGTCACGGAAGAGGAGTCGGGGGCAGCGGCTGCCGAATCTTTTTTTGTTTCATCGGCCTGTTGCGGCTGGCTGCCACAGCCGGTAAGACCGATCGCAGCGGTAAGGCAAAGCAAAAGGGAATACGTTAGTTTCTTCATGTTATATATTTTGTAGATCTCAAAAATGAGAACTGAAATTAAGGCTTTTTCACGGGTGACTGTATTAAAAACGGACGGATTCTGCATGAAAATGGTACAAATCGACTGGACAGGCTTTTTTTAAGCACTGAAAATCAAAAAGATATGGTACTGGCCTTCTTTTTGGTGCCTTTTCGGGGAATCGGGAGTGGGGAAAATAAATTCCATATAAAACAATAGCAAATATGTTTAGAAATTATCTGAAAACGGCCTGGCGCAACCTGATAAATAACAAGGTATACAGCGCCCTTAATATCCTGGGGCTGGCAGCCGGTATGGCGGTGGCCCTTTTAATCGGGTTATGGGTCTATAATGAATATTCCTATGACCGGTTCCTGCCGGGATATCAGCAGTTGTATCAGGTAAGACGGAATTTTGACAACAATGGCGAGATCCTGAATTTTACGTCCTCCTCGCTGAAGCTCGCCGATGCGCTTCGCAGCCAGGTCCCGGAAATAGAACAGGTGGCGGAGACCGACTGGATGGGGCCCCATGGGCTCATGGTCAATAACAAAAAAATCTACCTGTCGGGGGGGCAGACGGCCAGCGATTTCCTGACCATGTTCCGGTATCCGCTGCTGCAAGGAAACGCAGCCCAGGTGCTGAAAGATCCTTATTCCATCGTACTCACCGAATCCACTGCCCGCACACTATTCGGAAATGAGGCCCCCCTCAACAAGACGGTCCGTTTCGATAACAGGAACGATCTGAAGGTAACAGGAATATTAAAAGACCTGCCCGCCAACTCTACGTTCCAATTTAATTACCTGGTACCTTTCAGTTATTATGAGCAGGTATCCGACCAGGTAAAGCAACAGCGCGCCGGCGACTTTACCGAAAACTCCTACCAGATCTTCGTGCAGCTGAAACCGGGTATTTCCTATGCCCAGGTTGCGCCCGGGATAAAGGATATAGAAAAAAGCGAGAATGCCCACAATTCAAAAAAATCCGATGTCATTTTACAGCCCTTGCAGCGCTGGCATCTTTATTCCAATTACATCAATGGGAGGGATACCGGCGGCTTTATAGAATATGTCCGGATCTTCAGTATCATCGGGATCCTGATCTTATTGATCGCCTGTATTAATTTTATCAATCTTACAACAGCCCGATCGGAAAAGAGAGCCAGGGAAGTAGGAGTCAGAAAGGCGATCGGTTCCAGTCGTAAAGACCTGATCCTTCAATTCCTTTTGGAATCTTTCTTATTGACGTTCATTTCCTTTCTTCTTTGCCTGTTATTTGTTCAGCTGGCGCTACCGGCTTTCAACCTGCTTACAGGGAATAAGGTCCGTATCCCACTGGAAAATAATATTTTTCGTTTCATCATGCTGGGGTATGTCCTGTTGACAGCCTTGGTGGCGGGAAGCAGGCCGGCCTTCTATCTTTCTTCTTTCAGGCCGGCAAAAGTTTTAAAAGGGTCGCTGGCAGTCGGCAGAGCGGCGTCTCTTCCGCGCAAGGTATTGGTGGTATTACAGTTTAGCTGTTCAATAGCCCTGATCATCAGTACGTTTATCATTTATCAGCAGATAAAGTATGCCCAGGACCGCCCTACCGGTTATCCATTAGACCGGCTGATGACGACCGATATGAACAGCGATCTGAACCGTAATTATACGGCCCTTAAAAATGAGCTGATTCAACGGGGCCTCGCCGAAAACGTCACGCAGGCATCGGGCTCCGCCACAGAGATCAACTGGCACTCGAATGTCGACTGGCCCGGGAAGACGGCCAATGAAACGATAGAAATGGGGAAGATCATTGTTTCGGAAGATTATTTTAAGACGATGAGAATACCGGTCCTGATGGGCAGGGATTTCAAGGGAGTTACAGATACCCTCGGGATTATTTTTAATGAGATGGCGATCAAACGCATGCGGTTGAAAAATCCCGTTGGCCAGATGGTTACCCAGAACATGCAACGCTATCAAATTATCGGAGTGGTAAAAGATGTCCTGATGCAATCCCCTTTTGCGCCAGCCGAACCCACGATGTTCTTCTGTCAGCCGGGTGGGCAAAACAGCCTGCTGTATCGCCTCGCCCCTACCATAAAGACACCCGAAGCGCTGGTTCAGCTGACTGCATTATTTAATAGATATAGCCCCGCTTATCCCTATGGCTATCAGTTCGCAGATCAAAGCTATGCGTCGAAATTTAGCCAGGAAGTGCTGATCGGCAAGCTATCCGGAATATTCGCGGGACTGGCGATCTTTATTTCCTGTCTCGGCTTATTTGGATTAGCGGCTTATACGGCGGAGCGGCGTACCAAGGAAATTGGGATCCGCAAAGTATTAGGAGCTACGGTTCCGCAACTTTGGGTATTGTTGTCAAAAGATTTTATCGCACTGGTATTGATCAGCTGCCTGATCGCATCACCCCTGGCCTTCTATTTTTTACAGGGGTGGCTTCAAAAGTATGAATATCGGATCACTATCGGACCAGGCGTATTCTTATGGGCAGGCATGATGGCGCTGATCATAACGATCATTACCATCAGCTTCCAGGCAATAAAGGCGGCGCTGACCAATCCGGCCAAAAGCCTGAAGTCGGAATAAGGGGGAAATCCCATTGCAGATTGAGAAAATAATTCTGTTTAATTTAGCCAATGGCTAATCGGATCAGAAATCGGCTAATCCTGACAGGAATGATTCTGCTGCTCAGCATCTCTGCAGTTGTAGCGCAATCCAGGAGAGAGGATATTTATTCCGATTTTGTATTCTATCAAAAGCGGGTAGCGTTGGAGAAAGACCTTCGGGAGAGGATGATCGGCCGGAATTTTGCCCTGCCGCTGGACAGCAATACGGAAGACAAGTATCTGTCGTCCTGTTGGACCGTCTCCCAGTTCCTGTTTGCCACACCGGAAGTCGACAGAGGCTTTACCACTCTTTTTAACGGATATGATTCTTTGTCCTACGATACGAAGAAGGCGTTGCTGGAGGCGGTGTATGCCGTAGCTCCCCGGCAATATGTCGCTGCCATACAGGCTGTGCTGGAAAAAGAGACGGTCCCCAAGCTATTCTCTATGTGCGCCGTTTATCTTTTCCGGGCTGACACGACAACGGAGAACGGCAACGGGCTAAAGATCCGCATGGCGGAGAAGTTCCCTGGTTATGATACGCTGCCGATCCTGCAGGAGCTGCAAAACTATCTTAGCTATCATACCGCCTATACACGGGGGAAGACGCCGGATATACCCTTGCTCTTTGCCGGGCAGCGCAGGATCGGGCAGAAGGTAATTTATTCTTTTCAGCGCTGGGACCGGGATTATTCCGGGCTGGCCATCGTTCAGAATGCGGACGGACGATTTGTCCGGGATGGGCAGGGTAGGCTGCAGGTCTTCGAGCAATTGGCCCGGTCTGGTCCGGACCTGCCTTATTTTATTACGAATGGCAGCACTCCCCAGGGGGTTTATAGCATACAGGGCACGGATGTGTCGCGTACGAATTTCATCGGCCCAACGCCAAACCTGCAGTTACTGCTGCCCTTCGAGGGAAGCTGGGCCCATTATTTCCAGCAGTCCCAGGATTTAGCAACACCAGGGCAGGCAGATGTGGTAAGAGCGGACGGGAGGCAGGAGGATGTTGGGGCAGGGGCCGGAGTGGACACGACTAGAACGGCCAATGCCAGTGCGGGAGGGGCTCCGGGGATCGACTCACTTCGTCTTTACCGGGAATTATTGCCGCCGGAATGGAGGGAATATACACCGATGATGGAAGCCTGGACCGCCGGCAGGATTGGAAGAACGGAGATCATTGCTCATGGCACGACGATCGACCCGGAATATTTCAAAGACAGACCTTTTTATCCGCTTACCCCGACGATGGGTTGCCTCTGTGCGAAAGAGTTGTGGAATCCTACGAGCGGCCATCTGCTGGTAAGTGAGCAATTCAACCTGGTAAGCGCCTTTCTGGCTACGCCGGGCAGAAAAGGTTATTTATATGTGATCGATGTGGATGATCAGCATAAACCGGTGAGCCGGGCAGAAGTGGAGAAATGGGTGAAAGCCTGGGAGAAAAGATAGTACAGCATAAAAGATAAAGGCCCCGGAAAAATTGGGGCCTTTATCTTTTATGCGATTTTCCTTAGAAAGGCAGATCGTCGATTGGCTCTGTCATTTCGCCGGGAGAGGATACCCTGGAGGAACTGGCCTGAGGAGCATAGCCCTCGGAGGAACCACCACCGGAATAACCGCCGCCGCCACCTTCGCCTCTGCTGCCTAATAATTGTACGCTCTGTACCCGCAGGGTAAGAGAGATGCCCGTGGTACCATCATTTTTCGGATAGGTCCTCACTTCAGGCGTCCCTTCTGCGTATACTTGCGTTCCTTTTTTGAGATAGGGGGCAATACCGGTGCGGTCGGTCCAGTAGGCACATTCCACCCAAATCGTCTTATCCTTCTGGTTGCCTTGTGCATCCTTGAATTTCTCCGTGTGCGCCACGTTGAAATTGATCACATTTTTCCCATTCACCATATTGGTGACACAATCCTTTCCCAGGTTGCCGATTACTTGTAGCTTGATCATATTGGTAAAATTTAAAAAAAGTAGATGGGCAAATTACATTATTTATGATTTGAGGAGGGGAGAAAGTTTTCCCTAAGTTACCCACCCGCCGTCAGCAGCCCTTCCAGCCGCTATCCTTACCCTCCAAAGAGTCGAAACGAAGGTTCAAAACAGTGGTATTCACCCCCTTACACCCATAGCCTCCCATTGACAAGCTACGGAATGGTCCTGTTTGTAACGCCTGCCGGTCCGGGCGCCGGGGGCGTCAACGGCTCAATGAAGATGTCCAATGGCAGCCCTATTCCGCCGCCTGCTCAATTCCGGCCGGCATTAGGCCGGGGAGAGCGAACTTTGAGGATGGGCGGTTCCCCTGACAGGGAGGGTTTGCTTAATTTTAAGGGGAGGCATAAATTTTATTATTGAAAGGTTGGCTTATCATATTATTATCGTTTTGCTATTGTCTGGCAGGCCGGACACAGGCCAGGCAACCAGGGCCGGCCGATGGAGTCCGGATGCGGATCGATAGCCTTGAAAACCAGGCCATAAGCCATCTCAGTCACAAGAACGATTCGACGACCGATCTTATAGCCAGTCTTGCGGCACAAGCGCTGCTGGAGTCACGACGAATAGGTTACAGCCACGGCATCGCCGTTGCCCTGGCCTGCCAGGCCTTCCTCATGAATATGCATGCCAATGATTTTACCCGGAGTGAACAGCTGGCCCGGGAATCCTTGGATTGGTTCGGGCGAACGGACAACAAGTATTCCATTACGCTGGCCTATTACACATTGGGATTTTCTCTTTTTGCGCAGAGCCGCTTTGATGAAGCGCTCTATAATTATGGGCAGGCAAGGGAATATGCGCACCGCACGGGCAACTGCACCGAGGAGATCTATATGATATCGCTGACAGGACAAGCTTACCGGGAACGGGGAGATTATGAGAAGGCCTTCGACGTGCTGCGACAATGCATACAGATGGCTTCAGCCATCCATGATACACCGATGGTAAAAAGCCTATATCTTACCCTGGCCGGTATGTTTGTGCAGATAGAGGACTATGGCTCTGCTGAAAAATATTTCCGGATGGGCTTCGGTGACAATAAACCGGAACATAGAGATCTCTGGGATCTGATGGCCTATACGGAATTGCTTACGCGCCAGCATAAGTATGACAGCGCCTTGTATTATTATGACCGAATGGACAGCGCCCGGCTGGGGCAAGCGACGTTCCGAAAATATCTGGCCAGCAAGGGAGAGTACTATTTATGCCGGGAGGATTATGCTACGGCACTGCCGTATTTTATTAAAAGCCTTTCTTATCAGCGTCAGCTTAATGATGGCAACCAGATGATGCGGTGTCTGCAGGACCTGTCCAAAACATATGCGGGCTTAGGCCGGAATGACAGTGCTTTCCGGTATGCAAGGGAAGGTCTTATGCTGGCAAAAACGGCGAATGCCCGACAGAATATCCGTGACGGCTGCCAGATGCTTTACACCTTGTACGACCGGGAAGGCCGGACAGATAGCGCTTATTTCTATTACCGGCGGTATATCATTCTAAAGGACAGTGTACTGAACGATCAGTTGAAGGGCAAATTCGCCTCCTACGGTTTCGAGCAGCAGATCGCCTTACTGAATAAAGAGAAACAGCTCACGGAAGCCTGCATAAGAGATGATATGCTCACAAAAAGATTGCTCATAGGCGGACTCATAGCCCTGCTGTTGATCGGCTTCGTCTTCTCCCGTTATATGCTGCAGAAAAGAAAAAATGAGGCGCATCGCCGCAAGCGGGCTGAGAATGAACTGGAGATCCAACGACTGGAAGGGGAAAGGGCAAAGGCGGCGCTGCAGCAGCGGGCAAAGGAGTTGGAAGTGCAGGCGCTGCGTTCCCAGATGAACCCTCATTTCATTTTCAATTGCCTGAATGCCATCAATCGTTTCATACTGGGACATGAGACAGAAGCAGCCTCGGATTACCTGACAAAGTTCTCCCGGCTGATGCGCATGATCATGAATCATTCCCGGTATTCGGTGATTTCGCTGGAAGAGGAACTGGAAGTGCTCCAGCTATACCTGGATATGGAAAGGTTACGATTCAAAAATGCGTTCGATTATACCATCGTATTGGATGAGGAAACAGATGCAGGCGACATTTATATTCCTCCCCTGCTGCTGCAGCCCTTTGTCGAAAATGCCGTCTGGCATGGGTTGATGCATAAGGAGGAAAGGGGGGCGTTGACGGTGGCCATCCATGCGCATAACGATCTGCTGACCTGCATTATCCAGGACAATGGAGTCGGTCGCACCAGGGCGGCGACGCTGAAAAGCAAATCCGCCCAGAAGCATAAATCGATGGGCCTGCAGATAACGGCAGAACGCCTGGCCTTACTGACGGATAACGGAGCACCGGGTCATTTTTTCGACATCGAAGACCTGTATGATGAGCAGGGAAACCCAGCGGGAACCAAGGTAGTTCTGAAGATAAGGATCAGCAGCCCTGCCGGTGAATTCGTCTGATATCACAGCTGAAAAAACACGCATATGATCAAGGCCATTATTGTCGATGACGAACCTTATTGTGGTGAGGCGCTGGCCATCCTGCTGGAACGCTATTGCCCGCAGGTGCAGGTAATGCAAAGCTGTCTCTCAGGCGTGGAAGCGCTGAATGCTATTAAAGAGCACCAGCCCCAGCTGCTCTTCCTGGATATCGAAATGCCGCAGATGAATGGGTTCGAGCTGCTGGAAAAATTAAAGGACGTTCATTTTGAGCTGATCTTTACTACAAGCTATGACCAATATGCCATTAAAGCGATCCGCTTCAGCGCGCTGGATTATTTATTAAAGCCGATCGACCGGGAAGAATTGCAGCGGGCCATTCAGAAAGTCGTCCGGCGGCTGCAATACCCCCTGCCCCAGCAAATAAAAATTCTTCTGCAAAAATTACAAAATCCGCTATATTCCCTGAACAAGATCGCCATCCCCACGATGGAAGGTCTCCGCATGATCACCGTAGATACTATTATCAGCTGTTCGTCGGATAGCAATTACACCATTCTGATGTTAAAAGACGGGCAAAAGATCATCGCTTCGCGCACTTTAAAAGAAATCGAAGAGTTGCTGGAGGATCATTCCTTTCTGCGGGTGCATCATTCCCATCTTGTCAACCTGAACGAGATAAGCAGGTATGTTAAAGGGGAGGGGGGGTATCTCGTAATGACGAATGAAACCAGCATTGACGTCTCGCGAAGCCGCAAAGAGATGCTGCTGAAAAAGCTACAGCCGGGACGCTAAAACGCCAGCCCCCCCATACTCACTCAAAAAGGGCATCTGCCCATCAATCCCGTCAACTACTCGATATAGCTGGTGAGAAACCATTGGCGTCCCTAGCTTTGTTCCTGTCAGGCATATTCATTCCATCCGTAAAATTTAAAACAATGAGACAACTATTTTCAATCCTACTGGCAGGATGCCTCTCCCTGGCATCTATTCATCTCTGTTATGCCCAAAAAAGCGGCGATGTTCTGCTACCTCTGCGTAATGCGGGTTCGGATGCGGCCGCCGTCAAGGCAACCGGTCAATTCTGGAATACTTTCGGGGAATCCAGGGGGGAGAAATGGTATCCGATGACAAATGGCTTCCTGGCGGAATTTACCGAAAAAAACCTGCGGGTAAAAGTCGTCTATAGTCAAAGGGGGAATTGGCTCTATACCCTGCGGGAGTATACCGCGAAGGAATTGCCGGAGGAGGTCAGAGCGCAGGTCAAAAGCCGGTATTATGATGATACGATAACCTGGGTAAAGGAAGTCGACCAGTCACAAAGCACTGTTTATCTGATACATATGGAAAATGAGACCCGGTGGAAAACAGTTCAGGTCTGTGATGGGGAGATGAAGGTGACGGAGGATTTTAAGAAGAGCTGAGGATCCGGCTTTTTCACGTAAATTTGCGGTTCTGAATTTTATGAACGGACAACAGGTCCGTTGGCCGAAGGCCCGACATTAGCGTATAGGACGCGGCGGGCTATCTTGCGCAAAAAGCCCGCAAGCGTTCTGATTATGAGCCGTAAAGGAAAAGTCCTGGTAGCGATGAGTGGTGGTATTGATAGTACCATTACAGCTCTCATGCTGCATGATGAGGGCTATGAAGTGGTAGGCATTACGATGAAAACCTGGGATTATGCGAGTGCAGGCGCTTCAAAAAAGGAAACGGGATGTTGTAATCTCGACAGTTTTAATGATGCGCGTATGGCGGCAGTGCAACATGGGTTTCCCCATTTTGTGCTGGATATCCGGGAGGAGTTCGGGGGATTCGTCATTGAGAATTTCGTAGACGAATATCTCGCCGGACGGACACCCAACCCCTGCGTACTGTGCAACACCCATATTAAATGGAGAGCCTTGCTGAAACGGGCCGATGCCCTTGACTGTGAGTTCATTGCTACGGGGCATTATGGAAATATCCGCCAGCATGCCAATGGCCGTTATACGATCGCCAAGGGGGTAGACGAAACGAAGGACCAGAGTTATGTATTATGGGGACTGCAGCAGGATCTGCTGAGCAGGACCTTACTGCCGCTGGGGCCTTACCGCAAGACCGAGATCCGGAAGATGGCGCTGGATTATGGCTATCCGGAGCTGGCCACCAAGAGCGAAAGCTATGAGATCTGTTTTGTTCCCGATAATGATTACAGGGGATTCCTGAAGCGTAAGGTAGACGGGCTGGAAGAGCGGGTGAACGGAGGCAATTTTGTAAATAAGGAAGGAAAGATCCTCGGGCAGCATAAAGGCTATCCTTTTTATACGATCGGGCAGCGCAAGGGATTGGATATCACTTTTGGCAAGCCGGTCTATGTGACGGCTATCCGGCCCGAAACCAATACTGTGGTCCTGGGAGATGAAGAAGATCTGGATCAGCAGGAGATGGTGGTAGGAAAGATCAATATGATGAAGTACGATACCCTGACGCCAGGCATGGAAGCTATTACGAAGATCCGTTATAAGGATAGCGGGACCCTGAGTAATATCTATCCTGACGGCAATACGGCGCGGGTCCGTTTTTATGAAAGAGCGAAGAGTATCGCTCCCGGGCAAAGCGCCGTGTTCTATGAAGGGGATGAAGTGATCGGCGGGGGCATTATTCAGCGAAGCGGGATCTGAGGATGGGAGGCTACAATAAATTATTTGCTCATACGTTAGTCAATCCGGGGAGTTATCCTTCCCGGATTTTTTATTTTATCTATGCAAAGAAACCGCCCCGCTATCCTGCTTACCCTTGCCCTCGCACTAGCTATAACTAGCTGTAAGAAACAGACTTATACCTATCCCGCCATTCCGCTGACCAGTTATTTTACGCCGCTGCAGGTGGGAAAATACATTACTTACCGGCTGGATTCTCTGAATTTTTATTATTACGGGCAGTTGGATACCTTAACCCACTACCTTGCCAAGGACTCTGTGGAAGCAGCCATAACCGATAACCTGGGTAACGCCAGTTGGAGGGTCGTACGGTATCTGAGCGATACGACAGGCTCTTCGTGGACGCCCAATGAGACTTACATGGTTACGCCGTCCCTGAAGACCCTGGAGGTGGTGGAAAATAATTTGCGGTATATCAAGCTGGCTTTTCCCATGGACGAGGGGTATAGCTGGACGGGGAATACCTACCTGCCCTATGCTCCTTATCAGGATTTTTTTGATTTCAGTGACGACTCCCATCTGAGCGTACAGCTTTGGAACTATACTTACCAGAATGTAAATAAGTCTTTTGCGCTGGGGAATAAGTCATATGACAGCACGACGACGGTCGTCCAGGTGAATGATTCCATCAATGTCCCCATTCTGGACCCCAGCTCTTTTGCGTCCAGGACCTACTGGACGGAGACTTATGCCAAGAATATCGGGCTGATCTACCGGCATACTGAATTGTGGGAATACCAGCCGCCTACACCCAATGGCACCCAGACCGGTTATAAGATCGGTTTTGAGGTGACCCTCTCCATGGTCGATCATAATTAATTAACCAGATTGCCGAAAGTCGGGCTTTCCCATCAGGCAATGCGAGCGCCAGCCGGGATCAGGCGATAAACCGCGCGGCAAACATCGAATCTGCTTTCAGATCGTATCCTTTAATATTTTCCATCCGGTCAGGCTGCAAGCCAAACGCATCGTGGATAAGAGCGGCTATTTCTTCATTCTCCTTTCTAAAAACGGAGCAGGTGCTATAGACGAAGCAGGCTCCCCTGGATACCTGGGGGAGGATGTTAGCCACGATCTTTTTTTGCATCGAGCTATAATGAAGGATCTTCTTTGGGTCGAAAAAATACAATTCTTCCGGAGTGCGGCTCCAGGTACCGCTGCCAGAGCAGGGAACGTCGGCGAGGATGAGGTCGTAGGTCCGCGGCTTTACAGGCTGGGAGATTTTGGAGGGCTGCGAAGGCCGGGTCAGCGCGGCGGCGGAGCCAGGAAGCTGCGGAGCCGCGGCCGCGAGGTTGGCCACGAAAGAATGATACTTTTTTATGCCGGCCCGGCGAAAGCGTTCCTGCAGATTGCGCAGGATAGACTCCCGGATATCCGACACGGTAATATCGATGCCGGGGTTGATGTCGAAGGCCAGAATAGACTTGCCTCCGCTGGCGGCACAGGCATCCCAGAAAGCAAGGGAGACGGCCTGATCCGCATCCGACGCCGGGTGCGGCCAGCCTATATCCAGGAAAGCCGCAATTTTCTGAGAGCTGTAGTCCTGTATGACCACTTCCCTGTCCGGCGTGAACCAATCTTCCACCTTAAAGCCATTCGGCAGACGCAGGGTGAAAGGGGGGATAAACTCATGAGAGATCCGTTGTGTCGCAGCCTGCGATGAGGAAGTCGCCGCGGATTGCCTCAGCTTGCCCAGCACTTCTTTTTCATGTCCCGGGCGAATACGGAGGAAGAGGTCGGGCTGCCGGAGAAAAGAAAGGCACAAGGCTTCGTGATCGATACTTTCGGACAGCTCATCTTTCCAGGGAAAAATATCGGTCGGCTCGAAAGCAATGCCCGATTGCCGGAGGAAGGCTATTTTTTCCGGCAGGGGAAGGGCGATCCGCTCATTCCACTCCGGCCGGAAGTACTGAAGAAGCTCTCCGGGCGTCTCATAACAAAGGAATAACCCGGTGAGAATCCGTTCTTCCGCCGGCATGCTCCTTAGCGCATGCCCCAGGCGATAAAAGCCATAGACCATATTGCTTACCATGCGACGATCCTTCGAGCCCATCTGCTTATGCTCACGGAAGAAGTTCTTCAGCCAGGTATGCAGGGGCATTTCACCCTGATAGGACGTGATAATGGTAGTACCGTAACGGAGCTGGTTGTCAAATTTCATTACAATTCCAGGAGCGCCTTGACCGGATCTTTTCCGAAGAGGAGCAGATCGGGGGTCTCCAGCAATTCTTTTACCCTCACCAGGAAGCTGACGGATTCGCGGCCGTCGATGATGCGGTGATCATAGCTTACCGCCAGGTACATCATCGGGCGCACTACGATCTGGCCATTCACGACGACGGCACGTTCTTCGATCTTGTGCATTCCCAGGATGGCGGATTGAGGGATATTGATGATGGGTGTCGACATCAGGCTGCCGAATACGCCGCCATTGGTAATCGTAAAAGTGCCGCCCTGCATTTCTTCCATGCTCAGCTTGTTATCCCTGGCCTTGGTAGCCAGTTCGACCACTTTCTTCTCTATATCGGCCATGCTGAGGCTCTCTGCGTTGCGGATCACCGGTACGACCAACCCTTTCGGAGCAGAGACGGCAATGGAGACATCGCAATAGTCATGATAGACCAGTTCATCGCCATCGATATAGGCGTTGACAGCCGGCCATTCCTGCAAGGCATAACAAACGGCCTTGGTGAAAAAGCTCATGAAACCCAGTCCCACGCCATGCTTCTCCTTGAACTTGTCTTTATATTTTGCGCGGAGGGCCATAATGCTGCTCATATCCACTTCATTGAAGGTGGTGAGCATGGCCGTTGTATTTTTAGCTTCTACCAGCCTGCGGGAAACGGTCTTGCGCAGGTTGCTCATTTTCTCCCTTCTGTCCTTGCGGGTGAAAAGTTCTTTGCCGGGAGTTCTGCCGGGATGTGCCAGCGCTTCCAGGACATCCTGTTTCAGGATCCTGCCGCCGGTGCCGGAAGGTGTGATCGATGCGGCATCGATCTTCTTATCGGAGATGATCGCTGCGGCTACAGGAGTAGCTTTGATATCATTGGAGATAGCCGTTACAGGCCCTTGGGCAGCGGGAGTGGCGGCGGCGGTCGTAGCGGTATTCGCTGTCGCCGGGGCTGCGGAGGAGCCATTGGACGAGGCGGGTTTGGCGGCCGTCTCATCGATCTGAGCTACTACATCCCCGATCTTCAGGGTATCTCCTTCCTTTCCTACCGTCTTTAATACACCTGCCTGCTCGGCATTCACTTCAAAAGTTGCTTTTTCACTTTCCAATTCTGCAATTACTTCGTCGCGTTCTACATATGCGCCTTCCTGCTTCAACCATTTTACCAGGGTCACTTCGCTAATGGATTCACCTACTGCCGGAACTTTGATATCGATCATTTAGCCCTCCTTCTCCCCACAGGGAGTGTGTTTATTTAAATTGTTTTTCTATCTATTCTCGTTCTTGACAAATTATAAGACGCTCTATTTCCCTCAAAGCCCTCCCCCTTCAGAGGGGTAGGATCTAAATACTAAAAGCCGTCTCGATGATTTCCGCCTGCTCCTGGGCATGCACTTTGGCATAACCCGTAGCAGTAGCCGCACTTGGCTGACGGCTGATAACTCCATAATTGATCGTCTTCAGGTTCATTTGCAGGAAGGAAGCAGCGCCCATATTCAGCGGCTCTTCCTGTACCCAGAACCAGGTAGCGGCCTGGCTGTATTTCTTATATAAAGCCTCCAACTGCGTCAGGGGCAGCGGATACAGCTGCTCCAGGCGTACGATGGCCACGTCTTTTCTGTTTTCCTTCTGCTGGCGATCGGCCAGGTCGAAATAGACTTTGCCGCTGCAGAACAGTACTTTCTTCACATGATTCGCATTCTCGACAAACGTATCATCCATTACTTCCTGAAAGCCGCCCGTCGTAAATTCCGACATTTTCGACCAGGTGCCGGGGTGACGGAGGTTGGCCTTGGGAGAGAAATTGATAAGAGGTTTACGGAAAGACCAGGCCAGCTGCCTTCTGAAGGCATGGAACAGGTTGGCGGTCGTCGTGATATTGGTGACTACCATATTCCATTCGGCGCACATCTGCAGGAATCGCTCCATTCTGGCACTGCTATGTTCCGGGCCTTGCCCTTCATAACCATGGGGCAGCAGTAGGGTGATGCCGTTCATACGCTGCCATTTTTGTTCTCCGGCGGCAATGAACTGGTCGATCATGATCTGGGCGCCATTGCCGAAATCCCCGAACTGAGCTTCCCACAATACCAGGGCATTGGGGTTAGCCAGGGCATATCCATATTCGAATCCCAGCACGCCATATTCACTAAGCAGGGAATTATAGATCAGGAATTGTCCTTTCGCATCAGGCACGCGGCTCAGACGGTTATAGGCCTCGTCGGTGTTCTCATCCAGCAGAACGGCATGTCTGTGAGAGAAAGTCCCCCGCTGTACATCCTGTCCGCTCATACGCACATCCCTTCCTTCCAGCAGCAGGCTGCCATAAGCCAGCAGTTCCCCGGTAGCCCAATCCACTTTGCTCTCGTCCGTAAATAGTTTAACCTTGTCCTGCAGCAGTTTCTCCACTTTACGCAGAGGCTTGAACGTTTCCGGCCATTTCATGATGGCGTCGAAGATCTTGTGGAAATCCGCTTCGGAGATAGCCGTTATGGGAGACTGCTCGAAATCGGCGCCTGTCGCCTTACGCAGGCTTCTCCACCACAGCTCCGGCTGTTGATATTTATACGGCAGGGGGTGCTGCTTGACCTCGTCCAGGCGTTCCTGCAGATCTCCCCAGAACTTCTTTTCCATTTCCTTAGCCAGCTCCTTGGCATCCGCCTCTCCGTTCTCTATCAGGAATTGCGTATAGACCTCCCTGGGATTGGGATGCTGATCGATCAGCGCATACAGGTGAGGCTGGGTGAATTTAGGGTCGTCGCCTTCATTGTGTCCGTGACGGCGGTAGCACACCATATCGATAAAGATATCCGTATTGAATTCCTGGCGGTAGCGGGTAGCGATCTCGGCACATTTCACGACGGCCTCTGCATCATCTCCGTTGACATGCAATACCGGTGCATGGATGGCCGCGGCCAGCGAGGTGCAATAATCGGAACTGCGGGCATCGTCAAAGTCGGTGGTGAAACCGATCTGGTTATTGATGACGAAGTGCATGGTCCCTCCGGTGGAATACCCCTTCAGGTCGCTCATCTGCAATACTTCATATACAATGCCCTGACCTGCCACGGAAGCATCTCCATGGATCAGGATCGGGAGGATCTTATCATAATCGCTTTCATAAAGGACATCGGCCTTGGCTCTCGCAAATCCCACTACCACGGGGTCTACCGCTTCCAGATGCGAGGGATTGGGCATCAGTTTCAGGTGGACGGTCTTGTCTTTATCCGTCTGCACTTCGCTGCCATAGCCCATATGATATTTTACGTCGCCGCTGCCCATAGTCTGGTCCAGCTTGGCCGTTCCTTCGAACTCACTGAAGATCTGCTCATAGGTCTTGCCCATGATATTGGCCAGCACGTTGAGACGGCCACGGTGGGCCATGCCGATGACGACTTCCTGTACGCTCAGGTCGGCAGCGGTATTGATAATGGCGTCCAGCGCTGCAATGGTCGTCTCCCCACCTTCCAGGGAAAATCGTTTCTGCCCGATATATTTGGTGTGGAGGAATTTTTCGAACATGACCCCATTATTGAGCTTTTCCAGGATCCGCTTCTTCTTTTCCAGGGTCAGCGGGTCGAGGAATTTTTTCTCCATTTCGTTGGTGAGCCAGTCGACCTTTTTCTGGTCACTGATATATTTGAATTCTATGCCGACATGGCCGGCATAGATTTTTTGCAGGTGCTGGAGAATCTGCCGGAGGCTGGTGGTGCCGAGTCCGATCAGGTTGCCGGCGAAGAAATTCTTATCCAGATCTTCGTCTGTAAACCCGTAGAAGGCCAGTTCCAGGTTCGCGCCGCGGTCTTTCCGCTGGCGGATGGGGTTGGTCTTGGCCAGTAAATGGCCTTTATTCCGGTAGCCCAGGATCAGGCGATAGGCGCCCAGCTCCTTTTTCCAGTCCACACCATCGGTAGTGGTCAATACGGACCCGGAAGCAGGTTTGGAGGCACCGGTGCCGGTAACGGCCGTATAAGTGCCGTTTCCATTGGTAGAGCCATTGGCGGTATTGGAGGCCTTGCCCTGTGAAATCGCAAAATCAAATCCTTCAAAAAATTTCCTGAATTCAGGATCTACCGCATCGGGGTTCTTGACAAAATCCTGATATAAGCCCTCAATATAAGCGGGATGAGAATTAGTTATAAATGAATAGTCCTTCATAGAAGTGCTGTTGAACAAATTATGCCCAGAAATGGGCACACAAATATCGTTCAAAAATGGTCACGGATTAGAACGATTTTGACCGATTTTACCATTTATTTGATTTTTCAGGGTTGTTTGGAACCTTTTTTCCAATTTTTCCAATTCAAATTTGGAATCTCCACTGGTTGGGCATACCTTTGCCGTCCTAAAAATGTCGAGTACATGGCAAATCATAAGGCAACCAAAAAAGATGTAAGGCAAGCCACCAAACGCAGGGATCGTAATCGTTACTATGGTAAAACCACCCGTAATGCGATCCGGGATCTGAGGGATATCAAGGAACAGAAGGAAGCTGGTGAAAAATTGCCGGAAGTAGCCTCTATGATCGACAAGCTGGCTAAGAAAGGCATTATTCACAAGAACAAGGCTTCGAACCTGAAACGTAAGCTGGCCCGCAAGGTAAATACGTTAGCTGCCGCCAAATAAGGCTGTTTTATAAATCTTTTTGATAAGAGGCATTCCATAGTGGGATGCCTTCTTTATTTTTAGCCCTATGAGAAAACTCCTGTATATCTGCTTGTTCATAGGGCCATTCCGGGGCACGGCCCAGACTACACCTTTTGAAAAGTCCAACGGTATGGAAACGGCCACTTATGCCCAGTGCATCGCTTTTTATCAGCAGCTGGACAGGATTTCGCCGAAGCTGTCCATTAAGGAGATGGGGATGAGCGATGCCGGGTATCCTTACCACCTGGTCCTGTATTCCAATGACGGACAGACCGACCCGGCGCTATGGCACCGTCAGCACAAGGTCGTATTCCTCATCAATAACGGCATTCACCCGGGCGAACCGGATGGCGTGGATGCCAGCATGCTGCTACTACGGGACCTGGTCTCGAAAAAGATCAGCATTCCGGATAATGTCGCCCTGGCCGTGATCCCTCTCTATAATATTGGCGGAGCGCTTAACCGGAGCAGCTATTCCCGTGTCAACCAGAACGGCCCCCGCAGCTATGGCTTTCGCGGCAATGCACAGAACCTGGACCTCAACCGGGATTTTACCAAGAACGATACCCGGAATGCCCGGTCATTTGCCCGGATCTTCCATTGGGTGAACCCGGATATCCAGATCGATAACCATGTCAGCGACGGAGCGGATTACCAGTATACGATGACCCTGCTTTCTTCGCAATGGAATAAGCTGGGGGGTGAGCTGGGCAAGTTCCTGCACGACGTATTTCAGCCGGCTCTTTTCGCTGCCATGGAGAAGAAAGGGTGGCCGATGACTCCCTATGTGAATTTCGAGGAAGGCAATCCGGAGAAAGGCTGGGAAGCTTTTTACGATCCCCCCCGTTATTCCAGCGGTTACGCCACTTTGTTCAATACGATCGCCTTCATGCCTGAGACCCACATGCTGAAGCCATTTCATGACCGGGTATTGTCCACTTATGCCCTGATGGAAGTGATGATCGGGCAGGCTTCGATCCATGCCAGCGAGATCATTACCAAAAGACAGCATAATCTCTCCGCCGACCTCGGTAATACCCGCTGGCCGCTGCATTGGAAAGCGGACACGGTCCAATATGACAATATCCTTTTCCGTGGCTTCCAGGCAACGACCAGGACCAGTGAGGTGACCGGGCTGCCGCGTCTCTTCTATGATCACAAGCAGCCTTTTGAAAAAGAAGTGAGATACTATGATTATTTTATCCCGGACGTCTTCGTTACTGCGCCGAAGGCCTATATTATCCCCCAGGGCTGGCATGAAGTGACCGATCTGCTGGAGCTGAATGGGGTACGGATGCAACGACTGACCAAAGACACGCTGATAGCCGTTGAGGCCTATCATATCGATAACTACAAGTCTTATCCCCGGGCCTATGAAAAACATCACAGGAATACGGAGGTAACGGTATCGGCGGCGCGGGAATCCATTCAATTCCTGCGGGGAGACTATTGGGTCCCTGCTGACCAGTCTTCCAGGCGTTTCCTGGTGGAGATGCTTGAGCCTACCGGGGACGACTCCTATTTCTCCTGGAATTTCTTTGATGCCATTCTCCAGCAGAAAGAGGGTTATAGCGCTTACCGATGGGAGGACCTGGCTGCGGCCTGGCTGAAAGACCACCCCGAAGTAAGAGAAAAGCTGGAAGAGAAGAAAAAGGCAGATCCTTCTTTTGCACAGGATGCGGAAGCCCAGCTGGAATTTGTCTACAAACACTCCGTTTATTATGAGCCGGCGCACCTGAGATATCCTGTATACCGGGTGAACTAATGCATAATGCAGCAACATAGTATAAAATAAAACTATATAATAGGCGCTATTAAACCTATCGACCTATAATAGAGTCTACTATTTAATTAAAATGCACTACTATGAAGAAAATCGCTATTGTCCTGGGATTACTTGTCAGTATCGGGCTACTATCGTCCTGCACGGTACGGGCCGTAGTCCACGAAAGGCCCAGAGAAATCGTCTATGAGAGACCACCGCCGCCCTCCCGCGAGCATATCTGGATAACAGGGGATTGGGTATGGGTCGGAGGCCGCTATGAATGGCATGAGGGCCATTGGGAACGGCCCAGGCCCAGAACGGTATGGGAAAACGGACACTGGCAGGATACAAGAGGCGGCTGGAGGTGGATACCCGGCCATTGGAGAAATGTCTGATAAACTTTGTTAAACGAATAAGCGGCCCTGGAGCCGCTTATTCGTTTTGTATTGCATTAAATTTGAAAGCAAATCACATATATATGCCGGAGGCACTAATATTTCAATATTTCTTACCGGGAGCCTATTAATACCTTCTCGGAGGACCGCCGGGACGGTAATTATTATCCCGTCCGCCGCCGCCGCGGTCGTCGCGACCACCGCGATCATCCCGTCCACCACCACCTCTGTTGTCACGACCGCCGCCGCCACGATTGCCGCCTTTTGCCTGCTCGTCGGCTTCTTTTACGGCCATCTTCTTACCTCTGATGGAAGCATTGTCCAGGGTCTCGATCGCCTGGCGGGCCTCGGTATCATCGGGCATATCCACGAATCCGAAGCCTTTGCTCTTGCCGGTCTCCCTATCCATAACTACTTTGGCGGAATTTACAGCGCCATACAATTCAAACATTTCTTTTAAGTCTACATCATCGAAATCATAGGGGATACCTGCTACAAAAAGCTTCATGCGATATATTTATGAGGTAAAAATACAAAGATGGGGGCTATATCGCGAATTAATATGAAAATAGTTGCGCAAAAACTTTTAAACAGTAATTCCCCCTCTTTTATTGCCCTTTCTTTTGTTAATACCCCTAAGAGGTTTTAATTATACTTCCTGCAGCTGCAATGCGTCGGGACGGGGTATTAAGTATCCCCTTACCCGGTCTCCCCATCAGGGGAATCATCCGGTCACCCGATCGTTGACCAGGGGTCCGGGATTTGCATCCATACGATCCTATCGATCTAACTCCATTCCATTTTCATTTAAACTTAATATTATTATGGCGAAAAGTAAAAAGCCGGTGTCTTCCAAAAAGGAACCCATTAATGAGAAAATAAACAGCCTGGCCCCTCATACCGAAGACGGCGCCGATCAATTTATGACGACCGATCATGGCCTGCGCATCAATGACGATCAGAATTCCCTCAAAGCAGGTGACCGCGGTCCTACCCTGTTGGAAGATTTTATGATGCGGGAGAAGATCATGCATTTTGATCATGAACGGATCCCCGAAAGAATCGTACATGCCCGGGGATCGGCCGCCCATGGCTATTTCCAGGTATATGAGTCCCAGGCTAAGTATACGAAGGCCGGGTTCCTGCAGGACCCTGCGACGGTCACCCCGGTCTTTGTAAGATTCTCTACGGTGGCGGGATTTCGGGGCTCCTCCGACCTGGCCAGGGATGTGAGAGGCTTTGCCGTTAAATTCTATACGGAAGAAGGAAATTATGACCTGGTGGGGAATAATATTCCTGTATTCTTTATCCAGGATGCCATCAAATTTCCCGACCTGATCCATGCCGTTAAGCCCGAACCCCACAACGAAATTCCGCAGGCGGCGTCCGCCCACGATACTTTCTGGGATTTCATCTCGCTGATGCCGGAGTCCATGCATATGATCATGTGGGCCATGTCCGACCGGGCTATCCCCCGCAGTCTGCGGATGATGGAAGGTTTCGGCGTCCATACGTTCCGGCTGATCAATGCCAAAGGGAAATCCTCTTTTGTCAAGTTTCATTGGAAGCCCCTGCTAGGGGTCCATTCGGTAGCCTGGGACGAAGCGCAGAAGATATCCGGGAAGGACCCGGATTTTCACCGGAGGGACCTGTATGAAGCAATCGAAAGTGGCGCTTTTCCGGAATGGGAGCTGGGGATCCAGGTCGTCGATGAGAAGGATGAGCATAAATATGAATTCGACCTGTTGGACCCTACTAAATTGATTCCCGAAGAGCTGGTGCCCGTGCAAAGAATAGGTAAAATGGTGCTCAACCGGAACCCGGATAATTTCTTTGCGGAGACAGAGCAGGTGGCCTTTCATCCGGCCAACCTGGTGCCGGGTATTGATTTCTCCAACGATCCCCTGCTGCAGGGACGGCTCTTCTCTTATACCGATACACAGCTTTCCCGGCTGGGCAGTCCCAATTTCCATGAGATCCCCATCAACCGCCCCATCGTTCCGGTGCACAATAATCAGCGGGACGGGCACATGCGGCAGATAATCAATCAGGGCAAGTCAAGCTATCACCCGAATTCGATCGGAGGAGGCTGCCCCTTCCAGGCTAAGATGGCGGAAGGAGGGTTTACTTCCTATGCGGAACGCATCGATGCCAGTAAGGTGAGGGTCCGTAGCCAGAGCTTCTTCGATCATTTCAGCCAGGCTACGCTCTTTTATAACAGTCAGTCGGAAGCCGAAAAAAATCACCTGGTAAATGCCCTGCGGTTTGAATTGGGCAAATTGACGATCCCGGACATCCGGGAAAGAATGGTGGGACTTTTGACCCAGGTAGATAAAATATTAGCCACCCAGGTAGCCCAAGGGCTGGGCCTGCCTGTTCCGGCAAAACCTCAGCAACCTGTTAATCATAGTATACCAGCCGATGGAGACCCGAAAAAATTCCAACCTCAGACCGTTCCGCAGCGGGTGGAAAGATCAGAGGCGCTGAGTATGGCAAATACGCCGAAAAACACCATCAAAACAAGGCAGGTCGCGATCCTTGCAGCGGATGGAGTAAACGATGCCACCCTGACGGCCGTACAGGAAGCCCTGATAGCGCAAGGCGCCGTGACTCAGCTGATCGCACCCCGTCTCGGCAGCATCAAAGGGCAAAAGAATAAAACAATAGCCGTAGACCAGAGCCTGTTGATAGCCGCTTCTGTTCTTTTCGACGCTATATACATCCCCGGCGGAGCAGCCAGCATAGCTACCTTAAAGGACCTGCCCGATGCGCAGGCTTTTATACGGGAAGCATACCTGCATGCCAAGCCCATAGCCGCAGACGATGAAGGGGTAAAACTGGTAGAGGCGGCCCTTACCGGGCTGGTAGTGTCCGGAGATAAGGGACTGATCCTGCAAAATGATTCCAAAGCCGGGGTAGCAGACGCCTTTATCAAGGCTATCGCTCAGCACCGGTTCTGGGAGCGGGAGAAACCGATGAAGAAGATGTAAGGGTTTTTTATAGAATCTCTGAGGGCTGACCAAAAAGGTCAGCCCTTTTCTTTGTCAGGTATCAACCTAGTAAATCCAAAGTTTAAGTTTGGATTTACTAGGTTGACGACTTCCAGAATTCACGAGAAAATGATTTTTTCGCTCTTAACCACATTATAGTGCGATTTTTGGCTTAATTAATGCCATATCAATAGGTTTTCTTCATAAATCATACTATAGCATGATTTATGGCATATTTAATTCAAAAATCGCGTATTTTTGCCTGAAATCACATTATAATGTCAGTTACTATAGTCGGCAAACTTATCCAGGAAAGACGAAAGTCACTCAGGATCACCCAACCCGATCTTGCCGAGTTGGCTGGAATCAGCGTAAATTCTCTCTACAAAATAGAAAGAGGGCAAGCCAATCCAACCTTTGGATTGATTGGAAAAATCGCTGAAGTGCTGGGCATGGAAATCAAACTGGAAGTTAAAAAGGTAAACTTATAAGCAATCATCCATGAGAAGTGTCGAAGTATACAGGAACCATGAATTAGCCGGAATATTTACTGAAGAGAACAGGAATAGTTATTCTTTCCGTTATGATGATGTCTACTATGCGGATCCGTCAAAGCCTGCTATCAGTCTTACTTTGTCCAAAAAAAAACAGGAATATCGAGCCGATTATCTCTTTCCTTTCTTCTTCAATATGTTGTCAGAAGGTGCCAATAGAAAACTTCAAAGTCGTACTTTAAAAATAGATGAAGCGGATAATTTTGGGCTTCTGGCTGCTACCGCCAGCTACGACACTATCGGTGCTATAACGGTTAAACCTGTTGCGTCATGAGCCAGCCCGTATTGAATTCCTGCCCGGGTACTTTAGCCGGGCAATACAGCACTTATAGCCCTACCTTTTTAAGACATATGTTCAAAGGCAGAAAGGTCAGTCATATCCTTCCGTATAATGCCCCACAAAAAAGTGAAGCAGACGCGGAAATGTTTATGGAAAACCGCCAGCGCATCTCTATATCTGGCGTGCAGGAAAAAGAATCGTTACTACTTGTAAAAAACCAATTGAGGCTTACCACAGCATGGGAACACGGAACTTATATATTAAAGCCCATCCCCAGAGATTTGAAGAAAGTGGACCAGATGCCAGCCAACGAGCATCTGACTATGCAGATTGCTTCCCAGGTATATCGTATTTATACCGCAGAAAACGGTATGATTTTTTTCAAGGATGGTTCGCCAGCCTATATTACCCGACGTTTTGATATAAATGCCGATGGCGACAAACTGGGCATGGAAGATTTTGCCACCCTGGCCGGCAAGAGCAAGGATACAGGCGGAGTCAACTTTAAGTATGACTATTCCTATGAGGAAGCCGCAGCCTTGATTGTCAGGTATGTGCCGACCTGGCGGGTAGAAATGGAAAAATTCTTCTCCGTGGTAGTATTTAATTACTTGTTTTCCAACGGAGACGCGCATTTAAAGAACTTCGCCTTGCTGGAGTCTGCAAGTGGAGATTATTTTTTGAGTCCTGCTTATGACCTGATCAATACTCGGATACATGTAGACGACACCGATTTTGCACTGAATAAAGGTCTGTTCGCAGACAACTTCGAGTCTTCTGCTTTCAAAAAAACAAATCACCGTGGTCAGCAGGATTTTTTAGAGTTTGCCCATAGGATCGGGTTAGAAAAGAAGCGGGCGCAAAAACTATTAGCTCCTTTTATGATAAAACAGGAAAAGGTAGAAGTCCTGATTAACCGATCCTTCCTCAATCAGGCGAGCAAGCGGGCCTATGCGTTAGACTACAGCACCAGGAGGAATAGTTTGGTGAAGGAATGAGACTTTCTTTGCCCTAAATCTTTGTTGTGTAAAACCTAAGGTACTTAATAATTTAATCAAACAAGGCATCCATCTTTAATTCATGTTGTACAAGCGTATCAGAATAATTGTTTCTAACAAGCCCCCAGGTTGTGATTAGAATGAGATGGACCGCTTTTCTTGTTTTAGTAACTTCTTTAAAGACACGAATCTTTCTTTTCAGGTCTTCCGCGTAACTTTTGCTGATAACAAAGGGATCAATGGAGAACTTCATTTCGCAGATGTTGATCACTCTGTCTGCACGATCGATCAACAGATCGATCTGTGCGCCTGATGTATCTGTTTTGCCAGACCATGCTGAAGTCTCTGTCTTCATTCCACCAATACTCAACCCTAGCTTGATCTTGGAAAGATGTTCCAGGCAAACCTGTTCAAATGCATAGCCGGCCCAGATATTTTGGTTAGGGGTATCCAGCTGGCTGATCCAATAATCCCGGTCGGATGGATCAAGGCCCCTGATCCATCGCAGGTAAAAAAGGGAATAGAAATCTGTTAGTTGGTAGATACTGTTTTTGTCCTTTTTCCCGAAAGCCCTGTATTTACGTATAAAATGACTCTCTTCCAACTCCCGCAAAATGCGGGTTGTGCCTCCGCCATTGGGCATTTTGGATGCCTTAAGCAAGTCCTCCCTGGAAAGTCCCTTTGCTTTTTTACTCAACGCCTCAATAATCTGCACATGCCTTTCCGCTTTTTGGAACAGCGAATGGTATAGATTATCGAATTCCACCCGTAAAATTCCAGATTCCGTAAAACAAAGTCGGTCAATATTCTGGGCTGCGCTTAATTTTTGATCTATCTGTGACAGATAGAAAGGGATGCCGCCCATCACCATGTATAACTGGACTATCTGATACCTGTCAAAGATGGCCCCGCGGCTGCTGAAAAACAGTTCACATTCCTTGAGTGTAAAGGGCTGCAACGGTATTCTGTCTGTCACCCGGTTATGCAGCCCCCCTCTGCTGTTCAGTAACTTATTGATGATCCAGCTTGCCGCCGAGCCACAGACGATTAGAAGAATATCCGTTCTTGCGCTGGCCCAAGAGTTCCAGAAATGTTCCAGGGCGGGCAGGAAACCCGACCCGGCTGTATCCAGCCATGGCAGTTCATCCAGGAATACTATTTTTTTTTCGCTTTTCTTTGATTCTAGTAGTGCAGTAAGCTGAGTGAATGCCTCCAGCCAGCTTGTCGCCTGCGGCCTGTCCACAGACGCATCGTATCGGTTTAGCGCGATGTGGAAGTTTGCTAATTGGGTGGCCGTATTGATATTGGCCATACCGGTTACCTGAAAATCAAATGACGAAAAAGCATTTCTTATAAGGAATGTTTTTCCTACCCTTCTTCTGCCGTACACGGCAACAAATGAAGAACTTCTGTTTTCAGTAAGCTTCCTCAACCGGGCCAACTCATCCTGTCGGCCGATAAGCGTTTCCATGCTATGATTTGGCTTTAAGTTGCTCAAATATACCACTTTTAGCCAAATGTATCATACAATTTGGCTAAAACCTGCTCAGATATACCACTTTTAGCCAAAGCTTATCTTTGGATCTGCTTATACCGATATAGTTACTCAGATGAGTAACCTATAGAGTTTATCAGGCATCTTTCAAGCTGTCTTTTTGATTTTTTAAAATCTGATCGATTGTTTCCTCCCCATAAAACCGGGTGATTTCATTTTTTTCCTGCTCATTACCCCGCGCAAAGACACGTTCAATAACTGCTCGCTTTTGCCGGAGCCAATCAATTTTGTCCATCCGCGCATCCCAAAAAAGGACCGGCCTCAGTTTAGCGAGATCAGGATGGTATCCCCTACTCTGTTTCAGCTTCTCCTGTTTGATGTCATAAAAAACCTGTAAAGTCATGAAATATCCTTCTTCCAAACCCAGGGCCTGCTCAATCCGCAACGCCAGGGGCGTATTCATATTCCTATTCCCCTTGGTAATAGCACCCAATGTCTGAGGAAACGCATTAATCGAAAGTGCAAAAGGCCCTTTGGAAAGCCCTCTTTTTTTAAGTTCTCTTTCAAGGACAATGCCCGGGTGTATACCTTTTAATATGGATAAATTGTTTTCCATAAGCAAAACAGGCCAGCCTAAAATTTCATTTTAGGCTGGCCTGTCATCCGGAGATATTCCATTCCCGGAGCCCCCTACTGAACGATCCGCACCGTCCCTGCCCCATTATAGGAATGATACTCTCCATTATACATCGCATCCGCACTGACAGGGCCCATGCGATAGAGTCCCGGTGAAACAGCACGAACGGCATAATAATAGACCTGCTTCATCGAATGCTGGTCGACAAAGAGATTGATCCGGTCGTCGCGCACGTCCAGCGCGGTCGGGGAATCCCCATCCTTGATCCAGTCCATACCCGGAATATCCTTTGTCCGGGGATTCTCGATCTCGAAACCCGCCGGCAGCAGATCGGTAATGACGATATTATCGATATTCGTGCTGTACGTCTTCTCCAGGGTCAGCTGTACGATCACCAGGTCATTCTGTTTAAAGGTATTGCCGGAGAGAGCCCGGCCATTGCGGTCGAAGAAGCGCTTACGTATTTTCAGATAGCTGTCCTCCTCCTTAACGGCGCCACTGGCGCTGATGCCCTCTGCCTGCCAGAAATAGTACAGACGTCCGCTGCCCTTGGTAACGATGTCGACCTTCGGGCCACCCGCGGCTGAGCCAGAACCACCACCCGACCCGGAACCACCACCCGCGCCCTTCAGCTCCTTCGTCGTCAGCTTCAGCGGGTTGCCATTCATCGTTCCCACCGTCCTGCCGTCCACCCGGATATCCGCCGTCACCGTGGCGCCTGCCGCCTGCCGGGCCGTCTTACCCAGAGCCAGAAAGCTGAAGGCCAGCTCCTGCGTGCTGAACCAGCTACGTTGTTTGAGCTTATCGGCAACATGTTTGGCCATGATGCCAATCTGGGGATTCTCCGGATCAGCATCTATCAGCACATCCAGCGCCAGGGATTCATCCCGGACATCGGAATAGAAACTGCCTCCCGTCTGAGCCACCGATTCCTCACCAGCGAACTGCGAAGGCAGGAATTCCCGGAAGCTCTTCTTATCGCCTGCCAAAGCATAGGCCGCCGACAATAGATATTTACAGTCCAGGCTTAACAAGGCAGGATTGGACTTGTAATAGTTCATCACGCTGACATTCGGCCTTCCGGCCAGCGCCAGTACATACAGCCCGTAGACCACTTCTTTGGGAGCTATCTTTTTATTCTGATCGCGATTGTAATAGTAGGTGATCGTCTCCCTGTTCTTCAGGCGGCTATTGATATAACCCAGCATCGTCTCAACCAGCCCCTTGTCCACGTCAAAGCCCGCTTTCTGCGCTTCCAGCAGGAAATGGGCGGCGTAGATGGTCGCCCACCAGTTCTCCGACCCTTCATTGTCCCAGAGCGTGACGGCCCCGTTGTATAACTGCCGCATTTTGATCTTCCGGATCGCCTCCTGGATATTCGCATTCGCATTGGCTTTCTGAGCGGTATTACTCTGCCGGACCAGGTCGGCCAGGTCTCCATAATATAATTGCGGGAAGGCCGCGGACACCGTCTGCTCCGTACAGCCATAAGGATATTCCACCAGCCTGCTGAGGTATTGGCCGAACTCCATCGCCGGAGACCGGCTCACCGTCAACTGATAGTCGACACTGGAAGGGATAAAGTCGCCCGCGCCTAAGTTTAGGGACTGAGATCCCCCCCCTGCCAACGCCCCGCTCCCCGTGACCTTTTGCAAGCCCGCGGCAGGCCGCACACCAATTTCCGTCTCGTCCGTGAAAGTCTCTCCCAGGCTGCTCACTTCTACCGCTATTTTACCTATTCCGATAACCGGAGCCGCCACTACCTGGAATAAGGCCCTTCCCTCACTGTTGGGGGCGATGCTCAATGATTGCTGTTCGCTGCCCGCAACTCTTACAGCCCCGCTGATCTTCAACCGGGCATTGGCCGTAGCCGGATTATCCGTCGTATTGGTGATGGTAACGGGCATCATTACCGTATCTCCCGGGCTGAGGAATCTCGGCAGCGCCGTACTGAGCACGATAGGATCGGCCACCGTCATAGCAGATTCCTTCGAGCCAAAGCTTTCATTCTTATACGCCAGGGCCATGAGCCGCACTTCCCCGGAAAACTGCGGGATGTCGAATTCAAATTCCGCCTCTCCGCTGCCATTGGCCTTGGTAATTCCGCTCCAGTAAGAAACGATCTTAATACGCTTGGCCGGCATCGGGTTCACCCGTTTCTTCATATCGCTCTCGCCGTCACCACCCGTACTGCTGAGACTGGCCCTGACTTCCGGAAAGAGCAATGGATAAAGGTCATAGCCATTTACTTCCAGCGCCCTTTTAGCATAGAAATGGGCATAAGGGTCGGGAGTATCGAAATCGGAGATCTGCAATACGCCATTATCGACCGCAGCCAGGGTTACCATACTGCCCGGAGTCGCTTTCACAGTCACTTTCTGGTGGGTATGAGAGCGGATCTTTGCCGGCGCCACGATCTCCACGGCGATCTTCCGGTCTTTCTCTTCCACTTTTACCGACTGGAATCCGTGCGCTACCGTCAACGGAACATCCGACAGCTCATGCGGTTTGATCAGGGTAGCGGTGATATATACGTTGGGAAGATCGTCTACGGTAAGCGGCAGGTCAAGGGAAGCGGTGCGTTTGTCCACATTGACATACTGATAAGACACCACCTTATCCGTCTCCAGGGTGACCAGCATGCGCCCGCTGAAAGGGGTTCTGAACGAAGCTGTTACCTTATCGCCGGTGTAATAGGAGGGTCTGTCCAGCTTAATATCTATATGTCCTTCATTGTTGACTTCAAAGGAGTTGTTATCCCCACCCCAGGAGCCATAGCTATAGAAGCTCCGGCTAACATAACTGTTAGAGCCAGGTATCGATATGCGCAGTTCGTAGTCGCCGGGAGAACGGGGGGTAAAGCTGTATTGGGTGTTCTCACCACTAACGGTGACGATACCGGAGGCGACCTGTTTGTCCTCCTTCTGGGATTCATAGCGGAAATAACTGCCGCTCTTGGTAAGGACGGTGCGGTATTCATGTTTGACCACCTGCACCCGCGCAGCAACGCTGTTCAGGACCTTTTCGTTCTTATCCAGCGCGATGAGCGGAAATTGAATGGCCTGGTTCAATGCATAATAGGAGAATCCGTCATCCGCCACTCCGAAGAATACCGGCTGGGTAAAAATATCCGCGGAAGTGCTGCGGCTCACAGGCCGGCCTGTCTCGTCGAAGACAGTGGCATAGAAAGTAGCCTGCAGCAACCCGATGTTCTTAAACATCTCGGGTACTTCATATTTTTCAACGGCGCTGCCCTGCTCATCCGTTTTTCCTTCCCGGACGGTCTTGTCGAAAAGCCCATCCTGGTTGGCCAGGCTGAAGTCGTAGTTGTTGAACTTTCTAGGGTTGAAAGACCGTTGTTTGATCTGGATCTCGCATTCATAGTTGCGGTTGGCGGCCGGAGGACCAAAGAAGTTCACGGCATGAATATTCAGCCGGGAGATATCCCCCGCTTCCAGGAAGGGCTTGTCCAGTTTGGCAGTGACCTTGATCCTGTCGGGGACAAACTCCTCGATCCGGAAAGGCTGGGTCGCCAGTAAGATATCATTCGAAGTATATACTTCCAGGGAATAGCTGCCGGTGATGGCCGAGGGAGCAATGTCTACACTGCCTTCGAGAGAACCTTGTTCGTTGAGGCTCTTCCGGAAATTTTTGAGCTCCTTCCCATTGGGAAGCAGGAATTTCAACTTGACAGGCAGCTCACCCGGTGATTTCCACAATCGGTCCCGGATGATGACGGAGAAATTCAGCTTCTCGCCCGGACGGTAGATATCCCTCTCCGGGTAGATAAAGGCGTCCAACCCGGTGGTATTGCTGCGATGGCCACCTACTTCAAACCGGGACACATTGACTTTCGTAGTACTGAATGGCAGGTAGTTGAAGTCTTCCGCCGTCTTGGCGATAATCATAGCAGGACGGAAGCCCGCCATGTCCTTACGCGCGTAGGCGATCTCCGCGACCCCGTCGGCATTGGTGGCGCCCATTCCCAGCAATTGGTTATTCGAGCCGTAGGCCAGCACATTCACCCCGTTCAGAGCGGCGGCTGTCTTTATGGAATTGGCGAAGACCAGTATTTTTTCCTTTCCTTCTTTGGCGATGAGACCGATATCCGAAAGCGAGATGAACCGGCTGTCCTTTACCCAGTAGTTCTTCACGGAGCGGATCATCACGTGATAGATGCCTTTGAATTCCGGCAGTTTGTCGGTGATATTGAGATTGAAGAGGCGATTGCTGCTACTATTTCCGCTTTTGGGCAGGGAGCGGGTGTCTATTTCCTGTTCATAGACGATATCCCCAAAACTGAGGTCGCCGCTATTGTCATAGTCGCCATAATATCGTCCCCCACCGCCCTCTTCTCCATCACCTTCACCGTCACCGGACGAGACGCTCCCCGACGTGCCGGTAGAAGTTTCTTTCGGGGAATACCCATATTGCTGGGCCATGAGCAGGTTGTTCTCATAGATCTTGGAGACGACCACTTTCACTTTCGGTACGTTGATGATCTTCACCTCGATATTCTTAGCTCCTTTGCCGGAGAGATAGATGCCTTTGCCATTGGCGAAGCTGATGGAGGGCGCCAGCTCCCCGAAGGTGATATTGGTGTTGTATTCTTCATGTAAGACCCCGCCAATACGTCCACGAAGCCCCTTGGTAAGGGTAAGCGCATAACTTTTGGACTGGTCGAAATTATCGCTTCGGATCACGAAGCCGTCCTCGGAAGGCTCGACGGTGAATTTGACGGCGGGAACCAGCGAGATATAGGAGGCAAGGTTAGCGGCGACCACCTGCTGGCTGGTCGTCACTTTCAGGGTGCCCGTCTCCCCGTCGTGTTCTGCGTTGACTTCATTGATCTGCAGGACAAAGGGGGAAGGGATCGTGGAATGCGTCTCTATCATTTCTTTCAGGCCATTGACGCCTCCTTCCGGTACCAACCCCTTATCGATAGAGATCTTTGTTTCTATATTCTTGTCTTCCGCCTTCATGTTGAGCAGGCGCAGCGTGATCTTATCGGTAGCCGAAAGGGTCTGAAAGCTGTAGTTAACCGGCTGACCGGCTATTTCGATCTTGAGCTTGTCCTTAAGGGAGTTGGGGTTGACAGGGTAATTAAACTGCAGGTCGACCTGGGGAACGGCGGTGCTGCTGTTCTCTTCCGGCAGGATCCAGGTCACATTGGTATTATCCAACCGCAGTTCAGGCGTATGAAAGACCAGGTCATCCCCTTTCTTTATCCGGCCATAAGAGCTATACTGCAGAATATCATTGTGCAGGGTCGCTTTGAAGGTAGTGGCCGGCGGCAGGGGCTGGGAGGGGGAGAAGACAAGTTCGTCCGGGTGTTCCCAGCGAAAACGGCCGGGGATCTTCGGCTCGAAAGAGACATATTTCGAGGAATCCCACTGATCGAGTAAGGAGTCTTTGACCAGGGACTGGTCGAACCGGAAGATAAGATTGCCCAGCGAAGGCACCTCATCCCGCGCATTGGTATATTCCAGGCTGACTGTACTACGGTTACAGGCCAGTAAAAAAATAGTTGCGAAAAAGGTGATGGTAAAAAGGGAGATCGTCGTTATGGCTGATAAGCCGGATCGTATACGCATAAAAAGGTTAGTTGATAGGAGATGTTTTGCTCTAAAACGCTGTTAATATATAAAAAGTCTGGCCCTTACCCTCGAAAGGGAGAAAAAAAGAGGGTTTTTAGGCATTTTTTTATGAAGAAGAGCTAGGGAGGGTGACTGGTGGAGTTCATATATTTGGAAAATAATTCCGCATTGAAAGTACATCACGGGAAAGGCTATTTGCAATAGTAGCTATGATAAGAATTTGTTAATTCAAAAAAACACATATCAGGCAGCAATCTGTCCGCCGTTGGAAAGAAAATGAAAAAGTTGTTCCGCATCAGCCAGCGTTCGTTCACCCGATTCCGGTCTTTCGTCCGGTCGTTGCTGACCTGGGCTTCCCTGAAAAAAGGCGCCTTCATCGTTGCGGGCATTTTTTTGTTCTTCCTGTTGCTGAACCGGATCTTTCCGCTGCCCGACCGGATCGAATATTCCACGATCGTTACGGATAGTAAGGGAGAGGTGATCCACGCTTTTCTTACGCAGGATCAACAATGGCGGATGAAAACGGAGCTCTCCGAGATCTCTCCCCTGCTCCGTAAGACCATCGTTGAGAAAGAAGACAAATATTTCTATTATCATCCCGGCGTCAATCTATTTGCGATGGGGCGGGCTTTTTTTAAAAACCTGTTCCGGATGCGGCGGACCTCCGGCGCCTCTACGATTACGATGCAGGTAGCCCGTTCGCTGGAGCCCAAAAAGCGGACTTACTGGAATAAGCTGCGGGAAGTCTTCCGCGCTTTCCAATTGGAATGGAAGTACAGCAAAGATGAGATCCTGCAGCTGTACCTGAATAAAGTTCCTTACGGAGGTAATATCGAAGGGGTAAAGTCGGCGTCTATCCTTTATTTTAAAAAGAATCCCGATCATTTGTCGCTGGCCGAGATCACAGCCTTGTCGATCATCCCCAACCGGCCATCCTCACTGGTCATGGGCAAGCATAATGACCGGATCATCGAAGAAAGAAATAAATGGCTCCGGCAGTTCGCCCGGGAAAAAGTGTTTACGGACAAAGAGATCGCCGATGCCTTGTCGGAACCGCTGACAGCTACCCGGGGCGCTGTTCCCGGTTATATCCCCCACCTGGCCTGGAAGCTGAAGCGGGCGGGCGGAGATATCATTCATACGACCATCGAGCTGAATACCCAGCGCAAGATCGAGAAGCTGGTGAAAGATTATTCCCGGACCCTCACCCTGAAAAATATCCGCAATGCGGCGGTGATCGTGTTGGATAATAGTACGCACCGGATCGTAGCCTATGTCGGCAGCGCGGACTTCCGGGATACGGCCGATGGAGGGCAGGTGAATGGAGCGGCGGCGATCCGGCAGCCGGGCAGCACGCTCAAACCCCTCCTGTACGGACTTTGTATAGACGCAGGGCTACTTACACCCAAGATGGTCATTACGGATGTGGCAGTGAATTATCAGGGGTATGCCCCGGAAAATTATGACCGCAGGTTCAATGGCTATGTATCTATGGAATATGCGCTGGCGCATTCCCTGAATATCCCCGCGGTAAAGAGCCTGAAGGCGCTGGGCAAGGACAAGCTTATCCAGAACCTGGCTGTCTGCGATTTCCGGCAGATCAAAAAAGACCAGGGCAAGCTGGGGCTGTCGATGATCCTGGGAGGCTGCGGCGCCACACTGGAGGAATTGACAGGTATGTACTCCATTTTTGCAAATAATGGGAAGTATGTGAAGCCCATATACACGCTGGCGGATTCGTCGGCGGGGTCAATGCGAGGAGGCGTCGATCCGGCAAAGGGCGCGGAGCATTCGCCCAGAACAGTCCTGAGTCCGGCAGCGACCTTCATGATCAATGAGACCTTGTCAAAGGTGAACAGGCCGGACTTCCCGTTGAACTGGGAGAGCACAGTACATCTGCCAAAGATCGCCTGGAAAACCGGTACTTCGTATGGCCGCAGGGATGCCTGGAGTATCGGGTACAACAAACGCTATACAGTCGGTATCTGGGTCGGCAATTTCTCGGGGCTGGGCGTCCCGGAGCTAAGCGGAGCCAATGTGGCTACTCCATTGCTGTTCACCGTTTTCAATACGATCGACTACGATGATGACCAGACCTGGTTCGCCCAGCCAAAGGATTGCGATATCCGGATGGTCTGTTCCGAAACGGGCCTGCCGCCCGGGGATCATTGCACCAACCTGGTGACCGATTATTTTATTCCGCTGATCTCTCCGTCCCGGAAATGCGACAATATGCAGGAAGTCTACGTCTCCGCCGATGAAAAAATATCGTATTGCCGGCTGTGCCTGCCGGAGAACGGCTATAAGAAGAAGCTCTATAAATTCATTTCACCGGAGATGAAAGAATATTTCGAAGAAAACCGGATCGCCTATCAATCGATCCCCCCTCATAATCCCCTTTGTGAAAAAGTGTTCCGGGAGGGGGCGCCCGTCATCACTTCCCCGATAAACGGCAGCGAATACCTGATCAGTAAGAAAGATCCCGAGCCGTTGCAGCTGCGGTGCCGGGTGAGCAATGATGTGGGGAAAGTCTACTGGTATATCAACAATAAATTCTACAAAGCAGGGGAGGCGGGAGGTAAACAGTTTTTCATACCGGATGAAGGGCCCGTGAAGATCTCCTGTACAGATGATAAGGGGCGCAACCGGGATGTGTGGATCAGGGTGAGGTATGTGGATTTGTAAACTCCTTTGTTCACGACGACCAGTTCGTATGCTGCCCGATCAGCCGCCATCCGGCGGAAGTATGCCGGAACAGGCAGGTGAGTCCCGACCCGCAGCCGGCGCCGCAGATGACATTCAGGTCGACGACCGCATACTGCCCGTCATCCGTGAACTGAGGCAGGGAGAAGCTGAAGACGGTTTTTTCCTGGGGCGGCAGGCGCTGCCACTGTTGCATTATTTTACGGGAGGTTCTTTTATCCCGCCCCTTATGGGATGCATTCAGCGCAGGATTGGCCAGCGAGAAAATGGAATCGGCTTTCTGATTGCTGATACAAACCGCTTTGGGGAGACGGTCCTGCTTCCAGAAATAAGGATACCGCGAAAGGTAAGCTTTCTCCGACAGCTCATTCAGAATGGGCATCGGCACCGATTCCTTCAGATAATATTTTGTCCATTCATCATAGTCGTATTTTACAAACCGGCAGGTATCGGCCCCTGTGATAAGATAATATTGAGTGTAAGAGCTATCGACGACCGTATGGAAGACAGCATTGATAAACTCTTCCGGGGTAGGAAAGGGCTTCACCACGGCTCCTGCCGGAGAAGAAGCGGCAGGAGCCACCTGTGCCGACCCGGCAAAACCCGTCAATGTCCCCAGGAATAAAAATAGTAACCGTTGGATCATCTGACAATGATCGGGAAAATAAAGTTAACAAGGGTCTAAAATGAATTCCTGCAAGTTCCGCCCGGTTATAGCACCCTCAATCGAACTTCTTCACGCTGCCGGCGCCGCTGACATGCTGGTTGACACTCGTCGCATTGCCTTTATAGACGACATTACCGGCGCCACTGACTTCTGCGTCCAGCTTCACGCTGGCATAGACTTCGGCAGAACCAGCCCCGGAGATATCTACTTTGGTATTCTCTGACAGCAGGTTGTAGCAATGCGCATGACCGGCCCCGGTGAGATCGAGGTCCACATCTTTAGTCTCTCCTTTCAGATCGATGGAGCCGCTGCCGGATACTTCTGCGGCAAGGGAAGGCACATCGACTTCCATACGGATGTCCCCCGCTCCGCTGACATGCAGGGAGAGGTTTTCCGAATTGGCGATCTTATTCTGCCCGATAATATCGCAGGCGCCCGAAGCAGCAATCTTATGAAATACAGGGGCCGTCACATAGACGTTCAGGTCGCCGGTAGGAACGAGGTTGAAACCGGGTCTTTCCCGTACGCTGATATTATCCCCTTCCTGGGTGACCTCTATATACTGAAGAAGATTTGCATCGCCTTCTATTTTCACGGTGGCAGGAGAGCCTTGTGAGACATATACTTTGGCAGCTCCGCTGACATCTACATTTTTAAAGTTGTTCACACTGCGCTCCTCCGTCCGGATTTCTCCGTTTCCCCGTACTCTTTTACCCAGGAAATGGCGGCAGGAGCCCAATATCACCGGCAAGGCCAGTACGATCCAAAGTGTTTTTCTCATAATGCGCTGTTTATAGGTTTACTCAAGTCAGACAAAAATTAAACTTTTCTTCGGTATTTTAAAACCATTCTTCCCTTAATAGATATTTTCCCTCCGGAGATTTTTTTTACCTTCGCGTCACCATGACGGAAAAGATTCTAATTCTTGATTTCGGCTCGCAATATACTCAATTGATTGCCAGGGCCGTGCGTGAAGCAAATGTATACTGTGAAATCACTCCCTACCACAAACCCATTGCATTCGATCCTTCCCTGAAGGGCATCATTCTTTCCGGCTCCCCCTTCTCCGTGAACGATGCGAACGCTCCCGTGGTGGATATATCCGCGCTGCATCATCAATTACCCGTTCTGGGCGTCTGTTATGGAGCCCAGCTGACGGCCAAACAGTTCGGCGGCCGGGTAGCCAACAGCAACAAGCGGGAGTATGGCCGGGCCTTATTACACAAACAAAAGGACAATATCCTGCTAAAGGATGTCATTGAGCTGTCGCAGGTCTGGATGAGCCATGCCGATACCATCCTGGATATGCCCCCCGGATTTGAAATACTGGCGAATACGGAGAATATCCCCTATGCGGCTTTCCGGAAAGAACAGGCTAACGGGACGTCCACAGGCGAGCACCCCCTTTATTGTGTGCAATTCCACCCCGAAGTCTATCATTCGGTCGAAGGAAAGAAAATAATAAAGAATTTCCTGGTAGGGGTATGCGGCTGCTCTCAGGATTGGACGCCCGCCCATTTTGTCAGCGATACCGTCGCCCGGTTGAGCCAGCAGATCGGTGACCGGAAAGTGATCATGGCGCTCAGCGGGGGGGTCGATTCCACCGTAGCGGCTACCCTGATCCACCGGGCCATCGGAGACCGTCTCTACGGCATCTTTGTCGACAACGGCGTATTAAGAAAGAACGAATTCGGCCAGGTGCTGGAAAGCTATAAAACGATCGGCCTGAATGTGAAAGGCATCGATGCCAAAAAAATGTTCTATGATGAGCTGAAAGGTCAGACCGATCCGGAAGCCAAACGGAAAACCATCGGAAGATTGTTCATCGATGTATTCCAGGAAGAGGCCGCCAAGGTCGAAGGAGTAGGATTGCTGGGACAAGGGACCATTTACCCGGATGTGATCGAGAGCATCTCCGTTCATGGCCCTTCCGTTACCATCAAGTCACACCATAATGTGGGAGGGCTGCCGGAAAAAATGCACCTGGAGCTGGTAGAGCCTCTGCGTTTTCTCTTCAAGGACGAGGTACGCCGGGTAGGACATGAGCTGGGCATTCCCGAAGAACTGCTGCAAAGGCATCCTTTTCCCGGTCCCGGCCTGGCGATCAGGATCCTGGGAGAAGTGACGGAGGAGAAGGTGCGGTTATTGCAGGAAGCAGATTATGTATATACACAAGGATTAAAAGATCATCACCTATATGGAACGATCTGGCAGGCAGGAGCAATCCTGTTGCCCGTGAAGAGTGTCGGCGTCATGGGGGATGAAAGGACTTATGAGTTTACGGTAGCGTTGCGGGCGGTAACATCCGTAGATGGAATGACCGCGGATTGGGCGCATCTGCCGTACTCTTTCCTGGCCGATATTTCCAATGAGATCATCAATAATGTCAAGGGGATCAACCGGGTAGTATACGATATCAGCAGCAAGCCGCCGGCTACGATCGAATGGGAATAATCCCCGCACCCAACCCCCTTTAGGGGGTAAGGGCCAGGAGTGGGAGCCAAAGATTATATGAAGACCAATTTCCGATATTTTCTATGTTGTGTCCTTTTAGGAATGCAGGCGGTCGCCGGCCTGGCACAGGTGGATACCGTCGGTAAAAGCCGGGATACAAGCAGCAGGCGTCCAACAAGCCTGACAATGCCCGATTCCCTGTCCCGTCACCAGGTGGCCATTTTTGTTCCCCTCTACCTGGATTCAGCTTTTGATGCCGCCAGTAATTACCGGTATGATAAGAATTTCCCCAAATTCATCAATCCCGGCCTGGAATTCTACGAAGGCGCCCAGTTAGCACTGGACTCCCTGGAAAAAGAAGATGCGCCGCTGGAAGTGCATATTTATGATACCCGGTCGACGACCCAAAGCCTGGCACAGGTCTTGCAAAGCCCTTCCTTTCAAAAGACAGAGCTCATTATCGGAGTTGTGGCCTCCGGGGAATTGCAGCAGCTGGCCGCCGCGGCAGCCCACCTCAGTGTCCCTTTTATTAATGTCAATTTTCCCAATGACGGCGGGATCAGCAATAATCCCGATTTTGTCATCCTGAATTCCACCCTGCGGACCCATTGCGAAGGGATCAATAAGTTCATTCAGCGCAATTATGCGACCAAGCCCATTCTCCTGTTCCGGAAAAAGGGAGGGCAGGAAGATCATCTCCAGCATTACTTCATGGATATTGAAAAAACCACGGCTTCCGTCCCCCTGAGGATCAGGTATATTACGCTGGAGGACAACTTCAACGCAGCATCTTTGGTTCCCTACCTGGATAGCAATACACAGACGATCTGTATCGCAGGCAGCCTCGATGAGAATTTTGCCCGGAATCTCTGCCAGTCCCTGGCGTCCCTGAATAAGACCTATACCAGTGTCATTGTCGGCATGCCGACCTGGGATAATATCGACTTCACTGGTCTGCAGTACAGCGGGGAAGAGGTCATCTATAGTACCCCTTTCTATACCAATCCCTCAGACAATCTCGTCCGCTCGATCCAGCAGTATTTTAAGACGAAATTCTATTCCCGCCCCAGCGATATGGTTTTCCGCGGTTATGAGACCACTTACCGGTTTGCCAAATTACTCCTGCAGACCGGGAAGGGATTGAGCGGCAGCATCGGGGAGAAAAAATACAAGGTATTCAACGACTTCGACATCGAACCCGTTCTCAACAAGCAAACCATGACGCTGGACTATTTTGAGAATAAGAAGCTCTATTTCATCAAGCGGATGGATGGGAATTTTACCGGCGTATACTAATCTGACAAAGACCCCGCCCTCTTCCATTTGACAGGAGCCAACCTTCTTTGCCCGGTCATTATTTATAAGTAAATTTAGATATGAAAAAATGGATGATACTGGCTTTGTTGGGGATAGGCTGCGCCGCTTTTACGACGGTCTTCCATCCTTTCCGTGAAGAAGAACCCGTGCCTGTTCCGGCCAGTCCTCAACGTATCGGGGATAAAGAAAAAGGCTATGCCTACCTGACAACAGGCGATTATGTGAAGAGCGGGATCCCTTACAACTATTTTCTGCTCGGGTTTGGCAAAAGCCAGACGAATTACCTGAAAAGAGAAGGCCCGAATGCCCTTATCAGCCATGAATATACAGCGGTAAAAGCAGCAAACGGAGAGACGGTGGTAGCACCCAATTGCATGCAATGCCATGCCCAGGTCTTCGACAACAAATTATACGTAGGATTGGGCAACACCCTGATCGATTTTACCGATCGCCAGAAGCTGAGCCCAGGTACGGCCGCCCTGGCAGAGCGGGTCCTGAAAAATGGAGATCCTAAAAAATACGAGGCGGCAGCGCCTTTCCTCAAAGCCATGAAAGCTATTGGCGGCGGCCTCTATACCGAAGTAAGAGGAGTCAATTCTGCGGACCGGCTGGCCGACTTGCTGATAGCCCATCGGGATCCCAATACCTTACGCTGGAGCGACTCCTCGCTGATCGATACCCCGCCCGACCAGGTGATCCCCTCCGATACACCGCCGTGGTGGCTGCTGAAGAAGAAACATGCTATGTTCTACAACGGATTTGGGAGGGGCGACTTCGGAAGGTTCCTCATGGCCTCGAACCTGCTAACGGTGAACGACAGCTCGGAAGCCAGGGAAGTGGATAGCCGCATCAATGATGTGCTGGCTTATATTTATTCGCTGGAACCACCCAGGTATCCCAATCCTGTCAATAGCTCCCTGGCCAGGCAAGGCGGGGTGGTCTTCGTAGAGCATTGCTCAAAATGTCATGGGAATTATGGGGAGGGAGGAGATTATCCTAACCTGCTCATTCCGGAAAATCTCATTGGAACCGATAGTTTCCTGTACAAATCGAATTACCAGAGTCCGCAGTTCGTAGACTGGTTCAACAAAAGCTGGTTTGCCCAGGGAGACCACCCCGCCAGGCTGGAACCTTTTAACGGATATATCGCACCGCCGCTGGATGGCATCTGGATCACGGCGCCCTACCTGCACAACGGATCGGTGCCAACACTGGAGGCCTTATTGAACAGCAGGCTAAGACCTACTTACTGGTCGCGGGATTTCAATAATCTGCAGTATGATTATGACCAGGTTGGCTGGAAATTCGCCCGGGAACCGGCTCCCTCCGGCACGACCGTATACAATACTACACTGCCTGGCTATGGGAATTACGGGCATACTTTCGGGGATAAGCTGACCGATAAGGAAAGAAAAGCAGTGATCGAGTACCTGAAGACACTGTAAGGATACCTCTTATGCAATTTTATAACACTAAAGGATATGCCACTATTCATCAATGGCTGAAAGAAAAAGGGCTCAGCCCTTTTCTTTTCCAGGAGCAAACCTGGCAGCATATCATCGATCGGCATTCCGGGTTGGTGAATGCGCCTACGGGATGCGGGAAAACGTATTCCGTATTCCTGGGGGCGCTGATCGATTTTATCAATCGGCATCCCGATGACTTTCGCACCCGGTCGGGGGGCGGGCTGCAATTATTATGGATATCTCCCTTGCGGGCGCTCGCCAAAGATATCGGCCGGGCTATGGAAGAAGTGATCCGGGAATTGGGTATGCAATGGCGGGTCGGCATCCGTAACGGAGATACCGAAACAAGCGAGCGGCAGAAGCAGAAACGTAAGATGCCGGAAGTGCTGATCATTACTCCGGAGAGCCTCCACCTGCTGCTCGCCCAAAAAGGATATCCGGAAGTATTCCGTCCCTTAAGGATCCTGGCGGTCGATGAATGGCATGAATTGCTGGGCAGCAAGCGGGGCGTGCAGGTGGAACTGGCCATTTCGCGGATCATGGGGGTGAAGGAACGGGAATGCTCCGTTATCGGCATCAGCGCGACGATCGGCAACCTCGGGCAGGCAAAGGAAGTGTTGCTGGCCTCCCTGCAAGGCGGCATACCCACGGCCGGCGAAGCAATCACAGCCGGCGACCCGAAACACGAAGGTTTTATCGTCCGGGCAGAAATCCATAAACCTATCGACGTAGAGTCCATCCTGCCGGATGAAATCGAGAAATATCCCTGGGCGGGCCACCTGGGCCTGAAGCTGATCCATAAAGTGATTCCTATCCTGGAACAAAGCAGGACAACGCTGATCTTCATCAATACCCGCGGTATGAGCGAACGATGGTATCAGTCGCTGCTGGACACCTGCCCGGATCTGGCGGGCGCCATCGCACTGCATCATGGCTCTATCGATCTGGACCTGCGCAGCTGGGTGGAAGAGGCACTGCACGAAGGCAAGCTGAAAGCAGTGGTGTGTACGGCCAGCCTGGACTTAGGAGTAGACTTTCGCCCGGTAGAGACCGTCATCCAGGTAGGTAGCCCTAAGGGAGTAGCAAGGTTTCTCCAAAGAGCCGGACGCAGCGGCCATCAGCCGGGACAGGTAAGCAAGATCTATTTCCTGCCTACCCATTCCCTGGAACTGGTTGAAGCCGCAGCTTTGAAAGCAGCCATGAAGATCAAGCTGATAGAAAGCCGCGAGCCGATGCTGCTCTGCTTTGACGTATTGATCCAATATCTTTCTACCCTGGCCATCTCGGAAGGATTCCACCCGGGAGCGCTTTTCCAGGAGCTCAAGACGACATTCTGCTACGGCGATATGACGGAAGACGAATGGCAGGAGATCCTCCATTTCATCACGGAAGGCGGGGTGGCCCTGCATCAATATGATGAGTTCCGGAAAGTAGAGATCATGGAAGACGGACTGTATAAGATCAACAGTCGCCGCATCGCTATGCGGCACCGGCTGCATATCGGAACGATCGTCAGCGATGCAATGCTGAAAGTACGTTTTATCACGGGCGGTTATGTCGGAGTGATCGAGGAATACTTCATCTCCCGCCTGACACCCGGAGATGTCTTTACGCTGGCAGGGAGGAACCTTGAATTCGTTATGATCAAGGATATGACGGCGCTGGTCCGCAAATCGAATGCTAAAAAATCCATCGTCCCCAGCTGGAATGGAGGACGAATGCCGTTGTCCGCCAACCTGGGCCTGATGTTGCGAAAGAAGCTGGACGAGGCCGCGAGAATGGCTGACGGCTACAAGCTAATAGCCGATGGCCCCGCAGCAGCCGCAGGCCATAACCGGCAAGTGGATCGTCCGCCCTTGGAAAATCACACGGACATCGAGCTACAAGTGCTGAAACCCTTGTTCGATTTGCAGTCGCACCTATCCTATATGCCCCGGGAGCGGGAATTGCTGATCGAGCAGATCGAGACGAAAGATGGCTTTCATTTATTTGCCTATCCGTTCGAAGGCAGGCTGGTGCACGAGGCAATGGCTGCGCTGCTGGCCTTCCGCATCAGCCGGATCAGGCCCATCAGCTTCACCTTCGCCATGAATGATTACGGCTTTGAGCTCCTCAGTGATCAGCCTATCCCTGTCGACGATACGAATGTATATGAACTGTTCAGCCTCGATGGCCTGAGCGCCGATATTCAGCGGAGCGTCAACAGCGCCGAGATGGCCCGACGCAAGTTCCGGGATATCGGCGTGATCGGCGGACTGATCTTCCAGGGTAATCCGGGAGAGCATGTCAAAACAAGACATCTGCAGTCCTCCGCCTCCCTGCTGTTCAATGTCTTCACCGAATATGACCCGCATAATCTCCTGCTCCGGCAGGCATATAACGAAGTGATGGAGCAACAGATGGAAGAAGGAAGGTTACGCAATATGTTAGAACGTATTCAAGCGGGACAGATCGTGCTCCGCTGGCCTCAAAGACTGACTCCATTCTGTTTTCCGTTGAAAGTGGACAGTATGCGCGAAGATCTCTCCTCCGAAAAATTAGAGGACCGGGTGAGAAAGATGCAGGCGCAACTGAATAAATAGCGCCGGCGACCAGCCGCGGGCAGCTTCGCTCCTAAGACATATTCTTGAGCTGCGTCGCATACAAGATAATAAAAAGCACCGGGAACAACAGCCCGCCGATAAGCGCAAACCCACCGAAAGAGCCCACTCCCAAAAAAATAAAACTGGCAACGACTGGTACCAGCTGTCCGAGCACATAAAAGGGAAACCCTTCTTTTTTTAACCCGCGCATCCGGATGGCTCCATAAAGGCAAAGACCATAACCCACCAAAGCCAGGAGCAGGATAGGCACTCTGTTTTCAAGCGAGAGTCTTGCCATCTCCACCATTTTCGGGCCCGCCAGGCTTTTGACGAATTCAGGGGCATCCGCCAGTTTATCCTGTGCCTGTACTAAATCATCGTAGCCTTTCCGGGCATGGAAAAAAGAATAAATGCTCCCGAGCGTGAAGACGCCGCAACCCACAAAAGTGAGAATGGTAAGGACATTCAGCATCTCCGGAATTTTCTTTTTGCTACCGTCAAAATCCAATATGTCGGCGGCCTGGTCGGTACTTGTCATAGCAGTCATTTATTTAATCCTCCTAAATAAATACTATTTTAAAGAATTTCAAAAGATTAGCCCATTATTATTTACTGCATTCCCGGGCCGGCCTCCTTCTTTTTAGATACCTTTGCCTTCTTTTAAATTTATGCAGCCTGCATTCCCATATCGCCTCAAAGACCAGCAATTATGGCTATCTCCCGATCGTTGTATCTTCTGGGAAGAGGAAAAATCCCTGATCGTATCCGATCTTCATTTTGGCAAGACGGGACATTTCCGCAAATCAGGCATCGGAGTGCCGCAATCCGTTTACCGGGAGGACCTGCAAAGGCTGCTTACCCAGATCCAGTATTTCCGGCCGCGGCAACTGCTGGTGGTAGGGGATCTTTTTCATAGCAGGGAAAATAAGGAACTGGCGCTGTTTCAGCGATGGAGGGAGGATTTTCCGGATCTGGGTGTCCGTCTTATCAAAGGAAATCATGATATTCTGCATGATGACTGGTATCAGGCGGCCGGCATAGAGCTGAGCCCGGAGCGGTTACAGATAGGGGAATTCGCATTCATTCATGACATCACCGATGATGACGATGGGAAAGCCGGGGAAGAAGCGGCGGCAACTTACTTTTTCTCCGGCCATATTCATCCCGGTATCCGGATCAATGGACTGGGAAAACAGAGCCTGCGATTCCCTTGCTTTTATTTTGGAGAAGAGTATGCCGTACTGCCGGCATTCAGCCGGTTCACCGGGATGGCGTCGATCTATCCGGCGCCGGGAGAGAATGTCTTTGCCATCTTACCGCCATCAACACCAGGGCGATTGACAGAAGCGGGCCAGGGGAGTATTTTCCAAATCCAATAATACCGGATAAATCCGTACTTTGTTTTGGATAATCTTTATCAGATCATCTAACCCCTTTACCTTTCTTCCCGAAAATGAAAAAGTTATTTATCCTGTCTTACGGTATAATGCTACTCTCCAGCTGCGCCACTTCTTCCATTCACATCCTTGAAAAAAAAGAACCGACCAGGCCTTATACAAAAATATTGGCCATCTATCTGGAAGAAGGTTGTGAATTTTCCATGCTTGATTCTACAACATATAATATTTGCATCAGGAGTTGTTTTATGAAAACCGATACCGAGGCTTTGGCGCTGCGAAGCCGTGTCGAAGACCACATCGCTCATGATCTTTCCACGTCCGGAACAACTGTTTTAAAATCCGCCGATCTGTTTGACTCCATTACGAACAGTTATGCTGATTTCGAAAAAACAATTGATAAACTCGCCATTGATGCCTTATTGATCGTGGACTCCCGCGGATTTTTGCATAATGAGCATTATAGTCCCGGTATCTATGCGCCTAACTATACTTATAGCCATGGTTCCGGTTATCAACCCACAAGCTACACCAGTATCCCTGGCAACACTTATACAACGGTCAATGGATCATTTGAATCCTTGCTGATCAATACAAAGAGCATTGCTTTTCCGGTCTGGAGAGCGATACTGGAGACAAAGGGCAAACAATATAACGGCAAGAGAGGTCTGAACCGGAGTATGGCATCCAAGATCGCCCAAAGTCTAAAAAGCAGCGGTTATATAGCTCACTAACGGACAACAAACAGGTTCATAGTACAACTATACCCGTCTGTCAGGATCGCGATGGAAATGTCCTGGCGAACATCAATTCATTTTCTTCTTCAACGAACTGACCTGTTCCTGCAGGTTGCTGACCAGGCTGGCCAGTTGATTGACATCCCATCTTTGCTGGGTATTGGCTTTGCTGATGACCATCTGGGCCTTCCACACTTCCAGCACATCGTCCGCATTCACATTGTAGGGTTGATAGGCGGTGTTATCGCTGACCAGGGTGAGTTTCGTCCTGGATTTATTATTCTTCATGACCCTCTTATATACGATGCCTTCGTTGCGGGAAACTACCACATAAGTCTGGTTGCTCTTCACTTCTTCCAGGTCTTCCACTTTCTCGCCTACAATCACCGAACCACTGGGGGTCGGCAGCATGGAGTCCCCGACAATCTCAAAAGCCCGGTAAGTGCCTGGAGCCAGCATGGGAAGGGTGAAGGTATTCAGTTCGTCCAGAAACTCCGGATCGGCATAACCGGCCAGGTAGCCGGCGGCAGCTTTTACCGGAACCAATTGTATCTCATTGGAGGCGGATACCAGCTTCTGCGCTCTTCTTTTAGAAAGGTAGCTTCCTTTGGAATCACTCAGCTCTTTGCGGAGCAATTCGTCAAGGGTCAGCTTGAACATATCTCCGACGATCTCCAGTACTTCGATCCGGGGTTCTGCCCGCTCCTCTTCATAAGCGCCTAATAAAGATCTTTTAATGCCCAGTTTGACAGCAAATTCTTCTTGGGTCCAACCACGTAATTTGCGAAGGTATTTCAGATTTTGTCCGGCTGTAGACATAGACTAATAAATTTAGATAAATAATTCATTAATTACTAAATAATCCTAAAATTAATAGTTTTCTTTATCAATCCCAAAAAATTAATTTATATAAGAGGAATCCTCTATAATAATATGCTGGAAATGGGCAGGTAAAAAATAGCCCATTTCCAGCATAGTCTAATGTCGGTCCTTCGGACAAGAGGCTTCCAGCCTCTTTTGACTGTCTTTCAGCCGCTTATTAAGGGTTGTTTCTTTCGCTTCTTCCCGTGGCTTTCCGTACCTTTGCTTCCCTGTCAATTTGACCTATCGCAGAGGATAGCATTAAATTTGAAGGAGTATTTAACCAGGAATTCTAAAATCATTCAATACTAAGGAATATGTTAGGTTTATTATCAAAGATATTCGGGGGAAATAAGTCTGAGAAGGACATTAAGATCATCCAGCCGATCGTTGGACAGGTCAATCAGCATTTTGCTGCTTATCAATCCCTCAGCAACGACCAGCTGCGTGCCAAAACGGTAGAGTTCAGGAGCCGTATAAAGGAGCATTTAAGCAAAATTGATACGGAGATAGACGAACTCAATAAGAAGGCGGAGGAACTCCCTTTCAGTGATATCAGCGGAAAAGATGTCATCTACCAGGAGGTAGACCAGCTGAAGAAAGACAGGGACGAACAGATCGAAGAAGTGCTGGAAGCGCTGTTACCAGAAGCTTTTGCCGCCGTGAAAGAGGTCAGCCGCCGTTTTAAGGAAAATACGGAACTGGTTTCCACGGCTACGGACCTGGACAGGAACCTGAGCATTAAGAAGGAGCATATCCGTATCGAAGGCGATCAGGCGATCTATAAGAATACCTGGATGGCCGCCGGCAGCCCGATCACCTGGAATATGGTGCATTACGATGTACAGCTGATCGGAGGCGCCGTATTACATCAGGGTAAAATTGCGGAGATGGCCACGGGTGAGGGTAAGACCCTGGTATCGACCCTCCCCGCCTACCTGAATGCGCTGGCCGGCGAGGGAGTGCATATCGTGACGGTGAATGATTACCTCGCCCGTCGTGACTCCGAGTGGAATGGCCCCATTTTCGAATGGCTGGGGCTGACGGTGGATTGTATCGACAAACACGAGCCCAACAGCGAATCCCGCCGTAAGGCATACCTGGCGGATATCACCTATGGTACGAATAACGAATTCGGCTTTGACTATCTCCGTGACAACATGGTGCATTCACCCGAAGAGATGGTACAGCGCAAACATCACTACGCCATGGTGGATGAGGTGGATAGCGTACTCATCGATGATGCGCGGACTCCCCTGATCATCTCCGGACCGGTACCCAAAGGAGACGACCAGCAATATCATATATTGAAAAGCCGGGTGGAAAGGCTCTTCGACGCCCAGCGAAAGGTGACCAACCTGTTCCTGATCGAGGCCAGGAAAAAAATTGCCGAGGGCAATGACGATGCGAAAGACGGCGGACTGGCCCTGTTCCGGGCTCACCGGGGACTTCCCAAATCCGGCGCCCTGATCAAATTCCTTAGCGAAGCCGGCATCAAGGTGAAATTGCAGAAGACAGAAAATTATTACCTCGCTGATCAGCAGAAGGAAATGCCCAAGGTGGATGAAGAACTCTTCTTCCACATCGACGAAAAGAACAACTCCGTAGACCTGACCGACAAGGGTATCCAGATGATCACCCGCGAAGGGGAGGATCCCGAGTTCTTCGTACTACCTGACATTGGCATCAAGCTGGCCGATATTGAAAAGAGTGATGTCAGTGCAGAAGAAAAATTACAAAGTAAGGAAGCCCTGCTGAACGAATATGCCATAAAGGCGGATCGGATCCACACTGTCCAGCAGCTGCTGAAAGCCTATACTTTATTCGACAAGGACGTGGAATACGTCGTACTGGACGGGCAGGTGAAGATCGTAGATGAGCAGACAGGACGTATCCTGGACGGAAGACGATACAGCGATGGCCTCCACCAGGCGATCGAAGCGAAAGAAAATGTCAAGATCGAAGCAGCCACCCAGACCTATGCTACAGTAACTTTACAAAACTATTTCCGTATGTACCATAAGCTGGCCGGTATGACCGGTACGGCCGAAACGGAAGCAGCGGAATTGTGGGATATCTATAAGCTGGATGTGGTGACGATCCCCACGAATGTACAGGCAATCCGAAAGGATCACCAGGACCTGGTATACAAGACCAAACGGGAAAAATACAAGGCGGTTATCGATGAGATCGAAAAATTGCGGGCGGAAGGCCGGCCCTCCCTGGTAGGTACCACGAATGTGGAAGTGAGCGAACTCCTCGGCAAGATGCTGCAGGCAAAGAAGATCCCCCATAATGTACTGAATGCCAAACAGCATGCACGGGAAGCACAGATAGTGGCGGAAGCCGGTCTGGCCGGAGCGGTGACCATCGCTACGAATATGGCCGGTCGTGGTACGGATATCAAGCTGGGACCTGGCGTAAAAGAAGCGGGCGGCCTGGCGATCATCGGTACGGAAAGACATGAAAGCCGCCGGGTAGACAGACAGCTGCGCGGCCGTTCGGCCCGTCAGGGTGATCCCGGTACCACACAGTTCTATGTTTGCCTGGAAGATGACCTGATGCGTATGTTCGGTAGTGACAGGATCGCCTCGCTGATGGATAAGATGGGGTATAAAGAAGGAGAAGTCATTCAGCACAGCATGGTGACCAAGAGCATCGAGCGGGCGCAAAAGAAAGTGGAAGAGAACAACTTCGGCATCCGCAAACGTCTGCTCGAATACGATGACGTCATGAACAAACAGCGGAATGTGGTCTATAAGAAACGTAGTCACGCCCTCTTCGGGGAAAGACTGGCGCTGGACCTGGACAATGCATTCTATATCGTGGCGGAAGGCCTGGTCAACTCTTTCCGGGAAGGAGACGATTACGAAGGATTCAAGCTGGCCACAATCGTCAATTTCGGCATCGACAGCAAGATCAGCCATGAAGAGTTCCGCAAAGAAGATGTGAACCAGCTTTCCGAAAGGCTGTACCAGGAGGCGACGCAAAGCTATGAACACAAACTGGACGAATTACGTAAACAGGCAGTCCCTGTATTCAATAATATACGCGCCACGAAGGGCGCTCATGTAGAGAATGTGGTAGTTCCCTTCTCCGATGGAAAGAAAAGAATCAATGTACACGTCGGTCTTCAAAAGACCCTTAACAGCGACGGCAGAGAGCTGATGAACGCCGTAGAAAGGCAGATCACCCTCTCCATCATCGATGAGGCCTGGAAAGAGCATCTGCGGGCTATGGATGACCTGAAACAGAGTGTGCAGACGGCGTACCTGGAACAGAAGGACCCGCTGGTGATCTATAAGATGGAGGCTTTCGAGCTATTCCGGCGTATGGACAGCGAGGTGAATAAGGATATCGTCAGCTTCCTCTCTCATAGCGGCATCCACCATTCCAGCAGCCATCATTCAGATATCCAGGAAGGCCGCGAACAGCGGACGGACATGAGCAAGCTGAAGATCCGTAAGGATGAGATGGCGGCAGGCGGTCCTTCGAATGGAACAGGTCCTGCCCTCCCACCCGGAATCCCACAAGAAGGCGGAGGCGAATACCACGATCCTTCAGCAGCCGTCCGGCAGGAGCCGGTAAAGGTCGGTCCCAAGATCGGGCGCAATGACGCCTGCCCCTGCGGCAGCGGCAAGAAGTACAAGAATTGCCATGGGAAGGATGCGGTATAAGCATTTCCCGGAATATCGGATAAATAGTTGAAAAGAGGCGGCCTCAAAATTAGTTTGAGGCCGCCTCTTTTTATAAGCCCGCATCGGATCAGGTAATCTTATTTATTACTGGTAATAACCTCATCCGAAAAGCTGAACTCGGAAGCTTGTTCGCACGTAATGCTCTCCGATCTTACCAGCAATACCTCGCCGGTAATGCAGGCCGCTTCCAGCTGCATGTTCTCTCCATTCCTGATCGCGTCGAAGTCTTTTTCCGGGATCTCGATATAGAAGTCTTCTTTGCCCGGATAGAACAACAGGCACTTATTGTAAAGGGGATCTTTATACTTTCTGGCGACAAAAGGAATGCAATATTTTTTTGCGCTCAGCATTTCTTTCTTCAAAGGAATTACCCGGCGTCTGTAATCCCTGACTAAGAATAATAAAAAAACACCTCCAAATAAGATGGCCAATATCCAGAAGACAAGATTATAATCCGACCTCGTCATATGCTCATAATTAAGCCGATGCCCCCGAAAGGTAGACCCCGGGGTCATTCTGTAATAAAGGAACGCCAAAGCCAGAAAAAAGGGGCCATAGGTCTTAGCCAGGGTGAAATAAGCCTGGTCTTTCAGCTTTTTCAGGGTGATCTTGTCTTTTGCGGAAAGTGGCGCTATGGTATTCGGTTGAGGATCTGGTGACATATGATAAAGGATTTGGATCCCAAAATAATAAATACTCCCGAATGCCGCAAGGCCTCCGTCAATCCCCCACTCATCAAATTTTAAGCTCCCGGCAGCCGATGTTTATTAATTTGATTAATTATTTTCAATCTCTTAACCATTTTTCCCGGAACACCACTAAAAAACCAACTATGACCGCGAGAAAAAGAATATTGATTGCCCAGACAATGTTGATCGCTGTGACCCTGGGTGTCAGCCTTTCGGCTGCCGTCGCCCAGCAACGTCCCGGCGCTCCCCCTACCACACCCGGCGCCAACCCGGCAGCAACACCGGGCGCCCGAAACGGGGCCGCCGCCCCTAAACAGGAGCCCAAACCTTACAAAGATGTCATTACGGACAAGGCCGTAACACATACCGGCCTGTTCACCATTCACAAGCTCGAAGACAAATGGTATTTCGAGATCCCCGATTCCATCCTGGGCCGGGATATCCTGGTAAGCACCCGTTATGGGAAGACGGCGGCCGGTGGCAATTACGGCGGCGAGCAGGCAAACCTGCAAACGATCCGCTGGGAGAAAGGTCCCTCCAATACGCTGTTCCTGCGCGTGTTGACGATCGTAAGTGTGGCTACAGATTCTTCTCAGCCCATCGCACAGGCCGTCAGCAATTCCAATATGAACCCCATCGCGGCCGCCTTCGATATAAAAACTTATGGCAAGGGATCCGATTCTTCTGCTACGGTGGTGATCGAAGTAACGGATTTCTTTAAAGGAGATAACCAGGCATTCAGCCTGACCCCGGGGATCAAGAGAAGATACAATCTGTCGGCCCTCGCGGCAGACCGATCTTATATCGAAAGCATCCATACGTATCCTATCAATACGGAGATCAGGACCGTGAAAACGTTCTCCTCTACCCCTGTGCCGGGTGGGCTGGGCGCCCCTGCCGGGCCCTTCCCTTCCACGACCCTGCCCGCCGCCGAAGTAACGGGCGCCGTCACGCTGGAGCTGAATAACTCCTTTATCCTGCTGCCTAAAACACCGATGCGCAAGCGGCCCTTCGATCCCCGGGTCGGCTATTTTGCCAGTGAGTATACGGTGTATGGCGACGATCAGCAAAGAATAGAGACCTCCCGCTTCATCCATCACTGGAAGCTGGAACCCAGGGACGAGGATCGGGAAAAATGGAAACGCGGAGAGCTTGTAGAGCCCAAAAAGCAGATCGTCTATTATATCGATCCGGCCACGCCGAAAAAATGGAGGCCCTACCTGATCGCGGGGATCAATGACTGGCAGCCGGCTTTTGAAAAAGCAGGGTTCAAGAATGCCATCGTCGGCAAGGAATGGCCTGAGAATGATTCTACCATGAGCCTGGAAGATGCACGGTTCTCCGTGATCCGTTATTTCGCTTCGGATATCGAGAATGCCTATGGTCCGAATATCGCGGATCCCCGCAGCGGAGAAATCCTGGAGAGCCATATAGGCTGGTATCACAACGTGATGAAGCTGGTCCATGACTGGTATATGCTCCAGACGGCCGCGGTAGATGCACGCGCCCGGAAAATGAAATTCGACGATGCCTTAATGGGAGATCTGATCCGCTTCGTCTCTTCGCACGAAGTAGGCCACACGCTGGGATTGCGCCATAATATGGGCAGCAGCAGCAAGACGCCTGTGGAGAAGCTCAGGGACAAAGCCTGGGTAGAAGCCAATGGCCACACCGCCTCCATTATGGATTATGCCCGCTTCAACTATGTCGCTCAGCCGGAAGACAATATCGGCATCAGGGGTCTCTACCCCCGGATCGGAGACTATGATAAATGGGCTATCCAATGGGGCTACAAGGGACTACCCGATACCAAAAACGACGAAGAAGATAAAAAGATCCTCAACCAGCTGGTGATCGACAGCCTAAAAGCCAATCCCCGTCTATGGTTTGGAGGCGAAGGCTATAATTTTGACCCGCGCGCACAGACGGAAGATCTCAGCGATAACAACGTCAAGGCCAGTGAATATGGCATCAAAAACCTGAAACGTATCCTGGTTGCCTTACCGGAATGGACAAAAGAAGAAGCCGACCAATATGATAACCTGGAAGAAATGTACGAGCAATTGGTGGGACAATTCAGCCGCTATATGAGCCATGTCTCCAAGAATGTCGGAGGTATACAAGAGACGTTCAAGAGCATCGAGCAGACAGGAGATGTCTACGAACCTACTCCCAAAGCCATCCAAAAAGAAGCAGTGGATTTCCTGAACAAGCAATTGTTCACGACTCCCGTCTGGTTGCTGAATAAGGATATCCTTAATAAATTCAGCAATCCTGCGGCGACGGAATTGGTGGGTACGGTGCAGACCAATACTCTGAACAGCCTCCTCTCCGGAGGACGTCTGTTCCGGATGGCCACCTGCACCGGCCGCTTTGGCGCCGGCGTGTATGGCGCGGATGAACTATTGGCCGATCTGAAGAAAGGGGTCTGGGGCGAACTAACGACAGGAGGCACCATCGAGATCTTCCGGCGTAACCTGCAAAAAACCTATATCGACGCCCTGGTGGCTCTTATTAATCCATCTACGGCAGCGCCGGTCATCCCGGCAGGCTTGCCCAGGGGCTTTGCCGTATTGTTCGGAGGAAATATCCGCAATACCGATATCCCTTCGATCGCGCGGGCCCAACTGGTGGAACTGAAGGCGGAGATCACAGCGGCAATTCCCCGTACTACGGATAAGCTAAGCAGGTATCATCTGCAAGACCTGCAGGAAAGGATCAGGCAGGCACTGAATCCTAAGCCATAAGGCGGCTGACATAACAGCGGAAAGAGCGTGAAACGTAATTAAATAGGGCTTATTGGCGAAAAAAGCGTACCTTGCTCCATAATTTTCCAACCGGATCGGCATTTTCACAGCATTTCCCTTGGGTCATTAAATTACGCTTTATGGATATTCAGGCCTCTAATCTTAGCATTGACACCAATGACTCGGATATAAGAAAGTTGTTTTCCGCCTTTGGGATCATCAATTCAGCAGAAGTGGTAAGAGACAAGCTGAACGGGCGCTCCAGATGCAAGGCCCTCATCAGCATGCCTGTTGCAGCAGAAGCCAGACAAGCTATCCTGTCGCTGGATCAGACCATGATGAGCGGGAAAAAGATCTCTGTCAATGAATTTGTCGAAGTTCCATAATCAATAAGCAGCATCATAGTCTCTCATAAAAATACATTTATGACAACCGAACAAATCGAAAATTTTCTCCGGGAAAAGTACCTTGATAAGTCTCCTGTTAAGATTAGCTTTAAGACCAGGCAACCGCTGGCGGGCATCTTCATTAAGACTTCCGATTATGGCGAGTTAAAGTCCAAGAATTTTTGGCGGATCGTGTGGGAGTCCAATATCGAAAATTACAAGAAAACAAAGGATATGAGCCTTGCCCGTATTTTCAACGGTACGGAAATAACAAAGCTATCAGCCGCCGTCTAAAGAGTAGATACCGGTAACTAAAAGCCCCCGTCTTGCTGATCTTCAGCAGCGGGGGCCTTTTATTTATTTAACTGGTATGACCGGCTTACAGCCTGTCTTTTCCGGGCTTCGGCCTGTCTCCTGCCGGCCCGTGACCGCCTTACGGCATAGGTGTAACGGGAAGCCCGTATTTGCCCATATAGCGTTTGTACAATTGCGTCTGCTTATTCTCCAGGCTCACCTCTCTCCCCTGTATGAAGGCATGTTCGACAAGACTGGTACGCATATCCAGGATGTCTCCTGCGCTGATGACAATATTCGCATCCTTCCCCGCTTCCAGCGAACCGGTGCGGTCATCGATCCCCAGGATCTTCGCACTGTTAAGCGTGATCGCCTGCAACGCCTGTTCCTTTGTCAGCCCGTAAGCAGCGGCCGTACCGGCATTGTACATAAGGTTGCGAAAGCGGGTCTCTTCGTTATCATCATTCAAAGCGAATAAGACACCTGCTTTCTGCAGCTGAGCCGGTGTCTTATAAGGCTGGTCTACATCATCGTCTTCCGTAGTCGGCAGGCTATGCTGCTGCCCCAGGATGACGGCAATATTATTTTGCTTCAGCAGATCCGCAATCAGCCAGCTCTCACTGCCGCCTACGATCACGACATCAAATCCGAACTCTTTGGCAAAATCGATGGCGATCAGCATTTGCTTGACCTGGTCGCCATGCACGAATAACTTCTGTTGCTTGCTGAAGAGCCCTTTTACCGCCAGGAATTTCAGGTTGGTCTCTTTGTGAACAGGCTCCTGCAGCCAGGCCCGGGCCTCCCGGAAAAAGCCCTTGACCTCTTCAATTTTTTCCAGGGCCTCTTTGACCGGATCAGCCGGAGGCGCTGCCCCACGTCCCCCTCCCCCGCCAAAACGCCGGGGCCGGACGATGAAGCTGGGCAGGTTTACGTGAATAGCCCCATCCATCTTATACGCGGCATCTTCCCAATTCCAGGCATCCAGCTGCACCACCGTAGAGGACCCGCTGATGGAACCGCCCTGCGGGGCAACCCCAGCCAGCAGGATCCCGCTGGCCTTCAGCGTATTGATGATCTTAGAATCCGTATTATAAGCCACAATGGAGCGGATACTGGGATTCAGATCACCCAATTCTTCAAAATCATTCGACCCCCTCACCCCATTGCCTATTTCTTTCAATCCCAGATCCGATACGGGGAGGATAATACCGGGATAGATCTGTTTGCCTCTGGCATCGATCACTTTGGCGTCTCCGGCCGGGACCGTGCTATTTGGCCCCACCTGCACGATCTTCCCATTATCTACAGCAATAGTGCCCCCTTCTATAACCTGTCCGTTCCCGACATGGATCGTACCGCCGGTAATAAATAATTTGCCCTTATAGTCTTTGGCAGGATATACGTCATCCTGGGCCTTTATGGCTGTTGAGGTCAACAGCAGTAACAGCGCACCCGGCAAACCTGAAGCGCATATATTGTAAAATAGTTTGTTCATGTTCATAGTCATTTACTTGTTAGAATTGATATTCCCGGAATCATTGACAGCGTCACCGGACCCGCCAGTACGATCTTCTCCGTCGACCGTCAGCAGGCCATCATGATGGTCATGATCGCCACAGCTGAGCTCTACGTGGAAGCTGGGCGCGGCGGACTGCGTAGGCGCTCCGCTCTTTTTCTCCGCCAGCATCTTCTGCACCAGCCTGTTCCGCTCTTCCGAAATGCTCTTGCGGAGAACGGCATCGCGGTCCAGATCATAGTAGATGATGCCATCCACAATGGTCTTTTCTGATTTGGCATAGATGCTTAAAGGGTTGTCGGTCCACAACACCAGGTCGGCATCCTTCCCTATTTTAATGCTGCCTACCCGGTCGGCCACATGCAGGGCTTTTGCAGGGTTGAGCGTGACCATCTTCAGCGCATCCTCTTCCGCCATGCCGCCGTATTTCACGCTTTTAGCAGCTTCCTGGTTCAGGCGCCGCGCCTGTTCGGCATCATCGGAATTGATACATACGTTGAGTCCCACTTTCTGCATGATCGCAGCATTGTAAGCGATGGCATCCTGTACTTCCATTTTATAGGCCCACCAGTCGGAAAAAGTGGATACGTTTGCGCCGTGCTCCTTCATTTTATCCGCTACTTTGTATCCTTCGAGGATGTGGGTGAAGGTATTGACACGGAAGCCGAATTTATCGGCTACCCGCATGAGGGCCGTGATCTCAGTCTGTACATAGGAGTGACAGGTGATGAACCGCTTGTGATTTAAGATCTCTACCAGCGCGTCCAGCTCAAGATCCCTTCGAAAAGGTTGATGAGAAGCTGCGGCTGCCTTCATCGTCTTTTCATAATCACGGGCCCGGGTGAAGGCGTCTGTCAGCACTTCTTCGACGCCCATACGGGTGTCGGGAAAACGATTGTTGTTCTGAGAGGTAGTCCTTTTTACATTTTCTCCCAGCGCAAATTTTATGAATGGGTCCCAGTTCCTGAATTTAAGCCCTTCGTCATCGACTCCCCAGCGTAATTTGATCAGCTGGGTCTGCCCGCCAATGGTATTGGCGGAGCCATGGAGGATATGCGAGCTGGTGACACCTCCGCTCAGCTGCCGGTAGATGTTGATGTCTTCCGGGTTGAGGTTGTCCGCGATCCTCACTTCCGAAGTAACGGACTGGGCGCCTTCATTGATGGAGAAGGCCGCGATATGGGAATGTTCGTCGATGATACCCGGGGTCAGGTGTTTCCCGGTGCCGTCAAGGATCTTTGCTCCGGAAGCGGCAAGGTGCTGACCGATCTGAATGATCTTGCCCCCCTTAACGAGCACATCCGTATTTTCCAGCTTGCCTTCTTTTTCATTGGTCCAGACCGTGGCATTTTTGATCAGCAGGTCCTGCTGACCGGGCAGGCTATCCCATCCATACCCATCAAAGGGATATACGACCTTGCCGATGCGGGCGATCCTTTTGCGGGCGGAATCGGGGAGGGCCGGCGTCGCTTTGGAGAAAACGGCGGTCCAGATCACCAGGTTGCCGGCGCTGTCCGTACCATTCCCATTCCAGGTGTCTCCATTGGATATGCCGCTGAGATGCGTGGCCGCAGCCGCGCGTCCTCCTCCCCCTGGTCTTCTGCCGCCAGTCGAATCCTTCCCTTTTCCAAAACTCAAAGAAATGAGCTTCCCGTCATAGCTGAATTTACCGGTGAGGGTATCTTTTCCGATCACACTGGCGGCGCTGGCCGATTTTACATCCATTGTATAGGTGACAGATCCTCCATTAACCGTAGTGATAACGAGGTTGTATTGCCCCTTGATGGCTGACCAGGCTTCTTCTTTCACGCCGTATTTCTTTCCCTGGACCCAGTTCTCTACGATACTGGTCTTTTCCTGGAATACATCGCCGGTGGTGATGAGGAAGTTAGCCAGCTTGCCGGTTTCCAGGCTGCCGACCTTATCATAGATACCCAGAAGAGAAGCAGGGGTTTTGGTCAGGGCTTCCAGAGCTTTGTTTTCACTCAATCCATAGTCGAAGGCTTTACGAAGGTTCGTCAAAAACTGCGTTGGATCGCGTAAATCGGAGGCAGTGAGGCAGAAGAGAACACCTGCTTTCTCGAAGGCGCCGGGATTAGTGGGGGCCAGCTCCCAGTTCTTCATATCCGCCAGGGAAACGAAGCGGGCGTTGTCGGGATCTTCTACGTCCATCGCCTGGGGGAAATTAAGGGGCAGGATAAAGGTAGCTTTCGTCGCCGCCACTTCCCGTATACGCTGGTATTCGTCGCCGCCTCCCTTGATGATATATTGTACTCCGAATTCTTTTCCGATCCGGTCGCCATGGAGATCGTCCCATTTATTGCCTCCGTCGAAGATCTGGGGCAGGGACTGCTCCTCATTCCAGGCCTGCAGGCTCAGGTTCGTCCCTTCATGGATGGTCTGCGTCTTATACCAGGCCGCATCCAGGTAAGTCTGCCGTAGCAGGGCGATGCTGCCCATGAGGGAGCCGGGATAACTTTGCGTGGAAGAGCCTTTGTTCAGGGAGTAGAGGGCCGCGGCCTTTTGTTTGATGATAACCAGGTTCTCTTTCTGATCGGCCAGCGTGACCACTACGCCGGTGCCCCGGGCGATGCCGTCTTTCATATGCGAGAGGACCGTACCGAAGCCGATCTCCCGCAGGGGTTTGGCCTTCGCCTCATCGACGGTGAAAAGCCGGGCTCCTTCTGTCTCCGGGTGGATAGCCTGGTTCCAGTTAAAGGCGCCTTTGGTATTGGAGCTCAACTGGGCCGGCGCCCTGAAATCGAACCCCCGGGCCTGCCTTTCAGGCGCCGGTATTCCGTAATCGCTGTAGATATCTATAAAGGAGGGATAGATATACTTGTCTTTACAATCGATGATGACGGCATCTTTCGGAGGAGTGAGCCCCGCACCCGCCCCGATGATCAGCCCATCCCGGATGATCAGGGTAGCATTGGAGATGGTCGTCTGCCCGTCTTTGACGAGGGTGGCATTGGTGAACGCATAACATCCTTCGCGTGGATCGGCTACTCCGTTAACCGGAAAAGTAACCTGTGCCGTGGAAAAAAATGCATGGGATAAGAGAATTGCAAATAATGCGGATATTTTACCCCAATGGCGTAGCCGGAAAGGGGCGTTGAATCTTCTCATGTGAGATTAGTTTTAGTCTGTTAAAATGGAGCCTAATTTAAGTAAATGGAGTAATTTTAGTGTTCTAATATTTATCAACGGTAAAATACCTGGCAAAACTCGGTGATTAACATTGCTTCATATATCGATCATACCATTCTAAAGCCTGTCACTACTTATATTGAGATTAAAAAAATATGTGAAGAGGCTCTGGAGTATGGATTTGCGGCCGTCTGTGTTCCGCCGCCGCTGGTTCAGCGGGCATTGGAATCGCTGGAGTCGCCGTCAGCGGGTGCGGCTAAACTGCAAGGGGATGGGAAAACCGGCTCCCGGCGGGATGAAGCCGGCGACGTAAAAGTGGCGACGGTGATCGGGTTCCCCTTCGGCTATTCCGTTCTGAACGCTAAACTGGCAGAGACGGAGCAGGCCCTTGCCGACGGTGCCGATGAGCTGGACGTGGTGATCAATTTAGTGGCCCTGAAAAATGGGGATTGGGGGTATCTTACCCGGGAAATGGCAGCGATAACGGAGCGGGTGCATAACCGGGGAAAAATCGTGAAAGTGATCATCGAAAGCGGTATCCTGCAGGATAATGAGATCATCCGGTGTTGTGAAATATATGCCGCCCTGGGGGTGGATTTTCTGAAGACCTCTACCGGATATGCGGAGAAAGGCGCGACGTTGGGCGCCGTGCAGCTGATGCGGCGGCACCTGCCCGCAGGAATAAGAATCAAGGCTTCGGGAGGAATCCGCGACTATGCTTTTGCCCGGCAGCTGATAGAGGCAGGCGCCGACAGGCTGGGCTGCAGCGCCAGCGTGACGATCGTCGCAGGACAGCCTTCGGATAAGACAGCGGCTCAATCTCCGGCCCAGCCCTCCGGCAAGACAGATTATTAAAAAAAGCACTATGCATAAAAGTCTGATTATCCTATTACTGTTCATTTCAGCCCAGGCTATGGCCCAGACGGATTCCAACACGGTAGTGGTGAATAAAGATCCCCGTATCGACCTGCTGGTCCGCAAACAGGTCGAAATCAATGAAGAGACCACCCGGGAGACCCGTCGCAATATCCCCGGTTACCGGATCCAGGTGATCAACTCTTCCGACCGCGGCAGCGTATTTGCCGCTAAGACAAAAGTATACCAGCAATTTCCGGAATTGAAGCTGTACCTGATGTACCAGGCGCCCAATTACAAATTGAAAGCCGGTAATTTCAAGACACAGGAAGAAGCGGACGATTATGCAAAACAGTTGGGTAAGCTATTCCCTGCGGGAGTTTATGTAGTCCGGGATACCATCGAAGTGGCCCTTTAAAAATCAATGAATCAATCCCATGTTGAAAGATAAGATCAAACAATTAGCCAGGTTATATGCTCCGGATTTTATTTCTATCAGGCACCACCTGCATGCACATCCTGAATTAAGCTACCAGGAATTCGAGACATCCCGGTTCGTTCAGCAGAAATTGACGGAGACGGGTATTCCTTTCCGGGTGATGGCGGAGACCGGTGTGGTAGGACTGATCGAGGGAAAGAACCCTGCAAAACGACTGATCGCCCTGCGGGCGGATATGGATGCGCTGCCTATCCGGGAAGAGAATGACATTCCCTATAAATCCCGGAAAGAAGGGGTCATGCATGCCTGCGGTCACGACGTACATACCTCCATTTTGCTGGGAGCGTCCAGGATCCTCCAGGAACTAAAAGGCGAGTGGGAAGGTACGGTGAAGCTGATCTTCCAGCCCGGGGAAGAGAAGAATCCGGGCGGCGCCAGCCTGCTGATCAAGGAAGGCGTATTGAAAGATCCGGCGCCACAAGCCATCTTCGGGCTGCATGTACATCCGGGCCTGGAAGTAGGTAAACTGAGCTTTCGCGGCGGCATGGTGATGGCCAGCGCAGACGAGATCTATATCACGATCAAAGGGAAAGGCGGACATGCCGCAGCTCCACACCTCACGGTCGATACGATCCTGGTCGCTTCTCATCTTGTCGTTGCCTTGCAGCAGATCATCAGCCGCAACCGCAATCCCCTGTCGCCGTCCGTATTATCCATTACTTCCGTACAGGGAGGCCATACCACAAATGTCATCCCCAGCGAAGTCAAGCTGATGGGGACTTTCCGCGCCATGGACGAACAATGGCGCTTCAGAGCACATGAACTTATCCGTAAGCAGGCTACGGAACTGGTACATAGCATGGGAGCGGAGATCGACCTTCATATCGATATCGGCTACCCCATGGTGCATAATAACGAGGCCCTGAACACCGTAGCCCGGGCAGAGGCGGATCAATTCCTGGGAGCTGAGAATGTACAGGAGACAGAGGTACGGATGGGAGCGGAAGATTTCGGCTATTATACCCGGCAGATCCCCGGATGCTTTTACCGGCTCGGGGTGATGAATGTCGAAAAGGGTATCACTTCCGGAGTGCATACCCCTACCTTCAATATCGACGAGTCGGCTATCGAGATCGGGGCCGGTATGATGGCCTGGCTGGGCAGTCATATCGAGTTTACCGGATAAGGGACCCGAAAATAAGCCGGCGTCCCTATGAAGCAGCGGTGCATGCTATTCAATATTTAAATTCCTCAATATGACCACTACTGCTGCGAAGCTGTCCTTCGGCATTCTCCTTATTTTTATTGCCCTGTCCGGCCATACCCGGGCCCAAAGCCGGCCTGAAGACAAATACGAACGAAAAGAATTCATGATCCCCATGCGGGACGGGATCAGGCTGCACACGGTGGTCTTTACTCCCAAAGACCAGGGGGATACTGCCCTGCCTTTTTTGCTGATGCGAACTCCCTACGGAGCAGATGCCCCCCCAAGCCCGGAAAAAAATGGCTACGTACAGGATCTGGCGGAAGAAGAGTATATTTTCGTCTACCAGGATATCCGGGGACGCTACTCTTCCGAAGGAGTTTATGTGATGCAACGCTTCCCCCGGAATAAAAAAGACTCCGGGGCCATCGACGAGAGTACGGACACCTACGATACCTTCGATTGGCTCCTTCAGCATATTCCTCACAATAACGGAAAAGCAGGCATGTATGGGATCTCCTACCCCGGCTGGACTACTGTAATGGGAGCCATCGATCCGCATCCCGCCCTGCGGGCAGTCTCCGAGCAGGCTACCCCGGCCGATATGTTCCTGGGGGATGACTTTCACCACAACGGGGCCTTCCGTCTGAGCTATGGGTTCGAATACGCCTTTATGGAAGAAGCTTCCAAAAAAGATACTTTATTCCCTTTTGACCATTATGATACCTACGAGTGGTACCTCAAACTGGGCCCCCTTTCCAATGTCAATAAAAAATATTTTTTTAACCGGCTGCCTTCATGGAACAATTTCACCGCGCATCCGGATTACGATGCCTACTGGAAGAAGCAGGCGCTGGCCCTTTTGCTGGATTCGCCACGGGTACCCATCCTGAATGTCGCCGGCTGGTGGGACCAGGAAGATTTCTACGGTCCGGTGAAAGCATACGATACCTGGGAGAAACAGGACCGGCATCACTATAACCACATCGTGATTGGCCCCTGGAACCATGGCGGATGGGGACGCAGCGCAGGCGACCACCTGGGCAATATCCGTTTCGGCTCGGAAACGAGCGTATATTTCCGGAAAGAGATCCAGGCCCGCTGGTTTGCCTGGTACCTGAAGGGCAAGGGAGATGGCAATTTCCCCGAAGCCATCACTTTCCAAACGGGAACTAACACCTGGAAGTCCTATGATAGCTGGCCTCCCCGGGAGGCAAAGCGGAAGGACCTTTATTTCCGGGCGGACGGTAAGCTGTCCTTTGACAAACCCAGGACCACTACCAGCTGGGAGCATAATTATGACCAGTATGTCTCCGATCCGGCGCACCCCGTACCCTATCGCAACCGGCCTATAGAAGAAACCTATGGCCCCGGATCCAGGTGGTATACCTGGCTGACGGAAGACCAGCGATTCGTCCAGGGCCGGCCTGACGTGCTCAGCTGGGAGACCGATATACTGGAAGAAGCCGTCACCGTCACCGGAGCCTTGCAGGCAAAGCTCTACGCAGCCACCAGCGGCAGTGATGCGGACTGGATCGTCAAGCTGATCGATGTTTATCCGCAGGAATATCCTACTGAGCCGAAGATGGCCGGTTATCAGTTCATGGTAGCGAACGATGTATTCCGGGGCAGGTATAGAAGAAGTTTTGAACAGCCCGAGCCGATCACACCGGGCAAAGTAGAGGAATATACAATCGACCTGCATACGTTGAACCATGTTTTTGAGAAGGGGCATAAGATCATGGTGCAGGTGCAGAGTACCTGGTTTCCAATCATCGACCGTAATCCGCAGAAATTTGTACCGAACATTTTCGAAGCGAAAGAAGCCGACTTTCATACAGCAACCCAGAAAATCTACCGGTCGGCCTTATTCCCTTCGCGTGTTGAGTTGTCGGTGCTTCCCCAATGAATCGGGGGGCCTGAATGTTCATTGATCGGCGGCCAGGCCAGCGGAACGGTCACAGGATGCCCGGCAAGGCCCGGAATTCAGATACGGGCAGCATTAAACAGTTTATGAGAAGGGTTTTAGGGTTCAATTTCGTATTTTGCACCGGTTTCTGCCCCTATTGGCAGGCATCCCAGCCCTATCAATCAAGTAATTAATGGACGGGCCGATGCCAGGTTGATAAAATTCCTGTATGCAAAAAAAAGAGCTCCGTAAAGAGCAGGCGCTAGAATATCATTCGAAAGGACGACCCGGTAAGATCGAAGTCGTACCGACCAAAGAGGCCAAGACACAAAGGGATCTCTCCCTGGCCTATTCTCCCGGAGTAGCAGAACCTTGTAAGGAAATCCACAAAAACGTAGAAGACGTCTATAAATACACCGCAAAGGGCAACCTGGTGGCCGTTATCAGTAATGGTACGGCCGTATTGGGATTAGGAGATATCGGCCCCGAGGCTTCGAAGCCAGTGATGGAAGGGAAGGGGGTCTTGTTCAAGATCTTTGCCGATATCGATGTCTTCGATATCGAGATCAATGAGAAGGACCCCGAGAAGTTCGTTCAGATCGTCAAAGCGCTGGAACCAACATTCGGAGGCATCAACCTGGAAGATATCAAAGCGCCGGAATGCTTCTACATCGAGCAGAAACTGCGGGAGGCCTTAAAGATCCCCGTCATGCACGACGACCAGCACGGTACGGCGATCATCAGCAGCGCTGCTTTGTTGAATGCGCTGGAAGTGCAAAAGAAAAAGATCGACCGGGTACGCTTCGTCATCAATGGGGCCGGCGCTGCTGCAATGGCATGTACCAAGCTATACGTCGCCCTGGGCGCCAAACATGAGAACTTTATTTTATTCGATAAGGATGGAGTGCTGCATGAAGAACGCACCGACCTGGACGAAGAGAAAAAGAAATTCGCCGTCAAGCGCAGTGACTGGACCCTTGAGAAAGCGCTGAAAGACGCCGATGTATTCGTCGGATTGAGCGTCGGGAACGTCGTGACGGCAGAGATGGTGAAGAGCATGGCTCGCAAACCGATCGTATTCGCCATGGCTAACCCCGATCCGGAGATCGGCTATGAGACGGCGACAGAAGCCCGCGAAGATATTATCATGGCCACCGGCCGGAGCGACTATCCCAACCAGGTGAACAATGTACTGGGATTCCCTTTCATTTTCCGGGGAGCCCTGGACGTCCGCGCCACCCAGATCAACGAGGCCATGAAGCTTGCGGCTGTCAAAGCCCTGGCAGAACTGGCCAAAACGCCGGTGCCGGATATCGTGAATATGGCTTATAATCAAAAGACCATCGTCTTTGGTCCGCACTATATTATCCCCAAACCGCTGGATCCGCGCCTGCTGTCCACAGTAGCGCCGGCCGTAGCACGCGCTGCGATCGAGAGCGGGGTAGCGCAGATCAGGATCGACAATTGGGATGCCTATGCCATCGAGCTGAACAAACGCCTGGGCCTGGACAATCAGCTGATCCGGCTGCTGGGCAGCAAGGCCCGTAATAACCCCAAACGCCTGGTATTTGCCGAAGCCGACAACCTGAAGATCCTGAAAACAGCGCAGATCTTATATGATGAAGGAGTCGCTTTCCCCATGTTGCTGGGTGACGAAAAAAAGATCCGGCATATCGCCGCCGCAAATAATATCGACCTGGACGGAATGCCCGTTATCAACCCCTACAACGACGAGTACGAAGAGCAGCGCAAGCGTTTCGGCGAGCTGTTCTTCCGCAAACGCCAGCGAAGAGGCTTCAATAAATATGAAGCCTACAAGATCATGCGTGACCGGAACTACTTTGGCTGTATGATGGTAGAGACCGGCGAAGCCGATGCCATGATCTCCGGGCTCACCAAGAATTATCCCGATACGATCCGGCCCGCCCTGCAGGCCATCGGCACCGAGGAAGGGGTAAAGAAGATTGCCGGAATGTACCTCATGCTTACCAAAAAAGGGCCTTTATTCCTGGCGGATACGACCGTGAACTTCAATCCCACGGCGGAAGAGCTGGCGGATATTACCCTGCTGGTGGCAAGGGAAGTGCAGAATTTCAATCTGACTCCCCGGATCGCCATGGTGAGCTATTCCAATTTCGGTACCAGCGACAGCGCGGAAGCGAGATTGGTAGCGGAAGCCAGAAGCATCGTAAAGCAAAAGAACCCGTCCCTGATCGTGGATGGAGAGATGCAGGCCAGTGTCGCTTTGAATAATGAATTGCTGAAAGAGAATTATCCTTTCAGCGAGCTGGTAGACCAGGAAGTCAATACACTGGTATTCCCCAATCTGGCAGCGGGGAATATCGCCTATAACCTGCTGAAGGAAGTAGGAGCCGCGGATGCCATCGGACCAATCCTGCTCGGGCTGAAAAAACCGGTACATGTATTGCAGCTGGGTAGCTCGGTACGCAATATTTATAATATGGCCCTGGTTGCCGTGGTCGATGCGCAGATCAAGTGCGAAAATTCCGCCTCGGATGAAGAGTTGAAAAAATCACCCTGGTGGAAGAGGTCTAAACGCTAACGGGAAATAACAGGAACCAACATATTGGAAGACACTAATATTTAGTCCATGAAACTTTTTACAGATTTCGGCCGCTATCTGCTAATGCTTAAAGGCATGTTCTCCAAACCGGAGAATACAAAGATGTACTGGAAGGAATTCATGCACCAGTGTTCTGAGATCGGGATCGGGTCCCTCGGCATCGTAGTGATCATTTCGATCTTTATGGGAGCGGTGTCGACCTTACAGACCGCCTACCAGCTGGTGAGCCCTTTTATTCCCCTCTCGACGATCGCACAGATCGTCCGTGACACGGTGATCCTGGAGTTCTCTCCCACCCTGGTATGTATCGTACTGGCCGGTGTGGTAGGCAGCAAGATCGCCAGCGAGCTGGGAAATATGCGGGTGAGCGAACAGATCGATGCGCTGGAGATCATGGGCATCAATACGAAGACTTACCTGGTCCTGCCGAAGCTGCTGGCGGCGATCGTAGTCATCCCCATGCTGGTGGTGATCTCGGGCATCCTTGGAATATGGGGGGGCCGCCTGGCCGGTACGTTGACGGGTATTCTGTCTCCGGCAGCCTTCGACAAAGGGCTGCACCAGTTCTTTAAACCTTACAATGTATTTTTTGCCCTTGCCAAGGCCTATACTTTCGCCTTTATCATTTCCAGCATACCGGCCTATTATGGTTATTATGTACAGGGAGGAGCGCTGGAAATAGGGCGGGCGAGTACCAAATCCGTAGTGGTAAGCTGTGTGCTGGTACTATTCTCGGACTATATATTGGCAGCCCTATTGCTTTGAGCGCCAGGAAAGCGCTCAAAGCAATAAAAGACATTGGCCCCACTCTGGCGGCGTTAGCCGACTAGGCCGGGCAGCGACCCCGAAGCCGGCCGGGCAACCACTCCAAACCAGGAAAAAGCGAATAAGAATGAACCTATGATAGAAATAAAGAATCTAAAGAAAAGTTTTGGCGAGAAGACCGTTATCAATGATGTCAGCGCCGTCTTAGAGACGGGGAAATGTAATCTCATCATCGGTACCAGCGGCAGCGGCAAGACCGTGCTGATGAAATGCCTGGTCGGCCTCTTCGAGCCCGATAGCGGAGAGATCACTTATGACGGGAAGAACTTTTCGGAAATGAACCAGGATCATCGTAAAGAGCTGCGGCAGCAGATCGGCATGCTGTTCCAGGGATCGGCCCTGTTCGACAGTATGACAGTAGAGCAGAATGTGATGTTCCCCCTGGATATGTTCACCAAAAAATCATACGAAGAGAAATTGAAGAGGGTGGACGAGGTCCTGGACCGGGTGAACCTGAAAGATGCCCACAAGAAGTTCCCTGCCGAAATCTCCGGCGGTATGAAAAAAAGAGTAGGCATTGCCCGCGCGATCGTGCTCAATCCGAAATACCTGTTCTGCGATGAGCCCAATTCAGGCCTGGACCCCCAGACCTCGCTGCTCATCGACAAGCTCATCCAGGAGATCACCATCGAATACAATATCACCACCGTGGTGAATACGCATGATATGAACAGTGTGATGGAGACGGGCGATAATATCATCTACATGTACCAGGGCTTAAAAGAATGGGAAGGCAGTAATAAAGAAATCATTTTTAGTAAGAATCAGCGGCTGAATGACTTCATCTTCGCCTCGGACTTCCTCAAGGATGCCAAAGACATGCGTATGCTGGAAATGAAAGGCAAGATCGACAACAACCGGAATATGGATGATCTGTTAAAATAAGCCGATGAAGAATATTTTCACCATACCAGAGGACCTGTTTCCCAGGGATCTTTGCCCGATCCCGATAGATAAAACGGCTATCCGTTTCCACCATACTTCCCTGCCGTCCGTAAAGAACCGTCTCACCGTCAATAAGAACCTGTTCAGCTTCCTGCTGGAAGGCGAAAAGGTCCTGCACCGGCCAGGTAAGCCCCTCAGAATCCGTCCCAGGCAATTCCTGATGATGGCGGAGGGCAATAGCCTGATGACAGAAATGTTATCTGCCGGAGGGCAATATACCAGCATGCTTTTCTTTTTTGACAATAGCGTGTTAAAAGATTTTTTCCTGAAATATCCCGGACTGGGCGAAAACGCCGGCTATTCCTACGGCCGGGGTGAAGAGCCCGTTGTATGCTTTGAGGGGGATGCCTTCATACAGAGTTACGTGCATTCGTTGCAACTGATGCTGGAGGCTACTCCTTTCCTGCAGGAAGAACTGCAATTGTTGAAATTGGAGGAGCTGCTGCTTTATCTCGCAGCGAATTACCCGAAAGAGCTATATTCTTTCCGGCCATCGGAACAACCCGATGCCGGCGACCCGCAATTGAAGGCCGCAGTGGAAGGCAATCTCGATCATACCATCACCGTGGAAGAACTGGCTTTTTTGTGCAATATGAGCCTTTCCACTTTTAAGCGGAAATTTGCCCGGGTTTACGGCACTTCGCCCAATAAATGGCTTCTTCAAAAGAGAATGGAGCTGGCTGCCGACCTGCTGTTGCATCGCCAGGAAAAACCCAGCGAAGTCTATCACAAAGTGGGATATGAAAATCATTCCAGTTTCACCCAGTCTTTTAAACAGGTATATGGGGTAACGCCACGGGAGTTCCAGCAAAGGGCAGAGCCGTCCCGGCCATAACCGGGCAAAGCGAAGTTCCCACCATTAGATTGAACGTTTTTCAATAGTTTTTGGACGGTCGGCACTAACAGGCCGGCCATCCCCTCGCTTATTTTTGCATTCTAAAATTTATATAGTATGCAAAAAATGATTTTCCTTTTATTGCTGGCCGTATTGGCCGGCGGAACCTTGTCAGCCCAGACTTTTACATTAAAGAGCAATGATATCGGCGGACAGGCAACCAACAAACAATTCGCCAACACCTTTGGCTGTCATGGTGAAAATATCTCTCCGGAATTATCCTGGACCGATGCGCCAGCAGGCACCCAGAGTTTCGCCGTGACGATCTATGACAAGGATGCCCCTACCGGCAGCGGTTTCTGGCATTGGCTGATCTTCAATATTCCGGCGAATGTTATGGAATTAAAATCAGATGCGGGCAATACCGCCAAAAACATCGCTCCTGAAGGGGCCGTACAGAGTGTGACGGATTTTGGAAAGCCTGGTTATGGCGGTCCCTGTCCTCCCGCCGGGCCAATCCATGAGTATATGATCACCGTTTATGCGCTTAAAACCAAGCTGAACCTGGACAAAAATACCGGTGCGGCCCTGGTGGGTTTCAATCTGGGGGCTAATACGATTGCCAAGGCGTCGATCGTCATATATGCGCAGCAATAAGGACGGAATACAGCCGCGGCCTGACCAAACCGCCGGGCGGAACCACCCCGATAAAAGCGGATAGACCGGGGAATGGCGGTTTGCGTTTTTTCCCCTAAATTTGCCCACCTAAACGGTAAGAAAGACGACTCAAATCTATTCCAATGGCAATCTTAGTTAACAAAAATTCCAGGATCATCGTACAGGGCTTTACAGGAACAGAAGGTACCTTCCACGCTACCCAAATGATCGATTACGGCACGCAGGTTGTCGGCGGCGTTACGCCCGGCAAAGGCGGCAGCACCCATATCGAACGGCCGGTATTCAATACGGTGTCAGATGCCGTAAAAGCGACTTCCGCCAATGTATCTATCATTTTCGTTCCGCCGGCCTTTGCAGCGGATGCGATCATGGAAGCTACGGAAGCCGGTATCGAGCTGGTAGTTTGTATAACGGAAGGAATTCCCGTTCAGGACATGGTAAAAGCCAAAAACTATCTGCAGGGTAAGAACACCAGATTGATAGGGCCTAACTGCCCGGGTGTGATTACAGCCGGCGAATGTAAAGTGGGCATTATGCCTGGGTTTGTATTTAAACAGGGCCGGATCGGGATCGTATCCAAGTCGGGCACCCTTACCTATGAAGCAGCCGATCAGGTAGCCAAAGCAGGATTGGGTATTTCGACGGCGGTAGGGATCGGAGGCGACCCCATCATCGGAACTCCTACCCGCGAAGCAGTGGAATTACTGATGAATGATCCCGGTACGGAAGGCATTGTCATGATAGGTGAGATCGGAGGCAGTATGGAAGCAGAGGCAGCCCGGTGGATCAAAGAAAACAGCCGCAAGCCTGTCGTTGGATTCATCGCAGGCCAGACAGCTCCTCCCGGACGCAGGATGGGTCATGCCGGAGCCATCATCGGCGGTGCGGATGATACAGCTGCCGCAAAAATGAAGATCATGGCCGAATGCGGTATCCATGTAGTACAGAGCCCTGCCGATATCGGCGCGACGATGGCCAAAGTGTTGAAGAAATAGATTGATATTACTTTAAATACGAAGCCCGCCTCATTTCTGAGACGGGCTTTTTTTTGTCTCTATTTTTACCAATGTCTGTGATCATTGCGAAGGTCACGACGATCCCAATCCCCCTCCCACGTTTGCCAGAGACGGAGCCTCTTGTCATCTTATGTAATCCCCTTGGAAGCTGCATCTTAAATAGACGGATAAACCAATTAAAAAAGTAACTTTAAAAAAGTTTTACCTATGAATTTTAGAAACACGCTGGCCCTCCTCTTTTTCTGTCTGGTCACTTCTTTATTGAATGCACAGATAAGGCAGAGTGATTATGAAACCAAATGGAAGTCCATCGATTCATTGGTCAGCAAAAAGGGGTTGGTACAGTCTGCGCTGACGGAGGTAAATAAGATCTATACCCTGGCCAAACAGGAAAAGAACGATGTGCAGCTCATACGGGCATTGATCTACCGCATAAACCTGCAGGCGACAACCCGGGAAGATGCCGTGCAGCCTGCCATCGAAGACCTGGAAAAGGAGATCGCCATTGCGGCACAGCCGGCCAGATCGATCCTGCAGAGCATTCTGGCCGATACTTATTGGAGCTATTTTCAGCAACATCGCTGGCAACTATACAACCGGACAAAGACGGTGAATTTTAAGAAAGAAGATATCGCCACCTGGGATATCGATGATTTCCATCAGAAGACCGGTGAACTGTATCTATCTTCTCTGAAAGAGGAAAAACTATTACAAGAGACAAAGCTGGACCGCTTCGATCCTATTCTCATCAAGGGGAATACGCGGGCCTTGCGTCCTACGCTTTTCGACCTGCTGGCCCACCGGGCATTGGATTATTTTAAAACGGATGAAAGGGACCTCAACAAGCCGGCTTATGCTTTCGAGATCGATGATCCCGCCGTCTTTGCCGATGCCGCGGCTTTTATCGCACATCCCTTCCGGACAGCGGATTCTCTCAGCTTACACTTTAAAGCGCTGCAATTATTCCAGCGGCTCATCCGTTTGCATTTATCCGATCCCAAACCCGATGCCTACCTGGACGTCGATATCGAACGGCTCAATTTCGCACATGCCTATGCCGTCACCGACAATAAAGAAGACTTATATGGTCAGGCGCTTGCCCATATAACGAACCTCTATGGCAATGAGCCGGTGGCAGCCGAAGCCTGGTATTTACAGGCGCAGCAATATGCCAGCCGGGCCGGCAACTATGATCCGTCGGGGGATACGACCAATCGCTATGACTACGTAACAGCAAAAGCTATCTGCGAAAAAGTGCTGGCGCAAGGCGATGGCAGGGATAGCAGCGAAGGCAAGAACCATTGTACCGCACTGCTTAAAAATATGCTGCGCAAAGAACTTAGCCTGCAAACGGAAAAAATAAATATCCCCGGCGAACCGCTGCGCAGCCTGGTGACCTGGCGTAATTTCGGGCAATTATATGTGCGTGTGATCCGGATGGACCCATCGCTGAAAGAAGGATTGAGCGGAAATTCCTGGCAGGACGAGTACTGGAAAAAATTAGTGCAGGCGCCCGTCCTTAAAACGTATGCGCCTTCCTTACCGGCAACCGGAGACTATCAGTCCCACCGGGTGGAAATAAAGATCGACGCATTGCCCGCGGGGGAATATATATTGCTGGCCAGCGCCGGCCAGGATTTTTCGCTTACTAAAAATCCCCTGGCTGTCCAATACTTTTATGTCTCCTCCATTGCGTACGTCAATAATGACCAGGATTATTTTGTACTGAACCGGGAAAGCGGGCAGCCATTGACAGGGGCTACTGTCCAGGCATGGGGCCAACATTATGATTATAAGACGAATAAAAATATCCTTGACCGGGGAGCGACCTATCAGACCGACTCCTACGGGCATTTTCTGCTGGCTAAAAAAGCCGTTAGCAATGAGCAACAATTACTGGAGATCAGCACAGCAGGAGATCGTCTTTTTCTTCGGGACGATCCTATCACGACCTATTACAATAATACCGGGAGCGAACAGCCCCTCAATAAAGCAAAATATGAAAAAGATAATCTGACCACGTTCTTCTTTACGGATCGCTCGATCTACCGGCCGGGTCAGACGATCTATTTCAAGGGGATCGTCGTGAGCAGGGATTTCGATACCCGGCAGGCAAAGGCGCTGACAGCCTTTAAGACTAAGGTGATCTTGTATGATGTCAACAAGGTACGGGTCGACTCTGTGGAGTTGGGCACCAATGAGTTCGGGTCCTATCATGGCGCCTTCAAGCTGCCGGAGAACCTGCTGACCGGCGAATTCAGCATCGAAGACGATTCGACCGGCAATACGAATTTCTTTTCCGTCGAGGAATACAAAAGGCCCAAATTCTATGTAGAATATGAAAAGCTAAAAGGCAGTTACCGGGTGGGAGATACCGTGCGGATAAAAGGGAGCGCCAAAGCTTATGCCGGAAATAATATCGATGGCGCCGTCGTAAAGTACCGGGTGGTGCGAAAGGCCCGATATCCTTATCCCTGGTTTTATGGTCGTCGGGAAAGACCGATTGACACGGAAGGGCAGGAGATTGCCCATGGAGAGAGTAAGACCGATGCGGAGGGGAAGTTTGCCATCAGCTTCCCCGCTTTGCCTGATTGGCATATCAATAAAAAACAGGATCCTATATTCGAATACCAGGTATCGGCCGATATAACCGATATCAATGGAGAGACCCGGAGCGGCGGGACGACGGCATCCGTGGGATACAAGGTCCTGCTGCTTTCCATCAAGCGTCCGGCGGAGGATCATCTGCCGGCGGATAGCCTGAAAGAACTGGCCGTTGTCCCAACGAATCTTTCCGGAGAACCGGAACCGGCCGCGGTACAGGTAGCCATCTATAAATTGCAATCCCCGGACCGTTTGCTCAGATCCCGTTTCTGGCAGGAGCCCGATCAGTTCATCATCCCCGAACAGGAGTACCAGGCAGCCTTCCCTCATGATGAATATAGAGATGAATCGAGGATGGAGAGCTGGAAGAGGGAGGATCTGCCAGCTGCCAGCTTCAAGCTGCAGGCCGCAGTTGCAGCCACCCCCCGGTTAGATTCCACTGTCCGTTACCGGCTGGAAGGAGACGCCCTGAAACCCGGATGGTATGTCATCGAGGCCCGGGCAAAAGATAAGTATGGACAGGAGGTGAAGAGCCTGCGGTATATAGAGTTGTATGATGGCAGGACCGGAAGGCCCGCAACACCTCAATACAACTGGGCAGTGCAGCCTGACGCAACGGTGGAGCCGGGAGGGAAAGCCAGTGTGGCTATCGGGTCTTCTGCCGGCAACCTGTTCGTTATCCGCAAGGTGGAACATGGGGGTGAAGAAACGAAGTCCGCCTTCAGCTATCTCACGCTGGACAAGGAGCAAAAAAGGGTGGAATTCCCCGTAACGGAAGCCGACCGGGGTGGGTTCGGCATATCCGATATCTTTATAAAAGACAATCGCAGGTACACGAATGAGCATATCGTACAGGTACCCTGGACCAATAAAGAACTTACGATTCAATATGGCAGCTTCCGGGATAAGACCCTGCCGGGCAGCGAAGAAAAATGGCAGGTTAAGATTGCGGGTTATAAAACGGATAAAGTAGCTGCCGAGGTACTGGCAGCGATGTATGATGCCAGCCTGGACCAATTTAAAATGCATGCCTGGTCGCTCCCGGATCTATATCCGGGTTATGCAGCCCGGACAAGCTGGATGAACGGGAATAATTTTTCAACGGTCCAATCCCAGGTGAAATACCTGAATGAGCCAATGGGAAGGGTGTATGTAAAAAGCTATGATGGGTTGCTCTCCATTTCCGGCGGGAAACAGCTTATGCTGCGGAGAAATGCCCTGGCTTTTAATACCGCGCCAGCGCCGCAGAATATGACAATGGATCTGGAGTCGAGAGTAGCAGGCGTTACACCCGGGATGGCCGTATCAATGGCTAAAATCAAACAGGCCCCAGACATGGCGAACGATCCCGATGGATCGAAAGGATTGCTGGCAGATTCCGTTGCCATTACCATTAACGGATCACAGCCAGGGGCATCCCCGAACCCTCCCGATCAATACCCCATCCAGATCCGCAAGGATTTCAAGGAGACGGCCTTCTTCTTCCCCGACCTCCGGACTGACAGTGCCGGCAATATCAGCTTCTCCTTCACGATGCCGGAATCGCTGACCCGCTGGAAATGGATGACACTGGCCCATAGCCGGGACCTTTCCTTCGGCTATTCCGAAAAAACGATCGTCACGCAAAAGCAGCTGATGGTACAGCCCAATGCCCCCCGGTTCCTCCGGGAAGGAGACCGGATGGAGCTGAGCGCCAAGATCGTCAACCTTACAGACTCGGAATTGACGGGACAGGTAGAATTGCAATTGACCGATCCCACGAACGGGCAGACAGCCGATGGAATATTCACCAACCGGCAGCCCAACCAGTATTTTACCGTCGGAGCAGGGCAAAGCGCCGTCGTCAGCTTCCCGCTCGATATACCCTATCAATATAACCGCCCCCTGTCTTACCGGATCGTAGCGAGGGCCTCTCTCCCCCATGCGGGAGGAACAAAAGAGGAAGTCAGCGACGGGGAAGAAGCGATCCTGCCCGTTGTCAGCAACCGGATGCTGGTAACCGAATCGCTTCCGCTGAATATGCCGGGGGACGGGACGCGCACCTTTACCTTTGACAAACTTCTGCAGAGCGGCAGCAGCGAAACCCTGAGCCATTATGCACTTACTGTGGAGTTCACCAGCAATCCTGCCTGGTATGCCGTGCAGGCCCTGCCCTACCTGATGGAGTATCCTTATGAATGCGCAGAGCAGACTTTCAATCGGTTCTATGCGAATGCCCTGGCTACTAAAATAGCCAACAGCTCGCCCCGCATACAGCAACTCTTCAATCGATGGAAGACAACCGATACAGCCGCATTGCTGAGCAACCTGGAAAAGAACCAGGAATTGAAATCGGTGCTCCTGCAGGAGACGCCCTGGGTACTACAGGGAAAAAGCGAGTCTCAGCAGAAGCGGAATATCGCCCTGCTGTTCGATATGAACCGGATGAGCCGGGAGCTGGAATCTTCTCTCGATAAGCTGCAGGGCATGCTGTCTCCTGATGGAGGTTTCGTCTGGTTCAAAGGAGGACCGGACGACCGCTATATCACGCAGTATATTCTCACCGGGATCGGCCGTTTGCAGAAACTGAACGCCCTTCCTCCTGCCGCCGCCGCTAAGATAAAAGCGATCGTCACAGCCGCCCTCCCCTACCTGGACACACAGCTGAAAAAAGACTATGAAGAGCTGAAGAAACAAAATAAGAATACGCCTCTGAATAAGAACGGATGGATCGGAGAGCTGGCAATACAATATCTCTATATGCGGAGTTTATTCAGCGATCATGGCATACCGGGAGATGTCTTTCCGGCCGTCAATTACTACCGCAAACAGGCGCAGCAATTATGGCTCCAGACCAGCAATTACTCACAGGGCATGATCGCCCTGGCCCTCTACCGGACAGGAGACATCAAAACTGCCAAAGACATCCTGGCCTCTCTTCAGCAAAGGGCTATCCGGGATGTAGAAAAAGGAATGTATTGGAAGGGTATGGAAGGCGGTTATTATTGGTATCAGGCGCCAGTGGAAACACAATCCCTGCTCATCGAGGCCTTTCATGAGATCGGGGGAAACGCAGCCACCGGCAATGCCCTTCGGACCTGGCTGCTGAAGCAGAAACAGACTCATAACTGGACTACGACCCGGGCGACTGCTGATGCCTGTTATGCCTTGTTGCTGGACGGGGACGACTGGCTCCATGCCGAAAAGAACGTGGAGATCCGGCTGGGTGATAAGACGGTCGCTTCGACAGGGGATGCGGCAACTGCGGGAGCAGCACCCAACGCGGCGGCTCAAGGTTCGGCGGCCTCCAACGCAGTAGCGGAAGCGGGAACCGGCTATTTCAAAAAAGTATTCGACGGACCATTCATAAATCCGTCCATGGGCAATATCAAGGTGACGATATCTTCCCGGCCGGAGCATCCCACAGCCGGCGGCGCACCTGCCTGGGGCGCCGTGTACTGGCAGTACTTTGAGAACCTGGACAAGATCACTCCTCCGGGCGGTGCCAAAGCCCCGCTCAGACTGGTGAAAAAGATCTTCGTGGAAAGGAATACGGACCGGGGACCGGTATTGGAGCCGGTTGCAGAGAATGGCGTCCTGCATGTAGGGGATAAGGTAAAAGTCCGTATTGAATTACAGGCAGACCGCGACCTGGAATATGTCCATATGAAAGATATGCGCGCCTCCTGCATGGAACCTGTGAATGTGCTGAGCGAATATAAATGGCAGGGCGGGCTGGGTTATTATGAGAGCACGAAAGATGTAAGCACGGACTTCTTCTTTTCCCGGCTTCCCCGGGGAACTTATATTTTTGAATACCCTTTATTCGTCGGACAGGTTGGCAATTTCAGTAATGGGGTCACAGGTATCGAATGTATGTATGCACCCGAATTCTCTTTCCATAGTGAAGGGATCCGGGTGAGCGTGGAATAAATGAACCGGGCTCCGCCCGGTTATTAATACTTCTTATGGAGACAGATGTTTTGATCATTGGTCAGGGTATTTGCGGAACTTTTTTAAGCTGGTGGCTGGAGCAGGCCGGCCTGTCTTTTATCGTGATCGACGAAGAGCGGCCGCTCACGGCTTCGAAGGCAGCGGCCGGGCTTATCAATCCCGTCACTGGCAGGAGAATCGTCACCACCTGGATGATCGACGAACTGCTGCCTTTTGCACAGGAGGCCTACCGGCAGATAGGAGCGGCCCTGGGTATCTCCTGTATGGAACCTGCGGAGCTGGTGGATTTCTTTCCTACGGCGCAAATGCGCGTGGCTTTTTTACGACGCTATGAGGAAGATCCTTCTTATTTACAATTGCCGGCGGATGAGCATTCCTGGGATACTGTCTTCCGTTATGAGCTGGGCTATGGGGTGGTCAGTCCCTGCTACCTGGTGGATCTGCCGGCGCTGCTGGCGGCGAGCCGAAAAAGGATGCGGGAGCGTAGAGTGCTGCTGGAAGAAAGGTTTGACTTGAAAGCGTTGGTTGTGGAAAAGAGACCGGGCGGGCTTGATACCGGTGGAACGGAAGCGGAGCGGATAGAGAAGGGGAGGGTTCATTACCGGGATATCAGTGCCGGACGGGTGATCTTCTGTGATGGCATTGAGAGCGCTGCCAGCCCCTATTTTTCCAGGCTGCCCTTTGCCCCTAATAAGGGGGAAGCGCTGATTGTGGAGATCCCGGAACTGGCAGGTGATTTCCGCGGTCCGGCGGGCACGGTCTTCAAAAAAGGCATTTCTTTGGCGCCCTGGAAAGAAGGGCTGTATTGGGTGGGGGCATCCTACGAGTGGGCCTTCGATCACCCGGATCCTACAGAGGCATTCCGGAAGAAAACGGAGGCGTTACTGCAGGAATGGCTGAAAGTCCCTTTCCGCACGGTGGGGCATCTCGCCTCAGTGCGGCCGGCTACGCTGGAACGCCGCCCATTTGTCGGCTTCCATCCGCTATATCCTGCCGTCGGCATCCTGAACGGGATGGGTACGAAGGGCTGCTCTTTGGCGCCTTATTTTGCCAACCAGCTGGTACAGGCTATTACGCAGGGAAATCCAATTCGACCCGATGCGGATATAAGGCGGTTCAGTGGAATTTTGAGCCGGAATTAAGAAAGACAATTTGTAATTTCGAAGGCTCAAACCAAACGCTATGGAATTACCGATTATTCAAAATAAGATCTACGACATCAGAGGACATAAAGTCATGCTGGATTTTGACCTGGCTGAGCTGTATGGGGTGGAAACAAAAGTTTTTAATCAGGCTGTCAAACGAAATATCAATCGTTTTCCGGAGGACTTTATGTTCCGGCTTACCCCGGAGGAATGGGAGCAAGGTACCCGGTCACAATTTGTGACCACCGCTGAGATTGTCGACCAGGGAGAGTCACAAAACAGTGATAATCAAGATGAAAGGAGGCGGTCACAAAATGTGACCGCCTCAGGCCCGGCAGCGAAGTTTAGAAATAAGGGGGTTATGCCCTACGCCTTCACCGAACACGGTGTCACCATGCTGGCCAGTGTATTGCGAAGCGAAAAAGCGGTCAATATGAGCATTGCCGTGGTCCGCGCCTTTATCGCACTGAAGCAATATGCGGTAAAGCACCATGATATTGCCGGACAACTACAGGAAATAAGAGATCGCCTGGGCGAGCACGACACGCAGTTAAGCAGTATCTACGATGCCATCGAGAATCTTTTAGATGACAAGTCCGAACAGAAGACCTGGCAGGAAAGAGAGAGGATTGGATTCAGGAAATAAATAAGGCCGGTCGCGGCGACTTTTATCCGGCAGCAGATGTTTTGGCAGCTGGGGCGATGGGGTCCATACGGCGGATGATCGTTGTGCTACCCGTTGTGAAATTCAGCGGATCCTGGCTCAGCACACGGGCCATAGCCTCATATAGTTCGGGAAGCTCATGCCGGAACTGAACAGGGTTCTCGAAAAATACCTCTACAGATACGGCCCAGAACTCATGATAATTGGTGGCGGCATAATCACCCAGTAAGTTTTTGGCGCCGGCCTGCATAGCCGTAAAAATAGGGCGGGCCACTTTGGAGAAATTGTGGAACTCACTCTTAAAATGCTTGTCTTCTTCCGTTTGAGTGATGAAGTTGACATATGCAAGCGCATGCCCCATCTCATGCAGTCCTACATTACAATTAGGCGTATGACCGGAAATACCCTTGATAAAATTATCCCAGGATAAATAGATACCGGTCTGGTCTACATGGCCCATAAAGGGGCGGGAATAGAACCCATAATGATAGTCGTCCCTTAAAATAAAGATATCGTCAAAATAGGAGAGCTTGAACTTGTCCAGGCCAAAAGTGAGCTGTACGGCGACGGCGCTCACCAGGATGGGCATTTCCGCAGCTTCTTCCACTTCTATATAATGGAAGTTCCTGGAATACTGGAACTGGTAAGTGCGGAAAAGGAATTTCCGCTGTTCATCCAGGTTCAGCCTGTTATAGTATTTCAGATAACGGGAAACTACCGAATGGTAAAAAGTCTCGCGCGCGACAAATTTTTTAAACTGATGTTTCGTATACAGACGCTGAAAAAGCAGTGTCACCGGGCGGTTAAGTAAGAGTATTCCCAGTACCAATGAAGAAATAACAATGAGTTCCATAGAGTTCATTTTTCTTTTTGAGTCAAGAACAACGATTGCTACAATCGGGTCTCACATTGGCGTTGGATACAGAACTATGGCTTTCAGGTTAGAAGGGAAAACCTATAGGCGGGTTTAATCAAGAGGAATGAATCATACGGATTGGGAACAAGATAGAAATAATATTTAAAAATCAAAAGCGTTGGGGAAATGTTTTCCTGTCGTATTTATAATGAATTGATAACTAACCGACTGGCAATAAAAAAATATTAAGATAGGACGAAAGACAGGAACCGGGGCGGCAAAATTCAATGGGGAGAGGCTGGCAGCGTCACGACTTTGCCCGGGGAGAGCGGATCCTGGTTTAATAGGCTGCAAAGGGATAAGTAGAGGTCGGGTAATTGCCGTTTGAAGGCAGTGGTCCGTTCGAAGAAAGTCTCTATGCAGACGGCCCAGAATTCCTGGTAATTGGTAGCGGCATAAGGGTCGAGGATGGTAGCTTCTCCAGCCTGCATCCGTTCAAATACAGGACGGGCGACGGCGGAGAAGTCTTTGAATTTATCGTGGAAGCTGTCATCTCTTCCCTCCTGCACCGTAAAATTGACATAAGAGAGGGCATGGGCCATTTCATGAAGGCCTACGTTCTGCCCGTCCGAATAATCCGTGAACTCCCGGATGAAATTACTCCAGGAGAGGTAGATACCGTCCTCACTGACATGGCCCTCAAAGGGTACGTTATATAATCCGTACCGGTAGTTATCCCTTAATATATAAATGGTCTTGAAATAGTCCAGCAGGAAATTTTCCAGGCCAAAAGTGAGCTGTACGGCAGCGGAGCTGACCAGCAAGGGCATCCTGTCTTCGGGTTCGATATCTACGTATTCAAAATCTTTGAACTCCATAAATACGAGGACCCGGCGGAGGAATCGATCTCTGCCCTTGTCATCCAGGCTTCTGTAATAGGGATTATACCGGGCTAATATGTCGTCAAAATCTTCGTGCTTGTCCTGGTAGACCCGGACCAGCTTCTTCCTTTTGAACCAACTATGGATAATACGGGTCAGGCGGGCCACTGTCAGGACGCCGATGGCAAGACCAACTATAAAGGCAGCTTCATCAGACATAAATCCGTAAAATACAAAATTTGCTGAGCCCGCACAATCAAAGCTGCGGGGTTTTAAATTACCTTTGCCCCTCTTCCTCAAAAGAGGAAAACAAATACAAAATCAAAAGAATGTATCGTACTCATACTTGTGGAGAATTAAGGAAAGAACATATCGGTGCAGCCGTCACCCTGGCCGGCTGGGTACAGACCGTTCGCAAATTCGGCAGTATCACTTTTATCGACCTGCGCGACCGCTATGGCATTACCCAGCTGTTGTTCGGTGAAGAGCTGACTAAAGAGCTGACGGAAAACCCTTTGGGAAGGGAATTTGTGCTGCAGGTGAAAGGCATGGCGGCGGAAAGGACCAATAAAAATGCCAATATAGCCACCGGAGATATCGAAATAAAGGTGGAGTCCTTCTCCATCCTGAACAAATCCGCCACTCCTCCCTTTACGATCCAGGACGATACCGACGGGGGAGATGATCTGCGGATGAAATACCGGTACCTGGACCTTCGCCGCAATGCGATAAAAAAGAACCTGGAATTACGCTATGCCGTAAACCGGGCAGCCCGTAATTACCTGCATGAAAATAATTTCATGGATCTGGAAACCCCTTTCCTGATCAAATCCACCCCGGAAGGAGCCCGCGACTTCGTAGTGCCTTCCCGTATGAATCCGGGGCAGTTCTACGCCTTACCCCAGTCACCCCAGACTTTTAAGCAACTGCTGATGGTGAGCGGCTATGACCGGTATTACCAGGTGGTGAAATGTTTTCGCGACGAAGATCTCCGGGCGGATCGCCAGCCTGAGTTCACCCAGATCGACTGTGAAATGAGCTTTGTCGAACAAGAGGATATCCTGCAAATGTTCGAAGGGATGATCAAATATATCTTCCAGACAGTGAAAGGCATCCATTATACGGAGAAAGTGGAGCGTATGAGCTGGGAAGAAGCCATGTGGCAGTATGGGAATGATAAACCCGATATCCGGTTCGGCCTGAAGATCCTGAACCTGAAATCCGCCTTTATACTGAGCGTGACAGACGGAGGAAGTGGCGGACCCCGCGAAGGGAAAACGGCACAGGAAACCAGAGAAGACCTGATCAATGGCGCCGGATTCGGCGTATTCGACAATGCGGAGACGGTCCTGGCCATTGCCGTTCCGGGATGCAGTGAATATACCCGTAAGCAGACGGATGAGCTCACCGAATGGGTAAAACGTCCGCAGATCGGCATGCAGGGATTGGTATATATCAAATACAATGCGGATGGCAGCCTGAAGAGCAGCGTAGACAAATTCTACCCCGAAGATAAATTGAAGGCTATTGCCGCCGCCGCAGGGGCCGTTCCCGGCGACCTTATCCTGATCCTGGCCGGCCGCGAGGAAAGGACCAGGAAAGCTGTCAGTGAGCTCCGCCTGGAAATGGGCCGGCGTCTGGGCCTTCGCAGGGATAATGAATTCAAATTATTATGGGTCATGGACTTCCCTCTCTTTGAATATGCGGAAGAAGAGAATCGCTGGGTAGCCCGTCACCACCCTTTTACCTCTCCCAAACCTTCGGATATCAGCGTAATGATCGATAATAACCCTGTAATCGACAACGCAGACAAATACCTTGAACACCCCTATTCCGGTATCAAGGCCAATGCCTATGATATGGTGTTGAACGGGAATGAGATCGGGGGTGGCTCCATCCGGATCTACCAGCGGGAACTCCAGGAGAAGATGTTCGCCGCCCTGGGAATGAGTCCGGAAGAGGCCCAGCACAAGTTCGGTTTTCTGTTGGGCGCCTTTGAATATGGCGCTCCGCCGCATGGGGGGATCGCCTTTGGCTTCGACCGGCTTTGCGCTATCCTGGGAGGCAGCGAGAGCATTCGTGACTTTATAGCCTTCCCCAAGAATAATAGCGGCCGGGATGTGATGCTGGATGCACCCAGCACAATCGATGAGAAGCAATTGCAGGAGCTGGAACTCCGGCTCGGTTTGAAGTAATAAAATTATGGCCGGATGCACGGTAAGCGGCACCCGGCCATTGAATAAACATTATTAAGGATGAAGAACGCATTGAAAGTGTCCACGATCCTGTCGTGGGTCAACTTGATCGCCTGGGGATTGTTTGCCGGTAATGGAATATTGGAATCGCTGTTTGGCGGCAACCCCCTCTTGCTCCTCTTCGCTTTCCTGTTTAGCGCCATCGTCCTGCACAGCTATGCATGCCTGAAATTGCAGAAAAGCATAAAAAATCCTGCCATACCGTTGAATTCTCAAACATCCGTCGGTATTCGCTTCATTGGACTAATAGCCCTGCTTTTCGGCATCGGTTTCTTTACGCTGGGTTTCGTCGCTCTGCAAAACATCCGTACCATAGCCCCCTTAATGGCCCCCCAGATGCCTCCTGAGTACAAGGGGGTCGATCTCTACCATTTTGTCACTGGTTTTGGCATTTTCCTCATGATAAGCGGTATATTGATCGCCGTGAACGTCTTCCTCAGTTTCCGGCTATTACGCTGGTATTTATTTCTTCGGGAGAATGATATAAAGTAATGAGATGCCCGCTGTCAGCAGCAGGAGTATGCTGGCTATCAGCAAGAGGTGTTCTACAGGGCCGGTGCCCCTGCTTTTCCCCTTTTTGATACTATCCCTGCATTCGGCTATATAAACATACAGGCCGGGATAGGAAGGATTGAGCAGCCGCACGGCTTCGAAGTTCTTCAGGGCCGCCTGATAATGCTGTCCGTCATAGAAAGCTATCGCCCGGGCGAATAACCGGGAGGAACGACCGGACCGGGGGGTAATACCTGCCGTATCAAGGTATTCGTTCAGGATGGTGACAGGCACGGCAAAATTCAATCCTGCCGCCAGACCGCCTGTACTTTCTATGCTGCCGAAGGTCGTAAGCCCGATCACCTCCCCTTTCTCATTACATACCGGGCCGCCGCTGCTGCCATGGTTGATATTCGCATCCATCTGGATAAGGGGCCAGCCGCCGACGGATTTTTTTACCGCGCTGACGATGCCTGCGGTCAGCGTAGGCTCGATAGCCGATTCTATGGCGACAAAATCGTTATTGGTGACAGGACCCGGGTAGCCGTATACGAACAGCTGCGCCCCTACCTGGGGCAGGCGGGGATCTGCAATGGTCAGGACAGGCATTTCCCGTCCCGTCTCGATCTTCAGGATGGCAATGTCTTTACCAGGCATCGGCTCCCCCTTAAGGATGATGCGGGCGGGCTTTTTCTCGCTGCCAGGGCCGGTATCTTCCTTATCACTACGGTATACGACATATATATTCTTCTTCAGGTCATAAAGGATCATGGAAAAGAGGCGGGAGTAAACAGAAGCATAGGTATTATACAGGAGGCTGCGCTGCTGCTCCGTAAAACGGCTTGCCCAGGAAGTCTCCAGAGCGGAGATGCTGGCGTCCGTTATCTGCTGAAAGGCGGAAAGAATGAACTGGCGGCGGATAAAGGCGTCATCCCGTTCGATCAAATGGCAGTTGGTGGCGACGTACCCATTGTCTGTTATAAAGAAGCCGGTGCCGGTAGCAGTAATCTGTTCGGCTTGTTTGATATAGTCGAAAGTCGTCTGAAAAAAACGACCGGGACGCAGGTTCATCTCCCTCAGTACGATATCCAGCTTCTGTTCAGCGGATACACCGCCGCCATGGTCTAGTTTTTGTATGGAGTCCAACAGACGGTTGAAGGCTTTATTGTCCATCTTCATGCTGTTGACATAGACATTCGCCGAGTATTCCGTCCGGATCATAACCACGCCCGGCCTGTTAAGCGCATAGTTCCCTACCCCGGACATGGTCACATGCTGGCCATGGGCCGGGATGAAAGAAGCGAACAAGAAGGCTAAACCAAAAAGGAAGCGGAGATCCGGGCGAAATTGCACCATACTAGCCGTTTTGCAAATAAAACAGGAAAATAGGTAACTTGTTGTACTATTGACGTTTAAATTTTGTTATGTTGTCTCCACAAGCTCCGCTGGCAGAGCGGCTTCGTCCCCAAACACTCGATCAGCTGGTCGGGCAGCGGCATTTGACCGGTAAGGGCAGCGTTCTGCGCTCTGCTATCGAGAATGGCAAGCCGCCTTCCATGATCCTGTGGGGCCCCCCGGGAACCGGGAAGACTACCATCGCCGGGATCATCGCCAATTCCCTGCAAGTCCCCTTCTATACACTGAGCGCTATTTCATCGGGCGTGAAAGAGGTGAGAGAGGTCATTGCGGAAGCCCGGGATAAGGCCAAAGCTATCCTATTCATCGACGAGATCCACCGTTTCAACAAGGGTCAGCAGGACGCCCTGCTAGGGGCCGTGGAGAAGGGCGTCGTGACGCTGATCGGAGCCACTACGGAAAACCCTTCTTTCGAGGTGAACAGCGCCTTGCTCAGCCGCTGCCAGGTATACGTATTGAAACCATTGGACGAGCAGGATCTCATCCAGCTGCTACGGCATGCCCTGCGCAGCGATGAGATCTTAAAACAGGAAAATATAAAGCTGAAGGAAACAGAGGCGCTGGTCAGCCTATCGGGAGGAGATGCCCGCAAATTGCTCAACCTGCTGGAAGTGGTCTGCAATGCCGCCGGCAAGGGAGCGGAGATTACGGACGAACTGGTCATGGAAATAGCGCAGCAACGCATAGCGCTCTACGATAAGAAAGGCGAACAGCACTATGACGTCATCTCCGCCTTCATCAAATGCATTCGCGGCAGTGATCCCAATGCAGCAGTATACTGGCTGGCCAGGATGATAGAAGGAGGAGAAGACGTGAAGTTCATTGCCAGAAGACTGTTGATCCTGGCCAGCGAGGATATCGGCAATGCGAATCCGAATGCCCTGCTCCTGGCCAATGCCTGTTTCGATGCTGTGAATAAGATCGGCTACCCGGAGTCGAACCTCATTTTGTCGCAATGTGCGACTTACCTGGCGTCTTCCCCTAAGAGCAATTCGGCTACGATAGCCATCGGCGCCGCGCAGGCAGCCGTTCGTACGCACGGAGATCTGCCTGTCCCCCTGCATATCCGTAATGCGCCGACCCGGCTGATGAAGAACCTGGATTATGGCAAGGGATATCAATACAGTCATAATTATGAAAATAATTTTTCACAGCAGGAATATCTTCCCGATGCGATAGCAGGAACGAAATTTTATGATCCCGGGAAAAATGCCCGGGAAGAGGAACTGAGGAAATTTTTAAAAAATCTGTGGAAGGATAAATACGGCTACTAAAAAGCTGAAACAATCAACCCTAAAAAAGAAGCGAGAAACTATGACCCAATGGATCTGTAAAAAATTCGGAGAGCTGAACCCCGACGAGCTGTATGCAATTTTGCGATTGAGGAGCGAGGTTTTTGTGGTGGAACAGAATTGCGTTTTTTTGGATATGGATAATAAAGATCAGGCCTCTCATCATTTAATGGGATGGCAGCAGGAGGAAGGACAACAGCATAGCCAACTGTTAGGATATGCACGTATAGTTCCTGCGGGCTTTTCCTATGTGGAATCTTCGATAGGAAGGATCGTAACTTCCCCTGCCGCCAGAGGGAACGGAATCGGGAAAGACTTGCTGCATCAAAGTATTACAACACTCTACAACCTTCATGGAAAGCGAGTTATACGCATCGGAGCACAATATTATCTAAAGAAATTCTACGAATCTTTTGGCTTTGAGCAAGCCAGCGACATCTACCTGGAAGATGGGATTGAACATATTGAGATGCTATTACCTACAAAGGACTAAACATAATTCCTTAATTGGGAACATTGTGGATAAAATAGTTGTGTTTTAACACACAATTAAAGATCTTTTTTTCGTTTCTTGTAACGATAACCCGGTTTCATTCATTTGAGACCGGAATCCAAACCATCGGAAAACTAAATCTAATATTCATGAAACAGAGTCTACACTCCTTGCTGCGGAAGTGTTTGTTCTTGCTGGTAGTAACGACGTCCCTGCATTTCCCCTCTTACAGTCAGGACGATCTGAAAAATACTACAGAAGCGGGGATCACAATAGGGCCCATGGTCTTTTTAGGTGACCTTGGAGGCCATATGGGAAAAGGCACCACTTTTATCAAAGACTATAATATGTCTACCACGAAATTGGCTTTGGGAGCTTATTACACCGCATATCCCGCTCCATGGCTGGGCTTCCGGTTCTCCCTCAACTATGGAAGTATCGAAGGCGCCGATAACACGATCAAAAAGGGCGGAGGCGGCGATGAAGTGACTCGTCTGAACCGTAACCTGGACTTTCGTTCTAAGATAATAGAAGGAACAGTGATGGCGGAAGTCTATCCTACCGTTTTCCTGGAAGACGAACCGGATGATGTTACCGGGCGTTTAAGGCCTTATGGCGTGATCGGGCTGGGCGTCTACCATTTCAATCCACAGGGCAGCTACCATTCACCTAACGGAGATACCTACTGGGTGGATCTGAAGCCGCTGCATACGGAAGGAGAAGGGTTTGCCGAATATCCCGACAGAAAGAATTACTCCCTTACCCAATTGAATATTCCGATGGGTGTTGGTATCAAATATTTCTTTAGTGAAGACCTCAATGTTTCCTTCGAGATCATTCATCGTAAGTTATTTACGGATTATGTGGATGATGTAAGTACGAAATATATTGATCCTTCTCTGTTCGATAAATATCTCTCCCCCTCGCAGGCAACCATCGCCAAGGCGATGGCGAATAAGAGCCCTCTGGCAAATACACCTGGAGCAGGTTATCAGCCAGGTAATAAAAGAGGGGATCCATCGCAGAAGGATGCTTATTTCACAGCAGGCTTCAAGATAGGATTTCGTATCGGCGGCGGCAGCGAGCAGCGCTGGAGGAATTCCACTCACTGTCCGTTGTTAAGATTCTAGTTCGAATAAGTTCGCCCGTTGTACGGGTATCGAATAAAGCTTGTTTTGGCCCGTTGAATTTAGTTATTGATCCGTTTTTAGTTGTTGATCCGTACCCTACTTTTTTTATTGATTTTTAAAGGTCAATAGGTCATTTATGAAGAAAACTGTACCCCTAACGAAGACACCCCGATTGCTAAACCTATTTACCGGCCTTATGGTCATGAGTCTCGCATTGGCCACTTACCATCCGGCCTATGCATCCGACCTCACCGGGCTCCGCCCGGTCATGGATGAACATCTTCCTTCCGGGATGCGCTCTGCATCCACAGGCTCCTGTAAGGATACTATTCACAGTATCCAGGTGAGCAAGTCTCAAAGTAGCAAAAAAAACAAGATCAGGCTATACCCTGATGCCCGACAGCAGGTTTTATTCTTCTCAGCCAGCGGCGAGGAGCATAAGGTCTATCAATTGTACCTGTTCGATATGGATGGCAGGCTGGTAAACCAGGCCAGCATCCGTAACCGGGAGACCACCGTACTGACCAATATTGCCGGGGGAGATTACCTGTTCGAAGTGTTTACCGACGATGAGCGGATCGAGAACGGGCACCTGGCAGTACGATAAAAAAGACAATCCTTTAAATTATTATAATGAACAACCAATAAGCAAGCAGGGAAATTAGTAAAATCCGAATATCCGAAGGTTAAGTAAGACCTGATCCGTTCCCTATTATAGGTACCCTTTATAAACAAAAGATTTTATTGATCACTCCCTGCTACCGCTTATTGGTATTTTTTTTCCCCCTTACGAGAGAGCGCTGGCGATATGCTCTATTTCAAAAATAGTTCGCCGGCTTCCTTCCAGTTGTTGATCCGGTTGTAGCCGGTGACCTCCAGGTTATGCGCAGCGGTGAACAGATGCTGCTTACCTTTGAACCCCTTCAGGTTCTTGACATGATCGTCGATCATATGATCTCCAAATACCAGGTCCTTACTCCCACAGAGCGTCAATTGTCTCCAGGTAAAAAAGGGGAAGTGTTCCATTAGCCACTCATACTTATCCTTCAGCGAATTGGGGAATTCCATAGCCGCCGAGACAATGAATATTTCATAACGTTCATTCATTTCGCGCAGTACTTCCTGGCTGTCTTCCATCACAGGCAGATTACGGAAGAAGCCGGGGGACACAATTCGATCCATGACCAACGACTGATGCTGCTCGGGGAAGCCTTTCACCCAGGAACCTACCAACATCTTATCCCAGTCCACATCCAGTGCATATTCTTTTCGATACCATTCGATCATCGCTCCCATCGGGTCGGCGATCACTTCGTCCATGTCAATGATTATTCTTTCCATATCCGGTTGTCGTTATGCTTTTAGCTCCTCCTTTAAAAATCCGGCGGTGAAGCTCTCCTTATTTTTTGCCAGGTCTTCCGGAACACCTTCGAAGAGTATCCGGCCTCCGCCGTCCCCGCCTTCGGGGCCCAGATCGATGACGTGGTCCGCCACTTTAATCACGTCCATATTATGTTCGATGACCAACACGGTATTGCCTCTATCCACCAGCTTATTGAGGACGTCCAGCAGATGCCGGATATCTTCGAAATGAAGCCCGGTAGTAGGTTCATCCAGAATATAAAAAGTCTTTCCCGTATCCTTTTTACCCAGCTCCGTGCCCAGCTTTACCCGCTGTGCCTCGCCGCCGCTCAGGGTCACGGCCGATTGCCCTAAAGTAATATATCCCAGCCCTACTTCCTCCAGTACCTTGATCTTACGATAGAGATAAGGTACGTTCTTGAAAAATTCGACGGCTTCTTCCACCGTCATATCCAACACATCGCTGATGGATTTACCCTTGTACCGGATCTCAAGCGTCTCCCTGTTATAGCGCCGGCCATTACATTTTTCGCAGTGTACATATACATCCGGGAGAAAATTCATTTCGATCACCCGCATCCCACCGCCTTCGCAGACCTCACAGCGGCCGCTCTTGACGTTGAAGGAAAACCTACCCGCATTGTAGCCGCGGATCTTCGCTTCCGGCACGGAAGCAAAAAGAGTGCGGATATCGGTGAAGAATCCGCAGTAGGTAGCCGGGTTGCTCCGGGGCGTCCTGCCTATCGGCGACTGATCAATTTCAATGACCTTATCGATATGTTCCAGCCCCTTGATGCTCTTATGTTCCAATGCCGTCATTCTCGACCCGTAAGCATGCTTACTGAGAATGGGGTAAAGTGTTTCGTTAATCAGCGTGGATTTGCCGCTGCCGCTCACGCCGGTCACCACGATAAATTTGCCCAGCGGAAATTTAACGTCCACATTCTTCAGGTTATTTCCTTTGGATCCTTTCAGTTCCAGAAATTTCCCGCTGCCCTTCCTTCTTTCGGCAGGTACGGCTATCTTCTGATGCCCGTTGAGATAAGAGGATGTAAGGGTATCGAGTTTCAGCAGGGCGGCCGGGCGGCCCTGGGCGACGATACGTCCTCCGTGGGCGCCTGCTTTCGGGCCGATATCCACCAGGTAATCGGCAGCCATCATGATGTCCTTGTCATGTTCCACCACCAGCACACTGTTGCCGATATCACGCAGGTTCTTCAGCGCTTCGATGAGACGCTGGTTATCCCGCTGATGGAGACCGATACTCGGTTCGTCCAGCACATACGTGATCCCCTGCAATTGCGAACCTATCTGGGTGGCCAGCCGGATACGCTGGGATTCCCCTCCGCTGAGGGTCCTGGAGGCCCTGTTGAGGGTAAGATAGGTGAGACCCACATCCAGCATAAACTGCAGCCGTTCACGGATCTCTTTCAGGATGTCCTTGGCAATCGTATTCTGTTTGTTATTAAGTTTCTTCTCGATCCCGCTGAACCACTGGATCAGTTTATTCAGGTTCAATTCGCTTAGCTCGGAAATATTCTTTTCCCCTACTCTGAAATACAGGCTTTCCTTTCTGAGCCGGGCGCCATGGCAGCTGTCGCAGGTCTTGAGCTCCATGAATTTTTCCACCCATTCGCGAAGGGCGTCGGAAGTGCCTCCGGCAAACCAGCGTTTCAGCTGGTTGACCACGCCTTCGTATTCGGTCGCGTAGATCTGTCCGCCGGCAGCCCCCTCTTCAAAATCCAGGTCGAGTTCGTCCGAGCCGGCCTCATTGCCGTATAAGACCAGGTTATAGGCCTTCTTAGGCATATCTTTTACCGCTGTGTCCAGGCTGAATTTATTCTTTTTCGCCAGCTGCTGTACCTGCTTGAACACATAAGAGTCCCTCTCTTCTCCCAGGGGAGCGATAGCGCCTTCATTGATGCTCTTCTCCGGGTCGGGGATGACGGCTTCCATGCTGATCTGGTATACGGCGCCGAGCCCTTTACAGGTAGGGCAGGCCCCATACGGCGAGTTGAAGGAGAAACTGTTGGGAGAAGGCTCTTCGTAGCTGATGCCGGTGTCCTCGCACATGAGCTGCTTGCTGTACTGGACGACTTTATTATCGTCATTGACGAGCAGGAACATCAGGTCTTTCCCCATTTGCAGGGCTTTCTGCACGCTCTGGCTCAACCGGACCTTCATATCTTCCGTGGCGGCGAGGCGGTCGATGACGACTTCGATGTCATGGATCTTATAACGGTCGACCTGCATTTTCGGCGCCAGGTCCCTGACTTCTCCGTCCACCCTTACTTTCAGGTACCCCTTTTTGCGGATATCTTCGAATAGCTCGCGATAATGTCCTTTACGGCCCCGGACGAGGGGCGCCAGTACGGAGATCTTTTTGTTCTTAAATTTCTTATAGACATTCTCTACTATCTCTTCCTCGCTGAACTTCACCATTCTCTTACCGGTATTGTAAGAATGGGCTTCTCCTATACGGGCGTATAGGAGGCGGAGGAAATCATAGATCTCGGTAACGGTGCCTACGGTGCTGCGGGGATTTTTATTCGTGGTCTTTTGTTCGATGGAGATCACCGGGCTCAGGCCCGTGATCTTGTCCACATCGGGTCTTTCCATATCCCCGATAAATTGCCGGGCATAGGCCCCGAAACTTTCCATATAGCGTCGCTGTCCTTCCGCGTAGATGGTATCGAAGGCCAGGGAGGACTTGCCGCTGCCGCTGATGCCGGTGATCACCACCAGCTTATTTTTGGGGATCCTGATGTCGATATTTTTCAGGTTATGCACCCTTGCTCCAAATACCTCAATAACTTCCTCTGCAGGCAAAATACCTGTCTCTGTGTTTTTTTCTAAAATCGGCATAGATCGATATTCCTTTGTTTCTGGTGTATTCCGGGGGCGTTTCGCCCTAAATGATGTACTAAGGTACTAAATAGCCGCAAGCTACCCACTGTTAGCTGCAAGCCAGCCTATATTAACAGTAAATGACCGGAATAGTTGACGAAAATAGCCGAAGGCCCGGCCTGGATTACAAAAAAAAGGGCTGCCCTTTTTTTGGACAGCCCCGGAAAGGAAGGTCAAATGATTATGGATAAGTTATTTATGTAGGGTGATCGTGGGTACCTCGACCTCTTTCATGGAATCCACGACAATACTACTGATCGTGGTATCCTGGTATCCTCCCCATCCCTTGAAATGAAGGGAATAAGTGCCTGCGGGAACGCCCCGGAAGAGATATTTGCCGTCCCAGTTGGGAATAGCATAGAGGGTATCGGTGGCATTATAGGCCGTGATCAGCGGGGAAGCCAATCCGGGTAATACCTGGCCTTCCAACTTAGCCGATACCACATCGTTGAACACGGTAACATAAGGCTTGAGCAGGAATTGGCCGCTCCAGAAGAAAATAGAACGGGATAAATTGAAATCCAGCCATAATTTGAAGTCGTTGCTGCTCACGGAAGCGACATTTTCCCTTCTCACGTTGATAGTGAAATAAGGATTGGGCCCAAAGATCTCCAGGGGATAATGGGTCGTACTATCGGTATAGATGGTATTATCCGATCCCAAAGTGATCTTTACTTTCAGGATCTTCCCACTGGGGAACTGGCCGGAAGCCAGCAAGGTATCTGTTCCATTCCTCAATTGCAGCAGGTCATATACGCCCGGAGTGATGCTGAGCGTATCCCAAATAACGGATTTATCGCTTTGATCACGGTGACGGCCACAGAAATTATCATCCCATTGGTCATCTTCATCGGCATCCGTCTGTTTAGTAGCCGTATCGATCTCGACGACCACCTGCCGGATGTCAATAAGCACTTTTGTGAACTGGATCGGATCGTCCATCATAAAGACGGAAACCTGGGATTTACCCGCAGGGATATTCGGGTTGGACCCCGAGGAAGTATTCTTACTACAAGCAAAAAAAACAATCGGAGCAGTGAAGAGACTGCCGATAGCAAGCCATTTAGTTACCGTTTTCATGTTATAGAAATTTAAGGTAGAGATAGATCATGACCCATACAGACCAAAAAACGTTCCAATACCGGTTATTCCTCCGTTAAGCAGACAATCTGACCATTCCTGTAATTTCACATTTCATTGTAAACCAATTAGATTGGAGGGATCAGATTGTGGAAAAAATCGTTTATAGTCTACTATACTTGTAGACTATTTTTAAAAATTCCTGCCCGGGAATTTGGAAATATGGAGGAAGGATTTATATCTTTGCACCAGTTCTTAAAACATCTCTTATCAAGAAAGGCTGAGGGAAATGGCCCAAAGAAGCCTTGACAACCTGCTGAAGTTTGTGTTTAAACAAGCCGAAAGTAAGGTGCCAACTCCATCCCGATGGAATATCGGGACAGATAAGTCAGATTCAGGCTTGACAATATTGTTTCACGATAAAATATTCAAAGCTCTTCTGACTATCAGAAGAGTTTTTTTTTGCCCACCCCGCCCCGTAAAAGCGGGCTCTCCGAAGAGGAGAAGGCAGACAACTCTCCTGATAAGATCTTCAACTTGGTAAGTGGTGTCGCTGAACAAAATTTAATTCAACATTAAAAATTGTTTATTCATGCAAGCGACAACACAGCTCATTCACAGCATTCCTGTAGATCCTTTGACCGGCGCTATTTCAGTGCCTATTTACCAGACTTCCACTTTTGTACAAGAGGCCCCCGGCGTCAACAAAGGGTATGATTATGCCCGGTCGGGCAATCCCACCCGCGCCACTTTGGAAAACCTTGTCGCCCAGCTGGAAGGCGGCAGCACGGGTGTGGCCTTTGGCAGCGGACTGGCGGCGATCGACGCCGTGATCAAGCTCCTGCAATCCGGCGACGAGGTCATCGCAGTGGATGACATTTACGGCGGGGCGTTCCGGCTGTTCGAGCAGGTCTATCGCAAATTCGGCATCACGGTGAATTATGTCGACACGACGAATGCGGAGACGGTCTTCCATGCAATCACGCCGAAGACGAAACTGATCTGGATCGAGACGCCTACCAATCCCACGTTAAAGATCACGGATATCCAGGCTATCGCCAGGATCGCCAAAGCCAACCGATGTCTACTTTGCGTGGATAATACTTTTGCTTCACCCGCCTTACAAAAACCTCTTTCACTGGGAGCTGATCTTGTGATCCATTCAGGTACCAAGTACCTCGGCGGACATAGCGATCTGATTGCCGGACTGGTGGTAACGGCGGATCCGGAATTAGGGCAAAAGATCAAGTTCCTGCAAAATGCCAGCGGAGCTATCCTGGGGCCTTTCGACAGCTGGCTGCTGATCCGCGGCATCGAGACCCTGCATCTGCGGATCCGGCAGCATTGTGCCAGCGCCAGGGCTATTGCGGCTTTCCTGGAGCATCATCCTGCCGTTGATAAAGTATTTTATCCCGGGCTCCCAACCCATCCGGGTCATTCGATCGCTGCAAAGCAGGCGAAAGGGTTCGGCGGGATTGTCTCTTTCACCCTGAAAAACGATACACAGGAAGCAGCGACGGAATTTGTAACATCTACCGGGCTTTTCAAACTGGCGGAGAGCCTGGGTGGCATTAAAAGCCTGGTATCGCATCCTGCTACCATGACGCATAAGACGATCCCCGAGGCAAAGAGGAAAGCTGCCGGAGTGACCGATAGCCTGATCCGCCTGTCGACGGGGCTGGAAGACACGGAGGACCTGCTGGACGATCTGCGCCAGGCCCTGGATAAGCTGAAAGCCACCCGACCGGCGGAAAAAGTAACGCAGCCGGTGGGATAAACAACATAGGACACTCTATTCTAAACATCTTCAAATAATTTTTATGAGTAACCATCGCTTTGAAACATTGCAATTGCATGCCGGTCAGCAGATCGATCCTACTACCAAGGCAAGGGCCGTCCCTATCTATCAAACGACTTCTTATGGTTTTGATAATTCCGAGCATGCGGCCAATCTATTCGGGCTCAAGGCCTTCGGAAATATCTATACCCGCATCATGAATCCCACGACCGATGTATTCGAACAGCGTATTGCAGCGCTGGAGGGCGGGGTGGCTGCGTTGGCGACCGCGTCCGGCCAGGCAGCTCAATTCCTGGCGTTGAACAATATCCTGCAGGCCGGGGATAATTTTGTGACCACGACCTATCTCTATGGCGGCACGTACAATCAGTTCAAGGTGGCCTTCAGGCGACTGGGTATCGAGGCCCGGTTTGCCGACGGGGATAACGTGGAAAGTTTTGTAAAGCATATCGACAAGAATACGAAGGCGATCTACCTGGAAACGATCGGTAATCCCCGGTTGAATATTCCCGACTTTAAAAAGTTTGCGGATCTCGCGAAAGAATACGACCTGCCACTGATCGTGGACAACACGTTCGGAACGGGCGGGTATTTATTCCGTCCCATTGAATGGGGGGCTAATGTCGTCGTCGAGTCCGCTACCAAATGGATCGGGGGCCATGGCACTACGATCGGCGGGGTGATCGTGGATGCAGGCAATTATAACTGGGGCAACGGGAAGTTCCCTGCCTTTACGGAACCATCCGAAGGATATCATGGACTGAAGTTCTGGGAAGTATTCGGGGAAGGCAATCCGCTGGGCCTGCCCAATATCGCTTTTGCCATCCGGGCAAGAGTAGAGGGGCTGCGGGATTTCGGCGCATCGCAAAGTCCTTTTAATGCTTTTCTTCTGTTGCAGGGATTGGAGACCTTATCGCTGCGGGTACAGCGGCATACCGAAAATGCGTTGGCACTGGCGCAGTGGCTGGAGCAGCATCCACGGGTAGAGTTCGTGCAGTATCCCGGATTGAAGAGCAGCCCTTATCATGAGCTGGCGAAAAAATATCTGAAAAATGGCTTTGGCGGTATCCTCAATTTCGGGGTGAAGGGCGCCGGCCCCGGAGGAGGAAAGGTGAATGCCAGTAAATTCATCGATTCGCTGAAACTGGCCAGTCATCTCGCCAATGTGGGAGATGCCAAGACGCTGGTGATCCATCCTGCCTCTACCACGCATGAGCAGCTAAGTGAAAAAGAGCAGATCGCATCCGGCGTACAGCCGAACCAGGTGCGGATCAGCGTAGGGATCGAGCATATCGAAGATATCAAGGCTGATTTCGAACAGGCTTTTGAGAAAGTATTTGCGGGTGAACTGGTAACCCCCAACCCCTAAAGGGGAGTTAAGAGAGAATATGAAATTTAATTATTTAAAGCCCTTTACCCTCGAATCGGGGGCCGTGCTGCCAGGTTATCACCTGGAGTATACGACACATGGGGCCCTCAATGGAACGGGCGATAACGTCATATGGATCTTCCACGCGCTGACGGCCAACAGCGATCCTGCTGAATGGTGGCCGGGGTTAGTGGGGAACGGAAGGCTCTTCGATCCTTCCGTTCATTTTATCGTTTGTGTGAATATGCCGGGCAGCTGTTATGGCAGCATCGGTCCGCTGGACCGGAAGCCAGGCCGCGGCGAGGCCTGGTATCATGACTTCCCTTTCTTTACTCCGCGGGATATGATACGGGCTTACCGGCCTCTCCGGGAGTTCCTGGGGATCCGGAAGATCTATCTCGGTATCGGGGGCAGTATGGGTGGGCAGCAATTGCTGGAGTGGGCGATCGAAGAGCCGGATCTATTCCGCCATATCGTCCCCATTGCCACGAATGGCCGTCATTCTCCCTGGGGAATCGCCTTTAATACATCGCAAAGGATGGCTATCGAGGCGGACGGCACCTGGAAGGAACGCCGGGAGGATGCAGGGCTGGCGGGTATGAGCGCGGCGCGGGCTACGGCGTTGTTGAGCTACCGGGATTATGCCGCTTATGAGGCGTTGCAGCCCAGGCCGGACGATTTCCTGTCGGAAATGGGGACGGATGCGGGACCAGGGACAGGGAGTGCAGGGACAATCCTTCGGAATGGAGCGGCTTCTTACCAACGTTACCAGGGAGAGAAATTAGCCCGCCGGTTCAATGCCTTCAGTTATTATATGCTGAGCCTAAGCATGGATTCGCATGACGTGGGCAGGGGGCGGGGCGGTCTGGAAAAGGCGCTGCGGGGAATACGGTCCAGGACCCTGGTGATAAGTATTGAAACCGATATCCTGTTTCCCGTATCCGAGCAGCAATTGCTGGCATCGGCTATTCCGGGAGCCGGGTACCGGCTTATCACTTCGTTGTACGGCCATGACGGGTTCCTCCTGGAGTATGCGCAGATAGAAAGACTGATCGGCAATTTTGTGGAAGGTCCGGTGGAATTAACCAATAAACCCTATAATCAATAATTTCAATAAATAGCATGGAAGCAACCACAACGGTACGAACGTATAAAGATATAGACAGGTCCCTCTTACAGGCGATCCCGAATCCGTCGGACCAGGCCTATGAGATCAAGACAAAGATCCCGGAGTTTACCTTTTTGGGGGTGAAGGAGCAACCCGATTTTGCCGTCATTTATCTTACTTTTTATCCGGGAAAGAAGGTAATAGAGCTTCGATCCTTAAAGCAGTATGTATTCCAGCTGAGAAATACGATCGTCTCGTATGAACGGTTGATCAATATCATTTATGATGACCTGCAGGCCGTATATGCACCGGAGAGGCTGCGGATCGTCATGATCTGTAATCCCAGGGGCGGGATCAGCTCGAAGCTGACAATCGATTCGGATTGGAAGGCCAGGGGAGGAAAGGAAACTTTCAACGACTGGCAACACATTGAGGATGAGTGGGATGTGCGAATGTAAACCGGCAAAAAAACAGACGCTCATTTGCCGTAAATTTCGGAAATTTGCGCCCTGTTTCAGCGGTAGGATCTAATCAACCAACTGAAAATAACAGAAACAATAAAAAAAATCAATGGAAACACATAAGCAGCTCACCATCGGGCTATTTGGGTTTGGCGTAGTAGGCGAAGGTTTATATAAGGTATTGCAGCAGACCCCTTCCCTGAAAGCATCTATTAAAAGGGTCTGTATCAAGAATGCTGATAAGAAAAGAGAGGCGCCGGCAGCACTGTTCACTACCGACCGGGATTCTATTTTGAATGATCCCCAGATCAATGTGATCGTGGAAGTAATCAATGAGTCAGGACCGGCTTTCGAGATCGTCTCCACAGCGTTGAAGAGCGGCAAAGCGGTGGTAAGCGCCAGTAAGAAGATGATCGCGGAGCATCTTCCGGAATTATTGAAGTTACAGCAGGATACAGGGTCGCCTTTCCTGTATGAGTCGGCGGCCTGTGCCTCGATCCCCGTCATTCGCAATCTGGAAGAATATTATGATAATGATCTGCTGCATTCCATCAAGGCTATCGTGAACGGGAGTACGAATTTCATTCTCACAAAGATGTTCGAGGATAAGCTGGGGTTCCAGGAAGCGCTGTTGCTGGCGCAGCAGCTGGGTTTTGCCGAAAGTGACCCTAAGCTGGATGTGGAAGGATTTGATGCGGCCAATAAATGGACGTTCCTGCTGACACATGCTTATGGTATCGTAGAAGAGACGCGCAACCTGGTATTCAATGGCATTCAGAATATCCAGGCCGGAGATGCATCGGTAGCCAAGGAAAAACATTTCGATATCAAATTGGTAGCGCAGGCTAAAAAGCTGCAGACCGGTAAGGTGGCGGCCTTTGTATTACCGCAGTTCGTTAAACATGACGACGCGCTGTCCTTTGTAAAGAATGAGTACAATGGAGTGGTGATCGAGAGCGGATTTGCCGACAAACAGTTCTTTTATGGCAAAGGGGCCGGCTCTTTCCCTACTGCTTCCGCCGTACTGAGTGATCTTTCCGCCTTGCGTTATCAATATAAATACGAATACAAAAAGCTGTACCATCATCAGCCGCATGAGTTGACAGATGATTTCTTTATAAGGGTCTATGTAAGTTTTGATGACTGGAAATATATTCCCCGCGACAAGTTCGAATGGATCGAAGAGTGGCATGCAGAGACGGACCGCAAGTACCTGGTCGGCGTGATCCATTTCCGTGAGATCAGGCAGCATGACTGGTGGAAGCAGAATAATACTTCGCTGGTGCTGACGCCGGAGCCCATCATCGAGGATGTGGAGATCCGGAAGTTAAAGAAAAAAAGCCTGGAGCTGGCAGGGATTGTCTGATAAAGGGACCGTTTCCCCGGCGGCGTTTTTGCCGTCCAGGAGCGCAAAAGACGGCGGATAGTGACTGTGAAGTAAGTGGTTCCCTATAAATGGGTATAGGGGACCCTCCATATATTGTCAATCTTCATAAGGATAATGCAGGCTGGCTGCGTTATTTTCACCAATATTGGTCCGGTAATTCATGCCGGACCGTCCGGCTTAATAAATATTCCTTCGTTAATAAGCTCTGGTTGGAACATGTATAGCAATAGAATGATCCTTAAATCATCAAATTGTCATGATCATGTCAACCGAATCCGCTGTATTATTCTCAATTGCTGAAAGTCTGGATATCCGGAGCTCCGTGGTATCCGGAGCCGGGGACGGAGTAATCTTCAAAGATCTGCCCGATCGTAATCTTTCTGTTTCTGTACGTGCGTTATGTCTCGCTACGGATGTGCCTGTCATCTATAAGTGGATGACCTATCAATATGCAGGTCCCTTGCTGACCAAGGACGTTCCGCCGAGGGAACTGGAGGAATCCTATTCCTGTATGATCGATTCGGATTTTGCCCAGCCTTTCATGGGCCTCGTGAATAATGTTCCCGTCTGCCAGATAGATATCTATAAAACATTGCAGGATGCCATCAGTCTTTATTATGATGCGCGTCCGGGTGACTATGGCCTGCAGCTGGTAGTAGCACCCCTGGCAATCCAGGATAATATTGCGATCCTGATAAGGACCTGCGTGGAATATTTCTTTTCTTTCCCGGAAGTGGGCAGGATCATTGCGGATATCGACCTGAAAAACGAGTGGACCAATACCCTGTTCAAAATGGCGGGATTCCGCTGCACCCAGAAGGTCAGGATCCCCTACAAGACGGCAAATTTATATGTTTGCACCCGGGACAACCTGCGTAGGCAGGGATGAGATACCCGGTGGGGATGTATCTTTCTGGTGTTGCCAGAGCCCCTGGAAGATGGGGCTGTTATCCCGCAAATGCGCAAATGTTCCTTCATCGACGATCCTCCCCTGATGAAGGATGTATACATAATCGAAACGACCCAGTAAATGCAGGCGGTGCATGGATGAAATAATCGCCTTATCGGCAAAGGTCCTGAACAGGCCTTCGTAGATCAGCGCTTCCGTGCGGGGGTCCACACTGCTGGTAGGTTCATCCAGAAGGACCAGGTCGCTGTCACGGGCAGCCAGTATTCCCCGCGCCAGGGCCAGTCGTTGTTTCTGCCCTCCCGATAGATTGACCCCTTTCTCCCGGATGTCCGACTCCAGCCCAAGAGGCAATTGCCGGATCACTTCCACGAAATGCGCGCTCTCGCATACCTGCAGGATATCATCCTCCCCAAAGGGTAACCCCAGGGTAATGTTATAGGCCAGCGTATTTTCAAAGATCTCCGGTTCCTGGGGGAAAAGGGTGACGGATTCGTTGAGCCGGTCCAGCTCTTCCCGGCGTCCGTCCAGTTTTATTTCCATTCCCGGTTCAGGCATGTACAAGCCCCGCAGCAGTGATAGCAGGGTACTCTTCCCGCTGCCACTCTCCCCGATCAGCGCTATTTTTTTTCCTCTTTGTATCTTCAGATGCAGATTGTGCAGGCTTTGGGCGTATTGCCCCGTATCGTAGGATGCCTGGTGTGAGAAGTTGAGTCCACTGATCTCCAGGGACTGCCAGTTTTCCGGAAGCCCCTCCTGTCTGTCGGACCGATGCCGTTGCGCATAAGCCGTACTGATACCCGCAGCCGTCTGTACATAGGTATTGTACTGTACGACATCGGTGTACTGCCAGGCTATGTCCTGAAATACGCTGGTGAACTGGTTGACATAGGCCAGTAAGGTAACAAGCCCTCCTACGTAGAAAACTTTCCCCGGCACACGGTGCTGGAAGATATACCCGAAAGCGATCATTCCATAGATACTCACGATGAGCATTTCGGCGCAGAACCATTTCCATTCATTGGTGAGGGCGCTCTTCCGGAAAGGCCGCAATATTTGCTGTACCTTATTCAGCAGGCCTGTCTCCATGCTTTTTTCCAATCGCAGGGTAATCACCGTCATAATATTGGAGAGACTGTCGAAAAGAGTAGAGGAAACGACATGTTCTTTTTCATTCACCTCTTCCAACGCTTTGACAAAGGGCTTATCGAAGGTACGGATCACGAGAATGGTGAGGATCCCCATGCCGACGGCGATACTGCCAAACAAGGGTGAGAAGTACAGCATGGCGGCGACGGAAAAAACGAACTTTGTCAGCGCATAGGTATACATAAAACCTCTGTCGAAGAATTCCCGCAGGGCTTCATAAGCTTTGCGGACCCGGTTGATCGTAGCGCCGCTATGATGATCCTGGTGCCATTTCACCGGCAGGTGCAGGACCTGGTGATATTTCTCCTGAAGAAAGTTACGGCTGAGATGGAAGGCCAGCGTACGTTCCATGATACGGGCAGGGCCATGAAAGCACCACTGCGCGAATTTCAGGATGATATAGCCCAGTACATATATAAGCGCATAATGTAATACCTGCCCGCTGTCCTGCTGAACCTTGCCGATAAACCATCCGAAAAGAATGGGGTTCAGGGAATAGACCAGATTAGCCGCTATAAACATGCCATAGACCAGCACATATTTTTTCCGCTCCCGGCGTGCGTAGTGCCAGGCTGTCTTAAGCAGTGATATATATGGATTTGCCATTTGCGGTATTTGTATTACATCAAAAATATGAATTCTACCCGGTGGCGCTCGCGGAAAAAATGCCGGAAGGCAGATAGCGCGGGAGTATCTCTGCAAGTATCCCGTTGACTTCCGCTGCATGGTTAATGACCAGCAGATGACCTCCTTTGGAAACGATATGGCTGGGCCGGGTGAGCCAGACCGGAAATACTCCGTCGCGGCTGCCATGGATATGCCAGAGGGGTTGGGGGATTTCTTCGTTTCGCCATTTTAGCACGGCTTTCAGTCCCCATTTAATAAACCGGGGATTGCCATCCCGGATGACTTGCCGGAGCATCTCCTTGTCCGCGCTTTTTTCCCGGGTAAATAATCTTTTGATGGTGGCGGCTTTTTTGAAAAAAAAGGGTGGCAGAAGATCGGGAAGCCGCAACTGTCCGGCAATGGTGTAATACAACGGCAAGTGGGAGGATACGGGAATGGAACCGATGAGAATGGTGGCCACGGGAGAAAAACGCTTGGCAATTTCCACCGACATGATGCCTCCCAGCGACAGGCCCACCAGGATAAAAGGTTGCCAGGTATCGATCTGTTCCGTCAGCCGGCATGCGTAATCCGGGAGAGGCTCTCCTTTCTCCGGGAGGATCCACTCTACATATCCGATCCGGAATTCTGCCGGCAGCCGGATTTGCCTGAAGAGCCTGCTGTCGCCGCCGATGCCACTGATAAAATATACGTTCATGATCTTTCGAAGGGTCTATACAATTTTAAGATACTGACATTTTCCCATCCGATGCAAAGTAATTTCCGGAAGTATACAATTTAATTAACTTTACCGGATGAAAATTTACGAGTCGCTTAATGACCGGCTTAGAAATCAGCATCAGGCTATTGAATCTATTCTCTCTCCGCTGCCCCCTGCCCGTTTGCAGGCGCGTCCCCAGCCGGGAAAATGGAATATCCTGGAGAATGTCGCTCATCTGGGAAGATATCAGCTTGTTTTTATAGACAGGATCAACCAGGTGCTCCTGAAGGAAGAACCATTATTCGGACGATATGTCGCGGAAGAGGATCCGGAATTTGAAAGCTGGAGGGAGTTGCCCGTGGAGACGATACTCCGGCAGATCCATACCGACCGGAATACTATCTATTCCCTGATCACTAACCTGACAGATGCGGCGCAATACAGAACGGGCATTCATAAAAAATATGGGAAGCTCACGGTCTTACAGTGGACGGAATTTTTTCTCTTACATGAAGCACATCATATTTACACGATCTTTCAATTGGCGAATGAGTCCCCCCACCCCCCTAAAGGGGGAGAATCTATTCAACTACCTTTATGAATTGGATGTTATTAATCATCGCAGGACTTTTTGAAGTTGGTTTTGCGGCTTGCCTGGGAAAAGCAAGGACCGTCACCGGAAATGCCGTTTATCTTTGGTATGGCGGATTCCTGGTTTGCCTGACCATCAGTATGGTATTATTGGTCAGGGCCACACAAACACTACCGATCGGTACGGCTTATGCCGTATGGACTGGAATAGGCGCTGTCGGCACCGTCCTCATCGGGATCCTTGTCTTTAAGGAACCTGCCAGCTTCTGGCGTCTCTTCTTTATTACCACTCTTATAGGTTCTATCATTGGGCTGAAGGTTCTTTCGCATTAGTCCCAGGCCACCCCCAAAAAATAATTTTATCTTTGCGCTTGCAATACATAAGATTCCTATGTATATTTGTCCGATGCATTAATTTTACTATTATGACGTATTCTTCCGAATTGATAAAAGGGACCTTGAAAACGATCGTTCTAAAGCTATTGTCCGATCATAAAAAAATGTATGGGTATGAGATCACGCAGAAAGTAAAAGAGCTCACCCTTGACAAAATTCAAATAACGGAAGGGGCGCTATACCCGACTTTACATGCCCTGGAAGAGGAGGGACTGGTGACCACTGAAACCGAATATATCGGCAAGCGGGTACGGAAGTATTACAGCCTGAGTCCTGCGGGGAAAGTCAAAACCAAAGAAAAGCTCAAAGAGTTTTCCGGATTTATGGATACAATGGTCTTTTTGTTAGGTATCAAACCCAAAACGGCGTGAATGTATACTATCAGTGATCAGCAGATTGATTTCATTCTCAATGACCTCCACGAACGGGGCATTACGCTGGAGAGCCTGCGGCAAAATCTCCTGGACCATATTTGTATACTCATCGAGGAGAAGCTGGAAGAGGACGGGGATTTCAGGCTTTTTTATGCCACTGTCATCAAGGATTTTTATAAGCAGGAATTGCGTGAGCTGGAAGAAGAGACTTTATTTCTTTTAACCCATAAAAACAATCATCCCATGAAAAAAGCAATGATGCTCAGCGGAGCATTTTCCGTAGCGGCCTTTGTAACAGGCTCTTTCTTTAAAATCTTACATTCCCGTTTGACTGATTTCCCGTTGTTTCTGGGTTTTACATCTTTTGTCTTTCTGTTTCTTCCCTTGATTTTTTTAGTTAAGATTAAAGAGACTACTGCCAAACAGGACAAATTGATCCTGGCAAGTGGAACGATTGCTACCCTATTCTACTTTTTTTGCATGCTATTGAAATTCGTAGGACCAAACTGGACAAACGCCCTAGGAATCCATTGGACCCATTGGGACCAGATCTGGCTAACGATCTGGCTGCTGGCCTTCATCATTGCTCTTTTCGTTTTCGTCCCCGCTTATTTCTTCGCGGGTATCAGCAAGCCTGAGACCAAAACAAATACCATCCTTATCACCGTTCTGCTGATCGTATTCATCGGCATGCAATTCACCTTTACCAGCCTGCAGCCATTCCGGGAGGACAAACATCCTGTCGCGCTGGAAAACAGACCGGAGTCCGGGCAGACCAGTAGGATGGTCAGCGATACGGCTAAGTCAATCGCGGAAAACAGATCGTTGTCAAAACGCATAAATTAATTCCTTATCGGCCCAGCACTACGCTAAATTTCAATAGTATGCGTTTAGAAAAAATCATCAACACCGCGTATTCATTCGGAGCGGCCGTCGTAGTATTCGGGGCCTGGGGCAAATTAGAGCATAAAGATTTCGGGGATACAGCCCTGACGGCCGGGCTGTTAACGGAAACAGCCATCTTTTGTATCTATGGATTCCTGGAATGGCGCAAGGATCCCGTACCGCAGCCGGCTGATCAAAAAACTACCTCCTTCGGCGGGTCTGCCAGTCCGGAGGAGGTAGGGGAACTGACGGCTACTATGAAGCAGACCAACCAGATCCTGAACAAGGTATTTAAGGCCGGGTAATGAGTGAGTGCCGGTTCCGCCCGAACCCGGGCGGCCGGCTCACTACTTCTGATTGAGGTCATAATTCACCATCCACTGAACGCCGAATTTATCGGTAAGCGCCCCGAAGTAAGCACCCCAGAAAGCCTTTTCCAGCGGCATGGTTACCTTGCCTCCTGCGGAGAGGCCATTGAAGATCCTGGTGGCGTCTTCTTCGCTGTCAGGAGAGATCGCCAGAGAGAAATTACTGCCCAGTGTAAGCGTCTGGCCCATGGATTCCAGGCAATCCGTCGCCATCAGCACAGTATTCTGCCCGATGGGCAATGCGATGTGCATGATCTTCTCCCGGTCGCCGGCAGGCATCTTGCCGCCATCAGGGGTGTCTTTAAAGCGCTGTACGGTGAGGAATTCTCCGCCCAATACAGATTTGTAAAAATTAAATGCTTCTTCGGTGTTCCCGAGAAAATTCAAATAAGGATTTACGGCTGCCATCGTTTTATTTTTTAATGGTTAAGATGCTGACGCTAAGGTACTGACTAAGAGTATAACACTAAGCGGTAATAAAGGTCAATCAGGAGGGGCATTCAGGACAAAATTGATACCTTTAAGGAAATAAAACTGCGATGGTACAATTAGGTATTCTGCTGACCCGGAAATACCGCTTATTAAGCGTAGCGGCTATTTTGGATGTTTTTGAAACAGTGAACCGGTTTTATACCGAAGAGGGCCTGGAGCCCCCGTTCTGCATCAAAGTGTTATGCTCAGCCGGGATGAAGCAGGCCGGGATGGCTGATTTTGCCGGATACCAGCCGCAATCTATTCAGGATCAGCCTAAACAGGATCTGATCTTTATTCCCGCCTTCGTTACCGATGATATAAAAGAGACTATTTCCGCCAACCAGGAATATATCCCATGGCTGAAACAACAGCATCTGGCCGGGGCCGAAATAGCCAGCTATTGTACCGGGGCTTTCCTATTGGGGGCCACGGGTTTACTGGATGGCAGAATGGCCACCACGCATATCGACGCCTGCCCCGCATTTGCCTCCGTATTCCCCGCCGTCAGACTGGAGCCGGATCGGATCGTTACCGGCGAGAGCGGGCTTTATACAAGCGGCGGCGCTACCTCCGGATTTCATTTAATGCTGCACCTGATCGAGCAGCGTTGCGGCAAAGAGATGGCGGTAAGGACGGCTAAAATATTCGCCATTGACATGGACCGGGGGCAGCAGACTTATTTTGCCACTTTTCTGCCAAAGCACAACCACCATGATGAACTGGTAGCCATGGCACAGCAAAAAATAGCGGCTGCCTACCAGGAGGCAGAGACGATCGAGGTGATGATCAGGGATGTTCCCGCCAGCCGCAGGAATATCGTGAGAAGGTTCAAGCAGGTGATCGGCATTACGCCGATCGAGTACCTGCAAAAGACAAGGGTGGAAGCCGCGAAAAAATTACTGGAGCAGACCAATCAGCAAATGACCGAAGTGATGTTGAACTCAGGGTACAATGATCCAAAGGCTTTCCGGAAAGTTTTCCGAAAGACCGTAGGCATGACACCCACCTGTTACCGGGAAAAATTTCATGGAGCTTACCAGGCAGGGAAAAGAGCATCCCCCCTTGCCTGTCTGGTCCTTATCGTTCTGTCAGTGATAAGCGCCTGTTGCCCCCAAAGCGTATATGCTCAATTCAAGCCGGATGACCAGGCGTTATACGATACGATCCTGCATCAGGACAGCCTTTTCTTCGGAGCTTACAATACCTGCAGTGTACACCTGCAGGAATATGCCGCCTTCTATGCCGATAATCTCGAATTTTACCATGATAAAGGAGGGCTGTCGACTTCGAAGCAGGACGTGGTCGAAGCTACGAAGAAGAATATTTGCGGGAAGGTGACCCGGGAACTGGTGCCGGGCAGTGTCGAGGTCTACCCGATCGCTAATTTTGGAGCAATAGAAATAGGGTTTCATAAGTTTCATAATAGCGCGGAGCCCAACGCCCCCTCCAGGGCAGGAAGGTTTGTCTTCGTCTGGCATCATGTCGATAACAACTGGAAGATCACCCGCGTCATTAGTCTGCATTAAAATACTGGCCGGCTGCCGCCCGCTCCCGCAAAACGCCTGCCTTAAAAACAGAAAAGCGCCCTCTGGGCGCCTTCCTGTATAGAGCAGCGGAAAAAAGTTTAATCACCCTTGTGTTGTTCTTCAGCGAACTTACCGGAGATCCTCGTGTCCAGATCCTGTAGGTGCAGCCGGGTCATTTTGTCGAGCGTCGGGCTGACCATTGCCTTTTTAAATAATTTTTGCTGTTGCCGCAGGGCATCCTTCAGCAAGGCAAGCAGGTCTGTCTGTGCAATATGGTAGGTAGAAGGAGGCAGGATGAGGTTCTGATCCGAGGGGGTGAAAGCCTGCTCGATCAGCCGGCCTACATAGATCTTCTGTAGGTTACGGCGATAGGCATCCACATTCTTCCCTTCATACAATTCCCGGAAGATGCCCTTGTTAAGGTCATCCAGCAATTCCGTCACGGTATAGGTCTTTTTCGTAGCGGCGGCCGATCTGCCGGTAGAAGACTGTTCTGCCCAGAGAAGCCGGCTCATGCGGTCCCGGGTAAGGATCATGTTGATGGCGCCTGATTGGAGGTTGTTCAATTCCACGCCAAAGCTCACCGGCAACTTATTCATCACTTCCTCATTATTGAGCCAGAGCGGGGTCGTGAATAACTGTTCGTTCACAAAACGGACAGCTTCCTTATGAACGGCATAGGGCGCCATCTCAAAGACAGGAGCCTCATCCGGGGCAATCCGTTCCGTATGGTAGATGGTGCCGATATTACTCATAGCATGTCCCAGGTACAATTCATACTGCCCGAATAGGACCCTGGTATAACGAAACAGGCTCTCGTATCCTTCGCCGGGGACGGAAGTCCAGTTAATCAGTTCAGGGAATATTCTCTTCAGGTTCCTGATACCATAACCTCCCGCCTTTACGGCATTGTCTCCCAGGTCTTCTGTCTGGCACCTGGCATCGTAAGGGTTGTCGCCGAACCAGAGACGGTGATCTTTCTTCAGGCTATCTGTCACAATCCCTACCAGGGCCTTGCACTCTTCCTCGGCAGTTTTATATTCAGGGTGGAGGGTATAGGCCCATTGAATGGCCCATTTATCATAGTCTCCGATACGGGGGAAGAGGCCTGCTTCACTAATATTATCTTCCGGCTGGGCGACATAGTTGAAGCGGGCATAGTCCATGATGGAGGGGGTATGCCCGTGTGCTTCCACCCAGGCCTTGTCCCGCAGTTTTTCAACCGGCACCGTAGAACTGGAACCAAAGTTATGCAGGAGACCCAGCGCGTGCCCCACTTCATGAGAGGAGACGAAACGGATGAGATTGCCCATCAGTTCATCGTCCAACTGGGGCTTGCGTGCGCGGGGATCGACAGCTCCGCACTGGACGAGGTACCAGTCATGCAATAAAGACATTACGTTATGATACCAGAAGATATGGCTTTCTATGATCTCTCCGCTGCGGGGATCGGCCACGCTGGGTCCCATGGCATTGGCAATTACAGATGGCCGGTAAATAATGGCGGAATGGCTGGCATCGTCGATACTCCAGGTGCTGTCTTCTTCTTTCGTCGGCGCGATCCTGGCGACTATGGCATTTTTGAAACCGGCCTGTTCGAAGGCTTTCTGCCAGTCATTGACTCCCTGCACCAGGTAGGGAACCCATTTTTTGGGAGTTACCGGGTCGATATAAAAGACGATGGGTTTGAGGGGTTCTACCAGTTCGCCCCTTTTATATTTCTCCATGTCTTCGGGGCGGGGCTCCAGGCGCCACCTTTTAACATATACGGTTTGTTTAACACCCTGGGGGTCTGCATCGAAGTCCTTGTATTGCGTGGTGAAATAGCCTATCCGTTTATCCTGCATCCTGGGGGTCATCGGCTTCTCAGGAAGAAGCACCAGCGAGGAGTTCAGCTCGACGGTATAGTTGGAGGAAGTGGGGTTCAGGCCGGCCGAATAGGTCTTTACCGCCCGGATGTCCACATTGGAGGCATAGGTATGAACGTATTCGATATAGCTGCGGTCATTCTGCTGGGCGCCCATTCCCGCCCTGTCTTTAAAGATCTTTCTTTCGAAATACAGGATATCATTATCACTATTGAGCAACTCGGTGGCGTCCACGACAATGGCGGTGGAATCCGGTCGGAAGGCCGCGATAGGGAAGGCCTGGGCGATAGCCTGTACATTATTTTTTTGTACGGCGGCAAACATGGACCGGGTGCTGTCATTGGCATATTCGGAGAAGGAGATCCGGCGCAGGAATAATTTCTTCGAAGGGCCCGCTTCGAAACGGTATACGGATTCTCCTATCTCGTCGCCGGCATATCCGAAGGCGCCGTTGCGCATGTCTGCGGATGCCTTGGCCACCCTGTTCACAACGAGAATATCCCTGCCTAAAAGAGCATTGGGTATCTCGAAATAGTATTTATCTTCTTTGCGGTGCACCGTAAAAAAACCTTTATAGGTCTGCATGTCCGGGGTGATCACATCCTTATAGGGCCGGACCGGAGGCACTCCCCTTTTGGAGCTGTCGGAATGTCTTTGCGTGGTGTCGGCAGGCCGGACGCTCAAAATGTCGGCCCGCTGCCTCTTATGCTGTGCATTAGCGTTATTGGCCAGTGACAAGGCAATAGCCAGGGCGCACGGATAGATCCATGGTCTTTTTGTTAACATACTAATTGATTAATAAATAAAAGAGATTAGGTGAAAAAATAGCCGTTAAGGATCCCGAGGATCCCTTCATTCTCAATGATCATCATGCCATGACGGTCGGCGGTAATGCCTTCCTGCAGTTTATATAAGTACCTGGGAGTCATCCCTTCCAGGATGGTAGGCAAACGGGCAAACTGTATGTTGTCATACCTTTCCCGTAATGTCTCTCCCACTTCGATAATATGGGTGGAGATGATAAAGAAGCAGTTCCTGTATTCAGACAGCGCCTCCGTGACGGCCAGGGTGGCATCATAAGCATCTTTCACATTGGTGCCCTTAAAGAGCTCGTCGAAGATCACCACCAGGTCTTTGGACAAGCTTACTTCCAGGGCTACCTTTTTTACCCGGAGTACTTCCGCATAAAAGTGGCTATGTCCAAGGCTGAGATTATCCGGCACATTGATGGAGGAATAGATCCCGTCTTTTACAGAGAATGTCATTTCCGCCGCCGCTACCGGAAAGCCCATGTGCGCAAGATATACGGAGATACCGAACGCTTTCATCAGGGTGGATTTCCCCGCCATATTGGCTCCCGTCAGAAACAGCATATTCCGATCCTGGTGCAGCGATACCGGATTGCCCACCGCTCTTTCCAGTCGCGGATGGTACAACCCGGTGACACGAATGGTATTGAACGTTGCAGGTAGGGCCCATGCATAAGTGAACCCTTTTAATGCAGCCACATACCCAACGGCCATATACACGTCCAGTTGGTAAATGATACCTGTCACTGTCGCCATTTCCGTCTGCAGCAACCTTCTTAGCAGGTGATCGTACCGGGCCACTTTGAGCCATGACAGCTCTTTTCCTTCCCACTCTCCCGCATCCCATTCTGTCCGAAGCCCTTCCAGCCGCCTGTCATTAAAGATCTTTTTTACGCTTCGGAGCTGTTTCCCGAAAGGGCCGTCCAACCCATCCTCCTTTTCCAGCCTGTTCATAAAATCAAAAAATGTTCTTAACGTCCCGATGGTAGTCAGGAGCCCGGTCTTTATTCGGACGTAAGCTTCATCGCGGACGAGGGAGTCCAGCAGCTTTCTTCGGGCGGTGCCGATCATTGCCATCAGCAAATTCTCTCCGCCTCCTGCACCCAGGTAGTTTTCCATGATGTCCAGGGACTCGCCAAGCAATGGGAATGGCAGATCCTTCTGCTGAAAATACCGAAAGAGCTCACTGCGCCGGTTAATTTCATCCGGATCCGTCAATGGGTTCTGAAACAAGACGTCCAGCAATTTTTCCCCGCCGGTAGTATGTACCCGGTTGAAAAGGTTGTAGATGGAATCTGGCTTGTATTTGCCCGGCAGGTTCAGGTCGTCCATTGTCTGTTTATCGGCTGTAAAGCTCATGATCAGGAGATTTTCTTTTTTCCGTTCTTCAGTATATCGATAATGCCCTCGTTCCGGACAATGACCATCCCGTGCCGGTCATCCGTAATTCCCGCCTCCAGCGTATAGGTATATACGGGATCATTCCCATTCATCTGCGTGGGCAGGTATTGAAAGCTGATATTCGCGAACTGTTGTCGCAGTACTTCTCCCGCCTCCATGATATGGGTGGAGATCACGAACATGCTGTTGCGCTGCTGCGCAAATGCCCCTGTAATGGCTATCGTGGCGTCGTATGCGTCTTTTACGTTTGTGCCCCGGAACAGCTCATCGAAGATGATAAAGAGATCTTTGGAGAGGCTCAGTTCTTTTGCCAGTTTTTTTACCCTGAGCACTTCCGCATAGAAATGGCTGGCGCCCAGGCCCAGGTTATCCGGCAGGTTAATGGTGGTATAGATGCCGTCGAAGACGGAGAAGGTCATTTTCCTTGCCGGGACAGGGAAACCCATATGCGCCAGAAACAGGGCAATGCCGAGCGACTTCATAAAGGTGCTTTTACCCGCCATGTTAGCGCCTGTGAGAAAGACCAGGTTGCTGTCCGGTGTCATACGGAGCGTATTGGCAACGGGCTCTTTCAACTGCGGGTGATAAACACCTTCCAATTGAAGGGTATGCTGCCCCTTTGGCAAGGCCCGGGGAAATACGAAGCCGCGCTGCAGCGCCACCTTTGCTACGGATATATATACATCCAGGTGATAGATCGGGCGCACTATTTTCTTTATGGATTCGCGGAGACGGAACCGTAAGAGCGTATCATAAGCGGCCACCTTATTATAGGGTATTTTTCTATTCGATTGTTCTTTGACTAAAAGCGCCAGCGCCGGATCGGACAGAAGCTCAGCAATGGCATTCTTTTCTTCGCGGTAAGGAAATTCATCTTCTTGCCCGATGGAATCGATAAAACTCCGGAGGCCATGCAGGATGTCAATGACAGCGGCGACCCCTTTATAGATATTCTTGTATTCCGTGTCTTCCGCGATTAAATGAGTCAGCTTTTTCCCCAGCGTATGTTCGTCCGGCGAAAGCCGGGTCCGCTCATCGGCATTGGAAAGGTATTGTTCCAATACATCGAACAGCTCGCCCGAAAAAGGGAATACAGCCTTTATCGACGCAAAATACTGAATGATGCTGCTGCGATGGTTAATGACGTTTGCATCCGACAGCGGGTAACGGAACAGCTCATCCAGCAGTTCTGCACCGCCGCGGGTCACTGTCCGGTTGAATATACTTATGACCGAATGATCCCCCCGTCCTAGTATCTTCAGGTCTTCCAGCGTCTGATTGTCTGTAATAAACCTCATGATGAATTTATTTCCTTTTACGCCTGATCAAAAAAATCGCTCCTCCGATCAATAACAAGCCGGGCAATATGCCTAAGAACAGCGCTTTCAAAACATTTACACCCAGGGCATTCAGGATTAAATGGTTATCCTTCGACCTCCGCCGGGTCGTTTCTATCGGGAACTCACCATTGGCAAACCACCCGAACAAGGCCGTATTAAAATGAAAGTTGTCCGCTCTCACATTTTTCCTTCCCAGCTCTGAATTGCTTAAAAAGTCGGCATCACCCGTCACGACAATACGCTGTTCCCTGCCGCCCACCTTCCGCGTCAAAGCCAGTGCGGTAGGGATGGCCCTTTTCTCGTCGCCTTCCGCCGGAGAATACGCCACTTCAGCGGAATCCATTACAAACACCCCTTTTTTATTCCAGCTCACCTTTTCGTCCGTCATCAGCAGCGGTCTGACCGTGTAGGCGCCGCTACTGTCGTATGTCAATCCCGCAACGGTCGGCATGGACATCCGGACGCTGTCCTGGAAGTCGTTGTCCAATCTTTTAGAAAGACCCCCACCGGTGGCAGTGAGATAGGGCAATACCAGGTTGGGAGAATAGTCCCTGCTGCGCTGTACGAGGACGCCATCCATCAATTGTACGCCCAGGCCCTTTAACAAGGGATTGAGCACAGCCTGTTTGCCTGGCTCGCCGGCAATCAGCAGATTACCGCCCCCGTCTATATACTGCTGGATCCTGGCCAGGGCCTGGGGGCTGAAATTTGTTTTGGGATCGCCGATCACCAGCGCTGCAATATCCGTGGGGATATTGCTGTCCTCCGCATTCACCGTATCCACGTCGAAGCCCTGGTTGATCAGGGCATACCGGAAAGATTTCTCGTTGGTCAGGGTCTTATATTCCCTGTCACCGGCCTTATAGATGCTGCGTTCAAATCCTCCGTCAAGGAAGACGATCTTCGGCAGCCTGACGGTCATACGCTTAAAAGCTGCACACACTTCCGTTTCCCCCGGCCAGAATTCCATGTCATTAAAGACCCGCAGGAAAGTGGCTCTGTCTTTGTATTTCACCTGCATCACCAGCCTGTTCTCTTCGGGCCGTAAGTCGATGATCTTCCTGATCTCTTCAGGTCTCATCAGCGTATTGATATCCATTTTATAAGCCTTCGTCCGCATTTCAACGATCTCCTTATTGGTCTTTCCCTTCATCCATTTATAAAAGTTTGGCTCGGAGAGCACGCTGTCATAATAATAGACATACCTGAATTTGATGTTGGATTTGAACCGTATATACGGTTCCCACCGGTCCATATCTGCATTCCGCTGGCTCGGTTGGTCACGCCCATAAGTCCTGTCAAGGAAATTGATATAGGTGGTCACTTCTATCGGGTCATCGCCCATACCCTTAATTAGCTGCTGGGTATTCTCGCTCAGCGTATTTGACTTCGTGTCGGTGGCGTCACAGTAGCCTATGAACCCCGGCCGGGAAGTGAGATACCCGATCAGGATGGCGGAGACGACGACAAAGGTATATTGTCCTATGCTGACAAGGGCAGGCCGGGACTCTCTCGCCGACCTTAATTTAAGGATGGAAAGCCCCAGGAAAAGATAGATAATAACTCCGAAATAAGCCAGATCCTTTGTTGTAATCAGCCCGGCGATCATCTTCTCCGAACGGCCCGTCATAGCCAGGGAATAGGTCAGGTCCCTTACAAAATCAATCTCCTGCCACATCGTCCCGATATAACCCAGGAATGCAAAAATGACGAATGTGCTGATGGCAGCTACCACCTGGTAGGCCGTAAGACAAGACATAAACAACCCGATGGCCGAATAGGCGCATAACAACAGGTATATGCCCAGCAGACCGGACAGAATCAAACCATAATCAAAATGCGGCACGGTGATGATCCCCACTATTATAAACAATAACAATACCCCTATCAGCAGTAAGTTGTAGACCATCATGGCGACGAATTTGCCGTAAATGATCTCACGCACTTTTATCGGTGAGGAATACAGCAGCTTGATCGTTCCGCTGCTGATCTCCCGGCTCATCAGACCCATGGTGATCAATGGAATATACAGGTACAGCTTGCTGAGTATTCCCGACAGCACGCCTGATCCGAAAGCACCTGCGAATATCTGGGCGGTCAGCGCTCCGAAGTTGCCGCTCAGCTGTTTGGATTGCTCCATCCATTCCATCGTGGTGGTATAGCCCAGGCCTACCTGAATCATTAGTACGATCAATAAAAACCAGGCAATAGGGGAGAAAAACAGCGTACTTAGCTCGATCCGAGCGATCCTTAAAGTCTTTTTCATCAAAAATTTATTTTTTACTTCCCTTTTTATTGGACAATTCCGCAAATATTTCGTCCAGCGAGCTCTTTTCCAGGTTGATCTCCTGCAGACGCCAGCCGCCCTGCACACTTGCCGCGATGATCCTTTCTGCGACGGTCCTTTCACCGCTGAAATAAAGGCGCACCTGGCGTTCTGTAAGAAAATCCGCTTTAACGACGCCGGCTATCTTTTCCAGTTCCTCCGCGGCAGGAGGTTCTTCCATAAACGCCAGCACACTATGCGGCGCCACATAATTATTGAAGGCGTCCATCGTATCCGAGAAGACGATCCGTCCACCCTCTATCATCTGGATATCCCTGCACAACACCTGTACTTCGGACAAGATATGCGTGGAGAATATCACCGCATGGCTCGTCGCTATTTCCTTTATCAGGCTCCTGACCTCGATGATCTGGTTAGGGTCCAGGCCATTGGTCGGTTCGTCCAGCACCACCAGCTTCGGATGATGAATAATGGCTTGTGCAATGCCCACACGCTGGCGATAGCCGCCGGATAAATTCCGGATCAGCCGCTTGCTGAAATGGGCTATCCCGCAACGCTCTTTCGCCTCTTCCAGGGCGGCCGGCACTTCCGGCTTTTCCATCGATCGCAGGTATGCGCAATTCGTCAGGTACTCGTCTACTGTAAAATCCATATAAAGGGGTGGCGTCTGCGGCAAAAATCCTATCTGCTGCTTAGCCCGTTCCGGCTCCCTGCGCAGATCGATACCGTCGATGTACACCGATCCTTCCGTCTGGTTCAGCACACCGCAGAGAATGTTCATCGTCGTCGATTTACCCGCTCCGTTTGAGCCCAGCAATCCGACGATGCCTGTCTGGCTGATCGTCATGTTAATATCCCGTATCGCCCAGTTGCTGCTATACTTATGGGACAAATGCTCAATTCTTACGATTGGTTCTTGGACTCTCGGTTCTTGCATGTATTATTGTTTGAAAATAGCGTAACTCAGTAGTTAGGATTCTGGGTCAGGAAGGGATTGTTCTGGAGCTCCACCTTGGGAACAGGATATAGCGCCGCATAGGGCTGCCATATACCGGGTTTTTCCGCGCCCAGCACCTGGTCAATGGTCCCGGTCCTTTTCAGGTCATACCAGCGGTTCCCCCATTCACAGAAGAGTTCTGTCTGGCGCTCATGCATGACGGCATTCAGTACGTCGGTTTGGCTGGAAGCCGTGCTGCCGGCAAGCCCCGCCCGTGTGCGCACCATGTTCAGATTGGTAATGGCATCGCTCTGCTGGCCATTATGCGCCTCTGCTTCCGCGAGGATCAGGTATTGCTCGCTAAATCGCAGGATCATATAATCCTCTTTCGTAGCCACTGAATTGTTCTTGTTCTTGTATTTATAGGGATAGTAATAGGTCTTGCCACTCACCACTGCAGTCTTAACCCACTTCTGCAGCCGCAGATCACCTGTCTCGAAGGCATTTTGCTGGAAAGAGGTAAAAGAGAAGGCCGGGGTAGGCGCATAAGAAGGCGGATTAAATACATAGCCTTCCGCAGTCTGGTTATAGCTGCCGACAGCGGGTAATTGCCAGACGGCCTCGTTGCTGCCATCCAAAAAGACACTATTGAGATCGGTCAGGAGACTATACATCCCTGAATTGATCACCTGGCTGGCCATGACAGCGGCATTCGCCCAATCCTGCCGGTAAAGATAGACTTTTGCGGAAAGGGCCTCCGCCACATATAAATTGGGACGTGCACGATCCGCATAGGCATACGCCGCGGGCAATAAGACCCTCGCATCCGCCAGGTCCGACTGTATCTGCGCGTAAACGCTGTCCACCGTTGCCCGGGGAAGGATGGCATTGGCCGCATAATCACTACTGGTCACGACAGGCACACCGCCCCAAAGATTTACCATATGAAAATAATACCAGGCGCGTATCACTTTGAGCTGTCCCACCAGCAGGTGTTTCAGCGAATCACTGATAACCTTGGTGCTGCCGATGTTTTCAAGAGATACATTCATCTGGTAAAGGTCAGAATAAGCCTGTTTCCAGTTGCTGGCTACCGTAGTGTTATCGATAGCAACCGCATCATTTGCGAATTGCGGGTCCAACTGATCAAACGCAGAGTTGCTTGCCAACTCATCGGCGGAGAGACCGGCAGTAACCGTAATAGAACCGTTCATCCAGGAAGTGCTGGCGGCCGCGGCCTTAAAGTTGACATAAACACCGGCTACTGCTGACTGGATAGAGCTACTGTCCGAGAATACCAGTGTCTGTGGTATCGCCGTAGGCGGGTTCGGCGGAATAGAGATCAGTTTCCGGCAGGAAGCGGATAAAAGGGAAAGAAATAATAAGGCAGTGAGGGTTCTTTTATGTAAGGGAAGTAATTCTTTCATGATAATGCGTTTTAACAATTAAAAGTCAAAGGATACGCCACCGGTGATGATACGCTGCAGGGGAACGGTGATAAAAGAACCCGGTGTCTCCGGATCACCAAACTTATAATTGGTGATCACGAACAGGTTCTGCGCATTCATATTAATACTGCAATTCTTCACACCCACTTTTTTAAGCGTATTGGCCGGCAGAGTATAAGCCAGGGAGATGGTCTGCAACCTGATGTAAAAATTCCTGCCGAAGATGGCAGAGGAGTTGCTGAAATAATTAGTCCCTCGCTGCGCCAGCACAGCATCGGGATTGGTCGTATAGGAGCCGGTCGTAAGTCTTTCCAGGGACACCTGGTCTCCACTCTTCTGCCAGAAATCGCTCATCTTTAACCGGGCCGGCAAATTGCTCAGTGTTCCGGGTATTGATCCCTGGTAGACCCCGGCGAGCCAGTTACGCGCCAATGCATCGGAAAAATGCAGGAACAAGGTTAAGCTGAAACCCTTATAGCTAAATGTATTGCCCAGGCCCCCATAGAATTTTGGCTCCGTATTTCCCAATTCCACGAAATCTCCTCCCTGGCTTGCCCAGCTATATTTAAGTCCATTATAGACCTTGGCGCCTTTTGCATTATAGAACTGGAAAACACCCGTCGTGTCATTGATGCCCGCGTATTTGAACCCGTATTGCAGGTTGGTTGATTTACCCACCTGGTAGATCGAGGCATAGGAGGTCTTTTCGATATTCGGGAATTTAACCAGCTTATTATGGTTAGCGGAGATATTAAAGGTAGTGGACCACCTGAAATTCTTTGTCCTGATATTCGTAGAACTCAAAGATATCTCCCATCCTTTGTCCTGCAGCACGGCATTGAGGTTCTCCACCACCGAGCTCATACCCGCCTGCGAAGGCAGGGGATAGCTGGTCAATTGATTACCGGTACGGTCCTGGTACCAGGTTCCGTTGACCAGGAGCCGGTCATGGAAGAAACCCAGATCCAGTGAGATGTTCAGCGCCGCTTTGCTGGCCCATCCATAATTGGGATTGGAAAGGTTCACAGGCTGGTAAGCACGTATGCCCTCAAAGAGCGGATAGCTGAACGTGTTAGCCAGTCTCCAGAATGGCTGGAACTGGTAAGGAGCTACTCCATCCGATCCGGTGGAACCATAGTTACCGGCAATTTTAGCATAACTCACAAAAGGCAGCAATTTCTGAAACGCTTTTTCCTCGGAGAAGATCCAGCCCAGGCCTGCAGATCCGAAATTACCAAAGAGGTGATCCGGGCCAAAGTTACTGGACCCGTCCCTTCTACCCGTCAGGCTGAGGATGAACTCTCTGTCATAGACGTATCCCAACCTTGCGAAAACACCCGCATATTTAACGATGGAATAATTATCCGCATTGTAAACGGAAGTCGCTGCCTGGATGGTATGCAGCAGGGCATCTTGCGTATACCCGGTGCCATCCTGCTCATTGCTGCTGCTGATATTCTCTTTATAAGTAGCACCCACGAGGGCAGTCAATATCCCCCGGCCAATGTTCTTTTTATAATCCACCTGCGGTTCGATATTGATGGTCTGGTAATCACCCGTACCAAAGTCGGCTGAACCGGTGGAGGACAGTGCCGGGTTCTGGGCACCCTTGGGACTCGCGCTGTATTGTTTTGTATATACCAGGCTATATCCTAATCCTGTACTCACCGTCAGGCCTTTGGCCACCTGATAGGCCAGCCGCAGACTGTTGTTCAGCGTAAAGGACTGGACCAGGTAGGGGGTCTTCAGTGCGGACAGCATCTGCCATTGTGAGATATCCACATTCTTATAGCTCCATACCAGGTTGCCTTGGGGATCCAGCAGGTCAGGCAGGTTGGGCGCCAGCGTCAGCGCCGACCCCATGCTAATGGAAGTGGAAGAATTGTTCCGGTCATAAGTGAGGTCATTGGAAAAGTCAATGGTCAGGCGATGGTCCTGGGAATTATGATGCATACCGCCATGAAGGGTCCAGCGGTTATCTGCAAAATTGCCGGGATAATTGAATGTATTCCGGCTATAACCGGCGCCAAGGATAAAGGTATTGTTCTGCACCCCACCGGAAACACTGCCGTATACATCCGTGTTGTTGGTGGCGCCTCCAAAGAATTTCTTTGCCCAGTTGGTATATTTCGTGCTATCCCATAACAGCAGGTCCGGAAAATCACTTGTATTGGTCGAACCCGCCAGGCCGTCATTGGACTGTGCGATCCGCCTCATCTGGAGATACTGCCGGGTATTATACATATCCAGATTCCGGGTGATCTTATTGGGACCTGTGGCTACTTTCAGGTGAAGCTGCGTGGGTCCCGCCTTTCCTTTCTTCGTGGTGATCACGATGACCCCGTTGGAGCCCTGGGATCCATAGATGGAAGTGGCCTCCGCATCCTTCAGGACGCTGACACTTTCGATGTTGGCAGGGTTAAGGCCATTCAGCGCGCTGATCCCGACGCCCGCAAAGTCACTATTCAAAAAACTGCTCAAATTCCCGTTCTGCGGCGCAAAAGGCACCCCATCCACGATAAATAAGGGCTGGTCATATATCCCGTTCCCCGCACTAGGTAAGCTCACAATCGTATTCTGACCCCTGATCTGCGTAGCCACGGAAGCGCCGGGCGCACCATTACTCGGCGTGACCAACAGCCCCGGCACCCGCCCTTCCAGCGCCAGCAGTATATTACTGACCGGTTGTTTCTCTATGTCATCGGCGGTGACCGTGGCAATAGAGCCAACGCTGAACCGGCGGGAAGCAGTGCCATAAGCGATCACCTGTACATCGTCCAGGGGGCTGTTGGACCTGGTCATCACGACGAAGAATTTATTCGTATAATCCCGTACTTTGTATTCTTTGATGATATAACCGGTAAAGGAGATCTCCAGGGTCACGCTTTCTGCAACGCCTTTGAATTCGAAATCACCCCGGGCATCCGTGGTAGTCCCTCTTTTGGTTCCCTTTATCATGACGGAGGCTCCCGATAAAGGATTGCCGAGGCTATCAGTTACCCGGCCGTGGACGAAAGGCGGCAGGTCCTCTTCACTCCCTTCCGGCAACAGACCTTTGGGTGTGGGGGGCGGCGTGGGTCTGAGCGTGATGAAGACCGTGTTACCCTGGATCTCGAAATTCAAAGGCTGCCCTGCCAGGGCCTGTTCCAGCGCCGCATGCAGCGGCACGTTCCGGAGCTGCAGGGTGACGGGGCCGGCATCTTTAAGATCCTCCTTCCGGTAAAAGAACAAGGTACCTGTCTGTTCCTTTATAGCAGAAAATACAGCCGTCAGCGGAACAGACTTACCTGTATAGGTAACCGTCTGCGCATTGGTACGGGCGCTGACCTGCAGGATAGCGGCCAGTAAAAGAAAAGTGGTTAGTTTCATGACTAACAGCGTTTTGGTGAGGCAATCCTTTCTTCGTAGGAGAACATACGAAGGCGGATTGCAAAGAGCCTTAAATTGCATACTTTTGCATTGTTTGGGTTAAAAATTAAGCAGTCTTAACGTACTTGTTTAAAGGGTTAATCTGAACGAAAGCCGGGGAAGGACGTCCAATCTTTGCACCCGGTTTTTCATTGTATGTTATCCCTCTCAGACTCCTTTCTTCGCAGAAGGATCTGTCTTTTCTATTTTCTCTTTAGTCAACTTTCAAAGGAAGGCTCTATTTCTACGGCAGGCAATTTTCTACGGACGGATTATAATTTTATGGTTATTGATAATAGTATAGTTGATCCGGGTGTTGGCCAGGCCCTGTAAGACCTGGTTCAGGGTCAGGCTGCGGCCAATTTCCCCGTCAAAATGACCAGTAGGGACAGGACCGTCATATTCCACGTCGATATCATACCATCGGGCCAGTTGACGCATGACCGTGGGCAGATCGGCATCCCGGAAGGCAAAGGCGCCCTTTTTCCAGGCCAAAGCCTCTTCCATGTCCGCATGGGGAACTATTTCGATGTCCCCGCCCAGGCTTTGGGCCTGCTGGCCGGGGGAAAGCACACGGACAGCTACACCCCTGCTTACTTTTACTTTACCTTCGACCAGCGTTGTTTTCACTCCTGGCTCATCTGTATACGCATTGACATCGAAAGCCGTACCGATGTCTTCGATCAGCTGGTCGCCGGCTCGTACCCGGAAGGGCTGACGACCATTATGCACCACTTCAAAATAGGCTTCACCTGTGACTTTGATCATCCGTTCCGTACCGGCAAAAGCAGTCGGATAAGTAATAGAGGAGGAGGCGTTGAGCCAGACCCGGCTTCCATCCGGAAGAGAGAGTTGATACTGGCCGCCACGGGGAGTGGATAAGGTATTATAAAGAACGGAGCCTGGTTTTTCATCTATGCGTTGATAGGCCAGCCGGCCATTCGCTAATTTTTGGATCTGTACATTTCCTTGCTGTGTCAACAGCCCATTAGCGGCGCTGTCGAGGATGATCTGTTTACCTCCTGCCAGGGTCAACACGGCCCGGTTGCCGCCCGGCAGCACATCGATGGACGGAGCTGCCGGTTTGCCTGCCGCTACCGGTGCCTGCCTGTTAAGCAGCAACCACCACCAGGCGCCGCCCACTACCAGCAGCAGGATAGCTGCGACGGCCCACCAGCGGGAACGTCGCAGGAAGTGACTGCGGTGAACCGTAATGACCGGGGAAGATGTAACGCTGGCATTTTTCTGCTTCAATTGCTCGATAAACGGTTGCCAGTCTGCCGGATCATATCCCGAAAGAGACGGCTCCGTAATCATCAGCTCTTCCATCAGTTCCATCCAGGCCTCTTCTTCGGGTACAGACGTTAAATACTCCGACAGCCGTTCCAGCTCATCGGGCGAAGCCTTTCCGTCCAGGTATTGGATCAGTAAAAACTGAATACGTTCTTTGGTTTCCCTGATCATCAATACGATTTTTTTTGGTTCTTCATCACCGGCCTGTTTTAATAAAATATTATTTTCCCATCCTGGTCACGGGATAAGATGATTGAAAAGCCCGATCGTACCATCCGGACCCAAACTTTTTTTAGAATAGGAATAAGGCTGCCAGGACGGCCAGGGAAAGGCCGGTTGCATTATGCAGGTATTCCTGGATAAATTTTATGGAAAACCCCAACTGGTTCTTGATAGTAGAAACTGATAGCTGCAGTTGGTCGGCAATCTGTTGGTGGCTGAGGCCCTGTTCGCGGCTGAGGCGGTAGATTTCCTGCCGCCGGGCCGGCAAAGCAGCTACTGCCTTGCGGATAAGGCGATCCATCTCCTTGCTTTCCAACACTTCCACAGCAGAGCTATATTGAGTAGCCGCCTGCTTTTCTTCTACCTTGTTTTGCAGGCGATGGCGGGTGGCTTGTGTGCGAAGCTGGGTAAGGCAGATATTGGCAGCGATCCGGAAGAGCCAGGACGCGGGGCGTTCCACCCTATGCAAATCCTCTCTTTTCATCCAGAGCCGCAGGAAAGTCTCCTGAAGCATCTCCCTGGCGAGATGCTCGTCGCGGGTGATCTTATAAATAAAGGGCAGTAGGCGGGGAGTATACAGGTGGAAAATCTGGGTATAGGACGCTTCATCTCCACCCGCTACCTGTAAAAAAAGGGCGTTGTCTTCACTGTATGCATATTCTCCTCCCAATTTGGCCATTCTGGTTGCTAAAAGACAAAAATACCGAAGTTTCCCCCATTTCAGCCGGCGTCCCCCATTTTGTCCGGGAAGGGATGCCGGTAAGCGTATCCACGGATTATGCTGAATCGGTAAATTTCATGGGTCCCTCATCATTTCAGAGAGAGCAAACAGATAAAAGTAATTAATTGGATTGCTTTCATCCTGAGTATGTTGCCGGTTTTGGGTTTCATTGTCATCCTTAAGATGATGAGCGGTATCGAGTGCTGAGGATACCTCAGCGATACCCTCATTATACTTTTGTCCCGGCAAGCATTGGGTCAGCAGTCCTGCTGATCATCTTAAAAATGAATTTCGGAGCGATCCGGCTCATGACCCTTATAATGCCGGCCATACCCGGAAAAATCTCCAGTTTGTCCTTTTGAAGCCCCTTGATAGCTACGTTGACCATCTTGTCAAGGTCCATCAGCTGGCTATCCTTTACGTCACCTTTAAAAGTATCGTTCAACGGCGTCTTTGTTCCCGGCGCCACCAATTCGAATACCTTAATGCGGGTATTTTTCAACTGTACCCGCAAAGCCTGCGTATAAGCCCGCAGCCCCGATTTGGTTGCGCTGTAAACAGGAGATAGCGGAAAAGGAATAAAGGCCAGCCCGGATGTGACATTCACGATAGCAGCGGTCTGCTTCGTCTTCAGATGCGGCAGGAACTGCTGCACCATACGGACCGGACCCGATAAATTAATTTCAATCTCGCGGTTTATATTTTCCAGGTCGATGCTGGTATCATGGAGGTTTAATTTGCGCATGATCCCCGCATTGTTGATCAAAATGTTGAGCTCGGGAAACCGGCTGGTTACCTGCTTAAAAAGAAGGGAGATAGCCTCCGGATCGCTCACATCGCTTTGGAAGGTATGCAGGCCGGGAAATTGTCGCTTGGTCTGGTCGAGCCTGGCCTGATCCCTTCCCGTTATCAGTACCGTGTTACCAAAATCAAGTAGCCGGACAGCCAGCTCCAGTCCAATGCCGCTCGTACCGCCGGTGATCAATATGGTGTTATTTCTCAGTTCCATCGTTTCTATATTTAAAATTTGATAGAACAAAGGTAGGCCGGGCCATCGCCTCCTTGTTTCCAAAATTCAATCTACTGTTTATCAAAATCAAATAATTTGTTGTATCCCGGCCATTAATTCCCTATTTTGTTACAAATTCAGGAATCCTGGTCATGCGTACTGATTCATTAGAAGACTTCTATAAACATGCGGCCTCCGGTATCGAAGGAGGAATGAACGCCCTTTTGCCGGAAGGCATCCATAAAGAAATAGGTCACTTCAATGTATTCAATGTGGATGACCTGGTTGCGCAGATAAAGGAAAAGGGTATTATGCCCTATAATCGCAGGGCGTACTATAAGATCAGCCTGGTCAGTGGCCGGAATAAAGCGGAGTACGCCGATAAGGTGATCGATATTGAAAAAAATGCCCTGTTGTTCGCCACCCCCAAAATCCCTTATAATTGGGTTCCCCAGGATGACAGGCAATCCGGCTATTTCTGCATTTTTACGGATGACTTTTTGCTGCCCAGCAAAAGCGGCGTGGTGCTGGACAAATTGCCCATCTTTCGCCCGGGCGGCTACCCGGTCTTTCTGCTTACAGATCAGGCGACGGAAGATATCCGGCTCATCTTCTCCAAGATGTACAGGGAATTATCCTCCAACTATGCTTATAAGTATGACCTGATGCGCAATTACGTATTGGAATTAATCCATTACGGGCAAAAGCTGCAGCCTTCTACCGCCCTGTATTCTACCCATAATGCCTCTGCACGGATGTCCTCCTTGTTTATCGAATTGCTGGAAAGGCAATTTCCTATCGAATCTCCTCAGCAGAAATTAAGTCTTCGTACCGCCAAAGACTATGCCGACCGGCTGGCCGTCCATGTGAATCACCTCAATAAGGTATTAAAGGAAAATACAGGCAAGACCACTACCGACATCATCACGGCCCGGATCATACAGGAAGCGAAGATCCTGTTGAAGCAGACCGACTGGAGTATTTCTGAAATCGCCTATTGCCTTGGCTTTGAGCAGCTATCGCACTTTTCGGGCTTTTTCAAGAAACAAAGCTCTTTATCACCTAACGAGATCAGGAATCAAATCAGCTGAATTCACTCGTTGTTATCCCTTCTTTAAATTCCTCATTGCGAAAACGATTTTCCGCATCTCGGCCGGCTTATCCCCGGAGATAGGCTTCTTTTGCTGCTCATTATAAAAACCCATCCTACCGACGACTGCTTGCCACAGGCCCCTTTTACACATATTAATACCTTTCCTCACCTATCATGAGAAAAAAAGCAAGCTTTAGGAAAGTCATACATATAATGCATCTCTGGGTTGGCATTCCCTGCGCGCTCTTTCTTTTTATCATGTGTCTAACCGGCACTGTGTATGTTTTCAACCGGGAAATAACACAATGGATCGATGGCGACAGGTTCAAATTGACAGCGCCTGCCAATGCCCCCCTCCTGCCGATGGCAACATTGATAAACCTGGTGGAAAAGGATCAGAAGGGTCTTAAAACAACCGTCATTACCATTCCACCAAACAAAACGCAAGCCTGGACCTTCAGCATGCAACAGGCGCCCCCTGCTAAAAAGGTAGCACAAGGGAAGGAGGCCAGCGAACGGAAGGAAAAGCCCAAAACCAGGAGTTTCCTGGTAGACCCTTATACAGGCAAGGTCCAGGGCGACGCACAGTCGACCAGCTACAAATTTTTCAATACCATCCTGCAATTGCACCGCTGGCTGCTCATCAGCAATCACGACATCGGGGGCGCTATTACCGGTTTTGCCGCCATCATGATGATATTCCTGCAGATTTCTGGTTTTATATTATGGCTGCCCGCCAAACTGAGAAGCTGGAAAAACAGTGCTATATGGAAGCAAGGCTTTAGAATCAAATTCGGCTCGACCGGCAAGCGATTTAATTTTGACCTGCATAAAACGCTTGGGTTTTATACCTTTTTGTTCATCACCATTATGGCATTGACGGGGCCGGTGCTGGGATTTGACTGGTACCGTACCGGGTTTACGAAGGCTTTGGGCGGCACACCGGCAAAAAAGAGCGCGGATAATAAACTGACATCCGGCATCCAGCCCGATTCCGTGAAAGCAATTGCCATAGAAACAGCTGTCGCAAAGGCCGGTGAGCTGTTCCATTACGATGCCACTATCAAAATCACCCTTCCAAAAAATCAAACGGGTGTATTTACTATCCAAAAAACAAGAGATGGTTTTTTTGTTTCGCCGGCCATCGACCGTGTCGTACTCGATCAGTACACCGGCAATACAGTAAAGCTGGACCGTTTCAGTGATAAGACCTTAGGACAAAAAATTGTCACCCTGGTCAAGCCCATCCATACCGGCGAATTATTCGGCACCTTATCCAAAATCGTATACTTCATCGCCTGCCTTTTGGCCACCAGTCTCCCGGTTACCGGTGTTATCATCTGGTGGGGCAAAAGGAATAAACGAAAACCTGTCCTGGCTCCTGGCCTAATTTAACTAAAACTCCAAATGCAAATTTTCTCTATCATGAAATGTGTATGTATTTCTATTTTATTTATCCTCAGCAGCATACTGACCTGTTTTGCACAGACCAATACCGGCAATATTACGGGACGAATTACCGCCGTTGACGGCCAGCCGATCGAGCTGGTTTCTATTACCCTGATCGAAACCAATAGAGGCACCCTGACCGATATCAAGGGAAACTATACGATATCGAACATACTCCCCGGGAAATATACTATCCGGATCCAATTGCTGGGCGCCAAAGAAAAGGATATTCCGGTGGAAGTGACAGCGGGAGAAACCGCAACCGTCGACTTCCAGCTGGCGAAGGAAAACATCCAGTCGATGCAGCAAGTGACCGTCACGGGAAATCGCAACCGGTTATCGAAAAAAGAAAGTATCTATATCGCCCGTCTTCCGTTGAAAAACCTGGAAAACCCCCAGGTGTATAATACCGTTTCCAAAGAGCTGATCCAGGAGCAGATGGCCGTGGATTTAGGTAGTATTTCTAAGGAAGTGCCTGGTGCCGGTATCCCTATGATCGCCAACCAGGGCCGGGTCACCTTCCTTTCCCGTGGATTTGAAACCGAGCCTAATGCGAGAAATGGGGTCGCCGGGGCAGCTTTTTCATCAATCGATGTCGCCAACCTCGAACGCGTGGAAGCCATCAAAGGACCTTCGGCTACGCTGTTTGGCACCAACATATCCAGTAGTTACGGTGGCCTGTATAACCGTGTTACCAAAAAGCCCTATAATGGCTTTGGGGGCGAAGTAGCCTATTTCGGCGGAAGCTGGAACTATAACCGCCTCGCCGTGGATATCAACACACCTATAAATGCCGATAAAACGGCCCTATTCCGGTTGAATGGTGCTACCACCTATGAGAAAAGCTTCCAGGACCAGGGCTTTACTAACAGCTTCAGCATTGCTCCCAGCTTCTCCTATCAGATCACCGACCGGCTGTCGCTGTTGCTCGATGTGGAATTCGGTCAGGCAAAGGGAACGTCGGTCGTTCGCTTTACCCCTTATACCGGGAGCAATAAAATACAATCCATCGCGGATATGAAATTCCCCTACAACCGCACTTTTCTGAGCAATGACCTCGCCTACCAGACTCAGATGATGAACATCTTCGCTCAGCTGAATTATAAGATTTCGGATAAATGGACTTCTCAAACGATCATATCCCGTGCCCGCTCCTCTATCGATGGCTATATAACAGCCTTGACCGGCCGCACCGATTCCACTATCCGTCCCCAGGTAATAGTAGGGACCACACAATTCATCGCCACCGACCTCCAGCAGAACTTCATCGGTGATTTTAAGCTGGGCTCCTTTCGTAACCGGTTGGTAGTAGGGTTGGATTATTATAATAACTATAATGGCTTTGATCGGGTAACGGTCAATACCCCTACCGTTAATTTTATACACCCGCCCGCTACTTACAAGGTAAACCGCTTTTCAGTCGATTCACTCACGAGCACCGGAACCCTCCGCAAGGAGACGAGCGGAGACAATACCTATGCGGCATACGCCTCTGACGTTTTTAATATTACCGATCGTCTGATGGCCATGCTAAGCCTTCGGGTCGACCGCTATCAGTACAAGGGGGTATATAATATCACTACCGGCGTTACCTCCGGCGGATTAGGTACCAGCGGATTACAAACCGGCCCTTACGGCCAGACAGCACTGTCGCAAAAGCTCGGCCTGGTATACCAACTGGCTAAAGATCATGTCTCCTTATTCGGCAACTATATGAATGGCTTTTTCAACGAAAGCGGAATTTCGGCAGACGGAAGCGCCTTTAAGCCTGAGCATGCCAACCAGCTTGAATTCGGTGTCAAGGGAGACGTGCTGGACCATCAGTTAGTAGGTACGATCAGCTACTATGATATCCAGGTAAAAAATGTCCTGCGCACCGATCCAAATGACGCCAACTATGATATCCAGGACGGAACCCAACTGAGCAAAGGTCTGGAAGTGGAATTGACCGCCAACCCCTTTGCCGGATTCAATATCGTTGCCGGCTATGCCTACAATGACAGCAAATACACCAAAGCGGATTCATCGGTACAGGGTCTGCGGCCTGCCTTATCGGGACCGGATAAAATGCTCAACTTCTGGGTCAGCTATCGTATTCCTCAAGGCAAAATGAAAGGACTGGGACTAGGCTTTGGAGGAAATTCGGGCAGCTCTTCCTATCAGACCAATACCCAAACCGCCAAGGTCATCATCCCCTCCTATACGTTGCTGGATGCGACTGTCTTTTATGACCAGCCCAAATTCCGGCTTGGCTTCAAGGTAGACAACCTGACCAGCGAAAAAACCTGGTCGACCAGGCTAACCCCGCAGGCCCCGGCCCGGTTTATGGGCAGCATGAGCCTGAAGTTCTGATCTCAAGGCCGACTCTCTATGGATTGAAGCCGATGCAACCGGACAAATTGGCAAATCGCAGCTCATAAAAGTCATTTTCGGATCCTATAGTCATTGAATTAATATGAAAAAGATCGTACTGTCCTTATTCTTGTTCTGTATACAGCTGCTCGCACGGGCAGATGGCTATTGGTTCGACATAAAAGGGTCTGGTAAGGCCGGTGAGCCGGTAAAAGTCAGCGTTCGTTATGGGGGAGTAGATGAGGCCGGTAGCAGATATCTCAAAACCAGGGAACAGCTCGATAAGCTTACCGGTTTCAAAGTATATGTCATTGACGACAGAGGAGTACGGTCTGACCTTTCTATGGCGCGGATGACCGATGGCCTGGAGGGCTCTTTTGTTCCCAAAACCGCAGGGACTTATCAGGTTTTGGGTATCAATGAAGAACTGCCCGTAGTTGACCGCTCTGCGAGCTCCGGCATCCGTCCGGTACAATACCTGTGTGCGATTTATACCGTAGGCGATTTATATACCGCCGGGGATCCGCAAAGTACTCCTACCCCGAAACAATACTTGGACATCATTGCAACGAAAAAAGACAAATGGATCGGCGTTCAGGCCTTCATTGGGCAACATCCGGTAGCAAAGGATACCAGGCTGAGGATATTCAACCCGGAGAACTGGGAGAAATTGCCAGTGACGGATGAAGGGGGCAAAGCCGCCTTCATCCCAACCATGAAAGGATTGTATATCATACGCCTCGACTGGGTCGACAATACACCGGGTACCTATAACGGGCGCTCTTATGGAAGTGTGCGGCATCGCTGTGATTATTCTCTCTTTATTGATGAGGCGCCTTAAATGAGGCGCCTCATATCAATTAGTAGTCGTTATTTATTGAAATGGGCATAAAATTGCCTTCCCGCCTCTTTCGGAAACAAAGGTAGATTTGTGCTTACTTTAATACAAGTACTCACCCTAAAGTATGTATCAATGACAGCTGTAAAAACTTCTTCGACCAATCAAATTAACAAACAGGCCATTGCTATCAAATGTCTCGTTACCTTTACTTTGAGCAAAATCGGGGGGCGCTGGAAGCCGACAAACTGATTATTCGCCTTGCCCAACCTGTTATTCCGCCTCATGTAGAGTATAGCCTTACCGATTGTGGCCTGGAATTAAGCCCGGTTTTAATAGCGATGAAAGAATGGGCATTTAGGTATAATGTCTTATTTAAAGCATGCTCCTTCGAAAAAATCAACTACTATGATACTTCAAAACAAAAATGCCATTATATATGGCGCCGGAGGCTCACTGGGCGGCGCAGTTGCCAGAGCACTCGCCGGTGCAGGCGCCAGGGTATTTTTAACAGGCCGAAATCTCAGCTCCGTTCAGAAAACAGCCGATGAAATTCTTGCTTCCGGCGGCAACGTGGAAATCGATAAGGTGGATGCGTTGAATGAAAAGGCAATCAATGACCATATAGAAAGGGTTGTGCAAAAAGCAGGTACTGTAGATATTTCGTTCAATGCCATCGGAATTGATGTTATACAAAATATTCCATTGGTCGATATAGCGGCGGATGATTTCATGCGTCCGATAACTTTGACCGTTCAAACCCGGTTTTTAACAGCAATAGCCGCCGCCAGGGTAATGATGAAGCAAGGATCAGGCATTATCCTATCCCTCACAGCGACGCCCGGGGGAATAGGCTATCCCTTTACGGGAGGATTTGCTCCGGCATGTTGCGCCATTGAAAGCCTTTCCAGGAACCTGGCTTCAGAGCTGGGCATATATGGCGTTCGTGTGGTAAATATCCGGTCCGGAGGCTCCCCGGATTCCAGGGTCTTTAAAGAAGCTATCGCCAGTAACCCTGCGGCTATGGAATCCATCCTCCGAAAGATGGAAGAAGATACCATGCTGAAAAAACTACCCTTAATGGCAGATATCGCCAATGCAGCGGTATTCCTCGCATCTGATATGTCTGGCAAAATAACAGGAGTTACCATTGATGTAACCTGCGGCACAACTGCCGGGTTAAATTATAGAGTGCCATTGCCTGTTGCCTAGATATCGTTAAAAAGGATGTTACCTTGGCCCTCATTCGGGGCAACGATAGTCCATTTTAAGCCATCGGGTGTCTTTAGAGATTCTCTGTATAGGTCTTAAAATTATTCAAAATCGCCTGACAAAAAGATTGCTGAAATTCAAGTGAATGCTCTTTTACCGGGTCAGAAGTTTCGGTAATTTTTTCATTTATGATAACATCATCATAGATAGCTTCGAAATTAAAGCCTGAACTTCCATCTTTGGTCTCCATCCTCAAAAACAATTTTCCGCCTGTTCTTAAATCGTTTTCTGCCTTTGGCGTATGCCACTCTTCGGATGTATTGTTCCATTCTGCCATATGAACAGGGTTTACCCAGGCTTCCCAAACGGTGTCAATGGGGGCATTTACTAACGCATCCGCGCTTATTACTGTTTTGCTACTATCCATTTTCATTTTTTTATAAAGATATTGACTCAAAATGGCCAATAGGGGGGCTAAATTTGCCAATCTTAGGGGGCATTTGGGATTTGCCGTGTGCCATTGTACTGAATAAGGAAAGCTTTATTAACAATTTTGCCCTGAATTCGAATCTGATTTTCGATATATTTCAGTCTTCCGATGAACAGGTGGTCATCGCCGGTAATGCCGGTGTGGTTATCTTGAGATAAAAAATTACATTCCCTTAATTTTTTTTGCCGGAATTCTTAAATTGTAGCATGAAGCGACGCATATTTCTACAAAATACATTGACTGCCGGCGCCGGCCTGCTATTATCCCCGTATATTGAGACGGCTGTACCGAAAAGTGTGATAGTCGCGGGTGCGGGCATCAGCGGGCTGTGCTATGCCTACGAATTAATGAAAGCCGGGCATAACGTTACAGTACTCGAGGCTTCAGGCCGGTATGGCGGCCATGTGTTCACTGGCCGCGATGGACTATCCGATGGGCTTTACGCAGATTTTGGCGCCGACCATATCACCAAACCCGGCTATGAGCATTTTTTCGGGTATATCGAGGAGTTCAAGCTAACGGCAATTCCCTACCCAAACGCGGAAGGCTCAGAGCATGCCTATGACAAAGATAAATTGAAGGTCATCGACGGGAAGTTCTATACGGCGGACAAATTGAAAGACCCCGTGGTGCTGAAGGGCTTTGGGTTCAACGACCGGGAAGTGGAGTTCCTGTCGCAGCGTCCGATGTATGAGCTGCCCGCCTTTTTCTTAAAGAAATACCTCGACAAGTTTACCGATCCCTGGCAGCCCTTTGGGGTTGGCTATGATGACTATGACAAAATTGCGATCGCCGGGATCTATAAAAAAGAAGGCGCTTCGGCAACCGCACTTCGATTCCTGGGTGGAAAGCATACAAATGCCCTTTATTTTCTCTGGCGGCTTTCGATCATGTATTCGCGTGGCATCACGCTTTCCGAAGGCGAGACCTTTCACCTGAAAGACGGCAACGAACAGCTCCCCATAGCATTTGCCAAACGACTGGGCCATCGGGTCAAACTCAACCACCCTATAACCGCGATCCGGCACAACCCCACTGACGTGACGGTCAGTTGCCGCCCTTTTGGCGGGAAGCAGGAGCTGAAGCTTGCGGCCGATGTGCTGGTCAACTGTATCAGCTTGCCCGTTTTTCAGAGTATTCCCATTACGCCTGCGCTTTCCCCGGCTAAGCAATATGTCGTCGATCACCTTAAATACTCTTCGCATCCCTTTTACGTATTTGAAGCAGCATCGAAATTCTGGCTCGAAGACGGCATTCCCAGCATCAATATGGAATTCGAACATCCACTGATCAATTCCATCTGGATGGAAACGAATCAGGTCGACACTCAACGCATCATTCTGAAAGCCTTTGGCCCCAGTGGATTCCCGCCGCAGCAGGTGCTGGCGGCATTCCGCGAGGTGTATCCCGGTAGTAAGGATACCATCGAACAGGCCCTGACGCTGGACTGGTCAAAAGACAAATATGCCCCGGTCTGTGAAATGGAACCGTTTCCCATAGGCGAAATGCATAAATTCTGGCCGCAGGTACTCCAACCTGAGGGGCGCATCTATTTTGCCGGTACTTATGCGGACAATATGAGCCGCGGCATGGAATCATGTCTTCGCAGCGCACGGCGTGTTGCAGAAGAGATCGACAAATTGTAAGCCGACAGCTCTGCGTCCGAAAAAACACCCTATACGCCTGTGGGAACGGTGTATAGGGTGTTATTACTGATCAACACCTTTGGGTCTATTCCTTCAATATCTTTATCTGTTTTCGAGAGCCGTCGATACGATCCAGGACAACGATGTATATTCCCGGAATCAGAGAGGATACAGAAAGGATACTGCCTGGATTTTTAACCTTCATAATCTCGTGACCACCGACGTCATACATGGTAAATAGCTTAACCTGGTCATTGCCACGAAGAAAAAGCTGATCCTTCACCGGATTGGGCGACAGCGAAAGGGTATTATTCACTTGTGTTTGCACCGCCAGCATTGGCGCCGACTGAGTAGCCAAACCCGGCTGTATGGCCTGTGTGGCTGCTGTAGCAGTAATTGTAAAATAATTAATATTAAACCCTCCCGTTGCTGTGGCTATCCCGATGGAATAAGTACCGGCAGGCAATGTCACCGTATGTGACACATCGGCCCAGTTTTGCCAGCCGCCGGTATTAGGAAGGGTGACGGTACCCAGCTGTGTGGCGCCGGCGTCTTTTTCCAGTCGCAGCGTCTCGTTGGAATTGGGGCTGGCTACGCGATAATCCACGATATAGGTGCCTGTTGTTGGAATAGTTACGTTATAGGACATCCAGTCTCCGGCATCTATATATCCCACATCCTCTACGCCGCTCACATCGGTCGTTGGTTCAACCTGGATACCGAACATATACGTATAATCCTCCGCCTGGATGACGGTGGAAAAGACATTGGATTCAATTTTTATTGAAGAGGCCATATCGTTCCAGCCATTGTTAACTAAACAGTCATCGTCAGCTGTCAGCACCAGTGTCGATCCTCCGAAATTGTCATCCTGGTAAAGAGTGACCTTATACCCAGATGTTACTTTGAGAGAGGAGATATCATCATTGAGAATTCCCAGTGCGTTCATCTGACTGAGGGTGTAGGTTCCGGGATTGAGGCCTACCGCATATCCTCCGTAACTACAGTCCTTATAAACAGTGGCGACGCCGCTTGTCGCCAGTCCTGCGAAACCGCCTATAGTGACTGTGGCCCGGATGGGCGAGGAAGCGTTGATCGTTGACGAATGACTAAATACATCATCGTAACAAAAAGCATAGCTCAGGCTGTTATAGCTGATATCACTGCGATGCCAGAATTTGCTGTACCAGTTATAGGGAGAGGTCTGGTAATAGTTGGCAGCGTTGGAGAAATCCTGCGTGGCGCCCGCAGCCAGGGTCAGGTCAATGGCATGTCTGTTGATCGCAGCACATATCTGTGCCTGGACGACGAGATCCCATTGTGCGCCGCTGGCCATGACACCGCTTCCTTCCATGACTTCAATATTGGTAGGTTCACGCGATATCGTCGCCACCTGCCCGTCGGAAGCCCTTGTAAACGTAAATACACCGCCGGATACATGTCCGCTCCAGGTACCGGCATCGCCTGCGCTGAAGATCAGGTTATCGTTACCGTACTTCGCCCAGATGGCATCGACATAGGAACCGAAATAATTAGCTTCTGCGCCGCCGGTTTGGAAAGCTGCCGTCTTTGAGGGAAAATGAATGATGCCATTGGTGGCATCGTAGCAGCCGGCAAACTCCGACGGTGCGGTGGACTGCCATTGCGAAAGAATCTGCGCATGCGGCATGAGCTCACCCACTTTTTGATCGAAACCAGAATTACCCCAGACCTCGAGGCCCATCGGGTATTGGTAGCTGTCGACGCGGGTTGTATTTGCCCAAAGACCATTTGATGCGTTCGTGAGCTCGATCGTCTCAAACCGGATGCCCTGGTTGGGGTCGGTTGGATTGGAAAGATTGGGGGCGGCATAGCCACTAGGAGAACCAGAAGCCCCGAAGAAATACAAATACAGTTGCGAGTTAAAGGAGATCAGGATGCGGCATCCTGCAATACCGGGAATGTTAATGATCTTATTAGGAATATCGCTGAGCTTGGCAAAGCAATTGGCATAAAGCCCGTTGCCACCCGGTCCTTCATTGCCGCTGATGACTGGTCCGGCTACGGTGTTGTTCGACACACTCATCAGATTAACCGCGCTGGTTTTGGGATCAATCCATACAAAATTGTTGTTGACGATACCGATAACAGCCACATACACATTGGCGTCGGTATAGGAAGAGTTGTTATTCATCGTGAAGGGAACGGTGGTCTGACTCCACGCATTCTTGCCAGGCATAAAAGCTGCAAAAAGCAGCAGGGCCATGCGGGCACATCGCACCCCCATGTTGCATAGGAAAGGTTTGTTTTTCATAAAATAAGTATAAGTGAAACAAATTGTGATCGCTAATGTAATCAACTTTTTATTTAGCAAAAATGCACAACCTCCGCTGCTACTTATTTTCTTTTCATTATAGGTATCGGTTCTAAAAAATATAGTTTTTTTGCCTATACATTTTATACTACTATGGAGAATTCGATCTAAAATGCCTTTTTTGTCCTGGACACCCAACGGGGTGGGGTCGTCTTGGCAGGACAATTCTCGAACTTTTACTGATTTTTCTCCGCCGGTCCATGATGATGTCCACTACCCGGTTCAGCCTTCAAGTAGACTTTGTACGCAGCAAGTCTTTTCAACAGATCTTTGCCATCCTCAACTATTATTGCCTTTTCTGTTTCGCTTGCTGGTACAATGACGTAGCCATACGGCCCCTTTCCATCCCCCAAAATCGAATTGCCCGGATTGGTCAGGATCAGTCCCTCAGTACCCGGCTTGAAGCGGGTGTTCGCATCGGTTAAATACGGAGCATAAAGCATATAATGAGGCATGCTTATCGTAATGGGCTCTTTAATATCCGGCGTCCCTGGGTATACACGCATGACAGGGGCCAGCATATATGAAATACCTGGTTTTGAGGGCGCTTTGTATACTCCGGTAATGATCCTGTTCATTATTGAATCTTTAATCTGTGCAGGCTGGTATTTTCCGGACGCCCGCATCGCTGCCACAGCCATATAAACGGGAAAGATCGACCTGGCGCCTTCGGCATCATAGCTAATGGGCGTACAAAGATCGCTCCTGAATTCACTCCACTCCCACTCCGTCCGTGAAACGAAGCATATGTATCCATTCGATCCCTGACGGGCCACATAATAGCCTTTCTGGGGATCCAGCAAATAAACAATGGCGTCATTGCGCAAATGCGGTGGAAGCGCACTTAACGCGTAGTCGGTCTCCAGATCAACGGGCATTTTTTCAAGTCGCCAATCTGCAGTCCCTTGAGCGAAATTCTGTGTACAGATAAATAGGATGACAGTGAACAATAATGTCTTTCTACAATTTTTTCTCGTCTTGGTTATGCTAGTCATTTTTCAGAATTTTATCAAGTAAATCATTGAACTTGCATCCCATCGGAATCATTGTTCTCCTCAATAAAGGTAAAAGTCGCTTCATTATAATAAAAGGGTCGAAAACGACAATGTAGGGGGGCGGTTGCGACAAAAGTGAAATAATTAGGCAAACTGCCCGTTACAGCGATAAAAATGATATTTTGAGACAAAAATCGAAATAAGATGCCAGACCAGGATTTTGAAATCTCACCAAAAGTGTGTGCCCGAATTGGAGGTCTGGCGTATTTGATAATAATTGTGGCGGGCGCTATGGGAGAAATATTTATCCGAAGTAAGATTATTGTACCAGGAGATGATATGAAAACAACTCAAAATATAGCAGCGTCTCCCTTGCTATGGCGTATTGGTATTGCTGGTGATTTGGTTATGCATGTATTCGATCTCGTTGTTGGGGTTGTTTATTATATGCTTTTCAAACGGGTAAATAAATCTCTTGCTTTGCTTTCGCTTCTTTTCGGTTTGATACAAACCGCTGTTTTAGTTGCTAATAAAATGAATTTGATGATGCCGCTCTTTCTATTGGATAATGCCAATTACTCCAAGGCCTTCAACCTTCAGCAATTGCAGGCATTAAATTCCCTTTTCGTGGAAGCACATGAATATGGCTTTGGGTTTGGCCTTATATTTTTTGGGTTTGAATGCCTTATAGATGGGTACTTGATTTTTAAATCTGAATTTCTACCCAGGATTTTGGGTATCATGATATTCATTGCTGGCTTATGCTACCTTACAAACACCTTCTTGCTGATTTTCTCGCCTAAAATAGAAAGCTCCATATTTCCTATATTTTTGGGTCCGGTCGCTTTTATTGGAGAATTCTCAATGTGCCTATGGCTACTTATAAAGGGCGTAAATGTCAAAAAATGGAACGAACGGGTACAACGTCAGAAGTTTGTAACTTTTGATCAGCAACCTCATTCATAAATTCTTTGGGCTGGATGCCGTAAAATAACTATTTGCTAATCATCAGGACCCGGGCAGGTCGTAAAAACGGAATTTCCGGAAGAATTGCAAAGCACCCACGTTTTGAATTTTGACTATCGCGCAGATATTTCCTCACAGATCTTTTTAAGTGATGATTCCTGCTCATAAACGCTAATTTCTAATGGCCGAGACGCGAAAGCGTCAGATTAGCAGCCGCATTTGAATAGCTAAATTCCTGTTCTAGCTCCGACCCATGAATTATCGTCTTACTGGAGCCGACAATAGAATCAATCAATTGTCTCTCCTTATTGCCCAAACCCGCTTGTTTAATAGTATATGCCATGTTCCAGTGATATCAGAATGTGTTATTATCGGAACTTAAAATGTACTATTTATTACATTAAAAGGACCAATTATATCAAAATAAGATATAATCGACGCTTAAACTGGAAGCAATATGGTTGATCCTCGCCTGAATTTCTTCTACTACTTTCGCGGCTTCCTTGGCAAAAATCGTTTCCATTGCTTCAATGGGTTGTACCACCTGCCGGCCGGCTAGCTCGGTAGGGTAGCACGTATAACTGTAGCTGATATCCTATTCGGGGCCTTATTTGCCGTAATAGTCTTTGCCGTAATAGTCGGCCCGGTTCCCCTCCGGTAATAAATCCCGATGATTAAGTAATATGACGACAAATCCCGCAAATAGAAGTAAAAATTGCTGGCCTGAAATATTGCTGAACATGGTCTTTCGCTCTGAGGTGAAAACTTGGTTTCATTGCTCTGTTCAGCAAATATGGGGTGAGAAAAGCGGAAATTGAGAGTGTGGTAGGAGGCTCCTAAAAATAATTTGGTAGCAGCCATCTTTTGGGAGTTTGGCAGGTTTTTTTTAACTTAGTATAATTTCATAACATCAAAACCTTATTACTATGAAAAGAAGATTTTGCCTTATTCTCCGGGTCTTTCTGATTGCCTTTCTGACCGGGGTTCATTTTATTGTATTGGCCCAGGATAGCACTGAACTCAAAGTTATTTCCCCCTATGATTCGCTTGTTCTTAGCGATATAAAAGCTATCGGCAACCTACAGACTGGAAACCTGGAATTAAGTATGCAGGTTCGAACAGATTACCACAAATTGACTGATGTTTATTTTGACTTGGGTGGCTTTGGAAGTATGGGAATCACCGATGACAAAGGTATGAAATATAAGATTCCCACAAACGATCGGCTGATCGGCACCGCTGGGATTAATAAAGGTTACATGCCGGTATCGGGTGTCCAGTTTGGAAAAAATAAAATGAATTGGGTTACTTACGTTAAAGACACCCTTCACACGGGAGAGTCCAAAACGCTAACGATCAGGCTTGGAAAGGTAAATAAAACGCTCAGCTATATCAAAGAATTTCACATAAGGTGCATTCTCACCCTTAATTACATGTGGGTTGGGGATAAGACGTATCAGGCAAAAAATATTAAAGTTGATTGGATAAAGCCCAAAAATGAAGTGCCAGACCATCCGAAAGGGTGACTTGAAATAGGCACGCCGTTCAAGCTCTCCCTAAAGTCTTGTAATTTGCGAGAGACGCGACGTCAGTAATAGTCTTACAAAAAATTCTTTTTTCCTGCTTCACGATTGGATTTTTCATCATTCCGGTTTCTATCAACCACATGAGCGGAGGACCAAAAATGAAGCAACTGACCATTACCTTCCAACGTCAGCCTCAGCCTTTCCCCTGGAGATTTGGAAAGCCAAATTTTCAATTGAAGTTCTTTAATATGCTGGGGAGTATCTGTCATCTGTTTATGAGATTAGAGGTACGTAATTTCAGCTGTTTAATCCATTTTGAAATATAGTCTCAGTCCAGGGTGTCTATTTCAACAAGGCTTTTAATATCCTCTATTTGTATATGAGACTGATACTCCTGTATCCATATGAGTTTGGATATTAAAAGGTCTTCCGGAGATACAACATAAATAGTCTTTCCGATATAGGTTACCTTCACCCGGCGACTAAACTCCTCCCGTCGATATGGATCGTCTTTTAAGACAACAAAATCTGCCTTATATCCTGTTGCATGGTCAATAATATTGAACATCTTAACAGGGCCTTCCATTGCATCTTTCACAATAAAACCCTTCTTTAAAGCTGTTTACAAAAACATCCAGATTTTTAGCTTCCAGATGGATAATAAAATCGATATCCCTGGTCATTCTTGGAACCGTATATAGCCCCAGCGCTATACTACCAGAAAGCATATAGGGTATCTGATATTGATCAAGAACGTCCGTAATTTTTTGAAAGAAAGAAAGCATAACAGGATCAAGTTACTTTAAAATTCGTAACCAATATGAGGAGACAAGATCATCTGACCCATTTCTGACCCAAACTTTAATATTGGGATAGAAATAAAAAAAGCGAGTTAAAATATAACTCGCTTTTTAAAAGTCGGGAAGACAGGATTCGAAGATTCCCTATAAAATATTATATATTAATCAGTTGCAAATCCAGAACTTTGTTACTCACGGCTGGACTCACGAATACGTTTTTAGTAAAGAGCTTAATACAAAGTTATGAAATTATTTTAGCTAAAGATCTCTTCCCAAATTACTAATTTGCAGGCTTCATGATTTTCACAGCCGTTTATTCCACAGGCGGCACAAAAGGATGCCGGTGGCGTTCTCATGATTACCTGGCTATGGATGGGCTGCGGAGTAGTAAATGAGCCCTATGACAGGAAGGAAAGAAATGCATGGCATAAGTCAGTCAGTTTTCTCATTATCTGGTCTTCCGGTAATGAAAGTTCAAACCAATAAGAGTTGGGAGTAAATCCATTTATTGTCAAGATACCTGATAGTTCGGCGTCCGGCGCTTTTTCGTCCTGGTCATAGAAGGAGATATCGTATAACCCCTGAACATAGTAAATATCTAAAACGAGTCGGTACTGCTTATACTTAAATCCGGTGAGGTAAAGATAGGGATCGTCCTTGTCGGTACTTACAAAAACATAATTTACTTCCACGAATGGGGCAGGGGGTACTGCCCTCAGCTTTAGATACAAGGCATGAGTAAATAGTTCCGAATGTTCGGCGCTCATTCTGACGCTGCTGAGCAGGAAGACCGTATTATCATCTGTATATCGGATGTATTTGTAGCTGCCCAAGTACTCGAATAATTCCGGATGTTCAAGCAGTTTCTTTCTCCAGGGGAGCAATTCACCATTGGAATTGGAACATATTGTCTCGAGCGTTGACAGGTCCGACGAACTGAATGCCGGATCAGTGATCACCTCGCGGAGGAAGTCTCTTTTCTCGCTTCTTTCTCCATCTCCCAGGAGCAACCTTTTCCAGCTGACATCCCTTTCTCTGTCTATCAGAAAGCTGAGATTAGATTTTGCATAGAGCAGGTAATTTCCTTTCGACAATGTTGCCCGATGCAGGCGGTGCCCATCCTTCGCTTGCGGATTTAAACCGTCCTCGTCGAAGAGCGAGAAAATAAGTCGTGAAAAGCGCCCGAAGGCCTCAAAATATAACTTGTCGGCTTCCTCGTTCCAGCCACAGTTTATATGCTCATCATAATACGATTCGATTCCCGAAAAAGCCAAAGCAAACGTGATCTGTCCTTTGAAATATGGATGCCTCTCCGCCTCATGAATCTTATTGCTCCAGGCCGCCGATCGCAGGATCAAATGGGCCTTCATCTGCTCTTCCTTAACCTGTGAGGGATTAAAGCCCGTCAATTGCGATTTTGATGAGAGAAAATCCAGGATTTTTTTGCTTTGGGGTAGTAGCCGGTGCAGTGCCCTCAATGAATTGATATATTCCGTCTCACTATTATAAGGGATGGTATTTTCCGTGAGGTTTACTGTGACCCGCATCCAGTCTGCCAGGCCATCAGCATCCTTCCACTTGGCAAGATACTCGCAGTAGGCGAAAAATTTGATGCGTTCGGGGTAGCCCGCGTCTTTGGACCGGTCATTGATGATCTCAGTGAATGCCCTGAGCTCATCATAATAATGGCATTCCGGGAGATATCGCCGGTATTTTGGATCAGTACTCAATATGTCCAGGGAATCAATGAGGACCTGAATGGCCGGTTCGTCCATTTGCATATAGAAATCGAGGGGCAAATTGCTTTGCTTGTCAATATACTGCCTGGGATCATCGTTCGCTAATGCATAGCGATTGATGGCAAGCGTACTGATGAAGTTCATATACTGCTTGTCGAACACCTGCTCTCTGGTATCCCTAAACGGCCAAAAGAGATCAGCCCAGATCGTATCTATGCGGTGTGCGAAATATTCTCTCACGGTTTGCGGATAACTGAATCGTCCGTTGAACTGTTCGAGGTGCTGTTCAAATTTTGCTTTGAAGTTTTCAAACCTGGTCAGAGGTTTTCCCCGGGAGTTCATTTTGATATACAGGTCATCAGTCAACCCGTAATCCGTCAATTTCAGGAACTGGAAGGTGATCACAGGGGCTTCCAAGTCAACCAGGCGGTCATAGAAGCCTGCCGAATCCGTAAACCGGTAATGGATGGCATCGAGCATGCACAACATGGACTGAATAGTCGGATCGTAATTCCAGGAGAGAAAATACCACGCACTATCTTTTATGGTTCCGGAAAGGGCGTTTTTCTTTTCGTTGCCGGCGGATAGCAAGACATTAAGATCGATGTTATTTCGAAATAGCGCATCACAGAAGTCACTTGCCGACTGGCGTGTTTTGTAAGTAAATCGAGAGAAGCCGTTTCTGACACAGACCTGCTTAAAATGATCCATTTTGCCTTCTTTCAGAGCCAGGTACGCATGCAACAGGAAAAGAGTGGTAAGGCGTTGCTGGCCGTCGAGCGGAACAAAATTCCCTGTGCTATCGACATCCCCATAGATGAAGTCGATGTCCCTTTGCGGAGTGCCCTCCCGGAGATAGTCATAAAGGGCATTCAGAAAATCGGTTCGCACGCCGACGGCTGATGGCCTGCCCTGGGCATAGTCTCTCTGGATGACCGGTATCTCTATGGCGTACTGTTTTTGGGACAACATCTTATAGAAACTCAGTTGCTCACTCATTTTGCAAGGACGGTTTGAATGTTTGTTAAATAATCATCGCCATCATTTTGGTTCCAGTACATCACATGCCCCAGCTTTCTGCTGTAGGCTTTGAGGAAGACATTTTTTGTACATAGCGGTATAAAGACACCTTTCTTTTCCTGTTCGATGATATATTTTCGTTTAACGGGGAAAAACGCATTTTTATACATCCGGTTGGTATTTTGGTCGAGCAAAGTGAGGTTTGACAGACTGTCTGTCTCCTCCAACTCTTCACTCTCCTGAAAATAGTCGGCAAGTTTTTCGTATAAGCTCTCAAAAAGAAGGCTATCTTCCTTTTCCGGACGAAGCAATCGAAGCAGTTGATCGCAAAATTCTTTTTCATCCACAAGCAGTAAATTGGTATGGTCATGGATCAATGCCTCATTTTGGCCATCATACAGGACACCTGTGAAATATTGCAAGGCGGTCATTGCCCAGTTCTCCTTGTCCTTTCCGGAGATATCTTTCGTGGTCTTCGACCGGATGTGTTCGATATCCCAATCCTGACGGTGGTAATGATTGAAGGGGAATCGGATGCTGGCCTTCTCACTATCCAGTATAGTCAGAATATTAAACAGTAGTAGCGTCTGCCGGATTTCCTTCTTCGGGGCGTCGTATGTTAACTCACTGACATCATCACGTATCGTCCTTTTCGCTGCTGCCACAAGATGCTCCTTGAATCTGGTTTTGGTCATATGCCGGCAAAGCTTCTTCAATGGTGCGACCTTCTGCTCTACCGTGACCAGATATCCGATCAGGTGATATAACTCCCGGTCATGGAACCATTCGTCGAAGGTGAGAAACCATTCCTTAACACTGAGCCAGATTTTTTCGATGGCACCCGGATCTTCCTTTTGCCGTTCAAACTCTTCATAGAACCGGTAAAATGTGTACAGATCCTCATAATCAGGCTTTTTATCCTGCATAAGATCGAAGAGGTATTCAATCCGGGTTTCATACTTGTCTGGCACCGGGCATATGAAATACCAAAATTCGGGATTTTGCAGTGTCTGTTCCATTCTGTCCCATTCTGACGCGATCCGCAGTTGCTTGGGCAGCTTATTTTCGTCGTCCGGTTGGGTAGAAGACTTGCTTAAGAACAATGCCTTGACTAATTCGGCGTTCGTCAAAGGAATTTTGCCGATATTCAGGCGCCTGAAGATATCGACTTCGTCGGTACCGGCATCGATTTCATACCAGATAACCTTCGTCCGGTTGACCAGTTTTGAGTAGAATTCAGACCTGATGGCAGGATTGGCGGCCTCCTTTTCTGCAAACCAGGAAGTGATGAATCGATAAGCTTGATGAAGATGGAAGAGGTCTATGTTTTTTACCGATACCTCCTCGTTATCAACGATGTCCAGGAAATCTTCTTGGGCGATTCTCGTTGCGAAATGCATGGAATAGGTTGGCTTTGGCAATCGGAATTCCGTTTGGTTGAGATAATGCAGGATGAGCAAAATGGTGGTGAGTCTTTGTTGTCCGTCTATCAACTCATATAAGTTGGTGTTTATGGCTTTTACTACAACCGGCTGGAGGCAATAAAAGTCATCCGGATTTCGTGAATCCAGTTGATAGCCCCAGATATCTGCCAGCAAGGGGCTTACCTGGTATTTAGTTTGCCATCTGTATCCTCTTTGATAATCAGGAACATGAAACGTAAAGCGTAGCAATTCGCCAATGGACTTAATGCTAAGGGTATTGCTCATCGTATACTAGTTTCAACGTTAATGGTGCTAAGATAATCCCTCACGAAGGTTTTTGGATCGCTCATTTAGGGATTTTGGAAGTATTTTTTAATTTTAGCCAAAGCTAACGGCCTTTGAATGTTTCGGCATCATTGATATGGTAGTTTAGTTGTTCCGATAATTTTACCCGGTAGCCGTTGATTAATTTCCTACCGAAAGATAGCCCTTTCTTATAAGGCTACTTGAATTTACGAGGACTTAGCCTTTTTCAATACCGTTAAAACACCTTTTATTTAAAAATATAGAATTTATCTTTAGGTTATTCTCAATTAAATATTAAATTCCAAACACCAAATATTGCAAACCCATTAATGATGTGTAAAAAGACGAATAGCTTGTATAAAAAACTACAAACTTTCGCCTATAAACTTCCAGGTGACGGTGCGCATATTAAACAATTGCAGAAGACCCTAATAACATAAGATTATTTTTTAGCTGATTGCATTAATACAAATACCTTCGCTATAGTCGGAGCAAATAGCCTTAATTTCGTATTTTGCATCTTTAAAAGTATTATAAAAAACAATAATGGAGTTAACATTTATCGGACAAGGCTTAGACCCTACAAGTAATTCAACCGCAGGAAATTTGATTATTGACACCCTGGCTGACGAACAATATAATTCGTTTAATGCTTTCGTGGCATTTGTAAGTATTGGAGGATTAAATAATATCCTTGTCCAGTTATCAGCATTTCAAGCACGAGGCGGAAATATTCGTTTGTATATTGGCGTTGATCTGAACGGGACTTCAAAAGAAGCTTTGGAAAAACTTATTGAACTTGAAATTGAAACCTACATTGTCTTCTCACCAAACAATATAATATACCATCCAAAAATCTATACTTTTGAAGGAGACATTTTTTCAAGAGCTATCGTAGGCTCTTCCAACTTAACAGAAAGAGGTCTTTTTCAAAGCGTTGAATCATCCGTTTGTGTGACTTTTCATAATGAAGACGATGAAATGGGAATCGAATTTCTAAAGGCAATCTATGAACATTACAATCAGATAATTAGCAACGAGCATCCAAGTTGCCAATTGCTCACCAATGAGATTTTAGAAATTCTTGTTGCAAATAAAATAGTAATACCGGAAGCCATTAATAGAGAAAAACTCAACAAAATTAATAAAGAGTTTGGAGAAAAAGATGCAGCCGATTACGATGCCTTATTAATAAATTTTGGAAAGTTAAAATCCAAAAGGCCACCCAGGGGATTCAGGAAAGTTGCCACTAAGGAAGAAATTATTGTAGAGCAAAATAATGAACTAAATATTATAAATGAAACCTTTGAATTGCCTGAGGGCTCGATGTGGGTTGAAACAGGTAGAATGACTGGAGGTTCAAAAAATCAGCTCGATGTTTCGAAAAGAGGTGTATTGAACGGAGAAGAAATAGATGGCAGTGTAAGTTATTTCGGAATTGACCCGGATGATACTGACACAACACTTGACATTGACTTACATCTTGGAAACAAAATTTACATAGGGAATACCATAAAATATACACCTGATAATAGTAATTGGAGAATTCAATTGAAGGGGCGAACTGAAAACGGAGAAAGACTTACAGCCATCTCAAGAATGCGGTTAGGGCAGGACGGAGGTTTTGTAAATAAAACCCTCCTCTTTACAAGAATTGATGACGCCAACTATAAACTTGAAATATTGGATACCGATGACAGAGATAAGCTAATTGAACATTCCTCCGTTTGGGGGAAAATGGGAAACGAAACTACTGGAAGGGCTTACGGATTCATTTGATTCAAGTTCTTTCAAACCGGTCCTAAACCAGGCTAAATCCACTTTTGAATATTGCTTGTGAAATTCTGAATACACCAGTTTAACATCTGAATCAGTCAACTTATAGAGAGCCATAAAAAGCAAATCAATCTTTCTGACAGTCTCAAATCTGCTTTCACTACTACTGCTTTCATTTGTCAATCCCAAATCTTCAAATAGAGGACCCAGGCGACTATCATTTTTCAGGAGAGAAAATACAAGCAAAGAAATATGTTCCTTAACAGTAGCTAAACTACCATTAAAATATACCTTGTTTGTGATTTGCTCAATTCCCGGAACAGGCATTTGATTGATTACTGACTGAGTTAAATCAATTCCACTTAATTTTTTCTTCAGGATAAAATCAAACACAACAGAATTAAAAAGCCCTGTTAAATACAGCAAATCATTATGATTCATAGTTAAGAACTGCACTGATTGTGATGCAGGGATAAAGGGTAATACAGTTGCGATGCAGGTTCTTGTATTGGTTGCAGAAGTTAGGCTTCTCCACGCTAACATAAATTTCTCCTTATGATTTTTTGAAAGCTGCAACCATTTCTCTCTGTTAATAAAAAACCGCGATTCAGGGAAATAATCTTTAATATCTTTTTTTGAATCCTCAAGAAGCGTAGACGATGATTTACTGCCATACCTCACTTCATCACCCAGTCCATTGAACCCCGAATACTTCCCATCAAACTGGTTGAAAAATTTTCCCTCATAAATCGGCACATTATCTTCCGACTGTTTCTTTTCAATAAATTCTGAATGGCTTGTCAGGTGAACAATTCTACCAAATCTCACATCCGCATAGACATTTTTAAAAAATGGAAAGTCGTAAGAAATTCTCAGAAGAAAATCTACCTCATTTTTATTCGAGAAGTTTGGAAGCATCCCCGTAAACGGATTCAACAGTTTCAGACACTCATAAGACATTTCAATATCTGGCCTCGTTTCTTCAATTTTATCAACCTCACTTAAATTCATAACTACTTTAAATATTTCACTCTTTGCTGTTCCTAAAAGCAAAAAACAAAACCGCTCTCTGCTATCAATCTTGAAAATCTTTTTACGGTTGATAAAATCATAAATGGCAAGAGTTAAATTCTGTTTTGTCAGAAACTTGAAAAGAGTCTGATTTACCTGACTTGTAACTATTGCACTTTTCAGCACCAATCCGATAACACCTCTCTTAGTTCTCAGTTTTACAGCTGCATCTGTGAACAATGCGTAGGTGTTTAACTCTCCATTATTTGACAGGTTGAAAAAAGAATTCATTTTTAAATCCGACTTTGCCCTTTGAATTTCAAGTTTAAATTGCTTCGAAAATTCGGCCAAAAGAGGACTAGTCAACTCGTTTTTATCAATTGCATTGATTCTGCTGGATTTGAAATGATTGTCGGAAATTGACGTTTCATAAAGAGCATAAAATTTTTTCTCTTCAAATCTTATCTTTTCCCAGGGAGGATTCCCCAATACAACATCATACTTTTTAAGTTTTATTTTGCTCAAACTAAGTATATCATGGTATATAAATCCACTTGAAAATATTTCAACCTTTTTCGCTTCGTCAACTTCAACATCAGATTGCAATAAAAAATTTGCATGAACAAACTTTTCGTTAAATAATTGATAAAGGGATGGTTGCTTAATCCTCAAAAGCAGGCTTAACTTGGCAACCTCTAATGCAAGACAATCCACATCAAAAGCTGAAATATTCAAAGCAATTCCCTTAAGCAAGTCGACTTTGGCAAGACCATCAACTTTCAGTGTCGAAATTAAGGTGTCAAAATAGTTGATTATTTCAATCAGAAAAATCCCACCTCCGCATGAGAAGTCAGCAAATGTGATGGAAGAAAACTCTTTAAGTATCTCCACCTTTAAACTCTTAGCATCAGACATTTTTTCTATCCCAAAGTTGAGCTTAAAAAAGGCGTCAATTGTCCTTTCTGTAACTGATTTGGCCAGGATTGATGGTGTGTAGTAACTGCCTAATTTGTTTCTGTAATTCTTTGCAGTAGAAATCTCTGTCCCCGAGCCTTCATTTCCTGATTCAACACCAAGAAGGGTTTCATAGAAAGTAGGAATGTCTATTGATTCGATTCCAACGAAATCGCATAGAGTTTCATTGATCAGTTTACTCAAATCCTCATTGGAACTTGCAATGGCTGATGAAAATAGATTTTCAGTAGCGAAATAGTTTTGTAACCAGCTATTTGTAGCAGCAACAATTTTGCCGTCGCCTGTTTTAAAATTATTTTTTAAATAAAGCATTGAAGCGGTAAAGACAGCTTTCACTTTGAATCGTTCCTTGTTAAGCGCAATAGGGTCGATATCCTGTTGATTTGCAAAACATGTTGAAAGATATTCTTTCAAAACATACGAGTATATTTCTATCGCTTTATCCATTCTGAACTTGCCCGACTGTTAAAGATTTATTGGAATAAGAAACCAAAGGTTTGTTGAAGAAGCTATTCTTGTGGTGAACCTGAACTATCAAAAGGACCCGCTCGGTCAAATCAGGTATTCCGTTCAGGAAGGCATATGATGATTTTATTACTTCGATCAGCTTTGACAATTCAAAAACCTTAAACTTGTAAATTGAAATTCTCTTTACACCTACCTCATTTAAAATAATTTTGTGCAGTAAGTCGTTAAAATATTTTTCTTTTGTCTCTTTTAAATAAGAAACATTCTCTTTTATAAACTGATAAAGTGGTTTTGGATTTACATCAAGTTTGTAAGATAAATCTTCAAACACGCTTTCGCTCCCAACTGAGTACCCATTGATAGCTCTGCTCGTCGACAAGCAATTCAAATCAATACTACCGGAAATAAGCAAATCCAACTGTTTTGAATTTATTTTCAAATTTTTTTTCTTATTGAAGAAAGGAGATTCACCAACAACGCTTTTCACCTCCTGCAACTCCTTTGAATTGAAATTGTATTGTGCTCTGATTGCTGATTCAATTACTGATTCTAATAAAAGCCTTTGATAATCACTTTCGACATCTTCAATAATTAGTCCTTCAATGAACTTATCGGCATCTTGTATACTTGCATAATCGTAATGCTGAAATTCAAAGTTTGGCAATTTCCTTTGCAAATATTTTTCTTTCAATTCCAGACACTCTTTGCTTTTATCAGAAATGAATGTTGAATCTAAAATATTTTTAGCTACCGGTATCTTGGAAATATATCCTGCACTGATAGTAAATTTGGGGTTCATTATTTTCAAAAGAAAGGTTGCAATTTTTGAATTCAGAAACGCAAGGTGAGCATATTTATCTCCTTTTAAGACTTGAATTCCCGGCCCCGATGCAATGAAAACCTGGTGCTCTTTCAATACTCTCACATTCAAACCCAATGTCCCGGTATCACTATAAACAAGTTGAGTTGTAGGGATTTTATCAATATTTCTTAATGCGCTTCCTTTGTTTGCTTTTATGATTTCTGCGTGCTCTCCCCAATGAACTTTATAATAATTCAAACCAGCCCACTTGCTGAATCCGCCGCCTTTGCTAACCAATTTCCAGTCAGGACTTCCATTAACTTCCCAGGCAAATTTTACAAATTCAGCATTATTTCCTGTTGAAGATCCCTGCATCGGATTTGCAAACTCAGAATAAAGTTGAAGCCCTTGAATGTTTTCAAACCGATGTTCTAACTGATAGTTGATTTCAAATTGGCTATTTTTCAAAAACTGGTTTTGATCTAATTCAAAAGTCAATTTAGCCGGGAATCTTTTTTTCAAAAGAGTATTCTTTTTTTCAGAAATACTCTTGAATTTAAGGTTGAAGAATTTCGAACTGGTGATTCCTGATTTGGAAATGATATACAACGCAACATTTGTTTTCTCCCCGTTAATATCTTCAAAGGCATTACTTCCCAAATCAACACATTTCTTTAGTATTTGCTTCTCCAGGAACATCTTTCTGAATTCTTTGAGCGAAGACAAATACATCCAGTTGTTTTGAGACACTACACCTAAAACATCCTTCTCATTCATCAATTGTATGATTCGCTGGATAAATGAGACACACAAATCACCCTTGCTTTCCGGATAATTTGCGAGCAAATAATTTTTCAGCGAAAGATCCATATCCCTTTTACCCATAAATGGGGGATTGGTTACAAATATTTTTATTTTTTTCTCCTTATCTATTTTTGCTAGTTGAGATTTAAAAGATGTGTTATCAATTAAGGTTGATTCAATGTTAGGATTTAAGAAGCCTAATTTATCATTTTTAATTCCACCAAAAATTTTAATCCGAGTTGATTTATCGGGGACAGCATAACCACAAGCTTTTACAAATAAAGAAAGAGAAGCAATTTTAGAAAGATTAGAATCCAAATCATAGCCAACAATCGCATTATTCAAAATCGTATCAACAAGTTGTTGCTTTGACCAATTTCTTTTTGCTATTCTGTAAAGTTTATAGAGGCGTTCAAAAGAATAGTTCAGAAAGTTACCTCCACCCGAAGCAGAATCAATGATAACTACTTTTTGAATCTCATTATTGTCAAACCCCGACAATGATTCATCTACCAAATATTTCACCATGTATTTATCAGTGAAGAATTGAGTTGTAAAAAGCAAATCCGAATCTTCAATTTTTGCTTTTCCGTTTCCGATTCTCTTGAATGCTGATTTCTCTAGATCTTTTTTCAGAAACTGATACGACCAAGAAATAATATCGTCAATATCATCATCAGTTATTTCAAAAGAAGCATTTAGTTTCTCAAAGATAAAAGAAAGTAGGTCAGAATTTAGTTGGGATTCCGTTGCAAGAAAGACTTTAATTAGTTCAGGGAATCTTTGTTTGACAAGTTGAATTTCTGCTTTGAATTCAGAATGAAAATCAGCGAAGGCAATTCTCGCTTTGCCCGACTTATTTTGTTTCTTTCTCAAAGTAAAAGTTGCAATCAAGACAGAAAAAAAAATACTCAAGTCATGCACAGGAATTTTTTTTTCCATCGGAGTTAAACTTCCAATGAAATATGCAATAAGACTTTTAATTTTCTGTTTCACAATTATTTTTCTTTTGACTTTTTAGCGTAAGGAGTTAATTGTTCATTGACAAGTTGAATTGCGTCGTAAGTAATTTCATTCGCACCATATTCTTTCAAAATCTTTTCGGCAGTGTGCTTCACTTTTAAGCTTGCTTCTGGAACCTCGTAAAATTTGGCTAAACGCCCTAACTGCTCACTCGTAGGGAGTCTTTCGCCTCTTTCAATTTTACTGAGCATTGGAGAGTCAATGTCTGTCCCTTTGGACACTTGATGTAGTGTTTCCTTCCTTTCTTTTCGTAGCCCCCTTAAATATTGCCCTAACTCAGACTTTAGGCTAGTCATTTGGGAATTTTACGACTTGTCAATTTTTGACAAAAAAAAGGGTTTTATTTGAAACTAACTAATTTAGCAGGGATTAATTTATTAACATCCTGCAAATAATCATTTATCACGAACCATAGAATGCGCCAAGGCCTTTTCCATTTTTCCATGCGGCCGGTAAAAAAGGCCTTGTAAGACTAGATCTTTAATTTAGCCTGCTGCATAGCCCGTCATCGCATGGGAAACGCCTATCTGCTTCATATTGCGCTGATAGGAAAAATTCTGCAGGTAGAATTTAGGAATGTACTGCTGTCGTTCCTTGTCGGTGATCATTTTACTGTTATCACTTTAGCTCCATTTCAGAGCAATATCTATTGTCATATTTCCCTCACTATGTATAACTAAAGATACCGAATCATCATCTATTAATTCTTTAAACCTTCTATGCTTTCCTGCACTAACATCATATCCTTTCCTATAATAAAATTACTTACTCGTGCATAGGTCATGGTTGTTTCAATCCGGTCATGTCCCATCATTTCTTTGATCGAAGTAATGGGAACACCTTGAGCAAGGGTCACTGTTGTCGCAAAAGTGTGCCGGGCTATATAAAAGTTAAGCGGGAATCCTACATCACAAATTTCGCCAATGATTTTCAAATTAATATTTAAATCTTTGTTTGTGACAAAAGGAAAAACTGTGGTACGTTTTATATCACCTTTCTTCCATCGACGCTTCTCAACAATAGCAATGGCGGGACTAAGCAAAGGGACGTTAGCCGGAATTACGCTTTTGGTCCGGGTATACGTAAGCCAGGTCAGTCCATCCGAACCGACATATATTTGATATGGCTGCAGACGTTGAAGATCCACAGGTGCCATACCGGTATAACAGCAAAACACAAAAAGATCCCTTACCAGGTCCAACATGGGATTACGTAAAGATTTGCTCTCAAGAGCTTTCAATTGAGCCCAATGCAACCTTTTACTTTCATAGCGCTTCTTTTTGACCTTAAAGCAGACAAATACGTTCCGGTCGATAAAATTCATGTCATGCGCCCAGGTTATCATCTTCTTTACCCTTTCCATATGTTTCATGCAGCCATTGTTGGTACATGGATCATTGGGTTTCAACGGGTGAGTAAGGATATGGGTCTTGAGCTCATCGATAAAGGAATAGGTGAGAAACTTCAATAGCACATCTCTGGCCTTGTATTTTGTCCTACAGAAAGCGACGACATAATCTCGTGTGGCACTATAATTCTTTAAGCTCCCAGGAGCAAGCTCCGCTTTGTACTTTTCAATTGCCTTATCAATCAATTGCAGAATGGTATAATTTCGGTCTTCCTTACCCAGGTAGACGTTTTTTACACCTTGGGCGGAGACATCTTCACCCTTCAGTTTCAGATCTAGGTAAATATTAAACAACTTTGCTTTTATGGCATCCAGGTAAAGTGAAAGCTTGGTGAGATCGTCACTATCCTGCTTAGGCATCCCTTTGCCCATATCCCAATCCTCCCTCTTAATGCTGCCCAAAATGCATAATTCTTTAGGTCTGCTTTCATAAACTTTGATACAACAATAGATACTGTAATCCTTCCTCTTATTCTTGTTCTGACGAATGTAGAAACTGACATTAAATGAATGCGAGTGTGCCACGAAGCAATATTTTAATAATTCATAAACGATTAATAATCAAATATTTATTTTCAAATCCTGCCTGGATTCGAACTTGCTCTGGAAAAGATTGGAATACAATCATTTAGAATGCCGTGGTAAACATTACTCACGGCACAACTCACAGAAATGAAAGGAACAGTTTGACGTGGAAATTTCGAATAAGGATGGTAGTAAGGACGCTAAGGAACTGATAATGAAAGTAGTTTACTCAGTAACCTACTCAGTGGATAGCTCAACAAGAAGTAAAATTCGGGGCGATATTACGAAGATTTTTGAAATAAAAAAAGCTGCAAATCAAAGACTTGCAGCTGTCAGTCGGGAAGACAGGATTCGAACCTGCGACCCCCTGGTCCCAAACCAGGTGCGCTACCGGCCTGCGCTACTTCCCGATTCCGTGGTTGAAAGTGCCGTTTTCTAATTTTAGGGATGATTTACCGGTTTTTAGGCCGGAGCAAACCCTGATTAAGCAACGGGATGCAAATGTAGGGGTTTTAACCCGAATTGCCTAAACGAAAGGCTACATATTCCACCAATAGTTGAATTTCAGTACCAAAGCACGACTCCGCACGGAAAAAGGAGTGGTCAGATAATTATCCGTATACACCAGGAAGAGGTCGGAAGCCGGTTTGTAGCGCCATTGCAGCCGGGTGTTAAGGTTCATATTCTTAATCTGCTGGTTATATTGGATATAAGTAGTAAAGAACAGGGTATTGGTCATCGTCACATCAATCCGGGGACCCACCAGCCAGAACTCAGTATGCCCCCAGGGCGCCGGCAAAAGCAGGCTGTTATAGGAAGTGCTCAACGCAATATTGACATAAGGCTGGATCCGATACCCCACATCACCCGCGATCGTCAGCTTCGTACCATTGGCATAATACCCCCCATATCGCAGGGTGGCATCATAGGTGAAGAGCGCCTGGGGCTTGCTCACAAAGTCGGCGCCCACCGTCTTCCAGACATGCCGGGTACCCTTAGCCAAAGAATCCAGTCCCGTATTCGTCGGATCAAAGGGCGACAGCAACTGCACATAATCATGCATCAATACCCCCGACAAAGTACTTTTATTGCGGAAAGTCGTCAGCCAGGTAATGACCGTCTCATCATCCGTCAGGTGAAACGACTCATTGTAATAATAAGTGGAGCTGACCTGGGGACCATAACTAAGTATTGGACCTCTCCCCGGCAAAAACAAATAAGATACCTGGGGATTGACCTTAAAATACCCCTGCCTGGGCACATACCCCACCTCCGCATTGAAATTACTCCCCGTATACTCATACTGCGCCCCGATAACCCAATGACGATCCGTATACTGCAGGTTGCCCGCCTGAACATAATCATCACCCTTCTTCCCGGGACTGAAAGATTTGATCAGCAACTCCTTCCCCGTCCAGGCATTGTTGGAAGAAGCCAGATTGAATTCCACGCCAATATTGCGATTGTACCGGGAATACACCGGATGGATCGTATCCTTACCCGGCTGATAATGCAGCGACTCCTTATTGACAAAAATGAACCCAAGATTAGACCGGGCAAAGATCTTTCGCTGCAGGGCGATCACCGAGAAATTCTGCTCCGGCAGGCCGATGGAATCCACCTTCCCCGTCTGCATGTCCATCACCCCGATCCGCCAGTTGGGATCCAGCTTGCCGCTGAGACGCGCCCCGAATTCAATGGGCGTCCCCAGCCCGATCCTCCGGGAGAAGAAAGGCCGCAGCGTCGAATAACCGAAATTGATGAAATGATCGCCATTCTCCAGGAAAAACTGCCTTTTCTCCGGATAGAATAATTCATAGCGGCTAAGATCGATCACCTGCTTATCCACGTCGACCTGCGAAAAATCCGGGTTGACCGTCAGGTCCAGGTTGAGCGCAGAAGTGACCGCTATCTTGACATCTCCCCCGATCTCCTTCTTGTAACTGACGCCCTTGCCATTGGTATAATCTTTTTGCCCTCCTCCCAGCACATAGGGGATGACAGAGATATTCGGCCCCGGAGGCGGAGGCGGCGCATCCCATACCAATACCCCCGTATAAGCCAGGGAAGCCGTAGGAAACTGCCGGGGAACAGGCGCCCAGCTAGACTTCTCCGTCGTCTTCAGATCATTCCGGCTGAAGTTGATCCCCCATCGTGTAAGCCCCTTTTTATACCGCAGGGTCTTAAAAGGAATAGCAATCTCCAATACCCATCGGTCACTATACCGCCGCGTCGCCGAACTCCACTTATTATCCCAGCTAAGGTCAACTTTCCCTCCTTCATACATCAGTCCATCCCACTGTCCGCCGGCAGCATTGGCGCCAAAGGTAAAACCACTGGTCTGGTCTTCGAAAGGATCTATGAAAAATATGAAATTGTCGTTCTTTACAAAACTGAAATCTCTTCGCAATGACTCCACCATATAACTTCCCGGTAAGGTATCAAAACATTCCGCCAGCAGATAAAGGGCCTTGTCATCGTAAGTCATACGCACTTCCGTACGCACATTGGCATGACTGGTGTCCATCGGCAGCACCATGTAGAAGTTGCCTGCCTTATCAGCCTGCTGCCAGGCCGGCTCATCGATAATGCCATCGATATTCACGGGACTTGCCGCCCGCCTGATATGCAGCTCGAAACCCGCATTCCTTTTTTGCGCGAAAAGAGAAAGATCCGAAAAAACAGAAAATAGCAAGAGTCCGATATAAATGTTCCTGACAGCAGATCCGGGAGTTATCATTCAGAGGAAAATACGATTTTTTTGTTTTTGCATCAGGGCTAAAAATTTGAGTAGTGACCGATCACCTGTTTCCGGCCTGCCGGCATAGTGAATTCAGGCAGGCCCGAATCGGATATTAAATGGCCGGATCTGTCGCTCCTTCGTCCTTTCCCATCTGCGGCCTCTATACTATCTTTGAGTAGAATTAGCAATTATGGCGAAAAAAACGAAAGTTGTCTTTTTTATCCCCCCAGGCGTTCATATGCTCGATCTGTCGGGTCCCGCACAGGCCTTTCTGGCAGCGGGCCAGATGAACGATGGATATGAGATCGCCTATTGCGCCTTCCAACCGGAGATGTCGGATTCTTCCGGTCTGCATTTCAGCCGCCTGGAACACTATAGTCAAATGAATCTGCAGAAAGGGGATTACCTCTTCATTCCCGGATTCAGCCGGAAACTGCTGTCCCAGCTGGAAAACGATGGGAGCAGGCAACAATGGCAGGGGCTCTATGACTGGCTGCTTGTCCAATCAACCAACGACGTCAGGATCTGCTCGGTATGTATCGGAGCCTTTATCCTTGCCAAAGCGGGACTGCTGGACGGGAGGAAATGCACCACACACTGGAGCCTTGTCCAGGAGCTGAAGAAATACCATCCCGCGACCCATGTTCAGGATGATGCCCTGTTCATAAAAGACGGAGGCGTCTATACGAGCGCAGGAATCAGCTCGGGCATCGACCTGGCCCTGTATATCCTCGAAGAAGAGCATGGCGCACTGCTGGCCCATAAGGTCGCCCGGGAACTGGTGGTCTATTCCCGAAGAAGCGGCCAGCACTCGCAGGAGAGTATCTACCTGAACTATCGCAACCATCTGCACACAGGCATCCATCAGCTACAGGACTGGCTGATAGAAAACCTGCACACCAAAACGACCATTGAGAAAATGGCGGAGCGGGTGAATATGAGTAGCCGCAACCTCACCCGGACCTTCAAATTACAAACAGGCATCAGCATCCTCCAATATATCACCTTATTGAGACTGGAAATGGCCAGAACGCTTAAGAGCTCTCCCGGCATTACCGTAAGCGCCATCGCCAGCCGGTGCGGTTTTGAAAATGAACGGCAGCTGCAACGGATCTGGAAGCAGCACGCCTCTATCTTTTAATTTATAAAACACCCATCATGAACCATGAACTGCCGGTCGCACCGGCCCTGATCCTTATTGACATCCAAAAAGGCTTTGACCAACTGGACGCCTTTGGCGGCGAACGCAATAATCCCGATGCCGAGAAAGTAGCCGGCAGGCTGCTGCAAAGCTGGCGCGGGCAGAAATGGCCGGTCTTTCATATCCGGCACTGTTCCGTAAAACCAGGTTCGCCCCTTGCCGCCGGTCAGCCCGGCAATGAATTCAAAGAGGAAGTGACACCTCTGCCCGGCGAACCTATCATCCAAAAATCCGTCAACAGCGCCTTCATCGGCACCGATCTGAAAGAAAGGCTCGATGCACAGGGCATAAAGACGGTGGTGATCGTCGGCCTTATCACCCAACACTGCGTCTCCACCACCGCCCGCATGGCAGGCAACTACGGCTATCAGACTTATGTCGTATCCGACGCTACAGCCGCCTTCCGGTCCAAAGGGATTGACGGACAACTCTATCCACCCGAGCTGGTACACCAGGTATCGCTGGCTACCATCTACCCGGAGTTCGCGCAGGTGATGCCCGCTGCCGCGCTCATGGATCTGTTGATAAGTCGTTAAAGGAGGACTACCGTTAACTATACCGGTCATTTCGCCAGGGGTAGGCCGTATTCGAATAACCTCTCTCTTCCCAGAAACCCAATTTGTTTTCTGTCAGGAATTCGATTCGCTGTATCCATTTGGAGCCTTTCCAGGCATATAGCTGGGGAGTGATCATGCGCACCGGGCCACCATGCTCCCGGGGAAGGGGCTTCCCCTCGATCGTGTGTACCAGTAAAACATCTGGCTTCAGGGCCTCTTCCAACGCAACGTTGGTAGTATAGCTGTCATATCCATAACATAAGATATGAGTGGCCGTCTCTTTGGGCTGCACCAGAGCCGCCAGATCCAGCAAACGTACTCCCTTCCAGTTCATGTCGAGCCTGGACCAGGTGGTGACACAATGAAAGTCGGAAGTGTCTTCTGTCTGCGGCAAAGCCAGGAATTGCTCCCAGGACAGGCTGACGGGATGTTCGACAGCTCCGTCGAGGGTTAATGTCCATCGGTCAAGGGGAATATCCGGCTGGTTACCCAGATCCAATACCGGCCATTTCTTTGTCAGAGTCTGCCCAATAGGCGTCACTGGCATTCCGTGCCGGTTGGGCCGCCCATAGCCCATGGGCTTGTCGTCGGCGACGGATGGGGTCAGCCTGATCTTTTCCTCAAACCTCGCTTTGAGCTTCATCCGGGCTTCTACGACCCGTTGCAGTTTTTCAGATTCTTCCATTCGTTTATAGTTAGTACTATAAGTTAACAAAAAAAACTCAATTAGTGCGAGACCGAAGATTATCGGAGTTTGACCTGCTCGTTTCCTGCGGTCTTCAGGGCTTCTCTTCTGAATTCCTCCGGCGTAAGACCCGCCTGTTTTTTAAAGAATTTCGTAAAATAGGAATTGTCTTCGAAGTTCAGCGTATAGGCGATCTCCGAAATGCTAAGCTGGAGGTTCACCAGGAGTCGCTTGGCCTCCAGCGCAATCCGGTTGCGAATGACCTCTCCCGCCGGTATCCCCAGCACATCCTTACATAAGGCATTCAGATGGTTGGGAGTTATATGCAGGAGTTCGGCGTACTCCTTCGGCAGTCTTAACGTAGTACAGTTCTTTTCAATGAGTTTCTGAAAATTCTTCAGCAGCGTATAGTTGAATGAGGTCACGTTGCCGGATCGCTGTTCAAAGCTGAAACGGCCGACGGTGATAAACAGCTGCAGCAGCAGAGCCTTTATCATATCCAGCCCCAGTCTCTGGCCGTCCTCGCCTTCGGCAACCAATTGCTCAAAGAGCTCCCGTATCCTGGGGCGGACAGCCTCCGGCAGATCAACGACGGCACCCTCGATGACCCCATTGAAGAACGGGAATTGCTCCAGGTAATCCGGTTTCAGCAGAAAGGACTGGAAGAAGGGAACCGAGAAATTGATCACATATCCATCTACACTGCCTTCAAAATTCCAGCTGTGTACCTGGCCAGGGATCATAAAATAGATCTGCCAGGGCCTGACGGCAAAATTCTTAAAATCGATGGCATGGCTGCCGGCGCCTTCTGTAAATAGCAACAAATGATAAAACGAGTGTTTATGCGCCATACGCAAATTCTGATGAACAGCCAGGTAGGGAGAAAACCGGCTGATCAGAATATCATTCTGTTTGAATTCCGACAAATTGCAGATATCATACACCGGGATCACATTTTTCATGCAACAAATATATCACGAATCCCCCTCCGGGCAGAGCCGATTTTGGCGTCTGGGGAACTGTGATCTATGTAGCCGGCAACCCTATAACCGACGGTCCTCTTCCCTGATAGCCAGGTCGTTAATACTGGCGAACCGCTTCTTCATAAGCCCGGCCCCATCGAATTCCCAGTTCTCGTTCCCATAGGCCCGGAACCAGTCGCCGTGCAGGTTGCAGTACTCATATTCAAAGCGCACGGCAATCCGGTTGTCCATAAACGCCCACAGCGTTTTCTTTAATTTGTAATGCAGTTCCTTCTGCCATTTGGCGGTCAGGAATTTCACCACCTCCTGGCGGCCATTGATGAACTCGGAACGGTTACGCCACTCTGTATCCAAGGTATAGGCAAGGGATACTCTTTCAGGGTCCTGGCTGTTCCAGGCATCTTCTGCCAACTGTACTTTTTGCGTGGCCGTCTCGAAGGTGAAGGGCGGTAAAGGAAGTCTTTGTTCCATGTCTGGTTGGTTTAGACAGCAAAACTATACGGTACCGTCCACGCCTTATGGCACAATTCAATGATCGTATGGTGGAAATCTGATAAAACGGATCACTCCAGCAGCTTCCTCCATCCAAAGCCACTGCGTTAGGCCGTCAATTTGTCGAAACCTACCTTATCCCTGAACGTCTGTGGGGAAACACCGACATTTTTCTTAAAGAACCGGCTAAAATAGAATTCGTCAATATAGCCTAGCTCGAAAGCTATTTGCTTCACGGGTTTTGACGTCAGATAGAGCTCCCGTTTGGCCTCTATGATCAACCTCTCGGCTATCAGGCTCGTCAGGGTCTTATTGAAATGGGACTTGCTGGCTTTGTTAAGCGCCTTGGAAGAAATATGAAGCAACCTGCTATAATCACCGGGGCTCCGAAGCGTTCTAAAATTCGCTTCAATGGCTGTTCTCAGGTTCTCGATCGTCATCGGCAGTTTTCTGGTATCGGCTGCACCCTCCCGGCTTTGTTCAACCTTTGTTCTCGTGGCGTTGATCAGAAATATTTTCAAATACGAAAGAAGCACATCCTGATCAGGGGCTTGTCTTTTCTCCATCTCATCCCTCAGCTGACCGGCAATAAGGGTTAAGGACCGCATCTCATCGGCATTCAAATTGACAACCGGCGTATCGTACAGATTATTGAAGAGTATTCCATTGCAGGAGACTTCATGTCGATGTTTAAAGAGGCAGAAAAAGCTGGGATGAAAATTGATCAGTACGCCCTCGAATTCCTGTTTGGGTATGATGCGGAATGGCTGATAAATAGCAAAGCATAATAGGCAGTCGTGCCCGAATTCGTACTCGGCGCCATCCCGTATGACTCTGCCCTCGCCTTGCGATACCAGGAGCAGGGAAAAATAATTATACTTCTTCAGGCTATTGAATGGGCTGCCATCCTTAAAGGGAGAGATATGTAAGGCCATCTCCTTAGTATGAGGGTCAACTATTGTAAATGATGCCTGCGTCATTGTTTATTTTTATACAGATATAACCCGACCAACGGTCCCGATCGTCCATCTCAAAACCCCTTTTGTCCATGTCCAATGCCAGGGCATAGGTGCAATTTTGCATACATAATTATTAATTAAAATTAACAAATCATGGAAACAACACAAAAGACATTTCCCACACCTCCCTGGGACATGGAGACCGCAGCTAAAAGATTATTATTGGAAGAAGCAGCCTGGAATAGTCGGGACCTGGAGCAGATCCTGGCGGGTTATGCGGACAATATCGAAATGCGCGATGGCGTGGATTTTGTCAACGGCAAGAGCGAGCTAAGGCAATTACTGCAACGCAAATTCGAAAAGCAATTGGATTTTATGGTAAGATTGGATCTCTGGGGAGCGCTGAAAGGCCGTATGGCCGTCAGATTTGAATCGGAGTGGCACGATGCTGCAGGGCAATGGTACAGAAGTTATGGCGTACAGGTCTTTCAATTCAACGACGAGGGGCATGCTGAAAGGCGTTTTGCCAGCCAGGAAACAATTACAATTGACGAATCAGGCCGGGAATTAACAGACCGCACATTACAGGCAAAGTAATCCGTATTTGGACTTTTCAATACAACACCTGATCGCTGGTTGGTACAAAAACGTTTGCAGGAAGCATACTTTCTCATTGAGAAAAAGGATGAAAAACCAACCGAACTGACAGAACAAAAGAAGGTATCGAAGTCGATTAATTTGTAACATTCACGGTTACCAGCGGTCTGGCTCATCCATGAATGGCCAATCTTCTTTGTCCAGATTGTCTGCCCTATCCAATTCCGCCGAACTGTCTTCAAAATCTTCCCGATGCCTACTTTTGAGGTCGGCAATACTCTTATGAGCAAGCAGTTTTGTTTTCAGTTTTTTATCGGTATTCGGCGCAAATTTGACCAAACGGGTCAGTTGCTCAAAATGCATGTCTAAGCTTTTTGACGAAATAGCGTCTTCCAGTATGTCAGAAATGTCTCTGGTCAGCCACGCATAGTTTTCTAATACCTTCGCCCACCATCCATTGCCTAAAAGCCTGTATTTTCTTAACTGGCGATTTTCCTTCAATTCGACGGCAGCCAGATATTCCTGGTACTGCAAATGCCCCAGTCCCCATTCATTACTTGCGTCCTTAAAAATAACGTTATTATTTTTGATTAATTCATTCGCGAATGCAACAGCCGTTTCCTCGCTACGAGCGATACCTATATTACTAAAAATATCCGAAATTAGCTCTTCCCAACTAAGAAACCGGCTATTACTATTATGTAAACGAAAAGCTAATTTCCGAAGAAAGAAAAACTTATCTTTAGGATCAAAATTGTCCCGTACCACCCCCTTAATATCGTCCCAGTCGTTCAGGAGCAAGCTCAAACGCTGCGCATACACATCGACAAGATCTTTAGGAAGCTGGCCCCCATGCGTTTTCAATGCAGCAAAAATAGTAGCTACCAACGGGGTAGATACTATTTTATATAAATCTTTATTACTTTTTAAGTGATCAATTATTTCTTTTCCTTTTTGTGGCTCGTCTTGGAACCAGTTCCTAAAAAAGGCGTCGACCTGTTCGACAGAAAAAGGCAATAGTCCGATTGCCAGGAAAGAGTCATGATGTCGAAAAGCAGACCAGGGTCTCGTAGTAATGATTAATTGGGTTCGTGGGTATTTATCTGCGAGAGCCAAGAGGTCTTTTTTGATATGTTCGACCCTGGCAATGGCCTCATCAATTCCATCGAACAGAAGAAGCGCTTCTCCTTTTTCCAGCCTTTCCACCAAGTTCTCTTCGGTTATATTCAGTCCGTAATTATTTGCCGAATGACGAATTAGTTTGACTAAGGTTTGTTTTTCGCCGAGATCAGCCAGAGGAATAAAAATTGGTAATCGTGAAGATCGAATAGCCATCAGGCCAATCATTCTCAATAAAGTAGTCTTGCCACCTCCCGCTTCTCCTGTAACCTGAAAGTTTAGTCCGGATTCAAGAATGCTTTCAATTGTGATATCGAAAGATACCCGCTTTTCAGGATCATAGGATAGCTCCAAAAGATATCCAAAAGCATCATGATCAGCAATTCTAGCATATTGAGTTATAGTAGATTTATATTCCTTTAAACTGCTACCGGCCTTATCTGTCGGCTTATTTTCACTGTCTTTGATTAGGGTAATTTCTTTTTGAATGTTGTTAAGCATCCGATTTATCAATTTCTCACCATTCAGCGTCAGGATAATCTTTTTATCGTTATCGTCCGCCTTGTCCATACGTATCGGAACAATATCCAGGACCTTCCTACATAATTCATTAAATTCTACAATACTTTGTATGGAGTATGTTTCGTTTTTAATCTCCCGTTTTTTGAGAAGAAAAAAATCCTGGAAATATAAGCAGGTAAGATTGGCGGGTAATAAGGATAAATACATCTTTATATATTGTCTAGACAAAGGGGACTTGTCTTTAAGTTTGAACGAGGCAGCCTCCTGAAGGATAGGGATTTCGCTTTTAAACCGTTCATTATAGATAACCCTCTTATCTCCCAATTTCAATAAAACTTCAGGTGCCTTTTTGAAAATGAGTTCATATAGCTTATCTCCATCTACAATTTTCACATGCTGCAGGCGTGCTTCGTTTAATTTCTTAAATGCTGCGGTAAGAGCGGCAAGGTTTATCCGGTAAGGAGAAATGAACCAAACCCGGGTTGCCTGCAAGGTTTGCCCATTCTTCATTTGAATGGTTTCCGTTTTGCAGGCATCAAGCTGGTTGATAATACCATAAATATTACCTTCGGATTTAAAATTTCCTGAAAAGGCAAACTTCTTTACCTGGATAGCCAACACGTCGGGGTCGCCTAATTCGTCCTCCCTGACACACAGAATATCTATTCCCTTTTCATAGACACCGTGTCGGTATTCTATGGTTTCATAACCCATTTTCTCCAGGAGGGGAAGAATGATATTCTTAATGAGATTTTTTTCAGTTATTTTCTGAAACTCTAGTAATATTTGTTCTTTATCCATATACTATCGTTGGAGGAGGGTTTGGAGTTTTCACTTTATAATCACAAAGATAGACTTCGGGAGTTACTAAGCCGGAAACTACTAAGCAAAATGGATGTGACTCCGCGGAGAGGGTGGGATTGCCTTCGGCCATCCCGAAGGGGGGAGCCAGATCTAAATGGATGCCCACGGCACTATCGTGCCTCGCATTTTCCATTTGTCCACTTTGGCGAACTTGCTCTCCGTTTTAGTAAAATCTTGTTTTTCTTGCCACAGCCTGTCAATGCGTTCGCCACGTTCCCAAATGAAAAATGCCCCCGCTTTCAGCGTGGGGCATCCATTTAGATCTGCGGAGAGGGTGGGATTCGAACCCACGGTACAGTGTAACCCGTACGACGATTTAGCAAACCGTTCCTTTCGGCCACTCAGGCACCTCTCCGTCTAAAATTTCACCCTTCAATTTTCGAAGGGGAGGCAAAAATAAAGATTAATTCGCTTCGCACCCAAATTGGACCTTACTTTTTTATAAGTCATTTGGAAATCAGCCCGGTAAGGCTAAACCGGGTGCAAAAAAACAAAAAACCCATTCCGGAGGCTCCGAAATGGGTCTGAATATGGGTAAAAGGTAAATTTTCGGGGGATTGGCTGATAAATGGGAACCTACATGACCCCTTATCAGGCAATTAGGTCTACATAGCGGCCAGCTGCACCTTCTGCTGTAACTCCATCACATTCTCCCGGAACAGGCTGTCAGTATCCATCAAATCCTTTACAGTCTGGCAGGAGTGAATGACAGTAGTATGATCGCGGCCACCAAAATGCTCTCCGATCGTCTTCAGGGAATTCTTTGTAAATGCTTTAGCCAGATACATAGTTATCTGCCTCGCCTGCACGATCTCGCGCTTGCGGGTTTTTTGCAGTAGTTTATCGTATGACACATCGAAATACTCACATACCATGCGTTGTATTGTTTCGATAGTGATCTCCTTACTACTAGTTTTCACGAAATTACGGAGCACTTTTTTGGCCAATTCTAAATCAATTTCCCTCTTATTGAGCGAAGATTGTGCCAAAAGTGATATCAGTGCACCTTCCAATTCACGAACGTTGCTATTAATATTGTAGGCTAAGTACTTTATGACTTCTTTCGGCATGTCCAACCCATCATTCTTCATCTTTCTCTCCAGGATCTCGATACGGGTCTCATAATCAGGCATCTGCAAATCAGCACTCAAACCCCAGCGGAAACGGCTCAGCAATCTCTCCTGCAAACCGTCCAGATCCTTAGGCGGCTTATCCGAAGATAAGATCAACTGTTTACCGGATTGATGCAGGTGATTGAAGATGGCGAAAAATGCGTCCTGTGACTTCTCTGCGCGACTGAAGAATTGTACGTCATCGATAATCAATACATCTACCAACTGATAGAAATGTATAAAGTCATTGATGGCATTGTTGCGGCTATGATCTACGAACTGATTAATGAATTTTTCGGAACTCACATACAATACGACTTTATTCTGGTGCAGGCGCTTCACCTCATTTCCTATCGCCTGTGCCAGATGCGTCTTACCAAATCCTACACTACCATAGATCACCAGGGGATTAAAGGAATTGGCGCCGGGCTTCTCCGCCACGGTCTTACCGGCACGGCGGGCTACCCGGTTGCAATCACCTTCAATAAAAGATTCAAATGTATAAACCGGATTGAGTTGTGCATCGATCTGCATTTTCTTCAAGCCCGGAATCACAAAAGGATTCTTTACAGGATTATTTATGATGAGTGGGAAATCCATTTCGTTGTTGGAAAATGTTTTATAACCATGCGCCGGCACATCCATCGTGAGAGGCTTGTTCTGATGATTACCACTGTCTACCATTATGCGGTATTCCAACATGGCCTCTTTTCCTAAGATACGCCTCAGCGTCTTTGCTAATAAATTTACATAGTGTTCCTCTAAATATTCGTAAAAAAACTGACTGGGTACCTGAATCACCAAAATATTGCTCTTCAACTCAACGGGCTTAATCGGCTCGAACCATGTTTTATAATGCTGCCACTCTACGATGTCCTTGATTATTTCCAAGCAATTACTCCATACTTTTTCAAACGTTTTTGCCATTATACAATAACCAATTTTTATGCCGATTTAAAGAATTGTATTTCTAAAGTCATATGGAACTTTCAGGAATTGGATTTTAAAAAAGTTGCGCAGGGCGGCGAATATCAAAATTTTTTATTGAATAAAAAATTTTTTATTCACTTCTTTTTTTTGTTTTCAATACAGTTTGAACTTCCAGCGATTTTTTTGATTTTTATCCCGCAAAACCCATACCCAGCCTGACTGAGATTAGACCTGTCAAAAGTAACACCCATTTATTTTCAGAACCTTTTAATCTTTCTAAAAACCCATTCTTTAAGACTTATTCACATTGATAGACATACAGAATCGATTGTCCTACAACCTCCATGAGCCATTAAACAACAATAGTGGGATTCAGCATATCTCGACAGTAGACCCTGTCGGTGTGGTTTAAACTTACTTTGTACGAAGAAAGAAAGCTTGAGCTTCGATGTGACCGAACCTTTCTTCATATACTGTAGAGTTTGTTGAGAAGTAGTTGAAGATACAAATTATTTGCTTGCCTTTTGTAATCTTAGTTTTTTTTTTGAAAAAAACCGTTTGACTTTTTTAGGGTATATTTTTTTGAAAAAATTTTATTAAATTATAGTGGCAAGTGGGTATTGATCTATCTTGAACAAACAGAGCTAATTACATTATCCCCGACCCGCCTAATTACCCTATCTTTACCTGTTTTTAGGCAGCAGAACTTACCTGCCCTTAGGTGGACATCTACCTGATATCATGCAACAAACCCTTCAATTAAAATTACTTCCGGCCGAAGCGGCTACCGACTCCATCATCCGGGAGTATGCCGCACAGGCCATTGGCTGTCCGAAAGAAGATATTTCAGGGACCCTGCTGCTCAAGCGGTCGATCGACGCCCGTAGCAGGCAACCTTATATCATGCTCACCCTTCGGGTGTTCGTACGCGAACCTTATCAGGAAAAGGCATTTGAACCAATTGCTTTTCCGGATGTTTCCAAAGCGGAAAAACAGGTAATTATAATAGGAGCAGGTCCGGCAGGGTTATTTGCTGCCCTTAAGCTTATCGAAGAAGGCGTACGCCCCGTGTTGCTGGAAAGAGGAAAAGACGTACGTTCCCGCAGAAGAGATCTGGCCCTGCTGAATAAGGAAGGTATCCTCAATCCCGAAAGCAACTATTGCTTTGGCGAAGGGGGAGCAGGTACTTACAGTGATGGGAAACTATATACACGAAGCAATAAACGGGGAGATATCAATCGCATCCTCCATCTCCTGGTACAGTTCGGCGCCGAACAAACTATTCTGATCGACGCACATCCTCATATAGGCACGAATAAATTACCCCAGATCATCCAGGCCATGCGTCAACAAATACAGGATAGCGGAGGACTATTCCTGTTCGAAAAAAAAGTTGTAGATTTTATTCTACAGGACGATAGAATAAAAGAGGTCGAAACTGCCGATGGAGATAAATATGACGGCAGCGCTATCATTTTAGCTACGGGACATTCGGCCAGGGATATTTTTCATCTGCTATATAAAAAGAAAATAGCCATCGCCGCCAAGCCCTTCGCATTAGGCGTCCGTATCGAACACCCCCAACACCTCATCGATACCATACAATATGGTACCGGAATATCGACTTACCTTCCACCCGCCTCCTATAGTCTCGTCGAGCAGGTCGATCATAAAGGAGTATTCTCTTTTTGTATGTGCCCCGGGGGCATCATCGCCCCGGCCTCTACCGCCGAAGGCGAACTGGTGGTCAATGGCTGGTCCCCTTCCAAACGGAACAATCCCTATGCCAACTCCGGTGTCGTGGTAAGCGTGGAAGAAAAGGAGCTGGCCCCTTTCCACCAGCATGGCCCGCTGGCAGGCCTCTATTTCCAGCAAAGCGTGGAACAGGCAGCCTTCCGCCAGGGCGGCGGCAAATTCGTAGCTCCCGCGCAACGTATGACCGACTTCGTTGCCGGAAAGGTCTCCGCAGACCTTCCTCCCTGCTCTTACGTTCCCGGACTTCATTCCGCATCCATGCACGAGGTGCTGCCCTCCTTTATATATGAAAGCCTCCGGCAGGCGTTTCCCCTATTTGGAAAGAAGATGAAAGGCTACTATACCAATGACGCCGTCATCGTCGCTACCGAATCCAGGACCTCTTCCCCGGTTCGCATCCCCCGGGATGCGGATACCCTCCGGCATCCTCAGATAAAGAACTTATTCCCCTGCGGCGAGGGTGCAGGCTATGCGGGAGGGATCGTCAGCGCCGCGATGGATGGGGAAAGAGTAGCCGCCCGTTGTGCGGTGCTATAGGAAAAATGGTATTTTTCAACCAGGAATGTAATAAATCCGGCCCTATTCCTACTAATCATACATTTACTACTAAATAACCTTTCATGGATATCCTAGCCGTCAGGAATCTGAAGAAAAGCTTTTCCTCGCAAAAAGCAGTGGATGATATCAGCTTCACCCTCGAAAAAGGATCCATCTTCGGACTGCTGGGACCAAATGGTGCCGGTAAGACTTCCCTGATCCGCATGATCACCGGGATCTTCTACCCCGATGAAGGAGAGATTCTCTTCGAAGGAAGGCCCTTCCATCCGGAGAACGATATCGTTCATATCGGGTATATGCCGGAAGAACGCGGCTTGTATAAAAAAATGAAGATCGGGGAGCAGGCTGTCTACCTGGCGCAATTAAAAGGTCTTGGTAAACAGGAGGCTACGGAAAAAGTGAAAGCATGGTTCGTCAAATTCGAAATGCAAAGCTGGTGGAATAAAAAAGTAGAGGACCTGAGCAAGGGAATGGGACAAAAACTACAGTTTGTCATTACCGTATTACATGCGCCGAAACTGATCATCCTGGACGAGCCCTTCAGCGGGCTGGACCCCGTAAATTCCAATCTCATAAAAGACGAGATCAATCAGCTGGCCCTCAACGGCAGCACCATCATTTTCAGCACCCATCGCATGGAGCAGGTGGAGGAGATCTGCCATCATATCATCCTGGTGAATAAGGGAGCAAAAATCCTGGATGGCAGCGTGGCAGGCGTCAAACAACAATTTAAGGAGAACCTCTTCAGCGTGGGATTGGAAGGGTTGAACCATAAAGGAATGAATCCAGTGACGGAGGCCGGAACGAAGAATGGCATGGAACCGGGCGCATTGAGCTTCGCCGGAGCGCCGGCATTCGAAGTAGTGGGAAGCAGGCAGGGGCACCTGATCGTAAAGATCCGGGAAGGATATCGGCCGAACGATGTGCTGGCCTGGTTCATCGGTCAGGACCAGGGTATTACGGCTTTCACGGAGATCCTCCCCTCTCTGAACGATATCTTTATCAAGCTGGTGGAAGGAACTCCCCTCTCCCGGCAGTTTCAAAAAATCTAATCTATGAGCAAAATCTGGCTGATCACTAAACGGGAATACCTGACCCGGGTGCGGAATAAGACCTTCCTTCTTTCCACCTTCCTCCTGCCCCTGATGATCGTCCTGTTCATTGCAGGCTCCATATTCCTGTCCCTGCAGGGAAAGACCCGCCACCGGATTGCAGTGATCGATGCCAATGGTTACTTTTCAGAATACCTTAAAAGCGACTCCGCTATCAGTTTTGATTTTTCCACCGGACTGGATACCCTGAATTATGCGCAAAAAGGTAATACCGCGGTGCTGATCATTCCCTTTTTAGAAGAGGGCAAAAAAACAGAATGCCGCCTGAAATATAAAAAGCAGCTGGGCCTTTCCGGAGTCGACGACCTGGAAAGCAGGATCACCCAGGCTATCACAGACCATCAGATCTTTAAAAAGACCAGCATCAACCGGGCAAATCTGGACTCCATCCGCAAGCGTTCGGATATTGCCGAGCTGCGCAGCTACGAAGACAACGGCAAGACAGCAAAAGCCTCCAGCCAGGCATTGTCCTATGTGATCAGCTATGCCAGCGGGCTGCTGATCTATATCCTCACCTTCATCTATGGAGCCGCTGTGATGCGGGGAGTAATGGAAGAAAAGACCAATCGTATCGCCGAAGTCATCGTGAGTTCGGTGCGCCCTTTCCAATTGATGATGGGCAAGATCACCGGGATCGGCGCCGTCGGGCTGACGCAATTTCTGCTCTGGATCCTGCTGATCGGCGGCCTGGCCATTATCGGGCAGGCATTTATCCCCCATGATACCTGGAATGAAGTACAGCAGATCCAGCAGGCCAGCGCCATGGGCAATGCCTCTGCTGCCAGGGCCGGAGAATTTGCGCAACAGATCTTCAAAGTGACCAACGCCCTGAATACAGCCAATGTGGGGCTGATCCTGTTCTGTTTCCTCTTCTATTTCATAGGGGGGTACCTTTTCTATTCCTCCCTGTTCGCTGCAGTAGGAAGTGCAGTGAATGAGGACCCCCAGGAAGCACAATCCCTGATGCTGCCCATCACCATGCCCGTCATCTTTTCTTTTATCATTATGACCATTGCCGTACAGGATCCCGGCGGATCCCTGGCTATATGGGCCAGTATCATTCCTTTCAGCTCTCCGATCGTAATGATGGCCAGGATTCCCTTCGGCGTGCCGGGCACCGTAACATGGTGGCAGTTAGGCCTTTCCATGTTGCTGCTGATCCTGGGGTTCCTGTCTACGGTCTGGCTTGCAGGTAAGATCTACCGGACAGGGATCCTGCTTTATGGTAAGAAGGTCACCTGGAAGACCATGTTGAAGTGGGCGTTCAAAAAATAGCGTATACCACTAAAATAGTATTTTTCACCCCGGATTTTGTCCCTACATTGACCCACCTTTAGTACCAATTTATGAATCAATAAAACGGGGGCTACGGCCCCCGGGGCATTGTATTAAATACCGTCTCATGAGTAAACACGCACTGGTCATTAACGGAGGCATTTCCAGGGGAGCATTCGCCGTAGGGGCCCTTAAAAAAATGTTCGAAAAGCAGCCTGAAATGCAATTCGATATTTTGGTGGGTACCGGCACAGGTTCGCTGATCATCCCCTTTATTGCGCTTGGTAAAATAGAGCCGCTGGTTGAGATCTTTACGACCAAACATAATAAAGACATCATCAGAAAGTTCACGTTATCTGAACGAATAAAAGAAGCCTCGATCCTGGATGCCAGTCCCTTCTGGGGTCTGCTGGATCAATATTATACGCACGGGATCTACGATCAGTTAATGCTTACCGATAAGGAACTTTATTTTAATACGGTCTGCCTGCAAACGCATGCATTGACCGTCTTTTCCAACAAGACGAATCCGGTCGTCGCTTCGCGTTATGCCCATCGCAAACCCGAGAACTACGATCAATTCCTTCGTACCTTACTGGCATCCTCTTGTCAGCCTCTGCTGCTGCCTCCGATCACCATCCAACCGATGGAAGAGCCCGTGCGGCAATATATAGACGCCGGAGACCGGGAATATTCCGGTATAGAAATAGCCATCGCCAGCGGAGCGACAGATATCTATACCTTACTCTCGTCCCCTACGACCATGATGCCTGAAGACAAGGAATACAAGGATCTTTTTTCCATCCTGCAGGAGACCCTGGATATCTTTATCGCCGATACCGCTGATAATAACCGGATCCTTCCCAACCTCTATAATGAAGGCCTCCGTTATATCGACTCGGTAAAAATGAAGATGAAAGACAAAGGGATTTCCGAGGCCGCGATTGCCGACTGGTTTGATACCGGTATGCCGGAGAATCCATACTATAATAAGAAACCGGTAAGACTACATATCATACGGCCCGATCTTCCATTGGGCGGCGGCCCCGACGGACTCAGCTTCGATCCGGAACTTATGCAGGCCATGCTGGCTAAAGGAGAACAGAAGATGGAAGCGCACTACCAAACGGAGCTTGGCCGTGAACAAAACTCATAGGCCGCCCTTCACCGGGGCGCGAAAAGATTAAGGATGAATGGTCAAAAAAGAGGGGCCACGGCGCCACATTTTAAAAAAGCACGCGTACTTTTATACGAAGATTCTCGTAATGAATAGTCGAAGGATAAGAACAGGGAGAATTTTATAAAATCGGCAGGCTCACATCAATATAGATTTTAGCCTCATGTGTAGTAGAAAAAAACGGGACTGTTCTCAGTCCCGTTTAGTTATTAAGTAAACTTGCTAATCCCATCAAGCTCTTCTTTGCATTAAGTACATTTACTCCGTCAGATCATTTTTAGGTGGCCTGTAAGAGGCGCAAAACAGGATATTCCGCATCTTCGGAATCGGAATCTATATCCTCGGGGATGAATTCTATATTCAGTTTTACGGAAGTCTTTTCTTTTACGGTCACATTGGGACGTTTGTAAGACTGGTAGCCTTTCTTGTCAAAATGTACCGTCACCTGGGAGGCGGGTAATTGCGCGAATCGGAAATATCCGTCGGCATCCGTCAATACTTCTTTAGAGTTATTGGTCCCCGGCACCATTGCCGATACTGTCACTCCCGACAGGGGTTTCTTGGTGACGGCATCCGTTACATAGCCATGCAGGATGCCTTCCACCTTTCCGCTATCGGCCCTTGCCCACAAGGCCAGGGGGAAGATCAGCAGGAAGAACAGCAATTTTTTCTGAGTTCCCATAAAACAGTTTTAAAAGTTAGCATACCGGGAAAATAACCTGGATTGATCCTTCCACAGGGCAACTGTTGCTTCGTTAGACATCTTCCCCTCAATTTACCTGATTTTTGGCATTTCTGCAAATTCCTGCCAATAATACCCACATAACCCAGACCTATGGCCTGTATCCGGTGAATATTGTTTTCCTTAATGTGTGGAGGGGTGGGGGTGGCGCCAGGATCAGCTTGATGACCCTATATAAGACTCTCCCAATTAAGACTCTCCCAGATCAATCTCCGTATTATCCCCTATGTTCAGGCTGCGGGACTCCCCTTTTACCTCGGTGTCACTGCCGATCAGAGAGTGAGTGAGGACGATATCGTAGAGGTCGGCGAAGGAGCCGATAATAGAATCCTTAATAATAGAGTAATTGACGCGGGTCTTCTCCCCGATCGCCACATTGGGGCCGACAATGGAGTTGCGGATATCACAGCCCGGGGCGATGCTGACGGGCTGAATAATGATCGTATTTTCAAACTGATGGTCCGGAGCGATGGTGCCCCCGAACTTCTTGAGCAATTTTGCATTGGACTCCAGCAGCGTCTCTTTCTTCCCGCAATCAAACCAGTTCTGCACTTTGAAGGACTTAAATTTCACGCCGCTGCGGATCATGCATTCAATGGCATCGGTGAGGTTATACTCCCCATAGCTGGTGAGCTGGTTGCGGATATTGTTCTCCAAGCAGGTGAACAAAGGTCCGGATTCCCGGATCCGGTAGATCCCTACCAGGGCCATGTTCGACTTGGGGATCTGGGGCTTTTCCACCACACGCTCGATACCGCCGTCATCCTCCAGTTCGGCCACCCCAAAATTCCGGGGGTCGTCCACCCTCTTCACTCCCAGCAGGGAATGAGGCATATTCAGGATTTCTTTTACGTCATATTCGCAGATAGTGTCTCCCAGCACGATAAAGACCTCATCATCCCCCACAATGCTCTTCGTCAGCAGGACGGCATGCCCGATACCGTGCCGTTCGTTCTGATATACAAAATGGACTGTCAGCTGCGGATATTTCTGCCTGACGAAATCCTGGATCTTCTCTCCCAGGTAGCCAACGATGAAAATGAATTCATTAATGCCTGCCTCCATCAACTGATCGACAATGATAGAGAGGATGGTCTTTCCCGCCAGAGGGATCAAAGCCTTGGGTTGCGTATAAGTATGCGGACGTAATTTTGTACCAGCGCCAGCAACGGGAATAATAGCTTTCATAATAATGAAAATGTAAACGCGTGTGAAAATAGTGAATTTTATTCTTTCACCCGGTAATTAATGTCTTTTTGGCCTATTTTTGCGCCATGCAAAAAGATACTTTGGTTTTCGACCTCATTCAGAAAGAATTAGATCGTCAGCGGCATGGCATTGAATTGATCGCCTCGGAAAATTTCACCTCCCTGCAGGTCATGCAGGCAATGGGTACTGTGCTGACCAATAAATATGCTGAAGGTTATCCCGGAAGAAGATATTATGGCGGCTGTGAGATCGTGGATCTGGTGGAGCAGGAAGCTATCGACCGGCTAAAGAAGATCTTCAATTGCGAATACGCCAACGTACAGCCTCATAGCGGTGCCCAGGCCAATGCCGCCTTATTGCTGGCCGTCCTGCAGCCCGGCGATACCATCCTGGGACTGGACCTGAGCATGGGTGGCCACTTAACGCATGGCTCCCCCGTCAACTTCTCCGGTAAATTATACCGGCCCGTATTTTACGGCGTCAAAAAAGAAGACGGCCTGGTAGATTACGATATGATGGAAACCGTGGCCAAACAGGAAAAGCCCAAGCTGATCATCTGCGGCGCGAGTGCCTATAGCCGCGACTGGAACTATGCCCGGATCCGGAAGATCGCAGACGAGGTCGGCGCCTTAGTAATGTGTGATATGGCGCATCCGGCCGGTCTGATCGCCAAAGGCTTGCTTAGCTCCCCCTTCGACCATTGTCATTTTGTGACTTCCACTACGCATAAGACCCTTCGCGGCCCCCGCGGCGGTATCATCATGATGAAGAAGGATTTCGACAATCCCTTTGGCTTGAAGGATACGAAAGGAAATATCCGTCCGATGAGCAACCTCATCGATATGGCCGTATTCCCCGGTACACAGGGAGGTCCGCTGGAGCATGTGATCGCAGCCAAGGCGATCGCTTTCGGGGAAATATTATCGGATGAATTCACGGTCTACGCCAAACAGGTCATTGCCAATGCACAGGCCATGGCAAAGACATTCCTGGAAAAAGGATATCATATCGTCTCCGGCGGCACGGATAACCACCTGCTGCTGATCGATCTGCGTAATAAAAATATCAGCGGAAAGAAGGCGGAGATCGCCTTAGGCAAAGCGGAAATCACCGTAAATAAGAACATGGTTCCTTATGACGATAAAAGCGCCTTTATCACATCAGGTATCCGGGTAGGCGTACCGGCCATCACTACCCGCGGTATGAAGGAAGCGCATATGGCTACCGTCGTAGACATGATCGATAAAGCCATTGTTAATGCGGATAATGAAGAGGCGCTGGCTTCGCTGCGCAAGGATGTAAATGCATTTATGAAGCAGTTCCCACTGTACCCGGAATTGGGCTAGATCTGGCATAAAGCAAGACAGGATACATGATGTCGAAACAACTTAAATTTTTTATATGCTGCAACGAAAACAAACCATTTGGGCCCTGCTTGCCATTATCTGCGCTGCCCTGACCTTTAAATTCTCTTTTTACAGCGGAAATGTGCAGGTCGGCGCCAATGGGCATGTTTTTATGTCTCTAAAGGCCATGCCGGCTATCGGTTTTGGCAGCGACAGCGCCAGCGCGGGCAATGTCCTGATACTGATCGTCACCTCGATCCTTATTGCCGGCAGCCTGATCAATATCTTCAACTATAAGCAGCGGAGTAAACAGCTTTGGATCACCCTGGGGCTGATCGTTCTGGCCCTGTTAAATATTTTTCTCTACTGGCGGGCCAGCCGTCCCCCCCATTTTTTAGAAGGCAGCTATACTATCGGGGCGCTGCTGTCGCTGGCCATCCCCCTGTTTCTTATCCTGGCGGCCAGAGGCATCACCAGAGACCAGAAATTAGTCAAAAGCGTAGACAGGCTCAGATAACCCCCCGCCCCTAAAGGGGGAGGAATTTTCCGGTATAGCTTTCCTTTACCTTTTTCAGTCCGGCCGGAGCGCCGGCATAAACCAGGCTGCCGCCGCCATCACCGGCTTCGGGCCCCAGATCAATCACCCAGTCTGCAGACCGGATCACGTCCGTATTGTGTTCAATTACCAGGATGGAATGTCCTTGTTCTATCAGAGCATTAAAAGAAGCCAGTAATTTCTTGATATCATGAAAGTGCAGGCCGGTAGTGGGCTCATCGAAGATGAAGAGAATATGTCCCTGCGCCCTGCCTTTTCCCAAAAAGGAGGCGAGTTTCACCCGCTGGGCTTCTCCGCCTGACAGGGTATCGGAGGACTGGCCCAGTTTTACATACCCTAACCCCACATCGCTGAGAGGTTTTATTTTTTGCAGGATCTCTTTCTCGTCTTTGAAGAATTCCAGGGACTCGTCCACGCTCATTTCCAGCACCTGGTAGATACTCTTTTCCCGATAGGTCACTTCCAGCACTTCTTCTTTAAACCTTTTGCCGCCGCAAACTTCGCAGGTGAGGTGTACATCGGCCAGGAACTGCATTTCCACAATCTGTTCCCCTTCTCCCTTACAGGCATCGCAACGGCCTCCATCCACATTAAAAGAAAAGTGTTTGGGCTGGAATCCCCGCAACTTGCTTAATGGCTGCCTGGAATACAAATCTCTTATCTCGTCATATGCCTTAATATAGGTAACCGGATTGCTGCGGGAAGATTTGCCGATGGGGTTCTGGTCCACCATTTCGACCTGGGAGAGCCAGTCGATATCTCCCTTAATAGCTTTGTGTATCCCCACTTTATCGGCCTGCTCCCCTTTGATCTTTTGTAAACCCGGATATAGGATTTGTTTGACTAAAGTGGTCTTGCCGCTACCGCTCACGCCACTGACCACGCAAAGCAGGCCAAGGGGAAATTCCACGGTGATATCCTTCAGATTGTGCTGCCGGGCGCCCTCTATGATCAGGGACCGGTTCCAGGTCCTGAGCGTCTTCGGCGGGGCGATGCTGAACTCTCCTTTCAGGTACTTACCCGTCAGGCTATCTTTATTGGCGATCAGCTCGTCATAATTACCGGAGGCAACCACTTCCCCGCCCAGGTGGCTGGCCAGAGGGCCCATGTCGATAATATAATCCGCCTCCCGCATCATCATTTCATCATGTTCCACCACCACTACGGTATTACCCAGGTCGCGCAACTCCTTCAATACACGGATCAGTCGTTCCGTGTCCCGCGAATGCAGCCCGATGGAAGGCTCGTCCAATATATATAAGGAGTTGGTAAGATTGCTGCCCAGGGAACGGGTAAGCTGGATACGCTGGCTTTCCCCCCCGCTGAGGCTGTTGGCCAGCCGGTTGAGGGTGAGATAGCCCAATCCGACATCCAGCAGGGTCCGCAGTCGGTGATGAATCTCGATGAGCACTCTTTTGGCGATCTGCTGTTCATGAGGTTCCAGCTGCAATTCGTCGAACCATTTTACCAGGTCCCGCACAGGCAGCTCGCATAGCTCTCCGATATGCTGCCCTCCTACTTTCACATAGAGGGCTTCCTTCCGGAGACGATAGCCCTGGCAATCCGGACAGTCGGTACGTCCCCGGTAGCGGGATAACAGGACCCTGTACTGGACCTTATAGAGGTTTCTTTCTACTTCGGCAAAGAAGTCATTGATGCCATTGACATGCTCATTGCCTTCCCAGAGGGTCTTATATTGTTGTTTAGTAAGATCGATAACGGGTTTGTGGACGGGGAAGTCGAATTTCTTAGCCGCTTTGACAAACTGCTCTTTCCATAAACTCAGCTTCTCCCCTTTCCAGGGAGCGACAGCCCCCTCATATACACTTAATCTTTTATCCGGAATCACCAGATCGGGGTCTATGCCCAGTACCTGGCTGAATCCTTCGCAGGTCGGACAGGCTCCGAAAGGATTATTGAAAGAGAACAGGTTGGGGACGGGCTCTTCGAACTGGATACCGTCCAGCTCGAAACGGTTGGAGAAGGTCACTCGCTGCTGCCCATTGGTCTCCAGCTGCATCTCCCCTTCCCCTTCATAAAAGGCCGTTCCTACCGAGTCGGCGATCCGGTGCTGATCGTCTTCGTCGAAGGATTTGACGACCAGGCGGTCGATAAGGACATAGATGCCGGAGGCAGAAAGTCGTTTTTTCAGGGTCTTATCGTCCATTTCCAGCAAATCCTCGATACGGAGTGTCTCGCCTTCAATATATATCCGGGAAAACCCTTTCTGCAGCAGGATATTCAGCTCTTCTTTGGCGTTGCGGTTCTTATTCTGTTTGAAGGGCGTGAGGATAAGCACTTTATCACCGGCCTGACCGCCCATGATGGCCGCTACCACGTCACTGACATCGTCTTTTTTTACGACGCGGCCGGAAATAGGAGAAATGGTCTTACCAGCCCGGGCAAAGAGCAGACGCAGGTAATCGTAGATCTCCGTCATGCTGCCCACGGTGGAACGGGGGGTACGGGTGATGACCTTTTGTTCGATGGCGATGGCTGGACATAATCCTTTGATATAGTCTACATCCGGCTTGTTCATCCGGGCCATAAATTGCCGGGCATAGGCGCTAAGACTTTCTGCATAGCGGCGCTGCCCCTCCGCGAAGAGGGTATCGATGGTAAGGGATGATTTCCCCGATCCGGAGACGCCGGTAACCACCACGAGCTTGCCCCGTGGGATGGAAACGTCAATATTTTTAAGATTATGAACCCTGGCTCCCTTAATAAAGATGGCGTCTGTCTGTGTCACTTGCGCCGGAACCATCAATTTCTCTTTCGCTGGCTGTTTTACTTTACCCGATATGCCCATATATAATTATAACAAACTTATATTAAAAATGATCACTGAATTAATTGGACCGGACCTTGTTTGCCTGCGACAGGTTTTGGCAAAAATAACCTGTCTCCGGCAAACTTTTAATAATGGCCTTCGGCAATTCGCCTGTGGCGCCTTTTGTACCGGCTTTTGAGGAGTTGCCCCCCTCTTTTGGAGGTCAAAAATATCGATTTCCCGAAATAAGACTGGGCGATAGGACAAAATAAGTGCTTCCCCTATTGTTTCTACGGGATAACGGAGAATTAAAGAACAAAAAATTTCCCAAAATGTTGTTTTTTCCAAAAATTGTATATCTTTAAACCCGATTCGTACAAGATCTATTTGTACACAATCGGAAAAAATTGTGAATTACTTTTGTTAATCTAAACTAAAATTCTCCGCCTATCGACTGATCACTTCTACACTGAAAAACCGAACCATCTTTAAAATCCAAACAAAATATCCTCACCTTAAAAACCGTAGAAGTTTATGACATTGCTACGCAAAAAAACCGACCATGAATTAATCCATCAATTTCGTGATGGAGACCTGCACGCATTAGAGGCTCTGATCGTCAGGCACAAAGACAAGTTGTACACCTCCATTCTCTTCCTCGTAAAGGACAAATACCTTGCCGAGGACATCTTCCAGGACGTTCTTATCAAAATTATCGACACCATTCGCGGCGGCCGTTACACAGAAGAAGGAAAATTCCTTCCCTGGGCTATGCGTATTGCGCACAATCTCTGTGTGGATCATTTCCGGAAAGTGAAACGTACTCCTGCCATCAAGACCAGCGATGACCGGGACATTTTCGAAGTGATCAATTTCACGGAAGAAGGCGCCGATACCAAGATGATGAAACGTCAGAGTCATGACAGGGTACGGCAGATGCTGGACTTGTTACCGGAAGATCAACGGGAAGTCATCATTCTTCGTCATTATGCCGATCTCAGCTTTAAAGAGATCGCGGCCCTGACCAACTGCAGCATCAATACTGCTCTGGGCCGTATGCGTTATGGTCTTATCAACCTGCGCAAGATGATGACAGAAAAGAAAATAGCCTTATAATTTATGACGCCCATTCGTAAGTACGAGTTGCGAAATACGGGCAAGCTTTTTTAAGAATCTTTAACTACCTTAAGACAACGGGGAACGGATAGAACCGCTAACTTCAAAGTGTGAAAAGATCCATTAAAAAAAATATTGAAAGTTCCCGCTCACAAAGAGCGGGGACTTTTTTCGTTGGGTACCGGCCTACAGGCCTTTGTCCAATAACAAGCTTGTCATTCTGGCCCTCCATCCGATCAAGCACTTGCCCTTAGTGTCGGAAGGCTGGAACAGAATGACGCCTAATTAATGAAGAAACCCGGTCAGTGACCGGGTTTCTTCATTAAATTATCTTTTTAATTAGATTTATGAAACGCATCCAGTCCGCATTGCAGCCATTGGGCATAAGCCTTCGGATCAGGCGTATAGCCCACCGGCAGATTCATTAATTTCTCATCGGGATTGATCACCACATAAAAGGGTTGGCTCGCATTCTTGAAATTCTCCGATTGCAGGGTCGCATACTTATCCCCTACCGTCTTGATCTCTTTTTTACTTCCATCTCCCGTGGTGAACAGAAATTGCTGGTCATCGGGCAACGGCTTCCGGTCGTCGACATAAAGGGAGACGAGGATGAACTCGTTTTGGATCAGTTCTTTTACGCCAGGCTGAGGCCAGGTGTTCTCTTCCATCTTACGGCAGTTCACGCAGGCCCAGCCGGTGAAGTCGATCAATATCGGCTTGTGCTGCGCTTTGGCCAGCTGCAGGGCTTTATTATAATTATTGACCACATTGGCCTCTACTCCTTTTCCATTGTCTGCATAGAGGCTATAGGACAACGGAGGTGGGAATCCGCTGATGAGGGGTCTGTTGGCATGCCGCGTGTTGGTGAGTCCGGGCGCCAGGTAGAGCGTAAAGAGGAGGAAGAAGACGGCTACCCCGATCCGGCCCTTGCTCAGCTTCGCCGGCGGCGGGGCATGTTTGAATTTAAGGATACCGAAAAGGAACAGGACGAGCGCCAGCCCTATCAATACCCACAGCGCGAAGAAAGTCTCCCTCTTCAGGATCCCCCAATGGGAGACCAGATCGGCATTGGAAAAATATTTCAGCACGAGCGCCAGCTCGATGAAACCGAAAACTATTTTGAGGGTCGTCATCCACCCGCCGGATTTCGGCAGGGATTGCAGCCAATTCGGGAAGAGGGCAAACAGCGCAAAGGGCAGTCCCAGCGCCAGGCCGAAACCCGCCATGGCAAAGGTCAGTTGTACGGCTCCCCCGTTCTGTCCCAGGGCGCCTACCAGTAATGTGCCCAGGATGGGACCGGTACAGGAGAAGCTGACGATCGCCAGGGTAAGGGCCATAAAGAAGATACCGCCCAGGCTGCCGATATTCGACTTGGAATCTACGGAATTGGAAACGCTGCTGGGCAGGGTGATCTCGAAAAGGCCGAAGAAGGATAACGCAAAAGCCAAAAAGATCGCCGCAAAGAGGAGGTTCAGCCAGATATTCGTCGAAATGTTATTGAGGACGCTGGCATTGTTGGCTTTCAAAAAATAGAACGGCACGCTGATCAGCACGTAGATCAGGAAAATAAAAAACCCGTAAAGGAAAGCATTGGCGATGCCCTTTTGACGATTGCCGGATCGCTTGGTAAAAAAAGATACCGTCAGAGGTATCATGGGGAAGGTGCAGGGCATAAAAAGACCTACCAGACCGCCCAGGATACCCAGGAAAAAGATACTCAGCAGGCTTTTTGACTGGCTGTTCTCTGCGCCTGTTCCTCCGCAATTATTGGCGGGATGCGCCAGGTCGATGGAATTTATTTTCAAACTGCCGGCCGCGGATGCCGACTCCTGCAGGATGGCCGATTTAGCCACCAGCTCACCGCCGGGCGTAAAGGAATACCGGAAGGGTACTTCCTGGGGGCCGACCACGGAGTCTTTGTAGATGGCCATAAAGGTCACCACCCCCTTCAGGTCTTTCTTCTCCCCGTTGGTCAGGGGATTGATGGGTACCAGGAAACGCACATCGTGCTCGAAGTATCGGGTCTCGGCGTTATCGAACAAAGGTTCTTTCCTGGATTCGAGGTTTCCCTTTTCTTCGATGGCTCCGATCTTTGCCGGAGCGGTGCTGTCCAATACTACCCTCGTATTAGGCAGATCGTCTTTCATGGTGGTGGAATATAATTTCCAGCCATCCTTTATTTTTCCGTGCAGGATAAGAGTATATCCACCAGCGGTTTTCTGTGCTGAGAATTCCCAGCTTACTACGCCGGTCGAATCCTGTGCAAACAGTCGCCCTTGCAGCAGGCAGCAAAAAAAAGCCAGGAAGAAGAGTATCTTTTTGTTCATATATGTCTTTAAAAAGCAAACGAGTTCCAAAGAACTCGTTTTATAATCACTTTATACGTCGGATAGATGACAGACGATGCACCTATCCTCCTATTTTTATGTTAAGATCCGTGTCGGAAGGGGGAAGGCACTGGTGGTCATCACATACCATGTACTCCACGGTAGCAGTCAGGCTGCTCTTGGCACTGCCTTTCACATTTACATTCACCACAAAATCAACCGTCTTTTCATAATACACTACATTAAACCCCCAGGCGCTTTCGAATTTTTTGACCGCCTTGCCAACTTCCTTTACCGTACCGGAAGGCGTGATCAGGGGATTCTTCGCGAATTTGAAAGTGGTAGGAATGGGTCCGTCACCACCCGGGTGCTGGGCATAGATGTGATAATCCCCGCCGACGGTGGCGGTCATGTGCACTTCGTATGTTTTGTCATTTATCTTTTTCGCGGACGTGGCCCAGGTGACTTCTTTACTGGATTGAGCCATCGCCACGCTACCGGATAATACGGCCAAAAGGAGTAATGTAATTTTATTCATATATTATTTTAAACGGTTGGAGGGTTAATAAGCCCTAAAGTTCCGTTTCCAAATGTTAGCAAAAAACTAAAAGTTGGCCAACCCGGCTTCAAGACTTACCGACCGCTGTTTTTGCAGGACAAAAAGAGCTTTGAGGATAGCCTGTCCATCTGTATTTCCCAATGCATCCGAACAAGCCCGTTCAGGATGTGGCATCATTCCGAATACGTTGCGGGTCTTATTGCAGATGCCGGCAATATTGCGCAGGGCGCCATTGGGATTACCAGCGGCATTGATGGTTCCGTTCTCGTCTGCGTAGCGATAGAGCACCTGGCCATTGGCCTCCAGCTCATCGAGCGTCTTCTCGTCGGCATAATATCTGCCCTCGCCATGGCCGATGGGGATCTTCAGGGCTCTACCCTGATCTCCTTCGCCGCGAAGCCATATATTCTTACCGATAAATTGTTGATTGGCATTCCTGAGCAGTGCGCCGGGCAGCAGGTGAGATTCGCAGAGAATCTGGAACCCGTTGCAGACTCCCAGCACTTTGCCGCCTTTTCCGGCGAATTCCGTAATGCTCTGCATGATAGGGCTGAAACGGGCGATAGCGCCGCAGCGGAGGTAGTCGCCATAGGAGAACCCGCCGGGCAGCACGATACAGTCTTCCGTGGTGAACCGGTTGAGGTCTGTATCCTTATGCCATAGCATGATCACTTCCTGGTTAAGGTCATATTGCAGCGCATCCTGCATGTCACGATCGCAATTGGAACCCGGGAAAACGACTACTCCAAACTTCATGTTGTAAGATTTTTACCGGGCAAACCGGACGGCGATCGCCTGCCGTTCACCCGTCCGCAAAATTAACGGTATTCCCCTGAACGGGGAAAATTCAGAGGAAATAATTCATAGCGATGATATAGGTCACTATCAACCAATGCAATATGAGAGGCCCTGTCTTATTCGTCGGGTAGTAATAGGCCGCCGCATGGAAGGCCGCGAAAGGAACGGCCATTACGACCCAATTCTCGTAGGAATCGGCGCGGTTGATCAGGATAATGACGACGGCTACCAGGAGAAAAAGCAGCAGCAGACTCCAGCTTTTACGGATCTGTATCAACACTTTATTGAGGTTGTTCTGCACGAAATAGCCCCCGAACATAAAAGGGACGATCAGCCAGACGATGCCCAGAGTGGTCCAGATGGAGGAGGGCATGGCGGGGACGGTGAAAACGATATGGGGAACAATGTTCTTCCAGTTCCAGTTGCCGGTCAGGTATAAGACGATAAAAAGGAAATAATACGGAAAGGTAAAGCCCAGTAACCCGACGAACCATTCCCGGATACGGAAGGGCCGCATGGTGACCAGCCCGAACAGGACCAGGAGCAGGAAAGCCATGGCCGGTATATACAATAGGGAGACGATCCCCGTCCATACCCCGATATTGAAAATGGCAGAGCCCGGCCGGCTGCTGTTATACAGATCGATCATGCGGTACCATACCCAGATCATAATCGAATTGATCAGCAGAGGCGCAGAGAAATGTCCCCAGTCGGGCAGCAGGGACGTAATGAGTATATAGGCCATGCCGGGCAGGAAGTTCGGCTTGGGAAACAGCTTGGTATGATTGCAGATCCGGTTGAACAGGGTAGCCTGCATAAACAGGATCAGAAAGGTGAGGATCGCGTACAGAAGGGGGATCTGGTGGAAAACGGAATCCAGGCCGCGCAGGATCAGCCTGTACAGGTAATTATCCTCCGGGTGCAGCACGGGGGCCACCGGGTGCAGGAATAGAGAAAATTTCAACACCAGGGCGTATACCACTAATAACAGGGCATTGCCCGGGTTTTGCTGTTTGAAGATACCAATCACCTGGGTAGAGTTTTTTAAAAGTCGAGTTTAGCGAAACAAAGATAGTTCCTGTAAAGACAGGGAATGATAGATTCCCAGCCGCTGACCTGCTTGCCATATCTTGGCATGAAATCATACCCCTTGTCCAGGTTCTTCAGCGTGGGGTAGCGGGTGATCTTGCCGTCGGGGGAAATGCTCTGGTCATTGAGCAGCATGTTCCGGCGTTCATACTGGTTGAACAGGAAGTGAAGCTCTCCGCCTGTATTGAAGACCTCGTGAGAAATGAGGTTCTCCGTCTCGTCATCGAACTGGCTTTTGGGGATGATATTGCTCCATTCCATATTGCCGGCCGCATCGAAGGAAAGAACCATAATATTCTCCGCATGGTAGCGGGTGGCATAATTACCGTAGTTCCGGTTCCAGGGATTATAATAAGGGCTGTAGTAATAAGGGGAATAGAACCCGCCTGGCCCATACATGGGATTATACATATAGTCCCATCGATTGAACATATTCCCGCGGGAGGTAGTATAGAGGGATTCGCTTACCAGCAGGTATCCGCCGTCCTTCTTGGTGATGACATGTTTGATAAAGTAATCGTTGAAAGCCATTTTCAGGTTGGCGTCCGAACTTTTTGCCACGGCCCGGAGTTCATCGTTGAAAATGGTCAGGGTTTCTTTTGACCGGCTATCGGTGGCCTTGTCCCAGACTACGGTGTAAAGACCTTCGATATTTCCCTTTTTCTGTTTGTAGTAGAAGCCGGTCAGGATATAACGTTTGTTATTGTTATCCACCTTGATCTTGATCTCATCCAGGATCCGGTCGGCCGATCCGATGTCTTTTATAGAAAAAGTATCCGCCAGGGGACCTTTGGTGACGATGGAGACCCTGGAAACGAAGTCGTTGCTGCCGCTGCGCAGGAATTTGCCGAAAACCAGCTGTCCGTCGTTGTCAAGCAGGAAATCGGTGAAAAGCTCGTTGCGCTCTTCCATAGGAAGGAAGATGCGGTGCCGGTCGATCAATCCCAGCTGTGAATCGTAAAGGAAGCTGGTGAACAGGAAACTCTTAGGGTTCTTGCTATTGATCTTAAAGATCATGATCCGCTGCTTGTTATCGCTGACCACGGTCGTGTAGATCTTGTTATTGGCGGCAAATCCTATCTGGGTCGTGTCCAGCTCGACAGGCTCGCCCATTTTCTGCCCCATCCCATCCAGCTTGATCGCGGTGCAATGGATGATGCTCTTGCGCTGGTGTTCATAGACCATGTAGAAATAATCCGGGTAAGCTACAAAATCGACATTGATGTACTTATCCGGCATAAAGTCCAGGGGGACACGCTGCACGAGTTTCATATTCCCGTCATAGATGCAGATGGCGCTATTGGAATTATTGTTCTTATATACGAGGAAGTTGCCGTTGAACTTACCGATGATCTCAAAATTAGTGCGGCGGCTATCTTCTTTTTCAGGCTCCGAGTAAGTGATCTGTTGAGCTTTCAGCAGGCAGGGAGCAATCAGAAGCGATACCAGTAGCAGGGACAGGATTCTGTTCATAAACAATCTTTCTTGTCTTTTTGGAAAGGATATCATTGCAAGCGGATCTTGGGAATTACAAATTTACTTTACCAGTGAAGATAGCTAAAAGTTTGCTTGGTAGGTGTTATTGAAAGCTAAAATGGAGCCGGAAAGGGGGGTAAATATTAAAAATTCATAAAATTATAGGGTACGGAAAAATGCTTAGCCGGTTTCACTCTTTTCACTATACCTTTGTCCTCTGGCCGTAAGGCATACATACTAAATAGACTCATTTGTGAGCAAACAGATCAACAAAGTACAATTCGCAAGCCTTGTTATTGCGTTAGGTATCATTTACGGCGACATCGGAACCTCTCCTCTTTACGTTCTAAACGCTATTATCCATGGCAGAATCATAGAAGAAAAGCTGATACTGGGAGCTTTATCCTGTATTATCTGGACCCTGACCCTGCAAACCACGGTAAAATACGTCTGGCTGACCCTGAAAGCAGACAATAACGGGGAAGGGGGTATTTTCTCCCTCTATGCCCTGGTACGTCGTCAGAAACGGTGGCTGGTCCTGCCGGCCATGATCGGCGGCGCCGCCCTGCTGGCAGATGGCATGATCACCCCGCCTATTTCCGTCACTTCCGCCATCGAGGGCTTGCGCCAAATGCCTGCATTCCGCTATATCGAACAGTCCACCATCGTCTATATCGTACTGGGGATCCTGGTGGTCCTCTTTTTCCTCCAGCAATTCGGTACGGAGTCGATCGGAAAACTGTTCGGGCCTATCATGTTCATCTGGTTTTTCATGCTGGGCGCCCTGGGCTCCAGTCACCTGCTGGACGATCTGGGGATCTTCAAAGCGCTCAGCCCCTATTATGCCATCGAACTGCTGACCACCTACCCCAAAGGCTTCTGGATCCTGGGAGCGGTCTTTCTCTGTACCACAGGGGCAGAGGCCCTGTATTCAGACCTGGGCCATTGCGGACGGGGAAATATCCGTATTTCGTGGATTTATGTAAAAACCTGTCTGATCCTGAATTATCTCGGGCAGGGCGCCTGGCTCCTCGCCCAATACCATGGCCGTATCTTCGATACCAACCTGGGAAATCCTTTCTATAATACCATGCCCAACTGGTTTGTCGTGCCGGGTATCATTATCGCTACCGCCGCCGCCATTATCGCCAGCCAGGCCCTGATCACGGGGTCTTTCACCCTGATCAGCGAAAGTATGCGGCTGAACCTCTGGCCCAAGCTGCGTATCAGTTATCCTACGGAAGAAAGAGGCCAGTCCTATATACCGGCGATCAATTTCATGTTATTTATCGGCTGTTGCGGGATTACCCTGTATTTCCGGAGCACTTCCAATATGGACGCGGCTTATGGACTGGCCATCACTCTGTGTATGCTGGCCACCTCCATCCTTTTTGCCAATTACCTGATCTCCCGCCGGACACAACGACCGCTGATCTATTTATACCTGGCCGTATACCTGAGTATCGAGCTAAGCTTCCTTTTCGCCAACCTGAGTAAATTCCCCCACGGCGGTTATGTCACCCTGATCGTAGGGGGTGGGCTTTTCGTCGTGATGTATGTCTGGTACCGCGCCCGTAAGATCAAGAACCGGTATGTCGAGTTCGTCCGGATGGAGAACTATATCCCCCAGATCCAGGAGCTGAGCAATGACCGGAGCATCGTCAAATTTGCCACCCACCTGGTATATATGACCAGCGCCAACAATCCAAAGGAGATCGAGCATAAGATCATTTATTCCATCCTCAATAAAAAGCCCAAGCGTTCCGACATCTACTGGTTCGTCCATGTGGATACCCTGGATGATCCTTATACGGCAGAGTATTCGGTGGATCATATTATCCCCAATGATATCATCCGGGTGGAATTCAGACTGGGGTTCCGCATCGAGCCTAAGATCAACCTCATGTTCCGCAAAGTGGTGGAAGACCTGGTGAATAACCGGGAGGTGAATATCACCAGCCGTTATGAATCACTGGAACGAAACAATGTGGTCGGTGATTTCCAGTTCATCGTAATGGAAAAATACCTGAGCCAGGACAATGAGCTTCCTTTCTTCGAGCGGGTGGTGATGAAATTGTATTTCTGGCTGAAGGAGCTGAGCTTGTCGGAAGAAAGAGGATTCGGACTGGATCCTTCCAATGTGACGATCGAGAAGTTCCCGCTGATCATTTCACCGGTGCCGAATTTCAATCTCAAAAGGACAGATACGGAGTAAATGTGCCGGCTGCAGAGGGCGGCCCGGAACTATAAAATAACGATCGCATGCTGTTACATAACCTCGTTTATATCGCGCTGGGTTATATCGTCCTGCTCATCATCGTTTATTTTATACAGGAGCGATTCATCTTTCAGCCGGAGAAGCTTCCGGCGGGATTCGTGTACAAGTATAATGTTCCTTTTAAAGAATTATTTTTCGATGTCTCGCCCGGCGTGCGCATCAACGGACTGCATTTTTTCAGGCCGGCTCCGGCAGGCCTGATCCTCTATCTTCATGGCAATACCCGCAGCATTAAAGGATGGGCCAAATATGCCAGAGACTTCTACCGGTATAATTATGATGTCGTGCTGGTGGATTACCGGGGATTCGGCAAGAGTACGGGCCGCAGGGGGGAGAAGGATATGCTCAATGATATCCAGTTCGTGTACGAGACCCTGCTCGCACAATGTCCGGAGCAGCAGATGGTAGTATATGGCAGGAGCATCGGGAGCGGTTTTGCCGCCCGGATCGCCGCGGATAATAATCCCCATTACCTGATCCTGGACAGTCCTTATTATAATTTCAGGAAGGTGGTCAAACGATTCCTGCCCATCCTGCCCCTGCGTTATGTGTTGCGTTATCATCTGCGGACGGACCTCTGGCTTCCCCGGGTCCGCTGTCATACCTATATCCTCCATGGCACCCGGGACTGGCTGATCCCGATCCGGCATAGTGAACGGCTGCAGCAGCTCAATCCTTCAAGGATAACGCTGATCCGGATCCACGGAGGCAGACATAATAATCTGAATACTTTTCCCGAGTACCATAATTTTGTGAGGGATATTCTTGCACCATGAACAAAATCAACGATAAACAGAGCAGTCAGCACACTTCCTTTCTACGCACAAAATGGGGCAGGGCGCTCAAGGTCTTTATTCTTCTTTACTGCCTGGTTGGCATCGGCTTATATTATGGGCAAGAAACCCTTTTATTCCATCCGAAGGCCGTAGACCGCAGCATAAAATATGATTTCGGACAGCCCTATGCAGAGGTCAACCTGCCCTATGACAAGGAAACGAACCTGAACATCATAGAATTCAAAGTGACCGGGCACCCGGATTTCAAAACCGGGGCCGATTCAGGATCCCGGGCCACCGACAGCCTCCCGCGGGGCGTGGTCCTGTATTTCCATGGGAACAAGCATAATATCGGCCGGTATGCCCCGTACGCGGGGGATTTTACCAGCAAGGGCTATGAGGTATGGATGCTGGATTATCCGGGGTTTGGCAAGAGTACGGGGCCGCTTAGCGAGCAGAAGCTATATGACTATGCCTTGCAGGTCTATAAACTGGCGCGGAGCCGGTGGAAGCCCTCGCAGATCATCCTTTACGGCAAAAGCCTGGGTACGGGTATCGCAGCACAGCTGGCAGCGGTGAGGGATTGCCGGAAACTGATCCTGGAATGTCCTTATTTCAGCCTGGAGTCCGTCGCAAGGCATTATTTCCCCATCTATCCCTTGGGCAGCATGCTGCATTATCATTTCCCCACCAATACATACCTTCCGGCAGTCACGGCGCCCATCACCATTTTTCACGGCAGCAGCGACGGGCTGATCCCCTACAGCAATGCGGCCCGGCTGAAGGCTTTCTTAAAACCGGGCGATGAATTTATTACGATCGATGGCGGGGGCCACAACGATCTGCATGATTTCGGGTCATTCCGGCAGGGGCTGGCGCGGGCGATCGATTGAGCGCGGCAGTCACGGTTTTTAGAGCCGCCGCCTCAGGGGCAGCCGCCAGGGACCAGCCAACCGGAGAGTCAACCGAAAAGCCTACTGCTTTATCAAATGCCGCAACCGTTGCTGATGGGTGACCGGGATGAAGTAATGATTGTGGGAGACCGGTTTGTCGTCGGAATATACGTCAAAGGGGTATAGGGCGCCCTTTTCCAGGCGATAGGCCGCATATCCCAGAGGGCTAACCATTTCGAAAAAACGGATCAGTTCGTCCTTGCCTACCAATTCGCAGAGCAGGATCGGATGATGGGCGTCCAGGATGGCCAGCATCGAAGAAAACACCTGTACTTCCAGTCCCTCCACATCGCACTTGATAAAATCCAGCCGGGGGAGATGGCTAAAGAGATGATCACCGGTCTCATTCTTCACTTTTACCGATTCGATGTATTCGAAGTGTTCGCTATATTTCATTACGCGGGCATAGGCGAATCTCTTCATATTGCCTACCTGGGGGATGCCCATTTCCACATATTCGCCATCTCCGCCCAGGGCCAGCTGATGGAGGGTGACATTGGCGGCTTTTTTGCGCTGCAGGAGCCGGTCCAGGATTTGGTTGAATTTCGGCATGGGCTCGATGGCGATGACCTTTCCCGAGGGGCCTGCAAGCCGGCTTAGCTCAAGGGTATAATAACCCAGATGCGCCCCGATATCGGCGCAATACGCCCCTTTCTCTACAATCTGCCCCAGGAAATAGATATCCCGGTAATCGAAACCAAGCCAGCCGGTCGGGTAGAGCCGTTGAAAGGCGCCAGCCAGCAGGGACAGATATCTCTTTTCACCCAGTACTTTCAGCAAAATTTGTTTAATCCCCATAGTAGACTGCAAGCTACAAGCCGAAGCTTAAAAGTCAAAAATTTATTTCGGGGTGCACAGGGATTGATTGTGCAGCATCCCGGGCGGGAAGCGGCTCAGATCGGAATTACATTCTGATTCTTATTCTGCCGGACCTTCTCGGGGATAGACTGGATGATCTCCTCTTTAAGGGCCTGGACGAGCCGTTGTTTAACGAAGTCGCGATGTACGACCAGGCTCACTTCACGCATAGGGGTCGGACGTTTGAAATGACGGACCAGCTGCAATTGTTTGCTGGTGAGATCCATGGCGGCCAGCTCCGGCAAAATAGTGATGCCATCGTTCAATTCCACCATCCGGCGGAGGGTCTCCAGACTGCCCGCCTCGTAGTCGAAATGGCTTCCTTCCTTGCTGGCCTTTCTTAATTCGCAGAGCCGGACGATCTGGGAGCGGAAGCAATGTCCTTCCTCCAGCAGCCACAATTTATTGGGATCGATGTCCTGCGCCAGCATATAGGTCTTCTTATAAGCCGCATTCTTCCGGGATACATACACCAGCAGCTCCTCGTAAAAAAGGACGTGTTCCCGGATCCCGTTCTCCTGCAGGGGAGTAACCAGGATGCCTACGTCGATCCGGCCTTCCCGTAATCTCGCCACGACCAGCTCGGTCGTCAATTCATTCACCACCAGCTTGATCTGTGGATATTTCGCCGTGAAGCCCTGCACGAACAAAGGGAGCAGATAAGGCGCCAGGGTGGGAATGATCCCGATACGGAGCTCCCCGGTGAGCACCCCTTTCTTGGCCTGGACGATCTCCCCGACGATGTCTTTTTCCGCCAGTATCTTCCGGGCCTGATCGATCAGTTCGCGGCCAGCCTCCGTAGGGATGACCGGCTGCTTGCTCCGGTCGAATATCTTCACCCCCAACTCTTCTTCCAGCTTCTGCACCTGCATGCTCAGCGTAGGCTGCGTCACGAAACAATGGCCGGCGGCCGTGGCAAAATGTCGATAAGTGTCTACGGCTACGATATATTCCAGTTGAACAAAAGTCATTAATTATAGATTAAATCTATGTAAAGATAAAATTAATCAATGATAACAATCGAAAAAAATCCCTCAACTTTAGTGTCTGGTCTTCCCCGGGCGGGGCCGGGGGAAGAATATCCTTTTTAAGAACTTTTAAAATCAAATATTATGAGCGAAGAAAAAAAGCTAACGACCGCTTCCGGTATTCCTTATTATCATCATGAGGATACACAGAGCGCAGGACCGAGAGGCCCTCTGCTGTTACAGGATTTTATTCTTCACGAGAAGATGGCGCATTTCAATCGCGAGCGCATCCCGGAGAGGGTAGTACACGCAAAAGGTAGCGCGGCCTACGGCACATTTACGGTGACGCATGACATCACGAAGTACACCCGGGCTAAATTATTCAGTGAGATCGGCAAGAAGACACGCACCATCCTGCGTATGTCCACGGTGGGCGGAGAGAAGGGATCGGCGGATACGGAAAGGGATCCCAGAGGATTTGCCCTGAAGTTCTACACGGAAGAAGGGAACTGGGACCTGGTAGGTAATAACACGCCCATCTTTTTTATCAAGGACCCCAAGAAATTCTCCGATTTCATTCATACGCAGAAAAGAGATCCCCGGACCAATACCAAAAGCCCGACCATGATGTGGGATTTCTGGAGCCTCAACCCGGAGAGCCTGCACCAGGTGATGTTCCTGATGAGCGACCGGGGCACCCCTTATGGCTACCGGCACATGAACGGTTATGGCAGCCATACCTTCAGCCTGATCAATGACAAGAATGAAAAAGTATGGGTGAAGTTCCATTTCAAAACGGCCCAGGGTATTAAGAATTTCACGAACGACGAAGCGGGGAAGATGAAGGGAGAAGATCCTGATTTTGCCCAGCGTGACCTGGTAGAAGCCATCGACCGGGGAGAATTCCCCAAATGGCATGTCAAGATCCAGGTGATGACCCTGGAACAGGCGAAGACCCATCGTTTCAATCCTTTCGATCTTACAAAGGTATGGTCTCATAAGGACTTTCCCCTGATCGACGTGGGAGAGCTGGAATTGAATGAAGTGCCTAAGAATTATTTTGCCGAAGTAGAGCAATCGGCCTTCGCCCCTGCGCATGTAGTGGACGGGGTCAGCTATTCTCCGGACAAGATGTTACAGGGCCGTCTCCTCTCCTATCCCGATGCACATCGTTACCGGCTGGGCGCCAACTATGAGCAGATCCCGGTAAATCGCTGCCCCTATGCCGTTAACAATTACGAGAGAGACGGTCACATGCGGGTAGACGGCAATGGCGAGAGCAATCCCAATTATTATCCAAACAGTTTTGACAATATTCGTCCCGATGAAAAGTACAAGGGCTTACCGCAGGAAATAGAGGGTAATCTCGCGGACTGGTATGACCGTAACGGAGAAGGCGAAAATGATCACTATACGCAACCGGGTATTTTCTACCGCGAAGTGCTGAGTCCGCAGGATAAAAAGAACCTGGTGAGCAATATCGTCGGAGCAATGAGCGGCATATCCGGTCCCAAACGGGGAGATATCATCAACCGGCAGCTATGTCATTTCTTCCGGGCGGATATCGGTCTGGGAATGGCCGTAGCGCAGGCGCTGGGAGTGAACGTGGAGGACGCTATGCAGGGAGTGAAGCACCAGGAGCCGGTGGGCGCCTAAAACGCCACGGGCGTTTTCGCCATAACCGAGAAACGAGCGAAAGCTCGGACGAAGGTTACGGGCGAAGCCCTCGCATCATTAGACCCGAGAGCCCGAAAGTCCATCTTTCGGGCTCTCGCTTATTTTGGGGGGTAAAACCGAACACTCTCTGTATCAGGGACGTACAGTCAGGTCTTTCGTCTCCCAAATTAATCAATTGACTTTTAAGGCCGTACAAAACTGGCATTCTCTTGGAGCTAATGAAGGAAAGAGGATCCTCATGCTTAAAAACTACCTGCTCATCGCCTTCAGAAATTTCCGCAAGAACAAGGTTTTTTCTTTTATCAATGTCCTGGGGCTTACACTGGGCATAGCCTGTAGTGTCGCGATCTTTATGATCGTCCGTTATGAGCTGAGCTTTGATCGTTTTCATGCGCATCCTGACAGGATCTACCGCGTAGTGTCAGAGTACCGTTATCCGCAGGAGCTGGAATATCAGAGCGGGGTTCCCTATCCTTTGCCGGAGGCCTTTAAGCATGATTTTCCGCAGGCACAGGTGGCAACTGTCGTCGGCGCTTCCAATACGCAAATCAGCGTTTTGCCGGCAGCAGGAGATGCCGGGACCCGACGCTTCCGGGAGAAGGAGGGCATCTTTTATACCGATCCGGCATTTTTTGAAATATTCAATTTCAAATGGGGGATGGGGGATGCCCGGACTGTCCTCTCCCAACCCAATACCATTGCCCTTACCCGGCAGACGGCGGAGAAATATTTCGGGGACTGGCGAATAGCCATAGGCAGGACGATCCAGCTGGACAATACAACGCTGCTCACAGTGCAGGGTATCCTGGAAGACGTTCCTTCCAACACCGATTTCCCTTTAAAGGGAGTGGTATCTTATGCCACTATAGCGAAAAGCCTGGAAAAGAAAGACTGGGGTATCGTATCCAGCCACCATCAATGTTATATCCAATTACCGCAGGGTCTGCCCGTAACACGGATCACCGATCAGCTCCCGGGTTTCCGCAAAAAATATGTCGATCTCAATACTGATTTCTTTACTCTGGAACCGCTAAGCGATATTCATTTCAATGCGCTGTATGGCAATTTCGGGGCGCGCACCATCAACAAAGAGACGTTATGGGCCTTATCGCTGATCGGGGCCTTTATCCTGGCATTGGGCTGTATTAATTTTATCAATCTGGCCACGGCGCAGGCCATTCACCGGAGCCGGGAAGTAGGCATCCGGAAAGTGCTCGGCAGCCAGCGCTGGCAGCTGGGCCTCCAATTCCTGGGAGAAACAGCCCTCCAGGTGAGTATGGCTTCCCTGCTGGCGGTGGGGCTCGTCACCCTGTTGTCGCCTTTCTCTACAGAAGTATTGAATGGGTCTTTGCCCTTAAAGCCTTTGCAATCCCCGGCTACGCTCCTGTTTATCGCCGGTCTGACGATACTGGTAACCTTCGTCAGCGGGGCTTATCCTGCGATGATCATTTCCGGGTTTCGTCCCATTGCCGCATTGAAGAATAAGGCCGCAAATACGAGCGGAAGCCTCTCCCTGCGACGGGTGCTGGTGGTCGGGCAGTTCGCCGTGGCACAGATATTGATCGTAGGCGTCCTGGTAGCGATCAGCCAGATGAATTTCTTTCGCAACGCTCCCTTAGGCTTTAATAAGGATGCCATCGTTACGATCGGCCTGCCAGTGGATAGTATCAGCCGGACCAAATGGGAATCCTTCCGGCAGGAGCTGTTGCAGCAGCCCGGCGTAGAGAAGATCAGTCTCAGCTCTGCCCCTCCGGCGGGAAAAGGCAATAGCTTCAGCAGCTTCCGTTACAATCAGTCGGTGAAGGATGAAAATTTCGAAGTGAATGTCAAGCTGGCCGATGCGAATTATTTTACCACTTATGGGCTTCAATTGATCGCGGGCCGGGTCTACCAGTCTTCGGATACGATCCGTGAATACGTGGTGAATGAGACTTTTCTTAAGAAAGAGGGAATCCACGATCCTGCAGCCGTATTAGGGAAATACATCTACATGAATGACAAGAAGGCGCCTATCGTGGGCGTCGTCAAGGATTTTCATGAACATTCCCTGAGAGACCCGATCGATCCGGCAGCCATTACCACTAATAATCATGGTTACACGATGGCGGGTCTGAAACTAAGCGCAACCGGCATTCCTTCCACGATACAGCAAATAGGACAGCTGTTTAACCACTATTTTCCCGAAACCTTGTTTGAACATCAATTCCTGGACGAGACGATCGCCCGCTATTATGAACAAGAAGAGAAGCTATCGAAGATCTTCAAGGTATTTGCCGTGATCTCGCTGCTGATCAGCTGCCTCGGATTGTATGGGCTGATCCTCTTCACTACATCGCAACGTATCAAAGAGGTAGGAATCCGCAAAGTGCTGGGCGCTTCTGTCACGGGTATTTCGCTGCTATTCATCCGGGAGTTCTTATGGCTGATAGGGATCGCGTTTGTGATCGCTTCGCCGGTGGCCTGGTATTTTATGAATAAGTGGCTGCAGAATTTTACGTACAGGGTACAGATGACCGGATGGATGTTTGCAGCTACGGGGGTGATGGCTTTGTTGATCGGCCTGCTCACGATCAGCGTTCAGACGATCAGGACGGCGCTCGCCAATCCAGTAAAGAGTTTGAAAACGGAATAAGAGAGGGGAGGGGGCAGAAACGCTGACCGAACAGACGATCTGGGGAGGCCTGCAAAGCGGAGCCGGTCGTTAACGATTCAATAACCAATTAATTCTCGTTTATATGGGAGATTTTTCTACATCTTGCACGGGTAAATTCAAAAATGAAGAACCATGTATAAAAAAATCCTCTTTATTCTCCTTGTTACGGCCTTATCCGTCGGGATACAGGCACAGACCCGCAAAATCGATACGGTAGCCATATCCATCCTGGACAGAATGAGCGCGCTGATCGGTGATCTGAATTCCTGCAGCGTCACTATCAAATCGAATTATGACATCCGCAGTAAGGAACTGGGACTGGTGAAACATTCCGACGAAGAAGAATTATTCCTGCACGGACCTGATAAGCTGCTGATCCGCTCCGAAGGCGACAAGGGCAGCAGGGATTTTATTTACAATGGCACCACGCTGAGCTACTATTCACTGGACAAGAACCAATACGGTCAGATCCGGATCCCGGCTTCCATTATGGAGATGATCGACACAGTCAATAAATTATATGGAATCGAGTTTTCCGGCGCCGATTTCTTTTACCCGGGATTTGTGGATGATATCCTGGGAGAAGCAAAGCAGCTTTCCTATCTCGGCCTCACCAAGGTCGACGGCAAGGAGTGTTACCATATCGCCGGAACGGCCAGCGATAAGACTTTCCAGTTCTGGATCTCCAATGACGCTTATACACTGCCTCTCAAGATGGTGATCGTCTATACCGGCAAAGAGCAGAGTCCCCAGTATGAGGCGGTGCTTACCGACTGGCAGGTAAATCCTACCTTACCTAATTCCCTGTTTGAATTTTCCGCGCCTCCGAAAGCAAAGCAAATCAAGCTGGTACCCTTGTCCGCAAAAAAATAAATCATTACTCTATAACTCTGCATCATGAAAAATTTCTTCTATAGTAATAGTATCGGTCTTCTCGTCATTTTGGCGTTGACGGCTTGTCCCCGGCTCGTTATGGCCCAACGATTCAATCACGGAAGTGTTGGAGGAGGCGGCGGCTTTAACGGAGGCGGTGGCGGCAGGTCCGCTCCGGCGCCAGCTCCCCGCCAGGAACCCGCACGCCAGGCCCCCAGCCGTCCACAACCGCAGCCACAACCAGCGGCACGCCAGCCTGAGTTCAACAGACCCAATCCGGCGCCCCGGCCCGAAACGATTAATGGAGGAAGCCGCAATACCGGCAACCATGACTTCAATCGTAATGTGACCGTGCAGGAAAATGTAACAGCCCATGAGAACGTCAATGTCCGTCAGAATGTGAATGTCCGCGAAAATGTGAATGTCCGCGACCCCAATTACCGCGGGCATGACAACGTGAATATCTATCATACCGGTGGTTACCGTGGGTTCCATCCTTATTATTATCATCCTTTCCGTCCTTCATACTGGGGAGCGCACTGGCATCCCATCGGCTTTTTCTTATCCTCGCTGGCAGCCAATGCGGTATTCTTTACGATCGCCAATCAGCGTTATTATTATGATGATGGCTGTTATTACACTCCTTCAACAGGAGGAGGCTACTCTGTCGTTCCGCCGCCGGTAGGGGCCGTGGTCAGTTATTTGCCGGAGGGTTATGAGACTACGATGGTAGGGAATGACACTTTCTACTATTATGGCGGCGCCTTCTATGTCAATACCAACCAGGGCTACCAGGTAGTGGATGCTCCTCCCGGGGCCGTGGTCAGCCAGGTACCTGTCGGCGCTGTCGAACAGACCTACAACGATCAAACACTGCTTGTATACAATAATGTTTATTATGCGCCAATCTCACAGGATGGCCAGGATGCTTACGAGGTAGTGGCGCCGAATTAATGCATGTCAGCGATATACGCGCTATACTTATTACGACAAAAGCCTTGCAGAGCAAGGCTTTTGTCGTAATAAGGTGGTTATGAAGTCTAGTTGCTCCCGCCCGTGCCAGGACCTGTCTCCAGGAGCTTGAACAGCTCATCCAGCTTGGGCGAGAGAATGATCTCCGTTCTTCTGTTCAGGGCCCTTCCTTCCGGCGTGCTGTTCGTCATCACGGGATCGAACTGACTGTGGCCGGATGCAATGATCCGCATGGGGTCGACCTTATAATCGGCAGCTAATATCCGCACGATGGCAGTAGCACGGGCCGTGCTGAGATCCCAGTTGTCCTTATACCTGCCATGGATAGGAACCGAATCGGTATGCCCCTCGATGTCCACCGTAATATCGGTATTATTGTTCAGCACTTCGGCCAGTTTACCCAGCGCCACCTTTCCTTTCGGATTAACCACGGCGCTGCCGGAGGGGAATAATAAATTTTCCTGAAGGCTCACATATACTTTACCGTTTTTGATAGCTACGGTCAATTCATTGGAATTAAACCCCACCAGGGCATCGCTCATTTTTTTGCGGATCTCCTGCGTGGCCTTTTGCTGCTGATCCATCAGGGCCTGTAATTGTTGTAACCGCCTCCGTTCTTCGGCCAGTTGCTCCTGGCTTTTATTCAGGCGGGATGCCTTGTCGGCAGCATCTGTTGATAAGGCGCCAGCCTGGTTATTCAGATCGTTGATCTTGTTATTGAGATCCCCAATCTGTTGTTTTAATTGCCCGACATTGGATTGCAGGTCGGCGACCTGACCAGTCAGCTTTGCACTGTCATTCCTGGCTGACTGCAGGGCGGCCTCGGAGGCCTTCCATTTTCTTGTCGGAACACAACTAATTAATAATAAAGCACTTGCAACAGAGAGGATCGTGAGGTGCGTTACTCTTTTCATAACAAAAATTAAGATTAAGAAATACAGGGTTAGTGATCTACTGCTTAAATAACTGAAGATGCAATCATTAGGCCAGTGCCCCCTACTCTTCCAGCACGGTCTTGTTCTTACCTACTTTTAGCTTATAACCCATCCCTACTTTCAGCGCAAAGTTCTCTTTTCCGTGGCTGACGGGGAACCCGAAGCTAACAGGATAGTCATAGTCCCGCACAATGTCCCGGATAATCTCTTCGACGGATTGGCCAAAGGGCCGTTGAGTGTCCTTCATATCGGTGAAGCCCCCCACGATCAGCCCTGCCAGCCGGTCCAGCTTACCACTGCGCCGGAGCTGGTACAACATGCGGTCGACATTATACAAGTATTCACCCACATCTTCCAGGAAGAGTATCTTCCCCTTTGTCTTTATATCAGAAGATGTGCCTGTCAGGTGTGCTAATAAGGCCAGATTCCCCCCCACCAATTCTCCCACCGCCTCTCCTTTTCTATTGAAGGAGTGAGCCGGGCAGTGAATCTTCGCCGATTTCCCTCCCAGAGCATGTCGAAGGGACTGAACATATTCCAGGCTGGCCCCTCCCTCATTGAAGGCTCCCGCCATGGGAGCATGAAGGGTCGCTATTTTATAATTCGAGTAGATATGCGCGTGTAGGACGGTGACGTCGCTGAACCCGATGATCCATTTGGGCTCTTTTTTAAACCGGGAAAAATCGATCTTTTCGATGATGCGGCCGATGCCATAGCCGCCGCGTCCGCAGAGGATGGCTTTAACAGCCGGATCATCCAGCACCTGCTGAAAGTCTGCCAGCCTTTCCTTATCCGTACCAGCGAAATAATTGGGAGAGGCGCTGCCCAGGGTCGCGCCGATCTGTACACGGTATCCCCATTTGTCCAGGGTATCAATACAGGTCTGCGCTTTTTCCAGCGGCATATAACCTCCGGGGCAGACGATGGCGATGGTATCTCCCGGCTGGAGATAAGGAGGAATTTTTATCATGCAGGTTTATTTAAACAAGGCGTTCATAGTTATTTCATTCTGTACGAGGCCAACATAGCTATCGTTATTTTTCACTCCCTGAGTTGTTACCATTGTCAAAAATAATGTCTTACGGGGAAGTTCTGGCGAGATATAATACCTTATATCTCGCCAAATGTGGGTCAAAAAAGGGAGTTTTGGCGAATTATAGGCTGGGACCTTCTATTAATCTTACCTGGTCAGCCTGTACCAGTAAGCTGTGCGGCACACCTACCTTCAGGGCGAAATTATTCTTCTGGTGGCCAACCGGGAAGTCGAAACAGACGGGATAAGCATAAGGCTTCACCCTTTCCAGCACGATCTCATAGAGTGTCCGGCCAAATTCATCACCGGGATCATCGGGTTTGACTTTGAAACCGCCGATGATCAGCCCTTGCAGGGAAGAGAGTTTGCCGGTACGTTCCAGATGCCAGAACATGCGGTCGATACTATATAAATACTCGCCGGTGTCCTCGACGAAGAGGATCTTTCCTGCGGTATCGATGTCGGAGCTGGTTCCGGATAAAGTTTCGATGGTCTTAAGGTTGCCGCCCACCAGGAGGCCTTCCCCACTACCGGGCCTGTTCTTCTCCTGGTGAGGAATATCATAGAGTATCTTTTCCCCGGTGAGTGCCTGCCGGATGGAAAGGATCGACTGGGCCTGCACAGGCTCAGCCTTCGACCAATCCTCAGGAAAACTGTTGCACATCTTGGAATGGATGGAAGCCATGTTCAGCTGGCGATGGAGATGACAGAGAATGACGGTGATGTCGCTAAAGCCGATGATCCATTTGGGAGAAGCGGACAGTCCGCTAAAATCCAGCCGGTCGATGATATGGACGGCGCCATATCCACCCCTGGCGCAGAGAATAGCCTTCAGGGAAGGATCGTCCAGCATCTGCTGTAAATCGGCCGCTCTTTCCGCGTCGGTCCCTCCAAAGGTGAAGTCTCTTTTTCCGACCGTATCCCCGACCCTTATTTTAAATCCCCAGCTTTCTATTAATTGGACAGCAGGCTGGATCTCTTTTGCTGTGATAAAGCCTGCCGGACAGGTAATACCGATGGTGTCACCGGGCGCCAGGTAGGGAGGGATGATGAAGGGAAGGGGGGCGCCGTCCCGGGAATCTCTGCCATCGGCACGCGCTCCAACAGCAGGAAGAGCAGATCCAGCAGCAATTAAGGAAGAAAGGAAGAGCTTACGATTCATTTTATTATTATTCAAAATCAATTGGATTATTCTTAAAGAAAGTCCGGAACATAGCAGCGTATTCCGCGTTATCTGCGGTAGATTCTAATGCAATCCTTTTTATGAGATCAATAGCTTTTTTCTTTATTTCCAATGTAGTTACAGGAATATCTTTTGCAAAATTATATATATCGCTTATTAACAGGAGCTTTTCGCGACGCCTCTCGTTCAATGCCTCCCTATCTAATCCAAGTTTTTCAATGGTTTGTTGTCCTCTCTGATCATCATTAACAGGAAATGGGATTTCCTCTTTAAACTCAATGTATTTCTGTGGATCGTCTTTATCCGGCTTAATGAAGACAGGTAGTTCCTCTTCGATATTAGCCTTATGAGAAAAGGCCCTTTTGGTATTGTCAAGAAGAGGAAAAAAATTCTTTTTATATCGCTGATTGCAGATCTGGCAGGAAAGCAGCAGGTTATCCCAATCATAGGCCAGCCAATAGTACCCGGGTCTGTTTAATTCCTCCTTATCCTGGATCCAGCCGGCTTTAGGACGATAATGCTCTACATCCCCATAGCTAATATGTTCGATCTTCGATTCGCAAAAACAACATTTACCGTCCTGGGCAGCTTTTAAGGAAGATTTTACATCGGCATGGCCGTAGATCGCGTTATCGAATTCAAATTCAGCTTTTCCGGCTTCAAATGCTTTGCAGATCCTTTCCATTTCAGCCACTCCTTTGTCGGCTAATATGGCAGGTACAGGCACCGTATGCTTCTTTTTGAGTTGAATCATACGGGATCGGCTATTTTTTTTGATTTTTAAGATATTCGGCAGCCTCCCGAACTAAGCTCATAGCCTCCATATCTTCCATATTATAGGCCGTCGGGAGTTTATTGGTAAAAGAGTTCAATTCCTCCAGTCTTTTCTCTTCTTCTTTTGTCAGGTTCTTTTGGCCCAGCAACCGCTTTCTTTCTTCTAATTTCCTTTCTGCCTCATTCCCGCGGGCGCTGTCTACTCCGAAAAGGTCACTTGTAAGTATTTGATCAAGTCGCCAGTTCTGGACGGAAGCCAGCTCATTATCGATGACCACATGATCCCCCTCTTTTCTCAATAATACAATATTGGCGTCTATGGGCGCTGATTGTACTACCAGGGGGCTGTGGGCAGTAACAATGAACTGTGTTTGAGGAAATTTATCTGATAAGTAGTCGAAGATCTTTCGTTGCCATTTGGGATGGAGATGGAGATCTATCTCGTCGACCAATACGATAGCTGGTTCGGCTAAAGGGTTGTCACTGTCCGGATAGCGTTCGAACATTCTGGCCGCTAAGTCGACCATCCAGGCTACCATGGTCTTATAACCGAGACTTAATTGCTGAATATTAACCCATCCGAAAGGGGTTTGAAATTCAACAAATGAATTCAGGTTCTCTTTAGTAGGTGTTGAAAATCGAATATCATTTATATCAGGTAACAAATCGATCAGAATTTCTTTTACCTGGTTTCTTTTGTTGATTGCGAAGCTTCTTACGTCAGATTCTTTACTTGCAGCATAATCTAATTGCAGCAACCATTCTTCCGCATTAATAAGTCTGGCATTATCATCAAAAAGTGTTTCCGAATTGTTATCCATTAATTTTGATAAAGAGCCTGTGCCCATTTTTCTGTTAGCACCATACCCAAAACATAATAGTTTCTTTAATCTCTTATCATTATAAATATTAACCCTAAATGGGTAATTCTGACTGAAAGAGATCGAAATTAGATCACTAAATTCCCCTCCTTGCCTACCATGTACCCAGTAAATATTTAAACCTATATCACAAAAACCTATGGAAGAGTTATTAAGTGGAAAAGTAGCTTTAGTTGAGCCGGAAATCTTAGCTATTGGTCCAAATACATTATCTTTATTGTCCTTAGAAATATGTTCTTCAATTTCTGATGTAGCCAATAATTCCAAAAGGCTCGACTTTCCTGTCCCATTGTCCCCTAAAATCACCGTCCATTTCTTCCAATTCCCTTTCCCATCAGACAGATCAAGTTTCTGCCTGATTTTAAAGCATCTAAAGTTCTCAATTTCCAGATTCAAAAAGTAAACCGGTTCGGCCATATTTGTCATATTACCTGATAAAGTTACATTTTAATAGCTAAAAATAATGGGAAATCCCGACCCTACAAGATCAGCCCAAAGCCTGCAAATAATAGGCTAAAAGAAATTTTTTTCGGTTCATCTTAACATTTGAATTAATATTGCCGATTAACGCTGCAAGCGTTTTGTCCATAACCGAGCAAAGCGAAGGTTACGAACGAGCGTTGAACAGTGTTCAACACGAAGTTCTACAATCATTAGCCGTTTGCAGGATATTCGTTAAATTTTAACAACGAATATCCTGCACATTCTCTAAAATTACTACTTTTAGACACATGCGTTTTCTATTGGCAATCTTATTGTTATTGCCGTGGCCCGGTTGGGTATTGAGGGCACAGGATCTTACGGGGCAATGGACGGGAAGCGCCACCAATAACCTGTCCGATTCGAAACAAAAGCTGGTGTTGAATATAGCGTCGGGAGATTCAGCCTTCGGCGGTGTATTGCATTGGTATACTCCCGAAACCCACTATATCAGGCATGTTCTTGTAAGCGGTCGCTATTACGGCAAAGATTCCATTCTTTCCATCCGCGAGGATAGCGTACGGGACGACAGAGCCATGGAGTCTGATTTTCCTGGAGCCGCCAGGGCAGGTACAGGCTTTTCTGTCCTTTATTATAAGAGAATAGGGCATAAAGAAGTGCTGGAAGGCCATTGGGCGGACCTGACCGGGAATAGGCAGCCGGGTGGCCTGGTTATCCGGCTGGAGAAAAAAGCGCCCCCCTTCATACCGGTAGTCCTGCTCACCCATAAGAAAAAAGATTCCGCCCAGGCAAAGCAATACGAGGCGCTGCTAAACCGCCAGACCATTGTAGCAGCCACCATCCCCGTCCGGGGGATCGATTCCGTCAAGATAGCGCTCTATGATAATGGGGAGATCGACGGAGATTCCGTCAGCCTTTATCTGAATGGAGAATTGGTGATCGGGCACCTGAAGCTGACGGCTTCGGCAAAGACCCTTATCCTGCCTCTCGACAAAAGCCTTCCGGTGAATAAGCTGCTGTTATTTGCCGAAAACCTGGGCAGGCTCCCACCCAATACGGCCCTGATGGAGGTCACTACCAACGGGAAGATCTATAATCTGTTCCTCTCTACCGACTATAAGCGTAATGCCTCCGTGGAATTCACGCTGCAGGAATAACAGTAATTTTAGTTTAATTTTGTCCTTCATTAAAAATTAAGCCCCCTTTGGGGGCCTGGGGCATGAATCAACCAAAAAGATACCTGATCACAGCAGCTTTACCCTATGCAAACGGACTAAAGCATATTGGCCACCTGGCAGGCGCCTATCTGCCGGCAGATATTTACGTGCGTTACCTGCGGGCACAACAGCGGGATGTCGCCTTCATTTGCGGAAGTGATGAACACGGAACGGCTATTCCTATCCAGGCCATGAAGGAAGGCACTACGCCCAGGGCCATCATCGACAAATATCACGAGCTGATCAAGCAGAACTTCTCCGATCTGGGGATCTCTTTCGATATCTATCACCGTACCAGCGAGCCCATCCATCACGAGACCACCCAGGAGTTCTTTACGGCACTCAACAGCCGGGGCGAGCTGGAAGTAAAGGAAAGCGAGCAGTATTATGATGAAGAAGCAAAGACCTTTTTAGCCGACCGGTATATCATGGGTACTTGCCCTGTCTGCGGCAATACCCGTGCCTATGGCGATCAGTGCGAGAATTGCGGCAGCACGCTGAGCCCTGAAATGCTCATCAACCCCCATAGTACCCTCAGTGGCACCCCTCCCGTAAAAAGAACCACGAAGCACTGGTACCTCCCCCTGGACAGGCATGAGGAATTCCTGCGGGAATGGATCCTGAAAGGGCACCGGGATGACTGGAAGACCAATGTAATAGGCCAGTGCAAGAGCTGGATCGACGGAGGGTTACAGGCCAGAGCAGTCACCCGGGACCTGGATTGGGGAATAAAAGTGCCGCTGCCGGAGGCGGAGGGAAAGGTATTATATGTATGGTTCGACGCACCGATCGGTTATATCAGCGCCACCCGCCAATGGAGCCTGAACACGGGAAAAGATTGGAAACCGTATTGGTATGACAAGGACACCAAGCTGGTGCATTTTATCGGAAAGGACAATATCGTCTTTCATTGTATCATCTTTCCCGTCATGCTGAAGCTGCATGGGAATATCTTACCGGACAATGTTCCGGCTAATGAGTTCATGAACCTGGAAGGGGATAAAATGAGCACCAGCCGTAACTGGAAGCTGGACATGCAGGACTATATCGATGATTTTATCAATAAGGACAACGGCGGCAGCCAGCTGGCCGATAGCCTGCGCTATTACCTGACCACGATCGCGCCGGAGACAAAGGATAGCGAGTTCACCTGGAAGGGATTCCAGGATGCCAATAACAGCGAGTTGGTAAGCATTTTCGGCAATTTTGTCAACCGTGCTTTCGTGCTGATGCACAAACTGTGCAAGGGGAAAGTACCTCCCTTGCACGAAAATCTCATGGACGAGACGGACAAGACCATCATCCGGGATATCGCAGAGGCAGCAAAAAAAGTGGAAGCCCTGCTGGAGCAATATAAATTCCGCGACGCGCTCTTTGAAGTGATCGACCTGGCCCGGAAAGGCAACAAATACATGCAGGAAAAGGAACCCTGGAAGAAAGTACCCAAGGGCGAAGAAAGCATTAGTGAGACAAACCAGCATCTCATAGATAACTGCCTGCATATCTGCCTGCAGTTAACAGCCAATATGGCCATTCTTATCAATCCCTTCCTTCCCTTCACCTCCCGGAAGATGCTGCACCTGATGAAGGTGGTGGAGAAGATGCTGGACTGGGAGAATGCCGGCAAGCTGAAGCTCCTGAGCGTAGGCTATAGTTTAAGGCCGCCGGAATTATTATTCCGGAAGATCGAAGACGAGGAAGTAAAAGTGCAGATCGCCAAGCTGCAGGAAGCCAGTGAACGGCAGAAGGCCGCCGCCAGCCTGGAAAATGGAACCGGCACGTCCAAAGGCGCCGAAGCCAGCCAGACCGGAGCGAAATCAGGCGATAAGAAAAGTGCGCCCAAAAGCGCCGAAGCCCCCGCGATCGAAAGCAGCGGGCCGAAAGAGTCCGCCGCCAAGCCGGCCATCGTATACGATGATTTTGCAAAGCTGGACCTCCGGGTGGGGACGATCCTTACCGCGGGAAAAGTGGAAAAGGCCGATAAATTATTGAAGCTGGAAGTGGATCTGGGTACCGAACGGCGCATCATTGTCTCCGGCATCGCTCAACACTTCAGCGCAGAAGAGATCGTAGGCAAACAGGTGGTGGTCGTCGCCAACCTGGCTCCCCGGAAAATGCGGGGCATCGAGAGCAATGGAATGATCCTGATGGCAGAAGACAAGGAAGGCAAACTACATTTTGTAAATCCCGAGGATAAGATCGCAGCAGGATCGGGGGTTTCATAAGACAGCGCAAAATCCCTCCGGATCGTTTCTCCGTATATAGGTTTATACTTACATGGAGAAACGAATAAAATACGGGCCCGCTCTCCTGATATGCATCCTTTCAAGCATCCTGATAGTTGGTTATTTTAATTATCTGGTGAGCGATGGGGCTGTGATGGCAATAGCAGACTATAGAATTTCCGCACGCAACCTGATCAGCCTGGCAGATAGCGGCCAATCCACCTTCGATCGCCGTTACCTCGACAAGATCTTCTCCGTAACAGGCGTCATAAAAGATATCAAAAAAAATAATTCGGGTAGTTATATTGTATCCCTCGGAAGAAATACCAGCCAACCCTCTTCCATTAATTGCATCCTCGATAGTTTATACAACCGCCGCCCCCTCCCTCTGGCAGCGGGAGACAGCTGCTCTATCCGCGGCACCTGCGCAGGCCATCTTTCGGATATCATTCTCGTAGAATGCATTATAGAAAAATAACAATTGTAGTTTTCTGACGCGCTTGTATATAAGTGTTAATTCCTACTCACCCTTAAAAAGGCGTTTTTTTGCTGGGGTTTATACTAAATCAAATACGGATTCATGTACAAACTGCGTTTAGTACTAGACGTCGCTAAAGAAATTTATTTACGTCGGATGTAGTTTAAAAACGCCTTATTTAGGTAGCAAACATTAAAAAAGAAATGTTTACCCAAAAGTGGAAGAATTACATTCACAGACTGAATGCCTTAAGCATTTAAATAAAATCTAATATCAAACACATTAATTGGTGCTATGAAACAGAACCTCCAGTACAAGATACTGCCCTATAACCGCTATAACACCTTTTACCAGGAGCGCGAAAGTTTTTACAGAAGCTTCATCAATCAGTACTATCTCGATTTTGCTCATCAGCTGTTATCTGAGGCAGATGTAACGACTTATCTGACCAATACGATCATAGCTCCCCAGGATATACAGTTCGGAGCATCTCCCCGGAAAGTCATCTGGAAAATAGGGATGCCATCTTTCCAGGTCAAAGATATCAATGACTTTAAGGACCATAAGATCCTCTTCTACCGGACCAAACTGCTGCGTCAAAGGGTATTGATCCAATTTCATTTTATAAACGGGTTCTTCTATTATTCCCAGATCAGTTTCCTCTCCTTCACGGAAAAAACCAACGATATTTTATACGATTCTATTAAGAATAAATACCAATGCCTTGCGTCCTCTTCTCTGGATGATGACGACAAGATCCACATGATAGATATTTGCGGCAATAAGCTGATCATTGAAAAAGGCGTCTACCTCACCGTAAGCTATATTACCGGCGACAACTACCCCAAGAGCCTGATGCAGGAACAGATCAAGCTCCGCCAGGAAGTTTTAAGCAAGGCCGATAATTACGAAATCAGCAGACTTAGCAAAATATTATAATTCAATAAACATAAAAATTTGCCGAAGATTCGCTGTAAAAATTTAGCGAATCTTCGGCAAATAGCTAATGTCTGTCCTATCGGACAAAACGCTTCCAGCGTTTTTAGTGAGATCCTGACCGGAAATTTCCGGTCAGGATTTTTTTTATTACCTTCGATACCTAATAGTTGTTTAACTAACTAATTTTGTTGGCATATGAACCGGATAATAAAAAAAGTTGCTGTATTAGGAAGTGGTGTGATGGGTTCGAGGATAGCCTGTCACTTTGCCGGCATCGGTATTCAGACTTTGCTGCTGGACATAGCTCCTGCGGAGCTGAATGAAGCGGAAAAAGCCAAAAAACTGTCCCCGGACAGCCCGACAGTAAAGAACCGGATCGTCAATGACGCGCTGGCGGCAGCCATCAAATCCAACCCCTCCCCCGTTTATACCAGGGATACCATCAAAAAAATAACGACCGGCAATTTCACCGATAATATGAAGGATATCGCCGGCTGCGACTGGATCATCGAAGTGGTGGTGGAAAGACTGGATATCAAACAACAGGTCTTTACGGAAGTGGAGAAATACCGTAAGCCCGGTACATTAATCACCTCCAATACCTCCGGCATCCCCATTCACCTCATGACAGAAGGGCGTACGGATGATTTTAAAAAACATTTTTGCGGCACGCACTTTTTCAATCCCCCAAGATATTTACGCCTTTTAGAGATCATCCCTACGCCTTATACGGATCCGGCCGTAACGGATTTCCTGCTGCATTACGGGGACCTCTACCTGGGTAAAACCACTGTTCTCTGCAAAGACACGCCGGCTTTTATTGCGAACCGGATCGGCGTCTATGGCATCATGGCGATCTTCGGTCTCGTGGAGAAGCTGGGCTTGACGATCGATGAGATCGATGCGCTGACAGGTCCCCTGATCGGCCGCCCCAAGTCAGCGACTTTCCGCACGGCGGACGTCGTCGGTATCGACACCCTGGTCAAAGTGGCCAAAGGGGTAGCCGATAATTGCCCGCAGGACGAGCAGCGTGCCGCCTTTGCTATTCCTGCCTGGCTGGACAAAATAGTAGCCAATAAATGGCTGGGAGATAAGACAGGCCAGGGATTTTTCAAGAAAATGCCGCCGGGCCCCAAAGGCGAAAAAGAGATTCATGTACTGGACCTGAAGACCCTGGAATATAAGCCCCGTGTCAAGCCTAAGTTCGCCAGCGTCGAAGCGGCCAAACCCATAGACGACCTGAAGACCCGGCTGAAGATGCTGGTGCAGGGCGCCGATAAAGCGGGAGAGTTCTACCGTCTTTTCCATTATGGCCTTTTCTCTTATATCTCCCATCGTATTCCCGAGATCTCGGATGAGATCTATCGGGTAGACGATGCGATGATGGCGGGATTTGGCTGGGAGATCGGGGCTTTCGAGAGCTGGGATACCCTTGGCGTACAAGCCACCGCCACCAAGATGAAAGAGGCCGGATATACGGTAGCAGGATGGGTGGACGAGATGCTGACGTCGGGGGCGGCCACCTTCTACAAGGTAGAGCAGGGCAAACGTCTTTATTATGATGTAGCGTCGAAATCTTATAAACCTTTACCCGGCGGAGAGGCATTCCTGGTGATGAAAAACTTCGAAGGACAGACCGTGTGGAAGAATAGCGCCTGCCGTCTTTACCATCTGGGAGAAGATGTATTGGGGCTGGAATGGTATACGAAGATGGGCAGTATCGGAGGCGAAGTACTGGAAGGCATCCAACGGTCCATCGGACTGGCGGAAGAAAAATACAAAGGGCTGGTCATTGCCAATGAAGGGCCGAATTTCAGCGCGGGAGCTAACGTAGGTCTCATTTTTATGCTGGCCATCGAGCAGGATTACGACGAGCTGGACATGGCTATCCGTCAGTTCCAGAATACGATGATGCGGGTCCGTTATTCCGCGATACCGGTAGTGGCCGCCCCTCATGGGCTGACCCTGGGAGGGGCCTGTGAGCTCAGCCTCCATGCAGACAGGGTAGTACCGGCGGCGGAAGCCTATATCGGGCTGGTAGAACTGGGAGTCGGGCTGATCCCCGGCGGAGGAGGCACGAAGGAGTTCACGCTCAGAGCAGCCGATGAGATGCATGAGGATGAGCCGGAAACCATCACTTTGAAGAGCCGCTTTTTTACCATCGCTACGGCCAGGGTGAGCACCTCTGCCTACGAAGCCTATGATCTGGGTATTTTAAAGAAAGGAAGGGATATCGTGAGCATCAACCAGGGGCGAAGAATTGCGGAAGCCAAACAATCTGTTATCGAACTATACGAAGATGGCTATACGATACCGGTAGCCAGAAAGGATGTGAAAGTCCTGGGGCGCTCGGCGCTCGGGGCGCTGTATGCCGGGATCAATGGCATGTGGCGGGGTAATTATGCCACCGATCACGATGCGCTGGTTGCCAGAAAATTAGCCTTTGTCATGTGCGGAGGAGACCTGAGCGAACCGACCCTGGTAAGCGAGCAATATATTCTCGACCTGGAACGCGAAGCTTTTCTTAGCCTCTGCGGAGAGAAAAAAACATTGGAACGGATACAAAGTGTGCTGAAGGGCGGGAAACCTCTGAGGAATTAAAAAGGGGGCCAATCATGGGTGAAGTTGAGCTCCATACCGCGTCTCACCGTCTCCTCATTCGCTCCATCATACATTTTTATGGGGATGCCGCGGATAAGGAACTGGCTATCCGGATCGCCGAAGAGATCGGCTATCTTTGGAATGAGCCTAAGACCAGCCTAAAGATCCGGAAGGAATGGTACGAAGTCCATTTTGAGATCGAAGGAGTGTATACGCCCGATCTCCCTCCGGCCACCGTCTGGCATAATATCGATCCCCGGCTCAATTTTTTCAGGATCGAAGAATTCTCTTTACACGATATCTCCTTTGTGGATGGACTCGGATCAAACACCGGCTATTTTAAGCTGGGAAATTTACCCCGTCATTCCACTACCGCCGCTCATGAGTACGGGCATACCCTTGGCCTGGATCATCCCAAACGGCTGGATATCCGGGGAGGAGGCCAGCCGGGTATGATGTATCCCCGGGGAACGCTCTGCGATCCGGCTTTCCAATATGATCCTGCCGCCTCGGCCGGAGGGCCGGGAGGAACCCTGAATCCTTTTACCCGCAAGGTATTGACGAATGATATTGAACAATTAAGGCTGCATCGCCTCTCTTTCGATCGCCGTGGATTTGGCGTATTGGGCGAATTCTCCTCCCTGTATCATCAGAAGCATGCAACTATTTAATTTTTTTTATATATTTGTATCCACCTGATATTTATCCACCCACCTGAGCTACCTTCTTAGTACCCCTTATTGACTTTTGTGTCACATTCATTGAACCCTAAAACTTGAGTGTATGCATACCCATTTTAAAAACGGAGCTTTCGTACTGGTACTCCTTCTATTGGTGGCGCCTGTCTTCGGCCAGGTAAGCATCGGAACCTCCCCGCCGGCCAGTAACGCCATGCTGGATATCAACTCGACGACAAAGGGCGTCTTGCTTCCCCGTCTGTCATCGGCTCAGTTAGCGGTGCTGGCGGGTTCACTGACAGCGTCCGGGAAAGGGATGCTGGTCACCGATGCATCCACCGGCAAGGCCCTTGGATGGGATGGTACGACATGGACCGATATCGCCAATCTCTCCGCCATCACTCCCCTGTCGGTCAGCAGCACCAACCAGGTCGCTTTCAACCCGGGCACAGCTTCGGGCGACCTCATTACCTGGGATGGAAATAACTGGGTCAATATGCAGCCGGCGCAGCAGTTCTCTATTGCTGTGGAAAACAGGCAACCTTATCTCGCCGTAAATTACTGCATCGCCTTACAGGGTATCTTTCCCGCCCACAACGACCCCTTTGTCAGCCAGATCCAGATCTTTCCTTTCAATTTTCCTCCGCTCGGATGGGCTTTTTGCAATGGCCAGCTAATGTCTATCAATCCAAACCAGGCCTTGTTCTCCTTACTGGGTACCACTTATGGCGGCGACGGGCAAACGACCTTTGCCTTACCCGATCTGCAGGGAAGGGTGCCCTTCAATTACGGCCAGGGAACTGGCCTGACTAATTATCAGGAGGGACAGGCCGGTGGTACGGAAAGCACCACGATCGCCAAATAGTTATCTGAATTTTCAGCCCCCTTCTTAAACCCACCATCATGAAAAAAATTTTACTTTCCCTCGTCTTTTTTATCCCCTTGCTTACGCAGGCCCAAACGGGGATCGGCACCACGAACCCCGATCCCAATGCCATCCTCGATATCAGCTCTACGACAAAGGGCGTCCTGCTCCCCAGGCTGAATGCCGCTCAGCTGGCCACTCTGGCAGGTACGCTTACCCCAGCGCAGACAGGCATGCTGGTGACGGACGCCAGCACGGGAAAACCCTACTTCTGGAATGGCACTGGCTGGAAAGATTTTTCCACCCTGACTATTACAGCCGGCAGCCCCCTGTCTATCAGCAGCACCAATACGATCTCTATCAACCCGGGCACGGCTCCGGGAGATCTCATTACCTGGGATGGGCTCAATTGGGTAAATACGCAGCCGGTGGCACAGCATTTCAGCGCTATTGTCGTCAGCAATCTTCAACCTTCTCTTACGCTGAACTATTGCATAGCCTTGCAGGGTATTTTCCCTTCCCAGAATACTCCTATCCTATCGGAGATCGACCTGTATAGCTTTACCTTTCCCCCCAAGGGATGGGCCGAATGCAATGGCCAATTGATGGCTATCAATGTGAATCAGGCATTGTTCTCCTTACTGGGCACCACCTATGGCGGCGACGGGCAAACGACCTTTGCCTTACCCGATCTGCGGGGAAGGGTGCCGCTGCACTTCGGGTCCGGAGCCGGACTCTCTTCTTATACGCTGGGGCAAACCGGCGGCATCGAGCAAAACAGTATTTCCCACTAACGATGGTTCCCTTAAGGATCCTGCTCCTTTAAATTATACTTATGCAACGCTTTTATACCTACGCCCTCCTCTTGCTGGTCGCCCTCTTTTCCCGGAATACCGGCTATTGCCAGCAAAGTATCGGTATCGGCACCACGACACCTGACCCCAAGGCAGCACTGGATATCAGCTCTACGCAGAAAGGCGTCCTGCTGCCCAGGCTGAATGCCGCCCAGTTAGCCACCCTGCAAGGGTTATTGACTCCCGCAGAGGCGGGTATGATGGTGACGGATGCCAGCACCGGCAAAATAGTTTACTGGGGGGGATCATCCTTCCAGCCTCCAACCACGGCCAATCCCCTTACGGCAAAGACGCCCCTTTCCGTCACTACCAACAAGGTCAGCCTCAATCCCGGCACGGCGACAGGAGACCTGATCACCTGGGACGGGAATAACTGGGTCAATATGCAGCCGGCTCCCCTGCAGTTCAGTTTTACCCTGGATAACCGTCAGCCCTACCTGACCGTGAATTATTGCATATCGCTGTTTGGGATATTCCCTTCTCAAACGGATGCGGCTAACCCCTTTATCGGCGAGATCTTCATCATGGGCTCTAATTTTCCTCCCTACAGATTCGCCTCCTGCAACGGCCAGCTATTAGCCATCTCCGCAAATGATGTTCTTTTTCAGCTGATCGGCACCACGTACGGCGGGGACGGACAGACTACTTTTGGTCTGCCCGATCTGCAGGGCAGAGTGGCCATCCACCAGGGTCAGGGAACTGGCCTTTCCAACTATATCATCGGTCAGCAGACAGGAACCGAACAAAAAACCATTGCCCATTAAATCCGATACCGTTTACCCAAAACTTTATCTTTTACCCGAACATTAAACAATGAAGTTACCGAAGATCATTCTCGTTTTGATAGGCTGCCTGTTCTTTAAAGCCGCCCTGTCACAGCCGCCCCCTCCGCTGAGTCCTCCTCCGCCGGATAAGAATGACTGGGCCTGGGAAGCTATTGGCCTGGATCGGGCCGCTCATTTTGCCCGGTTAAAGAAACCATTGAAGATTGCCATCATCGACGATGGTTTTGACCTTGACAATCCTCTATGGGCCTCCCATATCGCGCATAACAATGCAGAAATACCGGACAATAATATCGATGACGATCACAATGGTAAGATAGACGATTACGAAGGCTGGGATTTCGGGGACAACGACGAGACCGTAAGACCGGATCCAAGATATGCCGCCCAGGAATACCATGGCACCAGGGTGTTAGGACTCTATTGGGAGACCCTTCAACAAATCGCCGGCGGCGATCTTTCCGCTATCAGCATTCTTCCCATCAAAGCCGTATCGGACATCAAGCTGAATAATTACCTGAAGGAAGGTTATAAAGGCATTGAATATGCCATCGAACAAAAGGCGGATATCATCGTATGTAGCTGGTCCGGGCCGAATATAGCAGCCGAAGAAAAGGAGATCATCGCGAAAGCCCAGGCCAAAGGGATCATGATCATTGCCTCTGCCGGGAACTTTTATGCGATGCAGCCCCAATATCCGGGCGCCGTCTCCTCCGTCATCAATGTTGCAGCCACCAGCAAATCCGACACCAAATTGCGGGTATCCAACTACGGGGTCTTTGTGGACATCTGCGCTCCGGGGGATTCACTGGCTACATACGATCCGTATAAAAAAACAGCCGATGCTCATCTATCCGCCACTTCTGCCGCCACCCCGATAGTAGCCGCGATTGTGACAGCCCTTCGTTCCGCCTATCCCCAACTCTCTCCGGAGGCCATCGAAAGACTTTTAAAGAATACAGCGATTCCCCTGGAAGCTAAGAATCCCCTGTATGCCGGCAACCTGGGAGCAGGACTGGTGAATGTCATCGGTATCAAAGAAGCGCTGGAGAGCAAGGATACGGAAGATTGGTTGGGCCGACCCGTATTCCGTCAGGCGAAGGCTTTTATCGATCTGAAAAAACTGGAAGTGGCCTCTCCGGTCAAGGTGGCGCCTGCCGGCAGATACAAAAACATAAAATTTTTATTGCAACCTTCGGCTGCCGCCAGCCAGGCTGCTGCCGCCGGATTGCCGGACATCAAAGCAGTTCTTTTTAAGGACGGGGCCAGCCGGGATACGATCCTTAAAAAAGAAAGGCTGAAAGTTCCCTTTATCGTGTCTGCGGATTCCCTGTACCTCTATGCGGCTGCCGGCAAAAAGAAAGGAGCGCCCCCCCAGGCCGCTGCGTGGTGGTATTATGAAGTGATCACGGTCGATTCCAGCATCTTGTTTTGCGGCAATACGGTTACCGAAATAAACGGAAGTGAAGGGACGATCGAAGATGGCAGCGGGGATCTCAATTATACGGGCCGTAATGATTGTAAATGGCAGATCACGGTCCCGGAAGGGAAAAAGATCCAGTTGAGTTTTGAACAGTTCGACACAGAGCCTAAGATCGACCAGGTGTATCTTTTTAACGGCAACAGCACCAAGGACCCGATCCTGGCCATCTTCAGCGGTCATACTCTCCCGCCTACCATCAAAAGCTGGGGGAACACGGTATTGGTATGGTTCCTGACCAGTGAGGAAAATAATTTCAAAGGATGGAAAATGCATTATAAAGCGATCGATAAATGATGAGATACCGACAAAATTTTTAAACCGAATGTCATGAAATATTTTATCCTCTTTTGCGCGGCGCTGCTGACCTATATGGGAACGGAAGCCCAGATCTATAATACCGGAGTACTGTATGTAGGCAGCGGCAATATCCTTTCTTCAGGAGGAGATTTCACCAATACGGCGGGGGCCAGCTATCAAAATGACGGGTCCGTCTATATCAACGGGAATGCCAGCAATAGCCAGACGTCTTTACCGGCGGGAGCAGGCACTACCTGGTTTAACGGGCTGGCGGCACAGACTTTGAGCGGGTCGGCGCCATTCAGATGTTTTAATATGGTGCTGGACAATGCGGCAGGGCTGACCCTCGGCAATCGGCTGGCTATTGGAGACGGCACAGGCGGTACGCTTACTTTTACGGCAGGGCTGATCCATTCCGGCACGAATGCCCAGGACGTTTATTTTTATCCGGGGTCGGGATATACGGGATTTGACGCCGGGCATCATATCATTGGTTATACTACCAAAAACGGGAATAGTAATTTCACTTTCCCTATTGGAGACGGCATCCACAAAGCAGACCTGGATCTGAGCAACTTATCCGCTTCAGCGGATTTCCAGGTACTCTATAACGGTACGGGGTATGGGACCTATAATTCCAATATATCGCTGGCGCCGGGCGGGGTGTTCACCAATGAATGGTGGGACCTGGGTCCGACGGCGGGTGCAGCCACAGGGACGGTGACGTTGAAATGGGATGACACCCGCAAAGCGTTAAATCATTCCCAGCCTGCCAGCCTGGTCATAGCACATTTTACCGGGGGCGCCTGGCAGTCGGAAGGAGGCAGCAGCGCAGATCCTGCCGGGAACAGTACCGGGACAGTAGGACCGAGCAATACGGTGTCCTCCTTCAGCCCTTTTACTTTTGGCAGCACCAGTGTCCCCCTGCCCATCCTATTGAATTCGCTTACAGGAGTTGAAAAGGATTGTAAGGCCTGGCTGGAGTGGTCTACGGCGCTGGAAGAGAATGCCCGCGGATTTGAAATTCAGCAAAGCGTCGATGGCATTAATTATACGACCGTGGATTTTGTCAAGGCTAAAGGGATTCCTTCCAGCTATCAGCTCAGTGTGCCGCAGTCCGTGCCACAGGCCTTGTATCGTATCGGGGAGGAGGATCTCGATGGCAGCCTCACGTATAGTGTGGTAGTCCGTGTAAACCTGGATTGTATTGCCAATGCGGAAACCGTGTCTGTATATCCGAATCCGGTGCCGGCAGGGGGTAATATGGAGGTGCGGCTGATCGTTCCGGCAGCCAGGGGAACGGCTCAGATGCAGGTAGTGGATATGTCCGGCAAGATCATTTATACGCATATGCTGTCCGTAAATGGAGGGCTTAATCTTTATACGATCCCTTCCTCCGGTCTGGCCAAAGGAATATATACTCTTTTTATAATAGGAGACGGCTGGAAAACAGGGGGAGTACAAGTCTTAAAAAACGAATAGAAGATGTATCTTGAGGCTTAGCCAATCTATTCACCGTGAAGAGTATCTTATCTATTCAGTCCATTACCAAGTTTTATGGAAGGATCCGGGCATTGCACCAGGTAGCTTTTGAAGTCCCTCCCGGGTCGGTCTTCGGCGTATTAGGTCCCAATGGCAGTGGTAAGACTACATTGCTGGGGATCGTGATGAACGTCCTGCAAGCCAGTGAAGGGGGCTATTCCTGGTTCGGCGAGCCGCCTTCCGAAAAGCAGCGGCAGAAGATCGGGACGTTGTTGGAAACTCCAAATTTTTATCATTACCTCTCCGGCGAGAAGAACCTGGAGATAGCTGCCGCCATCAAAGGACATGGGAAAGAAGACATTCCCCGGGTATTGGAGATCGTTAAGCTGACTGAAAGACGGCATTCCAAATTCAGCACGTATTCTTTGGGTATGAAGCAGCGGCTGGCCATTGCCTCCTGCCTGCTGGGCAATCCCTCTGTCCTCGTATTCGACGAGCCTACGAATGGACTGGATCCGGTGGGCATCGCAGAAACAAGGGAATTGATCCGGGATCTTTCCAAACAAGGTAAGACTATCATCCTGGCGAGTCATCTGCTGGATGAAGTAGAAAAAGTGTGTACGCATGTGGCGATCTTACAGAAAGGGCAGCTGCTTATGGCCGGAGATGTCAATGAAGTGCTGGTGAATGAGGATTTCATCGAATTGGGAACGGGGTCCGGATCGGCCGGGCTGGAAAAGCTGCGGACTGTATTAGAGAGCCTGCCGGGAGTCCGTCAGATCAAGGGCAATGAACAAAACCTGCAGGTCTTCTTCGATAACGGCATGATGGACCTGGGCAATGTCAATCAGTATTGCTATGAGAAGGGCGTCGTATTGAACCATTTGCAGCTGCGCAAAAGAAGTCTGGAATCTAAATTCATGGAACTGACGGGAAAATAAAAAACTTCTCCCTCCGAAACCCAACCGAAACCCAAAACCAAAAACTTTTTTTATGTTAAGAATACTACAGGTAGAGTGGCTGAAGGTAAAGAGCTATCGCACGTTCTGGATCCTGCTGGCAATTACGCTTTTCAGTATTCCCGGAGTCAATTACATGCTCTACAATCTAATGAACAATAGTTTTCCTTCGGGAAAAGGAAAGGGCATCCTGGGAAGTCCGTTCGGTTTTCCGGATGTATGGCAAACCGTAAGCTGGAACTCCAGCCTATTGTTTATTATTCCTGCTATCCTGATCATCACCCTGACGACCAATGAATTTACCTATAAGACCCATCGGCAGAATGTCATTGATGGCTGGAGCAGGCAGCAATTCGTCGGCGTCAAACTGATCGAAGTCTTCTTATTATCCGTGCTGACAACGATCACCGTATTGCTGACAGCCTTCCTGTTCGGTTATTTCAATAATAAAACAGGTGGTGGTTCTATCTGGCGGGAGAGCCGTTTTGTCCTTTTTTATTTTGTAGAGATGTTGTCCTATTCGCTGATAGCTTTTGTAATGGCGCTGTTCGTTAAGAGGGCTGGGCTGGCCATGGGACTATTCTTTATCTACCTGATCGTGGAGCAGATCATCGTGGGTATTTTCCGGGGGAAATACGATATCAAAGGGGTGAATTATCTGCCGGAGGAGGTGACAGACCAACTGGTCCCCTTCCCTTATGCGAAAGCCTTATTACCCAAACAGGCCAATTGGGAAAGTCATATACCCTACTATTTGCTGGTGGCCTTCATCTATGTGGTGATCTATTGTCTGGCGTCAGGCAGGAAGTTCCTGAAGAGCGATCTGTAACCAGCAGTCTTGTCAGCATTCACGCTCCGGTCTTCGGTGCGAGTAATTCTTCCAGGGCGCTCTGAATCGAAGGATACAAAAACTGGAACCCGGCAATCCGGGCTTTTTTTGAGCTCACGGTGGCGCTCTTCAGCACCTCGATGCTTAATTCTCCTAAGACTATCTTCAGAAGGAAAGAAGGAACATATACGGGAACATAATATTTCCCTTTCAGGCGGCGCGCCAGCTCCAGGGTGAGCGTCCTGTTATCGACCGGTTTGGGAGCCACAGCATTGTAGACGCCCCGCCAATCAGGCTGTTCAATAGCCTGCAGGTATAGCCGGCAGAGGTCTTCGACATGAATCCAGCTTACCACTTGTTTACCGCTGCCCAGGATGGCTGCGACGCCCATTTTCACGGGTTTTTTAAATTCCGTCAGGGCGCCCCCTTTCCGGCTGAGCACAATACCGGTGCGTAAGATGACCAGTCGTTTGCCCATGTCCGTGATGGGAGTGATGGAGTCTTCCCAGAGACGGCAGGTCTCTCCCAGAAAGTCGTCATCAGCAGAGGCCGTCTCTTCGAAAGGATCGGAGTTCGGTATAGCCGGATCTGGACCATACCAGCCGATGGCGGAGGCGCTGACTACGGCCTGTACTTTATTGGGGTTCTCCTGGAGGGCTTTTATGAGTAGGACGCTGCTTCGGGTGCGGCTTTCGACTATCTCTTTTTTCCTTTTTTTACTCCATCGTTTGTCTGCGACGCCGGCCCCTGCCAGGTGGATGATATAGTCGGCCTGGCGGATTGCTTCGGTATCGATGGCCTGTGTCCGAAGGTCCCAATGGGCCGTGCGAAGGGTCGGTGCGGGTTGGGAATCCGGGGATGAGGAAAATCCGGAGGGTCGGGCAGAGCGGGAGAGGAGGGTCACATCATATCCTTTTTCGAGGAGCATCCGGCTAAGGGCCGTGCCGATCATACCTGTTCCACCGGTGATGAGAATGTTGAGCATTGTGAAGCGATAATTTAGACAGTTGATAACGTAAAGGTAGCGATGACATAAAGATAGTCCAATCCGACCACAGGTCGGATGCGCGGAGAGTCTTCCTTATTATTTTTTTCATAAGGGAATATTTTCTCCATCCCCTCCTATAAACAGCAGCGGGCCACGGGCCCGCTGCGCGATAGCGCCATCATTAGCATTTTTTTGGCCGGGGCGACTTTTAGTCGCAAGCCCCGGCCAAAAAAATCCCCCCGGAGAACCAGGGGGAATAAAACAACTAAAAACAAACTATTGTTAAGACGGATCAGTCCGGTCTTTTCCCATCCAGAAATGTATTGATGGTGCTGATCTCTGTATTATTATTTTCATCGGTCTTCACTTCATAGTTACTGTAGAAGTTCTCCACGTTGGAGATGGTATTGTACAGTTCCAAATTGCGACGGATGTACGCCGGCACAGTTTCAAACTCATTATTCGGATCGGCGGCATTGATGTTGAACGACAAGTTGCGCAACTTGTTGATTCGTTCTGCCGCCCTGCGTTTGGGATCATCCGTATCGTCCTGCATGGCAGGTTCCTCTGCGGATGAGTTCTGCACCGAAAGCGCGTGAGTTTGGTGGGCCCCAGGCTCATCCGTCGCTGAACCCTTTTCTCTGAATACTAGCTGCATATCGGGCGCCGTCTCTTCTTCACGCGGCGGAGTCGAAGCAGGTGTATTCAGGACAGGTGTCTTTACCGGTCCATTGTGTTCTGGGTTGGATTGTCGTTCGTTCCTGGGTTCTTCCGCATAGATATTGGATGGCCTTGCAAGGTATCCTCCGGACGCTGCAGACGTCGGAGAATTTCTTTCGGCGCCGGGCGTCTGCGTATTGCCGGATAATGTATTACCGGACGGTATGTTGCCGGACGCCTGGATATTTTTATTGGGAAGTGGAGCAGGTTCCGGATCAGGTGAAAGTACCCATTCTATTCTGGGCGCCCGATCATTTTTTTCCACTGGTTTGTCCACATTGACAGGGCCATCGGCTATACCGGCGTCTTCGTTTCCGAAGAGGCTCAGGGGAGTAGCCGACGGGGGAGTGTCTACCAGTTTAGGCTGTAAAGAATCCGGCAGTGGGGCGGAGGGTTGGGAGGATAGACCCACCGCCGGCAGTTCTTTTGCGTTCGGCGATTCTTTTTTGATTTCAGTTGCAGGAAGGACAGGCCGTTGTAAAGATTCTTCGGCGGGTAGACCAAGAGTCATCAGAATTTTCTCTTCTTTCTTAAGAACAGGCTCGGCTTCAGAAGCCTTAGCGAAAAGTTCTTTGTGCTCAAAGCCCGTGGCTATGAGAGTGATACCCAGGTTGGCGCCCAGGGTATTGTCATATCCAAGCCCCATGATCACATCCGTATGCTCTCCTGCCTGGCTGAGCAGGTAATTCTGGATGATCTCTACCTCATCCATGGTGAACTCATGTTCCCCTTCACAGGAGTTGATATTGATCAGGATCCATTTGGCGCCCCGTATATCGTTGTCGTTCAGGAGGGGAGAATTGAGCGCCTCTTCGATCGCCCTTTGTGCGCGGCCCTCTCCTTTAGCCGTCGCGCTGCCCAGGATAGCTACTCCACCGCTGCGCATGACCGTGCATACATCCGCAAAGTCAACATTGATCTGTCCTGTGCTATTGATAACATCTGTAATACATTTAGCCGCCGTCGCCAGGACATTGTCCGCTTTGGCAAAAGCCTCTTTCATTTTAAGGTTACCGAACTGGTGACGCAGCTTATCGTTGCTTATCACGAGGAGGGTGTCCACATATTGTTTCATCACCCGGATACCTTCTTCCGCCTGCAGCTGCCGCTTCTTCCCTTCATACGAAAAAGGCGTGGTGATGATGCCTACAGTAAGGATACCCAGGTCTTTGCATATTTTAGAGATGATGGGGGCCCCTCCCGTACCGGTGCCGCCACCCATACCAGCTGTAATAAAAGCCATTTTGGTATTTACTTCCAGGATCTGTTTGATCTCTTCCAGGCTTTCCTCTGTCGCTTGTCTGCCGATGTCAGGATTCGCACCCGCTCCCAACCCCTGTGTCAAATGGGGTCCTAACTGCACTTTATTCGGCACCTTACTTGTCGCAATAGCTTGCGCATCGGTATTACAAATGATGAAGTTCACCCCCTCTATGTTCTGACTGAACATATGGTTCACTGCATTGCTGCCACCACCACCCACACCAATGACCTTGATGATGGATGATTTTTCTTTCGGTAGATCAAAATGGATCATGACAATAAAATTTAAATAAATTAACTCACCAAAACAGACCACCGGTTTGTTGACCGAGGGTCCATCATTACTCGTTTCACGGGTCCGTCGATTCGTCGCAAATAAACCAACGGTCTATTGACCGATGGTCAGAGGGCATGATCTTCTTCTTCTTTGAAGAGGTCGATGATGCCATCCTTGAATTTTCCCCAGAAATCTTTTATTCCTTTCCGGTTGCGTACTTTCTCCTGCTGTGATAATTCCTGTGACAGGAGCGGATCCGCCGCCTGTTGCGCTGCCGCTTTTCTCAGGGCATCCGGCACTTCCACTTTCCTGTATTCTGTATCAAACTGTTTGCGGTTATGTTCATAATCACTATACCCCTTCAGGATGAGTCCGATACAGGTGGCATAGGTAGGTTTAGCCAACTCTTCAATATGGCCTGCCGCCAGGTGCTCCGTCGGGTAGCCGATCCGGGCATTCAGGCCCGTGACATATTCCGTCAGCTGGATCAGGTGCCTGAGCTGAGAGCCTCCGCCGGTCATTACGATCCCGCCGTTCAGCGTCTTATTATCCAGACCTACCTGTTTGAGATGATAGGTAACGAAATCCATGATCTCGCTCATACGCGCCTGTATGATATTGGCCAGGTTCTTCACACTGATCTCTTTGGCCGGCATACCGCGCAAACCGGGTATGGTGATATAGGCATTGGCTTTTGCCTCATTGGACAAAGCCGAGCCGAACTGTACTTTCATTTGTTCCGCCTGTGTCTTCAATACACCCAGGCCGGTCTTGATATCGTTGGTGATATTCTCGCCGCCGAACGGAATGACAGCCGTATGTTTCAGGATCCCTTCATAAAATACGGCAAGGTCCGTAGTGCCACCGCCGATATCGACGATCGCGACACCTGCTTCCAGATCTTCATGCCCCATAACCGCTGCTGCGGAAGCCAGGGGTTGAAGGACCAGGTCTTTTGTCAGCAGGTTGCTCTTTTCCACGGCCCGGTTGATATTCCGGATGGCATTCTTATCGCCGGTGATGATATGGAAATTGGCGCCGACTTTTACGCCGCCGTAGCCGATCGGGTTGGGGATATTCTGAAAATTATCCACGGTGAACTCCTGCGGGATCACATCGATGATCTGGTCACCGGCGGGAATATAGGTCTTGTACTGATCGGCAACAAGCTGGTCGATCTCCCGGCGGGTGATCTCGTCATCCGTATTCTGGCGAACGATATCTCCCCGAGTCTGCAGACTTTTGATATGGTGCCCGGCAATACCGACGTATACCTCGGTAATCTCCAGGTTGGGATTGGAGGCATAGCAATTATCCAGGGCCATTTGAATGGCCTTGATCGTCTCGTCTATATTCAGCACCTGTCCGTGCTTAACGCCATTGGAATTAGCTCTTCCGAATCCTAATATTTCAAGCTTGCCGTACTCATTCTTACGACCAGCAATGGCCGCGATCTTGGTCGTGCCAATGTCGAGTCCGACAATAATGGGTTGCTCGTAGTTCATAGTTTAGTTTATTTAATTTTAGTTGTTTTTACTGTTTTTCCGGGGCATTACTGCTCTCGGACCTTGTTTTACCGGCGCCCTCACAGGTACCGGGCCGGATACGGTTCTCACAGTACCGGATATCGGATGGTTGTCTGCCTGCCTTGCCGTTGGTTTTTCATAGGATGAGTCCGGTATCAGGTCATAGTTCGTCAATGTCTGTTCCGTCTGGGTATTTCGTTCCAGGGGCCGGATATTTTGCTGGCGAACCGTATCGACTTGCAATTGCTGTGCCGAACGGATCATCTGCTGGATATTCTTCATCCCCTGCAGCGAATCGAAGCGTGTCCCTTCACTGCCTTTTTTAGTTCCGACCACCTGTCCCGCATAAGCGACGTCGATCCTCGAATATTTATCGAAACCCGTCCGGCTCAGCACTTCTTTATAGAAGATGAAGAGCCGGTGGAATTTTTGCTGGTAGTCCTCTCCATCCCCGAATTCGATCAGGTGATTACCGATCATAGGTACCAGCTCAAAGCCCCTGTCAGAGGTGATGGCTATCTGGGCTATCTGCGCCATCCAGAACGAATCATTCCGGATAAAGGCGCTCAGCTGCCGGATCTGGACGGTGAGGAGGCTGTCCTTTCCATGCAGCCTGATTCCCGGCGCCGGATAATCGGTGAAGACAGGTAGCTTCACCGGCAGCTTATCCGATAGCGGCAATTGCACTCCGCTGCTGTCGATATAGAAGCTGTTGCCACTCTCTGTAAAGATGCGGGCGGCAGGCTCCCGCTCGATCACCTTCACCTCTAATACCCCGTTATTATCAAAGAACAATTGTGCATCCCGGATCCAGACATTTTTTTCGAGTACCGACTCCATCCGGCGCAGGTCAAAGGATTGAGTAGGTCTGTCTTTCCATTGTCCCGCCCCTGCCGATGCCAGCAGGTCGTTGATCTCTTTTTTACCGATGAACAGCGCTCCGGATGGTCCGCTGATCTCGATCTTATACCCTTTACAGGTCTTGTTGTTCCTGTATTTGATAGCCGCTACCAGCAATACCAGCACGCCGGCGCCTGCGATGCACCAAAACATGACAACAAAAATCTTTCTGATACTGACTTTGGCCATTTTGTTTCCTTCATTTTTACTTCTTTTTTCGTCTGCGAACCGGACTCCGTCCGGTTCTTGAGACCCGCCCGACGACCTATCGGACCGTCAGACGGGTACACAAGTGTTCGGGTAGATAAGCCCCTTACACAATCAGTTCTACCGGTTTTCAAGCAATGCTTTCACCGGTCCGATGAGTGTATCGATATCTCCTGCTCCTGCCGTGATCACTAATTCCAGCTCTCCATTATGATCCACTTTATCCTTTATTATCTTCATTAGTTCATTCTTATCGCAGACTACAGCTTTCCCCGGCGTCATTTTCTCCACGATCAGCTCGCTCGTGACTCCTTCTATCGGCAGCTCGCGGGCCGGATAGATGGGTAACAGAAAGACTTCATCTGCCAGGTCCAGGCTTGCCGCAAAGGCATCCGCAAAATCACGTGTCCTTGTGAACAGGTGCGGCTGAAACAGTACCGTGCATTTCCGCCCGCCAAACAATCCTTTTGCCCCACTGATCAATGCCCTCAACTCTTCCGGATGATGCGCATAGTCGTCGATAAAGATCAGTCCCGGCTCTTTGATAATATACTCAAACCGTCTTTTGACGCCTTTGAAGGCTGCGACCGCCGCCCTGATCTTCCCGTCTTCGATACCCAGGTGATGGGCTACGGCAATGGCTGCGGTGACATTCTCCACGTTATGCATTCCTCCCATGTTCAGCACGATCTCATCCAGAGTCCAGTCTTTTGTCCGTACGCCGAATGTGTAGCTTCCCTCGCTCATGCTGATGCCGAAAGCGATAATATCGGGCTGACCGGCAGCAGCGGACCGGCTGAGACCGGCGGGCGGCAAGCTATACGTCAGGTGATGATCGCCTTTCAACTCCCCTCCCCGCTTAAGCCCCCATTTGCTCACTAACAATCCCTCCGGCTTCAGCCTTCCGGAGAAATCGATAAAAGCCTTTTCCACTTCCTCCGCCGTACCGTAGATGTCGAGATGATCGGCATCCATGGCAGTGATCACGGCTATATTGGGACTCAGCTTCAGGAAACTCCGGTCGTACTCGTCGGCTTCCACCACACAGACATTCCGCTTGTCGCTCCAGAAATTGCTGTTATAGTTCACGGCGATCCCTCCCAGGAATGCGTTGCAGCCATAGCCGCTATGACGCAGGATATGGGCTATCATCGTGGTGATGGTCGTCTTACCATGAGTACCTGCCACACAGATATTAAAAGAACTATTGGTGATCTCACCCAGCACGTCGCTTCTTTTCAACAGAGGGTACTGATGTTGCTGATAATAGAGCAGCTCTTTATGGTCCTTCGGCACTGCAGGTGTATATACTACCATGTCTGCATCCCGGGGCGCCAGGTCCGGGTTGTCTTCATAATGAACGGCGATCCCTTCACTCTCCAGCTGACGGGTGAGGGGGGTGGATGTTTTGTCATACCCGCTCACTTCTTTTCCGTGAAACCGGAAATACCTTGCCAGCGCACTCATCCCGATGCCCCCGATCCCAATAAAATAGATCTTCCTTATATTTTTTAAGTCAGCCATTGTTTGATCGGTTTAAAATCTCCCGGGCGATCACTTCATCCGCATTCGTCACAGCCAGCCGGCCGATATTCTCTTTTAACTCCTTTTGCTGGTCCGTATTCTTCGTCATGGCGATCACCGTATCCACTAATTTCTCTCTTGCCTCGCTATCTTTTACCAGCAACCCCGCTTTCTTATTCACCAGGTTCTGTGCGTTGACTGTCTGATGGTCTTCCGCTGCAAAGGGGAATGGGACAAACACTACCGCTTTATGCGCCACGCATAATTCAGCGATCGACATGGCTCCGGATCTCGATATCACTACGTCTGCGGCGGAAAACGCATATTCCATCTGTGTAATAAAATCGCGGGTCCATATGTTGTTCTTACCGGCGGAAAGGGCGGCGGCTTTCTCCGCAAAAGGTTTGCCCGTCTGCCAGATCAACTGGAGCCCGTTATTTCCGAAGGCATCCAGGCCGGCGGCTACCGCTTCATTGATCCCCTTGGCTCCCAGGCTCCCGCCCGTGCAAAAGACGGTCTGTTTTGCGGGGTCCAGGCCGAAGAACCGGATCGCGTCCTCTCTGCCGATCCTGCTGCCCGAAATATTCTTTCGAACGGGGTTGCCGGTGATCTTTATCTTTTCGGCCGGGAAGAATTTTTCCATTCCATCACTGGCTACGAAGATACCGGTAGCCTTCTTCCCCAGCCATTGATTCGCCTTACCGGCGAACGAGTTGGACTCATGGATGAAAGTGGGAATCCCCTGTGCCTGCGCTGCCCGTAAAACCGGGAAGCTGGAATATCCTCCGACACCTACCACGGCATCGGGTCGGAAAGATCGCAGGATCCGGCGCACCTGGAAAAAGCTTTTTATCAGCTTGAAAGGCAACCCTATATTTTTTATCAAAGAGCTTCTGTTAAGGCCGGCGATATCGATGCCTTCTATTTTATACCCGGCCTGCGGCACCTTCTCCATTTCCATCTTTCCTTTGGCGCCCACGAACAATAGCTCGATCCCGGGGGATTGCTGTTTCAGGGCGCCAGCGATGGCGATGGCAGGGAAGATATGGCCGCCGGTACCGCCGCCTGCTATGATGATACGTTGTGTCACGCCGTCTCCATATTAGTTGTTTCTTTTCCCTCCTGCTGTTCTGCGTTGCGGGCCACGCTTAATATGATTCCTATTGCCAGGCAGGTGAACAAAAACGAGCTTCCTCCCATACTCACGAGGGGTAATGTTACACCCGTGACAGGAAAGAGATTGACATTCACCGCCATATTCGCCAGCGCCTGGATAACCAGGGTAAAGCTCAGCCCCAATGCCAGAAAAGCCCCGAAAGCAAAAGGACATCTCCGGAAGATGCGGATACTCCGCAGGAGGAATACCAGGTAGATAAAGACAATGAATGCACCACCTATCAATCCGTATTCCTCTATGATGATGGCATATATAAAGTCGGAATAAGGATGTGGCAGGAAATTCCGTTGCTGGCTGTTTCCCGGTCCGAGTCCTACGATTCCGCCTTTTGCAATAGCGATCTTGGCCTGGTTGACCTGATAATTGTTATCGTCATTGTCTTCCTTTACTCCGTACACGAAGGTCTCTACCCGGCTGATCCAGGTATCTACCCGTACAAATAACCTCGCCTTATTCTCGGTTTTGGGTTTCTCCAGCGCCCCTCCGTTGGCTTTATGACGGATGACCGCGGCGCTGATGAGGATGATCACGGGGATCATCGCGACTCCGATCGTAAGCAACAGATGCCGGGCACTGACCCTCCCGATGAACAGGAGCATCAGACTGGTGGCGCCGATCAGCAGGGCCGTGGATAAATTCGCCGGTGCGATCAGGATACATACGATCGCTACCGGGGTGATGACCGGCACAAACCCCTTCTTAAAGTCCTTGATGGTGTCCTGTTTTTTGCTCAGCAGACGGCTGAGGTACATAAACAAGCCCAGCTTGGCCAGATCGGAGGTCTGGAAGGTCAGGTTGATGATCGGGAGGCGTATCCACCGGCTTCCTTCATTCAGCTTCACACCAAAAAACAGGGTATAGATCAACAAGGGTATGGATATGAGGAACAGGATCTTTGCCACTTTGGAATAAATGGTATAGTTCACCTGGTGGGCGAAATAGATCACCATAACGCCTACCATGATGAAAGCGAATTGTTTGAACAAATACACTTCCGTATTCCCCTTGTACATTTTATAGGCCAGCAACCCGGTGGAACTGTACACGACGAGCAATGACACTACTGCCAGCAGCACCACTGTCGTCCAGATGACCTTGTCTCCCTTGGTCCTGGATCGTAAGCTCCCGAAGGGAGTTCTTTCTATCGTCGCCGAATTGCTCATTTCATTTCAAATTACTTCGCCGTTCCGGTTCCCTGAACCAGTCGCTTATAGATCTTTCACCGCTTCCTTGAATTGCCGTCCCCTGTCCTCATAATTTTTGAACAGGTCGAAACTGGCGCAGGCCGGGCTCAGCAACACCGTATCCCCTTTTGTCGCGAAATGAAAAGCTGCTTTGACGGCCTCTTCCGCAGTGGCTGTGTTGACCATCAGGGGCACATCGTTCTGGAAGGCCTCCTGTATTTTACGGTTATCCACGCCCATGCAGACGATCGCCTTTACCTTCTCCTTTACCAGATCGCGGATCAGGGAATAGTCATTCCCCTTATCTACGCCTCCCAGTATCAGGATAGTAGGCTTCTCCATGCTTTCCAGCGCATACCAGGTGCTGTTGACATTGGTCGCTTTGGAGTCATTGATGAACTCCACTCCTCTTATCGTACCGACGTATTCCATGCGATGTTCCAGGGCTTCGAAGCTCTGGATTGCGTCACGGATCTTTTGCTTGCGTATGCCAACGGTGGCTGATGCGATACCTGCTGCCATAGTATTATATTGATTGTGAATGCCCTTTAAAGCAAAATCGTAAATGCTCATTTGCAGTTTTTCGTTACCGGTCTCGATGTTCATTTGTCCGTTCCTGATAAATCCGCCTTTGTTTGGTTCGTGTTGCATAGTAAATGGTAGTGGGTTAGAATGAATGGGATGCCGGTCTATATATTCCTTTATCACAGGGTCATCATCGTTATAAATAAAATAATCTTCTTTTTTCTGGTTCATGATGATCCGGAATTTACTCCGGATGTAGTTTTCGAATTTGTACTCATAGCGGTCCAGGTGGTCTTCCGTGATATTGGTCAGGATGGCTACATCCGGCCTGAATTCCACGATATCGTCCAGCTGAAAACTGCTGATCTCCGCCACGTACCACTGCTTCGGATCTTCCGCCACCTGCCTCGCAAAAGAATAGCCGATATTCCCCACCAACGCACAGTCCAGGCCGCCCTCTTTACAGATGTGGTAAGTCATGGCGGTGGTGGTCGTCTTTCCGTTGCTGCCCGTGATGCCAATGATCTTACTGTTTCCCTTGTACCGGTAGGCCAGCTCTATTTCGCTGATCACCGGAATGCCTTTTGCACGGATCTGCCTGACCAGTTCGTTTTTTTCCGGGATGCCCGGGCTTTTCATGACCTCGTCGGCATTCAGGATCTTCTCCACCGTATGCGCCCCTTCTTCGAAGGCGATACCCCGGTTTTGCAGGTCCAGCCGGTAATTGTCTTTAAGCGGCCCCCCATCGGATACGAACACGTCATATCCCCGCTGCACGGCCAGCAATGCTGCGCCGATACCACTCTCCCCTCCTCCTAATATGACTAATCGTTTAGACACCTGTTACTACGAATTATTATAAAAATCCTGAACGTTTACACATCCCGGCGTAAATGATACCGGGTACGGATAACTAGCGGGTTTTACAAGGACGGATGTATCCCGGATCACAATGTCGACCATTGCGTCCGATGAATCCGGGTAACGGATTTGGGGGTTCTTCAAAAGCATGAACTTACTGCACCACAATTTCTTGAACATCAAGGGTCACCTTTTTGCCGGTGGTTCTCCGGTGATCTGGTTTTCCATAAAAGTCTTTCCGGCGTCTGCATGGTCCATGGCCGCTCCATAGCCGGGCAGGTTCCTATAATAGCTGGTTACCGAATCTTCAATGTTGCGATGGCAAATGCCACGCACAGGATCGTTACGATCCAGAACCTCGTCACAATCTTACTTTCATGATAGCCCAGTTTCTGATAATGATGATGCAGGGGGCTCATGAGGAAAATCCTTTTCCCCTCTCCGTATTTTTTCTTAGTGTATTTAAAATAAGTTACCTGCAGGGTTACGCTCAGCACCTCCACCAGGAATACCCCGCAGAATATAGGTATCAGTAATTCTTTCCGCACGATAATGGCCAGCGCGGCGATGACCCCGCCCAGCGTCAGGCTACCGGTATCGCCCATGAATACCTGTGCCGGATAAGCATTGTACCAGAGGAATCCCACACAGGCCCCGATAAGGGCGCCGATATAGATGGACAGCTCACCCAGATTGGGTATGTACATGATATTAAGATATTCGGCAAACCGGATATTACCGCTGGCATAGGCAAAGATGCCCAGGCAGACTCCCACTACAGCGCTGGTGCCTGTCGCCAGGCCGTCCAGGCCGTCGGTAAGATTCGCTCCATTCGAGACAGCCGTGATGATAAAGATCACCAGGATGATATAAAGCAGCCAGGTGAATCCTCTTAAAGCCGGCGGCAGCAACTTCGAATAGTTAAATTCATGGTTCTTCACGAAAGGGATCGACGTGATGGGCTCTTTTGCCTCTACAAATAATTTCTTTTCCTTCCCCAGGGTGACGATCTTAAGGCCGGTAGTATCGGAAGGCATGTTCTGTCCTACATATTCACGCCATACTTTCGTGTTGCTGTTATAATACAGCGTAACTCCTACGACGACACCCAGGGTTACCTGGCCGAGAATCTTGAACCAGCCGGCCAGGCCGTCCTTGTCTCCTTTCTTATAGGGGATGCCTTGTTCCTTGGCAATCCGTTTAGCTCTTAGCTTCAGGTAATCGTCGATAAACCCGATCATACCAAGCCAGATGGTACTGAAGATCATCAGGCGTATATACGCTTTATGCAGATTGGCCAACAGAAGGGTAGGAATGAGGATGGCCAGGATGATAATGAATCCACCCATGGTCGGAGTACCTTTCTTTTGTTGTTCTCCCGCCAGGCCCAGATCGCGTACAGTCTCTCCAACCTGTTTTTTAAGCAGATAGTTGATCAGCTTCTTCCCGAAGATCATGGTAATGACCAATGAGAACAGCACGGCCAGGAGCACCCGGAACGTGATGAACTGGAACAGGGTACCCCCCGGTACTTTTATTCCCATCTGTCTCAACCAATCGAATAAATGATACAGCATGTCGGTCTTTTACTTTTCTAATAACTCAAACATTTCCAGCAGGATCTGTTTATCGTCAAAAGGGTATTTTATTCCTTTTATTTCCTGATATTTTTCGTGTCCTTTCCCGGCAATGAGGAGGATATCCTCCGGCCGGGCCAGGTTGATCGCTGTGCGGATAGCTTCTTTCCTGTCAGCGATCTTGGTATACTTTCTTTTCGCCGCCGTATTCAGATCGGCTTCCATGTCCAGCAGGATCTGTTCCGGATCTTCGCTCCGGGGATTATCGGAGGTGAAGATCACCCTGTCGCTGTACTGACAGGCGGCAGCGCCCATAACGGGTCTTTTTGTCTTATCCCTGTCGCCTCCGCATCCCACCACCGTAATGATCTGCTCATACCCTTTTCTCAATTTCTGAATGGTCACCAGGACATTGATAAGTGCGTCGGGTGTATGAGCATAGTCCACGATGCCGATGATCTTATCGTTGGGAGATATGAGGTAGTCGAATCTTCCTTCCGCGCCGTCGAGGACACTGAGACAGCGCAGGACCTCATTCTTGTCCTGTCCCAGAGAGATGGCAGCACCGTAAACGGCCAGCAGATTATAGGCGTTGAATTCGCCGATCAGCCGGAAATGAACTTCCTGATCGTTGATGGTCATCACCAGCCCTGTCAGGTTATTCTCCAGGATCTTGCCTTTAAAATCGGCGAGGGTCTTCAGGCTATAGAAATATTTTCTTGCATTCGTGTTCTGCAGCATCACGGCGCCTCGCTTATCATCTGCATTGGAGATGGCAAAGGCGTCGGAAGGCAGGGAATCGAAAAACGATTTTTTTACCCGGATGTATTCGTCGAATGTCTTATGATAGTCCAGGTGGTCATGAGTGATATTGCTGAACAGGCCTCCGGCGTATTGCAATCCCGTGATGCGATGCTGGTGGATGGCGTGAGAGCTGGTCTCCATGAATACATAAGTACAACCTTCTTCCACCATCTCCTTCAGCAGGGCATTGAGATGAATAGCGTCCGGAGTGGTATGGGTTGCCGGTACGATCCGGTCGCCGATATGATTCTGGACGGTGCTCAGCAGGCCGCATTTCGATCCCAATGCGGTGAAGAGCTTATATAATAAGGTCGCGATGGTGGTCTTTCCATTGGTGCCGGTGACGCCTACGAGCTTCAGCCGTTCGGAAGGCTGGCCATAGAAATTATGGGCGATATAACCCGCGGCGGCGGCACTGTTCTCCACCTGGATATAGGTGATGCCTTTCTGTAGGTCAGCAGGCAGCTCTTCACAAACGATGGTCGTGGCGCCTTGTTCTATGACGGACGGGATGAACTGATGGCCATCGGTATGTGTACCTTTCAGGGCTATAAACAGGGAGTCCGGACCGATCTTTCTTGAATCTGTCTGTAGGTCATGCACCTCCCTGTCCAGTTCACCGTGAACGGAGCGGATGCTTACTTTGTATAATATGTCCTGCAGGTGTGCCATATTCCTATCGCTGTCCCTTTTAAGTTGTTTTAATTTAGTTGAAGAACGATCGTTTCATTTTTTTGCAGGGCTGTGCCCGGTTCTACCGATTGTGTTCTTACTTTACCTCTTCCTTTTGCCGCCACCCGCAGGTTCATGCTTTCCAGCAGGTAGAGGGCATCTTTCAATCCCATACCTTTTACATTGGGGATGGTCGTGCGGGTGATTATTTCTCTGTTCAGGACCGTCGCCTGATCGTTAGACGCATACAGATGGCTCCATTCATTTTTACCGGAGGAATCTTTATAATCCAGACCGACGGTATTGATCACCTGTTTCATGTCGCGGGTCGATCCTGCGTAATAGAACTGGGAGCTGTCTTTCTTCCAGATAGGCGCTTCCATAGGGTCGGAGGCTGCGCTCATCAGTTTGTCGGCCAGTTCTTTGAAGACGGGTCCGGCTACTGCGGCGCCGTAATAGACTTTGGCAAAGGGCTTGTTTTTTATCACGACGATGCAGGAATACCGGGGATGATCCGCCGGGAAATACCCTGCAAAGGAGGATTGATAGATATGGTCGGCATAGCCGCGGTTGCCATTGGCCACCAGGGCAGTCCCTGTCTTGCCGGCTACTTTATAAAAAGAGTTTTTAAACAGCTTGGCGCCGGTGCCGCCGACATCTTTGCAGACACCTTCCAGGCATTCTTTCAATCGCCCGAGGGTCTCATCGCTGCAGATCTTTTCGATGACGGTGGTCGGCTGGTTTTCTTTCACCGTAATGCCTGATTCCTGTATCGTGTTGACCAGGTAGGGTCTCATCATTTTCCCGTCATTGGCCACGGCGTTATACAGGGTGAGGGTTTGCAACGGGCTCACCAGCACTTCGTATCCGAAGGCCATCCAGGGGAGCGTGGTCGCGCTCCAGGTCCGGGATTTCGGGTTCTTTATGATCGGGTTGGTCTCGCCGGCCAGGTCGATCCCCGTCAGTTGATTTAGTTTCAGCTTCCTGAGGCGGTCCACGAAGGCGCTGGGATTACCGGTGTAATGAGTATAAGCCAGTTTGGCCATGCCGACATTGGAGCTGAGCTCGAAAGCATGTTTTACCGTTACATTGGTCTCTCCGTGCTTCTCGCTGTCATAAACGGTACGGCCGGCAACTTTCCAGACACCGCCTTCCAGGTTGACATTATCCGTAAGCTTTACGTTTTTATCTTCCAGCAGGGAAAGCATGGTTGCCAGTTTGAAGGTAGAGCCGGGTTCGGAGGCACGGATGGCATAATTGAGATCTTCCCAATAGGTGCCATCGGGCTGACGGCCCAGGTTAGCGATGGCTTTAATCTTGCCTGTCGCTACTTCCATGACGATGCAGGTGCCGTGTTCGGCTTCGTTTTCCGTCAGCTCTTTCAGGAGTGCGTTCTCGGCAATGTCCTGGATATTGACATCGAGGGTGGTGACGATATCCTTCCCGTTCTCCGATTCGATCTCATAACCCTCAACGGGAATATAAGTGCCTCCGGCAATGTAACGGACGAGCCGCTTGCCGCTCTCTCCTTTTAAAAGGGTATCGTAGGTACGTTCCAGACCTACGTTCTGGGCATTCGCTCTTGCCAGGCCAATGGTACGATTGGCCAGCAAGCCGAACGGATTGAGTCTTTTATTATTCACTTCTGCGATGAAGCCACTCTTGTTCCTTCCCTGACGGACGAGGGGGAAGCTCCTGAGTTTTTTATATTGTTCGAAAGAGACGTTGGCCTGCAGGGGATAATAGCGGTCGGTGGTACGGTAGCCCTGGAGCAGGTCTCTTTTGTAGGCGGCAGTGGACTGGTCGCCGAAGAGAGCGGCAAGGCAACCTGAGAGGGAGTCTATATTTTCTGAAAACCGTTTGCCATTTTTTTCGCGGAGGCCGTCGGCGCCGAAGTCGATATAGATATTGAAATAGGGAATGGAGGTGCTCAGCATGCTGCTGTCTTCGCTGTAGATGGTGCCTCTTTCCGCATCGAGCTCAATAAATTTCTGGTGAAGGCTATCGCTCAATCCTTTCCAGTAAGCGCCCTGAACACGTTGGATATAGAAAGCTTTTCCCAGCACAACGAGGCTCAGCAGGGCTATGCCGATGAAGCAGAGATAAACTCTCCATAATATGTCGCGTTTGACTTCCATGCCCTGGTGCTGTTATTTATTGTGTGCTGTTATTTATTTTGAATGCTGTCTACTAAAACAACGGGAGGCTGGGTCAATTCTTTCAGTCCGAAAGGTTCGACGGCCTTAGCCAGTTCGCTTTGTTTACTCCGAAACATCACTTCGCTTTTCAATGTCTTGTATTCGTATTGCAATTCTTTTAGTTCTTTATTGGTCCGGTTGATATCCCGTACTATTTTATCGGCATAGTGCCCGTTATAGATATAGATCACTGCCAGCGCTGCGAGGAACAGGAAAAAGGGTATATTTTTCATGATCCACCGGTAGCTCAATCCGGGTCGCCAGCGAATCCGGGCCGAAGCTTCTGCAGTATCGTGTGCTGCAGCTCTGACGGCTTTCCTTTTTTCTTTGCCCTGCCCTCCCGGGTCCACTTCTATATTTTCATCTTCCTCTTTCATTTTCATATTCGTTCAAAAATCTTTTAGCTCTAAGCCCCCCCGTTCTCATCCCCCTTTAAGGGGCGGGGGGTATGCGTTCTGCGATCCGTAGCTTGGCGCTGCGTGCTCTTGGGTTTCTTTTCAGTTCTTCATCGCCGGGTGATAGCGGTTTCTTGGTGATGGCTTTTAGAAGGGGGATTACCGTACTTTTTCCGAAGGGGTCTGATTGGTCTTCATCTTCGAAAGAACCTTTTTTAAAGAAGTTCTTAACGAGCCTGTCTTCCAGAGAATGGAAGGTGATCATAGCTGCACGACCACCAGGTAGGAGGAGGCCAGGTATTTGCTGCAACAGTTCTTTTAAAGCTCCCAATTCGTCGTTCACTTCGATGCGCAAAGCCTGGAAAACCTGGGCAAAGTATTTGTTGGGATTCCCTTTCACCACGCTGCCAAGGGCAGCTTTAAAGTTTGAAATGGTCTTCAGCGAGGCAGAGCGGCGTAGTTCGACGATCGTTCTGGCAAGGGTGCGGGCATTGGTCACTTCACCATATTGCTCGAAGAGCTTATGCAATTGCTGTTCGGTGTAGGTGTTGACGACGTCAAAAGCGGCCAGTGTCTGTCGTTGGTCCATTCTCATATCCAGGTCGCCTTCGAACCGGGTAGAAAACCCTCTCTCAGGCTGGTTGAACTGGTGGCTGCTCACTCCCAGGTCGGCCAGGATGCCGTGGACCTGTGTGGCGTTGTGCAGGCGAAGGAAGCGGCCGATATGGCGAAAGTTATGAGGGAGAAAGGTGATGCGGACGTCATCCGGCAGATTACGCCGGGCGTCGTTATCCTGGTCAAAGGCGAATAGCCTGCCTTTTGCGCCCAGTCTCTCCAGCATTCCTTTCGAATGGCCGCCGCCGCCGAAAGTGCAGTCGACGTAAGTGCCATCCGGCCGTATCTCTAACCCATCCAGTGTCTCCTGCAGCATCACAGGCACGTGATAGTTGGAGGGAGGTGTGGTCAAAGGTTGGTCCCTCCAGGGTTCATCACCTGATTAGCCAGGCTGCTGAATGCCTCCGGTGAAAAAGATTCAAAGAACTGTTGATACTTACTTTTATCCCAGATTTCGATTTTGTTAACAGCGGACACCAGCACGATATCTTTTTCAAGGCCGGCGTGTTCTTTCAGGTTTTGAGGAATCAGGAGCCGTCCGGCGGAATCCAATTCTGTCATCGTCGCCCCGTTCAGGAAATATCTTCTGAATTCACGAACTTTGGGGTCAAAATCATTTAGTTGGCTAATTCCGGCGAAAATGGGTTCCCAGCTTTTCATTGGATAGAGACTCAGGCACTTTTCAAACCCCCTGTTCACTACAAAGTGGGTGTTTCCGTCTTCCGGCAACTGCTTCTTGAAGCCGACCGGGAGCAAAAAGCGCCCTTTCGAGTCCAGTGTAGCTTCGTATTCGCCCAGAAAACCAACCATTTATGAGGAGTTGAATCAAATTAAACAATAACTAACACAAAATAACACTTTTTCCCACTTTCCTAGGGGAATTTGAAAAATTTAATTTTTCCACAACAGTGTATTACCTTATGGAGCAAGGCCTTTGGTGTGGTTTGAGGCCGGAGAATGAGCAGGGACATGTGAATTGACTGTGAATTACGGTGGATAACCTGTGGATATTGCTTATCAGCCCGCCGCCCAGGGGGATACCGGACAGGCAATATTTCGTACATTCGCGGCAAAAGACGGACCACAGGTCCGTCCCGTCCAAAATCATAAAACCGGCGGCAGTTAGCCGCCCCAGGCATGCATCCGAAAAAAATCTCCATCGCTGATTACAGCTATCACCTGCCCGAAGAATTCATCGCTCATTATCCGCTGGCCGAAAGAGATGCCAGTAAATTACTGGTCTATCGCGAAGGCGGGATCAGCGAAGACCTTTACCGCCATATCGCCGATCATCTCCCTGCCAATTCCCTGCTCGTCTTTAACAATACAAAAGTAGTAGAGGCCAGGATCCTTTTCCGCAAGCCTACCGGGGCGCAGATCGAATTGTTCTGCCTGGAGCCGCCGCCGGAGTATGCCGGGATCACGGCAGCGATGCAGCAGCAGGGAACGGTCCGGTGGAAATGCCTGATCGGGGGCGCCTCGAAATGGAAATCCGGACAGGTGCTCACCCGAACCATCGAACGGCAGGGAGAAGCCGGACAGAATGAACCGGTCACCCTGGAAGCCAGGTATATCAGCAAAGGGGAAGACTTCTTTCTTATCGAACTATCCTGGGAACCCGCCCATCTGAGCTTTGCAGCGTTGCTGCACCAGGCAGGGCTGATCCCTCTTCCGCCTTATATCCACCGGGCGGCGGAAGAGTCGGATAGCGAAAGATACCAGACCATCTATGCCCTCCATGACGGCTCCGTGGCAGCCCCCACCGCCGGCCTGCATTTTACCGAAACCATTTTTCAGACGCTGGCGGCTAAAAATATCCGGCGGGAGTTCGTCACCCTACATGTAGGCGCCGGAACTTTCCTGCCGGTAAAAGCGGCTACCATGGAACAGCATGTGATGCATGTAGAATATATCTCCGTCACACCAGCCACCATTAAAAAATTACTCGGCTCATTAGGCGATACTATCATTCCCGTAGGGACCACTTCGGCCCGAACCATCGAAAGCCTCTATTGGCTGGGAGTCAAAACTTTCCGGGATCCTGCAATACTGCCCGAAGATCTGTCCGTGCAGCAATGGGACGCATATCAGGAGGATAATGCCATCAGCCCGGAGAAGGCTTTAACAGCCTTACTGAACTGGATGGAAAAACAGGGGCTGCCGCAATTGCTCAGCAAAACCCAATTGCTGATCACACCGGGCTATGACTGGAAGATAATCCGGGGGCTCATTACTAATTTCCACCAGCCGGAATCAACTTTGCTGCTCCTGGTCGCCTCCCTGATCGGAAAGGATTGGAGGAAGGTCTACAACTATGCCCTGGAGCATCAGTTCCGTTTCCTTAGCTATGGAGATGGGTGCTTGTTATTGCGATAAATATTACGCCGGTTTCTTTAACGGGAATTCGAGTGTGAAGGTGGTGCCTTTGCCGGTGACACTTTCTACCTTGATCTTGCCATGATGGGCTTCCACGATGGTCTTGACATAGCTTAGCCCCAGGCCGAACCCCTTGACATTATGCAGGTTGCCGGTATGAGCGCGATAGAATTTTTCGAAGATACGGCGCTGGGTCTCCTTGCTCATCCCGATCCCATTGTCCTCGATGCGGACGACAAGACTCTTGGAAGTGCTGTGGGTCGTAACACGGATCAGCAGCTGGTCCTTCGAATATTTTACGGCGTTATCGATCAGATTGGAGATCAGGTTGGTAAAATGTACCTCATCCGCCTCTATCAAATCATTTTTTGCATTCAGCTGCAACTCCGCCCTTCCGCCCTTCCCTTCCAGCTGCAGCTGGAAATTCTCCATCGCTTCCTGTATAATGGTTTGCGCATGGATGGAACGAAGATTGAGCTGCTGCTCCCGGCGATCCAATAGAGACGCCTGCAGGATGGTCTCTACCTGCTTATTCATTCGCTTATTCTCTTCTTTAATGATGCCTGAGAAGTATTCTGATTTTTGCCGGTCCTGGACTACCTTCTCATTCCGCAACGCATCCACGGCCAGGGAAATGGTGGCCAAAGGCGTCTTGAATTCGTGCGTCATATTGTTGATGAAATCATTCTTGATCTCACTGAGCTTCTTCTGCCGTAAAAGAGCATGGACGGTGACATAAAAAGCCGCAATGATCACCAGGGTGAAAAAGATAGCACCGGCAATCATCAGTTTCATTTCCCCCAGCACGATGTTCTTATAGTCGGGAACGACCGCGATCAGTATTTCGGCGGGAACCGTACTTCCCAGATCGGCGTCAGCAGGCGCCATCAGGGGATAATAGACCGAAAGGTTGTGGGTGGTATCCACGATTTCCTTCAGGAAATTGGGCGAACGCACCTCGGGCCTGAAAGAGAGATTGGACGCCCCCAGGTCGGAAGAAATGCAAAATTCAAATTTCGTATCCTTCAACCCCCTGAATACAAAGGCTTTCCGAAGTTTCTCGTTGATATCTTCCACGGTGAACCTTTCCGCCACCGTAGGGGTCTTCATCATTTCCATCATGAACTGATCGGAAGGACGCCAGGTGATGCCGGGTCTGATCCGCAGGGTCTTGATACTGGGAGAAGATTCCCGTTGTTCGACCAGTTGATGTCCCACATCATTCATGGCATCTACCAGCTTATGCCGCAACAGCTCCTGCTTGTTCTCTACCATGGTCAATATCCAGTTGATCTGGATATAGATGATCCCGATGAGCGACAAAGTGATCAAAACAAAGATGATGGGGAAAATTTTTTTCAATCCGATACTTTTTGGTCCAATGGCAAATTTATCAAAAGGATAGCCGGAAGCCCTTGTCTGGCCCTGGTAAAGGGGGTATTTAACGAAGGTTTCACAAAGAAAAGGGATTTCGGTCTAAAATTCCGGCCTTTTACCATTTTGTTATCTCCTATAATTACTTAATTTAGATTATATGGAGAGCCCGGCACCCGGTATATTGTTGATCGCTGATCCCTTCCTGAAAGATCCCAATTTCATGAGAACTGTCGTGTTCCTGTGTGAGCACCAGGATGAGGGAAGTTTTGGCTTTGTATTAAATAAGCACTACGATTATACGCTCAATGAACTGGTCAGCGGGCTGGACGACCTGAAGCTGCCCGTTTATCACGGAGGTCCCGTACAAATGGATACCATCCATTTCCTTCACCAATACCCTGACAAGATCACAGGAGGCTACGAAATCGTAGACGGAGTATTCTGGGGTGGCAGTTTTGAAAAGGCCGTCGAGCTCATCCGGGCGGGAGAAGTCGATCCGTCCAGGATCCGCTTCTATATCGGGTATTCCGGCTGGGGCAGCGGTCAGTTGGCAGACGAGCTGAAAGAAAAATCCTGGCTGACGGTTCAGGCAAGCCGCAAGCTCGTCTTTCATAAGAAGCCGGATGAAATATGGAAGGATGCCATCCGCCTCCTGGGAGGAGAATATGAATTGATGATCAATTACCCCATCGATCCGCAACTAAACTAACAGGCAAGTCGTCGCTCCAACATACCGGCGTATTTTCTTCTTCCCCGTGTACAAACAGAAGCGGGCCACTGGGCCCGCTGCGCGATAGCGCCATCATTAGCATTTTTTTTGCGCGGGGTACTTTTCTCCGCACCCCGCGCAAAAAAAATCCCCCGACCAAAAAGCCGGGGGAGAAACTAACATTTTTCCGCGGGGTGTGGACCGTGCGTATTATAGGGGTACTTATTCTTATTTGGTTTCAACAGGTATTGCCCCTTCTACCAATACGGTCACTTTGTTATGAATGACTTCTACAAAGCCACTTTGTATGGTAAAATAAGCAAGATGGTTATTCTTATCCTTTAATACTTTCACCCTGCCTGTTTTCAAGGCACTTACCAGGGGAGCGTGTTTGTCCAGTACTTCGAACAAGCCCGTCACTCCCGGCAGCTGTACACCATATACGTCTCCGCTGAACAGTTTCTTCTCGGGTGTTAATATCTCTAAGTTCATACTTTTTAGTTTTATCCTTGCGCCTGAGCCTGCAGTTTCTTACCCTTTTCGATGGCATCGTCGATGCTACCTACGAGGTTGAACGCCGCTTCAGGATATTCATCCACTTCTCCGTTCATGATCATATTGAAACCACGGATCGTCTCGTCGATAGGGACCAGTACCCCTTTCAACCCGGTGAACTGCTCAGCCACATGGAAAGGCTGGGAAAGGAAACGCTGTACCTTACGAGCCCTGGATACGGTCATTTTATCTTCGTCGCTCAATTCATCCAGACCCAGGATCGCAATGATATCCTGTAGCTCTTTATATCGTTGCAGGATCAGCTTGACATTATTGGCGCAATTGTAGTGCGCTTCTCCCACGATCTTGGGAGTAAGGATACGGGAAGTGGAATCCAACGGGTCAACCGCGGGATAGATCCCTAAGTCAGCGATCTTACGGCTAAGTACGGTAGTGGCATCCAGATGGGCAAACGTCGTTGCCGGAGCCGGATCGGTAAGGTCATCCGCAGGTACATATACCGCCTGTACGGAGGTAATGGAACCGTTCTTGGTAGAAGTGATCCTTTCCTGCATCAATCCCATTTCCGTAGCAAGGGTTGGCTGATAACCCACGGCGGAAGGCATACGGCCTAACAGAGCCGATACTTCAGAACCCGCCTGTGTGAAACGGAAGATATTATCTACGAAGAAGAGGATATCGCGGCCCTGGCCTTTGCCGTCGCCATCCCGGTAATATTCCGCGATGGTAAGTCCGCTGAGGGCCACACGGGCACGGGCTCCGGGGGGCTCATTCATCTGACCGAAAACGAAAGTAGCTTTAGATTCGGCCAGCTCGGCCATATTTACCTTGCTTACGTCCCATCCGCCCTTCTCCATGCTATGTTTGAAGTCATCGCCATAGTTCATGATACCGGCTTCGATCATTTCACGCATCAGGTCATTCCCTTCACGGGTACGTTCCCCTACACCGGCAAAAACGGACAGACCCGCATATGCTTTGGCTATATTATTGATCAGCTCCTGGATCAGTACGGTCTTACCCACACCCGCACCGCCGAAAAGACCGATCTTACCGCCTTTGGAATACGGCTCGATCAGATCGATGACCTTGATACCGGTGAAAAGTATTTCGGCACTGGTGCTCAGGTTTTCGAAAGCCGGAGGCTTGCTGTGGATCGGGCGGCCGCCAACTTTGGACACAGCCGGCAATCCATCGATAGGATCTCCCGTAACATTGAACAAACGTCCTTTAATACCCTCGCCGATCGGCATGGCAATCGCAGCGCCCGTATCGGTAACAGCCAGGCCACGCGTCAGCCCTTCCGTACCGTCCATGGCAATACAACGCACACTGTCCTCTCCCAGATGCTGCTGTACTTCCAGCACCAATGTTTCACCTGTGGACCTTTTCAGTTCCAAGGCGTTATAAATTTCCGGGAGCTTACCTTCGAACTGCACATCAATCACAGCGCCGATGATTTGCTTGATCTTACCAGTACCTGCCATATGCCTTAATATTGAGGGTTTAAAATTTGGCTGCAAAGGTAAGGGAGAACAGGGTAAAATCCGAAATAGTAGGAAGCAAATTCCAAAAAATGTGCTTTCAAGTACAGATATCTCTATTTTTGCCCCTTCACGACCATTTTATGCAACTAATACCGATCATTACCCCCTCGCAGGCGAAAGAGTTCATACAAGCCAACGTCCAGCTAAACCGCCAGGATAAAGCCTATATCCGGCCCATAGACGATGAAATCAACGAAGTATTCGACCCCGTCCGAAACAAAGCCTTCCGGCATGGGGAGATCACGCGCTGGGTCCTGAAGGATGAAGAAGGCCGGTTAATCGGTCGTATTGCGGCATTTGTAAATAAAAAATACAAAACCAAGGGGGATGAGGGTCCGGTAGGAGGAATTGGCTTCTTCGACTGTATCAATAACCAGGAAGCGGCGGATATGTTGCTGGATGTAGCCCGGCACTGGCTGTCCCGGCGGGGAATGGAGGCGATGGATGGCCCTATTAACTTTGGAGAACGGGATAAGTGGTGGGGGCTTCTCACAGAAGGATGGCACGAGCCGCTATACGGCATGAACTATAATCCTCCTTATTATAAGGACCTGCTGGAAAATTATGGTTTCAAACCTTTCTTCTACCAGCTATGCTTTAGCATGGATTATAAGAAGCCCCTGAATGCCAAGCTGCTACGGCGCCATGAGACCCTGGCTGCCGATCCGGCGTACAGCGCCCGGATGATCGACAAGAAGCAACTGCTGAAATTTGCGGAGGATTTCATTGCCATTTATAATCCTGCCTATGCAGGTCATGGAGGGCTGAAGGAGATGAAAAAAGACCAGGCTGTTCTCCTGTTCAAAAAAATGAAGCCGCTGATGGATGAAAAGATCGTGTGGTTTGTCTATTATAATGAACGGCCGATCGCCATGTTCCTCAATATCCCGGACCTCAACCAATACTTTTCACATTTCAACGGTAAGTTCGGTCTGCTGCAGAAGCTACATTTTCTCTGGCTCCGGCGCCAGGGCGCCTGCAAACGATTCACCGGGATCCTCTTCGCCATCATCCCGGAATTCCAGGGGAAAGGCGTAGACGGCTATATGATTGCGGAAGCGGCGAAGGTCGTCCAGCACGAAACCGCCTACCTGGACTATGAGATGCAATGGATCGGGGATTTCAACCCCAAGATGGTGAATATTGCCAGGGGATTGGGAGAAGTCAGCCGGAAGCTGACCACCTATCGTTATCTTTTCGACCGGTCGAAAGAGTTCAAACGACATCCGATGTTGTCATAAGAAAAACAACTTGAGGTCACCATAACCGGGTGGAACCCGGAATTCATATGGTGACCTCAAGTTGTCAGCCCCCGAAAATCACGCAGGATCGATCCGCGGAGCCAGCAATTTATATAGTACGGGAGTCACCACGCGGGTGAGGATGGTCGAGCTGAGCAGGCCGCCGATGATCACCAGGGCGAGCGGCGAATACAGGGGATTGTTTTCCGCCACGAGAGGGATCAGCCCCCCGATCGCCGTCAGGGTCGTGAGAATGATGGGCACGAAACGGGTCTCTCCCGCCTCCTGGATAGCCTCATTCAGTCCCATTCCACCTTTGCGCAGCTGGTCCGTATAATCCACCAGCAGAATAGAGTTCTTTACCTCAATCCCGATCAGGGCGATGATGCCGATCACCGCTACAAAAGAGAAGGTGTTGCCGGTGGCCAGCAGCATCAGCACCGCCCCGATGATGCCCAGCGGCACGACGGACAGGACGATCAGGGTTCCTCTGAATGTTTTGAATTCGAGGATCAGCACACCCAGGATCCCGAAGATCGTGATCAGGATGATGGTGCCCAGCCCGCCGAAACTCTGCTGCTTGCTTTCCACTTCTCCCGCGGCCATATAGCTGGCGCCTTTGGGGAATGTCATCTTATCCAATGCTGCCAGGACAACATCCGTCACTTTGGTAGTATTGTAGCCGCTGCGCAAAAAGGCCGTCACGGTGGTATACCTGTCCTTATCATAATGCCGGATGCTGGTGGGAGAGCTCTGGAACTGGATGTCCGCCAGTTGGCTCAGCGGGATGGAAGTTCCGCTATAGGAGCTTACATAAACTTTGTCCAGCGCATCCAGGGTCTGGCGCTGTGTCCTGGGCAGACAAACATTGATATTATAGTCATCGCCGTTGTCTTTCCGGAATTTACCGATATCCAGCCCTGCCACGGCCAGCCGCACGGTCCGGTCGATCTCATTGACGGGGACACCCAGAATACCTGCTTTCTCCTTGTTGACCTTCACCTTGATATCCGTCTTCAGCGTGGTGAGCTCGTTGTTGACATAGATCGTGCCCTCCGTCCTTTTCAGCAGGTCTTCCACCCGGAAGGAGAGCGCCCGCAGGGTGTCCAGGTCATCGGAGAACAGCCGGATTGCGATGGGCGCTTCTATCGGCGGACCCTGTTCGAAATCTTTTACTTCGATCTTCGCGCCGGGATAGTCTTTGAATTTTTGCCGCAGGGAGTCGATCAATTGCCTTTTTTTGAGCGGAGGTGTCTCGTTCAGCTGAATAAACAGCTGTGCATAATTGCTCACTTCATTTTGCGGGATCACATTGTAGTAGATCCTGGGATTACCCCGGCCTACATTGGTAGCATAATTTTTCAGATCCGGGATATGGCTGATCTCCCGCTCGACATACCTGGCTACGGTGTCGGTAGCCGGCAGACTGGTGCCAAGGGGTGTCTGTATATTGACCAGGAACATCGGTTTCTCCGAAGCGGGAAAGACACTGAATCCCACGACGGGTATGAGCGCCAGGCAGCCCAGAAAGATACCCAATGCGATCAGCAGGGTCAGCACAGGCCTTGCAATAGCGGCGTGAAGCAGGCGGCGGTAAGATCCGTTGATGAATTTCTTCAACCCCCTCAGAAAGAAATTGCCTTCCGGATGTTCATGTCCGCTGAGGATCCTGCTGGACAGAAACGGTACGATGGTGAGAGATACGAACAGGGAAGCCAGCACAGTAGTGACGACGGCCGCAGGTAAGCTGCGGATAAAATCTCCGGCCCCTTCCGGCAGGAACATCAGGGGCAGAAAGGCAAAGATCAGCGTAGCAGTGCAGCCTATAACAGCCAGGCCGATCTGCCGGGTGGCGGCCATGGCGGCTTCTTTTTTCCCATACCCCATCCGCAGGTACCGCTCGATATTCTCTACCACCACGATGCTATCGTCTACCAGCAAGCCGAGAGCCACAACCATACCAACGATGCTCAGCTGATTGATCGTAATATGAAACAGATCGAGCAGAAAGAGGCCGATGGCCAGGGACAGGGGAATGGAGATCATGACCACAACGGATGCGCGGGGCCCCAGCGGCAGCAGCGTGAGCAATACCAGGAAAATAGCGATGACGAAATCCATGGCAAAATGGCTCAGGCGGGTATGGACGCTTTGCGCATTATTAAAGCTCTTTTCATAGGTGATGGATGCCGGTAATTCTTTTTGGAATTTCTGCAATACAGGTTCCATTTCCTTTTCCACGGCAAAAATATTCGTGCCGGATTTGCGGCTGGCTGTTACGAATACCCCTCTTTTCCCGTTGAGCCGGCCGATATAATTCTGTTCTTCATAATTAAATTCCACGTCCGCCAGGTCCTTTACATAGATGATCTTTCCGCCGGAGCCACTGACGATCGTATTCTTAATTTCATCGACGCTCTTATAGTCGCCACTGGTTTTTATATTGAATTTTTTGGCGCCCATCTCGATGCTGCCGCCGGGAATATTGACATTTTCATTTTGAATGGCCCGCAGGACGGTATTGAGCGGGATGCTGTTCTGCGCCAGTTTTTCCAGATTGAGGGACACCCGGACCTGTTGCCTGGGGAAAGCCCAGTTCTCTGCATTCTTCAGCGATTTTATTTTTTCCAGTCTTTCCTTCAGCGTCTTACTCCATTCTTCCAGGTCTTTGTAGGGTGCCGTCTCACTGAGCAGGCCTACCTGCAGGATGTTCACATCGGAAGGAGTGAATTTTTGTATATCGATGCTGACGATGTCTTTGGGAAGGTCGCCCCGGATGGCATTCAGCTCCCGGATCACATCCTGATATTTTTTGTCCGGGTCGGTCTGGTATTTGAATTCGATCTGTATCACGGCCAGCCCGTCGTCTATCTGGGAGCGGATACGTTTGACATCATCCATTTCATTGAACCTTTTTTCGATCGGATCTACGACCAGGTCTTCGATATCCTTGGGGCTGGTGCCGGGATAGATGACAATGGCGGAAAATTGCGGCGCCTCTATATCCGGGTCCTCGCCCCGCGGCATATTGAACAGGGAATTCATTCCAATGGCTATCAGCATCACGAAGACGATGAGCGTGAACTGATAATTTTTTACGGAAAAGTCAGTGATTTTCATGAGGCTCAGTTAACGGGTGTTACAATAGATTTTTCTGTCAGGTAGCCCACTCCGCTGGTGATCACTTCCCGCACGTTCTCCAGTCCGCTGCTGACGGCTATTTTATCTTTCTGAAGAAAGGCGATATGGACCGGGTTTTTCTTTACGGTCTTCTTATCTGCATTCAGCGTATATACATATCCTGTTTTCCCATCTCCTTCCGCCAGAGCTTCGGCTGGGATCATGGTAAGGGTCTGGCGGGAAGAAGGTTGCAGCTGAAGGGTGCAGAACAAGCCGGGGGCGAACCGGCGTCCTGCCGGAGATACCGTAACTTCTATCGGATAGGTGCTGCTGGCGGGATCCGCTCCTTCCGCCATTTTAGTGATCAGGCCCGTAAAACGCTGATCGGGATAGGCGTCGATCGTGACGGTGGCGGGATCTCCCTTTTTCAGAGCGGCCCAATCCCTGTCGGAGACGCCGAAGCGAACGACCCAGTCATTTTTTTCCGTGCCATTGAATTGTAATACGGCGGTGCCGGCGGCGACATATTCGCCTTCGTTCAGGAATTTCTGCAGGATGGCGCCGCCTTCGGTGGCGCGTATCTGTGCATACTGACGGTTGAACTGGGCGATACGCAGACCTTCTGCCGCGACACTTAGCTGGGTATGCGTATTCTGCAATTGTTCCAGGGAGGCGACGGTATCTTTGTACAGGTTCGTTATCCGGCCTTCGTCCCTTTTGGATTTTTCCAGACTCTGCGTAGCCTGCTGCACCTGTGCGTCGATCTCCGTCAGGTCGAGGGAGGCCAGCAGCTGGCCTTTTACCACCCGGTCGCCTTCCTTTACATAAATTTTCGAGATGATGCCGCCGATCTTGAAGGAGAGCCGGGCCTCTGCATTCGAGGCGATAAGCCCGGAGTATTGCAGATTACGGCTATAGCTCCCTGTTGTTACCGGCTGTAATCTTACGGTGATGGGATCGTCTACCGGCGGGATAGTGGCGGCTTTGTTATCGCTGCATTTCACCAGGGCAAAGGCGATGATCGCTACGACGGGGAAGCGAAAGGCCTGAAGCAGTTTTGAGTTCATATAGAGTGCTGTTTTTAAGTTTATTGTTATTAATGCGCAAACCAGGTATTTCCGATTTTCCGTTTTCAGGTTTGGGCCGGGGGCTAAAATTTATAGGAGGCTGTTACACGCTCCAGGTCTGCGGCCCTGTTGAGGACGGTGAGACGACCCAGGGAGTAGCGGATCTCTGCGCCGGTCATCTGCGTACGGGCGTCTACCAGTTCGATTTGCAGCGCCTGCCCTTCATTGAATCGTCTTTCTGCCAGGCGATAGGTCTCCCGGGTGCTGTTGACCTCGTCGGTAAGGGATTGCAAGGTTTCTACAGCGGAAGAATAATCATTGGAAACGGTCTGCACCTGCAGGGTCAGCTGCTGAGTAAGCTCCCGGTATTGGTCCCCTATGGAGGCAATGTCGATCTGTGTCTGCCGGATCTTGTACTTATTGTCGCCTGCTCTGAACAATGGCCATACAAGCTGCACCCCTGCCAGCTGGTAGAACTGACTGCTGTTAAACCGAAAGCCGAACCCCTGGAAACCAATATCGTAAAAAGCGTTCAGCCTGGGATAGAGGTAGGACTTGTTCCATCGGAGGTTGGAGGCCAATATTCGCTGTACGCTCTTCAGCTTATCGAATTCTTCGCGGCCGGCCGGCGCTTCGGGGGCCGTGACGACAGCCGCTGCGCCGGCAGGATCTTCCGTCAGCGCCGGGTCCACCAACACAGACGCCTCCAGGGGTCTGTTAAGCAGGAAATTAAAATAAGCAGCGGCATTGCGGAGGTTGTTCTTTGCTTCGATAAGAGAGGATTCCACCTGGCTTACCTGGGCCTGGGCGCGCAAAACAATTTCTTTGGTCGCCATCCTGTTCGCTACGAATTTTTCGCTGACCCGACGGTTTTCCTTTACCAGGCCGAGCGCGTTCGTGTAGATCTCTACGGCTTTGCCTGCCTGCAGGTATTGGTAATAAGCCTGACGTATATGTTGCACCAGCTCTCTTCTGTAAATATCTGCGTCCGCACGGCGGGTATTGATCAGTTCCCCATTCACCTGCTTGTTATGTTGAAGATCTTTATTGAACAGAGGCAGAGATATTTCCATCTTGGTATCGTGGTAATCATTGGGGAGGAACTGAATGTTTTGATTGGCGACCTGCGGGAATTTATTGGTGCCGGTCAATTGATTCAAGGTCGAATAGACGTTGTTGAGCAGGTCGCCGACGGGTATGCTCTGCGAACGTCCTCCATTAGCGGCTGTATACTGAGAGCTGAAGTCCAATTGGGGATAAAATAGCGACTGAGCTCTTTTAAGATCGAGCTGGGCCTTCTGCCAGTCGAAATTCCGTTGGTGGAGGGCCAGATTGCTGTCCAGGCCCATACGGATATAGCCGTCAAGGATTGTGGCGGCGGGGGCCGCCGTAGGCGCTGCGATGGCAACGGGCGGTGCGGAAACGGCAGACCGTTGCGCCCGAAGGAGGGAGGTCTGCAAAAAAGCAGTAAGCAGCAGGATGGCAAAAAATGACTTTGTCATGATGTTCTGTTTATTTTTTATGTCAATATTATTAACACTGTTAACTAATAGAGTAAAAAAAACGCCCCATTGGGCCTTTGCATTTTTCGGTTCGTAAAGGATCCGCATCTTAGATCGTCGGCTTAGGAAACACCGTCCCCGCTCCGAGAGCCAGGGTCCCGACCAACCAGTCTACAGAGTAATTCATGATGGGAAGAAGCTGTGCTCCGTCCGGCAAAAATTTATCCAGCCGGTCCCGTATAGCCAGGGCCACCAGTCCGTGAACCATGCTCCAGATAGACATGCTTAGCAGGTCGGGATCTGTCTTTGCGATCAATCCTTTTTCCATACACTCGCTGACCGTTGCTTTAAGCCGGGTCAATGCAGCATCCCCGTTCTCCCAATCGCAGCCCATCTCCTTCAATTTTTTCATGGGAGCCCGCTGAATGAACATCAGATCATAATATTCGGGGTTTTCCATCCCGAAACGGAGATAGTTCTCTCCCATCTTATGAAGACGCTGAAGTGGATTTTCAATGGCATCCAGCTCCTTACTATTTTCCAGCATCTTTAAAAACCCTACTTCATGCAGGTTGAAGAAGATCTCATCCTTATCCTTAAAGTAAAGGTAAACGGTGGTAGGACTGTATTCGATCAGGTCGGCAATACGGCGGATTGAAACATTGTCAAACCCCTCCTCCACAAATAGTTTCATCGAAGCATCCAGGATCAATTTCCGAACCTCCAGTTTCTGCTTTTCCTTTCTCTCGGCTATTCCCATAAAAAATAAATTAACGATACAAATTTACTTAACACTGTTAATATTCCAAATATTCCGGCAACTTTTTTTTCATTATTGGACCTTGCGGCCCGAAGCTCGCCTATTTTAGCCCAAATTTTACCAATTGCTCGCTTTACTGTAGGTTTGCTACAGGAGTTAATCTAATGGACAAATTTATTGTTTCGGCGCGAAAATACAGGCCACAGGGTTTTTCTACCGTGGTGGGGCAGTCACACATTACTACTACCCTCAAAAATGCCATTAAGAACAATCAGCTGGCACATGCCTTTTTGTTTTGCGGTCCCCGTGGGGTCGGTAAAACGACCTGTGCCCGCATCCTTGCCAAAACCATTAATTGCGAGAATAAAGGAGCGGATGGGGAAGCCTGTAATCAGTGCCATTCCTGCGTCTCGTTTAACGACGGGATCTCTATGAATATCCACGAACTGGATGCCGCCAGCAACAATTCCGTGGATGATATCCGGACCCTGGTCGAGCAGGTGCGATTTGCCCCGCAGGCAGGCAGGTATAAGGTCTATATCATCGATGAGGTGCACATGCTCAGCTCTTCGGCCTTCAACGCTTTTTTGAAAACGCTGGAAGAGCCACCGCCCTATGCCATTTTCATCTTAGCTACCACCGAAAAGCATAAGATCCTTCCCACGATCCTCTCCCGTTGCCAGATCTTCGACTTCAAACGGATCACTACGGCCGACACGGTAGATCACCTGCAGGAAATATGCGATAAAGAGGAGATCAAGGCCGAAAAGCCCGCTTTACAGATCATCGCACAGAAAAGCGAGGGCTGTATGCGGGATGCACTCAGCATCCTGGATAAGATCGTCAGCTTTACCAATGGGGAGCTGAGCTATACCAATACACTGGAACACCTGAATATACTGGATGCGGATTATTATTTCAGGATCCTGGAGGCTATGCAGCAGCAGAACCTGTCGAATGCCCTTCTGTTATATGATGATATCAACCGCAAGGGATTCGAAGGCGACCTGGTGCTCAACGGGATGGCCGAGTTCATCCGTAATCTGCTCGTTTGCAAGGATGAGAAAGTGGCCGGGCTGCTGGAAGTCGTTGAAAGTTTCAAAGACCGGTATATCGCGGCCGGCAAAGCAACGGATGCCGCTTACCTGATCAGCGGACTGAATGTATTGAATGAAGCCGAGATCAATTTTAAGTCCGCCCGCAACAAGCGGCTGCATGTAGAGCTGGCGCTGATCAAGCTCTGTTACCTGGGACAGGCCCTTCACCTGACCAGTGGCGAGCCGGGTAATAAAAAAAAAGTTGATACCCTGAGACCGGTGTCTTTCCGGAATATTCCGGCTATGGAACTGGTGGGGGGCGGGAGCGCCCGGTCCACGGGGGCAAAAGCCGCCACCGGCAGCAGCAACCAGCCTGCGAACGGAGCCAACCCCGAAAGCGGAAGCCTGACAGGACGGGATCTTCAGGGCAAGGCAGGGAGCCCCCACCCCGAAGAAGAGGGGCCGCAAGGCGGGGCAAAACTGCTCGTCGAAACACCGGTAAGGGAGCAACTGCCCGCACAAACGCCCGGGCAGACGACACCCCCGGCGGCAACAGGAAGCACCTCTTTAGGTTCGCTATCGAAGATCAGGCAGCAATTCTCCAACCGCCAGCAGACGGATGAAGCGGGTAACCGGAAGCCACTGGAACCGGACATGCTGCAAAAAGTCTGGCAGGAATACGCCGATCAGCTGCGTGAGAATAAAAATCCTGCGGTCCAAAGTCTGGAGATGGCGACTCTACGAATACTGGATCCCAACACTTTCGAGGTGGTCAGCAGCAATAATCTGGAGCAAAAGTTCATTGAACAGGAAAAAAGAACCTTGTCCGATCATATCCAGAAAGCCTTTTTCAACAAGACCATCTCCTTTGCCGTGATCATAGAAGAAAGGGTGAATACGGATGAGCCCGCCGAAAGGCCCTTGAACAAGAGGGAACAGTTCTTTCAGATCATAGAGCAATATCCATTGGTAAAAGAACTGAAAGACCGGCTGAAACTGGAATTAGATTATTGATGGACCCTCATTCTTCTTAAATCCCAGTTAAAAATCATATACCCGATTTTGACATACACCTGGTTGGCGGGAATTTTGCCAATACCACACTATGACAGGCAATTCTAAATCTCCTTCAATGCGGCAGATCTTCCAGACCAATTCTCCCGGCCGGTGGCAGCGTTTAAAATGGGGCGGCAGGATCGTATTACTTTTCCTGCTGCTGGGCATCGTTATTTTCACCATCGCCGTAAACCGCGGCTATACGCCTACCCTGCCCAGGATCAAGGAGCAAAGCCAGTTATATAAAAAGGTATTGGATACCAATAGGACCTTTTTATTCAAGAACAGCCTGATCGAGCAATACGGAGGGTTCCGCAAATACATCAACGAGAAAGTGCCTTATAAGGCGGGAGCCTTCCCCGGCCAGGCCAGAAAAGATTCGGATAAAAACAAGCTGCAGAACCTGGTGAAGGCGGATACGAACTTCCGCTCCTTTACCAAATTTCCCACCGGTATCAGGGCAGCTTTCTATGTGGATTGGGATGCCCAGTCTTTCTTATCCCTGCAGCAATACATTTCGAAGATGAACCTGGTGATCCCGGAATGGATCTTTATCGACCCCACCGCCGATACGGTATTCACCAATATCGATGCCCGCGCCTGGACCATCATGAAGAATTCCGGCGTAAAGATCATGCCTATCTTATCCAACAATTATAAAGAAGTCTTCCGGGGAGATGCCGTGCACCGGATCATCAACGACCCGAAAAAGAAAGAGCGGCTGATCAACGATGTGGTCAAAATACTGGAGAAGAACGATTTTATCGGCGTGAACGTCGATTTTGAAGAGCTGCAGGAAAAAAAGAACGAGAACCTCGTAAAATTTCAAAAGGATATATACACGCGGCTCCATGAGAAACACTTTCTCGTTACACAAGATGTAATCCCCTTCAATGAAGATTATAATTTTAAGGAGCTGTCCAAATACAACGATTATATCTTTCTGATGGCCTATGACCAATATTCGGATGCCAGCGGCCCGGGGCCCATTTCTCATCAAAAATGGATCGAGGGCGCCGTGGACGATGCCGTAAAAAAGATCCCCATCCAAAAGCTGATCCTCAGCCTGGCCGCCTATGGCTATGACTGGAAGCTGGGAAAAGAGGTATCTGCCAGGACCGTCAGCTATCAGCAAGCCCTGTTCACCGCCAAGGACAATGAGGCCACCATCGATTTCGATAATGACTCCTACAATCTTCATTATGACTATGAGGATGGCGATAATATCAAACACCAGGTACAGTTCACCGATGCGGCGACCATTTTCAATACCCTGCGTTTTGCCACGGAATATGGGCTGGCGGGAACCGCCGTCTGGAGACTGGGAGACGAAGATCCGCGGGTATGGTCTTTTTATGACCAGGACATGCGAAAGCAGGCCCTCTATCATTTTAACTTTTCCGACTTCAGCAAGGTAGATGCGATGGCCAATGCGGATTTCGTGGATTATGAAGGTTTCGGGGAAGTGCTGGACATCATTGCTACGCCTACCAATGGACGGATCACACCGGAAGTGAATACGGGAGAATGGCTGATCAGCGAGGAAACTTACGATAGCCTGCCATCCAGGTTCGTGGCGCGCAAGTATGGCACCAATGATTCAATGAAGCTGGTGCTGACCTTCGATGATGGCCCCGATCCCAATTATACGCCCAGGATTCTGGACATTCTCAGCAAATATCATGTGCCCGCCACCTTCTTCGTAGTGGGCATCAATGCGGAAAATAATATCCCGATCGTCAAGCGGGAGTATAAGGAGGGACATGAGATCGGTAATCACACTTTCACCCATCCGAATATTGCCAAAGTAAGCCAGCGGAGGGCGATCCTGGAAATGGAGTCCACCCGTCTGCTGATCGAGTGCATCACGGGGCATTCCACGATCATGTTCAGGGCCCCTTATAATGCGGATTTCGAACCGGAGAAATGGGAAGAGCTGATCCCGGTGGCCATTGCCCGTAAGAAAAATTACCTGGACATCGGCGAATCTATCGACCCATTGGACTGGGAGCCCGGAACGCCGGCCGATAGTATTTTCGACCGGGTGGTACGACGTAAAAATGAGATGACCACTTCCGGGCTGAGCGGCAATATTATCCTATTGCATGATGCCGGGGGGGAAGACAGGGAGGCCACGGTAGAAGCCCTGCCCCGTATCATCCAGTATTTCCAGGCCCGGAAATTCCAATTTACTACGGTAGCCGATATCCTGGGCAAGACCAGGGATGAAATGATGCCGCCCGTTCCGAAAGGAAGCGGATTTTACCTGTTGCAGATCAACTACTATTTTGCCGAGCTGGGTTATTGGAGCGGTCATATCCTCTTCTCTGTCTTCATTGTATTTATGGTGCTGTCGGTAGGGCGGGTGCTCTTCATGGCCTTTATCGCCACCAGGGAATTTCTCCGGGAAAGAAAACATGCTTTGCTGCCCTTCTGGTCGCCTGACGGCAGCGGCGCCCCGCTGGTAAGCGTTATCGTGCCTGCTTATAATGAAGAGGTGAATGCGGTGAGCTCAGTGGAGAGCCTGCTGAAAGGAGACTATCCCAATTACGACATTATATTCGTAGACGATGGCAGTACGGATCGGACCTATGAGAGGGTCAGTCTGGCCTTTGCCGGTCATCCGAAAGTAAGGGTATTCAGTAAACCGAACGGCGGTAAGGCCTCTGCGCTGAATTTTGGCATCCTGCAGGCGAAGTCGGAATATGTGGTTTGCATCGATGCGGACACAAAACTGAAACCGGATGCGGTGTCCAGCCTTATGGAGCATTTTTCGCCCATCCCCCAGCGCCTGCGCCATAAAAGGGAGAAAGGGACAGCCGTCGCTGCAGAAGATCCGGAGATGCCCGGGAAAGGGATCGTCGGAGCGGTAGCCGGCAATGTGAAAGTGGGCAATACGGTCAACCTGCTCACCCGGTGGCAATCCATAGAATATATCAGCAGTCAGAATTTCGATCGTAAGGCCTTTGCGTATCTCAATGCCATCACGGTGGTGCCCGGCGCGATCGGCGCCTTCCGGAAGCAGGCCATCGAAGAAGCGGGAGGATTTACGACGGATACCCTGGCGGAAGATTGTGACCTGACCGTTCGTATCCTGCGTTGTGGTTACATGGTCGAAAACGACAATCGGGCAATCGCCATGACGGAAGCCCCGGAGACCCTGAGAATGCTTATGAAGCAGCGGTTCCGGTGGAGCTATGGAGTCATGCAGACCTTCTGGAAGAACCGTGACGCCTTGCTCAACTGGAAATACCGATGGCTGGGATGGGTTGCACTACCAAATATTCTAATCTTTCAATATATCATTCCTTTTGTCATTCCCCTGGCAGACTTTTTTATGTTGGTCGGACTATTGACAGGCAATGCTTCCAAAATAGCCGGTTATTACCTCGTCTTTATGCTGGTGGACCTGGCAGTGGCCATGCTGGCTTTCAGCTTTGAAAAGGAAAATTTCGCCCGGTTATTCTGGCTGATCCCGCAAAGGCTTTTCTGGCGCTGGCTGATGTGGCTGGTATTGTTCCGGTCAGTCCGCCGGGCCTTCAAAGGCGAACTACAGCACTGGGGAGTCCTTAAGAGGACCGGGAATGTCAAGGCAGCCTGACGGAGCTATTTATAAATTCCGTAATTTCACGGCTCAATTAAAAATCATCTATTCTAAATAAGACTGCGCTATGGCTGAAGTTATTTTGATGCCCCGATTGAGTGACACTATGACCGAAGGAGTTATTGCCGCCTGGCATAAAAAAGTAGGCGAGCCCGTCAAAAAAGGAGAGTTGCTGGCGGAAGTAGAAACGGATAAGGCCACAATGGACCTGGAAAGCTATAAAGATGGAACTTTATTATATGTAGGTACCGATAAGGGAGGCAAGATCCAGGTAAATGACCTGCTGGCTATTATCGGTGCGCCGGGAGAGGATATTTCATCCCTCGTCAAGGCGGGAGGTCAGTCGGCTTCCCCGGCTCCGGCAGCCGCCAAAACGGACAAAGCAGCGGCTCCTGTTGCAGCGCCCGCAGCTGCTCCGGCCCCGGCAGGAGGAGGACTGGATCTCTCCAAAGAAGAAGCGGTCATTCTGATGCCCCGCCTCAGCGATACGATGACCGAAGGGGTGATCGCCGACTGGCACAAGAAAGTGGGTGATACCGTTAAAAAAGGAGATATTTTGGCCGATATCGAAACGGATAAGGCTACGATGGAATTGGAAAGCTATAAAGAAGGTAAATTATTACATATAGGTGCGCAGAAAGGGGAGAAAATTGCCGTAAACGATCTGTTGGCGGTGATCGGGGATGCCTCGAAGGTGGACCTGCCAAAGATCATAGCCAGCGCCGCTAATAAAGGCGGGGCTCCGGCAGCCACGGCGCAACCGGCCGCTGCCGCGCAGGCGCCTGCCGCTGCCGCAACAACGGCAACGACGACCGGCGCCGAAAGTCCGGGGCTTTCTGTCAGCGCCGATGGCAGGATCAAGGCTTCTCCGCTGGCTAAAAAATTAGCTGCGGAAAAAGGGATCGATATTTCCCGGGTACCCGGCAGTGGTGATAATGGCCGTATCGTGAAGAAAGATGTGGACAGCTATTCACCAGGTACGGCCGCCAGTACGGCTCCAGCCAGCCAGCAGGCCGCCTCCGCACAGACAGCAGGGCCCGTCGTACCGGCAGGGCAGGTGAGCTTTGACGAAGTGCCTGTATCTCAGATGCGGAAGACGATCGCCAGACGCCTGGCAGAAACCAAATTCTCTGCTCCGGAGTTCTATCTTACAATGGTCATCGATATGGACAAGGCGGTGGAGAGCAGGGGCAGGCTGAATGAGGTAGCTTCCGTAAAAATCTCCTTCAATGACCTTGTGATAAAGGCAGTTTCGGTAGCCCTAAAAAAACATCCCGCGATCAATAGCAGCTGGCTGGGCGATAAAATACGCGTCAATCATCACGTAAATATTGGCGTGGCTATTGCCGTAGAAGATGGGTTGCTGGTGCCGGTAATTCGTTTTGCCGATACAAAAACGCTTTCGCAGATCGCCACAGAGGTCAAGGATTTTGCACAAAAAGCAAAGAATAAAAAATTGCAGCCTTCCGATTGGGAAGGAAGCACGTTCACTATTTCCAACCTGGGTATGTTCGGGATGGATGAATTTACGGCGATCATCAACGCCCCGGATTCCTGTATCCTGGCGGTTGGAGCCATTCAGCAAGTGCCCGTAGTAAAGAACGGGGCCGTCATCCCGGGCAATATTATGAAACTAACGCTGACCTGTGACCACCGGGTGGTGGATGGCGCTACAGGCGCCGCTTTCCTGCAAACCCTGAAGGGACTGCTCGAGGAGCCGCTGAGAATGCTCATCTAAATCGACGATCTTACCAGCCTCCGGGTGATGACTGCATCATCACGGACGCCCGACAAATAAACAGAAACGGGTCATGGATATGACCCGTTTTTTTAAACCTTATCCTTTGGGCCACATGTAGAAACACCGGCCTTCAGAACTGTGTCCTTGCTATTCCAACCAACTTTAAGTCTCACTATTATTTTATCAGTAAATTACGGAAGCACCCCGCGATGGATAAACTCAGGTCCGAAAGAAGCCGGGATCTGTAATTATGATTTCAGGTACTATATAAGACGGCAAGCTTGAATCACCTACCGCCGGAATTACTCTTAGCTGCGGGACCATCTTTAAAAGCCTTAACCAGATGGCTGATGTCCCGCATCGATCACGAGAACAAATATAGTATAATTATTCAAATGTGGTCTAATTAGTCCGCATATTTTTTTATTTTTTTCTTCCTCGTTGATCCATTATACATTTATTAGTCGGTTTCATGAATAATGCGTAGCTTTGCATTCGTTATATTCCTTTCTATCAACTTTCGTGACAACCTTCTGTATAACTCCTGAAGGATATTGATGAGTAGACAGGCCTTTTTTCAATCTAAATAATAAACAATTGTCATTTTCCAATCTCAAGCTCATTGAGCCTTTATTAAAGGCTTTGAATGACGAGGGCTATACCACGCCCACTCCAATCCAGGAACAATCCATACCCATCATCCTTAGCCGAAACGACCTTTTAGGTTGCGCCCAGACGGGCACCGGCAAAACGGCAGCCTTTGCCATCCCCATGTTACAGCTCCTTTGCGAAGATGCAGCCGGGATAAAGGAAGATACCGGATTACGCAGCACACGTCCGATAAAAGCATTGATCCTCACCCCTACCCGCGAACTGGCGATCCAGATCGACGAAAGTTTTGCGGCGTATGGCAAATATACCGGGATGAAACACCTGGTCATTTTTGGCGGCGTACCGCAACATTCCCAGGTACAGGCCCTGCAAAGAGGAATAGATATCCTGGTGGCTACGCCCGGCAGGTTGCTGGACCTGGTTGATCAGCGTCATGTGAACCTGCGCGATATCAAATTCTTCGTGCTGGATGAAGCGGACAGAATGCTCGACATGGGTTTCGTGCATGATGTCAAAAAGATCATCGCACGTCTTCCGCAGAAAAAACAGACCCTTTTCTTTTCCGCCACCATGCCTCCGGAAATACAGAAACTGGCTGGCACCATCCTTGTAAACCCGTCCAAGGTAGAAGTGACGCCCGTCTCTTCCACGGCAGAGACCATCCAGCAAGCCATGTATTTCGTAGAAAAACAGGATAAGCGATCACTGCTGCTGCATGTATTAAAGACCCATGATATCCCTACGGCCCTCGTATTCGCCCGCACTAAACATGGCGCCGATAAAATAGCGCAGGGACTGGTGCGTGCAGGGATCCGGGCCGAGGCCATCCACGGCAACAAATCACAGAATGCCCGCCAGCGTGCATTGCTGAATTTCAAAAGCCGCCAGACCAGGATCCTCGTAGCAACGGATATCGCCGCCAGGGGTATCGATATCGACGAACTGACACACGTCATCAATTATGAATTACCCAATGTACCTGAAACATACGTACATCGTATTGGCAGAACGGGACGGGCCGGCGCCAGCGGCATCGCTTTGTCCTTCTGCGATGCGGAAGAAAAAGAATTCCTCCGGGATATCGAAAAACTGATCGGTCGCCCTGTACCGGTAGTAGAAGATCATCCCCATGTCATGCACGCCTCCCTGTCCTACAGACCTCCTGTTGCAGCAGGTTCAGGCAGATCATCCGGCAATGGAAGGAACGGCGGATCCGGTTTTGGCCGTAACAACGGTTCCAATGGAGAGCGCAGGTCATCCGGCGGCGATCGCAGGGAAAGACCTCCTCAACGCAATGGAGTATCAGACAACGGCAACCGACGCAATCCCGCATCCGGCAATCAGCGCAATGGCCAGCCTCAACGCCCGATACAGGCCCCTGTCCGTAATGGAGAGGTTCGGGAAAGGCTCGGCATCGAACAACTGGAGCAGCAGGACCTGGAAGCCAAAAGAAAAGCTCCGCTCCAGCAAGAACAGCAGCCTATCGAGTCCAGGAAAAAACCCGAGGTAAAGCGCGCCATGCGGCCAAACCCGGAATTTAAACCACTGGAACCTCAACGTGTTCCACAGCAACAGACGGCAGATAACCCGTCAGGCTCTAGTCTTCCCTTTCCGGTGAACCAGAGTTCAGGCGACGAGAAATGGTAAAAGATGAACTATGCGGTTTTGTCTTCTATTATCAGCGGCTATCCTGACCGGTGGATTTACCGGATCTTCCTGTCAGCGGGAAGAACGGCCTCTCTCGTCCTTGCTCAGCAAGGATCTGTATGAAAAAGCATTTCCGCACCATCACGTTATTTATACGTATGAGGCCCTTATAAAGGCCGCGGCCAGCTTTCCTTTATTTGCCGGGGAGGGAGATCCCACCCAGCGAAAGAGAGAGCTGGCCGCTTTTTTTGCCCATATCGCTCATGAGACCACCAACGGCGGAAAGGGGGACGGTCTCTATCACACCGAAGAGCAGGCTTGCCTCGACGGTCATTGCACCCAATACAACACGGGAGGCAACAGCCCTTACAAGCCCGTGCCGGGTAAGTCCTATTACGGCAGAGGACCGCTTCAGCTGACTTACGCCTATAACTATGGACTGGCCGGCGAGGAGCTGGGATTGCCATTGCTGGCAAAACCCGAATTAGTAAGCCAGGACGGGGTCATCGCTTTCAGGACCGCACTCTGGTTCTGGATGAGGCCACAGCAACCCAAGCCTTCTTGTCACGATGTCGTATGCGGGCACTGGAAGCCAACGGCCGAAGACATCCGCCTCCGGCGGAAGCCCGGCTTCGGCATGACCATCAATATTATCAATGGCGGCGTGGAATGCAATACCAATGCCGCAGCCGCAAAAGACGAACGGCAGGACAGGATCGGTTTTTATAAACAGTTCGCCGCCTTACTGCAGGTAGCCGCAGAGGATGATTGCGACTGTGCAAATATGAGCCCGTACACGAACGGGGAGTAATAATGAATTCCTGACCGGGCTCCGCCCGGTTAGTCCGGAAGATTTTTAAATGTAATAAAAGAAAGGAATGAGAGAACCTAATGTCAAGAGCAGCGGGCTACCAAACTCCCCCTCCGGGGGGTGGATTGGTCAATGGAAGGCCCTATGGGATTCAAAGAGCCTTACCATCGTCTTTATCGCTTATGTGGTGATCTCCCTGATAGCAGCCGCCCAGGGCTTGTTTGCACATGAAAAGGTTTATGCCCCCGGCATGAGGGCCTATACGCATTACAATAACTATGTCATCTTTAAATATTCGTTCTTTCACCTGATCCAGGGGAAGGATATTTACCAGCTCTTCCCTGATGATCATTGGGACCTCTATAAATACAGCCCCACTTTTGCCCTTTGCTTTGGCCTGCTGTCCTGGCTCCCCGACCCGATCGGCCTGGTGCTCTGGAACCTGCTCAATTCACTCTGCCTGTTTGCCGGCATCCGCCTCTTGCCGGGGCTTACTGAGAAGAAGCAGAGCTGGATCCTCCTGTTCTGCCTGCTGGAATTGCTGATATCCATCCAAAATACGCAAAGCAACGGGCTGATGGCAGGGCTCATTGTACTTGCCTTTGCCCTTGCCGAACGATCCAAATATTTCCTTTCGGCACTCTGCATCGCGCTCTCCTTTTATATCAAGATCTTCGGGGCTTTGGCTTTTGTCTTCTATCTTTTCTACCCCGGCAAGCTGAAGCTTGCCGCCTGGTCGGTCTTCTGGATGGTCTTGCTGGCTATCCTGCCGGTGGTAGTGGTAGGGCCGCATCAGCTGGCTTTTCTCTACCAGAGCTGGCTGAATCTTCTGCAGAACGACCATTCCGCCTCCGTAGGGTTGTCCGTAATGGGACTGATGGAAAGCTGGCTGCACCTGTATGTCTCCAAGAACGGAGTAGCCCTGGCCGGTCTTCTTTTATTTCTGCTCCCACTGATCCATATCCGCCAATACAAGGATTATGCTTTCCGTATGCTTTACCTGGCTTCGGTGCTGCTCTGGATCATCATTTTCAATCACAAGGCGGAGTCGCCTACTTTCGTCATCGCTACGGCCGGGATCGGCATCTGGTATTTCTTTCAAACACCTAACCGGCTCAACCTGGTATTGCTGATCATGGCCTTTTTTCTAATTTCCATGTCCGTATCGGATCTCGTACCCTCCTATATCCGGAGCGGGTTCGTAAAACCCTATGGCATCAAGGCCGTCATGCCGGTGGTGATCTGGTGTAAGATGCTCTATGAACAGATCATGCTTCGCTATAAACCCGCCCCGTTCATGAAAATCCCTGCGCTGTCATGAAATTACAAAGATCCACCTTCCAGCTGCTGCGGCTCCCATTCTCCTTCTTTCTGATGCCGGTCTATTGGTTTGCCCTGGGTCAGGTGGTCTACAAAGACCCGGGGAGGGCACTGCTGGTCTTTTTTATCCTGCATATACTCGTATATCCGGCCAGCAATGGCTATAATAGTTATATGGATCGCGACACCTCTCCTATCGGGGGGCTGGAGCACCCGCTGCAGCCTACCCGGCAGCTTTTCCGGCTGACCGCCGGGATGGACATACTGGCGCTGCTGCTGGGCGCCTGGATCAGCGGCTATTTTGCGGCAGGACTGGCGGTCTATATCCTTGCGTCCAGAGCTTACAGTTATCGGGGGATCCGGCTCAAAAAATATCCTGTCCTGGGTTACCTGACCGTGATCATTTGCCAGGGCGGGCTGGTCTTCTTCCTGGTATACCACGGCAGCCATCTGCAGAAAAGCCTCGACGTGCCGCTGGAAGCGATGATCGCCAGCTCCCTGCTGATCGGAGGCTTCTATCCTTTGACGCAGCTATACCAGCATGAGGCGGACCGGAAAGACGGTGTACAGACCATAAGCCGGCTGCTGGGCTACAGAGGCAGCTTTATCTTCACGGGCATTATCTACAGCGTGGCTTTTGCGTTGCTGGCGCATTATTTCATTTTTAGCCTGCAGATAAGAGAATTTTTTGTGCTGGCAACCTGCATGCTGCCTGTCCTCGTTTATTTTGTTATATGGGCTGTAAAAGTGTGGAAAGACCCTGAACAGGCTAATTTCAAAAATACCATGCGGATGAATTTGCTGGCGTCCCTATGCACCAATGCGGGCTTCATTACGGTATTCCTGATCAGTTAACTATTAAGTTTATTTATTTTGAGTAAAATTATTTCGATCGGCACAGCGGTGCCCCCCTACGCGCATCAACAGGAAGCTATCCTCCCTTTCATGCAGCATATTTATGCGCTGAATGAGGAGGATCGGAGGAAGCTGAAATTCCTTTATCACCAGAGCGGCATTCAGACCCGCTACTCTGTTATTTCCGATTATAGCCGTCCGGCCCGGGAATGGAAATTCTACCCCCCTACGGAGAACCTGGAACCCTTCCCTTCCCTGGAACAACGGATGCGCTGGTATCACCAATATGCAGCCCCCTTGTCATTGGATGCCGTTCGCCGATGCCTGACCGGCAAAATAAACCCGCGGGAAGTAACCCATCTCATCACGGTGAGCTGTACAGGAATGAGCGCCCCCGGTCTGGACCTCGAGCTGGTGGAACTGATCGACCTGCCTAAGACCGTCTTCCGTACTTCTGTCAATTTTATGGGCTGTTATGCCGCCGTACACGCACTCAAGCTGGCGGATGCATTCTGCCGTTCCGATGCGGGAGCGAAAGTGCTGATCGTTTGTACGGAACTGTGTACCCTCCATTTTCAGCAGGAGCCTTCTACCGACAATATCACTTCCAGCCTTCTTTTCGGGGATGGGTCGGCCGCCGCGCTGGTGGTAGGAGATGCACAGACGGGTAAAGGAGTGAAAATCGACAGTTTCTATTCAGAGATCGTGACAAAAGGCAAAAAAGATATGACCTGGGAATTATCTTCCACGGGGTTCCAGATGGTACTGAGTAGTTATATTCCCGATCTGATCGAGGAAGATTTTGCAGCTCTTGTCAGGCGGGCCCTGGAAAAGACCAATAGCCGCGAGGAAGCTATCAGCCATTGGTGTATACATCCGGGCGGCAGAAAAATCCTGGACAGCATCGGCAAAAGTCTGCAGCTTTCCAACGGACGCCTGGATATATCGTATGAAGTCCTGAAAGAATACGGCAATATGTCTTCTCCCACTATTTTATTCGTTTTACAACGGATCATGGACAAGCTTGACTACGGGCAACCGAATAAGGTGTTCGGGGCGGCTTTCGGACCCGGTCTTACCATGGAAACCTGCACGCTGGTCAGTACGAACTGAGAAACCTGTTTATTTGCCGGGACGGTCACCAGGGTGACCGGACGGGGTGATCGTATATTTAACATTTCGAGTAAGGGCTATCTGCCGTTCATCAGTTTATACTTCGTATTTTGGTTGGAGTTAACCGATTTCTGTCTATGGACTTCTCAAAGCGGAGCTACCAAAAAGAATTGCTCGACCGGAACGATATTCCTTTTGAAGATATTGAAAGGAATATGCGGGAACTGGATTTTATCAATACCTGGCTTGGTGGCCACGCTATCAGTCTGTACGGGCTGAAACAATTATTAAAGGAGCGGAAACAGGTGACTGTATGCGAAATTGGCTGTGGAGGCGGTGATAATCTCCGGGTGCTCAGCCGGTATTGCCGCCGGAAAAAGATCGGGTTACAGGTAATAGGGATTGATCTCAATGCGCATTGCATAGCGGTAGCCCGGAAGAGATGGGAGGGGGACAATGCGGAGTGGGTGCATTCGGATTACCGCGAGGTTCTTTTTGGGGAAGAGAAGCCTGATATTATCTTTTCTTCTTTATTCTGCCATCATTTTACGGACAAGGAGCTGGTGTCGATGTTGAGCTGGATGGAGGAGAGCGCCAGGAGTGGATGGTTTATCAACGATCTCCAGCGTCACCGGCTTGCCTATCATTCTATCCGCCGGCTAACCGGGTGGCTGTCCAGGTCTTATCTCGTAAAAAATGATGCGCCGTTGTCCGTGCTGCGCGGTTTTACCCGCAGGGAGTGGGAAGACCTCCTGCAGGAGGCAGGGATGGCCTCTTATTCCATTCAATGGAAATGGGCATTTCGCTGGTTGATCGTCCGACACCGGGAACCCGGGAATCCTGAAACTTAATACTAAATTGAATAATTCCAATAAATATGATGTTGTTATTGCAGGCGGGGGACTGGCCGGCCTGACGCTCTCTATCCAGTTGGCGAAAGGGGGATATTCCGTAGCCCTCTTCGAGAAAGAAACCTATCCTTTTCACAAGGTCTGCGGGGAATATATCTCTTTGGAGAGCTGGAATTTCCTGGAAGAGCTGGGCCTCCCCCTTAGCGACTGGGGACTGCCTGTCATCCGGCGGGTATTGATCTCGGCGCCCGATGGAGAATCGATCGAACAGGAATTGCCCCTGGGTGGTTTTGGGATCAGCCGGTATAAAATAGATGCGGCGCTGGCCGGGATCGCGCGGGCCAGCGGGGTTATCGTGTACGAAGCCGCCAAGGTAACGGATATCGTCTTTGAAAGATCCCTGTTCCGGATCCAGGCTTCTACCGGGAACTACGAGGCCAGGGTTGTCTGCGGAACATTCGGCAAGCGCAGTAACCTGGATATCAAGTGGAAGCGGTCTTTCACCCGGAAAAAATCCACGAAGCTGAATAATTATGTCGGCGTCAAATATCATGTGCGAACGGCCTTCCCGGCGGACCTGATCGGACTGCATAATTTTAAAGACGGATATTGCGGCATTTCGAAAATAGAAGAAGATCGTTATTGCCTTTGTTATATGACCACGGCGGAGAATCTGCAGGCAAGCGGCAATTCCATTGCGGTCATGGAAAAGAATATTCTGCAGAAGAACCCTTTTTTAGAAAAGATCTTCTCTTCGGTGGAGGGATTATATGACCAGCCGCTTACTATTTCCCAGATCAGTTTCGAAAAGAAATCACAGGTGGAAGATCATCTGTTGTTCATCGGTGATGCGGCGGGCATGGCACCACCTTTGTCCGGCAATGGGATGAGCATGGCCTTGCATGGCAGCAAGATCGCGTTCCAGTGTGTAGAGTCCTTTTTACAGGGCCATATTGCCCGGCACGAAATGGAACAGGAATATATGGACCGATGGAACAGACAGTTCGGCAAGCGGCTTTGGATGGGACGACAGCTGCAACGATGGTTTGGCAGCGAGTCCCGCACCAATTTTTTAATACGGTCTCTAAAACCTTATCCTAAATTGGTCTCATTTTTGATCCGTCAGACGCATGGACAGCCCTTTTGACCCTGCAGCGTATTAATTTTAAGATAATTCATACTTTATGAGATTAGGAAGGATGGGGATTCTATTGGGGCTATTATTCTCTATGAATACCCGGGCGCAGGATTATCACGCTATCGAAGGATCGCCTTTTGCAGGCAGTCTGGGTGTCGCGAATAACCCGGCGTCCATCCTTATGACACCCTATCCCTGGGATATCACGGTATTCTCCCTGCAACTGAAAACGGCTACCAATGCCGTCACCTTCCATAATTTTTCTTACCTGAAGCCCGGGGGAGCTTCTCAGTACAGCTGGGATGGTGGAGATAAAAAGCGTTATGCGGATTTCAATTTCAACCTGCATTTGCTGAATGTCCGGCTGGCCCTCAGCAAGAAAACAGGCATTGCCTTTGGCGCCAATATCCGGGGATATGGGGTGGCCCGAACGGGAGTCGCCAATTATAATGATTCGCTCCAGAACATGAATCAGTTCTTCAACATCAATGAGAATACTACCTATAATATCAATATGGCGAGCAGCAGCTGGCTGGAAGCATTCTTAACCTATAGCAGGACGCTATGGGACAACGAGACCAGCCGGTTGAATGCAGGTATCACGTTGAAAGCTATGCGTGGCATTTCCGGCGCTTTCACTCAATTAAACGGGGGCTCCGTCAAACGCTCGGTATCGGGCGCGCAAACGATCTATTTACTGAATGCCGGCAATGCCCGCTATGGGTATTCCTCCAATTATGACCGGTGGCACAACGGACAAAGCACAACAGAGAACCTGGGAAGCCTTCTGGGCAAGACCCGCAACGGGGCCGCGCTGGATCTCGGCGTAGAATACCTGGTAAAAACCCAGGCAGTGACGAATTACTCCAATGAAGAAGATGCCTATTGGGATTATGATTGGAAGATCGGAATATCGCTGCTGGATATCGGCCGGAATACGTATGTGTTTGGGAGTCAGAGCAGGACGGCCAGTGGCCCTAAATCCGACGTGTCGGATTCGGCGCTCAATGCAAAATTCGATCATGTCGGCAGTTTGGCGAATTTCAATGACAGCCTCGCCACGATCGTAAATAATATCAGCGGATTGAGCGGCCAATTCAATGTATGGAATCCAACAAGGCTGGTGATCAACGTAGACAAGCCTTTACCAAATAATTTCGCCGTCAATGCCAATCTTTCACTAAACATTTCCCGCCCCAACACCGGAAAAGGGAAGACCTTCTTCGTGAAAGAAATGAACCTGCTGAACCTTACCCCCAGATGGGAGACTAAGCGCCTGGGGGTTTACCTGCCCATCCAGGTGACTACGGATGGAAAATTCTGGGTAGGCGGCGCCGCTAAGGCCGGCCCCTTATTGCTCGGGGTACATAACTGGGCCAATGTATTCCTGAAGGATAAAATACAGAATGGTGGGTTCTATCTGGCCATGATCATCCGGCCGGGCAGTACCTTTGAGAAGAAACTAGGCAAGCGGTATGATTGCCCGAAATATTGATGGATGAGGAATTGATGGATGAGGGGGTGGGTATTCAAACAAAATATCAGGATCAATTGTAATTGCTAAGTATCATGTCCGATCAATTTAAAAAAACCTTGGTGATTGGGGCGTCCGATAACCCGCAACGCTATAGTTACCTGGCAGTCAATAAGCTGCGAAGTAAAGGGCATCCTGTGGTCGCCATTGGCAGGAAACCGGTGAGCATAGGAGATGTAGCCATCGAGACGGTGAAAAAGGATTTTCCCGATGTCGATACGGTGACCTTGTACCTGAGCCCGGGTCTTCAGAAAGAATACTACAATTATATCCTCTCTCTTCATCCCCGGCGTATTATTTTCAATCCCGGTGCGGAAAACCGTGAACTGGCAGAGCTGGCGCAAACGCATGGCATCAAACCAATGAATGCCTGCACGCTGGTGATGCTTAGCACCGGACAGTTTTGAAGCCGCCATACGATCCGGTACCCGACCGATCCCATCCTCCGGAACCCTTCGACGTAATATTCCGACACGCTGAAACATTCTCCCGACAAGGGCTGACAGGAAAATCTTAATAATACATTAACCTGTACCCGATTTTGTAAATAGCGGTTTTTTCGGTAAATTCGGAAAATCCTTTATATATGTTATGGCGAAAATTTAATGGCGACCCAATCGATCTCCCCATTTCCGATGCCGTTGAAAACGCGATCAGACGCGAAACTGAAAAAGGCTATCACCTGAAAGTCTGCATTGGCACCGATTCACAAGTCAAAGGTCTTGAAACGGAATTTGCTACCGTCATTGTTTTTTTACGGGAAGGACATGGTGGATTCATGTTCATCCACAATGAAAAAACAAGGCACCAGTACACTATTAAAGAGCGTATGCTGGTGGAAGTGGCCAAGAGCATCGAGATTGCCTATGAACTATGCAATCTCTTTAACAGGTATGATGTAGACATGGAAGTTCATGCCGACATCAATACCAATCCGCACTTCAAGAGTAATGATGCGCTGAAGGAAGCAATGGGCTACATACTGGGTATGGGCTTTGCTTTCAAAGCGAAGCCGGAAGCCTTTGCCAGCAGCAGCTGCGCGAATAAGGTGGTCAACTAGCGAAGAAGACCGGATGCCGATCGAATCCGGACCTGTAAGTACCCCATGAAAGTCTGAAAAAAAGTCGTGCAATCACGACTCAGGGCATTGTCTCCCCTACTATTTACGAATACTAACTATATAAACTAAAAGACCCCGCTGCTGTAGCGGGGTCTTTTAGTTTTATGTCATCCATCTCTTTCGTGCCGCTCAGAGCGGGCCTTCGGCCCTTTAGGCCTCATGCCCGGGTCTAATGATGGCGCTTCGCGCAGCGGCCCCGTGGGCCGCTACTGTATCCAGAATAACTTCGTCGTCACCGCATCTCCTCCTATAGCGGCCGCAGCTGCTTTATAAGCATCTCCATTCGCGGTCTGCTCATTGGAAGGATAGGTATATCTCCATGGGAAGGGCGATTTTGGAGTCGTGGGCGTTGCCATAGCCGGATATTGCAGTCTCCGGATCTCCGTCCAGGCATCCAGCCCCCGGATATACAGGGCCAGATATTTCTGCATACCAATGGCTTGCTTCCAGTGCACGCTGGTTGTACTCACGCCTGTGCTCCCGATAGTGCCAACGCCCACTCCGCCCGGGGCCGTGGCATAGGCGACATCCGGCTGAGCCAGGTAAGCAGCAGCCTTTGCGGCCGAACCACCCCAATATTCGATGGAGGCCGTCACAGCGTTGTTATAATACGTTGCTGCACTCCCGCCAATAAATCCTCTTTCAACAGCTTCCGCCAATAAGAAGGACACTTCTGCATAATCAAGCAAAACGGAAGGAGCCGCGGGATCCACAATTGTGCCGGTAATCTTGCCCCAATAGATGTTCGAGTAATTGTTCCAGGTATTATTGTCGCCCACGGTGCCGCCGATATCGGAGCCGCTGTGCTCGTTGGTATAGTAGGCGCTGCGACGGGGGTCGTTCAGCGTAACCATCGGATTGAGTAGGGTCTTGGCGATCACATAGTCATTCCGGTTGCTCTGTATCACGTCGACCCAGATCGGATTAGTATTCGGAGTGGTGTTGGTATACCTAAGTATGGCATCGGTCGAATCGGATTGAAATACACCCGCAGCAACCGCCTCGCCTACTTTCGTTTTAGCCGTAGTCGGGTCAGTATCGGCAATCAACATCGCCATCTTAAGTTTTAACGAATTGGCAAAGGTTTTCCAGGAAGGGACGTCCCCGCTATATAGCAGGTCAGCAGTACCAAAACTACCAGAAGCCGCATCCAACCCTGCGATACAGGTATCTAACCTGGTGAGCAGATCGGCATAAATGGTCTTTGCGTCGTCATAAGCCGGGAAAGGATATTTATCGATATTGTTCGCCTGGCTGTAGGGAATATTACCAAATGTATTAACCAGGTAATAATAGGTATATATTTCCATGATATCCGTCATGATCAACTCATTTTTTACGGTACCAGCATCAGATACGTCGGTAGGGATCAGCTTTTTAGCCTGTACGAAATTATTCAACGCCAGGTTATAAAGGCGGGTCCAGAAATTCTTAGGGATATCCCTGTTTCCCAGGTTATAATTGCTTTCGTCCGTATAGGTAGTCTCCGTCCAGTATTGTGCGATCAGGTCGGTAATATTATAGTTGACACTGGTGGTAGTTATATAATCGACCAGGAACTTTTGCCCGGCGGTGAATACACTGTAAGAAGGAGCGCTTGTAGGGTGTTTGGTATCTACATTTAAACTGGTAATATTTTTCTTGCAAGCACCCAATATGAATATTGCTGCGATGGCGATAAATATAATCTTTTTCATACTGTCTGATTTTAGAATTTGAATTTAACATTAGCGCCCATCGTTCTCACACTGGGGAAAGAGCCGCTCTGGTATCCCTGGGCATTCCCTGCTCCCAGTCCGTCTTCCGGATCTGCATACGGCAGGTTTTTATGAATGATCCACAGGTTCCTCCCTATTAATGAAATGTCAATTCCTTTTATGAATTTCGTTTTTACAAGTGTGCTATGAGGTAGGGAATAAGTAAGGGTCAGTTCTCTGAGCTTTACAAAACTGGCATCGTAGACAAAGGCCTTGGCGGGATTGTAGACATATCCGAAAAGACCATATCCCGTCCCGCTGTTGTCTACCCGAATCGTATTTGCTTTTCCATTCTTATCTACCCCGGGCAACACCACTCCGCCTCCGTTGGCGATTGAGTTACGGGAAGGATTACCCAAGTCGTTCTTGGCAGCCGTCTCGGGATAGATACCCGTAGCCATTCCATAATACGTATCCAGGGAGAACAGGTCGCCGCCATGGCGCATATCGATCAGGAAGCTTAAAGCCAGGCTCTTGTAACGGAAACTATTGGTCATACCACCCGTCCACTTGGGAGTGGCATTGCCGATGATATCGGTGGTCTTGGTATCCATCATATAATATCCATTATCATCCACTTCCTTTTTACCATTGAGGTAGATGAAATCATTACCCTGGATCGTTCCAAAGGGCTGCCCGACAGTCGCATTGATGGAAACACCCCCCTGGTAAGATTGTATCAGCTGATTGCTCTGGTTATTATACAGGGACAGCACCTTGTTATTGATCTTACTCCAGTTGACATTCATCGTCCAGGAGAAATCCCTTGTCTTGACGGGGACGAGAGTCAGGGACAATTCAATGCCATTATTCTGGATGGAACCAAAATTTACAATCCGGGTAGTGTAGCCTGTTGCACCAGAAACACCCACTTCCGTGATCAGGTCAAAAGTCTTGGAATGAAAATACGTTGCATCCAATCCTATCCGGTTGTTCAGGAAAGACAATTCCAGTCCGCCCTCAAAGCTCTTCGTACGTTCCGGTTTCAGATCGGGGTTATTATATTTGGAAGGCAGGGAAAATACAGGGTTTCCGCTGAAAGAACTATAAATATCATAGGTATTTATTACGCTATGGTAAGGCGCATCGTTCCCCACTTCCGCATAGTTGACCCTGAGCTTACCAGAAGACAGCCAAGTAAGATCCTGCAGCACTTTGGAAAATGCCCAACTGGCGGACACAGCAGGATAGGTATAACTGTTATTGCCCTTAGGTAAAGTGGAGGACTGGTCGCGCCGGATCGTCCCATCCAGGGTCAGCATCTCCTTATACGTTAAGGTTACTCCACCGAAAACACCTCCAATTTCTTTTTCCAGTACCTCTTCCAAAGGAGCATTGATCGGACTCACAGAGTTGGATAAAGCATAAAAATCCGGTATGATCAGGCCCCCGTTGGTGATAGCATAGTTGCTGGTCGTATTATCCTTTCTGAGGTTGGCTCCGGCCAGCGCCTTTAAATTAAAGTTGTTGCTTATATTCTTATCGAAAGTAGCCAGGAAGTCGAAGTTGGTCTCTTTAAAAGAAGAATTGGTCTTTGAATAAAAAGGAACATTGACGCTTCCTACGGCATCTCTTTCTTCCTGCAGGGAATTATAAAAATCGGTGGATACCCTGCCCAGGAGATTTAACCAGGGGGTGGCTTTGTAATTCAGATAGACATTCCCGAAATACCGGTCACGGTGGTCATCCTCATAGTTCTGATAGCGGATGAAATAAGGATTGTCCCAATAAATGGGGTTGGTATTGCCATTAACAGGGTCTTTCATGTTCCAGGTGACATTTTTTCCACCGGAAGCAAAATAGGCTGTTTTCTGTTCCTTGTAATCCACATTCGTCTCCATCCATTCCCGGAAGCTGCTCATGATATTATCTCCGCCGTACCCGGTACCGTACCTGCCCAGGCCGTCAACGCCGGAATAGTTGACGGTTCCCCCAACTGTCAGGTTAGGGGTCAGGTTATAGGTAGCGCCGAAGTTTACCAGGTTCTTATTGATCTTGCTATTCGGCATTACCCCGCCATCGCTGGCACGCGTATACCCTAATTTGAAAGAGCCATTCTCCCCTCCGCCATCTATATATATGCTGGTATTATAGGACACAGGTTTGGTAAAAAAAGTGGCGGCATTGCTATGATCCACCCAGGGAGTGGCCTTTCCGTAATTGGCATTGCCGGGATAATTGGCAAAAGCATCCCATTGGTATACCATCAGGCTCGGATCGAACTTGGCGCCATAGGAAGCATCCTCCGTAGTCGGGACGATTAACTGGGGAGTAGTACTTCCAAATACTGGGGCATAAAGAAAATTGCCATCCGGAGATCCATAACCATGGGGATAAGGGTTGGCCGGATCGGTAGGGTCGTAAGCACCCGCCCCGTAATTGGCGCCATATTGAGTCTGGTATTTCGGGAACGTACTCTTATCAATTTCGCTGACATTGACACCTGCATTGACCGTTACGCCTAATCCCCTTTTGCTTTTTTTGGTGGTGATCAGGATCACCCCGTTGGAGGCCCTGGAGCCATAAAGGGCGGAGGCAGCCGCTCCTTTTAATACTGTAACGGATTCGATATCGTCGGGATTTATATCCGCCGAATTACTCCCGTAATCGTAGCCGCCGGTGCCAGCCCGCTGGTTAATCGTTTTGTCGGAAGTAATTGTGCTGATGGAGCTGTTGTCAAAGGGAACACCGTCCACCACGAACAAAGCCTGGTTGGACTGTGTGATGGATTTACTACCCCGCAATACGATGTTGGTAGATCCTCCAAAAGTGTTGGTCTGAGAGATCTGCAGACCGGCCACTTTACCGGACAAGCCATCCACGAAATTGGAATTCCTGGTTTTGGTCACCTCATCCGCGCTGATGGTCTGAGCGGCATAAGGCAGGGAATTCTTATTCCTCGCAATACCCAGGGCCGTTACCACCACTTCCGTCATGCTGGCATCTTTGCGGGCCACCTGGATGTTCAGGACAGTTGAATTCTCGATGGCAAATTCTGTTGAAGTGAGACCGGCGCCGGAGATGATCAATTTGTCGCCTTTATTAGCGCGAATGGAAAAGGCGCCATTCGCATCTGCGCTAACGCCTTGCTTACCGCCTTTGATTCTGATAGTTGCAAAAGGGACGGGTTGCCCCTGCTGATCGCTGACCTTGCCCGTAACTACGGTTTGGGCTAGTGCTGACATTGACCATAATGCCAACACTGTGACTAGTGAAAGGAATTTTCTCATGTGATTGAAATTTTAGAACAGTTATTAAACTCAAAACAGTTTATTCGATCATCCGATATATAAATTTTATTATTTGGCAAAAAATGGCCCATAGGTTGAACCAACCAGGTTATCGGCTATCTAAATCAGGATTAATCAGAGCTTAGGTTAGGGGAATTAAACAAATAATAAAGACAACACCGTAGGAGGAAGTGCTGCAAAACAAATATAACTTGTTAAAGCTATGCCAAAAAAATATTTTTTAGCAAACTCCTTATAGTTGTTTGTTATAATATGTAGAAAGTGGGCTTACTCTACCGCATTTTCGAACTCGGTATTCATTTCTTCGATGACCTGGAGGATCTTATCCCTGCCCATTTTTTTAACGGAGCTGGTGACAAAGTGCTGTGGAAGGAATTGCCAGGTCTCGCGCATTTTCGCCAGAAATCCCTTGACATTGAGGCTAACGGTACGTTGATTTTCCTTATCGGCCTTGGTGAAGACCAGGCAAAAAGGGATTTGCCATTTTCGCAGGTTATCTACAAATTCCAGGTCAAGCTTTTGCGGGGTGTGCCGACTGTCGATCAGGACAAAGACAGTGACAAGGTTCTCCCGTTTGCGCAGATAGTCTTCGATCATCTTCTCCCATTTCTTCCTTTCCCCCAAAGACACTTTGGCAAAACCATACCCTGGAAGGTCGACAATATACCATTGCCCGTTGATGATAAAATGGTTCAGAAGCTTGGTCTTGCCCGGGGTATTGGAAGTTTTGGCCAGCTTTTCATTGCCGGTCAGCATGTTGATGAGGGAGGATTTGCCCACATTGCTACGGCCGATGAAAGCATATTCCGGTTTATCGGGCTTGGGGCAGCTGGTATAATCCGGGCTGCTGATAATATAGGCAGATGATTTAATGACCATGTTATTGAGGCGCCGCGGGGGTTGCTTTTTAGAAGAGCCCTGACCGGCAGCGAGGGGCGAAGTTACCCTTTTTGGGCTTACCTTTGCAGCCGCTATGGCAAAATACTCGCATGATACGGTGGTCCCTTTTAAAGATTCGGAGCTGGGGAAAAAGCAGCAGATCGCCAATATGTTCGATCGGATCGCCTTCCGGTACGATTTTCTGAACCGGTTTCTCTCCGGGGGGATCGATATTTACTGGCGTAAAAAAGCTATCCGGGAATTGGCGGCGGTGCCCCGGAGCAAGATCCTGGATGTCGCCACCGGGACCGCCGATATGGCCATTATGATGACCCGGTATTTATCTCCGGAAAAGATCACCGGGATCGATATTTCAACAGGCATGCTGGAGATAGGCCGCCAAAAGATCGCCCGGCTGAAATTAGAAGGACAGGTGGAATTGTATACGGGAGACAGCGAGGCTATCCATTTTCCGGACAATAGCTTTGACGCGATCTCCGTAGCATTCGGCGTCCGTAATTTCGAGAACCTGGAAAAAGGCCTGCAGGAAATGCTGCGGGTACTAAGGCCGGGAGGCCGGTTGGTCGTGCTGGAGTTCTCACAGCCTAAAAAAGCCGGTTTCAGACAGCTCTATGAAATCTATCTGCGGCTGGTGGCGCCAGGCATCGGCCGGCTCCTGTCTAAAAGCCGGGAGGCCTATGCCTATCTGAATGAGTCAGTCAAAGCGTTCCCCGAAGGGGAAGACTTTGTGGGGATCCTGGATAAGAATGGTTATATCCATACCCGGCTAAAACGGCTCAGCCTGGGAATCTGCACAATCTATATCGGGGAGAAGAGGGGGTAAAGCGGACCAGGTCAGGGGTCAGGATCCGGGCCCAAAACCGGAGACCGGCGGAGTTGCCAAAATCCTGTTAAGATGAGATATTCCGCAATTAAATAGCTCTTTTGCCGTTAAACTAATACCCCAAATCAAGCCTATCGACGATATTTACCCTCTACTTGTAGTTCCAGTGTGAAGCCGGTGTTAATTCATTGATCTTAATTTACTTATGAAGTTTAATCTATTTCTCCCTAAGAAAAGAAAAGGGGTCTTTCTTGCAGGGTTATTGAGTGTCTTATTAATGGCCGGAGGGCAGGCGTCGGCGCAGCTGAGGGATTATCTGAATCTTCCCGACCATGATACCAAACCCTATTACCTGGGCATCGGGTTCCTATACAATAACTCCCATTTGCAGGTCAGCGCTCATCCGAAATTCCTGCAAAATGATAGTGTATTGTCTGTCAACTCCTTAAACAATGGGGGATTCGGTGTTTCGGGCATGTTCACTTTCCGGCTCGCCAGTCATTTCGAATTCAGGGTGGCTTTCCCGGAATTTATATTCAGTTCCAATAGCATCGCTTATCATGTGACGTATCCGCCAACAGGCGAGCAAACGGTAGCGACCAAAAACATACCATCCCTGTTACTGGGTTTCCCCATGCAGGTAAAATTCCTTTCGGACCGGATCAACAATTTCAGGGTTTATGTATTGGGGGGATTCAATTATCAGTATGACCTGGCTTCCAATTCCGCCGCCCGGAAGGCCGAGAACCTGGTAAAGCTGTCCCAATCCGACATGAGCATAGAGGCCGGCCTGGGTTTTCAATTCTTTTTCCCGGTATTCATTTTATCCCCTGAGCTGAAGGTGAGCGAGGGCATCAAAAATATCCACAGCCGGGATCCCAACCTGCAATATTCGAATGTGATCGACAAGCTCAAGTCAAGAATGATCGTGTTTTCCCTGATATTCGAGGGCTAACCCTGTTTTCCTTCGAGGGCTAACCCTCTTCACTGATATCCTAAGCTTAAACTTTCGGGGTAAGATCATTGTAGTACCCTTATCATGGATACATATACCCGCAAGCAGGAAATCGTCAACGGGCTGATACACGGTATCGGCGTCCTTTTTGGTGTCGCCGCCCTGCCGGTGCTAACCGGTATCGCTACCTCCCACAACAATACGCCGGGTATTATCGGGGGCGGCATCTACGGATTCTGCTTCCTGCTGCTTTTTACCACTTCTACCGTTTATCATCTTGCGCTGGAGCCCGCGGTGAAACGCGCGTTCAAGATATTTGACCACATCAGCATTTATTTCCTCATAGCGGGCACCTATACGCCTTTCCTGCTGGTGTATATGTACAATAGTTTTGGGATCACCCTTCTCTCCGTATTATGGGGGCTAACCATCGTAGGCATCTTTTTTAAGACCCGGTTTACCGGAAGATTCGAGATCGTTTCCACCATCATCTATGTGGCGATGGGATGGATCATGGTAGTGGGAGGACGGAGGTTCTTCGATCATCTGCCGGCAGATGTATTGGTCTTTATTTGCATCGGCGGCGGATTGTACTCCATCGGCGTATTCTTCTATCTTTGGGACAAATATACCTACACACACGCGGTATGGCATCTGCTGGTGCTGGCGGCAGCCATTTGTCATTACGTAGCGGTGTTACTGGCTATGTAGGCAAACCGGCCGGCCCTGACCTAATAATCGTATTGTCTTCTGAACATATTGATCCGAACGCCGGCCGTAAAAGTGGTGGAGTTGGCGCTGTGATAGGTATTCGTAGGGTCGTTGACCGAGTATCTTCTATACATGGCGGATAGCTCCAGGAAAAGATTTTCCTTCCATTGATACGATATGAGACCGGACATATTCAGACAGGTGGCCGGTATGCCCGAGCCGATGCTGAATCCATAATCCCGGGGGCGGGTGAGGTAGTTCTCGAAAATATTGCTCCCGAAATTCACGCCGGCGGAGTCCAGTCCCTGCTTGTAATAAATGACCTTCCCTTCTATATTCCATTTGTAGGTAGGCTGATAGTGGGCGATCGCAATGAATTCATAAAAATTCGCCCCCAGGGGATGCGCCAGGGGCTGGTTATAATGGGAGTAGTTGGAGACGGTGTCGTCATGCTGATAGGTGAAGGGCCGGACGATATTGGTCTCGAACTGCAGGTCGAGGTTCTTCACGTCGAAGGCATCGATATATTTTAGCCCCAGCTGCAGTCCCTGCTTGTTGGCCCAATACCCACGCGAGTAATGCAGGACCTGGTTTAGGATAAATTCATTGATGAGAATCTGTCCGTAGAACTGTACAGCATGGCCGATATTGGCTTTAAAGTCCAGCCCGGCCGTAGTCTTGTCCGGGCTGCCGTTCTCCTGTTGTGCGCTTACGAGAAAAATGACCGGGTTCAGGTAAGAGAACTCGTAATGATCGGGCCGGCTATAAACAATATTCTCATAGAGCCCCAGGTTGAGCCAGGGAGTAGCGTTCACGCTTAAATGATGAATCGTAGCGTATTTTTTGGGATACTGGTAATCGCCCGGCAGATGCTGGTTGATCAGTTCCATGAAAATATTCTCGTAATTCAGCTTCCAGATCCGCGTATTTATTTTCAGGAACAGGTAAGGAGCGCTGAAATCGCTCAGGAACAGGCTGCGATACCCATTGCCGATAAAATTCTTATCATACCCAAACTGAATGTCAAAGTATTTACAGGCGTTGAAATAAATGGAAGCCCTGTTGTCAAAGTAGTCTACGCCCGTCTGGTGAAAACTCTTATAATAGCCCGCGCCCGGTACGGCATGGAATTGACTGACACGGTCCATTACAAACCCGGGACCCCTTTCCTGGTTGTCCGTTAGGTAAGCGGACCAACCCAGTTTGCCGGCTATCATGCCCCGAAGGGTAAGGCCCTTGGAATTGAGGAATACCCGCTCTTTGTTCCCGGTCTCATAGGACTGGGTCTGTTGAATGGCAGGGTTGACCGCCAGGAAAAAATCCTTTTCATTCACTTCGTAGAAATTAGCCTTATCCTTATAAAAAGCGTTTAAAAAGGGCCTTTTGCTCAGGAAGCTGTCTTTATTGCCCGTGACCCACTCCGAATTATTCATTAAAAGCGAGGCCAGGTTGGCCCGGTCTACCTTGGAAAGGTGGTAAAAATCGTCGTAGGGATAGAACTTATGGAGCGAATCCGCCAGTTCCGCGATCCGGACGGCGGAACGCCGGCTGATCGGCTTGGCCGTGGTGATATTCAGCTCGGGGTCAGTCTGCTGAAGGATCTCCATCCTATCCAGGAAATGGTCGAACTTAGAGCCCTGGGGCAAAAAGCTGGATTGGGCGAAGCCGCAGCAGGGTATAAAGACGGAAGCGAATAGTAACACAAAGGCAGGCAACAATAAAATTATCCAATGTCTTACAAGGGTTTTTATAAATTGCGTCATGATGGTGTTTAATAAAAAGAACGATCCATTTTCCTGATATGCAAAATTACCTGATTAAAAACATTTCGATAGTTAACGAAGGTAAGGTCATTACCTCAGATTTATTACTCCAAAACGGCCGGATCGAAAAAATAGCAACGAACATCCAACCGGCTTTTGCTGTAACAGAGATCAACGGCGAAGGCAAGTATTTATTGCCCGGCGCTATCGATGACCAGGTCCATTTCCGTGAGCCGGGGCTAACTCATAAAGCTACTATCTATACGGAGGCCAAAGCCGCGGTAGCGGGCGGGGTCACCTCTTTCATGGAAATGCCCAATACCTTGCCGCCTGTCTTCACGCAGGAATTGCTGGAGCAGAAGTATGCGATCGGGTCTCAGCATTCCCTGGCCAACTATTCCTTTTATATGGGCACTTCGAATGAGAATGCAGAGGAGGCCCTGCGAACCAATGAAAAGAAAAAGGATGTCTGCGGAATAAAGATCTTCATGGGCGCCAGCACCGGTAACCTGCTGGTAGATAATTATCTCACCCTGGACAAGTTATTCCGGGAAAGTGAAGTATTGATCGCCACGCACTGCGAGGATGAAAAGATCATCCGGCAGAACCTGGAACGTCTCCGGAAAGAGAACAGGGAGCTGGTCGCTGCCGACCACCCGTTGATCCGGGATGAGGAAGCCTGTTTCGAATCCTCGCTGGCAGCCATCCAGTTCGCCAAAAAATACGATAGCCGGCTGCATGTGTTCCATCTTTCCACAGAAAAGGAAATGCAGCTTTTCAGCAATTTATTACCGCTGGAAGAGAAGAGGATCACGGCGGAAGTATGTGTCCACCACCTGCATTTCACCAGTGATGATTATGCGTCACTGGGCAACCGCATCAAATGCAACCCGGCCATCAAGGCCCCGCATAACCGGGAAGCCTTATGGAAAGCCCTGCTGGACGACCGGCTGGACCTGATCGCCACAGATCATGCGCCGCACACCCGGGAAGAAAAGGCAGGGCCCTATGAAAAAGCCCATGCCGGTCTGCCCCTGGTGCAGCATTCCTTATTATTGATGTTGCATTATGTAAAAGAAGGCCGTATCAGCCTGGAAAAGGTAGTAGAGAAAATGAGCCATGCGGTAGCCACCTGCTTCCGGATCGAAGAGCGGGGATATATCCGGGAGGGATACTATGCAGATCTGGTGATCGTGGATATGGACCACCCCTCCACCGTCCATAAAGAAAATATCCTGTACAAATGCGGATGGAGCCCTTTGGAAGGATTTACCTTCCCGGCTTCCGTCACCCATACTTTCGTAAATGGTCATTTAGTTTATGGAAACGGGGTCTTTAATGAATCTCAATGGGGGAAACGATTATCGTTCAACCTGTAACGTCCCCCCGACCCCCTGCAGGGGGTGAATTTTGAAGATTTATATATATGGAAATTGACAAAACAACCTACACCGACCTCTCTCTTTTCAGCCGTGAAGAGGAGTTCTCTATTTTTCACAAGCTGAATTTTACCCGTACCCGGGGAGGTCAGGATCAGTTACTGGAATTGTTCGAACGGCCTTTCTCCGATCTCCGGTCCATCCGTGAAACGCAAGCGATCCTTACCCTGATCCTGCAACATAGCGGGGAATGGCCGCTGACCATCAGCAACGGCACCATCATGGTGATGGAAAAGTTCTATGGCACGGCTTTCGACGAGATGCCCGTCACCCCTCATCTTTTGGGGGCGCTGCAATATAAATTGCTCCATGGGCCGGATTATTCGATGATCCGGTATTCCATCGGTCATTTTGCCGATTTTATCCGGGGAATGCTGAAGATAGCCGACCTGTTCGACCGCCAGGAGTGCCCGCCCATGCTGAGTGAGCTCCTCGTCAGGGTGCGGCGCCTGCTGGAACATGAGACTATCGACGCCTTAGCCCGGAAAGAAGCGTCTGTCCCACTGACGCCTGTACAGGTCATTCATTACGGTCGTCATATCCTTACCCATTTTAAGACCGCGGCCTTCTCGCTGATCGACATCTATAATAAGCTGGATGCCTGGTATTCCATGGCAATGGCCATGCGGAAGTACCAGCTGTCCTTTCCGCTTTTCCTGGAGCAGGAAGAACCTTATATGGAGGTCAGCGCCCTCTATCATCTCCTGTTACCGTCGCCGGTATCTTATGATATCCAGCTGGACCCCGAAACCAATTTTCTTTTTCTGACCGGCGCGAATATGGGAGGCAAGAGCACCTTTATCCGATCGGTAGGAGTAGCCGTATTCCTGGCCCATCTGGGGATGGGGGTGCCGGCAAAAGCAATGCGGCTCAGCCTGTTCGATGGTATTCTCAGCAATATCAATGTAGTGGATGATATTTCAAAGGGAGAGAGTTATTTCTTCAACGAGGTACAGCGCATCCGGGATACCCTTATCAAGATCAGCGGTAAGAGTAAATGGCTGGTCCTGATCGACGAATTATTCAAAGGCACGAATGTGCAGGATGCCATGAAATGTTCTTCCGCCGTCATCAAGGGATTGATCAGGATCCGCCAATCGCTGTTCATCCTCTCCACGCACCTGTATGAGATCGGGGACGAGCTGAGGCAGTATCCCAATATATCCTTCAAATATTTCGAGACTTCCGTAAAGGACGATCAGCTGGAGTTCAGCTACCAGCTAAAGGACGGTATCAGCAACGACCGGATCGGCTACCTGATCCTGAAAAGAGAAAAAGTGGTGGAGATGCTGGAGAATTTGTAAATTGGCTTAGCCTGCCGGAAAGCCCCGGCGACAGCCTATTCGTGGAACACTACCCGTGGAACACAGAGCTGTTTTTTCAAATCTGCCTTTGCTTATTTTCTACCTTCATCGGCTAAACGTATCGGATCGTCATGCTGGTGAAGACATTTGGGAGTGCCGTGTATGGAGTGGAGGCGGTTACGATTACCGTCGAGGTCAATGTTACGGAGGGGCTGCATACCTTTCTTGTCGGGTTGCCCGACAGTGCCATCAAAGAGAGCATACAAAGGGTGGAGAGCGCCATCAAGAGCAATGGCTATTATATGCCACGCACCAAGCTCGTAGTTAACCTGGCTCCGGCGAATATCAGAAAATCCGGATCGGCATTCGACCTCCCGATCGCATTAGGTATCCTGGCGGCCACCGAACAGCTTCCCGATCCGGACGCACTGAAAAAATATATGATCATGGGAGAGTTAGGGCTGGACGGCAGCATCCAGCCCATCAAAGGAGCCCTTCCCATTGCCATACAGGCGTTCAAAGAGCATTTTTCAGGAATGATACTCCCGGGCCAGAATGCCCGGGAAGCGGCCATTGCGGGCGGTCTGCCTATATTTTCCTTTAATCATCTGCAGGACGTAATTCGCTTCTTCCGGGAGCCTCCTGCTTTCCCTTCTCCTGTCCTCATCGATGCCCTGGAAGAATTAGCTCCTTCACTGTCCTTCGCCGAACCTGACTTTAGCGAGGTCAAAGGGCAGGAAAATATCAAGCGGGCCCTGGAGGTATCGGCGGCCGGAGGGCATAACGCCATTCTGATCGGGCCGCCCGGAGCGGGGAAGACGATGCTGGCTAAGCGATTCCCCGGTATCCTGCCGCCGCTGAGCCTGGAGGAGGCGCTGGAAACCACGAAGATCCACAGCGTAGCGGGGAAGCTGCCGGCAGATGCCACGCTCATTACCCGGCGCCCCTTCCGCAGCCCCCACCACACAATTTCCGGCAGGGCCCTCGTCGGCGGAGGAAATCCTCACCCCCAGCCCGGAGAAATCTCTTTGGCCCATAATGGGGTCCTGTTCCTGGATGAATTGCCTGAATTCAACAGGAGCGTGCTGGAAGTGATGCGGCAGCCGATGGAAGACAGAAAGGTAACGATCAGCCGGACACGGATCTCCATTGACTTCCCCTCCGCCTTTATCCTGCTCGCCTCCATGAACCCCTGTCCCTGCGGCTACCACAATCATCCGGATAAAGAATGCAATTGTCCGCCCGGCGCCGTATTGAAATATCTCAACCGGATCTCGGGACCCTTATTAGACCGGATCGACCTTCATATGGAGGTATCGCCCGTGCCCTACTCGCAGCTGTCTGCTCCCGGCGAGGAAGAACCCTCTTTGCAGATCCGGGAACGGGTAGTCGCCGCCCGGATGATCCAGCTGGAACGATACAGCGGGCATCCGGGTATCCATTGTAATGCACAAATGAACAGCAAGCTGCTGAAGGAGATTTGCCCGATCGATGCCGCCGGAGAAAGCCTGTTGAGGATAGCCATGAACAAGCTGCATCTGTCGGCCCGCGCCCATGAGCGGATCCTGAAGGTCAGCAGGACGATCGCCGATCTGGCGTTGAGTGAGGCCATCAGGCCGGAACACTTGGCAGAAGCAATCCAGTACAGGAGCCTGGATCGGGAGCGATGGGTGAGATAAAACGCCCTATCCTGCAGTTTGCCAGGTATCCGCTCCGCCGGCTATTCCTCAACCCTAATTGTTGCGCTCGGGGGCAGCGGGAGGGCCTTCTTTCCAGGCGGGGTCATAATACACAAAGAAGCTAAGCCAGATACACCTGGACATCCGCATGAGGATAGGCTGCAGGAGCAGTAAGAGAACAGCATTGGTTCCCAGCCACCAGAAGAGGCGGTTATCATCCAGCGACATGCCGATCAGTACTTTCCAGGCGATAAAGCTGGCGACACACACCATGATCGCCAGGGCATAGCTTACGAATCCCGTTCCATAATAAAATCCCGGCTCGATCTCGAATAGCTGCCCGCATACCGGACAATCGACAGGCATCTTCATCATCTTCTTCAGATCGTAGGGATTCGGGTATATGAACATGTTCCCTCTGCGGCAACGGGGGCACTTGTTGGTGAAGACGCTTTTAAGAAGCCCTGGTTTGTGATTGTCTTTATCAGCACACATATAACATTTTTTATCGATGGGCAATGGCACTATACCTATGGCAACAAAGGTAATACAGACCGGCAATCTCCATTTGTTATTTCCGTTTTTTCCTGCCAGGCGCGGGCGATTTTTTGTCCGGAGGCGGAGGGGGCGTCTTGCCTGCCCTCTTATCCGGTTGCTTATTTCCGGTAGTTTTTGACAGTTTTCCATAAGTTGATCGCAACGGGGCTTTACCCGGGGATGTCTGCAATACCGGAACGGCATTCTCCCACTGGCCGATCCATGCGGAGAGACGGTGGAGTACCCCATTATTAGCCATATACAATAACATAAGGGGCAGTACTTTGAACAATCCCCTTTTAGTAGTATCGGTCAGATCGAATAGAGGCAACAGGTAACCCAACAGGCCAAGGCCGACGAAGATAGCCCCAATGGCATACAGCCAGTTGCGGGCGTCCCTGTTATAACGGCGCAGGAGCACACCTTCTAAAAGAAAGAGCGCGGCCCAGATAAACATGAAATAACCCCATAAGTGCAGCGCCAGCTCGCCGGTCAATAACCGGGTGCCAATATCCCCATATCTTTTAAACAAGGGCTGCAGGTCAGAGAGATGCTGATTCACCAGGTTGCCAATAGCATAATGTACCGGCAGATAATGCCCGATATATAATGAGACAGTAAGGTAATAGGCGATGACCGCAGGCAGGAGGAACAGGACGACAGAAAGGACCATCTGCCGGTAGCTGTATTTTTCCCGCCACTGCGAAAGTATAAGCACAGGTATGAAAAAGAGGGCCAGCGCCAGGGTTTCCGACCGGATATAGGTGGCTATGCCCATTAAAAGTCCCGCGAAATACAGCGTGGCGGAGGTCTTGCTCTTACAGTAATCAAACAGAAAATATAGGCTCAGGAAGAGGAATACCATATTGCTGTAGTCATACAGGATCATAAACGAATAGGCGTACAATTCGGGCTCCATCGTGAACAGCAGCAACAGCAGCCCTGCGATAATGGGATGAAGCTTCTCCTTCAATACCTGGTAGAGCAGTACCGTAAACGAGATAAAGATGAGACTGAGCCATATTTGCCCGAAAGGAAAGCCGGCCATTTTATAGATGATCTGCAGGCTTATCAGGAAGGGGGATTTAAATTGATTGTTGGTCGTCCACAGATCCACATTGAAAAAAGAATTGATCATGGTATGCTCCCTGACCGCATATTCGGCAATGGCTTCCGGTCCGGAGAGAGCATCCCGCGAAGTGGGAGGCAGATAATAACATCTCCATACGCTTACGAAAAGGAGAAAGCCCAGGATCAGCACGAAAGGGATCTCATAAGGAAGCAGATGGAAGGCACGGACCCGGCGCCCGCATTCCCGGACAAAGCGTCCCCAGCGTTCACGAAAAGACCGGTCGAAAGATCCGGCCGTCTTTCCGATCCGGAGAAGTGTACGGATATTCAACAGCAGGCCGGCAAGGACCAGCGAGCCAAAGACCGTAGCAGGTGTCAGCGGTATAAAGCACAATTGCAATACAAAGGGCACCAAAGAAGCTACGGCGACACCCAGGATCAGGGCCAGGGCGAGGGTAATGGCCGTCTTCTGCCGGATAGTAAACAGGGTGAGCAGACCGTACCCGGAGAGCAGGTGACAAAGAACCAGTAAGATCAATGCAATGAAGGCCATGAAGATTATAATATGGGGGTAAATTTTCGGTAGTTGGCCAGGAGCTGCTGAAGCTGGGCCGGGGATTTGATCTCGTCGAGGCTCACTCCTTTACTGGAAACCCGCACCAGGTAATTCGCTTTATTCACTTCCGCGGAGGTGGTCCATACGCCTTTCAGCCCGGTATAATAATAAAAAACGGCGGGTTCCGGTACTCTCAGCGGCATGTGTAAGGAGTCCCGGTAATAACTGTTGGGCTCAAAAAGGATAACGGCATCCTTCACTTTCTTTTTCGTAAGGACTTCTTTCACTTTCACACAGATGGTATAGGGAAGTCCAAACCGGCCCGTCATGATACCTTGTATCCCTACCGTATCATCTTTCTGTTTCTGAAAATCCGCCCAATATTGCATGGGTTTATCCACGAACCATGTCTTATAGTATCCTGCGTTGAGTACCAGGATGACCGCCAGAAAAGATACGACTGTCAATAAAAAAATTTTCATGGTTTTCTAGGCATTCTTTTTTAGTTGAGATACGGCATAATCGACGGCACGCGCTGTCAGGGCCATATAAGTCAGGGATGGGTTCTGCGTGGAAGTGGAAGTCATACAGGCCCCGTCCGTGACGAATACGTTGGTGCAGGCGTGCAGCTGGTTCCATTTATTCAGCAAAGAGGTCCTGGGATCATGCCCCATTCTCACCCCGCCCATTTCATGAATGTCAAGGCCGGGCGCCTGTCCCGAGTCGCTGGTTTTGATATTCGTAAAACCGGCGTACGTATACATCTCCGTCATTTGTTCAAAAAAGTCTTTCAGCATCTTCTCATCGTTGTCATCATAGCCGATATTGATCACTAGCTGCGGCATGCCCCACTGGTCCTTTTTATCGCCGGACAGGCTGACGGTGCTGCTCTCCTTGGGTATGGTCTCGCCCATCATATGCGATCCGACATGCCAGGGGCCCGGTTCGGAAGAGAAAAGGTTGTCTTTCAGGGTAGTCCCAAATCCTTCCGTGCCGCGATTGAAATAGCGGTGGGCGGAGAAACCGGCTGCATAGCCCCGGAGAAAGTCTGTCTCCTGGCGGTGGAGGTTGCGGAAGCGGGGGATATAAGCGCTGGTAGGCGTGCGACCGTCCGTCGTCGAGTCATTGAATCCATCATACTGCGCCGAGATATGCCCCCGGTAATTATGGAAGGCCACGAATTTCCCCAGCAGTCCGTTATCATTTCCCAGGCCATGGGGAAAACGGCCGGAAATGGAATTCAGTAAGATCAGGTTGGTATTCAAAGCTCCGGCATTCACGAAGATGACGGGAGCATAATATTCGAAGGTCTCTTTGGTATTGGCATCTATGACACGCACGCCCGTGGCCTTTCCTTTCTTATCGTCATAGATGATGGAATGGACTACCGAATAAGGACGGAGGGTAAGATGACCCGTCTTTTCAGCCCAGGGTATGGTAGAGGAATTGCTGCTGAAATAGCCGCCGAAAGGGCAGCCCCGCTGGCAGAGGGTCCTTTTCTGACACTGTGCCCGTCCCTGCTCCAGGTGAATGGACGCAGGCTCGGTGAGATGGGCGCAGCGGCCGTAGATGACATTTCTGTCCTTATATTTCTTCTGCACAGCCTCTTTAAAGTAATTCTCCACACAGGAAAGGTCCAATGCAGGCAGGAATTCTCCATCCGGCAGGTTAGGCAGTCCGTCCTTATTGCCGGAGATACCTACGAACTTCTCCACATAGCTGTACCACGAAGAAAGGTCTTTATACCGGATAGGCCAGTCGGTGGCAAAGCCATCCCGGGCAGGGCCTTCAAAATCAAAGTCGCTCCAACGCTGGGTCTGCCGGGCCCATAACAAGGATTTCCCTCCCACCTGGTAGCCGCGGATCCAGTCAAAGGGCTTTTCCTGTACATAGGGATGTTCTTTGTCTTTTACAAAGAAATGCATGGCGTCTTCCCGAAATGCATAACAACGGCTGACAACAGGGCTGTCTTCCCGGATGTCGAGGGGGATCTCCCCTCTGTGTTCGAATTCCCAGGGCATTTTATTGGTCGTCGGATAGTCTTTCAGGTGCCGGACGTCCCGGCCTCTTTCCAGTACCAGCGTCTTCAGCCCCTTGGCTGTAAATTCTTTAGCGGCCCAGCCGCCGCTCATACCGGAACCGATCACAATCGCGTCGAAGCTATGCCCTTTTATAGAATCACCCATAGTAGTCTACTGTTAGATGCGGTTTTCAATTCATTTGATCCTTACCGGGAATATTTTTCACCGGAACACAACCATGGTATCGTCCGGGCACCAGTTCATATACATGGATCTTCGTCAGGAAAAATTGAGAAGACGAATACGCCAGGATCGTCTGTCTTTTCATCACAGAGTAAAAAAAGTCAAGCTCGCTGACGGAGGAATGTGGCCCGCTGATGGAGGAGACTGCGCCTTTACCGGCGGTGATCCTGTTTTCGATGCCGCTGACCAGGGCGTCCCTTTGTGCGGGAGTACATTTCAGGAAAGATTGTCCGGTGGTAGTCCTGGCGGTTTCATCCAGTTGCTGTAAGCCTTTCAGAAACTTTTGCTGGTCTCCTTTCGAATAGCAGTCATCCAGCATCTTCAACGCAAAAAGATGAGCCGAGACATCTTTGGCTCCCGGGGTGGAAGTAGCAGGGATAATCGTCTCCGCCAGCTCTGCCAGCAATTTTTCCTGCTGACCGTCTATTTGAAAGTTCTTTAGCAGGATCGTCGCTTTCAATTGATCCTGCAGGCAGGAGGGCAACAAGGCGGCGCCTGCGGAAATAACCAGGAACTGCTTAAGAGCTGCCCGTCTGTTTACGATCATTCCGGTAGGGTATTATAGTGAAATCCGAAGTTACAATTTATTTTACCGGACTCCCCCCTCAGGCTATTTTTTTTGCTGACCCGATGGCTGTTTCGTGGTCATATATGGAACTGCCTGCAGCAAGAAGCTTCTCCTTTTGAAAAACGGATTTCAACATTAATAATCCCGTTTCAGCCATGATTTTCATATCAAGGAAAAAATTAATATTTCTGACATAATAAGCGTCCCATTGGTAGCGCCGGAAGATGCTCTGGAAGGTGGTGGCAGGGCCGCGATAGCCCCGGACCTGTGACATACCGGTAATACCGGGACGGACCAGGTTACGGAATTTATAGTCGGCGACCACTTCTGCGAACTCCTGTGAATCCTTCAGCATATGGGGTCTGGGACCGACGATGCTCATGTGTCCCAGGAGCACGTTGATGAACTGGGGTAATTCATCCAGGCCGGTATTGCGAAGAAATCTTCCGATCCGGGTGACGCGGGGATCGTTTTTGATGGCCTGCCGGGTATCGGCGGCATCGTTGACGTACATGGTGCGGAATTTATAGCATCGGAAGGTCTCGCCTAAAAAACCTACTCTTTTTTGCCTGAAAAAGGCGGGTCCCCTGGAATCCAGTTTGATCAATACTATAATAATAGGGAATAGCCATGGGAAGATCAGCAGGGAAATCAGCAAAGCGGACGCAAGGTCCATTCCGCGCTTGGCGATGAAGTAGCTTCGTTTGGAATACAGATGATGGCGAATTTCAATTTGCTGCCCTTCCTCACAGTTCTTTTGATAATAGATTGTTGATTCGACAATTGTACTGCGCATGCTAAATGAGGATTTGGTTTTTTGCTGGTATTGCCCCTCCGAATAACGAAAATTCCGAATCCCTAGTGTGCCAGGGAAAACAGAACTTTAACAATCCTGCAAAGAAAACATATTAATTTATAATAACGATACCACTTAAGTGGTATGTTATTTGAGTTACATTGCGGGTATGTTATCATATTATTATAAACATCCTGCCTGACTATCTGCGACTATTATATCCGATGACAACAATGCAACGTAAAACGTTGCATGTCAGACATATTTAAAAAACCTTATCCCCCGAACCCCTTCCCGATGCGGAATTAGTATTACCTTTACACATCTGCAGCCCCTTCGACCCGACACGCTGATAGGCTGGAATGACACGGTTATTGTCAAAAATGACACGGTTGTACAATAACCTTTAACTGCTTGTCTTTTGCTTTACCTTCGTAAACCAATGCAACCTATGGGAGAATCCAAGCAATGCAGGTTCGACTTTTATTTACTCATCCCCTACTATAATAACCTTCCCGGACTGATCCGCTCTCTGGAAAGCGTGAAATACGATCCCGTCAAATACGCCTTACTGATAGTAGATGATGGCAGTACAGCCGTTTTATATTATGAAGACCTGGCGCCCCACATACCGGCTGCTCTTTTCGTAAAGATCATCCGGCTCGCTGAGAATAAAGGCATTACCAAGGCGCTGAATACCGGCTTGCAATGGTTGAGGGAGAACAGGGATTTTCGGTTTGTGGCCAGGCTGGATTGCGGAGATCTCTGTTCAGACAGCCGGTTCCGGCAGCAGGTGGAACTTCTTGAACGGCATCCGGATATCGATCTGGTAGGCAGCTGGTGCCTCTTTAAGGACTTTTCCACCGGATCTTCTTATCGATATATTACCCCGACGGAGCATAAAAAGATAACCCGGGGCATGCATTTCAGAAATCTCTTTATTCATCCGACCGTCATGTGGAGGGCCGGCGTTGCATTGAAAGGAGGAATTTATCCTGAAAATTTCCCTCATGCGGAGGATTACGGTTTCTTTTATGAAATTCTTAACAGTGGTAAGGGCGCGATTATACCCGAAGATCTTGTCACATGTGAAATAAATCCGAAAGGCCTCTCTGTGTACTTCCGTAAGGAGCAGTTGAAAAGCCGGGCCCGGGTAGTGAGGCAGTATGGGAAAAACAGGATATTCAGTCTTATGGGGGTTATAAAACTTCAGTTTCTAATGGTAATCCCTTATGAATGGATATTACAAATTAAAAAACGGATATACGGAATTAAAGATATTGTCGTTAATTAAAGTCAGACGACTTATTCTAAGAACAGAATATATATAAAATACATTTCATACGTCTCCTGCCCTTGAAAAAATAATGATATAGTATTTTATACACCTTATCGGTTAATTATGAAAATTGTACACGTTGTTGAACCCTTTGCTTCCGGTATTGCCACTTTTGTGCGATCACTGGTTGAAAATCTGAATGATGATCTGCATATTGTCGTTCATGGAGAGCGAGAGTATGTGACGAAATCTGCAGAGGTGAAAATGAACTTCCCCAAGGAAAACGTACGCTTTATCCGTTGGAAATCAGCACAAAGGGAGATCAATCTCCGAAAGGACACAGTCGCTTTCATGGAATTATACGCGATCCTCAAGCGGCTGAAAAAACACGTTCATATCGATGCCGTCCACCTGCATTCCTCCAAGAGCGGATTCCTGGGTCGGCTGGCTTGTAAGATGGCAGGGATCGATACCGTAGTTTATACCCCCAATGGAGCGCCTTTTCTGGGCAGCCACAAAATGGTAAACTTTATTTACAAGCAGCTGGAAAGACTGGGGTCTGTATTCGGAGGGCAGGTGGTCTGCTGTTCTCCTTCCGAATGGCAGGCATACCGGGCGCTGGGGATTAATGCCGTCAACATCAACAATGGGGTTGACCTGGGGGAGCAGCATCTCTTTAAGGCAGACCCATTTCGATTAGATAACCGTTGGATAAAGGACGAACCAGGACTTATATTGCCGTCCATAAACCCCGCTGCAAAGCCAGCTAAATTTCGGATCGCTACCAGCGGGAGGATCGTAGAACAGAAAAACCCTACTCTTTTCAACGCTATAGCAACTTATTTTGAAGAATTTTCCGATTTCGAATTCCTATGGGTAGGAGACGGAGAGGACAGAAATCAGCTTACTGCCAAAAATATCCGTATTACCGGATGGCTTTCGTCCAAAGAAAATAAGGCTTTGATAGCAGACTCGCAGATATATCTCTCTACTGCCAATTTCGAAGGAATGCCCTTTGCCGTGTTGGAAGCCCTGATCTTAAAGAAACCCGTCCTGCTGAGCGATTGCGTCGGTAACCGGGATATTGTCCATAAAGGGCTGAACGGAGATCTTTTTAATAATGAAGAGGAGGCAATATTGAAGATTCTTCAATATTATAATAACCAGGATATGCTTGAGGTGATGGGCGAGTATTCACAGCAGCTCTGCGCCCAGGAATTCGATGTCGATTCAACCGGCAGCTCTTATCGTGATTTATATAAGAGTTAGTTAATGACCATCTTTTAATTCTTTTTTAATGTTCAACCCTATAAATTTGTCCGAAATGTATACTGTGATCGAAGAAACCGGGAATAAGGCGCTTGAAATGCAATCCATCCACGAACGGCTGGAGGAGATCAGGGTCTACCTGGAGAAAGAGATTGCCTTCAAGCAAAGCATTATCGAGGGGCAGGGTGCACAGATCACACAGCTAAAATCCTTATCGGACGACAAGGCGTTAAAGATCACCCGGCTGGAAGATCAATTGCAGGAATGCCGCCAGACCAATGAAGGTACCCGGCAGCTGATCAATAAGCTGCTCAACGATATCAGCAACTACCAGAAAGATATAGAATGGTATAAGAGGACTTATGAAAAAAGAAGCCTTGCCGGGACTATCTGGCAGAAAGTATTTCGAAAATGACTCCGTCCGGACCAATGTCATCGTTCTTTATCCTGCCCATTCAGCTTACCTCCTGCAGGCCGTTATTAATCAATCATATTAGTTTTCGTTATGAAGTTTACAGGAGAATTTTTTATTCCCCACGATATAGAAAATGAGAATGCCGACAATCCGGAGCTGGAAATAGAACACAAACAGCGTTATCTCAGCATGCTGCCAATGGTGGAAGGAAAGACGGTGCTGGATATAGCCAGCGGTGAAGGATACGGAACGAACATACTGTCATCCAGCGCCAGACAGGCATATGGCGTGGATATCAACCGGGACCTGGTGCAGCATGCCGCCAGGAAATATAACCAGGAAAATATTAGTTTTCTGCATGGCTCCGTCGAAGCCATTCCTCTCGAATCCCATTGCATCGATATCGTCGTCAGCTTCGAAACCCTGGAACATGTCAGCGCAGATACGCAAATTCAATTCATTGCCGAGGTCAGGCGGGTATTGAAACCTGGCGGTGCTTTTATCGTCTCTACACCCAATAGGAAAAATTACACCGACCGCTATAACCACCAGAACAAGTTTCACCAGCATGAACTATACGAGGACGATTTCAAAAAATTACTCGGGGAACATTTCGGCCATGTCCGGATATATAACCAAGGCCACGAAGTAACCAGCGTGATCATGAATCAGGATGATTATCACTCCCGCTCGCCTCTTAACCTGATTCCGGTGAATGGCGCCTATCACTTTGAAGGGAAGTACCTGATCGGCCTCTGCAGCGACCAACCCCAAGCCATTCAAACCTCCATTTCCAGCATCGTTCCCGAAAGCGAAAAATCCTATTTTCAGTTGATCGATCGTATTCTGGCACTGCAACAGGAAGTTGAAGAACTGGGATCCTGGGGTAAGCGATCGTCGGCAGAAGTGGAAAAGCTGTTACAGGAAAGATCGGCCGCGGAAACCATACTACAGGAAAAATCCGTAACGATCCAGGCATTGGCCCAGGAGAGGCACAGGGCCTTGGAAAGCTTAGAGCAGGCTGAGGAAAAAATCAGGTTTTATACGGACGCCTCCCGGAAATTATATGAAGACCTTGCCCGCTCCAATCATAAGGTTTTTCTTCTGGAGGCAGAACAGGAAGCCGCACAGCAAAAAAACGTGAACTCCTCTTATTCTTTTGGCCTGGAAGAATTTACCAGCGAAATAACCCGCTTAAAAGATGCGATTTCCGGGAGGGTCGCTAAAAATCAGCCCCAACCCTTGCCGGCAAAAAGTCCCCATTTTATGGCCGAAGCCTCTTTGGATCAGCAGCGGAAAGAACAAATATCCAAATTGGAAAATGATGTCCTCTGGTATAGGAAGACTTATGAAGAAAGAAGCCTGTTGGGCGTCTTAAAGCAAAAAATAGCCGCTAAATTTCGTAAATAATATAAGAAATAACTCCTATTTTTAGGAATAATTCTGACTTTTATACTGCCAGCTTTAAGATGCTACTCTCCTTTAAAACATTCCTTTTTAATCTGGGCTTTCCGTGACATAGGGTAGTCTTTCAGCAGTCGGTATTAGGATCCTTTATCAAATCAAAAACCGTTTCTAAAACCAAAATTTATGTACTGCATTTTTTGCAGTAAAGTTCCCATTTGAAGAAAACCTCCCGAATCTTGAATACACCATCTTCTGTCATTATGGAAAGCACTCCAAATCCTTTATCGGAAAGCAGTCCTATTGACAATAATCCCGGACCGGATAATCTCCTGACCACCCAATTGCAATTAGAGCTAAGTCTTTTAAAGAGCGACTATAAAAGATTACTGGTTGAATACTATCAGAAAAAAGAATTGCTGGGCATACAGACCGATTCTATGGCGACGCTCAAATCATCTATTGCGACGCTCATTCAATCCATTTCCATTCTGACCGACGAAAACGAGGGAATGGCAAATGAACGGAGCCGCCTCAACGAAGATGCGTCAGACAAGGACAATATTATATCAGAGCAAAATCGCAAGATACACGGACTCCACCAGCAAATAGATACATTAAATGTAAAATTATCCGAGATCTATGCCTCTGAAGGGTGGAAGCTCTTATCCGTTTATTATGGGCTTCGTAACGGCCTTCTCCCGCAGGGATCGCCCCGCCAAAAGAAAGTAAAAAAAATAGTTAACTGGCTCAGAAGGAAAAAAAATGACAATATTGTCCTGAAAGATTATTCCGCAGCCGGCGGAGAGAGCACCAATCGGTATGAAAGGAAAACTCCTGTGGAATTCATCCCTTTCGAATTTCCCCGTTTTTCCAACCCGAAAGTATCTATCATCATTCCAGCTTATAATGGCTGGGAAATGAATTACCTGTGCCTGCGTTCCATTAAGGAAAACACGGAAGGATTGAGTTATGAGGTCATTTTTGCAGACGATCTCTCCACAGATGAGACCCAATATGTCGATCGAACCATTAAGAATATAGTCCACATCCGCAATGAAAAGAACCTGGGATTCCTGCAGAACTGTAACCACGCCGCTTCATTCGCCAGGGGCGAATACCTGCATTTCCTGAACAACGACACAGAAGTGACAACCGGCTGGTTGAGTTCCCTGGTGACCCAGTTGGAAAACGATAAAACAATCGGCATGACCGGATCCAAACTGGTATATCCCGACGGCCGCCTCCAGGAAGCAGGAGGCATCATCTGGCAGGATGCATCGGGCTGGAATTATGGACATAAGCAGGATCCTGCTAACCCTATCTTCAACTATGTAAAGGAGGTTGATTATATATCAGGGGCATCTGTCATGATAAGAGCCGATTTATGGGTAGCTATAGGAGGCTTTGACACCCGGTATTCGCCAGCCTATTTTGAAGATACGGACCTGGCCTTTGAAGTACGTAATAGAGGATATAAGGTAGTGTATCAACCTTTGTCCGAAATAATACATTTTGAAGGATTCAGTCACGGGTCTGAAAATAACGGTCAGACAAAAGAAGGGAGCATAAAAAATTATCAGAACTTAAATAAAGTAAAATTCCTGGAAAAATGGAAGGATGTCCTGGAGAAAAAGCATTTTCCGAATGCAGAAAATGTTTTTTGGGCCCGGGATAAAAGCCGGGATAAAAAAACCATCCTGGTGATCGACCACTATGTACCTCATTTTGATAAGGACGCCGGCTCCAGGCATACCTATCAATACCTCCAATTGCTGGTGGAAATGGGGTTAAATGTAAAATTCATCGGTGATAATTTTTACAAACACGAACCCTATACGACTACCTTGCAGCAACTCGGAATAGAAGTACTATATGGAGAGCATTTCAAAAATCACTGGAAGGAATGGATACTTGAAAATCAAAATCAACTCGACTTTATATATTTGCACAGGCCGCATATTGCCATAAAATATATAGATTTCATCAAGGAAAATACTAATTGCAAGGTTATTTACTTCGGACACGATCTGCATTATTACCGGGAAGAAAAGCAATACGAGATCGAGAAAAATGAAAAGCTCCTGGAATCCGCCGATAACTGGAAAAAAACAGAGATATCTCTTTTTGAAAAGAGCAACCTGATAATCACTCCTAGTGAAAAAGAGCGGGAAATAATTACTGCGCTGTCAAAGTCCTTTAACGTATCGACGATCCCCCTTTTCTATTTCAAAGAGTCGAATCCGCCGATAACGGATTTCAGCTCCCGGGAAAATATCATTTTTGTTGGGGGGTTCAACCACACACCGAACGTTGATGCGGTAATATGGTTTCTTAAAGAAGTATGGCCATTAATAAAAGATCAGCTCCAGGAAATAAAATTTATTATCGTCGGATCAAACGTTCCAGCCGAAATAAAAGAACTGGAGGGGACGGACATCATAGTCGCCGGATATGTTTCCGATGCAGATCTTGAAAGATTATACAGCCAGATTCGCCTGGCAATAATTCCGCTTCGTTATGGAGCGGGAATAAAAGGAAAAACATTGGAAGCAATGCATAATGGCATCCCCCTTGTAACCACTCCAGAAGGAATAGAGGGCCTGCCAGGAGATACCGGCTTTATTAAACCCGTAAGAAATACTTTATCATTTGCGGAGCAAGTGATAAAGTTATACAGGTCAGATACGAATTTAATGGAACTGAGTAGCAAAGAAATCCTTTACATGCAGGAGAATTTCAGCCATGCCGCCGCAAAATCAATTTTCTCGGCATTATTAGCGTCCCATCAACGATAAACGGAAGAAGCTGACCTTTAAAATATATTTTTTCTGATTTCCAGGCTCATAAAGGGAAACGATAATATTCTCTGGTCGGGAGAAGCGTCAACTGTTTCTGATAAAATATCGACCTTCTTAATATCACTTTTTTTATTCAATACAAATAAATAATAAAAAATGTCCCCTTTCCTGGTGGAAAACGCCGAAATATGTTCCCGATTATTTGTATCGATAAGCACTATCCGGGGGACGATGGCCTTGCAAACCGGAGGCATGTATGTATTCAATTGCACGACAAGACTATCCCTGCCGGAGACAACGGCGTTAAGATTAATTGAAGCCTTTCCATTGGTCCATCTTATCCCATTTTCAGCATTATAAAAACCATTAGTAGTAAAAAGAGAGAAATTATCCTGGCGGACCTGTACTGTTTCATTCGTGTCTGCCCGGTGGTTATTAAATATCTTCTCCGCAACGAGGTTCACAGTACTAACCAATTTCCCGTCTTTATCAAATATCCACTTTTGCTGATAGTCGGCCGCTGTCGTATCAGAAGGGTTAATAAATTTCACCAAATCTATCCTTTCTGCTCCGGCAGTTGGGACGCCATACCTCACTATGTCAAAAGTGGCGTATTTGGCGTTCGGGAAAGTCCTCAATGATTTCGGAAATGCAAAAGGGTGAAAAGGAAATGTTATGCCCTCGATGAGAATTTTCTGGGGAGCCTGAGAAGGGTTGATGTTTTTGATTAACGGATCCAGCGCTCCTAATAAATTTCGCTGGGTTTCTTCCTGGATGAGCACCCAATCGTTATCCTTGTATTTGTTGATGTTTAGCAATGGGCTGCCAAAGCACAATATCAGTACCGCAATCACGATGCCATTGGTAACATTTTTCCCAACCCAGAGAATGGGGAAAAACAGCAGTGGTACATAAAGTAAATAAGCTCCGTTAAAAGAGTATCCCTTATAATGGTGATTCGGGAGGATAGCATTCGGCACCCAGGATACAAGAGCTCCTGCAAGACACCCTATGCTGATGTAAATCAATATGTTTTTCTTTTCATTCCTGGATTTTAAAAATACATATCCCAACAATAATATCAGGATTACATTAGCAACATTCATGGCCTCTTTCGCATATAGGAAAAACTCCCTCAATACCAGCCGGGGGTTCAGGCTTATATGATAAGGGTCCGCCGCCGTTGCATTCGGATTGACAAAGACAGATTTAATGAGCATATTATTTACGAACGCAAGCACAAAGGCAAGGCCAATCATTATGCCAGGCAAAGTCGCTCGCAAAAAGGAAGTTTTCCGATAATAAACAAACCATAGCAAAGCAATAATCAGTGCAGCCAAACCATAAGTTTCTTTACTCAAAAACGCCAATAAAGAACAAAAAAACAATATAGCATTTGTCAGTATTATATTCCTCTTGAACGTAGAATAAAAAAGATAGGCACCGAGAATTAAAAGAAAATACGATACATGCGCCCCGATATCCTGGGCGTAAAATATATAAAAATAAGGCTCTGAAAACAGCAGATAGCAATATGCGGCAAATACAAGCATCAACTGCCAGTTAAACTTCAGTTTTAATACCCGTATTACTAACAACGCCGTTAAAGCGCAGCTCATGCAGACTATAGCTATTACACAGGCAATACTCCCATGAATGCCGGAATAGCCGATTAATTTGGCAAAAATCATGTTTACAGGACGGGGCCATGAAAGCAAGCTTCTAAAGCTATCCTGCGCAGAATTGGCGAATGCAGCAGGGATATAGAAGTCTGAATGCTGGGGATATAAAGGACTATAATACCCCGGAAAGATGAATTTTAATACAATTGCATGAACTATAAACGCCAGTATGCTAAGAAAAAAGAAAACAAAAATGTTATTTCCGGTTGCCCCACTCATATTTCTCCAGGGAGACAAACCGGCCTTTCGCGAATCCATTATTCTGTTTTTCAGCATCAACTGGTAATCAGGGTTAACCACCTTATTTCCAAACGCGATAAATGGTTTTTCAATAAAGTACCAGGATAATATGCCCAAGAATACCGCAATAACAGAAGACAGGAGCTGATTGCCATGCACGCCAATGCCAGGGAATGAAGCATGGACGCATTGCTGGATCATGAAACCATAAACATAAACGCCGTATGAGGCGTCAAACGGGAGTTTTAGGCGATGGATCGCAAAATCAAGCGACGATATGAAAATAACAGTGTAAAAAAAGGCTATGTAAAAAACAAATTGATATACTACCGAATCTTTAACCAGGATCACTAAAAGCCAGAATAAGATAACCCGGGAAATATTTATATTGATCCATCCCTTATTATTGGCGAATAACGCGCCTATTGCAAAGCAGGCCGGCAGCAAGTGAGCTTCGGGATGCTGTGCGAACATATCGGGAAGATACTGAGGACCAATAAATGAGACAGCGATTACCGAAGTAAAAAAAATATTGGCGACAATCTTGTTTTTTAAAAGCCCCAGGCCGAAAAAAACGGCGAGATAGATATAACAGATCATTTCAAAAGGCAGAGTCCACAGTGAACCATTTAATCCATACGCACTTTCGGTAAATACCCCCGGCAACCTCCATAGCATGTTGAATAAAAAGAAGTTTTTTACAATATACTTCCAGGTCTCTGAATTGGAAAAATATTCAGCCAGAGGCAATTTTGTGAACAGAGGGCCGACGATAAAAACGGATACCAATAAACAAACCAGCAGACCAGGGAAAATGCGGCATATTCTTTTTACTAGAAAATGAAATGCATCGGGCTTTTGCAGGATGCTGTTCGTAACCAATAATCCGCTTAAAAAAAAGAAAAATTTGACTGCCAGCGAACCGGAATAATCAAAATGCAATAAGCTTAAAACGCCATCCTGAAGGGGAGGCTGAGGAGATATAGCGTAGCCGTGCCCTACGATTACTGCAAGCGCTGCGACTAATCTGAGTATGTCAAAATTGTTAGCGCCTTTTTTGAGGACGTTTGCCAAAAGTTTTGGTGCTTGCATCGTGATGATTGTTTGTCTTCCGCTATATTTAATTGTTGGTTGCACTAATCAATATAGACTGGCTTATGAATTTTAAAGGGGTTTTTTCAAGGATATTGCCTGCCAGGATCGATGGAGTGATGAGAAACTCCGGTATGCCCGGCAATAAAAAGTCCTTGTAAGAGATCTTACTATTTTTGAATCCTGTTTGTTCCAGCTTCCGGCGAATAAAGCCTTTAGAGAAAGCCATTTCATCCGGCTCCAGCTTCGCCCATTTACGAAGCGTTTTATTTTTAAAAATGGATGCTACATAAGGGTTATAAATATTCGGTTCCATGAATATTATTTTCCCATGAGGATTTAGCAGATCTTTCAAGGTAACCAGGGCCTTGTCCAGGTGATAATATAGATGGTGTAAAATGCCATTTCCGATAATGTAATCGAATTTATTATGGACAGTTCCAGCCGCCTCATTAAAATCGAGGACTTCATACGAAAGATCAGGAAGTACATATTTTCCCTTTGCCTCCTTAATAAAGGGCTTGCACAGATCGGAACCAATCACCTGCATATTTGTCTTTTGGGCAATATAGTATGATACATAGCCGGTGCCGCATCCTATTTCCAGTGTCTTTTTACCCAGGGGTGCATCCATCTCTCTGATCATCCAATCCGCCCGCCTCTCCATTCTTTTTTTAAGGGCCGGCGTTTCTTTGAAGCCTTGATTATAGCCCCTGTCGTCTACAATGGAAGTTTGATTCTTGATCATGGTTTTAATTTAAGCATCTACCTGATGTTTAGTTACATTACGCCTGATAAATTTGGGTCTTTTCTTCACTTCCTCTATTATTTTCGCCTGGTACTCGCCTATGATGGAGACAGCCAGCATATTAAGGCCGCCGAAAAATAAGATGAGCACGATGATGGTGGTAATACCATGCGGTACGGGTGAGCCTGTAAAATATAAAACGATCTGGACAATGATCGCTAAAAAAGAAATCAGGGTCAGCGTCCATCCTAAATAGGTCAATAATTCCAGAGGTACATAACTAAAGGAAAAGATTGCCTTTCTTGCCCAGGCAAGGTTCTTTCTCCAGTTGTTGGTGGTCACGCCGAACATTCTCTCCGGTCTTATGTAGGGAACACCGATCTGTTTAAAACCAACCCAGGCCCTCAGGCCCCTCAAAAACTGGTCGGTTTCCGGAAGTTTCACCAATTCATTCACTACTTTTCGATCTATCATGGAAAAGTCTCCTGCATCCAATGGTATCGGCACATAAGACAGGTTCCTGAATATCCTGTAAAACACTTTATATAATCGTACTAATATCTTATTACCCTCTCTTTTGATCCGCTGTCCATACACTACGTCACTGCCCTCTTTCCATTTTGCATAAAAGTCTTCTATTAACTCCGGCGGATCCTGCAGATCGCCATCCAGTAGTACGACGACATCTCCTGTGGAAATTTCCATGCCGCTCATGAAAGCGCTCTGGGACCCGAAATTGCGGGAATGTTCGATGCCGATCACATGCTTATCCTGCTGAGTAAGCGATTGCAGCACTTCCGATGTATTATCGGGGCTGCAATCGTTCACGAAAATGATTTCATAGTCGGCATTGATCTTATGGAAGGTTTTCACCAATCTTTCATACATAATGGGCATAGCCTGCGCATCTTTGTAACAGGCGATGACGGCTGTGATTTTATGTTGTACCTGGTCCTGGTAAAGCTTCTTTTCGTAAAGAGGTTTAGAATATTTTTTCTGCCAATTACATGTTTTTAGCAAGCCTTCTTTTAAACTGGTGACGGCCTCCCAGTTCAATATTTTTTTTGCCAGGCCGGCATTACCATACCATTCTTTCAGGTCCCATTTTCTGTTGGTGAAATCGCCCCAGACAGGCTCCACGGAAATATCGAAAATTTCTTTTGCCGTCTGGGCAATGTCCCGGATGGTGGTCTTTTTGTTGGACGCAATATTAATGGACTGACCGCCGACAACCGAATAATCAGCATTGCCTGCCAGAAGCGTTGCATAAATAGCATCATCGATATAAACAAAATCCCTTGATATATCCGGTTGTACCAATGGCGGATATTCTTTTTTCATCCCCTTTTCTATTACCTGGGGTATCAGCCTGTCTGGTTCTTCGTATTCTCCATAAATGGAATAATACCGCAAATTAACAATGGGAAACTGCAAAATAGTGCCATAGTATTTTATCATCTGCGCTGCCGATGCCTTTGTAACGGAATAATGGCTGTTGGGATGCAATTCGGCATTTTCAAGAGGCTCTTTACAATTCAATCCATATTCTGAAGAGCTGCCGGCATGGACGAATGCCTTTATATTATAAGCCCTGCTTACTTCCAGCAGATTGAGCAGGCCTATAATATTTGTCTGATAAATCAAATGGACGTCGCCCTGTTTGGCATAGGCTCCATAGGCAGCTAAATCAAAAATGGTCCGAAACTGATATTTTGAGAATAACCTTTTGAGGTCATTCTTTTCCGTAATATCGGTATGTATAATTCTATCTTCCCGTAAATCATCGATCCTCCAGGGGATAAACGGTTCTTTTGAAGTGATGGCATATACATCCTCTCTATATTGCAATATATTCCTGAAAAGGTTACTTCCTATGAATCCTCCGGCGCCGAATATAACAAGGGGGCCTTCTAATTTGAGGATCTCGGTCTTTATCTGGTTAGCGAGCATGGGGATTGCTTATAAATTCGATGATTTTATTTTCTAGATTTTTCCCTGCCAGGCTATTTTCTTCCTGATGCCATTGTTGCGAGCCATATTTACCGCTGGGATAGCCTGAGGCGAAGAGAGTATGGTACTGTATAGGAGTTTTGAGCTGCTTTAGCAAAAGGCTGGCCAATGTCTCGTGTAAGCCGCACTGCCCCTGGTGTTCTTCTAACGTAATTACATTTTTGGTATAATGGATCGTTTCCGATAACTCCGACGGAATATCATATACCGGGAATTTACTCAGTAACCAGATTTCCAGCCCGCCCAATAACGAATCCGGTAGTTTAAATAAATTATCCACTACGGTACCCGTGCCGATAATGACCGCTTGGACATTCCCCTCAGCCGCTTTTATTTTCCTCCATTGCGAAAAAACGGTGAGATCCTGTGTGGATGCCAGGTTCAACCTTAAATAATTGGGAGAAGGGTCATTAGCCATTTCCTGCAGGCCGGCATGAACATCCTTTTTTGTAAAGGGAACAAAAACTTTCATATTAGGCAGGATCCTCATGGAGCCGATGTCTTCAATATTGTGATGAGTCCCTCCCATTATTCCATATCCGTATCCTCCCCCGTTGGCCACTACCTTTACGGGCAAATTATGCAGGCAAACATCATTTCTCAATTGCTCATAAGGCCTCAGGGTCACAAAAGGGGAAATGCTGTAAACAAAAGGAAGAAATCCTTCATATGCCAAAGAGGCCGCCATCGTAACCATATTCTGTTCGGCTACACCGGCATTGATGAACCTTTCACCCAAATATTCTTTTACTCCTTCCAGCGCCATAAAGCCCAGGTCGCCCGTCAGGAAAATGATTTTATCATTGGTTTTGGATAGGTTAATGATAGCTTCGGCAAATTCTTTCCGCATTCTACTGATTTATTAATTTTTGATACTCTGCATCGGTTAGTGGCAGGTAATGACAGTCTACGGTGTCCTGTAATGCCAGATCCCTGCCCTTGATGGTATTGCAAATTATGGCCAGGGGGCGCTCATCCCTGAATCGCGCGACGGCGCCTTTTAATGAATTAAAGTCATGTCCGTCGGCGGCCTCCACCTGGAAGCCGAAGCTTTCCAATTTCTTATCCAGGGGATCCAACTTCATCGTATCCTCCGTCCGGCCGAAGCCCTGCAAATAATTCCTGTCAACCAGCCACACTACATTTTTCAGATTATGATGAGAGATGAACAAAGCGGCTTCCCAGGTGCTGCCTTCATTAAGCTCTCCGTCGGAAGTAATACAAAATATTTTTTTATCGTTCTTTTTCAGCTTGCCCGCTAATCCCAGGCCGGCGGCAATGGACAGGCCGTGGCCTAAACTGCCTGTTGCGAAAGGAATACCTTTGATTTTATTCACGGGAGGATGAGCCGATAAATGAGTGCCGTTCTGGTAAAAAGTTTCCAGCTCTTTCTCGGAGATGATATTGTCCTCTGCCCAAACACTGTATAATAATGCTGCCGCATGGCCTTTCGATAAAATAAGTTCGTCTTCGGCCTTCATCAGATCAAACTTGACAAATACGGTCATTTCCAGGCAGGATAAAGAACATCCGACATGCCCTGCATTGGCCTTCTTGTACATTTTGATCAACCTGCTTTTTATAGCGTTTCTTTTTGCTGTCAACATGGATTTGGAATTAAAAAAGGGGAACAGTACGAGATGTGCTAAAATAAGACAAGTCGCTAAAATTTAGGTTTTTATTTTAAAATAGGCTGTTAATCACGCGGGTATAATGGTTTTTAGTAATTTCACGTTCTATAAATAATACATGAATCCTCCTTCCTGTTCTATATTCTTCCATAATTATTACGGCCGGCATGAAGATTGGATACGGTTGTTTTCCCAAAAAATAGGGATCGCCTTCACCCTGTTCTATAATATAACAGACGATAGCCTTTATAACCTGGAGGATGATCACCGGCTGATGGATAGGCTTCAACAGGCCATATCGGGCCCCTGGTTGAAAAAGATCGTTTTGCGCCGGTCGCCCAATCAGGGAAAAGACATCGGAGGCAAGCTGGTACTGCTGGACACCTGCCTGCATGAACAGGAAAATAGCGAATACAGTATCTTTCTGCATGACAAAAAAAGCCCTTATAAGATACAGAACCAGGAATGGAAGGATAAGCTTTTCCGGATCATAGAACCTTCTTTTGCAGAAAAAGCAATGGTTTCTTTCGCAAAAAATAAAGAGATAGGTATCATAGCCGGATCAGATAGCATTTATAATGAATATGACTATTCTCAACAAGCGTTTATCAGCAACAACCGTTCTCAATTAATACAATTGCGATCCGGGTTTGCTATCGACAGTACGGACTACCGTTATGTGGCCGGTACCATGTTCTGGGTAAGATCCTTACCCCTGCTAGATTTTTTCAGGAGGTACCCCCCGCTGGAAATCCGTAAAACCCTTGAAAAAGGCAATATTATGGATGAAACGAGCGGAAGTAATACCCATGCCTGGGAAAGAATGCTGAGCTGGCTTATTTTTGCGCAGGGATATACCATAAAAGGGCTTTAATGATCAACCGGATCTTTTTTATATCGGATAAGGCGGTTCTGTCCGGCGACCTGTTGCCGCCGGAAGAAAATATCTATTATTCCATCCTGGCAGATCCGCTGGTAGACGGGTCCCTGGAGGATGCTTATACCCTGATAACGCATTCCACACATTTATCCCTGGCCCTGACACTGGATATCCGGGAGCGGCTTACGGCCGAAAGAATACGGTTCATTACCTCGTTTTTATTTATACCCTCCTACCTAACCCTGGAGTTTCGGCCGGTAATCAACCTGAAGGGTCATTACCCGGAGCTGTTGCGGGAAGAAGCAGCCTCTTTATCCGCTTACTTTTCCCTGCAGGGGATCCCGAAACCTGTCTTCCATATAATCACCGGGGACGAAGTGGCGGAGGGCAATGGATCCTTTCATTCCGGAGAGGCGCTGGCCGCGGGTTACACGCATCTGCTGCGAAGTGAGCCTGACAGCTATGCCACTATTTTTTTTTATCCCGCTTCCGGGGAAATCCTGCGATCGGCTTTTTTATCTTTACAGGAGGCAGAAATGCAATACAGGCGTGAGGTGCCCCAATTATATTCCCTTATTCAAACAAACAGGAGGTTGGAAAAAGAGCTGCATTCCCTGAACAGGAGATATGCTTCCACGTACACAGAACTGAATCATCAGAAGCAATACCTGGAAATCCTCCGCTCGGATCATGCCACCAAAGAGCTGCAGGACTATTATAACAATGAGTATGAAATATTGCCGCTGTGGTATAAGCGTTTCGGGCATATCCTGAAAGTGTTGACCGGCAAAAGAACTTTCCAATCATTATTCAGGGATGGAGTAAAAAAATATAAAAATTGAACTACTGGTTGCTTACCACAGAATATCCTCCTTTTCATGGTGGAGGTATCAGTACCTACTGCTATTTTACTGCCAGGATGCTGGCGGCAGCGGGAAATGCCGTGACGGTATTCGTACAGGAAGACAGCGTTGCCGACTATGTTATTTCGGAGCCGGCGCCGGGGATCATCCTGATCCGCTTTAACAGCAACCGGAATGGTCTGCAAACAGCATTAGGCTATACAGCAAGGCTTAGCTATGGCTTTGCGGACATGGTAAGAACGATCATTGAACAACGAGGTAAGCCCGATTTCATCGAGGCGCAGGATTACCTGGGTATCGCCTATTATCTCACCCAGTTCAAGCATACCGGGTACGCATTCGTTGCCGGTATTCCCATCCTTATCACGTTGCATTCCCCGGCCTTTATTTACCTGGAATATAACAGGGTGCCCACTTATCGCTTTCCCGACTTCTGGACGGGCGAAATGGAAAAGCAGGCCATGGCGGCTGCCGACCTGCTGATCTCCCCCACCCGTTTCCTGGCAGAGGAAATCCGGAAGTATGTCGATCTGACCGGTAAAGAAATACGGATATTAGCCAATCCCTACCAGGAGCCGGAGATCGGAGAGTTAGCGGGAAAGGTTCATCGTAACAAGATCGTCTATTACGGCAAGCTCTCCCCCCAGAAAGGGAGTTTTGAATTGCTGGCTTATTTTGCGGCATTATGGGATAGCGGATTTCAGCACCCTTTGCATATAGTGGGAGGTACGGACATTGTCTATCATCCTGAGATGCAGACCATGGGACAATTGGTTGGCCAACGGTATAACGCCTATATAGCAAAAGGGCTGCTGCAGCTGCATGGGAAGATTCAGCCCCGCCAGATAAAAGAATACCTGCAGGATGCCCATGTGATCCTCGTACCCAGCATAGTGGATAATCTGCCCTATGTGGTCATGGAAGCCATGAGCCTTGGGAAGATCGTACTGGCCTCCCGGCAGGGAGGGCAAAGGGAGATGATGGAGGAAGGGGCATCGGGCTTCCTTTTCGATCATGAAGATCCTGGGTCTTTCGCCCGTCAATTGGAGAAGATCCTCGCGCTGACCGATAGTGAAATGCAGCGAATCGGTATGAATGCCTGCCAATGGGTCCGCGACCATTATTCCTTTGAAGTCATCTATGAAAAAAAGAAAGAGATCCTGGAGTCTGATAAGGCCATACTCCCCAAAAATGATCATTTCCCCTTTTTATACCAGGAGACAATCAGGCCCATGAAGGCTGAATTATCCGGAAGCGATCTGCTCTCCGTAGTCATTCCTTATTATAATATGGGTGATTATATTGACGATTGTATCCGATCAGTACTGGACTCTACCTATAAACAGCTGGAGATATTGGTGATCAACGACGGAAGTACGGACCCGGCAAGCATCGAAAAACTGAAGAGTGTCGCCCGGTTAGAAAATGTGCGGGTCCTTCATCATAAAAACCAGGGGCTTGCGTTTACAAGGAATTATGGGGCGGAAGTGGCTAAAGGCGATTACCTGGCTTTTTTGGATGCAGATGATAAAGTAGCTCCTACGTACTATGAAAAAGCCGTTGCCGCCCTGCGACGTAACAGAAATGTCTATTTTGCAGGCGCCTGGGTAAAATATTTCGGGAATAGCACCCAACTTTGGCCGACCTTTACCCCCCAACCTCCATTTGTTCTGGTACATAACCCGGTGAACAGCAGTGGGCTGGTCTACAAAAGAGCAGCATTCCTGGCAGGTGGATTAAATGACAGGAAGGTGGATTACGGTCTGGAAGACTATGACAGCGTGGTAAGCATGTTGGATAAAGGCTATAATGGTATTGTACTACCGGAGCCGTTATTTTACTACAGGGTCAGGTCAGGATCGATGATCAGAAATATCTCGATGGAAAAATTACTCTATTCAAATAAACGTATTACCGAAAAACATGCTGATTATTATACTAAATTTGCGACTCAGGTAATTAACTTGTTGAATGCCAATGGCCCGGGCTATTTATTCGATAACCCGACGGTTGAAGTAAGAGTTAGTACCCAACGGGCCGGAGAAAGTGTTCTATTATTAAAAATCAAATCCCTGGTCAAAAGGAGTGAGTATTTAAAGCGGATTGCTTTGACCATCAAAAGACTTAAACGCTAAAGCATGAGTACCGGCATTGTGAAAGACTGGTCGAAAAGATCGAATAAACTGGAAAGGATATGGCTTTTAGCCAAGATTGAGTTCAAATTGCGTTATTATGAAAATAAGCTAGGGCTATTCTGGGCTTTATTGAAGCCTATTATGGATATGTGTATCTATTATGTGGCATTCAAGGTCATTCTCAAAAGCGATGTACCGTCTTTTGCATCCTATCTTTTTATCGGCCTCATATTCTGGAATTTCTTTGTTGAGTCCACCTCCGGCGCCATTCAAATCCTTTACATAAAAAAATATCTTTATGAGTATAGCAATATGAATAAGCTGGAGATCTATATCAGCACCCTTTTTGCCAATAGCATAGGTTTTTTCTTCAATTTTATAATGTTCCTGTTATTCTATAACCTGCTTGAAAGCCGGTCTGTTGGGTTTGCCTTCTCTAATTTCTGGATCATCGCCTTGTTCATCACGCTGTTCCTCTTGTCACTTGGCCTGGCCCTCATCCTATCGACCATTTATATCATTGCAAAGGATATTACCCAGATATGGGTGGTATTTACGTCTTTTCTCTTTTTCCTTTCCCCGATCTTCTATAAGCTAAGCACCTTTAGAAATGCATTGCCCATTTTCGAATTCGGCAATCCCATTGCAGGTATCATTATTAATGCCAGAAGAGTAATGATGGAGGGGCTGCAACCGGACTTCTGGCTATTGGGATTTGATTTCGGCTATGCTTTTATCTTTTTGTCAATAGGTCTTCTTTTCTTAAACAAATTAGGGTCAAAAGCCGCGGAAAAATTATAAATATGGATGCTGCACTTGCAATAGAAGCGAAGAACATAAGTAAAACATTTCATATAACAGAAGACAGCCATAATACGATCAAGCACCGGCTTTTCAATCTTTTTAATCCTCCCCGCGCTTCGAAAGTGGAGGCATTAAAAACAATGGACTTCGAGGTGAAGAAAGGAGAATGCGTCGGACTGATCGGCCGGAACGGGTGCGGGAAATCGACCCTGACGAAGATCCTGGCAGGCGTATATCCTACGGATACCGGCTATATCAATATCACTGGCAGTACCTTATTAATGAACCTGGGAGTGGGCATGAGTCATGAGTTGACAGCCAGGGAGAATGTATATGTTTCCGCCTCCGTATTAGGAATGAAGATCAGGGAAATTGACGCGATCTTTGACAAGATCATAACTTTTGCGGAGCTGGAAGAATCTGTGGACAGGAAGATAAAATTCTTTTCATCCGGTATGCTGGCTCGTCTGGCTTTCTCTATTGCCATCAATGCCGGAGCGGATATTATGTTCCTGGACGAGATCTTTGCGGTAGGGGATGTAAAATTCCAGGAGAAAGCGATCAAAGTTTTCGAATCGTCCTGGATCGAGGGCAAGACGGTGATATTGGTAAGCCATACGATGGCTACCGTACAAAAGTATTGCACCCGGACTGCGTTCATGAAACATGGCCGGCTTGAATTCTTCGGAGATACAGAAAAAGCCATCGCCCTCTATATGGAAGATAATCACTAAGCCTGGCTCTTTCCCACGCTGCTGAAATTTCGGGTGCTGCTGATAAAAGATAAAAAGAACGCCAGGAGCAGGCATCCGATACTCCTGTCCATGTATGTTTCCGTGATCAATGCGGCAGCAAAGGCTCCAATTATGACGGCGCCCAAAATATCCCGGTCTTTGAAGGCCTCTATCAGGGGAAGAACGAAATAGCCCAGCAGGAACACGGTAAATCCGAATACTCCGAAGCAGTATAAGACATCCAGGTAATTATTATGCACATTTCTCCTGGACTGAAAAGCAATATCAAAATGTTTTTCCTTGTATATTTCCATGAGCTTAACCTGTTTGTCGCCCAATGGCACTCCCAGGGCCCAATGACGCAGGGAGAGCTCCCATCCGCATTTCCACAGGGCCAGCCGGAGGTTCGCCCCGTTCCACTGATCGGCTGTCACCTTCATATTGTAATGACTTTCAACACCGTGATGACTGAATTGATATTCCGTATAAGTCAGCTCTTTAAACCTGTTAAGGGTCTTGGGAAACAGCCTTACCAGCAGGAAGGATCCTGCCAGGACACCAATGATCAGAATCGCTCCTTTGAAAAAGGCTTTTCTTTGCATGAAATGAAAGACAGCAAACAACAGAAGGCTGGAATAAAGCGTAATAATGGCTATCCGGCTGGCCAGCATAAAATGAAAAACCAGCAGGAAGGCGATGGCCAGATAAACCACCCCTTTGTAATAAAACCGGAAAGTTGGCTTTAGCAATAAATAAGCATAGCAGAAAAGGGTAAGGTTAACCAACAGGGCAAAATAGATCGATTGTTTACGGGTAAGGTCAGTGAGGCTGTCATCGTACAGATAAACCGCATCATGAAATTTCAGGTATTGGCCGAACGCATAAATCAGACAAGCCAGGGCCGTCAGGGTAATAATGACACTGAAGAAAAGCAGGATCCTATCCTTTAGTTCCTCCCGGATAACGATCAACCCGATGGAAATGGGAAAGGCCAGCAGAGGCGCCCGGAGGACAAGCATTTCCATGCCTTCCTGCCGGTCAGCCGAGAGAAAGGCGCTGACGATATGAAGCGCGTAAAAAAGGATCATAAAAAAAATCTCTTTCCTTTGCCATAACAGCTGTTTTTTTTCGGCGAAGCTATTGTAAAGGAAGCAGTTGAGAATGATAGCTCCCGTAACGATATTATTAATGACCGGCATATCCGGCAGCAAGAAAGAAATAAAAAAAGCGCCCACCCCGAAATATAAGATCTTCTCCTTGATCGTAAAAGCTTTTCCAACAGGGTCCAGTAACAGTATAGATCGCATTTATTCGGTTTGAGACAAAAATACAGGTCTAAACCTTATCGGCAATAACCTGTTAACTACATTCCATCTTATTATTTTTACCGAAATTGTACCCTGGAAAGAAGGGAACCGGTAAAGAAAAATAGGTTAGCCCGAGATAAAAAACAAGACGAGATAAAGCAAGTAAATAACAAAAAAACGAATGAAAACCCTCCTCAAATACCTGGCCCCTTATAAAAAACTGGTCTTTTTGGCACTGATCCTGGCAGCGATCAACCAATCCTTTTCCATGCTGGACCCCTATTATTTTGGGAAACTGCTGGATACCTACGCCACCCACCCTTATGAAACAGGAGATTTTGATCCTAAAACCAAGATATTTCATCCAACCGGCATCCGGACTCGGACCGAGTTCATCTGGGGCGTATTAGGCTTTTTAGGCAAACTGATCAGCGTGGCGATGATCTCCCGGATCGCCAAGGCCTTCCAGGATTACTTCGGCAATGTCATCGTCCAGCAATTCGGCGCCACCATCTTTACCACGGGGCTGCAGCATTCCATGGCCCTGCCTTTCAGTGAATTCGAGGATCAGCGGAGCGGGGAGACCCTGTCCATTCTCTCCAAAGTCCGCACCGATACGGAGAAATTCATTATTTCCTTTATCAATGTCCTGTTCGGGATCCTGGTGGGAGTGGTCTTCATTTCCGTGTATTCTTTCCGGCTGCACTGGTCCATTATGCCCATCTATGTGGTGGGAATGATATTGCTGTCCGTACTGACAAGCCTGCTCAGCAAAAAGATCAAGCGTATCCAAAAGACTATCGTTTCGGAAACCAACGCCCTGGCGGGCAGTACGACCGAATCCCTGCGCAATATCGAGCTGGTAAAGAGCCTTGGCCTGACCGAGCAGGAGATCAAACGCCTGAACCTGAACACCTTCAAGATCCTGGGCCTGGAGCTGAGGAAGGTAAAGAGCATCCGTTCGCTCAGCTTTATCCAGGGAACTTTTGTGAATTTCCTGCGGCAATCCATTATGTTCCTGCTCCTTTGGCTGGTCTTCAAGGGGAGGCTGACGCCGGGAGAAGTGATGACCATGGTCTTTTATTCTTTCTTTATCTTCGGCCCTTTACAGGAGCTGGGCAATATCATTCTTTCGTACAGGGAAGCGGAGGCCTCCCTGAATAATTTTGACACGCTGATGAAGAAAACCCCGGAATTACCGCCCCTTTCTCCTCAGCATCTGGGCCCTGTACAAACACTGGCTTTCCGGGATGTCGTTTTCCGACACCAGACAGCCCAGCATTATGCCATCGATCATATCAGTTTCGGCGTACAAACGGGGGAAACGATTGCTTTTGTAGGGCCTTCGGGCAGCGGGAAGACCACGCTGATGAAGCTATTGGTGGGTTTGTATCGTCCCCAAAAAGGGAATATCCTCTATAATGGGCTGGACGAGACTTCGATCGATTTTGACGATCTGCGTAAACAGATCGGGTTTGTGACACAGGATACCCAGCTATTTGCCGGTACGATTAAGGAAAATATGTTATTTGTCAATCCCGCCGCTACGGAAGCCGATTTGCTGGAAGCCCTGGATAAAGCATCCTGTACGAACCTGCTGGCCCGGGCTGAAAAAGGGATCGATACGATGATCGGGGAAGGCGGCCTGAAATTATCCGGAGGGGAAAAGCAACGATTATCCATCGCACGTGCTCTATTACGGAAACCCAAGCTGCTGATCTTTGACGAGGCCACTTCCGCGCTGGACTCTCTCACGGAAGAAGAGATCACCCGGACCATCCGGGAAGTATCCTCCCAGGGAGACCAGATAACAATTCTGATAGCCCATCGTTTATCTACTATCATGCATGCCGACCGGATCTATGTGCTGGAAAAGGGAGAAGTAGTGGAAACAGGCACTCATGGAAGGCTATTGGAGGAAAAAGGGTTATATTATGCCATGTGGCGGCAGCAGATCGGAGAGCGGAAATATGCGGCTGTACCGAACGGGGTCCGGTAATGATAACAAATCCTTAAAGAATAAATGTTTTATGTTTATGGAGTCGTAACCCTTTTTCAGGGTCTAAATATCTTAACAAAGGCCTCATGATTCCCTTATCGGTTGTAATTATTACCTATAACGAAGAAAAGAATATCGGGAGATGTATCCAATCGGTGCAAGCTGTTGCCGACGAGATCGTCGTCCTGGACTCCTTTTCTACGGACCGTACGGCGGCCATCGTGAAGGAGCTGGGGGGCAAATTGCACCAGCGGGCTTTTACCGGTTACGGGGCGCAGAAGAATGCCGGAACGGCCCTGGCCACCCATAATTACATCCTGTTCCTGGACGCGGATGAGTTCCTCAACGAAGAGCTTTGCAGGAGTATACAGCAAGAGAAGGAAAGGGGGTTCTCCCATGACGCTTATAGCATGAACCGGCTAAACAATTATTGCGGCCAGTGGATCCGGCATGGCAGCTGGTACCCGGATAAGAAGCTTAGGATCATTCACCGGGAAAAGGGGATCTGGAACCTCGATATCGTGCATGAGACACTGGAGGCTGCTCCCGGCGCCAGCATCAGTCATCTGAAAGGGGACCTGTTGCACAACACCTATTCCAATTTCGACGAACATATCGAAAAGAATAACCGGTATAGCCGGCTATCAGCCCTGCTATTGTATCAGAAGGGGAAGCGGACACCGTGGTTTAAGATCGTTTTTAATCCGTTCTGGGCTTTTTTTACCAGTTATTTTCTACGGGCAGGCTTTCTGGATGGCTTTTACGGGTTCGTCATCGCCATCAATATTGCGCATCTCACTTTTTTAAAATACATTAAATTATATCAACTTCAACAAAGAAAGAAACCATGAGTTGGCTGTCAGAAATTTTCGGAGGAGGCGGACAGATCAGGCAGGCTTTGCGGGAGGGAGGGGTGATCATCGATCTAAGAACTCCTTATGAATTCGATCAGGGGCATATCCCTTATGCGCTGAATATACCGGTGGACCGTATTAAAGCTAATCTTAGCCGGATACGGGCGCTAAATAAGCCCATTATTCTTTGTTGCAGCGGAGGAAGCCATTGTCTGGAGGCAGCGGCCATTCTCCGGGAAGCCGGTATTACCCGGGTGCATAACGGGGGGAGTTGGCAGTCTTTGTTGAGGCTGGCGCAAAAATCCTGATATTTGCATCCATGAACGAGAAAATACAAGCCATTATCACTGAATCGCTGACGGTTAAAAGCCAGGTCCTGGGTGACCTCCGGCTGATCGGACTGGTGGGAGATCTCGTGACGCTCATCACCGACCGGTTCCGGCAGGGAAAGCATCTTTATTTCTGCGGTAACGGAGGAAGTGCAGCAGATGCCCAGCATCTGGCGGCAGAATTCTCCGGACGATTCTATATCAACAGGGATGCACTGCCTTCGGAAGCACTGCATTGCAATACCTCTTATCTGACAGCTGTAGCCAACGACTTCAGCTATGAGCTGATCTACTCCCGGCTGATCAAGGGGATTGGCAAACCCGGGGATATCCTGGTCGGATTGTCTACTTCCGGAAATTCGGTCAATATCTTAAAGGCATTTATAACGGCCCGGGAAAAAGGGATCACGACGATCGGGATGACGGGTGAGGGAGGAGGCGAGCTGAAACAGTATAGCGACTACCTGATCGATATCCCTTCCCGCAATACCCCCCGCATTCAGGAAGCCCATATGCTGCTGGGTCATATCATCTGCCAGTTGGTGGAAGAGAAATACTTTACCCCCGCCCCCTAACCTCACTACCTATGATCAAACAAGCGATTATATTAGCCGGAGGGCTGGGAACCCGGCTCCGTTCCGCTGTCCCGGAGCTGCCTAAATGTATGGCGCCGGTAGCAGGGAAGCCTTTTCTCTCCTACGTGATCGATAGCCTCCGGCAACAAGGCATCGAAAAATTTATTTTTGCGCTGGGGTATAAAAGTGAGCATTTCGAGGAATTGCTGCGGGCGGAATTTCCGGAGGGCACGAGCCCCGCTCCAAACCCGGAAACTCAGGGTCCCTTCAGCTCGTCTTCCTGCCTGTTGTCCATCGAATCAGAACCTCTCGGCACCGGCGGGGCCATTAAGCTGGCCTGTCAGCAGGCTACCGAAGGAACGGCACTGGTATTGAACGGGGATACTTTTTTCGGTGTACGGATAGATGAACTGGCGGCCTTTCACGAAGCACAGAAAGCTCATTGTACGCTTTGCCTCAAGCCCATGGAAAATTTCGACCGTTACGGAGTCGTGGAGCTGAATCCCGACCATAGCATCCGTCATTTCCGGGAAAAGCAATTTTATAAGGCCGGACTGATCAACGGAGGAGTCTATGCGCTGGATACAGTCCGGTTCCAGTCAGCATCATTGCCGGAGAAGTTCTCTTTTGAAAAGGATTACCTGGAAAAACAGGAACCCGGACGAAGGCTTTTCGGATTGGTGCAGAATGGATATTTTATAGATATCGGCATTCCGGAAGATTATGCGCGGGCGCAGCAGGAGCTGCCGGCAGCCATTAAACCAATTTTTTTATGATCTACAGAAGTAAAGCCCCTTTACGGATCGGGCTGGCAGGCGGAGGAACGGATGTCAGTCCATATAGTGACTTGTACGGCGGGGCAATCCTGAATGTGACCTTATCTCTTTATGCACACGCGACGATCGAGCCGCTGGCAGAAAATACTATTATCCTGCAAGGTCTCGACCGCAAGGAGGAGCAACGATATGAGAACGGGACGGAACTGGCCGAATTGCCGATCGATGGCAAGCTGGACCTGCTGAAGGGGGTATATAACCGTATCCGGAAGGAATATGGTTTACCCGTTACAGGCTTTCGGTTATCCACCTTTGTAGATGCACCGGCAGGCTCGGGGCTGGGTACGTCTTCGACCCTGGTAGTGGCCATCCTCGGGGCATTTACGGAGATGCTGCGATTGCCGCTGGGGGAATATGATATCGCCCATCTCGCGTATGATATCGAAAGGAAAGATCTGCAAATGGCCGGCGGAAAACAGGATCAGTATGCCGCTACTTTCGGGGGCGTGAATTATATGGAATTTTATTCCGGAGATAAGGTCATCGTCAATCCGCTGCGGGTAAAGCAGCAATACCTGTTCGAGCTGGAGAATAACCTATTGTTATATTATACGGCAACCAGCCGTGAATCTGCCCGGATCATCGAGAAGCAAAGCCAGAATGTGGTAGATAAGAAAGAAGGTTCGATCGAGGCGATGCATCAGCTGAAACACCAGGCGCAGCTGATGAAAGAGGCGTTGCTGAAAGGCCGTATCCATGAAATCGGCGAGATCCTGGATTTTGGGTTCCGGCAAAAGCTGAAGATGGCGGACGGGATTTCCAATGCCCTGATAGAGGATATTTATGGGCAGGCCCGGGAGGCAGGCGCTACCGGCGGAAAAATATCCGGGGCGGGTGGTGGCGGGTTCATGACCTTCTATTGCCCTGCCATTTCCAAATACCGGGTGATGGAGGCCCTTGTTAAATTGGGCGGTCATTGTCAGCCCTATCAATTTACGGATCATGGGTTGACAACCTGGACGATCTAATGCAGACCTTCGTCAGAGCGACATTTAGTCGCTCTTCCTCGGCCGTAACCTTCGCTTCGCTCGGTTACCCTAAAGGGGTTGGGGGTAAAACCATACCTTCGTTCTTCCAATTTAAAACAGCCCGATGCCTACGCCCGAAAAACCGAATTATATCTGGAGTCTCCTCACCATGAAATGCCCCCGATGCCGCAGGGGGCCGATGTTCAGCGACCCCAATGCCTGGAAGCTGCGCAAGACGCTGACCATGCCGGAAAAATGTCCTGAATGCAAACAGCATTTCGAGCTCGAGATCGGATTCTGGTATGGCACCGGCTACGTCAGCTATCTCCTTTCTTTCGGCCTGTCGGTCGCTACTTTTCTCCTGTGGTGGATCTGTATCGGCTTGTCTACGGAAGACTCCCGGTTCTTCTGGTGGATGGGCCTCAATGCTGTTTTTCTGATCGTGATGCAGCCCTGGCTCATGCGGTTTAGCCGGGTACTCTACCTGTATTTTTTTGTCAAGTACGATGCGGACTATAAGAATACGCCGGTAAAAACGTTTGACTAGGGCGGTGCCTGCCCCCACCCGCGGGCGAACCGGCCTCAATGCAGAAAAGGCCGTCTCCATTTCAGGAAACGACCTTTCGGTAACTATGCTATTGGGTTAGTAGTTCTTATCTAAACGTTAAAAAATAAATATTATTATTCGGCCGAAGGCGCATTCCCCTTATTCAGGCTGAAGTCAAGGGGGAAGTCCAGCTTGAAGCTGATATTCCTTCCCATGTTATAGATCCCGTGGCTGCGATCGGTGTCGGTCGAAGAATATAAGAAGTATTTCAACCGGCTCAGGTGGTCGTAGTAGGCTACGTCAAACAGATTATTGACGTTGAGATACAAATTAAAGATAGTTTTTCCTTTCTTATCGGCGACACTGCCTCCTATTCCTACATTGACAAGACTATATCCCGCCGTAGGCGTTTCGGTATTATAAGCCAGAAAAGCCCGGTCCTGCGAAGCATAATATTCCAGCTGCAGTTTTACAAAAGCATGTGAAACACGGGATTTTTTTGCGCTGAATTCATACCTCAGCTCCGAGATACCGTGGGTAGGAGGAATAAAGGGCAGGTATTTAGCGCTGTCTCCCAGTGCTTTGTTCTGCGTGCCTTTGTTGGTGCCGTATACAATGGAGAGGCTATTCTCGAAATGCAGGGCCTTGATGGGATGGATATCGATACTGGCTTCGCCCCCGAACAGCTGGGCCTTCGAGGAGACGAAATGAAAGATCTGGTTACCCTGGTAAAAAGTATCCGCGCCATTGACCGCCGTGACACGCTGGTTGTAGATATAGTTGCTGATAAAATTATTAAAGAGGTCCAGGGTGGCTACCACAAAGTGAGAGCTATATACGAATCCGATATCTTCTTGTAAGCTGAATTCAGGTTTGAAATCTGGGTTGCCCAACTGGTAAATACCGGTACCCGGATGGACGCCATTGGAAGATATCTCGGCGATATTGGGAGCGCGGAATCCCCGGGCAATATTGGCTTTTACAGAGAACTGCTCGGAGAAATTATAGGTGGCGCCGATGCTGCCCGAGTACCCGCTGAAAGCCTTGTTATAATTGGAGAATTGACGGTTGGCGCCCACGGTGTCGGCGCCATATACCGGTTTATCGAAGCCGGTCACCGGATCGGGGCTGGTGTATAGCTCAAAATTTTTAAACGAGCGGGTATCGAATCGCAGACCGCCGGAGATATCGAGCTTGTCAAAGCTGCGCTTGGCCAACAGAAAAGGACCGATGTCAAACTGGTGATAAGACGGGATAACGAACTCCGTTCCGTTGGTCGTGGTATTATCCTGGTACATGCCGTTGATGCCGACCGTCACATTCCAGCTATCGAATTCGGGTAGAAAATATTTTACGTCATAAGTGAGACTATTGAGCTGCAGATAGAGACCGGGAACGGTGTAGAGGACCGGGTGGCTGAATTCCCTGCGTATGCTGCGCTGATAGCCCAGGTTGACCTGCAGCCGTCCGTATTCTCCCAGGATAAAGCTATTCCCTGAGTAGATGCGGTAATGTTGCACATGCTGATGGATATGCTCCATCTTGTAGCTATCCAGGTCGGATTGCGGGACGATCTGGCGAACGGTGTCCGCTTCGCTGATCTGCCGGGTGAACTGGCCGGTGGCGCTGTCGCGGCTGCCATCGGGTATCTCCTGAAGGTCGTCATAGAGTACGAAGTCCAGGTGGGAATAGCCCCATTTGCGGTGGAGGCCCAGGGAGGCATTGGCATCCGTCTCGTTGAAGGCGGTGCCGAAGACCCGGCCGTCGATCTTGTTGCGATAGTCGACTGCCTGTTTGTGAGAGATGCGGGCGATCCATTCCAGTCCGTTCTTAGTGGCGCCCAACATGGCGGAGCCGCCTATGTACTTATTATTAGTCTGGTAATTAAGCGTGAGGTCTCCGATCATCTTGCCTTCCGGCGCGGGTTGGGTAGGGATGAGATTGACGACGCCAGCCAACGCATCGGAGCCAAAGCTGAGGCTGGCAGGTCCTTTGATGACCTCCACCCTATCGATGGCGAATTGATCTACTTCGATACCGTGCTCGTCTCCCCATTGCTGACCTTCCTGCCGGATACCATCGTACAAAGTGAGGATCCTGTTATAACCAAGGCCCCTGATAAACGGTTTGGACACATTGGGGCCGGTCGTGACGGCTCGTATACCTGGTATTTTGGCGATGGCGTCGATGGCATTGGTACTCAGGTTGGTCTCAAGATAACTATGTGAGATCGATACGATGGGGACCGGGCTTCTTTTGATCTGGGTAGCTTTGGACAAGCCCGTTACGACTACGGGACTTTCTTCCACATATTCGTCAGTCAGAGAGAAGTCCTGGGTGACGGGGCCGGAGATCGTCACTGTCCTGGTCATCGTCTTGAATCCGATGGAGTGTACTTCTATGAGGTATCTGCCGGAAGGCAGGGAATTGAATTTGTAGTAGCCACCGGTGTCGGTGATCACACCCAGCTTAAGGTCCGGAATATAGACCGTGGCGCCGATCAGGGGCGTTCCGCCCTGATCGATGATCTTCCCGGAAAGGGAGCCTGTGCCGGGAGGAGGCGGGTTGGTTGCGAATGAGGAAGTTGCGGATACTGCTATTGCGAATAAGGTCAAAACAAATCCTGCACTGTATATAAATCGATTCATGAGCGTATACTGGTTAAATAATAAGATCCGGGGGAGCTTATTGTTTTTGCTACAATGTTTCAAATTTAGGCTAGTCGCGCGCCCCGGGCAAATTTTGCCGGTTAAAAGATGCTAAGCGCCTGTTATTTTTTCAGGACAACGGTGAATACGGAGCCTTTGCCTACTGAGCTTTCGCAGGAGATCTCTCCGTTCAGTTCCTCGACGATACGTTTGACGATGGCCAGGCCCAGGCCGGTAGAGGGCTCGCCATTCGTGGGCTGAGAGGATATTTTGCTGTATTTGGAGAAAAGATGGGGCAATTCGTCGGGTTCGATGCCGACTCCTTCGTCGCGGACCTTGATGCTGACGGCATCTTTTTCTTCACTGACGCTGATCCAGATCTGTTTCCCGGCGGAGGAATATTTAATGGCATTCGACAAGAGGTTTTCCAGCATCCGGCTCAGCAATTGACGGTCGCTGAGGAAATAAAGGGATTTGCTGTCGAAATCCAGGTGCAGCTGAATATTCTTTTTGGTGGCGGTGGGAAGAAATTCCTCCACGATGGATTCGGTGAAAATGCGCAGGTCCATGTTTTCCAGCCTGAGCTTATGTTGATTGGTCTCTGCTTTCTCGACGTCGAGAATGTGGCGTATCAGTTTTTCGCCATAGTTAGTAGCCTGTTCGATACGACTGAGGGCTTTTTTTTGTTCGGGGGTGAGGTTGTCCGTTTCCGTCTGCAGCAGCTGGCTCCACATGCCGATACTGGCAAAGGGAGTGCTGAGGTCATGGGATACGATGCTGATGAGGGAATTCTTTTCGTAGTTCAGTTCGGACAATCTTTCGTTTTGTCTCATGACCAGGTCATTCGTGGCCTGCAGTTTTTTATTTACCCTGCGTTTGGTCAAAAAAGCCAGGGCGGCAGCGATAGCAATCAGGAGCAGGCTGATGGTCATGATCAACATGATGCGGGAATGGAACTTCTGCTGGGTCACTTCTCCCTGCAGAAGTAGTTTTTCGTTTTCTCTTTCCCGGGCCTCGTATTTTTCTTCCAGCTCTGCGATCGCTTTGTACGTCTCACCATTCACGATAGCCGTGTCCAGCGTGTACCATTTGCTCTGGTAATCCCAGGCTTTTTTATAATCCCCCCGGCGATAGGCAAGTTCGGAGAGGATATGATAGCTATCGGACCGCTTGCCTTTCGATTCGAGCACCTGGGCCAGGGATATGGCGGAATCGGCAAATCGGGCGGCGGAATCGAATATTCCTTTTTGCGTGTAGGCATCGGCCAGGTTGAGGACGTCAAACCAGAGAGCGGCCTTACCGTTCAGATCTTGTGCAGCAGTCCGGTGGTGCAGGAAATTACGGTTGAAGTAAAAGATGGCTTTGTTATAATTCTTCAGGTAGTAATAGGTCTGGCCGAAGTTGTTATAGAGGTTTGACAGATCTTCCAGTCCTTTGTCTTCGAGGGGCTTACCTATGCGATATCCTTCATTCAGAATGATGAGCGCGCTGTCATAGAGACCCAGATGGGTATAAAGAGGGGCCAGGTTGATATAGCTGGTGACCAGGGAGCTGGCGTCGCCCCGCTGCTGGTTCAATTTTACGCATTCCAGGTAGACATCTTTTGCCTTTTGGGGCTGCTTCATCTCCGTGTAGTTGACGGCCAGGTCTGTCAGGGAGTTGATCTGGTCTTCGATATCGTTCAGTTTACGGGCTTCATCGAGAGTCTGCAGATAATAGTCTATCGCTCGTTTGTAATCGGATTTGTTCTCATAATAATAGCCGGTAAGGCGGAGGGCTATGACCTTGGCTTTCGGGTATTTTCCTTTCAGGTAAAGACGATTGAAGTAGCTGGCGTAATGAGCGATGGAATCCGTCTGAGCTTCGGTCATGTGCATGGCCTTGTAGTAGACCCGGCTCAATCCGACGGTATCGATATCTGCTTGTCCGAAAAGGGCAGGGGAGCTCAGTAGGAAAAAAAGGAATAATACGCGATTCACAGGCTGTAACTGTTCATTTAGGCCCAAGATAGTATTCTTTCCGCTATTACACTACCTAGATACCACTAGTCGATCAATTTATGCCGGAGGGCGAATTTGACCAGGCCGACGGTATTATTGACGCCCAGTTTAGCGATGAGGTTCTTCCGGTGAGTCTCTACCGTGCTTACACTGAGGAATAATTTTTCGGCAATTTCGGCATTGCTGTATTCCCGGCAGATCAGCTTTAATACTTCCAGTTCGCGGCGGGAGAGGATATCATCGATCTGACGGTCTTCGATGGTGATCGTGCTGCGAAAGTCTTCGTCCCGATCCCCTATATGGATATCCTTGCTGAAATAGCTGCTCCCTTCATGAACGGCGCGCAGAGCTGTCAGCAATTCTTCCAAAGGAGCATTCTTGAGTACATACCCCTGGATATTGTGACGGGTGAGTTTGTGTATGTAGCGGGTGCCGCGTAAGAGGGTAAGATAAATGACCTTCAGGTCGGGCCGGCTGGCCCGGATAGTCTGCAGGAGCTCCTCTTCGGTAGTATCCGGTAAATAAACGTCCAATAATAGAATATCTGTCTGCAAATCATGTAGTTGTGCCAACAGCGCCTGCCCTGATGCCGCGGTACCGATCACTTCTATGTCCTTTTGTTTACCCAGCAATAAAGCCAATCCCTCCAGGTACATTTCATGATCATCAGTAATAAAAACTCGAATCATCGTATTGTAAAAGATTCGTTTGAGGTAAATAAGGTTAGCTAGGATGAAAATGCTTATGACCAGTAAGCGTTTCCTTAAAAAAGCAAGTTAGAACTATTTATGATATGAGGGCATAAAAAAGCCCCTTTTCGGGGGCCTTTCCTAAAAATGAGTACTCCCAGGCGTCTTTTATCGACCCGGTCCATGCTTTTTTAATTGATATTTTCGATAATTCCGGCGATTCCCTGTCCGCCGCCCACACAAGCCGTTACGATGCCGTATTTCTTCTTTTGTCTCTTTAATTCATGGGTGAGCTGGATGGTCAGCTTGCAGCCGGAGCAGCCCAGGGGATGACCCAGGGCGATAGCGCCGCCGTTGGTATTGACGATCGCAGGATCGATGCCCAGCGTGCGGATGACAGCCAGCGACTGGGAGGCGAAGGCTTCGTTGAGTTCCACCAGGTCGATCTGTCCCAGGTTCATACCCACCTGCCGGAGAGCTTTGGGGACTGCTTCGACGGGACCAATACCCATGACGCGGGGATGAACCCCGGCGCTGGCGCAGGCCACCAGCCGGGCGATAGGTTGAAGGCCCAGCTCTTTGATCATATTCTCCCCCATGACGATCACGAAGGCGGCGCCATCGCTGGTCTGGGAGGAGTTGCCGGCCGTTACGCAGCCGCCGGCGGCAAAGGCCGGCTTCAGTTTGGCCAGGGCTTCCAGGGAGGTGTCGGCTCTCGGGCCTTCGTCGGTATCGACCGTGAAGCTGCGCTTCTGGCGGCGCCCCTTTTCGTCTACGTAGACTTCATCGACGGTCAGCGGCAGGATGCCGTCCTTAAAATAACCGTTTTTGATGGCGTTGATCGCTTTTTGATGAGACTGATAGGAGAACTGGTCCTGATCTTCCCGGCTTACCTTATATTCTTTGGCGACGGCTTCGGCCGTCAGACCCATATTAAGGTAATAGTCAGGGTCGTCGGAAGCGATGGAATAAGCCGGTACGGTCTTCCAGCCGGCGGTGGGTACGAGGCTCATGCTCTCTGTTCCCCCGGCGATGATACATTCGGCCTGCCCGGAGCGGATCTTGGCGGTGGCGATGGCGATCGTCTCCAGTCCGCTGGCACAATAGCGGTTGACCGTGACGCCCGGAGCATGGATGCCGACGGCCCGGGCGGCGATGATACGTCCCACCTGGAGGCCCTGTTCGGCTTCGGGAACTGCATTGCCTACGATCACGTCGTCTACCCGATGGGGGTCCAGCTGAGGCACGGAGGCCAGGAGACCTTTGATAACATCGATGGCCATGTCATCAGGGCGGTAGAACCGGAATTTTCCTCTTTTGGATTTACCGACGGCCGTACGGTAGCCGGCAACGATATATGCGTCTTGCATAAAGATAAATTTTTAGATGTCGGCGCTTTTCGGAGTCACCCGAACTGCCGGGGCCTTTGGCGCTCAAAATGGTTGTCTATGCAACTTTCTGTATCAAAGTTAAGTTTTTGCCGGCAAATCCAAAAGAGGAAATTATCAATCGAATCATCGCTTAAACAGGAGAACCTGTTCCAGGCAAAAAGTGAAAAACGGTATCTTCGCGGACGATATGTATAAAATCGTCAGAACCCTGTTATTCTTTTTCCCTACGGAGCGCGTACATTATTTTTCCATGAATGTATTGCGGCGGCTCTGTAAATGGGGCTGGTCGCGAAAACTGGTCGCCTGGACCTGCGGACCGGAGGAAAAGCCGCATGACGCAAACTCCAAGCCGCATGACGGCAGCCACCTGTCCCGGGAAGTATTCGGCCTTTTCTTCCGTAATCCCGTAGGATTAGGAGCAGGATTTGACAAAAATGCCCTCTACCTCCGGGAGCTGCACGCATTGGGATTCGGGTTTGTAGAGATCGGGACGGTTACGCCACTGGCACAGGATGGGAATGAGCAGCCGAGATTGTTCCGGTTGCCGGAGGATCAGGCCTTGATCAACCGGATGGGATTTAATAACGAGGGGGTCAAAGTGGTGGCGCAAAGACTGAAAAGATGGAGGCAACAAAATGATGGCCAGACGGGAAAGGGATCGCTGATCATCGGAGGCAATATAGGTAAGAATAAAGTCACCCCGAACAAAGATGCCTGGAAGGATTATGAGATCTGTTTCCGGGAACTATTCGACTTTGTAGACTATTTCGTGGTGAACGTGAGTTCGCCGAATACCCCGGGATTGCGCGAGCTGCAGGAGAAAGATGCGCTGCGAAAGATCCTGACCAACCTGCAGGGGATCAACCGGGAGCTGGCCCGGGAAAAAGGAATGTCTGCCAGGCCTCTTTTGCTAAAGATAGCTCCGGATCTCAGCTGGCAGCAGATCGACGATGTGGTGGACCTGGCCATGGAAATCCGGTTGGATGGCCTCGTCGCCACGAATACCACCATCAGCCGGGAAAAGCTGCTCACCAGCGCTGACCGGCTGATAGCTATCGGCGCAGGAGGATTGAGCGGGGCGCCCCTCAAGGAAAAATCTACGGAAGTGGTACGGTATATTCATAAAAAGACCTGGGGGTCGATCCCGCTGATCGCTTCCGGAGGGATCTTTACCGGGGAAGATGCGCAGGAAAAAATACAGGCCGGCGCTTCACTCGTACAGGTATGGACAGGCTTTATCTATGAAGGGCCTTTTATTACCCGAACGATCTGCGGGAAATTATAAACTCATTCCATGAAACAATGGTATAAAATATCTCTTTTCTGCCTGCTGGCGCTTTCCTTCATCGGATGCGACAGGATTACCAAGACCCTGGCCAAAGAGCAGCTTATGAATAAGGAAGCTATCTCTTATTTCCATGATGTATTCAGGCTGGAATATGTTGAGAATACGGGAGCGGCTATGGGTTTCGGAGAGGACCTGTCCAAAAGCGCCAGCTTCTGGCTCCTGAGCATCCTGCCTTTAGCCTGTCTTCTTTTACTATTCGTTTATACGATCCGAAAGTCCAAAGAGATGGGCCTTCCCAGAATGCTATGCCTGGGGCTAATATTTGCCGGAGGTGTCGGGAATATTATCGACCGGCTTTTTTTCAACAGGCATGTCACCGATTTTATGAATCTCGGGATCCTGCAGCTGAGGACAGGTATCTTCAATTTTGCCGATCTGTATATCACCATCGGGGTCCTTGCCTTCCTGCTACTCTATCGCGATAAGAAATCAGCACATGTCAGCGCATAAAGAATCCCTGATCTCTTTACCCGATCTTTCCCCGGCAAGCGAAGAAAGAGCCGGCCATCATGGCTGCAAGGTTCAGTCGTAAAGCCTTATTTTTGCGCATCTCAACTGAACTGACCATGACCTCTCTTTTTAGTATCGACTCCCTGATCAGCCTCCTTACCCTCACCATCCTGGAGATCGTATTGGGCATTGACAACGTAATCTTTGTATCCATTCTCATCGGGCGCCTGGAACCCGTCCGTCAACTAACAGCCCGGCGGGCCTGGATGATTGCCGGTATTCTCATCCGATCCCTGTTATTGCTGGGGCTCGGCTGGCTGGTGACCAAGGGAAATAAGGAACTGTTTGCTGTATTTGGCTATGGCTTCAGTCTCCGGAATTTGATTATGCTGGCCGGTGGACTATTCCTGCTCTATAAGACCGTCAGGGAGATCCATGAAAAGCTGGAAGGAGAGTCGGCAGAGGCGGAGTCAGTAAAAAAAGGAGGAGTGAATTCATTTGGAGCCGTGGTCAGCCAGATCATTTTGGTGGACACTGTCTTTTCCTTTGACAGTATTATCACGGCGGTAGGGTTGGCCAGGCAGGTACCCGTCATGATCACAGCCGTGATCATCGCGATGATCATCATGTTCTTTTTTTCGCAGAAGATCGCCGATTATATCAACCGGCGCCCTACGTTGAAAATGCTGGCTTTGTCCTTCCTGTTAATGGTAGGATTCAGTCTTTTCTTCGAAGGGCTGGAGCCCATCCATCATACGCATATCGACAAAGGGTATATCTATTTTTCTATGGCCTTTGCCTTTGGAGTGGAGTTGCTGAATACGAAAATGAAAAAGAAACCCGGTCCGGGTAAGAAATAGGGCGATATTTTTTTATTTTCCCGAATTAATAATTTGTTTTCCTGATTGAGCGTTATTATTTGCAGAGGACCCGTTATTTTTACCCGTCCAAATTATGAAGACCAGCGGACAACAGATTGGTCATGCAGTCTGTTTCCGTCTGGCACTATCATCTGAAGTCGAAATTTATCCCTTGGAAGACCTCTTACCGGAAATCCTTCTCGCGAAAAGAAAAAGATCACGACTACCGGTAAATCGTACACGGTTTTTCCCGAAAACTGCACGAATATCAAATCCTCCTCTTTGTGAAAGAAATGGCAGTACTTTCGTTAAAGGCTACATCGTTAAAGAGAGCCTGTTATCTTGATTTATCATTTAAAATTAACTATGAAAAAAAAACTTGCCCTCTCTGTCATTACGATTATCCTCTTCGCATCCTGTAAAAAAAATAATTCGTCCTCTTCTTATCAGATCACAGCCTCCGTCGACGGCAAAGCGAAAAATTTCAATATTAATGCCTCCGCTTCCAAATCAACCATCTATGGTGCTACCTTTATTTCTATTTTGGGTTTCACGTCTCCCTACACGGGAGAAAGCTTCTCGATTGATATCGATAATAGCCTTAGCCTCGACTCCATCGTGGCCGGCACGTATACGGATACCACTTCTCATTTTACCGTTTCAGGAGCGCATACGAGAGATACCACTACACTATATGAAGCAGGCACCATACTTGCTTCTGATGCCTCCAATACAGGCACGGCCCTTGTCAATCATTTAAAATTGATAATTACTTCTATTGATAATAAATCCATCAGAGGCACTTTTAGCGGCGATTTCTATTTTAATGGGGATATATCCGCAGCCAAAGAATCGATCACTTCCGGTGCTTTTTATGTAACATTTTAATAAAAAACTATCTTTTTTGACCTCTCTCCTAATTGATCCACGCTTACCTGCAGCGGGGTAACTCCTTTGGAGTGCCCCGCTAATTTTAGCATAGGGGAGCATCGCCCTGCCCGTTTATCCGATACATAACAGCGTAGCCGCAACGATGCCGGCCGTCTCCGTCCGTAAGCGGGTGGCCCCCAGGGTTACCGGGAGGAAGTCATGCTGTATAGCTAATTCAATTTCTTTAGGGGAGAAATCGCCTTCGGGTCCGATCAGTATCAGTTGAGAGCCGCGCGAAGGAGAGGAAGCTTCCGGAGCGGAGTCCGTGCCATTGGAGCCGGCAGCAGCGGAGCGGGAAACTTCGGACTGGCCGGGCCGGGCAGCAGCGGAACGGGCAGCATCAGCCAGAGCAACCTTCTGCTCCTCCAGGCAATGGGCGATGAATAGCTGGTCGTGGCCGTGGTTCTCTATCAGTTCGGTCAGGGGCGTCGGCGTCGGCATGGAGGGCAGCCAGGCCTGTTGCGACTGGAGCATGGCGCTGACCAGGATATTCTGCAGGCGGTCCTGCCGGAAATGCTGTCTTTCGGTGCGTTCGCAGAGCAAAGGGATGATCGATGTGACGCCGATCTCCGTAGCCTTCTCCAGGAACCATTCGAAACGACTGGCATTTTTTAACAAGGAGATGGCAATGGACACATTTCTCTCCCGGGGAGGCTGTCGGGTGACGGTCAGGATCTGCACGGTGCATTTTTTCTTATGGTCGTCCAGGATCGTGGTCGTCAGCAAATTGCCCAGCCCATCGGTCAATTGAAGGGGAGAGCCCCGCTGCATGCGGAGGACCTGGACGATATGCCGGGAGTTGTCTTCATCCAGAACCAGCTCTGCCCGTTGGGGATCAAAAGAGGCGATATAAAAAAAGGGCAAAGCCATAGTCATGTTTTAGCCAGCAAATCTATGATATCCGGGCGGCCCTAAAAAAAGGGAAGACCACAGGTCTTCCGGGGCGAAGCCCCAATCATTAGATTTTTTGCGCCGGGGCCACATTTACCAAAGCCCCAGGCGCAAAAAAGCGAACCTCAGACTGAGTTAAAAAGGAGTTTCATCCTCATCGATCGGCACGTCTTTCATGCGGCTGCCTGCCTGGATATATAATTTGGCGCCTCCGGCCTCATCCCCTCCCTGTACCGGCTTCCAGCTGCCGCCGGCGGGCATCCCGATACCTCCGAAGTCATCCGTACCGTATTCAGTGAATTTCTGGATATGGAGCAGGGCCCTGAGCTTAACGGTATCCAGGGAACCATTACGATGCTTGGCTATTTTTACGTGGGTCTCTCCTTTGTTGCTTTCTCCCATTTCATTGGCCGTGATGCCGTAATATTCGGGGCGATAGAGGAACATGACCATGTCGGCATCCTGTTCGATCGCTCCGGATTCACGCAGATCGCTCAGCTGGGGGATCTTCTCTCCTTCTTTACGGGATTCCACGGCGCGGCTTAACTGGGACAGGGCGATGATGGGGACCTGCAGCTCTTTGGCCAGTCCTTTCAGCGCGCGGGAGATCTGGCTGATCTCCTGTTCACGGTTGCCATTCTTATTCTCACTCGAGCCGCTCATCAGCTGCAGGTAGTCGATGATGATAAAGCCAAGGTTGTGTTTGTTCTTCAACCGGCGGCATTTGGCGCGAAGTTCGAAGATATTCAGCGCCGGAGTGTCGTCGATATAGATGGGGGCTTTAGCCAGTCTATCGATACCTTTCTTGTACAATTGTTTCATTTCGTGGTCTTCCAGGCGGCCACGGGCTATTTTTTCCATGAAAATCTCGGATTCCGCACTAAGGATACGTTGCACCAGCTGGGCGGAGCTCATTTCCAAACTGAAAAAGGCGACAGCAGTCGGTTTGGTAGGATGCAGCGCCGCATTACGCGCCAGGTTAAGGGCAAAAGCGGTTTTACCGACAGCGGGACGGGCTGCCAATATGATAAGATCCGTAGGCTGCCAGCCATAAGTGATCTGGTCCAGGGTCGGGAAGCCGCTGGGAACTCCCGTGATCTCGTCCTGTTTGTTACGCATATCTTCGATACGCTGGATCGTCTTGACCAGAACGCTGTCGATGCTATCGAAATTTTTCCTAAGATGGCTATTGGTGATCTCGAATAACTTGCTTTCTGCGTCGTCGAGCAGGTCGAATACATCGGTACTGTCCTCATAGGCATCTCCGATGATCTCGCCGCTGATGCGGATGAGCTCCCGCTGAATGAATTTCTGAAGGATGATACGGGAATGTGTCTCTATGTTGGCGGAGGAGACTACGGAATTCGTCAGCTTGGTCACATAATACGGACCGCCGACGATATCCAGCTCTTCCCTCATTTTAAGCTCTTCCACTACGGTGAGGATATCGATAGGCTGGCTTTTCGCCGCCAATCCCTGCATAGCCCTATAGATACGCTGGTGCCCCTCCACGTAGAAGCATTCGGGCTTGAGAATCTCCACTACGGTGTCAAAAGCGCTTTTTTCCAGCATAATGGCGCCCAATACGGCATCTTCCAGCTCTTTGGCCTGGGGGGGTACTTTGCCGTATACCATGGTGCTGAGGTCCACGGAAGGCTTGCGCCTTAATTTGCTGCGGTCCTTGTTGAGATTAATATTAGTAAGATCCATTGAATAGCCGTCCGAAAAAATTAAATAATAAGGTTTCCAATCCCCGGGCCTCCGTTTACGGAGCCTGCTCATTGGTGCAGTGTTCAGGCTATAAGTTCTATTAAGAAATTGTTACGCCAACATGAACAGAATGTTACCCGCTGAGTCAGGAGGGCGAATATAGAACTCTCCCTCCCCACCAAAAAAATTTTTCTTTTCCTATATTTTTCCTTTAGAAATGCACAAGGTTATTAACATATTTACCGGTCTTATTCACACCAACCTATGAGCTTTCCACAATTTAAAAAAGTTTTCAGCCATTCCCCGTTTTAAATTCACACCATCTGTGCACAAAGATTCCGGGGTAAATATTTTGCCAGGATGTTGAAACTACAGAATACGGTTTGCCGCAGTTTTGCGGCCCGGGTTTATTCTTTGCAAGAAAAACCCCGGCAAAAAAAAGCGTCCCGAAGCATTCGGGACGCAAGCCTGTTGGCCTATTGCTATTATTCTTACAAGGAGGATGCTCTTATATTCCGGCAGATGGTTGTCCTTACTATTAGTTCAAAGTGGCCATACTGCTGCATATTCCTCTCTTTTATCGTTGCCTTGTGTCCCTTCTGGCAGTATCTCTTCTGGCAGGGGGAGGCGCCGAAACGGGTCTTGGCGCGGGTCTGGGAGGATTGACAGCCGGGGTCGGACGTGCTCCTCCGGGTTGTACTGGTTGTGTTACAGGTCTGTTATTGATAGCCGGCTGCGCCGATGGCTGATTGATCGGCTGTTGGCGGACAGGCAATGTTACTGGCCGGTTGAAGGGCTGCTGACCTCCGGGCTGCATGGCCGGTTGATTTTGGTTCACAGGCTGTGAGGAAGGCCTGTTATAAGGCTGCTGGCTTCCAGGCTGACCAGCTGGCTGGTTCCCGGACTGCACGGCCGGCTGATTGCCGGTCGGACGACTGATCGGCTGCTGATTGACGGGTTGCGTTACAGTCCGGTCGAAGGGCCTGCCATTCCCAGGCTGACCCGCAGCCGGGTTTTGATTTGCCGGGGTCGATGATGGTTGATTGTAGGGCCTGCCGGAGACACTGCCTGCCGGTTGAACGGCCGGCTGAATAGCAGGTTGATTCACGGGCCGTTGATTGACCGGCGGCTGATTCACAGGCTGCTGTACGGGCCTGTTGTTAAAGGGCTGCTGAGTCACAGGTTGTTGACTGGCTGGCTGCGTTACAGGCCTGTTGAAAGGCTGATTTTGATTGACCGGCTGGGCAGGTGACTGATGAAAACCTGTATTAATGCGGGTAGCAGGCTGGTTACTAATGCCTGGCTCCGCAGTAGGACTGGCGCTGTAAACCGCTGTATTTGATGGCCTTGCATTGTTCAGACTCTGAACCCTGGAAGGCGCAGGCCTGGCAGCTCCGTTAACTGCGGCATTTTGTGGCGCAGTATTGACCCTTGGTCGATAAATAGTCAAAGCCCCGTTATTCACTTGCTCGCCGGGGGTGCTGGTTTGACGGATGGGTATTGGCCTTACCGTTGTACCCGTCACCCTGGACACTTCCGATGGATCGGGACCACCGGCGTAATTGTTGACGGTAGTATTATTGATCCGGTTATTCGTGATATTGTTCGTTGTATTGTTATTCGTCACATTATTGTTCGTAATATTCGTATTGCGGATATTATTGTTAGTGACATTATTATTGATCACGGTATTGTTAATGACCGTGGTGTTATTGATGATCGTTACATTTTTCGTTTCATTGACGCGATAATTGTTAACCTGGGGACTGGTCACATACTGATGAGGCACAAAACACCAGTAATGCGCAGGAGGGTTATATCCTCCGCCTATGGATATATTGATACTGACACTGGGTCCCAGAGGAGCCCATCCATAATAATCAGGACTTCTTCTCCAACTTACCCAGGCAGGCGCCCATTCATGTCCGGGAATCCACATCCAACCATATCCGTCCTGGAAAAACCAGCGGCCATAGTGGAAAGCAGCCCAACCCCAGGGGTAATCGGAAGCCCAGGTCCAGCCATCCTCCGTATAAACCCAATGGCCATTGGTGGTATAAGGCTTGAAATCCGGCCCCACATCCGGCATCCATACATAGCCATAGGTGGGATTGTCTATCCATTGACCATAAGGGCTTAACTGGTCATAAAACGATTGATCGGTAACCGGGGGCGGATCCTGCTGAGGCGGCGGAGGCGGCGACGGGGGCGGCACATAAGCCGGCTGAGGATCCTGGTGCACTACGTAGGTCGGGCCGCAGGAGTTCAATGCCAGGGCAAGGATGGCTGGAACAGCCAAAAGGTATAGGTGTTTTTTCATAAACCAGACTTTAAGAAGTTTCGAAATTTTTAGGTCATTTATATGATCGCATTATTCATGCAAAGTATAATTTTATCAAAAGTATTAACATTTGATTACCATCAGGCAAACTCTCTGTAATCTTTTCCTCCCTGATTTATCCCCTGGAAACGAATTTATCCGTTAAATATTTCTGTAAGAGGGGGTTGGAGAGAGGGACCAAGGCCCCAAAAAAACTATCTTTGTGCCCTACAAAGGTTTCAATTATTTAATAAACAGGATTTGTTGTCATGACCATTAGTTATAACTGGCTTTGTGATTATTTACCGGTAAAGATCGATCCCGAAAGGTTGTCTAAGATCCTTACATCTATAGGACTGGAAGTGGAAAGCCTGGAAAAGTATGAAGCGGTGAAAGGCGGATTACAGGGGTTGGTGATCGGGGAAGTGCTGGAATGCAGCCCCCATCCCAATGCGGATAAGCTGACCCTTACCAAAGTAAATACAGGAGGGCCGGAGCCTTTATCCATCGTCTGCGGCGCCCCGAATGTGGCCGTAGGCCAAAGAGTGGTGGTCGCCCCCGTCGGAACGACCATCTACCCGGTCAAGGGAGATCCCCTTACCATGAAAGTAGCAAAGATCAGGGGGGAGGAAAGCCATGGAATGATCTGTGCCGAAGACGAGATCGGGCTGGGTGAGAGCCATGCTGGCATCCTGGTACTACCCAGGGAAGCAAAGATCGGAATGACCGCCGCGGCCTGGTTCCACCCATATACGGATCATATCCTGGAAATTGGGCTTACGCCCAATCATATGGACGCCATGAGCCACCAGGGAGTCGCCCGGGATGTATGCGCCTGGCTTTCGCATCATGAAAATAAGGAATACAGGCCCAGGGTAGCTTCCCTCAACACCTTCAAAACGGATAATAATAGTCTGCCCATTACGGTGACTATCGGGAATACCCGCGCCTGTGAACGGTATTCCGGCATCAGCCTGAAGGGTATTACTATTAAAGAATCACCCCGGTGGATGCAGGACAGACTGAAAGCCATCGGTATCCGCGCCATCAATAATATTGTCGACATCACGAACTTCGTATTGCATGAAATGGGTCAGCCCCTGCATGCTTTTGATAGCAGGGCGATCAAAGGCGGACAGATCATCGTGAAGAACTTACCCGAAGGAAGCCTGTTCGTCACGCTGGATCAGAAAGAAAGAAAATTATCCGCCGAAGACCTGATGATCTGCAATGCGGAAGAAGCTATGGCGATAGCGGGTGTGTTCGGTGGACTTAAAAGCGGGATAAAGGATGATACGGTGGATATTTTCCTGGAGAGCGCCTGGTTCGCCCCGGTTACGATCCGCAAGACCTCTTTTCGTCACGGGCTGAGGACAGACGCAGCCACTCATTTTGAAAAGGGAATGGATATTTCCGGAACGGTGAATGCCCTGAAGAGGGCAGCCTTGCTCATCAAGGAACTGGCAGGCGGCGAGATAGCCTCCGAGCTGGTGGACGTATACCCCGATCCCCGGAACAAGACGCAGGTCATCCTCCGGTATCACTATCTGAAAAAATTAAGCGGAAAGAACTACCATCCCGATACCGTGAAGAATATCCTGTCGGGTCTGGGATTCGAGATCATAAAAGAAGGGATCGATGCCATTCATGTTGCGGTACCCTGGCATAAACCTGACGTTAGTCTGCCGGCCGATATCGTGGAAGAAATTATGCGTATCGATGGGCTGGATAATATAGCCATCCCTTCGGCAATCACCATCTCTCCTTCCGTGGAAAAGGACAGGCCGCAGTCAGTCTGGAGATCCTCAGTGGCCGGCTATCTCGTGGGACAGGGCTTTAACGAGATCCTCACGAACTCGATCACCAACAGCGCCTATTTCAGCCAGGAGGAGCTGGAGACTTCGGTGAAAATGATCAATAGCCTCAGCGCCGAATTGAATATTATGCGCCCATCGCTGCTGGAGACCGGACTGGAGTCCATCGCCTGGAACCTGAACCGGAAGAGCACCCGTCTCCAGTTCTTTGAGTTTGGCAAGTCTTATGCTACTTCGGGAGTAGGCAATTATAGCGAGCGTCTGCACTTATGCCTTTACGTCACAGGGGCCCTCCGGGAGGATTCCTGGAAAGGAAAGGGAGCGCCTTCGGACTTCTATTACCTGAAAAGCCTTTGTGAAAGGATCTTTCAGACGATAGGATTGGAAACGGGAAGCTGGGGAACCATGATCGATCCGGATAAGCAGGAGAGTGTATGGGAAGTGAAAGCCAGCCAGCATCCCAAGCTATCGGGAGGCCTATCTGTCCTTATCAATGGGCAGACCGTCCTGGAACTGGGACCGGTGAGCCCCTCGCTGCTCAAATTATTCGACTGCAAGCAGGAATTATTCTTTGCCGACCTCCGGTGGGATCGTTTGATGGAACTGGCGGCCGCTAAAAATGTCGAATTCAGGGAGTTGCCCAGGCAATTACCGGTGCAGCGCGACCTGGCGATGATTGTAGGGAAATCCCTTCCCTTCGATAAGGTGGAGAAGACCATCCGCGGGGTGCGCCTGCCTAAGTTACAGGAAATAAAGCTTTTTGATATATTTGAAAGCGAGAAGCTGGGAGCAGATAAGAAGTCGCTGGCCGTGAGCTTTACGTTCCTGGATGAAGAGAAAACACTGACGGATAAGGAAATCGATGGGATGGTCGGGAAGATCATGGGAGCATTGGAGAAAGAATTGAGCGCAGAGATAAGAAAATAATACTCCCCACCCCCTAAAGGGGGAGTTAAGTCCTTCAGATTTATATATATCTGTAAAAGAATTGAAATGAGCGAAGCCAACGAAAAAAACAGCGGGTTACCAGCCTCCCCTTCAGGGGGCGGGGGGGGTGTTGGCGGGGAGGGTGTTGAGCTTCAGATAAAAAGGATCCAGGACAAGCTTCAGCAATTGCTGAGACAGCGGGAATCCCTTTTGAAAGAGAACGGTAAACTGAAAGAAGAGATCCGGCAATTGCGACAGGACCAAAGCGGCCATTCGGAACGACTGGAACAATTACAACAACAAGTGGAGATCCTCCGAACCACAAGGGGGGAAATGAGCGAGACGGAAAAAAGAGTGTTGGAAAAAAGGCTTGGCCAGTACATCCGGGAAATTGACCGGTGTATAGCTTTATTAAGCGAGTGAGCCGGATCAGACTCTCTTAACCAGGCGCATTTTCATTTCATCCTGTCCCCGGGATACTTCCAGGGTATAGACACCATAGGGAAGATCGTTGAGACCGCTCCAGTTCAATTCCTGCTGGTCTTTCTCCACCTCTGTCTCCATCGCACTGCAAACAATACCAAGGTCATCTTTAAGCACCGCTCTGAAAAGGCACTTCTGCGGATGGTCAACCTGAAACGTCAACCTGTCAATAAATACGGGGGACTTTACTGTTAAGAACATGGCTTTCGTAGTTTTTAGATAGGGTAATGGTGAGCAAAACTTATGTTTTTATTACGGATATTTGAATACGGTGCCTGTGAATTTGGATTTACCTTCACTCAATTCCCAACTGTCTGTGCATAAGGTGTGAATAAATTTAAAACAAGTATTTGAACTATGCAAGAGTTAATACCAATAAATGTCGTTATAGGTGATCGCACTTATAGGATCAAGATAGAACCGACCGATGAGGAGGTAGTCCGAAAGACTTTAAAGACGATGAATGATAAAATTATAGAATATAAGACCCAGTTTGCCGGGAAGGATATGCAGGATTATATAGCGATGGTGCTGTTATGGTATGCGACCCAGGCATCCGCCGGCGACCGGTTGCCGGCGCTGAGTTCTTCCGTGCTGGAGTCGCTGACCCGCATGGAACAGCAGCTGGACCGGGCGCTTTAGAGCAGCTGCAGACAGCAGACGGCGGCCGATGGCTGGAATTTGGCAGATTTTTAACTGTTTACAGCAAACTTATTGATATCCGGCCTGCATCCGACAGCTTGAAGCGTGGGGCAATTTTACTATCTTCGCCAACTAACACATTTTCATGCAATCATGAACTTGAATAAGAAATATATGATTGTGAACACTTTAAATTCTAGAATCGATGGTTATAGATATTATCGTAGGGATCATTGCCTTAATAATAGGGGTCCTTTTAGGTAAGGTTCTTTTTGCCAAAAATACGCAAAAGCAGGTCGAAGATGCTGAACACCAGGCTAAGAAACTGGTTGCCGATGCACAGATCACTGCCGAGAACCTGAAAAAAGAGAAATTACTGGAAGCAAAAGAGCGATTTGTCCAACTGAAATCCGAGCATGACAAAGAGGTATTGGAAAGGAACCGCAAGCTGAACGAAGGAGATGCCAGGATCAAGCAAAAAGAACAGGGCATCAACCAAAAGTTGGAGAACCTTGATAAGCAGGCCAAGGACAATGATGTCATCAAGGAAAACCTCACCCGCCAGATCGAAGTAGTAAACCAGAAGAGGACGGAACTGGAGAAACACCAGGAGGAGCATATCCGCCGGCTGGAGAAGATTGCCGCCCTGACGGCTGATGAAGCCAGGAGCCAGCTGATCGAAAGCCTCCGGCAGGAAACCCAGACCAGGGCTCTGGCCATGCAGCAGGAGATCATTGACGATGCCAAACAGAAGGCCAATAAAGAGGCGCGTAAGATCATTATTCAAAGCATACAGCGTACCGCTGCCGAGCAGGCCATAGAGAATTCCATCACGGTATTCAACCTGGAAAGCGATGAGATCAAGGGACAGATCATCGGCCGGGAAGGACGTAATATCCGGGCTATCGAGGCTGCCACGGGGGTTGACCTGATCGTGGATGATACTCCCGAAGCCATTGTCTTATCTTCTTTCGACCCCCTGCGTCGGGAAATCGCCCGGCTGTCCTTACAGCGGCTGGTGACCGATGGCCGTATCCACCCTGCCCGTATCGAAGAGATCGTGGAGAAAACCCGCAAACAGATCGAAGAGCAGGTTATGGAGATCGGAGAACGTACGGTTATCGAACTGGGTATTCATGGCCTTCACAAAGAGCTGGTAAGGATCGTGGGTAAAATGAGATTCCGTTCGTCTTACGGACAGAATCTGTTGATGCACAGCCGTGAGGTAGCTAATCTATGCGGCATTATGGCTGCTGAGCTGGGCATGAACCCTAAACTGGCTAAGAGGGCCGGTCTTTTACACGATATCGGCAAGGTGCCGGATGAGGAAACAGAATTGAGCCATGCCCTGCTGGGGATGAAGCTGGCGGAGAAATACGGCGAGAATCCTGCTGTTATCAATGCGATCGGCGCGCACCATGATGAAGTGGAAATGCAATACGTCATCGCACCGATCATCCAGGCCTGTGATGCGATCAGCGGCGCCCGTCCGGGAGCACGCCGGGAGATCATGCAGCAGTACCTGCAGCGTATCAAAGACCTGGAAAATCTGGCCTTGGCTTATCCGGGTGTCGAGAAAGCCTATGCCATCCAGGCTGGTCGTGAGCTGAGGGTGATTGTTGAAGCCGATAAGGTGACTGATATCGACAGCGATAAATTAAGCTTTGAAATTGCCCAGAAGATACAAACGGAAATGACCTATCCCGGCCAGATCAAGGTGACCGTCATCCGCGAAAAGCGGGCGGTGAATGTGGCCAGGTAGTTTCAGTTGACCGGATCGGTCCGGTCTGGACTCAGGCCCGGCCGTAAAAGGCGAAGAAAAGAAGATGTAAATAAGTTTGGTAATCCCGGGTGGTATACATACCTTTGCCATCCTTAAAAAATTGAGTTATGAACGCTGCAGTGGCCTTTGTACATGAGCAATTGACCGGAAAAATTGAATTTCCGAAGTTTAAAGCCGGTGATAATATCACTGTCAATTATAAAATCCTGGAAGGAAACAAGGAGCGTATCCAGGGTTTCAAAGGTGATGTTATCAAACGTCAGGGTGTTGGCCATACGGCTACCTTTACGGTTCGTAAGATCTCCGATGGAGTGGGTGTTGAAAGGACTTTCCCTCTTTTCTCTCCGAATATCGAGTCGATCGAGCTGCATAAAGTTGGTCGTGTTCGTCGCGCCAAGCTTTATTTCCAGCGTGAAAGAAGCGGTAAGAGCGCACGTATCCAGGAAAAAAGAATGGCAGTGGCAACTAAAAATGCCCTCGCAGCAGCGAAATAAGCCTCTAAATGTATATAAAAGGGCTATTTTCTTCGGAAAATGGCCCTTTTTGTTAGGTAGAAGTTAATTCCCCCTCTTCTCCCCTCCCGGAGAATAAATTACCCCTGAAAAAATCATTCCCATTTCATAAAGAGTTAACTTTGTACTTCAATTCTAAAGACTCGATTATGGTTACTACTTTTTTGATTTCGGCACCCGGCGGAAGTGAATGGATACTGATTATCCTGGCAGTACTGATTTTATTCGGTGGTCGTAAGATTCCTGAATTTATGCGCGGCCTCGGAAAAGGGATCCGTGAATTCAATGATGCCAAGAACAATGTAAAAGAGGAACTGGAAAAAGGAATGAACGAGAAGGATACAAAGGCTGTAAGCCCTACCACTCCTACTCAGCAATAATTTCCTAACCCCCACCATTCCTGTCAACCGATCTTCGTTATAAAAGACTGAAGATCGTATCAGCCTTTGTTTACATTCCACTCAATACAAGACTATCACAAAGCCTTAGGGGATGGTACTGTTTCCTGTGAAGAGGCAGTACAGCATTATTTGAAACAGATAGCCTCCCGGGCCCATCTGAACGCTTATGTGCAGGTATACGGGGATGAAGCCCTGGATACGGCCCGGCTCCTGGATTCAAAAAGAAAGAGCGGCCAGCCCTCCGGAAAATTACACGGGGTAGTCATCGGATTGAAAGACGTACTTTCCTATAAAGAGCATCCCCTCACTGCCTCCTCCCATATCTTAAAAGATTTTGTAGCCGTCTATAATGCCACCGTGGTGGAGAAGCTGATCCGCGAAGAAGCGATCCTTATCGGCCACCTGAATTGTGATGAGTTCGCCATGGGTTCCACCAATGAGAATTCGACTTACGGGAAAGTGCTGAATGCCCGGGATGAAAGCCGTGTACCAGGAGGTTCCTCCGGTGGCTCGGCAGTGGCTGTGCAGGCAGGTCTTTGTATGGCCAGCCTGGGAAGTGACACGGGTGGATCGGTAAGGCAGCCGGCCGATTTTTGCGGGATACTGGGTCTCAAACCCACTTATGGGAAAGTATCCAGGTACGGACTGATCGCCTACGCCTCCTCCTTTGACCAGGTAGGGATCTTCGGGCTCACCGTCCCGGACGTGGCAGCAGTGCTGGAAGTGATAGCCGGAGAGGATGACTTCGATAGTACCGTCCTGCCGGAGGCCGAGGCCATGGCATCCTCCCATGGAACGCTCAACAACCAGCCATCGGCCGGCGGACAGCAAGCGGGAAAAGCCCCAGTGACAAACCTTAACAGTCAATGGTCACCGGAAAACACAGGCTTCAATCAAAAATACCGGATCGCCTATTTCAAAGAAGCGCTGGAACATCCCGGCCTGGATCCGGAGATCCGGGATACGCTCCGGGAATATATTTTCCGGATGCGCTCCGACGGCCATACCGTTGAAGGAATTGATTTTGAGCTTCTTGACTATATTGTGCCGGCGTATTATGTGTTGACGACGGCAGAGGCTTCGTCCAACCTGGCCCGCTTTGACGGAGTTAAATACGGTTATCGCACCGCCGGGCAGGACCTCGATTTAACAGAGTTTTACAAACGGACCCGCTCAGAGGGCTTCGGAAAAGAGGTCAAACGACGTATCTTATTGGGTACCTTTGTGTTAAGTGCAGGCTACTACGATGCCTACTTTACGAAAGCCCAGCAAGTGAGAAAGTTATTAGTAGACCGCACCAACCTGATCTTCAACGACTTCGATATAATTCTCCTACCTACGGCTCCCAGCACCGCCTTCCCGATCGGGGAGAAGATGGAAGACCCCATTGCGATGTATCTCGCTGATATCTATACAGTTTATGCAAATCTGGCCGGGATTCCCGGTATTTCTATCCCCCTTTTCACGCACACAAATGGCATGCCTTTTGGTGTTCAGGCTATGACAAACCGTTTTAAAGAGTTACCTTTGCTCCGATTCTCGCATCAGATGATGCAACAATATAAGTCCTACGAAAATCCTACTCTATGTGACTGAGAGATCGTGAAGCGTAAACTACCGTAACCGTAATCCGATGGTTGATGGCTTTAGCAAGCAAATCTCCCTCTATCCCGTCCTATGAAAGATTGTAAAGACCGATATAGGTCATTTACCATCTTAAAGCGTTGGACATGAACCACAAAAGGCTTTTATTGTTGGGTATCATTATCATTCTGGGTGCAGCCTGGATACATCCCCTTACCTCAACCCAATTAGTTGAACCCAGGGAAAATGCGCCCCTTTCTGACACCGAAAAAGTAGCGATCGCCCGCAACACGATTCCGGATATCTCCTCCACCGATTCTCAAAATGACTTTAAAGAGCTTTTTATTGCTACCACCATCGGGGGCAGCAATGGCGTCCGGCTTAACCCCAGGGCCCTCAGTTTCGTTCAGGACTATATGAAAGACAACTGGGATGAGCTGCAGAGCATCCGGATCCGGGGACAAGCCTCTTTCAACATCATTGAGAGCGTGCTGACCGAGTATGGGCTCCCCAAAGAGTTGAAGTACCTGGCCGTTATCGAATCGAACCTGAAGTCCTCCGCCCGCTCCAGGGTAGGAGCCGTAGGCCCCTGGCAGCTGATGCCCCAGACGGCCCGCGATCTTGGCCTGAAAGTGTCCCGAAACAACGATGAAAGAAAGAACTATTACAAGAGCACCCGTGCGGCTGCCACCTACCTGCGCGACCTGTATAAAGAGCTGGGAGACTGGCTGTTGGTAATTGCTGCCTACAATGGCGGTACGAATCACGTTTATCACGCCATCCACCGGAGCGGAAGTCGTAATTTTTGGGACCTCCAGTATTTTCTGCCTTTAGAGTCCAGGCTGCACGTGAAGAAGTTTATCGGGACCCAATATACTTTCGAAGGCCAGGGCAGCGTAACCACCCTGACCAAGCAGGAAGCTACCGAGCAGCTATCCGGCTCCTCCATGTATGTGTTCAGCAGAAAGCTGAGCCGGGAAGAGTTGAATAATGTGCGGACCGTGGCTGTTTCCGGGAAATATCATTCTACGATCATTGCCCGCTATACCCTGCTGGATATGGCCACTTTTTCCAGGTATAATCCCGAATTCGACAAGGTGATGGCCAGCAGCAACAACAGCTATGATCTGAAGCTGCCTGCCGATAAAATGGAATTATTCGCGGCTAATAAATATGAGATCTTAACCGAATCCGTCCGGCTCCTGCAGAGTGAGAACGAGCAGATGCCAGGCGCCGATACTGCCAGTCAGGGAGTTGCGTCAAAATAAAGCGCCTCCCGCAAACAACGCCTTTAAAATTCCTTCTGCCTTCAGGAGGCATTCTTCATATTCGGCCAGCGGGTCGCTGTAAAAAGTGATGCCGGAGCCCACCTGATAGGCCAGATAGCTCTCTTTGCGGTTATATAGAATACTTCTTATCACCACATTAAAGTCGAAATTTCCGTCCGGCGAGACATAGCCAAGGGCGCCGGAAAAAAGCCCCCTGGGGCTACGCTCATACTGATCGATCAGCCCCACTACCCTTTTCTTGGGTGCACCGGTCATAGACCCCATGGGAAAAGTGGCCCTGACAGCCTCTGTCCAGTGCGTTTCAGGGGGCAATTCACCCTTGACGGAGGAGATCATCTGGTGGACCTGCGGAAAGCTATAAATGCCATAAAGCTCCTCTACCCTGACCGAACCCGGCAAACATATTTTCGAGAGGTCATTTCTTACCAGGTCGACTATCATGACGTTCTCTGAACGATCCTTGGCGCTATTGTACAATTCGTCCCTGCCGGCCCTGTCCTGCGCAGGGCTGCCCTGGAGGCGCGGGGAAGTACCTTTGATCGGCTGGGAAAGAAGAGTGTCCCCTGTGCGCTTTAAATACCTCTCAGGGCTGGCGCATAGTAAATAGCTTTCTTCCAGTCTGTAGAAGGCGGCAAAGGGGTTGGGCGATGCCCGGCTCAGGGAAAACCAGGTGAGTATAGGGTCGATATGGGCGGGATGGGCGAAAAACTCCTGGCAGAAGTTGATCTCATAGCAGTCGCCGCGGAGGATATGTTGCCGGAGGGCTGTAACCGTCGCCAGGTATTCGTCCCTGGTAAATCTGGGGTGCAGCGCCAGGGGCGGCGGCGGGTCGGACCGGGAATGCTGATCGCGGTCAGCCGGTTCGGAGCCGGTAACCAGGCCAGAGAGGGAATACTCATTTCGCTCAGCCCCCTTTGGCTCCGGCTGACCAGCGACCGGGGCCTGGATCTCCATTCTGCCTATTTGCTCCAGGATAGCCGCATGGTCGGACTGACAGGATCCGATGCGGATGCTGTCGGCGGATAGCTCGATAAGTATTTCAGGAACAAAAAAAAACAAGTCCGGAAATCCGATAGGGTCGGGGGCAGCGGCGGGGGAATCAGCAGCAAGATGGCCGGTATCGATGGGTTCGGTCTCTTTCGTCAGTCCATAAGCGAAATGTCCGAATAGCCAATCCCGCTGCCCGGTAGTAAATTCTTTCAACTGATCGAAGGCATTACCCGCATCGGCCCGAACGGACCGGAGAGCGCCTGCCCCCAGCAAACATTCCACCGAATGTGCAGGTAGCTGATAGGTATGATTGTCTAAAAAACAACAGATGTTAAATCGGGAAGCCCAACTCAACATCTGTTGTTTAATTAATTGAAAATTACCTATAGGGAATGAAACAAAAATCCTTTTCACCGGCGTATGCCTCTTAAAAGTCATCCTCTTCCTCATCGAAACCACTTTCACCAAAAAGATCCAGGTCTTTGAAATCATCGTCAAGACCCAGGTCATCTTCCTCGGTACCTTTGGTTGTTTTTTTAGCAGGGCTGCCTCCCGTACTCTTTTTTGTTTTTGATTTAGGAATATCAAATTCATCAAAGTCAGGATCCCATTCTTCTTCCTCTTCTACTTTTTCCCATTCGTCCACTTCTTCGACATCATCGCCGTCGTCATCATCTTCATCCTCGTCTTTTTTACCTTTGCTTTTAGCAGATGCCTTAGAAGCTTTCGCGGAGGGTTTGGGGGTATCGGAATCATCATCACCGTCATCATCCTCATCATCCAATTGTTTTTTGGATTTAGGAGATACTTTTTCCGAAGTTTCCTTTGGTGATTGAGGCGCGGATTTCTTTGAACCCTTTCCCTCCTTATCAGATTTTGGTGCCATAGTCCAATAAGATTGTTCGGTACAAATTTCAGCGAAGTTTTTAATTCGCCAAATTTTTAAATTGTTTTTTTTTAACTTTTTCGGGCGGTTTCACCCCCTTGACCGAAGGTCCGAAATCAGACCTACGCTTCGATCAGCTGATCACGTCCCGGGCCATTGGAAATATAGGCCACGTTCACGCCCAGGAATTTGTTGATAAAATGAACGTATTCTTTCATCTTTTCAGGCAAGTTATCATATTTTTTCAAAGAAGTTGTATCTGATTTCCAGCCTTTAAAAGATTCCAGGACCGGCTCAATCTTCAGGCGGTTCATCTGGAAAGGGATCTCGCTGGTAGTCTGACCGTTGACCTTATAAGCGGTACATACTTTCAGCTCTTCGAAAGCGTCCAGCACATCCGCTTTGGTCATGACGATCTTGGTGACTCCATTGATCATACAGGCGAATTTAAGGGCAACTCCGTCGATCCATCCGCAACGGCGGGGCCTGCCGGTGGTAGCGCCGAATTCACTGCCGGTCTTCCTCAATTCGTCTCCTGTGGCATCTTCCAGCTCGGTGGGGAAAGGTCCGCTGCCTACCCGGGTACAATAAGCTTTGCTGACGCCGATCACGTCCCTGATCTGCTGGGGAGCGACACCCAGGCCGGTACATACCCCGGCCGAGATGGTATTGGAGGAGGTAACGAAAGGGAAAGTGCCGAAGTCCACGTCCAGCATGCTACCCTGCGCTCCTTCCGCCAGTACGGTCTTACCCTGGCTGATCTTCTCGTTGATAAAATATTCTCCGTTGACGATCTTGAACTGCCGCATAAATTCCAGCGCCTCGAAGAATTCTTCTTCCCAGTCGGAGATATCTTCATGGAAATTAAGCCCGTCGAGCAATTTCTGGTGTTTAAGGCGCAGCTTGATATATTGGGTCGTAAAGCTCTTGTCCAGAAGATCCCCCACCCGGAGGCCATTGCGGCCTGTCTTATCCATATAGGCCGGTCCGATGCCTTTCAGCGTGGAGCCGATCTTCTCCTGTCCCTTCGAAACTTCAGAAGCTTTGTCCAGTGCGCGATGGGTGGGTAATATAAGGTGCGCCCGCTGACTGATGTATAAATTTTTGCGATAGTCTACTCCGAAGGAAGCGACGGTCTCGCATTCCCTTTTCAGGGTCACGGGGTCCAGCACTACGCCATTGCCGATCAGGTTGGTCGTGCTTTCATGGAAGATCCCGGAGGGAATCTGGTGGAGAACGATCTTTTTATCCTTCACATACAAAGTGTGGCCGGCATTCGGTCCACCCTGAAAACGGGCTATCAGATCATAACGGGGAGCAAAATAGTCCACGATCTTTCCTTTTCCTTCATCGCCCCACTGGAGGCCTAAGATTACATCAACCATTCATTACAAATTTGCAGGTTACTATCCGGAAACATTTCAACAAGGCGGCAAAAATAGGTGAAGAATCTTCCATGACAAAAATTGAATTTACCAGAGCCAGGTTTATCCCGGACCATATAGGACCATATGTGCCTTCGGCCAAAGGGGAGAGCTTAGCCAGGCTCTGTATCATACCTTACGACGGAATGGATCCCGCTGAGCTGTTTGAGCCGCTGCACCAGCTCTTCCAATTCCTCCTTATCGTGTACGTATATCTTTATATTCCCTTCGAAGAGGCCTTCTTTTGCCTCTATCGTCATGGCATTGATATTGATTTTCAATTCTCCCGAAATCAGGTTGGTAATTTTATTTACGACCCCTACATCATCCATTCCTACGATCCGGACACCGGTAAGGAAGGAGATCTCTTTATTTTTCGCCCACTTGGTCTTCACGACGCGATGGCCGTAATTGGCCATCAGCTTCGCGGCGTTGGGACAGTTCGTGCGATGTATGGTAAGGCCCTTTCCTACGGACACAAACCCGAATACGTCATCTCCGGGAATAGGTTTACAGCAGTTTGCCAGCGTATAGACGATCCGGTCGCTGCTCTCCCCGAAAATGATCAGTTCGGTGTCCTTACGGGGGACATGGAGGGTCGAGGCATCCGTCCTGGCCTCAAAAACAGGTTTGGGCGGCTTAGGTGGTTCCAGCCTGTCCCCCAGCAGGTGGAACTCTTTCAGCTCCTTTAGATCGATATTCCGGACAGACACCTGGTAGAAAAAATCCAGGGAGGAGCTAAGTTTATAGAAAGTAGTCAGGACATCGATATTATGCTGATTGTAGGCCGCTCCGAAATTTTCCAGCTTGCGCTGGACGACATATTTTCCTTCGTCCGCAATCTTACGTTTCTCCTCTTTCAGGGCGTCCTTGATCTTGGTTTTCGCCTTAGCGGTCACTACGATATTTATCCAGTCCTCATTAGGCTTCTGCTTACCGGAAGTGATGATCTCCACCTGGTCGCCGCTGCGCAGCTTATGGCTGATGGGCACCAGCTTGTGATTCACCTTGGCCCCGATGGTCTGCACCCCGATGGCGCTATGGATGGAGAAGGCGAAGTCCAGTGCGGTGGACCCTACCGGCAACATCTTTACGTCCCCTTTGGGAGTATATACATAGATCTCCTCCGCCAGGAAACTGGTCTTAAAGTCCTGGAGGAAATCCACGGAGTCATTATCCTGTGTATTGAGCACTTCCCGGATCTGCTGGAACCATTTATCGAAACGGCTCTCATCTGCAGCCCCTTCCTTATATTTCCAATGGGCCGCCAACCCTTTCTCTGCGATCTCATTCATCCGTTTGGAACGGATCTGCACTTCCACCCATTTGCCCTGGGGCCCCATTACGGTCGTATGCAGGGCCTCATAGCCATTGGATTTGGGATTGCTCAACCAATCCCGCAGCCGTTCGGGAGAGGGATTATACTCGTCCGTTATCATGGAATAGACTTTCCAGCACTCTTCTTTTTCCTTTTCCGGCGCCGAGTCCAGGATCACCCGGATGGCAAACAGATCATACACCTCTTCGAAAGCGACCCCTTTCTTGCGCATTTTGTTCCAGATGGAGTGGATGCTCTTGGGACGGCCATAGATATCGAAATTAAAACCTCCCTTTTCGAGTTTTTCTTTCAGGGGTTTGACGAATTCATTGATATAACGGGAGCGTTCCCTTTTAGTTTCCGATAATTTCCGGGCTATTTCCCGGTATTCTTCCGGTTCCAGGTACTTCATGGCCAGGTCTTCCAGCTCCGTCTTGATATTATAAAGGCCCATCCGATGGGCCAGGGGGGCGTAGACATAGACCGTTTCGGAAGCGATCTTCAGCTGCTTCTCCCTTTTCATGCTGTCCAGGGTGCGCATATTGTGTAGACGGTCAGCCAGCTTGATCAGGATGACCCTGGGGTCGTCGGTGAGGGTCAGCAGGATCTTTTTAAAATTCTCTGCCTGCCGGGAGGCATTGACGTCCACGACGTTAGAGATTTTCGTCAATCCGTCTACGATACGGGCGATCTCGCCGCCGAACTCGCGTTCGATGTCTTCCAGGGTGATATCGGTATCTTCTACGGTATCGTGCAGCAGGGAGCAGATGGTGGAGCGTACGCCCAGGCTTATTTCTTCCGAGCAGATCCTGGCCACGGCCAGGGGATGCAGGATATAAGGCTCCCCGCTTTTGCGCCGCATGGTCTTATGGGCTTCCGCGGCCATTTCGAAAGCCGTCCGGAGCAGCTCCTTATCGCCGGCCTTTAATTTAGGCTTGAGCGAGCGGAGCAAGGCACGGTATTCCCTTAGGATCAGTTTCTTCTCCTGGTCTTCCGTAAGATTGTATTTCGGTATTGCAGCGACAGTTTCCATTTCCATACTGTACGAATTTACAAAAAAAAGCCCTAGTTTTGCACCCTTCTCCAAAAGCGGGCGTGGCGAAATTGGCAGACGCACTAGACTTAGGATCTAGCGCCGCAAGGCATGTAGGTTCGACCCCTATCGCCCGCACAAGACCTTCCGGTATAAACCGGGAGGTTTTTTGTTTTAAGAGCAGACACGCCGATTATCCTGCCCGCCGCCTCCATAACGCCTGGCGGATTGCCAGGATTGCTATCCCTTCTCAAATAGCTCCCGCAATTTGTCCTGCAATAATTTTTTATCGGGCAGTTGCGTCTGGTATGCAGCTACCATTGCCGGAGACAGGCTCCTGTTCAACGCATATTTCACCACTTCCGCATCCTGGTCCTTACAAAGCAAAATGCCAATGCTGGGATTTTCATGTTCTTTTTTTACGTCCCGGTCCAATGCTTCCAGATAAAAATTGAGCTGCCCCAGATATTCGGGTTTAAACTTGTCGGCTTTTAATTCCACTACGACCAGACATTGCAGGCCCCGGTGGAAAAAGAGCAGGTCCGTTTTGAAGTCACTATTGCCAACCTGAATCCTGTATTCTTCGCCCATGAACAGGAAATCCCTCCCCAATTCAAGGATGAAATTTTTCATCTGACTGATCAATGCCTTTTGCAAATCCCCTTCGTTGTAATCCCTGGGAAGATTTAAAAACTCCAGAATATAATCGGACTTAAAAGCGCCCAAAATATCGGGTCCTGTATCTTTGACCTTCGGTGGGAGTTGCTGGTTACCCAGCATTACCCTTTCGAAGACGCCGCTGGATATTTGCCGGTCTAATTCCCGCTTACCATAATTCTCCTGAATGCATAGTCGAATATAAAACTCCCTTTCTTCGGCAGTCCTGGCCCTGGAAAAAATTATAAGGTGATTTGTCCAGCTGATCTTAGTCAGGATACTATCCCGGATATTGGTTGTTTGCAATTGTGTCACCAGTGGTGACACAATTGCAAGTTTTTGACTATCAATATGTTGTAATTGTCGCGCCAGTGGCGCGACAATTGAAGGAATATTTACATATGTTTCATAAAATTGTTTCATCCGATAAAGGCCACTGCGATTATACCCTTTCAAATCCGGGTGACGCATTTCTATAAAATTCGCCAGCTCATCTATCGCCTTATCCCCCCAAATCGCCAGGGCAATACGTTTACTGATATATTCGCCCACCTGCCAATAGCAGTTGATCAATTCCGTATTGACGGCTTTATAGGCATTGGCCCGTGCCTGTTTGATCAGCAACGCCACTTCCGCAAATTGTTTTTCCTGTTTCATTGGTATCATTTTTTCTGTTACAAAATGTGGCAATCATATCCGTATGGGATATAGCTATCCCTCTATGCCTGGTGGGCGCATATTAACAGCATGACATACTTGTTTACATCATGAAGGAGATTTTCTTACAGGAGCATAAAAAGGGATTGTGAATAACAAAACTATCGACTTCCCAAAATATTTTTTTGAAAAAATGCGAAAACGGGAGGACTGTGCATAATTTTTTCGGGTGCGCATTTCGTTCAGAGGGCGGCGATAGGCTGGCCTGGTTCCCCGGGGCGCTCCTGCTGGTTAACAGTGTCTGCATTGCTATCGGGTACCCTGCCTTTACCATCCTGTCCCTTTCAGGCATTCCCATTGTCCGTCAAGGGATTGCGGCGGGTCTGCCCTCCGCCATCTATTCCGTGGGAACGGGGTAGGGCTCTCTGTGCCGGGCCTCTGCCTGCAATCCTGCTTCGCCCGGTTAAGGAATTAACCTAAAAATACCTACCTTTGCAGCCCGATTTAAAATAATATACTAATATGGCTACAGTAACCAGGGAAAATATTGGGCTTTTGACGGACAAGATCACCGTCAATATAGCAAAGGGTGATTATTTGCCGTCTTTCGAAAAAGCATTGAAAAATTATGGCAAACAAGCAAATATTCCAGGATTCCGTAAAGGAATGGTGCCCGCCGGCCTGATCAAAAAAATGTATGGCAACTCGGTCTTTACCGATGAGGTGTTAAGAACCGTCGAAAAGGAACTGACCACCTATATGTCCACCGAGAAGCTGGAGATCTTTGCACAACCGCTGCCGCTGCCGGAAAATGACGCCAGCCAGATCGACATAAGCAAACCAGCCGACTATTCCTTCGCCTTCGAAGTAGGATTGAAGCCCGCTTTTAATTTAACTGACCTTGGAAAGGCCACGCTGACCCGTTACAAGGTGGACGTCACCGACGCCATGATCGACGAAGAAGTAGAGCGTCTCCAGACCCGGAATGGCAAAATGACGGAACCCGAAACAGTAGCCGGCGACGAGAATGTACTGAATCTGCACTTTACCGAAACGGATGCCAATGGCCAACCCGTCGAAGGCGGTATCGCTAAGGATAATTCCTTGCTGGTAAAATATTTCAACGAGGCTAACCGCCCCAAATGGATCGGCCTTAAAAATGGGGATTCTTTGATTATCCAGCCCTCTGCAGCCTTTGATGCAAAAGAAAGGGAATGGGTGCTGAACGACCTGGGCCTGCCAAAAGACGATCCTGCCGCCGCTGATAAATATTTCAAAGCCGAGATCACGAAAGTAGGACTGATCGAAAAAGCCGGGCTGAACGAAGAATTCTTCAAAACGGCCTATCCTGCTAAAGAACTGAAGACCCTCGAAGAGTTCCGCAATACGATCCGCGAAGAGATCCAGGCTTATTGGGACGGCCAAAGTGGCAACCAGTTACAGCACACCCTCTATCACGAGATCCTCGATCACACGAATATCGAATTCCCTGAAGCTTTCCTGAAGCGCTGGATGCAGACAGGCGGCGAAAAGCCCAAGAGCCAGGCGGAAGTAGAGCAGGAATTCCCCTCTTTTGTCAATCAGCTGAAGTGGACCCTTATCATAGATAAGATCGTCAACGAAAATGGCATCGAAGTGAGCGCCGACGATATCCGCGCATTCGCCAAACAACAGTTACTCGGGTATATGGGCGGTCAGCTGGGACAGCTGGGCGGCGAAGAACAGCCCTGGATAGCCGATTATGTACAGCGCATGATGCAGGATAAGAAATTCGTGGAAGATACCGTTCACCGGATCCAGACCGAAAAAGTATTCGGCTGGGCTGAAACCCAGATCCATCCTACAGAAAAGCCTGTGGGCCGGGAAGAGTTCCAGCATATGCAAGAGGAGCATCAGCACCATCACCATTAGTAAAACAGGGTCGGCGTCCTCCTAATCGGCCGGCCGGACCGCGACGGAGCGGGATACAACTATAAGGGCAGCGGCCCCGGGACCAGGTTCCGGGGCCGCCTGCATTTAAAAAAGACCTGGGACCTGCCGGACCGGTCATTCGAGGTTATTCGAGGTCATTCGAGGTCATTCGAGGTCATGTGAGGTCATGCGACGATCATTCGACAGTCAGGGGACCGATTTTTTCCAGCTTGGTCAGGGCCGCAGAAACTTTTCCTGCAACTCTGTCAGTTTTTTGGCAGTTTGAAAGTTTGGACGGAGATTTGAAAGGAATTCTTGTTCTGCCAATAGAATCGGAATTAAAACATTGAAAAATATAACTATGAATCCAGCAAATGAATTCGAGAAGTATGCGGTAAAGCACCGCGGAATTTCCAGCAATACATTGAACGACTACAACAAATATGTTGTCACCAATCTCACCCCGAACATTATCGAGGAACGTCCTATGAACGTGGCTGTGATGGACGTTTACAGCCGGTTGATGATGGATCGTATCATTTTCCTGGGGTACCCTATCAATGATGAGGTAGCCAATATCGTGACCGCCCAGCTGCTGTTCCTGGACAGTACGGATCGTCACCGGGATATACAGATGTATATCAATTGCCCCGGAGGCAGCGTATACTCCGGCCTGGGGGTTTATGATACGATGCAATATGTTACCCCGGATGTAGCCACCATCTGTATCGGGATGGCAGCCTCCATGGGACAGGTATTAATGTGCGCGGGCACCAAGGGCAAGCGTACGGCCTTAAAACACAGCCGTGTCATGATGCACCAGCCCAGTGGCTCTATCGGCGGACAGGCTACGGATATCGAGATCACGGTCAACGAAATCAAGAAGCTGAGAAAAGAGCTTTATGAAATCACGGCATTCCATACCGGCAAGACGGCCAAACAGGTGGAAAAAGACAGCGACCGTGACTACTGGCTGACGGCCATCGAAGCAAAGGAATACGGCCTGGTGGACGAGGTCCTTCTGCTCAACCCCAGAAAAGAAAATAAAGAATCTTAATCCCTCTCCGGGAGCCGCTGGAGGAGCTTTTCAAAAATCTATCATTCAAAAATTTAAAATAATACAATGAATCCTTATCAATATTTGGTGAAGCCGGTAAGAATGGACGACGAGCCCGAAGAAAAGGAACCTAAAGAGGAAAAAGCCGACCTGGGAATGTTGTCAAAAAAGATGGAGAAATACTTTTTTGAGAGCAGGAGCGTGGAATTATGGGGACCGGTAGACGATCGTTCAGCCAAGGAGGTCGTGACAAAATTACGCCTGCTGGATGCAGATAAACCCGGCGAAGAGATCAAGTTCTTTATCAACAGCCCCGGCGGGGTGGTTACTTCCGGTATGGTGATCTATGATACCATGAAGATGCTGAAAAGCCCGGTTAGCACCCTATGTATGGGACTGGCGGCCTCCATGGGCTCAATCCTGCTCAGCGGGGGCGTCAAGGGACGCAGATTCATTTACCCGCATTCTGAAGTTATGATCCACCAGCCGAGCCTGGGAGGTTATATGCAGGGGGTGAGCATTGACCTGGAAATCCAGGCCAAGCAAACCAAAAGGGTGAAAGAAGTCAGCGCCCGGATCCTGGCCGATAATTGCGGTAAAAAAATCGAGCAGGTACTCAAGGATTTCGACCGGGATTACTGGATGGATGCCAAGGAAGCCATCGAGTATGGCATCGTAGACCATCTCATTGACAAGCTATAACATAAACAATTAAATATCAGCTATTTAAGGGATGTCACCCGGGAAGACCGCTGTCAGGCAGCGGTTTTCTTCTTAAAAGGCCGGAGCAAACACGGTCTTTTTTCCACGGTACTGGCATAATCCAATAAGTTGGTCTAAATTTACAGTTCAATCTGATAAAAAGAGATAATGGCAAAAAATACCTTGCATTGTTCTTTCTGTGGTCGTAACCGGGATGAGGTAAAGATACTCATAGCCGGGCAGGAAGGGCATATTTGTGAGAACTGTGTGGAACATGCGCAGGAGATCATTCAACAGGAACTCATGATCCGGGAAGATACTCCGGGCGGTACACAGTTCAAATTGACCGTTAAGAAGCCTATCGAGATAAAAAAGATATTGGATGAATATGTCATCGGGCAGGATGATGCGAAAAAAGTATTGTCCGTCGCCGTATACAATCACTACAAGCGGCTGCAGCAAAAGGTGCAGGAGAACGAAGTAGAGATCGAAAAAAGCAATATCATCATGGTGGGAGAGACGGGCACGGGAAAGACCCTGCTCGCCAAGACCATTGCCAAATTACTGAATGTACCTTTTGCCATTGTGGATGCTACCGTATTCACGGAAGCGGGGTATGTCGGAGAAGATGTGGAAAGCATTCTGACCAGGCTGTTGCAGGTATGTAACTATGATGTGACAGCGGCAGAAAGGGGCATCGTCTATATCGATGAGATCGACAAGATCGCACGTAAGGGAGACAATCCTTCCATCACCCGGGATGTAAGCGGGGAAGGCGTACAACAGGGGCTGCTGAAACTGCTGGAAGGAACGGATGTACTGGTGCCACCGCAAGGCGGCCGCAAACATCCTGAACAGAAGCTCATCAAGATCAATACCCAGAATATCCTCTTCGTCTGCGGCGGCGCCTTTGACGGAGTAGACAAGATCATTGCCCGCAGGATCAATACCAACGCCATTGGCTTCAATGTGAATAAGGAACAGCAGGAGCAGGCCAAAAAGAACCTGCTGGCATATGTCAATGCGCCGGATCTGAAATCATTTGGTCTGATACCGGAATTGCTGGGCCGTCTGCCGGTGGTCACTCATCTGGATCCCCTGGATAAAACGACGCTTCGTTCCATCCTCACCGAACCCAAGAACTCTCTTATCCGTCAGTATAAGAAATTGTTCGAGCTGGAAGGTATCCAGTTAAGCTTTGACCTGGACGTACTGGATTTCATGGTGGATAAAGCCGTTGAATTCAAGCTCGGCGCCAGAGGTCTTCGCAGTATCTGTGAAAGTATCCTTACCGATGCTATGTTCGAGCTCCCTTCCGCCAAGGAAACCAAGTTCCACCTCGACCTGGAATATGCCCGTAAGAAATTCGACAAGAGCAAGATGAACCTGCTCAAAGTAGCCTGATTAATTTATAAATCGCTAACGACCTGCCTTGGGCAGGTCGTTAGCTTTAAATATACTATATGGACGAATTGATCAATCGGATGAAGGCCCAGGGGCTGACGGAAGAGCAAGCCTATAAAGCCATTGAAGTAATCAAAGTTTTTACGAAAGAAAAATTCCCTCTTTTTGCGGGCGCCATCGACAAGCTCTTCGACAAATATGGTACGAAAGAGGAAGATGATTTCATGCCCTAGCAGATAGTCACGCGCTCCAAGGGGATCGTCAGCCTTTTAATACTTCCCTTGCGATCACCATTTTTTGAATTTCAGAAGTGCCTTCACCGATGGTGCAGAGCTTGCTGTCGCGGTAAAATTTTTCTACCGGAAAGTCTTTGGTATATCCATATCCCCCGAAGATCTGAACGGCTTCGGTAGCTGTCCTGACGGCCACTTCGCTGGCATAATATTTAGCCATGGCAGCCTCTTTGGTCATGGGGAGTTTCCTGTTTTTCAGGTCGGCGGCCTGCATGGTCAGGAGTTCCGCGGCGGCGATCTCCGTAGCCATATCGGCCAGCTTAAAGGAGATACCCTGGAAATTCGAAATAGGCTGATCGAACTGGTGTCTTTCTTTAGAGTATTGCAGAGCGGCTTCCAGGGCGCCTTTAGCGATGCCCAGGGAAAGCGCCGCGATGGAGATACGGCCGCCATCCAGGACTTTTAAAGCCTGTTTGAACCCCTCTCCAACATTGCCCAGCCTGTTAGCGTCCGGGACGCGGCAATTATCGAAGATCATTTCAGCCGTCTCGCTGGCACGCATGCCCAGCTTGTTCTCTTTTTTCCCGCCACTGAATCCCGGCGTCCCTCTTTCCACGATGAAAGCAGTAGCATTATCTTTGGCCCGGGGCTCTCCCGTCCTGGCCACTACTACGGCGATGTCCCCGCTGCGGCCATGGGTGATCCAGCATTTAGTGCCATTGAGAACCCACTCATTGCCTTCTTTCACGGCTGTACAGCGCATATTGCCGGCGTCGCTGCCTGTATTGGCTTCGGTTAATCCCCAGGCTCCCAGAGACTCTCCGCTTGCCAGAACCGGCAGGTACTTCTTTTTTTGTGCTTCATTACCAAAGGCAAGGATATGCCCGGTACAGAGGGAATTATGGGCGGCCAGACTCAGGCCGATGGACCCGCAGACCTTAGCGATTTCCTGTATGACGGTGACATATTCAATATAAGAAAGGCCGGATCCTCCGTATTCTTCCGGTACCAATACGCCCATCAGCCCCAGCTTGCCCAGCTCTTTAAAGACCTGGAGGGGAAATTCCTGACTTTCATCCCATTCCATTACGTGGGGCCTGATATATTGGATCGCAAAATCACGGGCTGTCCGGGCTACCTGTTGTGTAAGTTCATCGGTTGAAAATTCCATGTAAGCACCTTTTATTTTCCTGCGTTTGCTTTTAAAAAAACCAGGCAACAACCTAAGGTCATTGCCTGGCAACACTGGCAAACAATCATTATTGGCAATCTATTAATCGGCCTTTGCCGAATTATATTGTAAATTTACTATATTTTTTATGAAAACTAACGATTGTTAGTATCATTTGGCAAAAAAATCCCGGTTTTAGCCGGGACCTCTTTTTTTTGATATGGAAATCAATAATAATACCGGTAAGGGCGGGGACGGGCTCTATAAGACCGGCTCCTATGATATTGCTGCGCCGGGAGTATCCTTCCCAGGCCAATGATCAACCCGCCATTCAGACTGAACTGATAGATACCCGAATAAGTGGAAATATTGGTGCCGGAGCCATAATTGCTATAATAATAGCTGCCACCCGCAGCATCGACGGGGGCTAACAGCTGCGCTTTTAGCTGAAGGCCGAAACGGCCTGACATATAAATATTCGTCCCCACCTGCAATCCCATGGCAAATCTCGTATCGCTTGAATAAGCGGAGTTCGCCCCCGGAGTAAGCACGGCGGCTCCCAGGAAAGCCCCTATAAAAGGATGGACCGTAGAATTCGGGATGCTGAAGGACTGGACAGCGCCCGCCATGATATAGTCCAGGGACAGATCCCCTCCGGCCAGCTTGTCGCCGCCATAACCATATTGATAAAGCCCCGATTGAGTGCCCATATGATTGTAGAGCAATTCGATGCCAAAGCTGCGGTTAAGATTGAATTTTATAGAGCCTCCCAGGTTGAGCCCCCCATTAATGCGGCCATAGGTATCATAAAAATCGGTGCGGCTGGCAAAGGTATATCCCGCATTGGGAATCAGCTCCACCGATGTCTGCGCAAAGGAATGCAGCGCGGCAAAGATGACCATTGGCAGGATTATGGCGATTTTCCTCATACGTAAAAAGTTTATACCCTAATAGACGGCCAAATTTCAATAAGGTTTAACAAACGGACCGGAATTGCAAAAACTTAACCATTGTTAAAAGAATGCAAAAAATGTGCCGCTGACGACGGTATGACAGTCACCATGGCCGGGTAGGGGAAGAAGCGAGTCGTAGAATATTAAAAAATAATTGTCTACTAATTTTGTAGACTAATAGATAGGTTGTAATATTGTGCTTTCATATGGCAAGCAATCGTTAGAACAAGGCTGTATTTCTATACGGCCTTTTTTTATGCATGCAGTACCAAACCATCATAAGCCAGTTCCATACCCGGCGGAAGCGTGGGGTTGGTGTCGGCATAGCGGCCCAGCTGGTGACTGATATGGGTGAAATATGCCCGGGGAATTCCAAGGTCTTTTACTTCGTCCACTGCTTCCTGTAAAGTATAGTGTGAGATATGCTTTTCATGCCGCAGAGCGTTCAATACGATCTGTTCGCTGCCCCTGATCTTTTCTTTTTCTTCTTCCTCGATACGATTGGCATCGGTGATATAGGTGAACTTCCCAAAGCGGAAACCCAGCACGGGCATTTTAAGATGCCAGACATAGATCGGCTGCACATGGATATCGCCTATTACCAGGGGATCCTTATCGATGCTGTTTAAACGGAGATCCGGGATACCGGGATATTTCACGTCGGCAAAAGCATAAGGGAACTCCCTTACAATGGACTCCTGGGTCATTTCATTCGCGTAAATATCCATGGGCTTACGCTGGAAGAAATTATAGGCCCTTATGTCGTCCAGTCCGGCTATATGATCTTTATGGGGGTGAGTAAAGAGTACGGCATCCAGCTCTTTTACGTCCGCCCGGAGCATCTGGTAGCGGAAGTCCGGCGTCGTGTCGACTACGATAGTAGTGGTGTCCGATTGTACGAGGATGCTGGAGCGAAGCCGTTTGTCCCTTTTATCCGGGGAGGCACATACTTCACAGGGGCAGGCGATCATGGGAACGCCGGTGCTGGTGCCTGTGCCAAGAAAGGTGATCTTTAACGGGGGATTACTCACTTTCACTTGTCAAAAATAAGGAATAAGGGATTCTTATTCTTCATTTAGCTGATGCATAGCCATGATATCGTCATATATTCTCTTGACTTCCGGGCTTAGCGCTGAGGGGGTGATCTTCAACTGGGGGACAATATCGACGAGGGTATTTATACGACCCTCGAGCTGCAGGAATTTATTCAGTACGATGACCTTCCTTTGTTCAAGGATACAATAGCCGCTCTGGAAATTACCTCTTTCATAGCGAACGATGTATTCCGCCTCATCTAATACCCTTTCAATCTTGTCGAGCGTCGTTTGTGTATACTTCATACCCCCTGACCCCCTAAAGGGGGAATTTGGTAAGTCCCAAAGTTAACACTTAACAGGATGTTATAGCAAGTGGGCATTCCAAACTTATCCACGAACAAGCAGGTACTTGTGAATAATATTAAACCTACAAAAGTCTTCCGGAACATAATTCCCCCTTTAGGGGGTTAGGGGGTATGGGTTACCCCTTGCTGGTCATACGGATCACCGGAATGATCATTTCTTCCAGGCTTACCCCTCCATGCTGGAAAGTATTCTTGTAATAATTCACGTAATAATTATAGTTATTCGGGTAACAAAGGAACCCATCCCCCTTTGCAAAAATAAAGGAAGAGTTCACCGTGGGCACCGGGAGGCCCGCTTCTTTCGGGTCCCGGAAGGCCAGCACCTCTTTAGGCTCATAATTGAGGTTGCGGCCATGCTTGTACCGCAAATTGGTCGTGGTCTGCTTGTCCCCGATGACCTTATAGGGAGTTTTTACCCGTACGCTGCCGTGATCGGTGGCCAGGATGATGTTGATCTTCTTGTCGGCGATCTTTTTCAGGGCCTGGTGGAGAGGGGAATGTTCAAACCAGCTGGTGGTGATGCTGCGGTAGCTGATCTCGTCACTGGCCAATTCTTTCAGCACTTCCATCTCGGTCCGCGCATGGCTCAGCATATCCACGAAATTATATACGATGATATTGATATCATTGTTCAGGAGGTTGTGGATATTGTTCACCAGGTCCTGGCCAGCCTGGTAGTTCACCACTTTGGTATAGGACGATTTCAGGTGGTCCTTTTTCAGGCGCTTCAGCTGGCCCCTGAAAAACTCTTCTTCAAAAAGGTTCTTCCCCCCCTCCTCGTCATCATTCTTCCATTGGGAGGGGAATTGCTTTTCAATATCGATAGGCATCAATCCGGAAAAGATCGCATTGCGGCTGTATTGGGTAGCCGTAGGCAATATACTATAAAAACTATCTTCCTCCAGGATCCGGAAACTTTCCGCGAAGATGGGTTGAATCGCCTTCCACTGGTCGATCCGAAGGTTGTCCAGCAATATAAAGAAAGTGGGTATTCCCTTCTCTACATGGGGCATCACTTTGAACTGGAACAGGGAATGGGACATGATCGGGGACTCGTCCGAGCGGGGATTCACCCAGCGGGCGTAATTTTTCGATACGAATTTGAAAAATTCGGTGTTGGCCTCCTGCTTCTGGGATTGCAATATTTCGATCATCTCCGGACTGTCGCTTTTCTCCATTTCCAGCTCCCAGTAAACGAGCTTCTTATAAATCTCCATCCATTCGTTGTAGTCGGGATTGCTGTTCAGGGCCATGAAGAGGTGGCGGAACTGTTGCTGATAGGCCGTGGTGGTCTTTTCGGATACCAGTCTTTTGTTATCGAGGATCTTTTTCAGGCTGAGTAATACCTGGTTGGGGTTGACCGGCTTGATAAGATAATCCGTGATCTGGCTGCCGATGGCATCATCCATAAGGTTCTCCGTCTCGTTCTTGGTGATGAGGACGACCGGTATCTGCTGGTAAGCCTCCTTGATCTTGGCCAATGTCTCCAGTCCGGTGATGCCGGGCATACTCTCATCCATCAGCACAACATCGACGGGATGCTCCTTTAAGAAGTCCATCGCATCGAAGCCATTGGTCATGGCCGTCACTTCATACCCTTTATTTTCCAGGAACAGGATCTGGGATTGCAAGCTTTCTATTTCATCGTCGACCCAGAGTATTTTACCTAAAGCCATAGATTTCTTTTTTTGAGGGTTTTGGATTTCGTTGCGAGCCAGGCCCTTTTTCCGTTCAGATCCCGTATCGGAAGCCGGCCGAAAGGGTAAATTAACAAATCCCGGCGTCAAATGTAAATTATCCGGCCTGCATTTGTAGATTTGGAGGTTGTTTTAGATCGTTTTAACAAAATCAACACAGGAATGTCTCAAGCACCGCGTAAGATCATTAATGACCCTGTATATGGCTTTATTACCCTGGATCATCCCCTTTTGCTGGATATCATCGCCCATCCTTATTACCAGCGGTTACGCCGTATCCATCAGATGGCCTTTGCCCACCTGGTCTATCCCGGCGCCGTACATACCCGTCTGCACCATTCACTGGGAGCCTATCACCTGATGTGCAATGCCCTGGCCGAGCTGAAGCGAAAGGGGATCCCTATCAGCGGGGAAGAGGAGCTGGGGGCTAAGATCGCTATCCTGCTGCACGATATGGGACATGGTCCTTTCTCCCATGCGCTGGAGAACGTGCTGATCCGGGATACAGGGCATGAGAATATTTCTATTTTGATCATGGAAGCCCTGAATAGCTGTTTTAACGGACAGCTGGATACGGCTATCCGGATCTTCAAAAATGAGCATCCCAAGCGCTACCTCCATCAGCTGGTGTCGGGGCAGCTGGATACGGACCGGATGGATTACCTGACCCGGGACAGCTTTTTTACCGGGGTTTCGGAAGGAGTGATCGGTTATGACCGGATCCTGAAAATGCTGACGGTGCACGACGGAGAACTGATGGTGGAGGAAAAAGCCATCTATTCCATAGAAAAATTCCTGGTGTCGCGGAGGCTGATGTATTGGCAGGTATACCTGCACAAGACAGTATTAAGCGCGGAAAAGATGCTGGTAAAGATCCTGGAAAGAGCGAAGGATCTTATTTTTCAGGGAGCCCATGTGCCCTCATCATCCCCGGTGCTGGACTTCTTTTTGAAAGAGGAAGACGGCCCTATCCCTATTGAACGGCACCTGGATAAATTTTGCCTGCTGGATGATTATGATGTAATGGGAACGATTAAGAACTGGGTCTTTCACCCCGATAAGGTATTGTCGACGCTGTCCCGGTACCTGATCGACCGGCAACTGTTAAAAGTCCGGTTACAGGCAACTCCTTTCGATGAAAAGACCGTAGAGGAATTGAAAGAGCAGATCAGCCGTCAATTAGACCTGACCATAGAGGAGGCAGGTTACTTTGTATTTACCGGGCAGACGACGAATACCACGTATAACCCTTCGGATGAAAAAATCAATATCCTGTTTAAAAATGGCGCTGTAAAAGATATATCTCAGGTAGATAATGCATTGATTCAGCAAACATTGGCAAGCGCCGTGAAAAAATTTTATATTTGCTATCTGAAATAGGTGTTATCATTTAGACGTAAAAACTATGGAATTCTCCGCCGCACAAATAGCATTGCTCATAAACGGGAAGATAGAAGGTGACCCCAATGCTTCCGCAGGCTCCTTCGGGAAAATCGAAGAAGCCGCCAAAGGACAGTTGGCCTTTTTGGCTAATCCCAAGTATGAGGAGTATTTATACACGACAGCCGCTTCCGTCATTATTGTCAACGAGAGCCTGGAGCTGAAACAGGCTATTAGCGCTACCCTGATCCGGGTTCCGGATGCGTATACGGCCTTTGCCAGCCTGCTGACCAAATACCAGGAAATCCAGGCACAGCAGCTGACCGGTATCCAGGAGCCCTCTTATATCGCCAAAACGGCCAGTCTGGGGCAAAATGTATTTGTCGGCGCATTCGCCTACCTGGGAGAGGGAGTCGTGATCGGGAATAACGTGAAGATCCATCCGCAGGTCTATCTGGGCAACAATGTGAAGATCGGGGATGACTCCGTCCTGAACCCGGGCGTAAAGATCTATCATGATTGTGTGATCGGCGCGCATGTCACTATTCATGGCGGCTCCGTCATCGGCAGCGATGGATTCGGCTTTGCACCACAGACGGACGGCAGCTTCAAAAAAGTGCCGCAGATCGGCAATGTAGTGGTGGAGGATTATGTAGAGATCGGATCGAATGCCACGATCGACCGGGCCACGATCGGATCGACCATTATCCGGACGGGAGCCAAGCTGGATAATCTCATACAGATCGCGCATAATGTGGAAGTGGGGCATCATACGGTGATCGCCGCACAAGCCGGGGTGAGTGGCAGCACTAAGATCGGCAGCCATGTGATGATCGGTGGCCAGGCAGGTATCGTAGGGCATATCCAGATCGCGGACCGGGCGAAGATCAATGCCCAGAGCGGGGTCAGCAAATCCATCAAAAATCCCGGCGGCGCCGTCACCGGATCCCCGGCCTTCGATTATACCAGTGCGCTGCGTAGCCAGGCGCTGAGCCGGAACCTGCCCGACCTGGAAAAAAGGCTGAAGGAGCTGGAAGACCTGGTGAAGCAATTACTGGCGGAAAAAGTGGTGTAGGGCGGCGTTAATTCCCGATACCCCGCGGTCGGAGATTGCCGCGAGGCAGGTTAGCGGCGGGCGCGGCAATTATCACAGATACCGCAATCGGTCGCCTGCCGGTCGCCGAAATAGTTAGCCAGGTAGCGGCTTCTGCATTCTCCTTTAAGCTGCAAATAGCGGATCATCGTGCGGATGCGTGTTGCATACCGCTCCTTTCGCAGGCGATAGCTGATGGGATCGATATAGAGATCCTCCGCTCTCGCCCGGTCATGGATAAAATAGAGTTGGGGAGTCGATTTTTGCGGCGTGTAATCGATGATATGAAATGCCTGTAACCGCATCAGTTCGTCGGTGATCTCCCGGATATCCTTTCTTGTTATATAAGCCAGCTGTTTTTCCCGGATAGGCACCGGCTGATCAAAAATACCTTCATAGTTGCGCAGCAGCGTGTCGATAAGCGGTTCCAGCGCCGGATGATCTTTCTGAAAATCATACAGGGCGGGCTTGTCGGTAAGGAACCGCGCCTTCGACGGCAGAAAGACCTGTTGCTGAAAATTCAGCAGCCCTTCCTGCTCCAGTGCCCTGATGGTATTCAGGGTCGTCTGCGAATCCGTATTGAATTTACCCGCAAAAGCCGTCAGATCGAAGTCATAGTAATTGCCTTTGCCGCTGCCAGCGGGCAGCTGCAGGTAGTTCATCAGGTCCTGATATACGGGCCGGATCTGTTCCAGGGTGGGGAACCGCTTGTCCGGCAAGGCTTCCAGCTGGGCGACATCCTGTTCGCGGGCAAGCAATACGGCATATGCCTTGTCGCCATCCCTGCCGGCGCGGCCGGCTTCCTGGTAATAGTTCTCCACGGAATCAGGCGGATCGGCGTGTATGACGGTACGGACAGCGGATTTATCGATGCCCATTCCAAAAGCGTTGGTACTAACGATCACCTGTATCCTGTCTTTTATCCAGTCGTCCTGCCTCTGCGATCGTTCTTCCCGGGTGAGGCCTGCATGATACGCGCCGGCCAGGATACCCATCCTGCCCAGCTGCTCGCTGATCTCCCGGGTCGACTGACGGGTCTTGCAATAGACGATGCTGCTGCCCGGCACTCTTTGGAGGATCTCTGCAATCTTATGGATCCTGGAATCCACTTTGAAAAAACTATAGGATAGATTGGGCCGGCTGAAAGAAGCGCAGAACCGGGCAGGTTGCCGAAGCTGTAACTTGTCGCCAATATCGTCCATGACTTCCGGGGTAGCGGAGGCCGTGAGGGCCAGCAGGGGAACCTCCGGTAATTGCACCCGCAGGGCGGCAATGCGGAGATAGGTCGGGCGGAAATCATACCCCCATTGCGATACGCAATGCGCTTCGTCCACAGCTACCAGGTTGATAGGCAGCGAAGGAAGGTATTCCAAAAAAAGATCTGTCTCCAGACGTTCCGGGGATACATACAAAAACTTACAATTACTGCCGCCAGCCAGTTGCAGGGCATTGATCACATCCTTGCGGCTCATGCCCGAGTTGAGGGCAAAAGCAGTGATGCCTTTGCGGCGCAGATGGTCTGTCTGGTCTTTCATCAGGGCGATCAGCGGGCTGATCACCAGGCACAATCCCGGCCGGGCCATGGCAGGCACCTGGAAACAGAGTGATTTTCCCCCGCCGGTAGGGAGAAGGGCCAGGGTATCCCTTCCTTCCAATACCGATCCGATGATCTCTTCCTGTAAGGGACGAAACGCTTTATGATGCCAGTATTGCTGTAGTATTTCAATGGGAGTCATGGTTCTGATTGAGGTTTAGGTAAGTCTCCGCCATTCGCCGTTGGCACTAGACAACTTTCTTTACAAAGAGCCTTACGGAATTGAAGGCCAGCACTACGTCACTGAGCCCCATCACCAGGGCAGCCAGGGCCGGCGTGAGGAGGCCGAAGGCGGCGACCGGGATAGCGACTATATTATAGAAAAAGGCCCAGAACAGGTTCTGCCGGATAGTGGCAAAAGTGTGTTTGCCCAATCCCAGGGCAACGGGAAGCTGTTGCAGCCCATGACCGATGAGCACCACATCCGCGGTCTGCATGGCCAGCTGGGAAGCTTCGCTCATGGAGATACCGATAGTGGCCTTGGCAAGGGCCGGGGCGTCGTTGATCCCATCTCCTATCATGGCGGTGGGAGTCTGTCCGTTAAGCCGGGTGATCTGTTCCAGCTTTTGTGCGGGCGTCTGTTCCGCCATCACTTCCTGGATACCGGTGGCTTCCGCCACCTGCCGGCAAGCCGCCTCCCGGTCCCCGCTGAGCAGGATCGTACGGATCCCTTTCTTATGAAGTCCCTGAATGACGGAAGCCGCTTCCGGGCGAATGCTGTCTTTTACGTCTATCCAGCCCAGCAGCCGGTCGTTGCGGACGATATAGACATTATGTGTATCATCGGAGGTAAGCGTAGCCGCTATTTTATGGGAGCCCGCCAGGTAGACGTCTCCGGTCTTCGCCCGGGCGCGCATTCCCAGTCCCTTCAGCTCTTCGATTTTCGTCCAGTAGAGGGGGTTCTTTTGCCGCCACTCTCCGGTGATGGATCTGGCGATGGGGTGGGTGGAGTATTTTTCCAGGGAGAATGTTATCTGCCGGAATTCCTCCCCGGTAATGCTGTCGTCCGTCAGACGCCAGTCGCTGATGACGAAATTTCCTGTCGTCAGGGTGCCTGTCTTATCGAATACTACCTGCCGGATATTTTTAAAAGACTCCAGGCTTTTGGCATTCCGGAAGAGGATGCCTTGTCTGGCAGCCCGGCCCAGACCTACGGCGATGGCGGCAGGAGTAGCCAGACCCATGGCGCAGGGGCAGGCGATCACCAGTACGGCGATGGCCCGCATCACGGCGGGGGTGGATTCATGTCCATAAATATAATTGGCGATGAATGTCACTCCTGCCAGGGCCAGGACGACGGGGACAAAGATGGCGCTGATCTTATCGGCCAGCTGCTGAACGGGCGGCTTTTCTCCCTGCGCCTGCTTTACCAGCTGAACAATGCCGGCCAGAACGGAATCTGCGGCCGCTGCCGTTACCTGTACCTTTACGGTGCCGGATACCAGGATGCTGCCGCCTATCAGGCTGTCTTTTGCCTTTTTGTCGACAGGCAGGCTCTCTCCGGTGATGATGGCCTCATTCACGGAAGCCTCCCCCCAGAGGATTTTACCATCTGCCGGGACCTGTTCGCCGGATCGTACGAGGACCAGGTCACCGCTTCGCAGCTGTGTATTTTCCAGGGGGAAGATCTGTTCCTGGTGCTGGTCGTCAAAGGCGATCATATTGGCCATGGTCTTCTGGGATCTGGCCAGGCTGTTCAATGCCTTTTGCGTAGCCAGAACAGAGGCGTCCTCGATATAATAACCCAGAAAGACGAGGGTGATGATGGAGGCGGCTGTCTCATAGAAGAGGTAAGCCGGTCCCAGGCCGAAGAAGGTGCCGGTAAAGCTGTATAAAAAAGCGGCTGTTGCGCCTGCCGCGATGAGTACGTTCATATTTGGCAGTCCGTTGCGGATGCTCATGACGGCGCTGCGGCCGAAAAAATTCATTCCTGCGAGATAGACGGGCAGGCAGAGGACAAACTGGATCCAGGGGTTCATCAGCCCATGAGCGACATTCATCAGCCAATTGCCGGACGGGGGGAGCCTGCCGGCCAGATAGTCCAAAGGCATGTGCAGCAGGAGCGCCAGCGTGAAAGGCAGGCAGAACCATAAATAACGCAGGTGTTTATTCAGCGGTTGTTTGGTCCTGACGCCCGGGGCCTCTTCTTTGACAATCGTATAGCCCAGGTCCCGGATACCTTGCTGCAGTTGCTGGCTGTCCGGCTGTCCGGGCGTATCGAAGCTTACATCCCCGCTGGCCAGACTCACTTTTACGTTCTTCAATCCCTTCTTCTCCAGGTATTTGCCAATGGTAAGTGCGCACGTAGAGCAGCTCATTCCATCTATTTTCCAGTTGATCGTTTCCATAACATTATTATGCAAAAATAATATCTTTGCGGCATGGAAGTCTGTTTTCATTTGCAGGAGATCCTGTCCTACGCTGAAAAGTTCTGGCAGCAGTATCCCTTGCAAAAGGTTTTTGCCTTTCATGGCGGCATGGGGGCGGGAAAAACCACTTTTATCCATGCGTTATGTACGATCAAGGGGGTAACTGACACCGTAGGAAGTCCTACTTTTTCTATTATTAATGAGTATAGATATCCGGGCGGCCCAATCTTTCATATAGACCTTTACCGGCTAAAAGATGAAGAAGAAGCGCTGCGGGCAGGAGTGGAAGATGTTCTCTACAGCGGAGAGATTTGCCTGGTAGAATGGCCGGACAGGGCTCCCGGTATTTTTCCGCCGGAGACAGTAGAACTGAAGATCGAAGCATTAGATCCGGATACACGCAGATTAACCCAGGTCGGGGGTTTGCTTCAGCTATAAATTTTTTTAGGGCCTCAATGAGGACTTCACCGTTGGAATCCAATTTTAAATTGTAATTTGACAGACACATGTCTCAGCAAAAACCGATCATCAGTACCTCCTTCAGCTACGAAACATTGGAAGAAACCCTGGACGTAAAGCCAAAGGGTGTGCCCCTGCACATCGGGATTCCCAAGGAAATTGCCTTTCAGGAAAATCGTATCGCCCTGACACCCGATGCGGTAGGCGTGCTGGTCAGCAATGGCCATGAGGTGATCATCGAGCACAATGCCGGGGAAGCATCCCATTACCGGGACAAGGATTATAGTGAGGCCGGCGCGCGGATCGTGTATGATAAAGCAGAGGTATTAAAAGCGCCCATACTGGTGAAAAGCGCTCCGGTGATAGAAGAGGACCTGCCCCTTTTGCAATTCAACCAGATCGTTATATCCCCCATCCATCTTTCTGCCATGAAAGCGGAGCTTTTACAGAAGATGATGGATAAACGCATAACAGGCATTTCTTTCGAGAATCTGAAAGACGACAGCGGTACTTATCCCATTGTCCGCAGCATGAGTGAGATCGCCGGTAGTGCCGTCATGTTGGTCGCGGGACAATACCTCAGCTCCGCCAATCATGGGAAGGGCGTGCTATTAGGAGGTATCTCCGGCATCCCTCCTACCAAAGTAATTATCCTGGGAGCGGGTATCGTGGGAGAGTTTGCGGCAAGAGCGGCACTGGCCCTGGGGGCTTCGGTAAAGGTATTTGACAACAGTGTATACCGGCTGAAGCGGTTACAGGTGAATATCGGTCAGCGCATGTGGACTTCGGTCATGGAGCCCCGTATCCTGGCCAAACAGCTGAAAACCTGCGAAATAGCAGTAGGAGCCCTCTCTTCCCAGACCGGGCGCACGCCCGTGGTCGTCACCGACGAGATGGTAAGCAATATGCGGCCGGGTAGTGTGATCATCGACGTAAGCATTGACAGGGGAGGTTGTTTCGAGACTTCCGAGATCACGACGCATGAGCATCCTATCTTCATGAAATATGGCGTCATTCATTATTGCGTACCGAATATCCCTTCCGGTTTTGCCCGTACGGCTTCCCATGCCATCAGTAATGTGCTGATGCCTTTGTTGCTGGAGGCGGGAGAAGAAGGCGGATTTGAAAACCTGGTATGGCATAAGATACATCTGCGCAGCGGCATTTACCTGTTCAAGGGGGCCCTGACCAATTTCCATCTAAGCCAGCGATTTGACCTGAAGTATACGGATCTGAATCTGCTGATTGCCAGTCAGCGCTAAACGGCCGGTTTGCTTCCCAACTGCGCGCAGATCCTCCGGCAGGAACCTATTTATAATCTCCGATCGGGAGGATCTTCTCACAAAAATCATATTCCTGGGTGTCATTGGAGCTGACGATGACCATTCTGCCTGTGCAATAATCCCGGATCAGTTGCCGGTAGAGCGCGATCCCTTCCGAATCCAGGTTGGTGCAGGGCTCATCGAGCAGGATGACGGGCGTATCGGAGAAAATGGCCTGGGCCAGGCGCGCTCTTTGCCGCATGCCGGATGAATAATAGCGTATTTGTTTATGGGCGGCATTGCCAAGACCTACCTGGGAGAGGATGTCCGGGATGGCGCAGGAAGGAAGGAAAGGCTTGAAAGACTGGTGGAACCGCAGAAATTCAGTGGCGGTCATCTCTTCGATCAGTTCGAGGTAAGGGGCGGCAATAGCAATCTGTTTATACACCTGTTCCACGGATATTTCCGGATCCTGGTATTTCGCCGATCCTTCGCTCATCCCGATAGCGCCCCCTATGACCTGTAAGAGGGTGGATTTTCCAGAGCCGTTGGGGCCGGTGATCGCATAAGTATGTCCTGCTATGAATTCGTAATGGAGATGACGAAAGATCCAGTCACGGTTGAAACGTTTACCGGCATCAATCAGCGTAATCCTCATCAAAGCTGCTTTTGCTATAGCGTTTAATAATGCCGCGGCCGCTCTCGCGGATAAATGTCACGATCTCGTCGCGTTCATCGCTGGCCGGGAATTCCTCTTCCAGGTATTCGAGCGCCTGGCTGGTATTCATCCCCTTATTATAAATGACCCGGTAGATATCCAGGATATGATTGATCTTATCGATGGTGAATCCCCTGCGTTTGAGGCCGACGGAGTTAACACCGGAGTAGCTCAGCGGCAGACGTGCCGCCTTGATATAAGGCGGAATATCCTTCCCTACCAGGGAACCTCCCCCGATAAAGACGTGAGAACCTACATGGACGAACTGGTGGATGGCGCACATCCCCCCCAGGATCACCCAATCCCCCATGACCACATGTCCGGCCACCTGGGAGTTATTGCTGAGGATACAGTTGTCTCCGATGATACAGTCGTGCGCGATATGGCTATAGGCCAGGATCATGCAGTTATTGCCCACCTTGGTCGTCCAGCGATCCCGGGTACCCCGGTGAATCGTTACGAACTCACGGATGGTGGTATTATCACCTATTTCTACGGTTGTCTCTTCTCCGTCAAATTTAAGATCCTGAGGATCAGCAGATACGACAGCTCCAGGATAGATCCGGCAATTCTTTCCGATGCGGGCCCCTTCCATGATCGTTACATTACTTCCTATCCAGGTCCCTTCTCCAATCTCTACATTCTGATGAATCATCGTGAATGGATCCACTTTTACACGGGCCCCAAGGCGGGCATCCGGATGAATGGAGGTGAGAGAATGGATCATTCGACTATCAGTTGATTGATTTCCAGTTTTTTCCATTATTATTGAATCTTCCTTATGGGTTGCGGTCTTGTTTTTCACGATAAATGACAAAAATAAACTTATTTGCTACAATTAGCCTAAACTTATTTGTCTTAACTTCTTTTTACCAGTTGTGCCATCAGATCTGCTTCTGTAGCTACTTTGTTCCCTACATATACCGTTCCTCTCATCTCACAGATACCGCGCCGGATCGGGCTCAGCAGCTCCATTTTAAGGAGCATCGTATCGCCGGGAACCACTTTGCTTTTGAATTTGCAATTGTCGATCTTCAGAAACAGGGTATCATAATCGCCGGGAGGCATGGCATTGATACAAAGGATGCCCCCGGTCTGCGCCAGGGCTTCTATCTGCAACACTCCCGGCATGACGGGATTCCCGGGGAAATGACCCACGAAAAAGGGCTCGTTAAAAGTGACGTTCTTAACGCCAACGATATGTTTATCAGTGAGTTCAATGATCTTGTCGACCAGCAGGAAAGGATACCGGTGGGGCAATGTCTTTTCAACCTGCTGACTATTGAAAATAGGCTGCTGATTGGGATCATAGACCGGGATATTCTTCAAATGCTTATTTTTCTTAATATATTGTTTGATCTTTTTGGCAAAGTCCACATTAGTGGAGTGTCCGGGCCGGTTGGCAATGATATGGCCCTTAATGGGATAGCCGATCAGGGCCAGATCGCCGACTACATCCAGCAGCTTATGCCGGGCGGGTTCATTGGGGAAACGTAATTCCAGGTTATTCAGGTACCCCCCGCTCTTGACCTCGATCTTGTCCCTTTTGAAGGCTTTGGCCAGGCGCTCCATTTCTTCATTCGTGACGGGTTTGTCCACGATAACAATGGCATTATTGATATCGCCTCCCTTGACCAGGTTGTGTTCCAGCAGCATTTCCAGCTCATGGAGGAAACAGAAAGTGCGACATGGCGATATTTCCGTCTTGAAATCCCGCATGCTTTTCAGGCCGGCATGCTGCGTTCCCAGAACGGGACTATTGAAGTCGATCAGGGTAGTGACCTGGTATTCCATGGAAGGCATGACCACCATTTCCACCCTTTTCTTCTCGTCGTAATGAGTGATATTCGTATCGATGCTATACCAGGATTTGGCGGCTTCCTGCTCCAGGACGCCGGCTTCCTCGATAATTTCCACGAAAGGCTGGGAACTACCGTCTATAATGGGTATCTCCGGACCATTGATCTCCAGCAGGCAGTTGTCCACCCCCATCCCTACCAGGGCGGCCAGGACATGCTCCACCGTACTGACCTTGGCGCCGTTCTCCTCCAGGGTAGTACCCCGGGAAGTATCGGTTACCAGGTCGCAATCAGCCTTGATGATTGGCTGACCGGGCAGGTCGATCCGTTGAAACTGGTAACCAAAACCAGGATTGGCCGGTTTCAGGGTCATATCTACATTAATGCCGGTATGTAACCCTGTTCCGGATATGCTGACGACCGAGGCTAATGTGTGCTGTTTGTCTGGATTGAAATTTGCGTCCATGCGTTTTTTCTTAGTATCTAATGTCTTAAGCCGACAAAGATAAGGGAATAGGGTTTTATATATCCTCCTCTCTCTCCAGCATAAGAATGGCGCTCTGCGGGACAATGAAATATTTTTCCGCTTCGTAGAGGACTTCGGTGGCGCCGCTCATCAAAAAGATGGCAATATCTCCTTCCCTGGCCTGCAGGGGTATATATTTAACCTGTTCGTCCTGGTGCTTCCAGGGTTCATCGTCGACCGGCATGGGAATGGCGTATCCGGGACCTGTTTTGATCACATAGCCCTGCTGCACTTTCTCCCGTTCTCCAACGCCGGGGGGAAGGTAAAGACCGGATTCGGTCCTTTCGTTCGGTTTGGAGGGGCGGATCAATACCCGGTCGCCGATGACGACCAGTTTCTTGAATTTATTGTCAGAAGTAAGATGCATAGGGCAAATTTACGTACTCCACCCGGGGTATTAACAAAAAATTAGACGGAAGAAAGCCACTTCCCGCAAATGAATTATCTTTATTTGTAGCTAAATTGATAATCATGGAAGGAAAGAAACCCAAAATATTATTATGTGAGGACGACCAGAACCTTGGAATGGTGCTAAAGAATTACCTGGAGCTGAGTGATTTTGACGTGACGCTGGAGCGGGACGGACGGCTTGGACTGGCGGCTTTTCAGCGGGAACGGTTTGACTTATGCCTGCTGGATATTATGATGCCTCATATGGATGGCTTTACCCTGGCGGAGGAAATACGGGACGTCGATCCGGATATTCCTTTATTCTTCCTCAGCGCCAAAACGATGAAAGAGGATATCATCCAGGGCTATAAGTTGGGGGCTGACGACTATATCACCAAACCATTTGACAGTGAGGTGCTGCTGCTGAAGATCAAAGCGATCCTGAAACGAAATGACGACATGAATAAAGAGGCGGACAATAAGGAATTTGAAATGGGCTCCTACCATTTCAATCCCAAACTGCGGGAGCTGTCGCATAAGGGTCAGATGCAGACATTGTCGCCTAAAGAGAATGAATTGTTGAAAATGCTGGCCGAGCATATGAATGACCTGCTACCCCGTGAGCAGGCTTTGAAAAAAATCTGGGGCAGCGATACCTATTTCAATGGACGCAGTATGGATGTATATATTGCCAAGCTGCGTAAGTATCTCAAGGATGATTCGAGCATCGAGATCGTGAATATTCACGGCAATGGGTTCAGGCTGGTGGCTCCGATTACCGCGTAGAACACAGGACAGGCGGGTTGTGAAGGCAGGAGCTTGAGCGAGGGGCTTAACCGGGCGGTTAAGCCCCTCGTGTCTAATGATGGGACCTTGTTCTAAAAACGCTGGGCGTTTTTAGAACAAGGTCTGGCCTTCTCCGGCCGGTCCTTTTTTACCCAAATGTTCATAGGCCTTTGCCGTGACTTCCCTGCCCCGGGGGGTGCGCATGAGAAACCCTTCCTGTATCAGAAAGGGTTCATATACTTCTTCCAGGGTGCCTGTCTCTTCTCCTACGGCGGTAGCGATGGTAGTGATCCCTACGGGACCTCCTTTAAATTTCTCTATGATGGTGGACAGGATGCGGTTATCCATTTCGTCCAGGCCATGCTTATCTACATTCAGGGCTTTTAGCGCATGTTCGGTGATGCCGAGATCTATCACGCCATTGCTCAATACCTGGGCAAAATCCCTGACCCTTCTCAAGAGGCCATTGGCGATGCGGGGAGTGCCCCGGCTGCGGCGGGAGATCTCTCCGGAAGCATCCGTGGTGATCTTGGTATTGAGGATGTTGGCAGAGCGGAGAATGATCAGCCTCAGCGTCTCTGCATTATAATATTCCAACCTTGATTTGATGCCAAAGCGTGATAAAAGAGGGGCTGTCAGCAAGCCGCTGCGGGTAGTGGCGCCTACCAGGGTAAAGGGATTGATATTGAGCTGGATGCTTCTTGCATTGGGTCCGCTGTCGATCATGATATCGATCCGGTAATCCTCCATGGCAGCATACAGATATTCTTCCACTACGGTGCTGAGGCGATGTATTTCATCGATGAAGAGTACGTCATGCGGTTCCAGGTTGGTCAATAAGCCTGCGAGATCGCCCGGCTTTTCAATGACAGGCCCGGAGGTCTCTTTGATATTCACGCCCAGCTCATTGGCGACGATCCTGGACAAAGTAGTCTTACCTAATCCGGGTGGGCCATGGAATAAGATATGATCCAATGCTTCCCCCCGCATTTTGGCGGCTTTTATAAAGACCTTCAGGTTTTCAATCAATTGGGGCTGCCCGGAAAAATCTTCGATCGCGGCCGGGCGGATATTATTCTCAAACTCCTTATCCGAAGGACTCAAAGCGTCTTTTTCATTATTCAGATTGAGATTGGGCATAAGCAAATATACCACGTAAATTGCCCTATAAAATAAAATCTATGGAAGCTCCTCTGCCGGCAAAGTCAATCAGCCCGACTCACCTGGAATCAGCGTTGTCTTATGACGCATATAAGCAATTGGTAGATGACCTGCTGGCTGCGGGCAAAGCGACCGGAACCAATCATTCTGAGGCATTTTTGCATTATTCCCACCTGAACCAGCAACGAATGCACCGGCTGGAAAAGACGATCGTGCTGCTGCCCGAAGTAAAATCGTCAATCCTGTCCATCAGCAGGCCGCAAACCTGGCTGGTATTGACAGAAGGCTGGTGCGGGGATGCGGCACAGAGCCTTCCCGTGATGCAGGCCCTGGTGTCTTTAAATCCCCTGATCCGGCTACGGATGCTTTTGCGGGATGAGAACCTGGAATTGATGGATCAATACCTGACGAATGGCGTCAGCCGGAGTATTCCAAAACTGATCGCCATGGACACAGACTCCCTTACGGAGCTCTTCACCTGGGGACCCAGACCGGCTCCTTTACAGCAGCTATTCTACCGGATGAAGGCGGATGGCATGGATTATGATCCGATCAAGGAAGAGCTACAGCGTTGGTATAATACGGACAAAACGGCGACGATCCAACGGGAGATCGCCGGCCTGGCATCAGGGCAGACGCTGCCATAAAATATCCGCGAACCATTTGTTCGAATCGAAGAAGGTATGCATCGACCGGAATCCGGACTGTCTTGCTATATAGTCTGTCTCCGGCAGGGAATATTTTTGAGAGATCTCCATGAATATGGGTTCATTCTCCTTGAAATCGATGGTCTCCCCGGAGCCGATATGCACTTGCTGGGCGATACGGCTGACCAGGTAGCTTTTACAGGCCCCGGTACCCGGATCATAGATCGGGTAATGTTCGAACCCGGCGATATCGAAATCGGCGTCCAGATCCCGGTTGATCCGCCGTAAGAGGTTCAGGTTGAAAGCAGCTGTAATGCCCTGTCTGTCATTGTAAGCGTCGAGGATAGTCCTTGGATGTTTCTTCAGGTCGAAGCCTATCAGCAACAGGTCGCCGGGCCTCATCCGGTCATGCAGCTGCCGGCAAAAAATGGTAGCCTGCGGCATGGTCATATTCCCGATATTAGCGCCCATGAACAATACGACCTTTCTTTTAGCGGAGATATTGTTCACCCGTTCCATCTTATCCAGGTATTCCCCGTTAAGGCCCTGGAATTGTAGTCCCGGCAAGCTAACAGGAAGCCTTGTTTCCAGCGATCCGATCACATTCGATGAGATATCGATGGGGTAATAGGTGAACGACGCCCCCTCTTTCAGCAGTTCCCGCAGCAGGTAATAGGACTTGGTCGCGTCGCCCGGTCCCAGCTCTACCAGGTCGAAGGGACCGTCCTGTTCACCAAATGCGCTGGCTATCTTATCCGACTGATGCTGGAGGATCTCCATTTCACAGCGGGTAGGATAATATTCAGGCGTTGCCATGATCTGCTGAAAGAGCTTATCACCGGCCTCGTCATAGAAATATTTGGATTGAAGATATTTATTTGCCGCTTTCAAGCCGTTGATCACATCATGATGAAATCCTGATGAACAGCGCCCTGCGGTCTTACCGGTGGTGGTGACAGGAAACATAGACCTTAGTTTAAATTGTTAATAATCGCCCTCTTAATTACCTGGTTACTTGCAATTTTTTGCGAGCGGACCTTCCGCGACGGGTCGCGAAAGGCCCGAATCTAATGATGGCCCTTCGGGCACCGGGCCCGTGGCCCGGTTTGGCTTACTGACCGGCAAGCCGTATGCCAGTAAACTGCCAGCGAAGATGCGGATGGAAAAAATTACGGTAGGTGTGCCGGCTGTGCAATGCAGGAGTCGCTACACTGGCGCCCCGCAGAACCATCTGGCTTACCATGAACTTTCCGTTATATTCTCCTATCGCCCCTTCGGCTTTTTTAAACCCGGGATAAGGCAGGTAGGCGCTCTCTGTCCATTCCCATCTTTTTCCCCAGTTGAACTTCCCGGATGCCGCTTCCCATTCCGACTCGGTAGGCAGTCGCATTCCTTTCCATGCCGCATAGGCGACCGCTTCATAATAACTGATATGACAAACAGGTTCCTCCATAGCCAGAGGTCTCAGGCCGGCAAGCGTATAATGGAACCATTTGCCCTCTATCCAATGCCAGTATAAAGGGGCGCCGATATGATTTTTTTTCACCCAGTCCCAGCCTTCCGCATGCCAATATATAAAATTTTCATAGCCGCCTGCCCGTATGAAGGAACTATATTCTTCATTCGTCACCAGGGAACCGGCTATTTTAAAATCATCCAGCCAGACCTTGTGGCGGCCCTCTTCATTATCGAAGCAAAACCCATCCCCATTATACCCTATCTCATAAATACCCGCCGGCACTGGGATAAGGTTCTCCGTTACCTCATCTCTTTTTCCGGGGATCGCGGCTCCGGACTTCATTGCTCCGGGCAGCGTTGATCCGGGCGGCGTTGCTGAAGTTGCGGAGGCGGCCGCGGATGGCGGGACCGGGCTGAGGTCGCCCGCCGCCTTGCCGGGATCGTTAATATCGAACCCGGACCAGGCGGGAAAGAGCGGGTTATGCCCCAGTATATATTTAATATCGGACCAGAGCAGCTCCTGGTGCTGCTGCTCATGGTTGAGCCCCAACAAGATAATATCCCGGAGGGAAGCGGGCGGCTCCCGCGACAGCAGCTTCTCCATCGCGTTGTCCACATATTGTCTGTACTGATATACCTCCTCAACGGAAGGCCTGCTGAGATTACCCCGGTCCGTGCGGATCACCCTGGCGCCGATGGTCTCATAATAGCTGTTGAAAACGAAATTATAATCCGGGTTGAAAACTTTGTAGCCGGGCAGCTGTTTTTCCAGCAAAAAGGTCTCCCAGAACCAGGTCGTATGTCCCAAATGCCATTTAGGCGGGCTTACATCCGCCACAGGTTGTACCACGTAATCCTCCTTCTGAAGAGGCCGGCAGATATCCTCGCTGGCTTTTCTTATAGACCGGTATTGTTCCAGTAAGCTCATAACTTGTTTTTATTGAGATAGTCTGTAAGATCAGAAACAGTTTTGATATGCAATTGTTGCGCCTGACTTCTGCGCATCATCAAAGCATAGGCATTATTAAACCCGATAGGTGGCAGCCAGGACAGATGGTATTTTTCGGTAAACTGCTGACGAACAAACGTATAGACGCTGTCCCGGTCGCCCGCCAGGTTTTTAATCTGCTGTGTCGCGGGATGCAGGATCGCCAACAGCGCCGTACCGGTATATTCAGGATACATATCGATCTTATTATTCGTCAGGGCGTCGAAACAAATTTTGGTTCCGCCCAGTCCGGTCTTTGTCTCCACCTGCAGATCGGTATATCCCCGTATAAGCATAGCGTACATATTTATCAGAATGTATTGCTCCGGAAAAATCTTCGACCCCAAACGAATGGTTCCCCGGGTTCCTTCCCGGGGGACCTTGTAGAGTCCCTGCGCTACGAGGAAATCCCGGGCGCATTTTTCCGGAGATTGATTCAGGTATTCGACCCGGTAGTTCAATTCCGTCATGATTGAATCGTTGATTTTTCCTGACAACAGGTTGAGCACGGGCGCCAGCTCTTTATATTTCTGCAGGACTTCCGTTCGTACCACCGGGGCAGCATAATAGGGTGGGAATATTTTTTTATCGTCCTCCAGTACGGCCAGGTCATAGGCTTTCAATCTTCCGTCCGTGCTATAACCGCTGATGACATCCAGCCGCTTATCGAAGATGGCTTTATACATGACGGCATCGCTGATGACGACCGTCCGGATCTTCAGGCCGTAGATGGACCGGAGTCCGATATCCCCGTCGATCCTCCCCATGAATTCCGGGGTGAAGCCCGCCAGCAGTTTGGAGCTGAATCCCAGGGGCAGGACGTAAAAAGAGGAGAACAGCAGCAGGATCAGCGGCATCGACCATAAAGCCAACCGTCTTTTCCGGCTGCTCATTTTCTGGACAAGGGAAAGCATAAAATCAAGCAGTATGGCCAGCAGTGCAGCCGGTATGGCGCCTGCCAGGATCATATTGGTATTGTTCAGGGCAATGCCTCCGAATATAAACTCACCCAGTCCGCCTGCTGCTATGTAGGCAGCCAGGGTACCGACGCCTACGTTGATCACCGTAGCGGTGCGGATACCTGCCATGATCACGGGAAATGCCAAAATGAGCTCTACTTTAAACAATACCTGGGCATTGGTCATTCCCATCGCTACCGCGGCCTCTCTGACCACGGGGTCCACGTTGCTGATCCCGGTGAACGTATTGCGGATGATGGGGAGGAGGGCATATAAAAAAAGCGCTGCGATGGCAGGTATAGGTCCGATGCCCAGGAGCGGGATCATAAATCCCAGCAAGGCTATGCTGGGAATGGTCTGCAGGATCCCTACTGCGCCCAGGACGAGTCCGGCTGCTTTTTTATGCCTTGTTATATAGATCCCCAGAGGCAAGCCGATCAGGACGGCTATCATCAGGGAAATAAAGGTCAGACCGATATGCTCCAGGGTCTGCTGCAGTAATTTGCCTGATTCCTGGTGCATAAATTGCCAAAGGCTTTGCTGTTGGTCCATCAGCTGGGTCTGTGCTTAAAATGAGTAAATGCCTTTATCAGGGATGTATAATCGGTGGGATCGATCAGTTTCACTTCCAATTGAAAACGCTGATCTTCAAAAAAAGTTCTCACATATTCATTGGCCGGCTTAAACAGCAATTCTTCGGGTCTTCCGGCCTGTACTATTTTCCCCTTATCCAGCAGGAATATTCTGTCTGCCAGCTCGAAGGCTTCCTGTACGTCGTGGGTGACGAGGATGATCGTTTTACTTTTTAGTTCGTCCAGTTGGGAGAAATCCTTTTTTACGTGGGCCCGGGTGATCGGATCGAGGGCGCCGAATGGCTCATCCATGAGCAGGATAGGCGGATCGGCCGCCAGGGCCCTTGCCAGTCCTACCCTTTGCTGCTGGCCTCCGCTCAGCTGATGAGGATAGGCCGACAGATACTTAGCGGGTGGAAGATGCAGTTTCTCCAGCAGGTCGGCGGTACGGCCGGCAATCTTTTTTTTATCCCAGTGCAGCAGGCCCGGAACGATGCCGATATTGGCGGCAACGGTATAATGGGGGAACAGACCATTGTTCTGGAATACATATCCTATATTTCTGCGTAATACGGAAGGGGGCTGCTCATGGATCTTTTTATCTTTGATCCATATCTCACCGGAGGTGGGCTCGATAAGCCGGTTGATCATTTTAAGGAGGGTCGTCTTACCGCAGCCGCTCATTCCCAGGAATACGATCGTCTCTCCTTCTTCTATGGTAAAAGAGATATTATCGACCGCTGCGAATCCGCCGAAAGATTTCGTAATATTTTTTACTTCGATCATCCTATTCATAGTCCAGGGTCATAAAAAGATTATTCAGGGATTCAGAAAAAGTAGGATGGGCAAAAACGTTATCCCTTATTACATCATAGGTGACCCCTCCCAGAATAGCCATTTGCAATACACTCATCAGCTCACCCCCTTCCGGCGCCAGGACGGATGCCCCGATTATTTTCCTGCTGTCTGCGTCAACGACAGCTTTTATCAGCCCCCGGGTCTCTCCTGTCTCTATTCCCCTTGCCACGCTGGTCATGGGCAGCTTTGCCACTTTTATACGGAGCCCTTTTTCGCGGGCCTGCTTTTCGGACAATCCTACCCTTCCCAGTTCCGGGTCAGTGAACATACAATAGACCAGGGGCCTCTTCGCAGTACTTTCATTTCCATTCTCCAACAGGTTCTTATACAGGATCAGATAGTCATTATAAGAAATATGTGTAAAAGCCGGGCCTCCTTTCACATCGCCGAGGGCATAGATCCCCGGTACGGAGGTCTCTAAGGAATCATTCACCTGTATGAACCCACCTTTATCCAGGGCAATGCCGGCAACCGCCGTATTCAGGCCTGTCGTATCGGGCTCTCTGCCGGTGGCTACCAGGACATGCGAGCCGGTAAGGAATCCCTCGGTCTCGCCGGTTTTGATCTTCAGCTGTACTTCTTTCCCGGAAGCAGCGACTTCTGTAACAGTCGTATCGATCAAAATGTTGAGCCCTTCTTCTTCCAGTATTTTTTTTACTTCTGCGGCGATGTCTTCATCTTCCCGGGACAGAAAATGCGGTCCCCTTTCGATGATTGTCACTTCGCTGCCCAATCTCCGGTACAGCTGACCGAATTCCAGCGCAATATAGCTGCTGCCGATAATGACCAGGTGCGCGGGTATCTCCAGGAGGTCCATAATGGACGTGGAAGTAAGATAGTTAACTTCGTCAAGACCCGCAACAGGGGGCAATAAGGGCCGCAGGCCCGTATTGATAAATATTTTTTCGGCGGTCAGTATTTCCCGGGAGCCATCCTCTTTGACAACGGTCACTTCTTTTGGGCCCGAGAAAACGGCGTTGCCAAAAAGCAGGTCCAGGTTGGGGGTCTTGAGAAGCCCCTTAGTGCCACCCTCGCGGAAAGACAGTACGACGGAATTTTTCCGTTTGACCACTTCTTCCATGTTTACGGTGAGGCCACTGGTATGTATCCCGTAATCCGCGCTGTTCTTCACGAGATGGGCGATGCGTCCGGAGCTGATCATTGTCTTCGTGGGGGTACAGCCTACGTTTATACAGGTTCCTCCTACCCATTTCCTTTCTATCAGGGCAACTTTCCAGTTGGCATTGGCCAGTTTTTTGGCGAGGGGATTTCCACCCTGACCGGAACCGATAATGATGGCATCGTATTTTGTCATGGCGCCCGGGATATATATTTACGTGGAAGTTACGCAATTACTATACCATCGCGGACCGCGATCTTTTACTGAACGCTGACGAGGGTCACATCGAAATAGATGGGAGTATTGGCCGGGATAGATCCCGATCCCAGACAGCCATAACCATAGGCGGAAGGGATCAGCAATTTGATATGGCCGCCTGCCTGGATCTTGGGCATGCCTATCTGCCATCCGGCGATCAGGTTGCTCAGTTTAAAGCCGGTCTTGGCAGAATTGGTGGTCGAGTCAAAGATGGTCCCGTTCAGAAGGGTACCGGTATAGGTAACGTATATCACGGAATTACCATTAGGGACGGCGCCGGTGCCCTGGGTAATGACCTGATAATAAAGTCCGGTGGTATCCTTAACTGCGGTAATGCCGTTCGTCCTGGCAAAGCTGAGGAGGGCCGACGAATCGGCGGTAGGATCGACGCTGGTGCAGCTGACAGACCCCTGGTCCGATGCTTTGCCGCAGCTTATAGTCATTATAAAGGTCAGAATAATTAAACCAGTGAATATCAGGGAGGTCTTGTGCATATAGTTGATTATCCGGCAAATTTAAGGATATTCCATGCAATGCCATCAAACCCGGATGTAAGAGGACTTTCTTCTCTTTCCCCACCAGATGAGGAAGCCGGTGACGGGGAGGCTGGCGCAGATCAGGCTTGCTATAAAGGCGATGATCTTGCCCGTGAGCCCGCCGATGGCGCCTACGTGAATATCATAGTTCATTTCAGCGAGCTTTTCGCCCCTGTTCTTCTCCGAATTATTCCGTCTGTGCAGCAGCCGGCCGGTATACTGGTCGAATTGCAGGGCATCGGAGCCATAATAAGTTTCTCCGTCCTTATAGCCATAGACATAAATCGTGCCTTCGGCGCCTGTGGCCGGATAGATTCCCAAACGACGGGTCCCGGGCAATTGCTCCTGCGCCAGCCCGAAGGCCTTGTCCATGGGAGAGGCGATTGCGGGATGAATCCAGATAAGCGAGTCAGAGGAATCCTGCACAAGCGCGCTGTCCGCAGCGGACCTGACGGATTTTATAATAGCCTGCGGAGGAGGGGTGGTCGTGCCGGAAGCAGCGACATATACCAGCGCCGAAAACCATCTGAAGGCGAAGACCATTCCAGTCATAGCGATGATCAGCGCGGGAAAGAGGCTGTAAAAACCCGGCACATTGTGCAAATCATAATTCACCCGCTTAAAACTGGCCCCCCATTTTATTTTAAAACTCCTGTCTTTGTAAGCCCTCGTCCATTTTTTGGGCCACCATAATACGATCCCTGTAATGAGCAGGAGCACGAAGATCAGGGTACTCCATCCAACGATAGGTTGACCGTAGTCCGTATTAAGCAGCAGGCTCCAATGAATATATTTGACGATGGAAAAGAAATCGTATTTATAATCCCTTATCCCTGTGACGGCGCCGTTGTAAGGGTTGAGGAAAACGGATTGAGAATACTGCATAACGCCGAAATAGGTCAGCGCCGAATCGTTGGAGCTATAGGCCATAAATTCCCAGGCCCGGTCGGGCTGGCTATAAGTGGTTATGCTATTGATGGGACGAGCGGTGCCCAATGCATTCCGGGCCTTGAGTTGCAGCAGGCTCAAGGGGAGAGTGGACGCGGCCAGATCTGGCGCCTTTATAAAATAAGTTTTTTTATAAAGGCGTTCCGATATTTCCTTTTGAAAAACGAAGAGGCAGCCGGTGATGCTCACTATTAGTACCACAATCCCGGATGCCAATCCGAGCCAGAGGTGTATCTGACCGATCCAATATTTCACCCTCCTTTTTTTTGCCATCCGCTTTTACTCTTTTACCTGCCAGGCGCTGCCACCTTATTTTTATGCTGCAAATTTGCAGGGATCGGCGGGGAATAGGACTAGCGATCGGGAAATTTCATTTACGCAAAAGGGAAGAAGAAGTAAATTTGTGCTGAATATCTGTGTTTATCATCCTATAAATGAGAAGAATATGAGTCCATCGGCCTTCAAATCGTCCCTGATAGAAAACAAACCCCCTGATGGGATCAGTGGATGTCTGCAGGCCATGTGGTATGATGGAAAGAATGACTGGGAGCGGGCCCATACGATCGCGCAGGATATCGAAACGAAGGATGGAGCCTGGGTGCATGCGTATCTGCATCGTAAGGAAGGTGACTCCGGGAATGCCAATTACTGGTATGTCCGGGCCGGGAAGACGATGCCGGGCTATTCTCTGGAGAAGGAATGGGAGGAAATGGTGAAGAGCCTTATTGCCTCATCTGCAAAATAAGATCCGGGTCGGGACAGTTTTCCAGCCATTGTTGTCTTTCCGAATATTTACATACGCCTGGATAATCGCCTTTCCAGCCCTGCATATCGCGGATGATCTGAAAATGCAGGTGAGGGGGCCAGTTGCCGTTCTCAAAACGCATTCCGAATTCTCCTATTACATCCCCTTTGCGGATATTTTTACCTTCATGCAGGTTCTTCAGGGAGTTGAGGCTGAGATGACCATATAAGGTATGAAAGCCAAGCCCTTCGAGGTTGTGGGTCAATACCAGCGTGGCACCATAGTCGCTGTCATTGTTGTTAAAAGCGAAACTATGGATGATCCCGTCCAGAGGTGACATGACCTTGGTTCCGGCCGGTCCCCAGATATCGATCCCCAGGTGAAGACGCCGGGGTTCGGTCGCCGCTTCTCCCGGGGAAGTACGCGCCGCTTCGCTGCCCGATACCGGGGGAGAATGATCAAAGTGTTTGCTGCGGGCATAGAGAGTGCGGTGTTCGTCGTATCCGCCGATGCCATATTTGCAGTGATGCGCTTGCAGGGTCTTATTGATATAGACAGCAAAGCTTTCCGTGTCGGCAATCTGTTCCGGGCTCAGTTCCGTATTCTTATCCGTAAGATCGAAGGGGTATAGCTTATCCCTGGCCGGGTCGAATGGGACCACGGGATGAAAAGCCTGCCGGTGCTTTTGCAGAATGGATACTAAAGCTGCAGCTGCCATAGTATCAAGTTACGAAATCCCCTCCTTAAATCACCACATTGATCATCTTATTCTTCACATAGATGATCTTTTTAGGCGCGCCGCCTTCCAGCCATTTTTTTACCACCTCATCGGCCATCACCAAGGCCTCCACCTGTTGTTGGGTGGCATCCAGGGCGATATTCATTTCCGTCCGGGTCTTGCCATTGATGGCGATGGGATAGTTCTTAGCCGATTCCACCAGGTATTTCTCCTCGACTTTGGGGTAGGGCGCGTCCAGGACGGAGCCTTCGTTCCCGATCAGCTGCCAGAGCTCTTCGCAGACGTGCGGGGCATAGGGGGTCAGGATAATGACCAGCTTCTCCAGCACTTCTTTTTTATGGCATTTCAGGTCTGTCAGTTCGTTGACCCCGATCATCAGGGCGCTGACGCCTGTATTGAAAGAGAAACGTTCGGTATCGTCTTCGGCTTTTTTTATGGTCTTATAGAGGATTTTGAATTCCGCATCCGTCACTTTGTCCGTCGTCCAGATCCTGCCTTTGGTTTCGTCGAAGAACAAACGCCATAGTTTGCGAAGAAAGCGGTGGACGCCTTCGATGCCCTTGGTATCCCAGGGTTTGCTTTGTTCGACGGGTCCCAGGAACATCTCGTACATACGGAAGGTGTCGGCGCCATACCTGTTCACCAGGTCGTCGGGATTGACTGTGTTGAATTTGGATTTGCTCATTTTCTCCACCTCCACCCCGCAGATATATTTGCCTTCTTCGAGAATGAATTCAGCATTATTATATTCAGTCCGCCATTTTTTGAATTTCGCGGTCTCCAATTCTACCCCATCGACGATATTGACGTCGACATGCAGTTGGGAGTAGGCTATCTGGCTGATTTCGATAGCAGCATTATTAAAAATATTCCTGACGGCCATCGTGACCAGCTCATGTAATTCAGGGGTCCCTTCGATAGCCCGCAGCCCACAGGAGATGAAGACAGGCGTCTTTCTTGCCAGCTCTTCTACCTCCTGGGTGCCTTTCAGCTCGACGCGGTAGACAAAACGGCTGCTACCCTGGATCATGCCCTGGTTGACCAGTCTTTTATAGGGTTCGTCATGGCCGATCTGGTCCAGGTCATAGAGGAACTTGGTCCACATCCGGCTGTAGAGGAGGTGGCCGACGGCATGTTCGGTACCGCCGATATACAGGTCTACCTGTCCCCAGTAGTCGGATGCCTGGCGGCTGCAGAATACGTCCTCATTGTGGGGGTCCATATACCGGAGGAAATACCAGCTGCTGCCGGCATAACCGGGCATGGTATTGGTCTCCAGGTGACGGGCCGTCCAGCTTGCCACATTGGCGAGAGGGCCTTCGCCTTCGGGGCCGGGGCCATATTTTTCCACATGCGGGAGTTCCAGGGGAAGATCCTTCTCGTCGAGGGGAGTGGCTATAGAACTTTGGCCGGGCTGCGCTCCTCCGTGTTCGGGGACTTCGCTCTGCTCGCCCCCCTGCCAGACGATGGGAAAAGGTTCTCCCCAGTAACGCTGGCGGCTGAAAGCGGCGTCCCGCATCCGGTAGTTGGTCTTACGGATACCGATCCCTCTTTCCTCCAGTTTGTTGATCACAATGACGATAGCGTCTTTCATGACGATGCCATCGAGGAAATCGCTGTTCTGCAGTTTTGCTTCCTTGGTAGCGTTAGCTTCCTTGCCGTTATAATAATCTCCGATAATATTCGTGATGGGGATACCGAAATGCTGGGCAAATTTGAAGTCCCGATCGTCTCCGCAGGGTACGGCCATGATCGCTCCGGTACCGTAACCCGCCAGCACGTATTCCGATATCCAGATAGGGATCTGCAATCCGGAAAAGGGGTTGATGGCATAGGCCCCGGTAAAGCAGCCTGTGATCTTTTTCTCCGCCATACGCTCCCTTTCGCTGCGGCTCTTGACATAGGCGATATACTCTTCCACCGCCTGCCGTTGTTCGGAGGAAGTGATCTTTTCGATCAGTTCGTGTTCCGGGGCTACGACCATGAAGTCGACGCCAAAGATGGTGTCGGGGCGGGTAGTATAGACGGTAAGGCGATGGGCTCCCGGCCCGCCGGGGGTATTGGCCGCAGAGTCGGATACAGCCGGTCCGCCGGGAACAGACGCGGGGTTCCCGGTCGTGGGAGCCCCAGGGGTGTGGACATCAAAAGTAACCTCTGCCCCGAAGCTTTTGCCGATCCAGTTGGTCTGCATTTCTTTCATCGCATCACTGAAATCGACTTTTTCGAGTCCTTCCAGCAGCCTGTCCGCATAATCGGTGATGCGCAGGTACCATTGCCGTAATTTTTTCTTTATTACAGGAAAACCGCCGCGTTCGCTGACTCCATTCACCACTTCATCGTTTGCTAAAACGGTGCCTAAGGCTTCGCACCAGTTCACCTCACCAAGTCCGCAATAAGCCAGGCGGTAGTTCATCAGGATCTCCTGTTGGCGGCGGTGGTCAAATCCTTTCCATTCCTCCGCAGTGAAGCGGAGCTTGGGTTCACCCGGGCAGGGATGGTGCTTGTTACCTTCCGCTTCAAGCCGTTGTACCAGGTCACTAATGGGCATCGCCTTGTTCTGCTTGCGGTCGTACCAGCCTTTGAACAATTGCAGAAAGATCCATTGCGTCCATTTGTAATAGGAGGGCTCGCTGGTGAGCACCTGCCTGTCCCAGTCGAAGCAGAAGCCTATATTGTCCAGTTGCTGACGGAAATTTTTAATATTATTCTCCGTCGATACGGCGGGATGGATGCCGTGGTCGATGGCGTATTGCTCGGCGGGAAGGCCGAAAGCATCGTACCCCATCGGATGCAGTACGTTGAAGCCTTTCAGTCTTTTATAACGTGCATAGATGTCGCTGGCGATATATCCCAGGGGATGCCCTACGTGGAGGCCTGCTCCGCTGGGGTAAGGGAACATGTCCAGTACGTAGAATTTAGGCTTGTCAGCATCGTTACTTACTTTGTAGCTGCCATTCTTCGTCCATTGCTGCTGCCATTTCTTTTCAATCTCGCTGAAATTATATTCCATAAAGTTCTTTATGCTATATACTTAGGTAAAAAGTTGGAAAAAAGTTAAAAGCCGCCCTCCTCTCGAAATAATGCGCCAAGAGTATCGTTTAAAGGGTGACAAAAGTACGAAAACGCCCGGTAAAGAGCGTGAAGATGCCCGCAAATCCGTTATTTTTGTTAATAGGTCCGGCCTGACAACCGGTCGAAGTGAAGGTGTTTACCCGTTGTACTAACCCAAAAATTACTATTAAACATGGCACAATTCGGAAAAGGATATGCTAAACGTTCTACCCCATCCTACTTTATGGCCATTGTAGGTGTCTCGGTCGTGTTGTTTCTGCTGGGTCTGCTGGGCTGGATCGTGATCAATGCCAACAAACTGGGTCAGAATTTCAAGGAAAATGTAGAGGTGCAGGTATATGTCAGGGACCAGGTGACAGCAAAAGACAGCGCTATCCTGGTACAGTACATTGCCTCACAGCCTTATGTGAAATCGTATGAATACCTGACCAAAGAGCTGGCCCGCAAGCGGTTTATCTCGGATGGCAATAATGACTGGGGACCGGTATTGGATAAGAATCCCCTGCCGGCCAGCGTGGATTTTAAGATCCGCAGCGAGTATGCCAACACCGACTCCCTGAATAAGATCAAGGCCGACCTGGTCGGGAATATTGCCGTCGAATCGGTACAATACAACCAGGCGCTGGTCTCCAGCCTGAACAATATGATCCGGAAGGTCAGTTTTATCTTATTGGGCATAGCTATCGTCATTTCGATCCTGGTGATCATCCTGATCGACAATACGATCCGGCTGGCCATGTTCAGCAACCGTTTCCTCATCAAGACCATGCAGATGGTGGGCGCCACCCGGTGGTTTATTGCCAAGCCAATGGACGTGAGGGCCCTGATCAATGGAGCAATCAGCGGGCTGATCGCCATCGGGGGGATCGTTGGGGTCATCTTCGTCACTGAGAAATGGCTGCCGGAGATCAGGGCGCTCCGGGATTATACGCTCCTGTCTGCCATGGGCGTGGTAATCGTATTACTGGGAATTTGCATATCTTTTATCAGCACCCACCGCAGCGTGCTGAAATACCTGAAAATGAAGCTGGACGACTTGTATTGAGCGCTCCGGGGTTTCTCGTTCAGCGGACCCGTGATCCGTTTTGAGCTCTTACCCTCCGGGACCGGGGTCCCGGAGCCCGGTCTAATAATTGTCCTTCGGACAGCCGAACTGTGTTCGGCTTTGCGTATATTGCAGGCCCAACAATCAATCTATTTCATGGCAACGACCAAAAAACCAGCTTCTCCCATTTCCAGGCAAAATAATGCCCCTTTATTCGGTAAGGAGAACTACCGTTGGATGCTGATCGGTATCATCGTCATGGCCCTGGGCCTGTTCCTGATGGCCGGGGGTAAGAGCAAGGACCCCAATGTCTTCGATCCGAAGGAAGTGTATAGCTTTACCCGGGTGACCATTGCCCCGATCCTCATTTTAGGGGGACTGGCGCTGGAAATCTTCGCTATTTTCCGCAAGGACAAGAAAACAGAGCAATAATTTCCGCTCCTCCTTACAATTTTAATATCCGACATGACTATCGTCCAAGCTATCATTCTCGCGATCGTAGAAGGGCTGACCGAGTTCCTCCCTATCTCGTCCACCGCCCACATGAAGTTTACGAACCCGATCATCGGCGTGGCCTCCACCCCTTTCTCGGATATGTTCGAGATCGTTATCCAGCTGGCAGCCATTCTTGCCGTTGTGGTGGTGTATTATAAGAAGTTCTTCGATTTCTCCCGCCTGGCCTTTTATATCAAGCTGATCATTGCGGTGATCCCGGCCCTTGTATTCGGATTCCTCTTGAAGAAACATATTGACAATGTCCTCGGTAACCTGTATGTCATCGCCACCATCATGATCATCGGCGGTATCATCTTCCTCTTCGTAGACAAGTGGTTTCTCAACCCTACTATCGATGACGAGGCAAAGGTATCCAATGGAGTGGCTTTCCGGATCGGTTGTTTCCAGGTCCTGTCCATCCTTTTCCCGGGCCTGAGCCGCAGCGCCTCTACGATCATCGGCGGTATGAGTCAGTCGCTGAGCCGCAAGGCAGCTGCTGAATTCTCCTTCTTCCTGGCCGTTCCCACCATGTTCGCGGCTTCCGTGAAGAGTTTCTGGGATGTGTATAAAGACCACCACGAAGTCCTTTCGAAAGATAATTTTTCTCTGCTGGGTATCAGCAGCGTAATTTGTTTTTTCGTGTCGATCATTGTCATCCGTTATTTTATCGGGTTCCTGAAGCGGCATGGATTTAAAGTCTGGGGTTATTACCGGATCGTCGTAGGCACGGTGATGTTATTCTTATTATGGAGGGGAATCGTCTAATGATAACGGCCCCCAAACGAGTGATCAACGGATGGGCCATGTATGACTGGGCCAATTCGGTGTACAACCTGGTGATCACCACTACCTTTTTTCCTATCTATTTCCTGGCCGTCACACGTGAACATTTCGGCAGCGATCATATCCCTTTCCTCGGCCGGACCTTTATCAACTCGTCTCTTTACGATTATTCACTGGCAGCAGCCTACCTGCTGATCGCCATCTCCTATCCTATCCTTACCTCTATTGCCGATACGAGGGGTAATAAGAAGAATTTCATGCGTTTCTTCTGCTATATGGGTGCCGCCGGATGCAGTCTCCTGTATCTTTTTGACGGGTCGAACCTGGGCTGGGGCGTTCTCTTTTTCATAGTGGCTTCTCTCGGCTATACGGGGAGCCTGGTTTTTTATAATGCTTATCTGCCGGAAATCGCCGCGCCGGAAGATCAGGATCGCGTCAGCGCCAAAGGGTATGCCTACGGTTATGTAGGCAGCGTTATCCTGCAGTTGATCGGGTTTGTGCTCGTGCTGGTGCTGTCCACCAGACAATTTCTGGCGCTGCGGCTGAACTTTTTGCTGGTAGGGCTCTGGTGGGCCGGTTTTGCGCAGTTCACCTTCCGTGTCCTGCCCAAGGCCAATCTCAGTCTCGCTAAATCCGGCAATGTCCTCAAAGATGGCTTCAAAGAGATCCGGAAAGTATACGGGGAGGTAAAGAAGATGGCCGTCCTGAAACGATTCTTACGGGGTTTCTTTTTCTATAGTATGGGTGTGCAGACCGTCATGCTGGCGTCCACCCTCTTCGGCAGCAAATTACTGGGCCTGGAGGATACCAAGCTGATCGTCACGATCGTGCTGATCCAATTGGTGGCCATCGTAGGCGCTACCTGGATGAGCCGGCTCTCTGCCCGTTATGGAAATATCAAGGTCCTGATGGGAGTAGTATTATTCTGGATCGTAGTATGTATCGCAGCCTATGTGACGGCAGGGATGGCGGAGCCGCTGACACCTTATCATCAGAAGATCGCGGAACTGCAAAAGCAGAAAGATGCCTTGAAAGTCCAGGAGGTCAAAGCAGCCCGGGATACCGCCCTGTTCAACCGTTACGATAGAGAGGAAGGTACGCTTGAGGGCGAGCTGTCCAGATGGAAAGCGGAACTGGCGCCTCGACAAGGCCCTATTGAATACTCTTTTTACCTGCTGGCGCTGGCTGTGGGGTTGGTGATGGGCGGGATACAATCCCTCAGCCGGTCGACCTACTCCAAGCTGATGCCGGAGACGAAAGATACAGCCTCTTTTTTCAGCTACTATGATATTACCGAGAAGCTCGCTATCGTGGTCGGTATGTTCAGCTTCGGCTTTATCGAGGAGCTGACCAACAGCATGAAAAATTCGGTACTCTTCCTGATCCTCTTTTTTGCCATCGGGCTGGGCTGGCTGTATTCGGCGCTACGCAAGCAGCGGGCGGAAGAGAATTTCCTTTAAATTTACGGTATGCAATTATATACGGTCGAAACCGGCTTCTTCAAACTCGACGGAGGGGCCATGTTCGGGGTTGTACCCAAGACATTGTGGAGCAAGATCCATCCAGCCGATGAGAACAATCTCTGTACCTGGGCCATGCGATGCCTGCTGATCGAGGAAGGTAACCGCCTCATCCTTGTAGATAACGGGATCGGAAACAAGCAGGACGTCAAATTCTTCAGTCATTATTACCTGCACGGGGACGATACCCTTGATAAGTCACTGGCCAAACATGGGTTTCACCGGGATGACATCACGGATGTCCTGCTGACGCACCTGCACTTCGATCATTGCGGGGGTAGTATTATCCGCGAAGGAGATCGTCTGGTGCCGGCTTTTAAAAATGCTACATACTGGAGCAATGAGCGGCATTGGAAATGGGCCACCGAGCCGAATGAGCGGGAGAAGGCTTCTTTTCTGAAAGACAATATCCTGCCGATCTGGGAGAGCGGGCAGCTGCGATTTATAGATGTGGCCGGGGTTGGAACAGGCACTTCCGAGACCGGCCATGCAGGCGGTGACCCTTCCGACGCTTTCCGGCTGGCGTCGGTCCCCTCGGGCATCCTGCCGCAGTTGTCCCTCCGGCTGGTCAACGGACATACCGATGCGATGATGCTGCCGCAACTCCGCTATAAGGGCAGGACGGTCGTCTTCATGGCCGATCTCCTACCTTCCGTAGGGCATATTCCCTTGCCGTATGTAATGGCTTATGATATGCATCCCCTGACGACGCTGCTGGAGAAGAAATCCTTCTTCAGCGAGGCCGCCGCCGGTAATTATGTACTTGTCTTCGAGCATGATCCTTTAAATGAATGTTGTGTATTGCAGGCTACGGAGAAGGGCGTAAAGAATGGAGGCGTGTTTAGGCTAGGGGAGGTGTGAGATGTTGGCTCATAATTGTTTTATGGCACGGCGGTTCCACTTAATGCTCAGTCGCATTTCTATTTTTTTAAGTAGCGTTTCATCACCTCTTCATGAGGTACAAATTCTCCGGCCTCTATTTCCGCATCAGCCTCCTCTAACTCACGGTTATAATCTTCTAATGATACCGGTTTAAAATCATCCTTACGGGTGCTTAAGAATGTTTTAATCATTTGTAAAACACTTTTCTGCTCCGCATCATTCAGCTGCGTGAAATAACGTAGCATTTCTCTTGATATAGATGGTGTAGCCATACGATACTATTATTGCTTAACAAATTTACTTCTAAAATCTCACTAACCAAAGAGGTACATTTTTTTAGAACTTCCTTTTATTCAATAATTCTCCACGCAGCGTGGAAATTTCTCGCCTAATCTTTTTCGTTATAAGTATCTACATTTCAACAGATTACACAATTTAACCTTCATCCGTTAAACAACTTATTCCGCCGAATCTCTTTTCCCTGTCTGAGCTTTAACGAATGGTACACGGTCGGCACATCATACTCCCAGAACTCCGCGGTGTAACTATTTCCGGCTCCTTTAATCTCATCATCTTTCTCTTGTCCATTAAACCCGTTCCGGTATGACCCCACATCGGATTTTTGCTTTATTCAAAGATCTGCTATACGCCCCCAAGATAGCCGATTCTTCTTTTCGGAAGAAAGAAAAAAAATCAACCTGACAACCACAATGGCAGCTCACATATTATCATTACTGCAAAAAGTATAAATAGAAACATACTCTTTTTTACCCATTGCCAGAGCATCAACATTACACTGCCTTTGGGGAGCACAAACAATAAAACTATCGGTAACACTCCCCATAATCTTGAACTGATCAGATCGAACCACATCACCCCCTTTATATCATCTGGATCTCCATTGATTTCCACCTTGTTTTTATCTCTTTTGTAGGAGATCGATTTTTTACCTGCCATATTTTTTTCATATAGTATACCCATAAGTCATACCTATAAGACAGCGGCACAATAAATATATTTTTTCACTATGCGTTTACTCCTGTCCGTCTTTTACATAATGTGGTGTTATCGGTTCACTACGTACCCGTCCGGAGATCGGTTCCGATAATCACATTATGTAAAGCAGCGGAATTGCAGCCGGTTATTATATCCCCTGAAGGGGGGAGACTTTTATATATCACCCCCAAAAGTAGATTTTCAGGCAGCTTTCTAATAAGAGTATGCTTCTGCTGAAGCAGATGGTCCGGCGACTCAGCCGCTTGATATCTGTACGGATCGATAGGTTTTTCCGTTCGATGTGGTTGATGGCGTAGGCACTTCTATGATGTAGGTGATGTGGGATAAGCCTCGTATAGATTGTTAATTTGTCTGTCCGTATCTTTTTAGGTCCGAACACCAGTACACTATCTATCTGTATTTTCAAGGTGCTTTTAGTTCTTTTGCCAATTATAAAGTCTATTACTTCCCGGGTTTCCTTGTCCAAAGCATAAGCCAGCCAGTATTCATTTTCCTTTCGGCCGATATAGGTCCAGAGTTCGTCTACTTCTACTATTTGTTGCTTCCTCAATATGAGTGGTTTAGATATGCGGGTAGCCATTGCCTGTATCCTATTCAGCACGGCGCCTATGGCTATTTTTAATACCCGTCCTATGCCACGGATGCCAACGCTCTCACAGACCAACAATTTGATGGTTGTGTTTACCGTACCGTAGTAAGCTTGATACAAATACTGTTTCTGCTGATACTTTTTGCAGGTACTGCAATAATAGCGTTGTATGCCGTTTTGCTGCCTTCCGGCACACCGACATTTTCGAGTGCAATACTTGCATTCCATAATTAGCTGCTAATTTGATACACGAGTAATGGAAAAGCCCCATTACAGGGCATAAAAAGGCGAAAATAAGGTTGTTGAGGGACTTAAAATGAGAGAGGGCCTGCAAAGAGGGCCTCTGTAAAGCTTGTAAATCCTATATTTTTTTAAAAACTGCTAATTTGATACACTACCAATTTCTGTATATTTACGCTATCATGAATACCCTCTGGTATATAGTGATTAATCTCCTGGCCAATGCCATCTGGGCGTCGGAAGGCTTTCTGTTTGTCGGCCTCCTTGCCTTTTTAAAAAACTCTTGTCGTATGGATAACATCTGCCGCAAGGGAAGAAACTGGTCGCAGTCCCAACTTGCCGATAGACTGGGTATCTCCTATGCCCAAATCGGCCGCTATGAAACAAAAGAGGCACAACCCAAGGCCGAAGTGCTGAAGAAGATTGCTGACGCTCTGAATAGCAAAGTAGAATTTTTAGTTAATGCGGATACTCCCGATAAAGGCAAAGCCGCGTTGCAGGATGCTGAAGTAATCCACTATTTTAAAGAAATTGATATCCTGTTACAGGAAAATAAATCTTCCTTGCTGCGTATCATCGCAGGATTTATCAGAGATGTAAAAAACAAACAAGCTTACGCCTAATTAATACCGGCCCAAGCATATCTATAATTTACTATGAAGTGTAAATCTATTCTAATTGTTGGCATTATATTGCTATTTTCTAATAAGGCATTTACTCAAGATACTATCTATTGGCGCCCTGACTATAGATTGGAGTGGAAAGATTTTAAAGGCAAAATCGATGCAACTAAAAAATATGGCGCATTGTCGTACACAGGTATATTATATAAAGCTTCGTATGGAATAAATGGCTTAACATTTAAAGTTGTGTCGTACTTTAATAGAAAAGAATCTTGGGTGAAATTGCGCTCTAACATTGGACTTAAGCATGAGCAAGGTCATTTTAACATTACTGAATTATTTACGCGTAAACTTACTCAAACTTTAGAGAATTTTGTGGTTAATCCATCGACGGCAACACAAGACTTAAAAGCTATTTATTTGAAAATATACAATGAAAAGAATAAAATGCAGTCCCTTTATGATAAAGAAACTGATTTCTCCAGGAATATACAAATGCAGGAGTTTTGGGATAAAAAAATTCAACAAGAATTAAAAAATTAGGCATTCTATTACATATTGCAACTGTAAACATTCCTTTCTGCGTCTAATTATTATATCTTTTGTCATCTAATTTTCCAGCCTGGATATGCAGCATGACAAGGTTACGGATTAATTATACTGCATATCTTTCTTTTTATTTTTATTCTAAATCGGGTAATTATCCTTGCCATTCTTAAACTGTTTAATTGTTAAGCACGTAACCAGTTTTATTAATAAATTTGAAACCTTTATCTTTTATGTCATTTTATTAGTATCGGTATATGTGGCCATACAAATATGAAAGTATGTGAATATCCTAAAAAAGGTCACATCTAATGGAGTAACTTATTTTATTTACGCAAATTATTAGTAGTCTTGTTAAAAAAATTGCCGAATTACAGCAACAAATTCATTCTATTAGGTACTGTTTCATTCTTTTTATTTTATATTCTTCGGTTGTCATTTCCAGGTAACTTTTGACTTTGGAGCAGGTTGACCTAAATTGGGAATAAACTTAGGGGTAGAGGCCTTCCCTGTCACAGTAACTGGTCCAGTGGGCATGCCGTTAAGCAATTTTTGTTGAACTGGTATTTGAGATACGTTCCATCCAGTAACTCTTTTAATTTGTGTTGAAGACGTTCCCCAAACGCTCGGTTCTGCTTCACCATATCTGTAATCAACCTTATTTATAGAAACTCCAAATTTTGAAAAAGACTTTCGTACTGTGGCCACTCTGGCTTCTAATAAACCTTGAGCAGTTCTGTAACTGTAATCATTTTTATTAGGGTCCGTGTATACAGTTGAAATCCCTAAGTCAATACTTGTTATTCCATTTTTTATAAGAAAACTAGCATAGTCTCCAATTGATCTATTAGCCTCTGCAGGGTTTTTGTAAAACTCTCCGATCTTCGGGCCATCAGCCTCTTGGATATTAAAATTCGCATCCAAAGATCTCGTTAGATTCATATTCATGGTTACAGTAGTAGTAGTAGTAGTGTTAATCCCATTTCTATAACCTACAGTTGGTTCATCATCCTTAAAAGGTGCTGGTTCTTGTAGATTTATGTCAGTATTGCCATTCATTTTAATGCTTACTCCCGAATATATACCAACCTTCATAGAACTAAGCATATATTTATAAACAGTTTGATCGAACGTTGAAAGTTGGCTTGGATCATTTATCATAGTAAGTTTATTGTTCGCATCATAGTGCCCAATTAAGCCTTTACCCCACTGTTCTGTATGTGGATTTATAGTTAAATGTCTTGATTGAACCGCTGAACCATTTTTATCTGTCGAATTTGTAGTCGTTATTAAATATTTTTCAAGCCCATCCAAATCGGTGCTCCGTATAACATCATTTTCAGCATAGGCGTAAGAACTGTTCCATGGGTATTGCGTACCTAATGGATCTACACTTAAAAATCTTCCTACACGTGGATCGTAAACTCTAAATCCATAATCAATCTGATCCCCATCCCCCTTCACCTCATTATCATTCTCCTTCCCATTAAACCCATACCGATAGCTTCCAGCCCCACTCTCAGTATAACTACGTCCCGGCTGCTGCGACCCAAACGGATAATAATCATTGGCGCTCACGACATCAGGAGTGAAGTAATTCACCGTACTGTCATTCGTAGAAACCCCATTGCGTTTGTCGCTGATCGTTGCCAGCACATTACCTAAGTGATTGGTCAGTTCAAAGAGCTTGTTACCCCGCGTAAATATAAGGCTATCCCCCGATCCAAGCAAGGGGACGGAATCCCTTATGCTGAGCGCTTTCATCTCCACATCGTTATTCGTCTTCAGAATACCTAACCGGCTGCTGCCATAGATATGTAATTCCGTCTGCGTCAGATGCATACCATGCACCGCCGGGTCTCCCGCCTTGTACACGCTCATCACATTGCCCTGTGCATCCCGCACATACCAGGTCGTCTCCGTCTGACCGGCATGAACGACAGACTTACTTATCCGATTGCCCGAGGGATCGTAAGTGAACAGCAGAGTCGTATCCCCGCTCTTCGTAATACTCGCAATCTTGCCATAGACCGTCCAGGTGATATTAGTGATACCCGAAGCCGCATCAGAAACCAATTCCCCGATCGAATCATACTGATAGTTGCCCGAAGACTGCCCATCGATATCCGTCGTATAATTTCCGGAAGGCACCGAGTCCGTAATATGATCCAGCTTGTTCGTTCCCGGAGTATACGCATAGTTCAGACTATCCATACCGATCGGCTTGCCGGCAAACGTATTGTTCCCATTCCGCTTGTACCCCTGAATATTCCCATTCGGATCATAGGCAATACTCTCCTGGAAATCCGGCACCTTCGTAATCGCACTCCAGGCCGTTCCCGTCCTATTCCAGGCATCCATATGCACCAACCGGTTCAGTTGGTCATACTGGTAATTGTACAGCAACGGATTACTCAAACACCGGATAGTAGCACCCATGCTACTGATAGACCTTCGTTGGAGCGACATTTAGTCGCTCCTCCTCGGTCGTAACCTTCGCTTCGCTCGGTTATCATTAAACAAGGGCCGGTAATCCGTCGAACCCAGCGAACTGTTAACCGCACTATCCGGTCCGGCCACGCCGCTGATCGGCGCATAGTCGCCATCATGGTAGTTCAGCAGGAGATTGTAGGCACTCCCCGCCACTACATTACCCACGCTATCCGGTCGTAGCGTAAAGGCTCCGCCGGTATAAGGAGCCGGATTGATGGCCTTCAGCCAGCCTTGTAAGGTATAGGCATAATTAATCCCCTGCACCTGCTGTTCCCCAAGGATCGTCCTGGCCAGCGGGCCATGCGCATAATAACTATAAAAAGCATCATTATCCCAATTCACGCTGTCCGTACTGCTTTGCACATTGGTAATCCGGTTCTCCGCATCATACAGATAGGTATGATAGAAGGCGTCGGCATTGCTATGCTGATACGTTACCTGGTTTACCTTCCCGCTCACGAGATCGAAGTCGTAGACCAGCTTCTTATAACGGTTGCTGGTATTGGGTTTTAAGTTATGGGCAGGAGGGTATATCAGTTCAGAACAGCCGCAGCGAAAGGAGAAGAGAGGTTGTAATAAGCAAGGGTGTGGTATCGGCAGTGGTGCTACTATCTTTCTTTTGTGGCGTCGCACTCTTTTGCGGTGGTGGTTCTATGCAGCCGTTGGTGTATTTTTGTGTGGCACCCCAACTCAGGGCCTGCCTTATGAGCAGTCATACAAGTAATGGTTTCTCAACCATTTATTTTTTTTAGTATCAAAAGTCATCGTTAGGTTAGCGTATTTTTTAAAGAAATCCATATTCTTTGTAGACCAACCTATGAAACAACGTGCCAGGCGTCCTCCCGTCCACTCCTTCACCGGCGCTGGTTCTTCTTTTGTACTCGTCAACAGCGGCCAGTCTCTATGCGAAGAAAGGCGCCTAGTGAAGGGTGGACAGTCCAGACGCCGGAGAGCGGGTGCCTGTGCGGGTTTCCCTCAGGTGTTGCTTCGCGTGTATAAAGGTATTCCGTTTGCGAACGGTAAAATAATTTCTGCTACAGCACACTTTTTCGGTTAATTATTTGAGCTATGCCTGGCAAGAATAACTAACTTTTTCTTTCCGCTATCAAATGCTGTTTATCGTAAAAAAATAAACCCCTTCCGGTGCTTTGCGAAGGGGCTTTATTTTTTTACGATAAACCATTTTTATATGACCGTATATCTTATAAAGGAAAAAGATGAGTTACAGATTCACCAGATCCGCCCCGATCAGGAGGTTCGATTCCTAGCAGAGAAGGGAGATAAGATCCTGTTATGGGGTGAGAGTATCAAGGATGTACTGACTAAATTTGAAGAGTTGCCGATTATTATATCCTCCTGAAAGGGGGGATATTTTTAATAGGAAGGCACTTGTATGTTCATCCCCAAAAGTAGATTTTTAAGCAGCTTTCTAATAAGAGTAAGCTACGGCTGAAGCAGATCGTCCGGCGACTCAGCCGCTTGATATGTGTGCGGATCGATAAGTTTTTCCGTTCGATGTGGTTGATGCAATAGGCTCCGCAGCGATGCAGGTTAGGTGGGATAAGCCTCTTATAAATTGTTAATTTGTCCGTCCGTATCTTTTTAGGTCTGGATGCAAGTATACTGTCGATTAGTATTTTCAAAGTTCCTTTAGTTCTTTTGCCAATCACAAAGTCTATTACTTTCCGGGTTTCCTTGTTCAAAGCATAAGCCGGCCAGTATTCATTTTCCTTTCGGCCCATATAGGTCCAGAGTTCGTCCACCTCTACTATTGGATGGCTTCCCGACAGGGCCGGTTTGGATATTTGGTCGGCTATTGCCTTAATCCTGTTCAGTACGGTTCCTCTGGCTATTTTTAATACCCGCCCGAGGCCCCGGACGCCAACGCTTTCGCTGACCAATAGTTTAACCGTTGTGTTTACCGTGCCATAGTAAGCCTGATACAAATACTATTTCTACTGATATTTTTTACAGCCCCTGCAATAATAGCGTTGGGCACCGTTTTGCTGCCTGCCGGCACACTGGCATTCTTGTGAACAATACTTACAGTCCATAATTTAGCTGCTAATTTGATACACGAGTAATGAAAAAGCCCCATTACAGGGCATTAAACGGCGAAAATAAGAATATTGTGGCACCCAAAACGATAGAGGGCCTGCAAAGAGGCCCTCTGTAAAGCTTGTAAATCCTATGTTTTTTGAAAAACTGCTAATTTGATACACTACCCGGGATTACCAATTCAACATTAGATTAGAGAGATGTTCATCACTTTCTTGAATCTTATTTCTTTTCGGTGAAGAATCAAAAAAAGATACAATATAACTTCCTGATTTTTTTTCTTCATTAAAGAAATAAAAGTACAAATCATCATGTATCGAATAGTGCTCACGATAATTCTTAAAAAAAGAAAAGATCTCTTTGGCTTGAATATTCAAAGAGCCATAAAATGCAATGGATTTAATTTTATTTGCAGCACAATCAATGACGACAGTCTTAATATCATTTGACACTTTCTCAATAATAATTTTATAATATGCATCATTAACCTTCTGATATTTTATTTCACCACTTATGAGATGCGATAACGCATTACAATCATAATCGATTCCCTGAATCTCATGGGCGATTTCCTCAATATTACTAGTACTAATTTGGGTTATCATACTAAGCATCTTATTTTTTTACTTCATATTTTACACCAGTTTGAAATAATTGGGTCTCTCCTCCCTTAAGCTCTCTATTTGATCCTGGTGTCCAATCTTTAATATCGGCAGAAGTTGATTGAAGAAATTTTGTATCCTCACTAAGAACAATTGTTGTCTTTACTCTACCTTCTAAAGGAATTCCCAATTTGGAGGGATCAGCACCAGGTAAAGCGTAGTAGTCACCCATAATAGGTTGCCCCTCTTTATCAAGATAAGTCCACTGTTCAAGAACTGTTCCTTTCTTATAAGTTTCTTCAGTAACCTTTTTTGTCAAATCAATACCACTTATATGGGAACTAGCCCTTTCCGGAGCAAATCCAGCAGTTTCATAAAAGTCTTTCGCAAAATTAAATCGATTCCTTGCCAACCCTCTCAAGCCTGATATACTAATGTCTAAAGTAACGCCTAATATCTTACCCGCACCCCATGTAAGAAATGCATCAGTCAATGCTTCTTTCGAGCTCTGATCTTGCAATGCTCTTCCTTCAGGCGTACTCGCCTTATTATGCGGGAATGCGCCAACAAGTTGTTGCATCGTCAAAAACTGAGTAATCCTACCGCCGGTATACATATCAAGCGACAAACCCGCGCCAATAGCAGTTCCCGTCATTTGAGCCTTGTCATAGGCAGCGCCAGTCTCTTTTAATTGCTGATCAGTCAATTTCATGGTCTTAGGCAAAAATAGATTGCCTATTGTCAACGCGGTTGAGGGATTAGAACCTTCCCATTCCAAGCCATCTTGATCTATTCCATCGATCGGCCTGTTACTCGCATACTGATACGGCGTCAACTCCGGGTACTTCCCCTTCATTGGATCCACACTTAAAAACCGTCCGATCCTCGGATCATACACCCTCATCCCATAATCAACCTGATCCCCATCTCCCTTCACCTCATTATCATTCTCCTTCCCATTAAACCCATAACGATAGCTTCCCACCCCACTCTCGGTATAAGACCGTCCCGGCTGCTGCGAGCCAAACGGATAGTAATCATTGGCGCTCACCACCTCCGGCGTATAATAATTCACCGTACTATCGTTCGTAGAAACCCCATAGCGTTTGTCGCTGATCGTGGCCAGCACATTGCCCAGGTGATTAGTCAGTTCAAAGAGCTTGTTACCCCGCGTAAATATAAGGCTATCTCCCGATCCAAGCAAGGGAACGGAATCCTTTATAGTAGGAGCAATCATCTCCACATCGTTATTCGTCTTCAGAATACCCAGACGGCTGCTTCCGTATATATGTAATTCCGTCTGTGTCAGATGCATACCATGCACTGCCGGGTCTCCCGCCTTGTATACACTCATCACATTGCCCTGGGCATCCCGCACATACCAGGTCGTCTCCGTTTGCCCGGCATGTGTGACCGCCTTGCTGATCCGGTTACCCCCCGGATCATAGGTGTATTTGATCGTCGTATCGCCGCTCTTCGTAATACTGTCAATCTTGCCATAGACCGTCCAGGTGATATTGGAAATACCCGAAGCCACATCCGACACTAACTCCCCGATCGAATCATATTGATAGTTACCCGAGGACTGCCCATCGATATCCGTCGTGTAGTTACCCGATGGCACCGAGTCCGTTATATGATCCAGTTTATTCGTTCCCGGCGTGTAGGCATAATTTAAACTATCCATACCGATCGGCTTGCCGGCAAACGTATTGTTCCCATTCCGCTTGTACCCCATGATATTCCCATTCGGATCATAGGCAATGCTCTCCTGGAAGTCCGGCACCTTGGTAATCGCACTCCAGGCCGTTCCCGTCCGATTCCAGGCATCCATATGCACCAGCCGGTTCAACTGGTCATACTGATAATTGTACAATAACGGATTGCTTAATCCCCGAATATTGGCGCCCATGCTGCTAATATTACCGTTATACAAGGGCCGGTAATCCGTTGAACCCAGTGAGCTGTTGACCGCACTATCCGGTCCGGCCACGCCGCTGATCGGCGCATAGTCGCCATCATGGTAGTTCAGCAGGAGATTGTAGGCACTCCCCGCCACTATATTACCCACACTGTCCGGTCGCAAGGTGTAGGCGCCGCCGGTATAAGGGGCTGGATTGATGGCTTTCAGCCAGCCCTGTAAGGTATAAGCATAATTGACTCCCTGCACCTGCTGCTCCCCAAGCACCGTCCTGGCCAAAGGCCCATGTGCATAATAGCTGTAAAAGGCATCATTATCCCAATTCACGCTATCCGTACTGCTCTGCACATTGGTAATACGGTTCTCCGCATCATACAAATACTTGTGATAGAAGGCATCCGCTTCTCCATGCTGGTACGTTACCTGGTTGACCTTCCCGCTCACCAGGTCGTAGTCGTACACCAACTTCTTGTGGCGATTGCCGGTTTGATTCATGACATTGGGGATACCGATCGAAAGACTACTACTATAATCCTGCACCAGTGTATCCACATTACCCAAAATATCATAGCTGTAATAGGTAGCTGCAGCAGCGCTCGGATTGCCATTCGCCAGATCCGCCGCCGTATTGTACAGCATCGTCCCGGATACCCGGTTGCGCAGATTCGATGGCGACAACTCATCCGACATAATCGCGTAGGCCGTATCATAAGTAGTCACCGTGATCTGATTCGCCGAAGCCGCCACATTATTCTCCCAAGCCAGCAACGTTGAATCTCCCCGACTAATCGAATCCGTGATAGCCGCGGCACTCACCAGCTGCCCTACCTGGATGATGCGGCCAATCGTGTCATACTGGGTATAACTATATTGATTATTTGGTCGCTGCCGGGCATTCTGTGACAAAGTCAACCTACCCAAACGATCATACCAGAAATAGCTGGTCCCTCCGTCAGGGGATTTCTGGGAGACTACCTGGTTGAGCGTATTGTAGCGATAATTGGTCACCAGTGTATGCGCCGGCACCAGCGGTTGCTTTGCCGCCCGGGCTGCCGCAACCTGTTTAAGCTGGTTAGCATCCGTAATTGGACGAACACCGGCTGGAGGAACGGTCTTTAAGAGGTTTCCTGCCTGGTCATAATAATACAGGGTGTAGTGATATTCATTCTTTTTATGGGTAACGGTAAAGCTCTCATATTTATATGCCTGCAAACAGGTGTTGTTATACCTTCTCTCGAAATCTCCGGTCAAAGAGTCGTTATATACTTTGGACAACTCCGTACCCTTGCTGACGGAGAAGAATGTACTATCCGTACAGGTAGTTACCGAGTCGATAGAAATCGGCGGGAAGAGCGGGGCAGCCTTGCCGCAAAGCAGGGGACCATTGTAAATAGTATAACAGTTGCTGCTGCTGGGACAAGTTATGAACGACGTATCGACAACTACCGGTGTTTCTGTGGACGGCGCCCCAAAATTAGTAAAGGTTAGGGGCGAAGATGGTTGTGTGACGGCACTCACGCTTAACGTAGGAGTACTTATCGTCACATTGGCAGCGCTGTCCTTACAGCCCGTTGACCCCGAAGAAGATAAATTCAACAGCATCGCAGCGCCATTATCCGTACCCAGGGCAGTGTAGCTGCTGTCCGGGTTTTGTATAAGACTACCTATGGTCTGTGTGCCGGACAGATACGTCATTCTTGACCAGGACTTATTACCGGACGCATCCATTTTTACCCAATAAATATGTGTACTCGCTGGTGCCGTCTCTCCAATCAGCCAGCCCCCATCAAAAGTAGGTAGTACCGTGGCCGTAGTCATAGGATCACTGGGATAATTCCCTGGCGGCAGGTCAAACCGGGTAGAATTAGAGATCGCCCCGGAAAGGGACAAAGTTAGTACGCCTATCTTCCCATTGCTGGTTCCTTGCCCATCATCACTTGTATAGTTGTATATCTTGAATCCGCTGTTATATGGTTCAATATTGATAAGCTGCAACCCCTCCGCAGGATCATTGACAACAAATGAATTGATGAAACTGCCATCGCTCTCTTTCATTTTTATAAATACGCCATGGACGCCATGGCCACCGCCATTCTGACGACCAGTGACATATAAAGTATCCCCAATATTGCTCTCGGCGATACCGTATCCGTCATTTCCGTCACTACTACCCATATTCCCGGAATTTTTGGCCCATAGGACGGTTCCGGTTGAGTCCAGTTTTATCGTTAGTATAGTAGCAGGCCCGGAGTGTGCTTGCGTGATATCATGATCCCCTACGATGGCATAACCACCATCCCTCGTCTGGATAATATCAACGGCCAGTTCGCCCCGAATACTCCCAAAGCCGTACGCCTTTTGCCACAGCGTTTTCCCGGCGCCATCCACCCGAACGACAAACACTTTACCGGACGTATCCGAACCTGTACTATAATATGCCGTTCCTACAGCCACGTATCCGTCATCCGAAGTCCGGCGAATTTTCATCAGATCAGTATGCGCCGAACTGACAAAGGTCTTCGTCCATTGTGCGACACCTGCGCTATTATAGCGTATCATATACGCGCTGGAATAGGCAGCTCCCGATACCTGTCGCACACCGACCAGCACATACCCGCCGTCGGGCGTGCTGACAATGTTATACATCGCATCCTGTGCGCCTGAATTGAACAATTCGGCGATGTTCGTCGGCAGGCAACTGCGGGTCATAGCCGTATCGCTCGCATGCGCGACGCAGCTATCCATGAACTGCAAATATTGCCAGGTCTGCATGCTGAAGCCCAGCCGATTATTCATGAAATTCTGGAAGAAGATATTCTTTTGGACCTGCGCCGTATCCGCATCACTCGTAATAGATGGCGTATCCGATGGATATAAAGTGCGGAAAACCGTATTCAACGAGTCGATCGTTTGGCAAGGTACACAGGTAGGCCCCACATAACACTGCATCGCAGGAGGCAGATAGATCGGATTGGACAGGTACTTACAGGTAGCCGAATTGGTGGTATTAGCGCACATCGTCCGTAACTGAGTCAGATCGGCATCCGTCATAGTGATCTGCTGGGTCCTCAGCAGATAGGCCGAAAAAGTCTCGCCGGCCTGCTGTCCCAGCGTATACTTGTTGAACAGATCATTGATCAATCCGCACTCGCAATCGGAAGGCCGGCTGTAAACGGGTTTATTGCTGTAGACAGGCTGATTGCCATAAGGTAACGGGAAAGTGATCAGATCGGCATTACAATGCAGCACGTCCGTGATCCCATTAGCCTGGTTGTAATGATTAATAATGTCCTGGAAACTGGAACAGGATTGCCCGGCAACCGTGATGCTAACTCCGGGAGGAAGCGTACTGGCCCCAAATGGATGGGCGCTGTCACAGGCCGCCCGGCATAATGCCACCAGGCCCGGCAGGATCGTCTGATTAAAATCCGGGGAAGTATATAAGGGGGTGCAGACAGACAATTGCTGCGCCCATTGTTGGGCCATGGCATTGCAGTTCGTCGTGTAAAAACTATCGGTGGATTTCTGTACCGACGCCTTTAGGCTGGCCGCATCGGCAGCAGTGGATACATTGCTATACTTCCCCAGGCTGCTATTGGTCGTACTACTGGTAACATCGCTGAATTCCGGCTGGTGACCATGCGAATAAATTTCTGCCAGTAATGGCTCATTGGGATAGGCCCGGCTATTCGCAGGCGTACATTTTACCTTAGCGATGACCAATTGATTAAAAATACTCTGTTTGGCGCCCAGGTATAATTGACGGAAATTCTTCCACGCCTGATCCTTATCGCCATCACACATAGTGGCATCAAAATCAAGCGAAGAGGTCATACCATTCGCCTGATTTCCATAGCGCATCACACAGCCCGTCTGGCTGGAATCGCAATTCACCATCACACAAGCCAGGGACCACATGCTCAATGCCGGATTTTGACCGGAAACCGGTTGATATATTTGTAGCTTCGCTTCCAGGGCATTTTTCAAATCCGTCGATCCCAGGCCATTCATTAGTGCCGTTGCCGGCAGCGACAAGGGATCGGTATGTCCTATCGGGAAAGCATCTATCGTAGTACTGCCTGTCGGATTGAGCCATCCCGAGTCCCGCGCTTCCTGATAAGTGTCTATGGCTTCCATTTTCCGGTTCCATAAGTCGCTTGGCCGATTGGCCTCCAGCGCCTGGAGCCTGCAATATTCAGGATGATAGGGCAACAGCGCATTGGCCCAGGAAGGGCGGAAGTTCTGCACGAATTGATTGACCGTGAGCTCATTGGGATGCACCATCAGGCCCGACTCCGCATCATACACGCTGTCGGGATTGCCGTTGTCATCGGTATAATGAACAGAGGACAATTGAAATAAAGGAAGATAGTTGGCCGTATCTGACGTGATATAGAAAATAGAATAGAGATCCGCCCCCGTGGCAAGGGTCGTATCTGCATATTGCCCGTATGGCGGACTCATATCCTGCAACATAGCGCTCCGGATATCATTTGCATCGGACAGGCTATCGGAACATAAAACAGAACAAGCCGCTATAGCATTCTGATAAGCCGTATAGGCAGCCACCGTATCAGCCGGCGTAGATCCCGACTGTACAATATACTTCGTCAGAAAATCAGGGTAATTACCCACACCGTCCAGGCAGCTCTTGCAAGTGGGGGCACATTGCGTAGTGGCTGCCAAAGCAATAGCTTTCTGCTGGGCAATGAATTGCCCTACCGTCGTACAGGTATTGTTAGGCAGGTAGACGCTATCCCGGTAGAAATTATACGCATCGCTGCTGACTGTCAGCTTCTTGGTGATCAGGTAACTCCCTTCGGGAAGAAGGAGCGAGAAGTTCAGCCCCCTGTTGACAGGCGTACAGGTGTTGGTAGAATCCACGGAGAAATTATACAGGACCGTATCATAAGGTTTTCCGCCCAGCAACTGATTGTTGCAATTATCTGAGATTCGGATCTCCAGGTCATACCGGCAGGTATAACAGATATTCTGCGACTGGCAATTCATCTCGCTCAGGATGGCCGGGGTAAGGTTGTAATTAAACCGGAAGGTATCGGCAGTAGGCACCAGCAGGCTTTTCTGGCTGATCATGCTATTTCCCTGGAAGAATACCGATCGGGCGCTGGCCAGCGTATCGGTGGTCGTAGTAACGGTATTGGAAGGCAAGGCAGTCATTCCCAGCGGCGCCGGACCCGCCAGGGCCGTGGCGATCGTTCGGCCATGCATGTCTACATAACTGACGCTATACTGTCCATTGGCATCCCGGACCATATTTTTAAAATAATGGGAAACATCTCCTACTTCTGTACCGAACAAACCATCCAGCTCACCCTGGTCCGGCGTGCCATAAAAATATTTGGTCTCATGGCCATTACCCAATTGATACAGGGAATCTACTCCCCCCTGCCGGCTGATACGCCCCGTATTGTCCGGCGTATATTCCGTTTCCGTAAAAGGATAGTTATGGGCATTGGGAATAAATTGATTCAACCCCGTCGCTGCAGTCGGATTTAAAGGAGAATAGTACAGGCTGGCCCCGGAAGTATCGACCATGGGATCGGCATGGACATTGCAAAACGGAGTAAGACCGGAAAGGGTGTCGTAATTGGATTGACTGTATTCCTGTCCATTGATGCTGACGTTGAAATTGGCCGTATACTGAATGGTATTACTGAGCGTGGGAGAAGGCATGACCTGGATGGCGGGCCGGCCCTGATAATCGTAGTACGTCTCCCCTACGATGGTGGTATTGGTCGTATTGTCTTTTGTCACTGTCTGCCGGTTGCGAAGACTGCCATCATAATATTGCAGCACCACTTTGCGCTTACCCTCTTCCGCAAAACTGATATTGGATTGCCAGTTAAGAGGTCGTTCATGTCCCCGGAAGATATATTGCCCCATCACGGTGCTGGCAGCTTCGGAACTCCAGATGGCGGCCGTTACCGAGCCTGCCTTGCCCGATTGTGTGGGCCGGACACGGATAAAGAGGGTACCGGTATTATCATAAATAAGCGGGATATTATAGGAAGTACCACTGGTAGTCACCCGGGTGGCATTGTTCCGGAAGATCAGTACAGGATCAGGATTCAGTGGATTGCCATACTTCTTCAGAACCGTGTCCGCCAGGGCGCTGGAATCGATAAAGGTCCATTCCAGGTCATACTGGTCAGCACCCAGTACGGTAGTCCAGGTCACCGGCAGTTCGTCCGCCATCGGATCGACCGAAGGATTGATCGTGATATTACTGACCGTATTGCTGCAATTGAATGTAAAGCGGGGACGGGTGATCAACTGGTTCTCTATTACCAGGACGGTATTGGGGTCCCAGGTAGACACATTACTGCTGTCGGATACTACGGTGATCGTTACCTTATGAGCCCCGGAGAATACAAAGCTGCTGCGGCTGCTATAGGTACCAGCCGAGTCATAGCCGACAATAAAGTCATGAAAGGTCGAACTGGTATCTCCCTTGGAGGTAGTATAAGAGATCCTCAACCTCACCTTTACAGTGAAAGGACTTCGCAGATAAAGCGAAGAAGCTTCGTTGATCATCAGCGTCACCTCGTTCTGCACCGAATAGGAAGAGTCGATATTACCCGCAAAGGCCGGGTTGAAGAAAACTGAATCCTCCACCGTCCGTGAAGAGTCTATCTTGATCTGGTGTAAGCTCCCGTCCAGGGTCGCTATGGCCTTTACCTGACCTCCTCCATTCCCTGCCCGGGCAGAGAGGGATAGCATAAATATACTTATGAACACGAGCATCCATGAATTGCTATATTTCCGCAGCATTGGCATAAATCAGGATTATAGGTTAGAAGAAGCTAAAAAAATATGGTACTCATTGTATCGGCCGGCCGGCACGAACCGACCCGCTGTCTTACTAAAAAAATTCTCTTCTTTGAACAGGCTGTCATCAAAACGTCCCTGCTCATACTGGCTGAAAACCACACTCACCTGCCCCCGCGACTCGTAAGGTCCCGGATGACCCGGACGATCGATCAGCTCCTGCCCCACCAATCCCTCCGTATAAAGAGAATAGGTGATCTTTTTGAAAAAGCCTGTCCGCGCATCTACCTGCATCTGTATCGATGAATAAGCGCTACCGGGAGGAAATCGCAGGACCAACACTTCTAATGTACCCTGCTGCCGGAGCTCGGCCTGCACTCCCTGCATATGCCCAACAACATTTTCCAGCATTCCTAGCGGATTTGACATAGTAGCCTGTTTGGCGGCCGACAGATAGATCGCTTTGTCCTCACTCCTCACCTGGATGGCATATTTATCCGTCAGGACCGTCTCCGTTCCATCGATGACAAAGCGGCTGCGATTCTTATCCATCTCTACTTCTCCTATCAGAGAGTCTATATTCTTACCCGGCTGTCCCTCATTGGCATAGAGATATTTCATCCGGAAGCCCAGGTAGGCGGCACGATGATAAGCCTGCTGCACCTTCTCCAGCAAGGCCCTGATCTTCGCGGCGCTGTCCGGGTTAGCGGGTTGAAGGGTATCTTTCCCTATCCTCCACCTGGCATCACCCCGATTGTCGGGCCTGCTCCGCGCAGAAGCGCTTTGGATATTGCCCGCTGCCAGAAAGAGGGCGGCGGTTAACAGCAGCCCGCTCATCTTTGTCTTTATTTTCGTGGTCTTCATAAACTTATTGTTGATCTTTCAGTAATGCACTATGGGTCTCTTTAATAGTCTGTATACCCCTTTCCGTCTCTTTCTTCACCCGGATCAGGGTGCCGTCATCATCGTACTCATAGAAAGTGGCATAGTTGTTCTCATCCAACTCCGCCATCAGACGCAGGTTGACCGGATTGTATACATAAGATTTCATTTCGGCATTAAACGGCAGGAGACGAATATCATCGAAGTAGGTCGTCGAAGAATCCGAAGCCTGTAAGGTCAGGGTCATAGCCGTCGCATTAGATGGAATATTCACGACCGTCTCAAAACGCTGCCACCCTTCTATCATATTTCCGGAAGGCGTCAGCGAAATAGCCGAAGTACCCGCCCCGCTAAGCGAGAAATTGATCAGGATATGATTGCGGGAATAGGCCTGACAGGTACAAGTATTTTCTTCCTTTACCCAGGCGCTCACCAGCATTTTCTTCCCGGCAAAGGGAGTAAAAGAAGGCAACACGGTGTTGGAAGAAGCCTTCAATCCGGCCAACCGGGACGTCGATGTACAATTATCCAGGTAAAGACTATCGGTCAATTGAGGACTGCTGAGATCGGGAGTTGCGGCTATCTTCAGCCCGATGAGACTGATCGAACTATCCTTTTGAACCCGCAGACTATACAAACCGGTATGTGCCATCGAATCACTGATATTCGACTGGTAGAAAGAGAAGTCAAAGGGCCTCGCCTCCGGACATAAACTATCGCAGGAACTGGCGATATAACCATAATCTTCAAATCCTTCGAAGGCCGATTCCTGGTAGCGACTGTTCTGTATGACGGCCGTAGGCAAAGTGAGCCCATACCCGTAAAGTCCGGCGTTATACCGGCCGAGGGGATCTTTATTCTCCAACTCAAATCCTTTTCTGTTAAAAAGGGTAGTCTGGCTATTCCATACCCAGCGGGTAGTGTCATAAGAAGGGAGCCAATGTCCTGACTGCAGCATCCAGAAAGGAGCGAAATTTTTGATCACTCCGGCAGTCCGGATACTCACCGTCTTATCGGCAGGATCGGATTCCTTACGCCGCCCATAATATGCATAAGATCTTTCCGGGCGAAAATCGCCCAATACGGCATATTGATAGGGGTTGACTAGCGTATCCGTGATGGCGCTATAGCAGGATCGGCCATAGACCGTCGTACAGGCTACAGAAGAATTATATTCCAGCACGGCGCCCAGGGTATCGGTGAACCCCTGTGGGGTTACATACTTCACCTGGATTACGGGCCATTTGGTTGAATCCGCGTATCGTTGATTATAGTAGGTAGCATAGTAATTACTATAACCGCTGATCAGATAAGGCGGTACGGCATGGTTGGCGACCATCGCAGAATCATATCCTCCGATATGCAGGCCTCGTGAGCCTTGTGTCAGCACAAACGTACTGGAAGTATAGATTCCGCTGATATAACCAGACAGATAATCAGTTACATCTACTGAAAGGTCCTGGAAAGCAGTAGTATTTTTTCCCCCTCCAAACCAATTCGTAAAATAAGCCTGGTACAACATGGTATCCAGGGGCTGATAGGGGAACCAACCGGCGGGTGCGGACAGGGAAACCCCTACCGAATCAGAAGGGAAGACGGAATTGGAGTTATTGTAGGCGCCTGGAATATGGCCTCTTTGATCGGCTTGCAACAGCAGATTGGCAGATACAATTTGGGCATTAACCGGTAGGTTAATGTTAAGATGATCAAACCGTAGGATAGAAGCTGCATTGCGATAATACCCATTTGCAACAAGGCCATTCTCAGTCATCAGGTGATCGGAGATCGTATCTGCCTGCAAAAGGTCATCCATGTAGTACTTGCAAGTAGATCGAAGAGAAGAAAAAAGATTGGCCGAAAAAGCAGACCTGATATTCACGGTGACGGTATCCGTCGGAGGAGCTACGGCAGCCGACGTATCCTTATAGATCACCCTGCCCAGCGAATCGCAGCCCTTGCTGACAAGGCTGAAAAGATGCATAGGACCTCCCGAAATACTGCGGATATCCACGATATCGTTACCGAGGACGGCTTCATACATCGTTCCGTTGGAATCAACGCTCAACGCCTTGAAATTCAGATCGGCATTATTTTTCAGGATAGGACAGTCATCCAGAACAATATTTGCGCCATGAGCGTTGGCCGAATCGACCAACCGGCGTACCGTCCAGTGAAGTACCCGCGGAGAGAAAGGCATAAATAAATTATGACTGGAAATCAGATAATCGAAAAAGGGTCTCAGACAGCTACACCCCTGCGCGGCAGCGGAACTATCCTGCGAAGTATTGATACAGGACGTAAGAATATTGGATTTTCGTTTATCCGCTACTTTCCAGAGCTGCTGCAATTCGCTGGCCCCGGCGCTCACTACCTGCGTGGTCGTATCAAATACCAGGTGATAGTTGTTCTGACCATCCCGGACAAGGGGGTTCCCCAATGAGGCTACCGTCCCGACCGTGCTCCCCAAGTTGCGATGGCCCGAACGGATTACTTTCAGGTTCACGTCATGACCCGAAAAGGGATTCCCGTCCTTATCTTCAAGGAACAAATCAGGTGCTCCGTTATGGACCAGGTTCGTATCGATCACCCATAACTTATAACTATCGCGGAAAGTGGCATTGAACTTATTACAATCCGGAGTACTAAAGGTCTGTTTACTATATACCAGCAATTCATCTCCGGCAGACAGATAGGTAGTGGCGGGGAAAAGAGAGTCCTTTATATGTAAAACGGAATCGTCTATATATTTCAATTTCCCATGATCGATATCCAGGTGGCTGAGCTGCGCATCTATATTCCAATAAGCAGGCCCCGTACCCGGATACATCCAATGAGAAGGGTAGGTAAACTGGTAAATTGAGTCATTGAACTCATTAAGGGTCATTACCAGGAGCGGATCTCCTGTTTCCGCATCATACAACAGGTTCTTGGAAGTTACTTTACTGCCTTTATCGATATGCACTACGCTGTCAAGGATACCATATCGCTGAATTATTTTTGTCATCGCCACCGAACGGAACTGAGTCGTCTCATGCTGATAAAGAGGAATCAGACTGGGAATCACCACAGGTATTACCCCTACGGTAAAAACATCCACATTGACATTGACATTGGCGCCGGTAGAGCTGGAGGTCTGATCGCGCATATCCGTCATCAGCTCAGCATCCTTGCCGATAGTGGCATTACTGTCAATATTTCCAAACGGGTCGATCGTTGTCACCGTATTACGCAAATGCTTGAATTGAGCCGTGCCATCATCCACCTTGTAGAAGTTCTCCGTATAGGAAATAGGTCCCGCCGTGTCTGTCTCCGGATAACTGGCTTCACTCCTTAGCTTCCCATTCATGTCGTTGAGCTCTATCTTAAATCCCTGGGAAAGGGTCAGATAGCTTTTCGCATTAATACGCAGCAGATTATTCAAAAGAGGTTTATACCGTTTCTTGGTATCATTATCTATCGTAGACCAATCCCACGAGGTGGGGAAATCGTAACTGGTGAAAAAAGTGGTTTCCGTATGCCCATTGGCAGATCGGGTCTTACCGGTGTGGATGGATCGAACGCTTACCTTGCTATAACCAATTGATGGAGCGGGATAGAAAGCCTCTCCCAGCGGCTCCTCTGTATACTGCAAAGCGCCGGGAGCCAATACAGAAGTACGTTCGACATATTCAATCGGTAAATGGAAAGGGTTTTCTTCACTGCCGACCGCAGGCTCCCACGAAGCTACTCCGCTACTGATGGTGGTATTGACGCCATTTACAGACCGGGTGGTCGTATAATCGTAGGTCTGCCCATAAACAGTCTCCTTTTTATTAGCCATTGCCTTCCAGTTGTCATAGATCAGGATACTCTTGACCCGCAGCCCTCCACCCAGCTTTTTCAGGATGGGGCAATCCATTCTCACAAAAGACCGGGTCACATCGATAGTGCTGCACCAGCCAAATCCCCTGGCCGTATTGGTAAACCCATTCATCAGATCGAGGACATTCGCCACCTGGGAGAACAGGATCTTTACCGCATCCATAGGTGTTATATTGTCATTTAATTCTGAACCTGGATAGGCTTTGGAAGGTAGATTGAGGCGAAGAAAATTGATGGCCGTCTGCGCCAGGGGACTGTATACTCCATCGCCATCGCCGGTTTTATTGACACCTTTAACCTTAACCCAGATGGTGTTGTGGTCAGCGGAAAGAACGCCATACCAGTTTTTTATAGTAGTATCAGGTTCCGCATAACAGGGAATATATTCCGACCCACTGCCAAAGTCATCCTTCGGCATCGTGACAAATAGCCGGAAAAATAGCTTACCAATACCTTCGAGATAACGGCTATAGACTTCTTTAGGTGTAGTTACGGCGTAAGGAACTTTGATATAGACGTATAAACCATCGCCTTTAAAGAAATTATATAGCTTGTTATTATAGCCGCCCTGGTTGTCCATGGCAATGCCCGCAATCGTACACATCTGGGTAGCCCTTCTGTTCTGCACGAACGCATAGTCATCACTTTCATATTTCACTTTTATCCGGCCTCCCGAAGGCAGCTGGATGGAATCCAGGTTCCAGGCTCCTGCATTGGCAGCCGCCAACGTACTATCCTGCAAGGCATAAGGGTATTCTGCATTCGTCAGCACGTTCGAGGACGTCGAACCCGGATTCTGGATGGGATCCTTATAAGTGCCCCATTTATCCGACATACTGGTCTGATAGTTGGGATTATTGCTATGGTAATTGAACACATAAGGATTGAGGACGCCCTTGTTATTTCCATTATAAGTAAACCAAATCCTTTTCAGGGTCAGCTTACCCGAATCACTCCCGGCAGAAGGGGAATTGGAACTGACACCCCGGCAGAGCTCATAGCTATACTCGAAGTGCACGGTCTTAATCGGTATGGCTGTCGTACCATGAGACAGGAAATCCGCCTTGGAATAGAGATTGATTTCCTTCAGACACATAGCTTTACCGGTATTCGATTTAACTCCATTCTCATCGATATCCAACAGGTCCGACCGGGGCTGAAGGGTGAAGGTGGCGATCATCGTCTTTGATTCAATGGTATGCAGGTACCACAGCTCTTTTTTACCATAGATATAATTCGCCTTGTCATCCCGGTTGTAGCTCCGGAACCCTTCATTGTAATTAGCCTTCCCCATAACATAAGGCGCTCTCCAACCATAGGAATTCGCCACTCCGCTGGTTTTGGAATAATCGAAGCGGACCGCATCCCCGATATCGTCATCACTGATGCCATCGCCGGTGACATCCACATAATCCGGGGATAAAATGCCCGTCAATAAAAAAGAATGCGCATAGGCAGGAATCTCCTCCCGGCTGTAATAGCCGGTCTTGCCACTCTGGTTGTCGGTTGAATTTTGCGTAGAATCATAAGAAGCCAGGCCGGTACCGGCATCGCCCGCGTCAACGGAAAAACTGACTTCTTTTTGGAGCAGGTTGTAGACGGGTATGCCATATACATACTTTCGCCCATCGGCATTCAGCACGTCGATCTCGGAAATATGATTGGCCTTCCGGAAATTATTGACCCTGTCTTCCCGGGTAAGGATAGGATTGACCGGCACCGTATCCGTAAAAATGGGAGGATACAGATAGGGCGACTCAACGGTGTCTTTACGATTTTGATCGAATTCATCATTAGGTCGGTCAGGCCTTTTCCATCCCCATTGACAGAAGGCATTTCCGCCGGCTTCAAAGTATTCCAGCCGTATATTATAAAGGGTGCCACTGACAAGATTTAGCTGGACGGTATTCCAGGCATTGGTATGAGTCTTCCAGTCATCGATCACCAAAGAATCGCCAATCCATAATCGCACGCCGTCATCGGAATAAATACCAAATGTATAGGTGCCGGTTGCGGGGGCTTTTAAACGACCCAGCCAGCGCACAGAGAAATTGTCAGTAGGGAATGAATGGTCAGTCGTTACCTTAACGCCGTCATCGTTATGCCAGAATGGACTCCCTTTACCCCAGTTAAAGAAGGCAAAGGTGTCCTGTTCTATGTGGATGGGAGTTCCTTTCAACTGTCTATTGTTGAAATAGTAACCTACCAGGCCCGTACCCTTTCCGGCCGGATCCGGAGAAGCGTAATTTTCGCAGTAATGCCCGAACTGGTTCACATTATAGCGATTGATGTATTTGTCCAGTCCCACTACCGAGGCTTCCGTAGCGGTGAGATAGGAGATCACCTGGGATCTTTTGTCCCTTGTATTCTTTATGGCTTTGGCGGCAGTCAGCGTATCGATCCCCATTTGCTTTTGGCCGCTGACAAGCCTGAGATATTGGTTTGTCGCAATAGAAGATCCACTCTGTGAAAGAGAGGGCACCACCACATTATCTCCCCCGATAGCATTATAAAAGTCGGTGGTATTGATAGTTTTTTCGCCGGGATTGCGGAAATAGGCTGCTTCGAATAATCCGTTGCTTTTTTGAAAGTTAATAATATTGCCCAATGGGTTTTCTGGAATCCAAGGCCCTGACTGGGTGACCGAATAATTGACATTCTGGTCGACACCCACGTGGAAATCATCCCCGGCGCCTATATCTACACTGCCGGCGCCGGATTGACTCTTATTGCTGATCAGGTGATCCGAGATGAATCCTATGTCCCCCCGGTAGGCACGAAACATACCGCCTGTCCCTTCGCCCGAAATGTTAAATACATCGTAAGTATAAGCAGGGACGGCAATATGAGGAATGGCAGGCTTTTCCCGGTAAGGAAGCTCTTTTTCCCGGTTGAAATCCGTAAGAGCAGCCCAGTTACCACTCCTGTTCTGGAAATTAAGATATCCGTATGCGGGAAGGGATTGGGATTTATCCGAGGCAGCAATATATTCTTTTCCATAATAGCCGCTGCCATACAAGCTATAATGAAAGACGGTAACCTCCCCGCCTATCTTGAAAGTAAAGGAATAATTGTAATTGGACATAGGCAGAGAAATCGTGGGCGTATAAGTAGGCCATGCGAAGGAAATACCGGAAGGCTCACCCTGTGCAAAGGACGACCGTTTGCCATTTTTTAACTTCATGACACCCGCAGTGGTAAGACCCAAGTGTATGTCCTTTAATCCCGTCCTGGAATTATACGAGGTCGACAACTGCGCACCGAAAGCGGCACCGGCAACATCTGTCGCCTTATTCGCATACGCCTGATAAGAAAGACTTGGATTGATACTAATGCCGTTTTGCGAATTATTCGTCACACTCAAGCCACCAGAAAGATTCCCAAAAGATTTGGCGCCTGCATTGAGCGAGGCATTGATCCCTGTCTCCATACCCCACCCAGCATAGGTAGTATGAAAGATACCGCCGCTGAGACCAAGGCCTACCGGACAACCGTCTATTTCCACATTGCCTCCCGCAGTAATACCCAGGTTTACATTGGGCTTCACACTGGACACCTTCTTGATCGTATCTGCTCCCCCACTGAAATCATCCGGCAATCCCCGCATGTCGCGGGTGATGCTGCCGGGATTGATATTCCAGCCCAACCCTACCCAGCTCGCATCCTCATCCATCGATCTGCCGCTATGGTAAGCAATATTCACCGGATAGCCCCCTACGTCCAGCAAGGGTATATTATAGGCGAAATCCCCGGTGAACAAATCCACCATATTATTGCTGTTCACCGATTGAAAGGATTGCATCTCCGGCTGACTCGGACCACCGATAAACGCCTTCGCCGGTTGTGCGGGCCGGGAAGGGATGGAGACCGAGATATTCTTTACCGGCGAGGGATGCCACTCCGGTTTCACCAGGGAATCCCTTCCCTCTTCCACACCGTCCTCCCCTCCACGGCTCTCCTGGCGGGTTGCCTTAGAGATTCCGTTCGATACATTGGCAGCCGGAGGCGGCGTGACACGCCTTTCGGGAACATAAGCCCGCCGCTGAGCCGCCGGATAATCCGGACTTCCACTTCCGCGCAGGCTTTCCGCCGCAAAGATCAGCTGGCTATAAAAGACGCTGTAGAGGAATAAAGCTATATATTTTTGGAACCGGGTCGCTAAAGCTAATATCATGGTAAGAGGTCTTTAAATCATTCGTTCTTTATACTTGCTTAATGGAATTCATTCTCTCCTCGTCTACCTGGCAGACACTCGTCCGCAAAGGAGACCTGCTCCTACGAGGGAGACCAGGTGAATTTCACCGTCCAGGATTCATTACGGCTATTCATCAGGCGGAACAGATAAACCTTCTGCTGCCCATATCCCCCGCTCTTTTGCAGCGGGACCTGCAGGAAATTACGTCCTCGTCTCAGGGTCAATTCGCCCTGCTGTGTTACTGGATTTCCGGGATCTGCCAGGCTGGTGATCGTATAATGGACCAGGGTATCCGCCGGAGTATTCTCATACGTCAGCTTCAGGGTCTGCCCACTGGAAGCCACGGAAACGTCGAGACCGCGCCGGAGATCCAGATAAGGTTCTTCTTTCTTAACCAGCTTGCCCGGTGGTATCGATGTGACGCGGAAGGTCCAGATATCGCTCATGGCCGTCGGCTGGCCATTGTTCAGCGCCACAATTCTCCAGGCATAAAGCCGGGAAGTATCCAGGGATCGGTAAGAGGAGGGATAATTCATATACAGGTTCTTTATAAATCCGGCGCTATAGACAGGGATGTTTTGTTGGATGGCATCTGCCTTGCCCTGACCGGGCAGCACTTCCACCAACACCAGCAGATAGCTGAGATCCGTGAAGAGCCCCGGCGGCGTAGGAGGCAACCAGGTAAATTGAGGATAAGCCGTATACAGGCTGCCTTCATCGGCCGGTGTATTCAGCAACGGGGGGCTCAGCGGGTCTACATTCAACTGGATGCAGTTGTCAACCTGCGGATTACCCTTCTCCGCATTCACCACGGTATAGCAGGCCTGGTAAGCGCCGGCAGGCAGAAATCCGTTGGGGTCCCGATCGGCATTGAAGGCAGGCGAGTTATACGTATACTGGATCGGGCCCAGATCTTTTGACTGGAGCTGCCGGGCGCCTTTGGCCAGCTGGAAGGGGATCGAGCTGCCTGTCAGAACGGGCTGGTTAGTCTTCTCGTCCAGCAGCACAAGGTTAACGCGAACCAGGATACTATGATTTCCGGAATTGACCAGCATCATATTCCAAAGCTGGTTCTTTACCAGAACTCCCATCGGCGGCACCTGAAGGGTCATACTGACCTGGGCCCGGGCAATCGTGATCCCCAGGAACAGGCAATAAAAGATCAGTCTTTTTTTATACATATAGGATCGTATTCAAAATGTTTTAAAATAAGTGAGCCGGCCCGTATTATCCGGCACCAGCTGTTTGTTCATACCGGGAACGAACCCTTTGTCAGCCGATAGCTGTAGCTGCCCCAGGCGATCGATACGCAATATGGCTTCGGCGGAATATCCCAGTTGTTCGATATTATAAGTGGTTTGTTTGTTGTATTTGACGCCAGCCCCCAGGGTCAGCGCTTTTCCGAGAGTATGCTGCACTTTCCCTTCCAGGGTATAAAGCTGGTAGTCCTGGTTGGTCGCCCCGGATGCATTCAGCTGCAGGGTAAACTTGTTCAGGAATACAGACTGGCTCAGCAGGAGATTGCGGGTATTGAAATAGGTGAAGCCGGAGTCGGACGACCGGTTGTAAAACTGCGTATAAACCAGCGCAGTATTCATCATCGTGTGTTGGTAGCTGTAAGAATGCGTCACATTCCCTACCAGGGTATAAAAAAGATTCTCTATGTATTGGCTATTGCCCAGCTTGGTGATCTGGCTGCTGGGAAAATAACCCAGGGAGATTACCGGCCAATTCCTTTTGCGGAGGGTAACCTGGATACTCTTAAACACCGTGGTGCTCTTATACTCCTGGCTGATAAAGGGATTCGTAAAATCATTGGTATTAGCGCCCACCATGATATCCAGCTGTTTGCGGAACAGGAGCTGCTCGACATTGACGCTCCAGGCGCTTTGAGCAGATCCGTCGGTGAAAATGCTGAAGGACTGATAGTTCACGGCCAGGTGCTTATAGGTACCCTTTATCCTTGTCTGCGTAGCCGGGAAAAAAGCGTTCATTTTCAGGGACCAGGCTTCATTACTATGGTCATTCATCCGGAAAAGCTGTGCTCCCAGGGGCTTCCTCGTGGAATCGCCGTTATACCCGGGAGAAGAAGATTTAGCGATTTCCCCCGTAAACAAAATATTTTTATTAAGGTGATAATTTCCTTCCAGCGTAAGTCCCATCAGCGACGAAGAAGGTACTTGTGCGGTAGTGGAATCAGTCGTCGCCGAATTGAACAATTGCCTTTTCCCGGTGAAATAAGTGAGGATGATGCTGTTGCCGTCTTTCAGTCCCTTGCCGACCCGGAACACATTGAGGTATTGATGAGCGCTGCCGGGTCCCTGCACGATGAAATCCCGGAAGCGATAGTCCACGCTGCCCGAGGCAACGGCATAATAGGCAGAGGGATTGTATTCCGCCTGAACGCCATTGATGGAAATATTCTTAGCAGAGAGTTCTGAATAATTCACCACGGTCCGGCCCAGGTTGAAGGACTTTATAGCCATCAGGGTCTGGTAGCCTTTGGGGAGGGAGGAGTCACTCATGCCAAGGTCCTGCATTTTTTTCCGGAGCAGACCGGGGTTATCGGCGTGTTGAATCTCCTGCAGGGTACTGTTAATCTCCGTCTGGGATTTTTGATGGGTTGTCTGCAGGAGCGCTTGCAGCCGGGCGATCTGCCCGCGCAAGGAATCGGCCTCTCTTTTCCTGGAAGCGTACAGAGAATCCATAAGATCCGTATCGATCTCCACCGTGGAGCTGCTGTCCGTCTTTTGGGGCTTCTTATGGGCCAGCGCTTCCCGGGCTTCTATAGCCTTCTGTATGAGGGCCGGGTTCTTCATCCATCCATCCAGTCCATGGAGCTTTTGCCAGTTACTGTTCAGCAGTCCCTGCAGACTATCCAGCACCTTCTGCGAAGGCAGGGATTGCAGGAATTCCTTGCGGACCTGGTCTTTGACCTGCTGGTTGAACTGACTGTTACTATAGGAATAATTAAAGTCAGTATAATTCCGGAACAAGGCGGAATTGCTGAAGTGGTTGGTCAGAAAGATCCGCATGGGATACTGGCCTTTTACCAGGATATCCAGGTAGGTCTGAATGGTATGCTGGTAGATATTGTTTTCGTTGTAAGGCGTGTCGATCCGGGAGTAATAGTTCAGGTTGTACAATACATTGCCGTGCACCTGCAGAAAGGGCACATGGGGTTTTGGTGCCGGCGGGGGAGCAGCAGGAGGAGGCGTCCTGACAACGGCTACAGGCTCAAATTCCTGCGGACCGGGAATAAACTGTACTCCTTTGCAGGAGGCACGGTCCAGCGAGGGTACCAGGAATACCGGATCTGGCGGGGTTTCCGTAGGTGCAAGCCGGGGCGATCTTTTAGCGGCCGGAGGCACAGAGTCTTTACTGCTGGGCTTATTGGCGGTATTCTTTGCCGGGCCGGGATTGATATATTGATGCGTAGAAGACAGCGCCGAGTCCTTGCGGGCAGCGAGCTTGTGTTGGTAACTGGACAGGATATTATTGCTGTTGGGCAAGCCCGTGCCGTTGACAGGCGGACTGCCGGCTGGGGGAATGGTCTGTCCGATCGCTGTCAGACAGCAACCGAAAAAGAAAGATAATATGGTTAGGTGTCTTTTCAAGAAACACTATTTTTCGATCAATTTTCTTAATTCCGTCATCTCTTTTTTCAAATCGTTCAGATCTTTGTTCTGCTGCTGCAATTCACTGATCTGTTGTTCCTGTGTTTTCAACTTCTTTTCCTGGTTGATCACATAGAGGGTCAGCTCCTCGATCTTCTTTAATAAGGCCGCCTGGTGGTCGCCTACATCGACGCCCTTCTTTTCAACGTCTGCAGCGGAAGGGATGCCGGGCAGGTGGCCATTCCGTTGGATATATTCTTCGATTTCATTTAGTTTAGGGAGATCGTAGTTCCGGGCGAATACATAATCCGGCCAACCTGCCTGGGATAGTTTCATCCGTTGAGCAGAGATCGTTCCATTGATCGCCAGAGAGTGCAAAACGACATTACCATTCGCCAGATCAGCGTTCAGTATTCCATTACTAGCGAGCGTGGAAGCATCCCGGTAGTATAGGTTGCCATTGGCATCGCTGACTAATACACGGGTTTGGGTATTATCGCTGGTGAGGCCGGCAAAGCGAACAGTACCGGTGAAATAAGAACTACCATTTACCTGCAGTTTGCTGCCATTATCTGAAGTAGTCCCAACAAGTATATTTCCTCTCTGATTAGTTCCGTCATATGCCATTATTGTATTCGCCTGGTTATTCGAATAAGTCTCCTTACCTGGGTACATAAAGAGATTAACCCCGGTACTACCTCCTAGTAGTGTCGCATCGAAATCGGCAGTATTGATGATGGCAGACTTGATACCGTCATTCCTTGCATTGCCAAATGTAAGAGTGGTTGAAGAAGGGCCGGAGCTTACAGTTGACACATAGATTCCAGGATTAACGGAACCGTTAGCGCGAAAATTAATAGCGCCTGAAGAACCGATACCTGTCTGACCTGTATAGCATGAAAAATAATCTCCCGTGCTTGTAGAATTATATATCCTGATCCCCTCGTACGCATTCATGATCCTTGAGCCTGCATTACCTGAGATCAGGATACCACCATTATTCAGGTAAAGGTCTCCCCCGAAAATATCCCCGTTGACCTGTAGTTTCTTACCATTGTCAGTAACGGTTCCCATCAAAAAATTTCCTGTACTGGTGACGCCGCCGGCAGGCGCCGCGATATACGATACGCCTGCCGGTCTAACCATAAACCGGATCGGTTGCACCCCCTCGCGATCGTCGAAATAAATGCCGCCGCCTTGCTTACTCGTATTATACTGCGCATAAGGCTCCTGCAGATTCAGCCCAATCGTCGCGTAGTGATTGTTGCCCCCATTGGAGGTGTCGCCATAAGACCTGATCCCAAATGCATTATTGGTTATCGAATCTCCCATCAGGAGACGGGCGCCGGTATTCAATGGACCGATCATTGCACTATTTCCGCGCACCTGAAATTTGTCGCCGTTATCGAGCGTGCTTCCTACAACTACATTGCCGTTGGACCTGACGACCAGGTTCGGAACATTGGAACTGTTTACTACCGCCCAATTCCAAAGATTCGAACTGGCATATTGAAAACCGACATAGGGAGACGACATATAGGAAGACTGTTCGGGCAGTACTAAGCCGGCATTAACTTTTAATGGTTGATTCGTATTGACGGACTGATGGTCGATAGTCATGATCCTATTCGTGGAAGTCCCGAATGCCATATCCCACCCGGAACTAAAATCGCCATTTAAACCCCCGGACAGATATAGGGAATATCCCCCTGCACTATGACTGACACCGAACAGTTCGTAGCCCGATCCGATCTTCATGGACGAACTGGACACATCGGTATAATAGTTTTTATTAAATATTCCTCCGTCCTGAAAAAGACCTCCTTTCACATGCAGCTTGTACCCATTATCCGCCGTATCGCCAATCAGCAAATTGCCTGCTTTTGACAGCCGGACCCGTTGCGTATCGTTTGTGATAAAATCCAAATGATTATTATCCAGTGTTCCCAGGAAACCCGTAGCGCCAAAGGAATTCCCCCCCTGCACCCATGCATTGACTCCAAGATTCAACGTATCTGCTCCAATCAAATATAATCCCCCACTGATCTTCGACACTCCCCTCTTAAACACCGTCCTCCCATTCCCGGTATTGAACAGAAATCCCGGAACGCCCTGCGTATGGTTCTCGATGATCAGTTCCGAAGAATCGCAATTCGTCAGCTTTACGCTGTCGGCCCTGATGGTGTAGACATACTGGGCGGACATTACTTCGGACAGGCCGATAAGAATAACCAGAAATAAGATAGATTTCATACTGTGTCTTTTATTTTAAGGATTCGCCGGTAATCATTTTCTTTAATTCAGCTATCTCCTGTTTTAAAGCGCTTAATTCCGTGGCTTGTGTTTCCAGTCGTTTATTTTGATCCTTTAGTTCTTTTTCCTGTGCGATATTATAGAGGGTCAGCTCCTCGATCTTCTTTAATACAGCCGCCTGGTGATCGCCTACATCGACGCCTTTCTTTTCCACCTCTGCGGCGGAAGGGATACCGGGGAGATGGCCGTTCCTTCGGATATATTCTTCAATTTCATTTAGTTTGGGAAGATCGTAGTTCCGGCCGAATACATAATCCGGCCAGCCCGTCTGGGACAGTTTCAACCGCTGAGCGGCGATCGTTCCATTGACGGCCAGAGAGGAAAGGATGGCATTGCCGTTCGCCAGGTCAGCGTTCAGTATTCCATTACTGGCGAGGGTGGATGCATCCCGATAGTACAGGTTGCCATTGGCATCGCTGACCAGTACGCGGGTCTTCGTGGTATCGTTGGTGAGGCCGGCGAAACATACGGTGCCGGTCGTGTGGAGTTGGGAAGACGGAGTAGTGGTGCCTATACCCACTTTACTTCCACTGATATATAATGCGGCGCTCCTATAGCCCAGATCAATCGTATTGAAAGCAATGGCAGTTTTGATGGTAGAAGCCGTATCTTCGGCCGGGGTCAGCTCATATTTCATGTCAACGGAAGCCTCTGTCCCATAATCTATTCTATCCAGTGTAAAAGAAACCCCTCCGCCCGCAAAAGGGCGAATGCTGCTACGGAGAGCAGGAATGACGGAACCCCTCGTGGCAGCAAGACGGACATCGTCATTCCAAATAAAAGCGCGGTTTGTTGAATTATTTAACCGCAAGATCCGGATCACCTCTTTATCCGTACCCGGCCCCTGAGCTATATATAGGGGCTGCCCTGTAGCACCTACATAGGAAGAAGACTGATCGATCGTGATACCCCCAAGACTGGAGCCTATATGCAATGCAGAGGCTATGACATCCCCGGATAATGAATATCCGTTTAAATTGAATACCGGGCTAATATCGGCAGCATACGCTTGCTGATAATTGCCGCTAAAATTCATTGTTGGCGTCATTCGTGTACCCCAAAAATTAGTATAATCTTGTGCTAAAGCGGTAATGGTTGGATTAAAAGTGGTATGTGCTACGTTGATCGTTCCCCCAACAGTTCCCGTGATCTGTTGGGGCCCATTGAAATAACTGCTACCATCAACCTGCAGTTTGCTGCCATTATCCGTTGTCGTTCCCATCAAAAAATTCCCTGTGCTGGTGACGACGCCCGCAGGAGCCGCGATATACGATACACCCGGCGGTCTGACCATAAACCGGATCGGTTGCACACCGTTGCGATCATCGAAATAAATGCCGCCGCCTTGCTTACTCGTATTGTACTGAGCATAGGGCTCCTGCAGGTTCAGTCCGATCGTAGCATAGTGATTATTACTCCCATTGGCCGTATCGCCATAAGACCTGATCCCAAATGCGTTATTGGTTATCGAATCTCCCATCAGGAGACGGACTCCGGTATTCAGAGGACCGATCATTGCACCATTACCATGCACCTGAAATTTATCGCCGTTGTCGACTATTGATCCAACCAACAAGTTGCCTGTATTCGTCAACCGTACCTGCCGGGCATTATTGGTATAAAAATCCAAATGATTATTATCCAGTGTTCCCAGGAAACCCGTAGCGCCAAAGGAATTCCCACCCTGCACCCACGCATTGACTCCAAGGTTCAACGTATCTGCTCCAATCAAATATAATCCCCCACTGATCTTCGACACTCCCCTCTTAAACACAGTCCTCCCATTCCCGGTATTAAACAGAAACCCGGGAACCCCCTGCGTATGATTCTCGATGATCAGCTCCGAGGAATCGCAGTTCGTGAGCTTTACACTATCCGCCCTGATAGTATATACGTACTGAGCGGATAGATCATGCGCAAAGCTGATAAGTATAAATACAAATAAAAAGGTCTTCATAATGCGTTGCTTATTTTAGAGGCCGATCAATAATCATTTTCTTTAATTCAACCATCTCTTTTTTTAATTCATCCAGTTCCTCACCCTGCGCTGCCAGTTTTTTATCTTGTTCAATAGTGTATAAAGTGAGCTCTTCGATCTTCTTTAATAAGGCCGCCTGGTGGTCGCCGACATCGATGCCCTTCTTTTCCACCTCTGCGGCGGAAGGGATACCGGGGAGGCGGCTGTTCTGCCGGATATATTGTTCCAGCTCGCCCAGGGAAGGCAAGTGGTAGCCGGGCGCAAATACATAATCCGGCCAGCCAGTCTGAGATAGTTTCAACCGCTGAGCAGTGACCGTTCCATTGACGGCCAGAGAGGGCAAGATGGCATTGCCGTTCGCCAGGTCAGCGTTCAGTAGTCCATTGGCGGCGAGGGAGGAAGCATCCCGGTAGTACAGGTTGCCATTGGCATCGCTGACCAGCACCCGGGTCTTCGTGGTGTCACTGGTGAGACCGGCGAAGCGGACTGTGCCGGTTGTGTGAAGCTGCGCAGATGGATACAAAGTACCTATTCCGGTATTACCCAGCATATTGACTACTAATCCTAAATTGTTATATCTGCCTAATACTTTTAGGGTTAATTGACTATCTGGTAAGGCGGGGTAAGGCCCTGGATCGAGGGTCACCAATGTACCTTTAAATCCGGTACCTATTGAATTTTCAAAAACATGCTGGTCGCCACTATAATTTGATTGATAGGCAATCTCTCCCGTGGAAAAGATTCTTGAGGCGGAAGCAGCGTTATAAGAAGCAATATCAAAATATAACCCGTTTCCAAAACTAGCAATGTTATTATATCCTTGCGTAAATGTTCCGTTAATAACAGCCGCTCCGGCTACCTGTAATCTACTGCCATTATCCGTTGCCGTTCCCAATAATAAATTCCCCCCGCTGGTGATAGCGCCTGCAGCAGTTGCGTTGAAGGATGTGCCCGGCGACCTGATCATGAACCGGATCGGTTGTATATTGCTTCGATCATCTAAATAAATGCCGCCGCCCTGCTTACTCATATTATACGCCGAAGCGGACTCCCCCAGATTCAGTCCAATTGCCGCATAATGGTCGTTCTGTCCACTGAGAGTATCACCATAAACTCTGATTCCTAATGCATTATTGATTGCCGAATCTCCAAGCTGGATATGAACCCCATTAATCTGAGAACCAATCCAGGTTCCATTTCCCCGTACCTGTGAATTGCCGGTCACCTGTAGTTTGTTGCCATTGTCCACACTATCCCCCAAAATAAAGTTTCCTGCTTGTGAGAACAGCCCCGAAACCCCACTATATCCCGGAATGAATCTTATACCCTTAACCGCCCCACCTCCATAACCACCATACAGATCAAGCCCACCAAAAGCTTTAATTGCCAGCTCACCATAGGCAAAAGTCTCAATGCTTGAATTATAGCTTGCCATAATCTGTAGACCGGGGCCAAATGCGGGATTATTAGCCCTTAGGTCAAGTGAAACATGTCTGGAGTCTCCTGAAAAACTCACCCATTTGAATGTGCCATTGGAATTAGTCAGGGAAAAAAGATCAGGTACAGCTTGATTTGCCACAACATCCAGGTTAAAATTACCGATGCTGTCAATCCGTACCCTCCGCACGTTATTGGTATACAAATCCAAATGATTATTATCGAGAGTGCCCAGTATGCCGGTCGCGCCAAAGGTGTTACCACCCTGTACCCATGCATTGGCTCCAAGGTTCAATGTATCCGCTCCGATCAAATACAATCCGCCATTGATCTTTACCACCCCTCTTTTGAATTGGGTGCGCCCATTCCCGGTATTGTACAGGAAACCCGGAACTCCCTGCGTATGATTCTCGATGATCAGCTCCGAGGAATCGCAATTCGTGAGCTTTACACTGTCCGCTCTGATGGTGTAGACATATTGGGCGGACAATGTGCCGGATATCAGGAACAAGACAAAAAAGAATACGATGGGTCGCATAGACAAATCAGGTTGAAGTATGAAATGGGCAAAAGGATAGCCGGCAGCCGGCGGAAAAGCCAGTGCCCTATCGGACAGAACAATAAATTAAAGGGTCACCTCAAAGAGGCTCTTATAAAAGAATAATGCGGTCTGAAAAAAAGGATGAAAAAAATCGGGAAGGAGACCGGCGCAGGCAAATAAAGCCTTGCCCGTACTTGGGGTAAAGGGAGGTTCATGGTCAATTTCTTTTTATAGTATTTGTGATAATCTTTAGATCGCGGGCAGGATTAAAATTCGTTTCACCAAACTAGGAAAATAAATCATTCACACCTAGAGGTTAAGTTGTCAATAGCAGACATGAAGAGTGCTAAAAATTAAAATTTCCGGTCGCCGATACTTTCAGGGCCGTGTCAACCTTCATCTGTAAAGCGTGCACTTTAATGCCCAATCCGTGTCGGGGCCTTTAGCAGTTTTACGACCCTTTTTTAAGGAAACTTACTTTTAAAATAGAGGGATTCTACTCGAAAAAAATGTGGTTTTCCGAAGCATCCCGATACTAAAAAAATTATATATAATTAAACACCTATAGATCGACGAGAGAGGTAAGGGGGTGGCGCAGATTGCGGTAATTGATCATGTCGACAATCACGCTGCCGACGCTGATAGGGCTCTCCACACGAAGGGCGATATGATTGGGGTCGTCACTGACCCAGACCGTCATTTTTTCCCCGCCTTCGAAGATAGTGCCTTTGATCAGCAGAGGTTTGAACTTGATCGTCCGGAACTTGGCATATTTTGTCCGGATGGTCTCTTTCCCCAGGTAGCGGATATAGAGATGGTAGACCTGCCTGTCCAGGAACATATCGAAGGGCACTTTATCTCCCGGTTTGAGTTTGCCCCATTCAATATTACGGGCATAGAAGATGGCGCTCAGGACATCCTGTATGCAGGATGGAACCGCATAGACCCCTTCCGTGGTGACGGCCGTATTGGTAGCTTTGACGAAAGTGACGTTCTCGTAGGTCTTATATCCTCCTTCATTGATATTCCGGATGAACTTCATAGGCTGGAGAGTAGCCGTATCGATATAGCTTTCGTAGCGATCCCTCACTCTATAAAATTTGTCGTAGAAGCTGTATGTCTTCCCGTCTCCGACAATATGATAGACGTCTTTTCCACCCATATGTTCGAGCGTATTGGTAAAAACGGCCTCGCCGGCCCCCACATATACATTGGCCAGCTTATAAAGTACCTTATAAGTGAGCGTCTCGCCGGCCTGGAAAGCAGTGTTGTGAACCCCGCAAAATTCATCGCCAGCCCTTAATGGCAGGGATAGACCCATTAACAGCAGGATACAAATTGTAATAAATATTCTCATCTATTTTTAAATAATTTGATGCTTAAAATTAACAAACTCCCTATTAAAGCCGGTATGATCAGGTTGATCAGCCAGATAGCAAAGGAGGTGGCAAAAATCCCGACGGTATTCGTATTGAATAGCTCAAGCGCCTGTATACTTGCTTCCCACCTGAGCCCCAGCTCAGTCAGAAAAGTAAAGGTAGGAACAAGAGCCATCACCAGAAACACCACGCTGACCCCTCCTCCTATTTGCCCAAGGCTGAGAAATACCCCGAACAATGGAAAAATCAGGCCATACTGAACAATGAACACAATATACCTGGCAAAAGATAAGAACAAAATCCTCAATAAGATCGTTGCATCAAAATTTTCTACAACTTTTATATAGGCCAGGATCTTACCTGACCGGGGGATTTTCCTCAAGATCCTTAAGACCCAGGACAGACGGAAATAAATAATTGTTAAACCAGACAAAAGCAGGAAAGCGACGCTTAGCAGGCTATTTAGCCATAATTCCAGGTAAGGCTTGCCGGGGGAACCTTGCTGATGCAGGGTATAGCGCATGTAAAAAAGACCCGCTATCCCCACCGCCAGGGTGATCAGCAGCTGAGCGATACTACAGACGATGGTCAGAGATATGGAGGCAAGCCGTTTGCCTTCTTTCACATATAAAATACGTCCCAGATACTCCCCGATCCGGTTGGGGGTAAAGGAAGCCATGGTAGCACCGGTGAAGATGGCCTTAAAGGCATTGCGATAGGAGATGCCGCCTACCCGGCGGAGGGCCAGCTGCCATTTGCGGGCTTCAATTCCCCAGTTGAGGGGCATAAGCACTACAACCAACCATAGTCTCCATTGCCGGGGGCCGGTCATCGCCCCGCAGATCTTATCCAAAGAGCCCCGCCAGTCACGCTGGTGGATAACCTGCCACCAGATAAACCAGGAAAGGAGCAGGAATACCAGTGGCCCGATGAAATAGTTGAGTATTATTTTGATATTTTTGTTCAATCGCACAGTCAGACAATCAGTATCAAAAATAGCCTTACTCTTGCAAAAACAATCTAAAATAATTCTGGGGATCGATCCGGGTACAGTAATAATGGGATATGGTCTTATCCTGTGCTCCGGCAGCGAGCTCAGTCTGATCGCGATGGGCGTTCTGAAGCTATCTGCCCGCAATGACCCCTATGAACGGTTAAGGCTGATCCATAAAAAAGTAAAAGAATTGATCATAGAATATCGTCCGCATGACTTCGCCATCGAAGCGCCCTTTTTTGGAAAGAACGTCCAAAGCATGCTCAAGCTGGGGCGGGCCCAGGGAGTAGCCATTGCCACGGCTATGAATGCCGGCCTGCCGGTCACCGAATACTCTCCCAGAAAGATCAAACAATCCGTCACCGGTAATGGTAATTCAGGGAAAGAGCAGGTGTGGAAGATGCTGCAAACTATTCTGCAACTGGGAGAAGAAATCAAGGAATATGACGCCTCGGATGCCTTGGCGGTAGCGGTATGCCACCATTTCCAGCACCGGCTCCCCGTCAAAGCCCTCGCTACGGGTAAGCCCCTGCCAGCCGGCAAGACCTCCCCAAAGAAATCCGGCGACTGGGGGGCTTTCATCAAGGAAAATCCCGGTAAGGTCCGTACCCGATAGACGGCCACGCTTCTCCCAAAACCCCAAGCCCCCAAAAAAGAATGAAAAATATACGTTAATCTTACATTTAAATTTAAAGGTTCTATCAATGAAATGTTCATTAGTCACCGGTGGGTCAAGAGGTATAGGTAGGGCAATTTGTATTAAAATGGCCCAGATGGGGTATTATGTCCTGGTCAATTACAAATCGAATAGGGAGGAGGCGGATAAAACGCTGGCTTTAATAAGACAGGAGGGGGGAGATGGCGAATTATTACCATTCGATGTTTCCCAAAAAGAGGACATCCAGGAATCTCTTGGCAAATGGATAGAGAGCAACACCGACAAATACATTGAAATACTCGTAAACAATGCCGGGATCAAGGATGATACCCTGATGATGTGGATGAAGGACGAACAATGGGAGAATGTGATAAAGACGAGCCTGGACGGCTTCTTCTATGTCACCCGCCTGATCTTAAACAGCATGCTGGTCAAAAAATACGGGAGGATCGTCAATATCGTCAGTCTTTCCGGCCTGAAAGGACTGCCCGGCCAGACCAATTATTCAGCGGCCAAAGCTGGTGTTATCGGAGCTACCAAGGCCCTGGCCCAGGAAGTGGGCAGAAGAGGAATCACAGTCAATGCCGTAGCGCCGGGATTTATTAAAACGGATATGATCGAAGGGCTGGATGAGAAGGAATTGAGGAATATGATCCCTGTTAAACGGTTTGGTTTGCCGGAAGAGGTAGCTCATGCCGTTGGCTTCCTGGCTTCCAAGGACGCAGCCTATATCACAGGCGAAGTACTCTCCATTAATGGCGGGTTGTATTCCTAAAAATAATTCCGTCTTATTTTTAATAAAAAGTTAATATTCAACTACTTGTGTTAGTATTATTTTGCAAGGAGAGTGTGGAAAAAATTCCCCACTCCGTTAAGGCTCATCTCCCGCAGACAATAAAAGTGCCGGAATTAAGTTATTTTTGTGTTTTCGGGAAATTTATGTTATTTATGTACGGTAAGATTGTTTACGGATATGAATAGAGTAGTGATTACAGGTATTGGTATTTATTCATGTATAGGGAAAAACCTGGATGAAGTCCGTGATTCTCTATATAAGGGAAAATCCGGTATTATATTCGACCCTGTGCGAAAAGAATTCGGGTATCGTTCCGGTTTGACCGGATTTGTCGAAAGGCCTAATTTAAAAGCCCTGCTGGACAGGCGGGCGCGTATTATGCTGCCCGAACAAGGAGAGTATGCGTATGTAGCTACCCTCGAGGCGTTGAAGAATGCCGGTATAGATACCGATTTCCTCGAACAGAAAGAGGTCGGGATCTTATATGGTAATGATAGTACGGCGAAGTCGGTCATAGAATGTACGGATATCATCCGAAAGAAGAAGGATACTACGCTGGTAGGTTCCGGATCTGTGTTTCAGACCATGAATTCGACGGTAACCATGAACCTGGCTACCATTTTCAAGCTAAAAGGCGTCAATTTTACCATCAGTGCGGCTTGCGCCAGCGGATCGCATTCCATCGGCGTCGGATATCATTTTATAAAGAGCGGTCTGCAGGATTGTATCATCTGCGGAGGCGCACAGGAAGTGAATCATTATTCCATGGGCAGTTTCGATGCCTTATCCGCCTTTAGTATTATGGAATCGGACCCTGCGAAAGCATCGCGGCCTTTTGACCGTGACCGGGACGGTCTTATCCCCAGCGGCGGGGCAGCTACCGTTATCCTGGAAAGCATGGAGTCGGCGTTGAAAAGAGGGGCGCCTATTTTGGGAGAAGTGGTAGGATATGGTTTCTCCAGCAATGGGGGACATATCTCCAATCCGACGGTAGAAGGGCCTGTAAGATCACTGATCATGGCGTTAAAAGATGCAGGGATGACGGCTGCCGAGATAGATTATATCAATGCGCATGCGACTTCCACTCCTGCCGGCGATGCCAGTGAAGCCAAAGCCCTCGATGAAGTCTTTGGGGCAAACCGGCCGCCGGTCAGCTCTACCAAGTCGATGACGGGGCATGAATGCTGGATGGCCGGCGCCAGCGAGATCGTGTATTCGATGCTCATGATGCAGAACTCCTTTATCGCACCCAATATCAACTTCGAGAACCCGGATGAAAATTCAGCTAAGCTGAATATCGTAAAAAGTACCCTTGAAAAAGATATAAATGTATTTTTGTCTAACTCCTTTGGATTTGGGGGAACGAACTCCTCCCTCATTATTAAAAAAACTGACTAAACCAACTCACTATGCAAATTGAAGAAATTATTGACCGGATAAATGCCTTTCTGGTAGAAGAATTCGAGGTGGACGAAGAGAAGATCACCCCCGATGCTAACCTGAAAGATACACTTCAGCTAGACAGTCTCGACTATATCGACCTGGTCGTTGCCATCGAAAGCAATTTTGCATTTAAGGTAAAGCCCGAAGATTTCGCCGGCATTACTACCTTCCAGGATATGTATGATTATGTGATCGCCCATAAACAAGCGAAAGAGCTTGTATAATGCCGGGCTGGGAAGGTAAATCCAGAGGAAGGCCTTTAGGATATCGTATTTTCGTAGGCATTTTGAACAGATGGGGGGTTCTGCCAGCCTATTTTCTGCTGAGATTTGTCGCATTCTATTATTTCCTGTTTTCCTATAAAGCGTCCAGGAACGTACTTACCTATTTTCGTCAAAGGATCGGATATGGACCGGTGAAATCCCTGATCAAACTCTATCGAAATTACTACCTGCTTGGTCAGAGTATTATCGATAAGGTTGTCATCATGTCAGAGATTCCCAATAAGTTCACCTTCGACTTTGACGGAGAGGAGCATCTCCGGGAGATAGCCGGATTGCAGAGAGGTGGCTTACTATTAAGCGCTCATCTGGGTAACTGGGAGATTGCAGGGCATTTGCTGAAGCGGCTGGATACCCGGATCAATATCGTAATGTTCGATGGGGAGCACCGGCAGATCAAGGAATACATTGCGGCGGTGACCGGAAAGAGGCAGGTGAACGTCATCTTAATCAAGAACGATCTTTCCCACATCTACGCAATAAGCGAGGCTTTTAAGAACAATGAGCTGGTCTGTATCCACGCAGACCGGTTTATAGAGGGTAATAAGACCCTGTCAAGCGAATTTTTAGGCCAGAAAGCCAGATTCCCGATGGGGCCCTTCGTATTAGCCGCTAAATTCAAAGTGCCTGTCTCTTTCGTATTTGCTATGAAAGAGACCAATCTGCATTATCATTTTTTTGCAAGTGAGATCAAGGATTATGCCCATTTGAATAAGGACGCGCTCATGCAGCAGATGCTGGATGATTTCGTCGCCGCGATGGAAACTAAAGTGAAGAAATACCCCGAACAGTGGTATAATTATTATAACTTTTGGCAGTAAAAGTCTTTATCAATCAAACAAAAATCTTACATCATGAAAAGTCTACACAAAACCGGTTGGCTGATCGCCTTTTTGTTCGTTTGCTTAAATATCCAACCCGTTTCTGCTCAAACCACCGGATCCGGGGATATTACCTGGCTTGGTCTGGATTTCAGCCAGGCTAAATTTATCGGACCCGCGTCCCAGTTTAAGGATGCCGGGGAGATCACGAATGACGAGTTCAGAGATAAGTATACCGTTTCCTGGAATCAGCTTTTTATCGATGAACAAAAAAAATTCAATGTAGCCGAGATGGTACATCGGCCCGATGTAAAATATGCCCTGGATGTCACTAACAAAGCCAATAGCACGATCAAAAAAGAATTCTTCGGGAGCAGCCCCAACGATTTTAAGACCATCGATGAGAAAAAGATCGGAGACCTGGTGAGCAGGTATGATTTCCAGGGTAAGACAGGCAACGGCCTGCTGTTCTTCGTAGAAGGGATGAGCAAGGGCCTGGGTGAAGCCGGAGCCTGGGTGACACTGGTTGACATGAAGGCAAAAAAAGTACTATCCACCACCTATAAGACCGGTAAGGCAGGGGGATTCGGGTTCAGGAATTACTGGGCTAAGTCATGGTTCAACATTATGAAAGAAGCGAAATCCGATTTTAAAAAATAAAAATTAATCTAACCCAATTCATTTTCAATGACTTTTTTTGAGAAGGACAAGAATTCTGCTTTTGAAGCTAAGGAGACGGCGCAATGGATTGCTTTTGGACCGGTCATTTTTCAATCAGCAAGGGTATTAAGGAATGCAGGAATATTGAAAGTGATCGAGGATAGCGGACAATCCGGATTGACTTTAGCGGAGATCGCAGAAAAAGTGAAATTGCCCTTATATGGCGTAAGGGTTTTATTGGAGTCTGCTTTGAGCATGGGACTGGTCCTGGTAAATAACAGTAAGTATACACTGGGAAAAACAGGTCATTTTATTTTGAATGACCCACTTACGAAGACCAATATGGATTTTGTGCACGATGTCTGTTATAAGGGTCTCTTTACCCTGGATAAAAGCATTGAAACCGGAAAACCGGTAGGCCTTAAGGAATTCGGGGAGTGGCAGACCATCTACGAAGGGCTGTCCCAACTACCGGAGCATGTCCAGAAGAGCTGGTTCAGCTTCGATCATTTTTTCTCCGACGACGCCTTCGAGCTTGTCTTGCCGAAAGTATATGTCAATGGCACCAGACGATTACTGGACATCGGAGGTAATACAGGTAAATGGGCTATCGCTTCCACCAAATATAAGGCTGATATCCAGGTGACCCTCATGGACCTTCCGGGCCAGCTGAATATGGCCAAAGCCAGGATCAATGATCTGGGCCTGGCGGAAAGGGTATCTTTTTTCCCTACGAATATCCTGGATGAGCAGGTGAAATTCCCCACGGGATTCGATGCTGTCTGGATGAGCCAGTTCCTGGATTGCTTCTCGGAAGCCGAGATCATTTCCATCCTGAAAAGATGCCATGCCTCCCTGGCGGATAATGGCTATGTCTTTATCCTGGAGCCTTTCTGGGACCGGCAACGGTATGAAATTGCCGCCTTCTGCCTGCAGCAAACCTCGCTTTATTTTACGGCGCTGGCCAATGGCAACAGCCAGATGTACAGCGCGGAGACTTTCCTGCGTTGCATCGAAGAGGCGGGTTTCGAAATCGCCGAACAGGTAGATAACATCGGGTTAAGCCAAACCTTATTAAAATGTAAAAAGAAAAAAGACCTTTAAAAACGCCCCTATACTAACACCATGAACACAGAAAAAGTAGATGTACTGGTCATCGGCGCCGGACCTGCCGGTACTGTAGCCGCCTCTATCGTAAACAAAGCAGGATTCAAAGTCAGGATCGTGGAAAAACTCCGGTTCCCCCGGTTCGTAATCGGCGAAAGCCTGCTTCCCCGCTGCATGGAGGCGCTGACAGAAGCCGGCTTCGTAGACGCCGTGAAAGACCGGGGCTTCCAGGAGAAATTCGGGGCCAAGTTCGTAAAGAACGGCATGATCTGTGACTATTTATTCGCCGATCAGTTTACAGAAGGCTGGAATTGGACCTGGCAGGTCCCCCGTAGTGAATTTGACAAGACCCTTGCCGATACCGTAGAGAAGATGGGCGTGCCTGTCTCCTACGAAACGACTGTCACAAATATCGTCTTTAACGGTACCGATTCCATTACGACGGTGGAAGACATTCAGGGCAACCAGACACAGATAGCAGCGAGGTTTATCATCGACGGCAGCGGATACGGCCGGGTCATTCCCAGGTTGTTCAATCTCGACAGACCTTCCAATCTTCCTCCCCGTAAAGCCTTGTTTGCCCATACAGTGGACCTGAAACGATCGATGGTCGACGAGCCGAACCGTATCACCATTGTCGTACATAAGCCAGGTGTCTGGATATGGGTGATCCCTTTTTCCAGCGGCATCACCTCCCTGGGATTTGTAGGGAACCCGGATTTCTTCGAACAATATAAAGGGAGTACGGAGCAGCAACTGCGTGCGTTGATCGCATCGGAACCCTATTTAAGCGAACGCTTTAAGGACGTCGAACTGGTATTCGAGCCCAGAGTGCTGGAATCCTGGTCGAGCACTACCGATAAATTTTATGGCGATGGATTCGTCCTTACAGGCAACGTAACCGAATTTCTGGACCCGGTATTTTCTTCCGGAGTCACCCTGGCGACAGTATCGAGCCAATTGGCCGCCCACCTGGTGATCCGCACCCTGAACGGAGAAACCGTAGACTGGAATAAAGAATACATGGAACAGATGATGCAGGGAGTCAATACTTTCCGCTCCTATGTAATGGCCTGGTATGAAGGGACGCTGGACACGATCTTCTTTGCAGACAGACAGGACCTTCAGATCAAAAAGATGATCTGTTCCGTCCTGGCAGGGTATGTATGGGACCTGAAAAACCCTTATGTCAAAAATCATGGAACAGCCCTGCAGAAACTAGCCCGGACCATCGAGCTCACCGAGATGGTAGGGAAAATGTAACTTTAATATATATAACCAGTTAGAACATGGATAAATTAATGGCAGATCTGAAGGTACAGATCGTTGACCAACTGAATTTGCAGGATCTGAAGCCGGAGGATATCGGAGATGACCAACCTCTGTTCGTCGAAGGGCTGGGGCTGGATTCCATCGATGCGTTGGAACTGATCGTACTGTTACAGCAAAATTATAAGATCAAGATCTCCAATGCGGAAGACGGCCCTAAGGTGTTCCGCTCCGTAAGAACGATGGCTGAATATATCACTGCCCATCAGCAGCAGGCATAATTGTTGCCCGATGATGAAGATCAACGTATCAAATTTGTAAGAAGATGCTATATATACGGGCAACAGGGAGTATATCGCCGCAAAAGACATTTGGCCAGGCCCCATTCCTTACGGACCCCGTCGAATATACGGGCAACCGGTTAAACTGCATAGAGCCTGATTATAAAGAGATCATCGATGGTAAACTGATACGGAGAATGAGCCGTATCATCAAAATGGGAGTGGCGGCCGCTATGGAATGCCTGAAGGAGGCCGCAGTAACCGTGCCCGACGCCATTGTCACCGGAACGGCTTATGGATGCCTCCAGGATACGGAAGTATTCCTCAAAAGGATCGTGGAAAATAAGGAGGAAATGCTGACGCCCACCGCCTTTATACAATCCACCCACAATACCGTCGGCGCCCAGATCGCCCTGATGCTGCAATGCCACCATTATAATAATACATTCGTTCACCGGGGATTCTCCTTTGAAAGCGCCCTGCTGGACGGGATGACACTCTTATTGGAAAACCCCGGTACCCGGGTCCTGGTAGGAGGAGTGGATGAGATCACGGATACCAGCCATGCTATTTTAAGCCGCCTGGGACTTTACAGACAGGAGCTGCATTCCACCCGGGAGCTGTTCGCCGGCCCCTCAAAAGGCACCGTTGCCGGAGAAGGAGCGGCCTTTTTCTTATTGGCCGATAATCCATCTGAAACAGATTACGCCCGCCTGGAGGGGATCACGACTTTTTACCATCCTCGCACGATCATAGCCACCGAAGAGGCAATCTCCTCTTTTTTAGCCTCTCAGCAAATCAAGACCGGCGATATCGACCTGATCATAACAGGCCGCAACGGCGATGAAAAAAATGATGCGGGCTACCTTTCGTTGGCAGCGTCTGTCTTTTCAGACATCCCTGCTGTCAATTATAAAGATCTGTGTGGTGAATATCCTACTTCTACAGCCTTTGCCCTCTGGCTGGCGGCAAATATCCTCAAAACAGGCCGGTTGCCGGCGGCTGTAAAAGTATCGGGCCAGCCCCCCCTTCAGAGCCGGCAGACCGGCTCCGGGGAAAAACCGGGCCGCGGGCCCCAAAGGATCCTTATCTACAATAATTACCTGAACAGGCATCATTCCCTATTACTGGTTTCAGCATGCTAAATTTCAGAAACACGAATATTCTCTTCGGAGCCCTGACGATCTTATTGATCGGGCTCCATATCTTTCACGGAGGGATTTCCTTCTTTGTCTACCCCGTATTGCTGTTCATCTATTCATGGGTCCTTTTTTATGGCTGCGCCTATGTGGGCTCCAACTTCTTTTTACCAGTCATCTGCGCCGCAAAAACCGACAAAAAAGAAATTGCCCTGAGCTTTGACGACGGCCCGGCCGCTGACTATACAGGGGAAATTCTGGCCATCCTACGCGAGGAAAAAGTGCCGGCGGCCTTCTTCTGCATCGGCAGCCGGATAGCCGGTAATGAAAAAATACTCCGCCAGTTACAGGAAGAAGGACATGTCATCGGCAATCACAGCTATTCGCATCATTTCTGGTTCGACCTGTTCTCTTCGAAAAAAATGCTCGACGACCTCAAAATGATGGACAGCGTCCTATCGGCTGTCACCGGCCTGCAGCCCAGGCTATTCCGCCCCCCTTATGGCGTCATCAATCCCAACCTTAAAAGAGCTATTCTCCGGGGTGGCTATACTCCCATCGGCTGGAACGTACGTTCCCTGGACACCGTCATCAAAAACGAGCAAAAACTGCTGAAGAAGATCGATGCGGCTATTAAACCCGGGGCGATACTCCTGTTCCACGACACAAGCCGAACGACCCTGGCGATCCTGCCCGGGTTTATCCGGCAGGTAAAGGAGCGTGGGTATGAAATAGTCCGATTGGATAAAATGCTAAATTTGCAGGCATATGCATAAACTACTTTTAATAGGGCTGTTTATCAGCGGCGGAATTTCTTTGAAAGCACAGTATACAGGGTATGCCCCCCTGACTGATCTTTCGAAGTTCAAGGAGCTCTTTTCCGTGGAAGCGCAGAAAGTGACCAGCATCAAAAGCGACTTTGTGCAGGAAAAGAACCTGAGCATGTTGTCGGAAAAGATCACGTCCCAGGGGAAATTCTGGTTTAAAAAAGACAGCCGTGTCAGGATGGAATATACCAAACCGTTTACCTACCTGATGATCATCAATAAAGACAAGGTCTTTGTGAAGGACGGACAGAAACAAAATACGATCTCCACCAAGTCCAACAAGCTTTTTCAGCAGATCAACAAGATCACGGTAGACTGTGTGCAGGGTACCGTGCTTACCAATCCCGATTTCAGTACCCGGGTCTTCGAGAATAAAAACGCTTACCTGGTAGAACTATCACCCGTCTCCAAAAACCTGAAGGAATTCTTTAAAACCATCGTAGTCATCGTCGATAAAAAAGATTACTCCGTCACCAATATCGAGATGAATGAAAATTCGGGGGATAATACCATCATTCATTTTGTCAACAAAGAGATGAACACAAATCTTCCCGATGCGCTATTTGCTATTAATTAGTAGCCTTATTATCCAGCTGGGATGCACTTCTGCCTACAGGAACCTGCAGCATACCACCGGAGACCCCAATAACCTGCAGCGATTCAAGCCCGTCATCACGACGGCCCTGTATAAGATCGATGTCAATGTGATCGGCAAATACCTGAGTGGGCTGTTATTGTTAAAAACGATGCCTGACAGCAGCCTCCGGATGGTCTTTTCCAATGAAATGGGGTTCAAATTCTTCGACTTCGAGTTCGCTCCGGGAGGCCGCTTTAAAGTGAATTATATCATCAGCAAAATGAATAAGAAGCCGGTCATCAAGACCCTCCGGAAGGACTTCGAGCTGGTGTTGATGCAATCCCTGGATCCTTCGACCGCTTATATCCTCAAAGACAGTTCCCTCCTCTATTATGTATTCCCTCGATCGAATGGGTTCTACTATTATATTACCAATCCCGCAGGCGATGAATTGGTGAGAATGGAGCGGTCGTCCAAACGGAAACCCGTAGTAGAGGCGATCATGAAAGATTATCACGACGGGATACCCGATACCATCGGTATTACCCATAAAACCTTCCATTTCACCATCGGTTTAAAAAAGATAGTAAGATAATGTTACAAGGCGATTTCTTCCATATTACGACGTCGGAGACAGCGGGTAATACCATCAGCGCGATGCTGGAGATCAATCCGGCGCATCCGGTATTCGGGGGACATTTTCCGGGACAACCCGTCGTGCCCGGCGTCTGCATGATGCAGATGGTAAAGGAAATAACGGAGGGTGCGCTGGGAAGAGAGACCAGACTGGTCAGGGCCGATCAGCTGAAATTCCTCGCCCTGCTCATTCCTGCTGAAACCCGGCAGCTCCGGATGGACCTGAAATTAAACACCCGGGAGAATGGAGAGACGGGCGTGGATGCACAGCTTCTCAATGAGGCCACCCTGTTCTTTAAGTTCAAGGGGTCGTTTGCCTGAAGGGTTGATTCGCCTCCGGTGAACCCGGCCGAACTCAGGCTTTCGTCAATTTCTTAATCCGGTCCCTGATATGGTCTTCTTCCTTTTTCGTGGCAATCACCTTCGTTAGCGCCAGCTGGTAAAAATGCAATGCCCTGGCATACTCCTTCTGTTTGTAGGAGTAATCCCCGGCCAGCACATAGGCATGATAAAATTCCGGGTTGCTGGCCACCAGGCTATCGGGATCCACTTTCTCTCCATCCGCCAGGCGCTGCTTGAACTTCCGGAAAGTCGTGAAATTCCGGTAATCCGGGGAGAGCAGGAATGAATCCGCCTGTATCGTAAGACCTGCTTCCGAGACTTCCTGGTCCTGCTGCATACCCCGCAAGGCAAATATCTTATTCAGGTCATAGGCCACATATTCTCCCAATTGCCAGGGAGAGGTAGATACCCATACCAATAATTTCTTAGGTTCGAAAACAATGCTATGATGAGCTATCAGCTGGTTAATCGCCTTCTCGTTGCCCATCCCGATATCCGTATTGTGCAGCCCCCTGCGGTCCCTTAAAATACCGATCGTTTTTTGGACGGTATTCTTTCCGTTGGTATCCAATAATTCCATCAGCCGCTGATATCGGTAAGGAGAGGCACTCTCCGCCACCTGTTCCCTGTTATTTTTAGAGCCGGCCAGGCCGTCTCCCTGAAAATGGTTGGTGCAAACGATAAAATCCCGGTGCGGGTCATATACGTCCAGGTCCGTCGGCGTCTTCTCAATGATTACGGCTTTATTGTCTTCAGCCGAACCAACCAGAAAGGATTCCGATACGAACATCTTTCTTTCATCTGCAATTTTCCGCGCCTCGCTGATATTTTTTGCATACTGTAATATTTCCCTCGCTACCAGGGAGACCGGCGTAGCAGATCCGGATGGAATATCGGATTTGGCAGCATTGATGGTCACGGTGACCCCTTTCTCGTTCATGCCCGAGACCACCCCGATAAACCCACCCCAGGTGACAGTCATGAATTTATATCCCTGTGAAGGATTAATGAAAGCTACCAGCTTATCTTCGGCGAATTTGTCGCCGACATAGAAATCAAAATTCCGGCCGATGATCATCGTGCTATCCTGCGATTTTGCGTCCCAGGTGCCGAAGGAGGTGCAGCCCACCAGGGCCATGCTCTGTAATGCGTGGCCGATGTCATGCGCCGCATGATAGTTCAGGATACGCTGATAGTTGGAGCCGATGTAGTCATATTTGTCCGAAGCGGCCCCGGAGACCCCGTAGATCTCTTCCTTATACTCTTCCGTTATATTCTTATCCAGGTCCCGGTTGAACCAACCGACAAAATACTTCAGGAAATGGCGGTAGAAGTTCGAGGGGATCATCCGGGCGATCTGCTCGTTAAAATGATCTTCTTGTCTCTGCACCAGTTCCTCGGAGAGCTTGCCATTAATGACGCCCCGTTCGAAGGGATTGCCTTCTACATACATTTCGTAGAGCCCACTCTTATTTTTCCGGAACCAGCTGTTCTTCAAGGTATAAAAACCGGGACTGACCTCTTTGCGTTGCAGCTGCAGGCTGCTCATATCGGCCGGTTTCGGCGGATCGGCCACCGCGACGGAGTAAAGATAGATGGACCCGATGAGCAGCAATAACAGGAATCCGCCTAAAACATACAGAAGCCTTTTCCAGATTCTTTTTCCCCTACGCATTTCTTATTTTGTTTATAATATCATCATTTCCCAACAGGGCATTGGTGGTAACGATGCCGCTCATCGCGGCCCCTAAGACACCATGCAGGTTGAGATTCTGACCTGTAAAAAATAAATTCGGCAATTTAGTACGCGGAGAAATAAAAGTTTTCAACGAGTCCTTATAATCTTTGGCAATCCCGTATAACGAACCGTCTTCGGTACCGATATAGTCTCTGTACGAGAGCGGGGTAGCTGTATAATAGGCTTTTATGTGACCTCTCAGTCCCGGAAATTTTCTTTCCATATAATCCAGCAGGATCTCTGCCTTACGCGCCTTAAAGGATTCGTAGGATTCGCCTCTGTCTTCGACATGGGAGACCGTATTATGCGTCTGCTCCCATTGCCGGACTTCCTCGTATTTCATATAGGCCAGCACGGTCATGCCATCTGCATATTCCGGAGACCTGGAAGAAGCTCCAAAGAAAGCCGCATATCCGAGAGGCCAGTTCTCCTGGGTATAGGCATCCGTTTTCCAGACACAGCCTTCATTATAAACATAATAATTATGCCTGAAATATTTAAATGAGTCCTTCTTGAAAACAATGTTCAGGGTAAAACAGCCGATGGAGTTTTCCAGGCTTCTCAGCCGGTTACGATAAACCTTCTTTATCAGGTCGGTTTCCGTCATTTCCAGTGTTTTCACCGGATGTACATTGGAGATGAAATATTTTCCATACATCCTGGATCCGTCTGCCAGTTCCACGCAGCTGGCCCTACCGTCTTCCACGATGATCTTTTTGACGTCACTATTACGGAGGATCGTGCCTCCTTTATTCAGGATATTACGGCTCAGGTATTTAGCGATCTGCGAGCCGCCGTCAATACATTTATAAGAGCTTTCTATATAGCTGTTGATAATAAGGGCATGCACGTAGAACGGGGTCTTATCGGGCATACCTGCATAGAGCGGGTTATTGCCTGCCAGCACTTCGCGCAGAACAACATTCGTAGTGATCGAATCAATAAAGCCTTTGGTATCGATTTCGAGCGCTCCGGCTTTCTCATGTTCGTCCCCGCCGGAGCGTAAATTATATAAGGGGAATTTGCTGCAAACCTCTTTTATCTTATCACAATAGGCATGAAGCGCCTGTTCTTCTTCGGGGAAATCAACCAGGAGCCTGCTGATAAAATTATCATATCCCTGGGCGAATACATATTCTTTGTCGTCGCCCTCGAAAAGGATCTTGTCGAAGGCGTCTTCGTCCATCTTTTGCAGCTTGAGCCTATCCAATATGTCAAGATACTTGAAAATCTGGTAAAGGTTCTGCCCGGCACGAAGTCCTCCCAGGTAATGAACGCCGGAGTCGAAAATGACCCTGTCCCGGACATAGGTTTGCAGGCATCCACCGATCTGCTTGTTCTTTTCGAGGACGCATACGGTAAACCCCTCCATGGTAAGCAGGTTACCACAGACGAGCCCCCCCATTCCGCTCCCGATTATTATCACGTCAAAGTCCGGCATACTCAATTCATTGGATTATGTGATATTTGCCGGAAATCCGCTTTGGAAAATGTAGCGAATTTCCGGCAAATGATTAATGTCTGTCCTTCGGACAAGGCGCTTACAGCGCCTTTAGTACGAAAAAAACATTGGACGTATACTTCGTCCCATCGATCACCTGGCATGTCATCCCCTTCTCCTGCGCAATGGCCCTGATCATTTTCCCGGAGATATAGGACAGCCCTTCACCCGCGGTCTTGTTGAAGGAGACCACCTTCGTCGAGAAAAATTCCGTCAGCCGGGTGCCTTTGTGTTTGGCGCCCAGATCCTTATCGCCATCCCTTATCAGGATCGTCCCGCCCGGGCGAAGATGCCGGATGCACTTTTCGATCAATTCCGTCTGCTGGCCCGGCTGAAGATAGTGCAATACATCTGCCAGGATAATGGCATCATACGCTGAAAAGGCATATTCCATTACATCGGTGGCCTCGAAATGGATCTTATCGTTTCTGGAAAAGCATTTGTTGGCCGTCTCTATCTTTTCCTCGTCATAATCTATCCCGGTAATTTCTCTTTGAGGAGATACAAACTGCAGCATGTAGGACATAAATCCATAGCCACAGCCAATATCGAGCATCTTACCTTGTTGTGGCAGCAATTCGTGAATGGGCTGATAATTTTTCTCCAGTCTTGTTTTGACTTTCATGTACCACTCCAGTACAGGCCCTTTGTAAAGATAGTTATAGATTAGTTTTTCGCGGAAATAACCTGTTTGTTGGGTAACTCCACATAATTTTTCGAATTCGTCCCTGAAATAATGACTTATCTTCTTTGTTCTTTCCGAATATCCCGTTCCGAACCGGAGATCATCCGGCTTGATCCTCGGCAGGAATTTCAGGGTGATGTTTCCATTTTTCAACAGGAAATCCCCTTTCGTAATGGTGTAGCCGGTGCCTTCGATGATAATCGGCAAAATATCAAGGTTGAGCTTTTCAGCAAGATAAAAGGCCCCCTTATGAAACCGGCCGATCCTTGAATCGGTCGATCTTGTTCCTTCGGGAAAGACGACGATCGAATAACCTTCTTTTACCCTATCGGCCAGCAGATCGATACTGGGTTCGGCCCCCTGCTCGATGGGGTAATAATCGGCTAACCGGACCACTCCCCCGAATACGGGCGAATTCCACACCCATTTATTGGTAAAGAGGATCAGTTTAGGATGCAGCATAATGATGACCTGGCTATCCAAAAAAGACTGGTGGTTGCAGATAATGATCGCAGGTTTTGAAAAATCCTCGTTTTCGGTATTGATGACCCGCTTCTTCACATTGACCATGAGGTAGATCATGGACTTTACAAATTTGGAAATAAGGGTATGATAGATACGCTTCCTCTTTACCTTTTTCATCGGGTTCAGCCTGCCGAATAAAAGCCCTGTGATGGTCAGGAGCAGGGAGCCCAGCACAAAATAAGAGAAAGAGAAGATGGTCAGTAAAAATCCGGATACCGTCCAGGGGAATTGCTTTTTCTCTACCCTGTTCTTAATGAGGATATTAAATAACCAGGGGATCAGGATCTGCGCCATCAGCACCACACAGGAGATACCGATGATAGAGATCAGGGCGATGGATCTCAGCGCAGGGTGTTTGGCAAAGATCAACACCCCCAGACCTGCGATCGTGGTAATAGCCGACAGGAAAATAGAGGATTTGAACGAGGCCAGGTTCTTTTTCCCGGTCTTGTATTCCTGCAGGAGACCATCCATGATGTAAAGGCTATAATCATCTCCCAGCCCGAAAATAAGCGCGGAGATAATGATATTGATGATATTGAACTGTATGCCCAGGATCCCCATGATGCCCAGGATCCAGATCCAGCTTATAAACATCGGGATGAAAGAGACCAGCGTCAGCTCAATACGGCCATAGGTCAATAATAAGACGAAGAATACCAGGAGGGATGACATGACGGCAATCCTGGTAAAGTCGGAATTAATGATCTCCACGAATTTCGCCGTCAGGTATTGTTTGTCGACGACCGTACTATTGGGATCGTCTTCAAATGTCTTATAGATCACCGATTTGTTTTCCTGGGACAGTTTTACCAGGGTGACAATACTCGCCCGTCCCGGTTTTTCTGTAATAAAGTCATCCAGAAAAGTTTTCCGGATCTTCGCCGTGGCCCCTTCATCCGCCAATTGAAAATCCTTATCGAGCAGCGCGCTGAAAGAGTCGAAAGCGGATACTTTATATCCCAGGGCGCTTCCTTCTTTCCGGAGAGTGGCCAGTAGCCGCTGTTTTTTCTCCGGGGTCCAATAGGCCGACCAGGCAGCTATTCGTTGCCGCTGTAAGGAGTCCGAGATGATAAAAGAAGAGATCCCGGAATATTTTTTTACGATGTTCTTATCCTTCAGCGCTTCAATCCTGGCTACCAGCTTCTCATTGTTGACCAGCGCCTCATTCAGGTTCTTTCCTTCTGTGACGAGGTAAACGGATTGAAGAGAGAATTCATTTATTTTATTCAGCTTGGCCTCGGCCTGTTTCAGCTTATCCGGCATATAATTCATCCGGAGGAGGTCGGATTCGAAGGTGACGTTATTCGCCGTATAGGCGAATAACCCGGTAAGGACCAGGATGCCTATAACGATGTACTTATTGTATTCCGGGTTGTAGGAAGCAAATGTATCGATCCAGGACAGCAAAATGATCTTATGTTGTTTCTGTTCTTTTTTCGATGCGATGAAGTGGGGTAGAAAGATCAGGGAGCAAAGGGAGGCGCCAATTAAGCTGAAGGCGGAAAAAAGACCGAGATCTTTCAGGATATCCGATTCGGCAAATTCCAGGCAGAGGAATCCGCCGATAGTGGTAAAGCTGCCCACGGTCAGAGGCAGGGCCAGGTCTTTTATTACCTGCTCGATGCTCCTTGTATGCCGGTAATGATTGAAGATATGCAGCGAATAGTTGACGGCGATGCCCAGCACTACGGAGCCGGTCCCCAGGGCGATGACGGAAATGCTGCCATCGATGAAATAGATGGCGGACAAGGCGAACAGGGACCCGAACAATACCGGGACCAGGATGATAAAAGGCGCGGTCTTCTTCCGGAAATATAAGCCGAGAAAGATGACGAGGATCGCTACCGTAAGCCCTTGTGTGAAAAAGGTGTCTTTTCTCAATTGCAGGGCGTTTCCCACGTAAGCGGCGGCGGCGCCGAAATAAGCGGCCGTCGTACTCTTATAGGTGGTGGTGCTGAGGCTGTCGATGATCCGGTCGATCCCCTTCAGCAGCACGGCGTTCTTAGCGGTATTATTCGGGGGGTAGGCCGGTGTGATAAAGATCAGAAGGGTCTTTTGATCTTTGGTAATGACATGGCCGTCATACAGCTGGAAGTTTTCATCGTATTGCAGCTGCTGCAGTTTTTTCAATGCGATAAAGGAGATGCCCAAAGGATCTTTGGAGATGACGCTCTTGAGGGCGATCCCGGCCGGAGACGTAAGTGTCCGGAAGTTCTGGGCCAGCGTCTCCTTTACCTTCTCTTCGGTCATGAGGGTATCTATCGTACGGTAATCCTTTTCGTTCAGGTAGATGGGCAGATGATTGTCGATAGTATTGAACAGGTCCATGACCAGGTCATCGTCCGAAGCATAATTTATTTTGTTGATATCGGGTCCGAGCTGGTCCTGCACGGAGCTTACCAGCTTATCGGCAAAGGCGACCAGGCTGTCCGGGTCTTCCGCGGCCGTATCCTTTAGCGATACCATGACGACCAGCTTGTCGATGAATTTCGAGTTTTGAAAGACCTGGTTGAGCTTTTCGATCTTTTTGTCCTTGGGCAGCACTTTGGAAATATCTTCTTCGAACCGTACCTGGAGGGCAAAGTAAGCGACGAGCAAAAAGCTTATGCCAAAGGAGATATAAAACGCCAGCCGTTTTTTATCAAAAAACCTATAAATGGCTATGAACATTTTTTCCATGGGATTGTCAACTTATCAGGCCAGAACAGCTTTTTTCTTAAAGAGTTTAAGCAATCCAAAAGCCAGCAGACCGGCGATAGCGCCAGCCAGGATTGCGAGGGTAGTACTACCCAGGATATATTGTTTCAGGTTATTCCGGATGGATTCCAAAGAAATATCCCGGCTGAATTCCAGATGTCCCGGGTTGGCGCCCATCCAGACAGCCCCTAACTTATAGCTGCCGAAAATGATCAGCGGGATCATGGGAGGGATGCTGATATTGGAGGCAATAAGGACCAATGCTTTATTCAGCCTGAACACCAGGGCCAGGAAAACAGCTACGAGCATCTGGAATCCCCAGATCGGAATAATGCCCATGAAGACCCCCAGGCCAATGGAGGCCGCTTTAACAGAGTCGGAATGATGAGGATGAAGGAAGTGCTCATTAAGGAACTGATTAGCTTTTTTTTTATCGAACAGCATGCGGAAAAAATCACGTGGCTTGATATACAGAAAAGTGATGAGCACCAAAAAAGTATTCAGGATACTGATCCTGGTGAAGTCTTTAAAGGGCCTGAAATGGGAAACCCTGAGTTCCCGGGGGGGATAGTAGACCGAGACCGGGATCGAGTCGATCTTCACGCCCTTCCAGGCAGCTCTTACCAATACTTCTATTTCAAACTCGTATTTGCGGGTAATAAATTTCAGGTCCTTCAGCAGGTACAGAGGGTAGAGCCGGTAGCCTGACTGGGTATCGGGACAATCGATGCCGGTCTCCACTTTGAACCAGAAATTGGAGAATTTATACCCGAAGCTGCTTTTGCCCGGAACGGAGCTTTGCTCCATATTTCTGGAACCGATGATAATGGCGTCTTGTATGGATTCCAGCCGGGTCATAAAGGAAGGCAGATCTTTGGCAAAGTGCTGTCCGTCCGAATCGATCGAGATAGCAAACCGGTAATCCTGTTCTACGGCATAGGCAAAGGCTTGTCTCAGCGCCCAGCCTTTACCCACATTCTTCGGATAACTGATCAGTTGTACGTACGGGGTCCGTTTCACCAGTTCTTCGGTGTTATCTACGGAGCCGTCATTGACGACAATAATATGATCGGTATAGGCTGAAACATCGGCAATTACTCCGCCCAATGTTGCAGCATTGTTATAGGTGGGTATAATTACACAGGTATGCAACTCATCGAACTTAGCCCTAACCGCATCTAAGCTGGTCATCTTTTTCCCCCTTTGTCTTTGATAATCATTACAAAACATCCGTTAAGCGCTGTAAAATTAGTGCTTAACGGATGCTAAATAAAGAAATTTTACTACTTATTCAGTAGCTATGGGGCTATTTGCTCTTCTTTTTCATGAATTTACCCAAATGTTTACCGGCATCGGCATAACATTCGGCAATCCTTACGCCCGTGTCGTAGTCATAACCACCGAAGGTACGGCCAGGCACTTTTTCTACGGAGATTTTTGCAACTACTTTTTCCGTGGCTGTTTCCACAATCCATGCTTCCCCATTGATCAGGGCATTTTTATTGCCAAAGGCAATGCCCAAATGGTAGCCGGGCTCCGTAAAAGTTGTTTTAAAAATAAGGGTGTACTTGGCCGGCTTCTTCCGGGACACTGTCCATCCGCTTTCTTTTTCCAATAAATCGATGAATTTAGGCTCATAGTCGCGTTCACGATCACCTACCCAGTTCTTTGCCCAGGTGTCGCCTCTGCCGGGCTCTTTTTTGTTGTAATCATCCGTTTTCTTAGCGATATAGTCTGCTTCCTTATCAAATTTACCCACAGCCATATTGTCGTAAGTAAATTTTGCACCAATGGTAGTCTCTCCGCTTAAGGGGGAGAGATCACCTTCGAGCAACTTGATTTTCTGGGCGCTGGCGCTTACGGAGATAAGAGCCATTAAAAGGAGGGAACTGCTTAGTTTTAAAAGTTTCATTTAATAAAGGTTTCGTGATAGATATATAAGGGGTTTTACTTATTTAAATCTTCGTTTCCGGTCGGCCATTTTCTGAGAAACCCAGTCGGGCCAGGTGGAACTGTCTTCGGCGTCATAAATTCTCAGCTGTTGCGCCTCATCAGGTATCAATAATTCGCCTGGTCTGCATTTGAGGATCCTGGCGGCAGCCTCTATACCGGAATGTGTTGCACCCCCTACTCCATGGGATAGTGTGCTGGCCCCGCACAGGAAAAGATTGCCGATCTCCGATTTATTCTTATAGGCGAAGGGGCCTATCTGGCTCAGGGTCTTTTCCGTACCATAAACATTCCCGTTGGTGCTATTGATATAGTACTGGTTCGTCTTTGGAGTTCCCAGCTCTATCTGAACGATATGCTCCTTAGCGCCCGGGAGGGCCTTTTCAACGTTATTCATCAGCTTTTCAATGATCTTCTCCTTGTGTCCGGCATAAACGTCCCCGTGATAGTCTTTATTGTTGCTGTACGCCGAAAAGCTGTCATAGCTTATATAGGTCACTATCTCTAAATTGTGATAACTGCCATTGAAGCTGGCCGGGTCTTTGAGGGTTGTACAGCTTATGAATACGGCCGGAAAAGAGTCGCCTTCCAACAGATCATCTCCAATCAATTCATAATATATCTTATCTATGTCCTGCTCTTTCAGCATCCAGATATTCCCCGAATCCAGCCCGGCTTTTTTAACGTCCATGTCCAGGGTCAGAAAGAGGATCAGGGAAGTGACGGAGTATTTGGTTTTTTCCAGCCTTTTCGCCAGGCCGGAGCTGAGATATTGTTTTCCGACAAGGTCCAGGTAGGTGATGGAGGGATCGGCATTGGATACGATAGTCCCGGCGGCGATCTGCAGGCCGCCTTCGAGTTCCACTCCGACGGCCTTGTTATTCTCGATCAATATCTTTGTGACGTTTTGCCGGGTCCTGATCTCTCCTCCATGTCTTTTAAAGGCATTGACCATGGCTTTGACAATACCCGCGCCTCCTCCCATCGGATAAAAGCCGCCGTCGAAATAATGGTCCATGACAGCGCAATGTAGCAGGAAGCTGGCCCTGAAGGGAGGCAGTCCATGATCTCCGCATTGCACATTGAGGACGGCCTTCAATAATGGATCTTTGATATGCCAGTTGATGACCCTTTTGAGACTGAACAAAGCATATTTCCCCATGTATTTCGTTCTGAACGGGATGGTGACATTATCCCAAAACCCATACATTTTTTGTACCAGCTGTAATTGCCGGCTTACGGTCCTGACGAGCGACAGATATTTTTTAAGCCTTTTTCTTTCTTCCGGGAAGCGGGTGGACAAGCTCTCCCATAGCTGGTCCATGCCGGCAGGCATATCGATACGATCCTCACCTATCCAGCAGTGTTCATATCCCTGCTTGTTCATTCTAAAGAATACAAGGTCATTGGCTACGCCGAGGCCTTCATATAATTGATTTACTGAATGCCCTTTATCGATCAGACCGATGTAATGGACGCCCGGACTGAACCGCTGGCCTTTGAGGAAGAAGCTGTGGCACCAGCCGCCAGGCACATAGTGCTGTTCCAGGACCAGTACTTTCTGACCCGCTCTGGCCAGACAGATGGCGGTGGCCATGCCGCCCGCACCTGATCCTATTATAATAGTGTCAAATTTTTCCATGGTAGCAATAGAGGGGTAAAGGGGAGTAAACTTTACCCCCCGGGAAGGGGTGTAAAAATAAAAGATACGGATTTTAAGCTATAATTTTAGGCTTTGGTAAGGAATCAAATAATATTCTTTACTGCTGTTTCAAATAATCGTCATTTTTTTTGTTTCGAAATTATTCGGGAGGATCATCACCCGGATTGGTCAGCCTTCCGTAGTAGGAGAGATCATAGCGGGTCTCTTTCTCGGTCCATCTCTTATGGGCTGGCTCTTTCCGGATCTCTCCCATTTCATCTTTCCAAAAGATTCCCTTGCCAGTCTTCAATTCCTCAGCCAGATCGGGTTGATCTTCTTTATGTTCCTCATTGGCGTGGACCTGGATATTGAAAAATTGAAAAATAAAGCGCAAAGCGCCATTGTGATCAGTCATGCCAGCATTATTTTCCCCTATTTCCTCGGTGTATCGCTGGCCTATGTCCTCTACCAGGAGTTCGCTCCTGCACATGTCAGCTTTCTCGCTTTCGCTCTTTTTATGGGGATCGCGATGAGCATTACCGCATTCCCGGTGCTTGCCCGGATATTGAAGGAACGGGACCTGACCCAAACACCTCTCGGCGCCCTGGCGCTCACCTGCGCCGCAGCGGATGACGTAACGGCCTGGTGTATCCTTGCCGCCGTTATCGCCATTGTAAAAGCAGGGAATATCACCAGCGCGCTGCTGACGATATCGCTGAGCCTGGTCTTTGTGCTGCTCATGGTATATATAGTCCGCCCCTGGTTGAAAAGAACGATGGACAGGATGGCCGGACGCAGCCATTCGAATGAGACCATGGTGGCAGTGGCTTTTTTTATTCTACTGGCATGCGCATACCTTGCCGAAGTCATCGGCATTCATGCGCTCTTCGGTGCTTTTCTGGCGGGAGCTATCATGCCGAAAAACCTTCGGTTCAAAGAGCTGCTGGCTGGAAAGACAGAGGATATCAGCGTATTGGTGCTGCTGCCGCTCTTCTTCGCATTTACCGGTCTGCGCACGCAAATAGGGCTTTTGAATGACGGTCATTTGTGGGCTGTCTGCGGGTTGATCATTTTTGTCGCCGTATTCGGAAAGTTCGGGGGCAGCGCTATTGCCGCCAGGCTCACCGGGCAATCCTGGAAGGATTCTTTTTCCATAGGCGCATTGATGAATACAAGAGGGCTGATGGAACTGATCGTTTTGAATATCGGTTATGACCTGGGAATCCTGTCGCCGCAGATCTTCGCTATCATGGTCCTGATGGCGCTTGCCACTACGCTGATGACCAATCCGATACTTGACCTGGTAGAGACACTGGCGAAAAAAGTATCCCGCAAAGAATTAATTGAAATGTAACCGGCGGAGCCCGGCTACCCGAAAATTATTGAGGGGGCAGCGCCAGGTTAAAAGAGTAGGCGACAAAATTAGCGTGATGTGCGAAGGAAAGAGGGATGGTCATTTCCCGGGTATCTTTTAATAGGAGAGGATAGCCCAGCGGGCTTTTGCCGATCTGTAAAGGGCTCTTGCCGGCGGCATCTCTCCCGGCAAAAAGAACAGCGTTCAATTTATTCAGGGCAAATGACCTGACGGCCAGGGATTGATGCGTATAGTCAGAGTGGCCGATCGATTGGACTCCCCACCAGATATTTTCAAAACTCTCCTCGCTATTGACAACGGTAGCTATAAAATCGGGATGGATCTTCGACCGGAAGTAAAAAATACGGGATTCGAAAAGGGCGATGCCTTTATAGGATTCATCTCCGGGCCCGGTTCCCCGGCTCTCCCATTGCGTCTCTTCCGATGAGACGGCAGAGACGCTGCGGAGGGGGGCGGCGGAGATGTCATGGAGAAGATCGGCATGGATGCGGGGCAATTCGATCTTTCGGATATGGATCTTCGCGGGAGCAAAAAGGAGACCGGGCTCCGTTCGTTTCAGGTATTTATAGACAGATTCTTTAATAGACCATAAGAGCCATACAAAATTTTCAAAAGACATTGTTCCCGGCTGCAGGCTGTCGAAAAGGGGCCGCTCGGCATCAGCAAGGATTTTGGAATAAAACCGGCTATGATGGGTACGTTGTTTGTCGATGGCTGCCAGCGCTACGATATCGTTGCCGGCGCTGCTCATTTTTGGACGTTCATCTTTTCAGCGATCACGTCAATACAGCTTTTTACATCGACCATTTTTTCCGAAGAGTCCATATCGATTTCAATATTATACTTCGCTTCTGCATCGATAATGATATCCACCAGGTTCGCTGAATTGATCTTCAGGTCATTTATCAGGTCGGTCTGTTCGGTGACTCCTGCCAGCATTTCTTTGTTTTCCGTGTAGGGCGCCAGTACTTTTTTCAACTCTTCTAAAATTTCGCGTCTATCCATTATGATTGTATTTTGAAAATATTAAACAGGTATTAATGTCGCCGAAGCCAAAATTGGCTTTAGCTATTGCGTTAATTTCTTTTTTCACCAGGGTGGTCGGTATTTTATCGGTACCGATCAGCTTTAAAATTTCGGGATGAGGATCCTCAAGGTTGAGGTTCGGATGCACGAATTGATGTATAAGTTGTAATACGACGGCAACGGCTTCGATGGACCCCGCGGCGGTAAGGCAATGTCCGATCATCGACTTCAGGGAATTGATCAGGGGAAAGTCATCACCTTTTCTGTCAAGCGCCACGCCCCAGTTTTGAACTTCCAGGATATCGGCAATGGTAGCAGTCAGGTGACCACATATCAGGTCGATCGATTGGGGACTGATACGGGAGCTTTCCAGGGCTTGGGTAATGCATCTTACGATCCCTCCCGGGCCGGGCGCCGTCATAGTCCCTCCGGAACGCTGCCCTCCTGAATTGGCGGAGCCTCCTGCTATTTCTGCATAAATGGTAGCATTACGTTGCAGCGCAAATTCCAGGTCTTCCAGGATCAGGGCGCCCGCACCGGAGCCGGGAACGAAGCCACCGGCGGAAGCGCTCATAGGCCGTGAGGCCTGCTCAGGAAGGTGGTTGAATTTCCTAGCCAAAACACGCATGGAGTCAAATGTACCGAAAATGTAGGAATCTACATGTTCGGTGCTGCCCACCAGCATACGCTTTGCCAGGCCATGTTTGACCTGCTCGTATCCCATCAGGATCGCCTGGGTGCCGGTGGCACAGGCGGCAGAATTCGTGGTAACCCGGTTGGCCAATCCCAATCGTCCTGAAATATAGGCAGTGACGCCGCTGTTCATGATCTGCTCCACTACCCTGGAACCCAGTTTTTTTGATTCTTTGGCATCGACCCGATTAATTACATTCTTTACGACGCTGGTATCTCCTACACTGCTACCGAAGATACACCCTGTTTCCCAGCGGGGCTGGTCGCTGTCCATGGTATTGCCCGCATCCGTCCACGCGTCCAGGGCGGCCTTTATTCCATAACCGATGCTGATCGCCTTCAGGCCATTCAGAGCGACTTCCGGAATGTAGTTCTTTATATGGCTCCAATCAAATTCCGGCAGACCCGTGACCTGGCAATTGAAGTTGAGCTCTTCATATTGTGGCATAAACCGGATACCTGACACGCCATTCCGAATGGAATGCAGAAAATCCGGAACCCCCACTCCATTGGGAGCAACGACTCCTAAACCAGTTATGACGACGCGGCGATTCATTTTATTCGACTTTTATCTCAGCTTTTTTAATAATATCAGCGCTGTTTAATAATACCTGCAACGATTCCCCTGGCGACCACTTCATTCGCCGCATTGCGCATTTCTACCCGGCATTTCAATTTTCCAAAACGGAAATATTCCTTTTTGGAATGCACGATCACTTTATCACCCGGCAATACCATTTTGTGAAACGAGATCTCCGTCGAGGTGAGCAAGGGAAATAAGGCCCCGTCCGCCGGCACTTTATATTCTTCCGGTTTCTGGCCGATAAGGTATAAAGCCAGCACTACCAGCCCGATCTGCGCCATGATCTCCGTAATGATAGCTCCGGGCGTCACCGGGTACCCTATAAAATGATCTTCATAAAAAAAAGCATCCTTTCGCAGGGTACAATCCCCTATCACCCCTTCCTCATTCAGTAATGAGATGTTGTCCACGAAAAGGAAGGAGGATTTATAAGGCAGCCGGTCTATGATATCTTTATACATAAAAAATTTGTGTCTCTGCGAATGTCAGGCCCCTCCTACAGACAATGTTCTCCGCCGTCCACATGAATTACCGCCCCGTTGATCCAGGAGGCCTCGTCCGTGCATAGAAGGTAAATGACCTTCGCTACATCTTCCGGCTTCGTCATTCGGCCCAATGGATTCCTCGCCACAGACAACTCAATGAGCTGCTTGCTGGCGGGTATTCTCTTCAGGGAAGGGGTTTCGGTAACTCCCGCCTGGATCAGATTGGTCCGCAGTCCATATTTGCTTAATTCGATCGCCATGTAAGTAGTAAGGCTTTCCAGGCTTGCTTTTGCTATAGATACAGCGGCATAACCTTCCCAGTATTTGTGGGCCCCTTCACTGGTAAGCCCTATTACTCTTGCATCCTGACAAAAAAGCCCCTCTTTCAATAGCGCTCTTGTCCAATCCAGCAGGCTGGTAGACATCGCATAAGTAGTCAGCTGGATATCCTCGATGGAAAGAACTTCTTTATTCTCTTTTGGATCAGCATCGTCCATTAATGGCTTTAAATTGCCTCTTGCGATGGAATGAAGCAAAAGCCTGACACATTGTCCTTTTCCGGCAGCCGCTGAAAATTGCCCGATGACCGACTCTCTCCCGGCTGCATCCAATGCATTGCTATTAAAAGGCAATATGGTTACTCCGGATGCGGCAGCCAAAGTCGAAAACTTCTCTTTAAGCGACCTTTCGGCGGCGGCAGTCTCACGATAGAGCACGGCGATATTCATGCCGTGAGCAGCCAGTTTTTCAATGGTCGCAAAACCAAAGCCGCTCGAACCGCCCAAAATAACGGCCCACCGGCCCGAAAATTGCTCTTTATTATTGTACACCTACTCCTTTTTAATCATTTTCAGAAAGCGTATCTACGCCCCATTTAAAAGCCGCAAAAGTAGGTGAAAGTAAGTAATTTTAAACCAGTCAGAACCCTGGAAACGTTTAAAAACGAGCGGAATTAATTAATTTTGCAGGCCTGGCGCCCTAAACTAAAGAGGGCAACAATCAGGCAGGAAGCCGGCAAAAAACAGCCGACAGGAATAATAGGTGAGTATTATTAACATAACAAATTGATTATCAGACTAATATACATAAAAATCTCGCAGCTATTAAAATAACCTATGAAATTAAAAGTGATTTTCTCCTTATTCTACCTATTCTCCTATACGGTAGGTCAGGGAAAGCAAGTACTGCAAGATTTTGACAGGCCTGAATTTTACAGTGTCCTGGCGTCCGGAAATGTGGACAAGATCAACGCCGAATTGACCCTTCTCGGGGCTTCTTCTATCCATGAAAAGGAGGCTTATGAGGGTGTATTACTGATGAAAAAAGCCGGACTCGTCACCAAACCGGCGGATAAATTAAAATTCTTTAAGGCGGGACGTATCAAGCTGGAGACTTCTTTAGCACAGGACAGCGCCAATGGCGAGTATCATTTTCTACGCCTTATCATACAGGAACATGCCCCCCGGATCGTTAAGTATTCCGCCGATCAGGAAAAAGACCGTCAGATCATTCACCATACCTTTAAAGGCTTATCGCCGGCAGCTAAGCAGGCTATCATCGATTACAGCAGGAAATCTAAAATAGTACATCCGGAAGACCTTTAATTTTCAGCAGCATGAGCAAGAAAGTATTAGCTATCTATTATTCACAATCCGGCCAATTGGAGGAAATCATTGATTCTCTGACGGATCCACTGGTTGCCTCGGATGTTACTGTTGAAAAAGTAAGGATCAGGCCCGTGGCGGACTATGCCTTCCCCTGGAAGAGTCCCGTCTTTTATAGTGTCATGCCGGATTGTGTATTGGGTGTGCCGGTGGAGCTGGCGCCTTTTACGCTGAAAGAATCTTCTTATGACCTGATCATTCTCGGTTATCAGGCCTGGTTCCTGTATCCCGGCATCCCTACCAATTCTTTATTACGGCATCCGGCTTTCAAGGCGGTCGTAAAGAATACGCCCGTACTCACCATCACCGGGGCAAGGAATATGTGGTTGAATGCTTTTGAAGGGATCCGGAAAATGCTGTTGGAGGATGGAGCGAACCTGGTCGGCAATATCGCCCTGGTGGACAAACATCCTAATATCGTCAGCTTTGTAACGATCTTCCACTGGCTGCTGGGAGGCAAAAAGAGCAGGTATCTCAATATTTTTCCCTATCCCGGCGTTTCTGCCGCGGATATCGCCCATACAAGGTTCTTTGGAGAACTTACCCTCCCTTACCTGAACAGCAACCACTGGGAGGAGCTGTCCCATAACCTGGAAGAGCACCATGCGGCCGTAGTAAAATATCCACTATGGCTGCTGGAGACCACGGCGATCCCCACTTACGTGAAGTGGGCCCACTTCATTGTCAAAAGGAAAAAAAGAACAGCCTGGCTTGCCGTATTCAAATATTATATTTTATTTGCGCTCTTTATAGGCGCACCGATCCTGCTGATCATCGATGCCCTCTTTATTAAGCCATTTTCATCCAAGCGTATAAAAGCGAAGAAACAATATTATTCAGCCTTGAATTAACCAATTAAACACCAGTATGGCCCTTAACGAAGTTTATATAACCAATACTTCCATTTTCCTGCCGAATGAACCTGTTTCCACCGACGACATGGAGTCCTACCTGGGCTATATCAATGATAAACCTTCCAAATCAAAAAAGATCGTTTTAAGAAACAACGGCATAAAGACCCGGTATTATGCACTGACCACAAAGGGGAAAGCAACCCATACCAACGCGCAGATGACGGCGTTGGCGGTAAAAAGCTTATTCGCCGCTGATCCTGCCAGGATAAAAGAGGTCGAACTGCTTTCCTGCGGCACTTCTTCTCCGGATCAGATGATGCCTTCCCATGGGGTCATGACGCACGGCTGGCTGCCGGAAACCAACCCGATAGAGGTCGTATCCCCTTCCGGAGTCTGCTGCGCCGGCATGCACGCTTTCAAATATGCTTATATGGCCGTGAAAACGGGAGAGACCCAACTGGCGGTCGCTACGGGGTCCGAACGTTTTTCCGGTTCGCTGGTCTCCAATGTTTTCGAAGAAGAGGCACAGAAGCTGATAGAGATGGAAAAGAACCCCTTTATCGCATTCGACAAAGAGTTCCTGCGTTGGATGCTGTCCGATGGGGCTGCCGCCTTCTTATTATCCGGCAAACCCAACGAGCAGGGCCTGAGCCTCCGGGTCGACTGGATAGAAGGAGCTTCTTATGCCAATGAAATGGAAGCCTGTATGTATATGGCCAGTGAGAAGCAACCGGATGGCACGTTGAAGAGCTATATGGATTTCACGCCGGAAGAGATCATGACAAAGTCTATTTTGAGCATCAAGCAGGATATAAAGTTATTAAGCGACAATATCGTTCCCCTGGGCGGCAAAAGAATCAAAGAAATTTTCGGGAGAAGAGGACTTAAATCCACAGACGTCGACTATTTCCTTCCGCATATCTCCAGTGAATTTTTTAAAAGCAAGATTTTTGATATCATGGAGCTATACGGGGAAGGCATCCCTTATGAGAAATGGTTCCTTAATTTAAGCAGCATGGGCAATGTAGGCGCCGCGTCCGCCTACCTGATGGTCCATGAATTGTTCCATAGCGGCCGGTTGAAGAAGGGCGAGAAGCTCCTGTTGCTGGTACCGGAGAGCGGCCGCTTCTCCTATATGTATGCCATGCTGACGGTTTGCTAAACGGGTAAGATTATGGAAAAAAAAGATGTTCCCCAGGATCTGAGCTCACTTGGTAAAATCACGAAAGAACTGTGTTATGCCACGGATGAATCAGGAAAGTATACCACTGAACTGAGCCGTGGCTGGGACATTAAGATATCCGCGCTGGATACAGCCTGGCAGGATATCAAGGATCGTGTCGCCCTGGCCAGGGAGCTCGTATTGAACGATAAGGCAAGCCCCATCCTGTTCTTTATGGAGAAGGGGCTGATGGATATCGGTATTGTTTCCGCCTATACGGGCTTTTGGAAGTGGCAGATCAAGAGGCATCTGAAACCAGCCGTTTTTAAAAAATTATCAGACAAAAAGCTGCAGCGATACGCCGAAATTTTTAATGTGAGCATAGAGGACCTTAAAAGCATGAATGTGCATGAAGATTGAGTTTGATCACCTACAGGCGGCGCATTGTGAAACAGGCGTTACCAGCAGTCTGTTGAAATACGCAGGCATCGATAAGATGACGGAGCCGCTGGCTTTCGGCATTGGCGCGGGACTGTTCTATGTACATATCCCTTTCATAAAAATAAATAACGGACCTGCTATTGCCTTCCGGACGCTTCCGGGCTGGATCTTTTCGAAGACCTGTCATTCGCTGAACATACCGGTCATCCGGAAAAAGTTCAGCAATAAAGCAGCAGCAGCCTCCTTCCTGGACAGTTGCCTGGAAAGAGGGCAGCCGGTGGGCTGCCAGGTGGGCGTCTATTATCTTTCCTATTTCCCCAAGGAATATCGTTTTCATTTCAATGCGCACAATATTATCGTTTATGGTAAGGAAGAAGACCGCTATGTGATCAGCGATCCCATCATGGAAACGCCCACGACCTTAACGAGCTATGAGCTGGAGCGGGTGCGGTTTGCCAAAGGCGCTTTAGCGCCCAGGGGGCAATTGTATTATCCCAAAGAGAAGGTTCTCCTGACGGATGAGCAATTGAAAAGAGCGATCCGGAGCGGGATCAACCGGAATGTGCGCAACATGCTGCATATTCCCGGAAGTATTGCCGGGGTAAAAGGGATCCGGTACACGGGTCAGCAAATAAAAAAATGGCGCGATAAGCTGGGACTACATAAGGCCGGTCTATACCTGGCGCAACTGGTGCGGATGCAGGAAGAAATAGGGACGGGAGGGGGTGGTTTCCGTTATATCTATGGCGCCTTCCTCCAGGAATCCTATTCCTATTATCCCAATGATCAGCTACTGGAAATCTCCAGACTATTCACCCAGGCGGGAGACACCTGGCGCACTGCCGCTATTCAGGCCGCCGGTATTTATAAGGGCAGGATCGGCAGCCAAAGTGATTTTAACGTGATGGGAGATTACCTGTTGGAAATATCGGAGCTGGAACGACAGGCATTCGGGGCATTATCCAAAATCAAATGGCACTCATGAGCCCTTTAGCAGTCAACATATCTGATCTTGGGTTTAGCTACCCGGGGCAGTCGACCTTATTCTTTTCTCACCTGAACCTGAAGATAGAGGCTGGAGAAAGGTTTGGCCTGTTCGGTCCCAATGGGGCGGGTAAGACGACCCTGATGAACCTCATGACGGGATTGCTGACTTTTCCGCAGGGGAGCATACAGCTCCTGGGACAAGAAGTTAAAAAACAAAACAGATCCGTCAATAAGCTGTTTGGATTCATCCCACAGGATTTCTCTTTTTACCAGGAACTGAGCCCGGCTGAAAACCTGGAATTCTTCGGGGCCTGGTCGGGCCTTCACCGGCAGGAGATCCGTCGGCGGACGAATGAGCTGCTGGAGATACTGGGTCTGGCAGATGTCCGGGACAAACCCGTTCATAAATTCTCCGGGGGGATGAAAAGACGGGTAAATCTTGCCATCGCGGTGATCCATCATCCGGGTATCCTGTTCCTGGATGAGCCCACTGTCGGAGTCGATGTACAGACCCGACATGCGATCATCAACTACCTCAAACAATTGAATAAAGAGGGGACCACGCTGATCTATACTTCCCACCAGTTGAGTGAAGCAGAAGATCTTTGTGAAAAAATAGCCCTGATCGACGAAGGGAAGATCATTGTACACGACGACCTCCAGGTCCTGTTGTCGGAGCACCGGCAGGAAGGGCTGGAGGGATTGTTCTTAAATTTAACCGGAAAAGATTATCGAAATTAAGGATGTATAAACTTTGGGCCACCATAGTAAAAGATGTCAGGATCCTCTCCCGGGATAAGGTGGGACTTACGTTCATGTTCGGAATGCCGATCATACTGGTGCTGGTCATTACCAGTATTCAAAACAGTACCTTCAACCTGGTCAACAAAAATAAGGTATCCCTGATCATCTGTAACAGGGATACGGGAACACTAAGCACCGATCTGATACGGACGATCGACGGGATCGGTATGTTCAGGCTGGTACAGGTATCCAAAGACCAGGATGCCCGGGCTATCACGGACCGCATGCGTGCCAAAGATGCCTTACTGGCTATTGTCATCCCGAACGACTTCTCTTTTCAGCTCACTACGAAAGCGAAAAAATTAGCCGGCAAGGCCCTCAATAGTTTTGGGCTGGAGGGGGATACGCTTCACGCAAAATCGGGTAATGTGGACCCGCTCACTTTATATTATCATCCTATTTTACAGGAGTCGTTCCGGCGTTCGATACAGGGAGCCTTATACAGCGCCCTGCAATTGGTGGAAAGCAAGCAGGTGTTGAGGAGTCTCTATTTCGCTATCAATGAGAAGCAGCTGCCGGACACGCTGGAAAACGAACTGCTCAATAACCGGATCGGGATCAATGAGATTCCCGTGCTCCGGGATGGCAGCAGGATCGTACCCAATGCCTCACAGCATAATGTTCCTGCCTGGACCATCTTTGCCATGTTCTTTGTCGTGATATCGCTGGGAGGCAGCATCGTACGGGAAAAATCGAGCGGGAGCTTCATAAGGCTGAAGACCCTTCCCACCAATTATATGGTGGCCTTATTGTCAAAACAGATCACCTATCTGGGGGTGACCCTGCTGCAGGCGGCGGTCATTTTTGCGATGGGGGTGTGGCTGTTCCCTTTTATCGGATTGCCGGTTCTGAATATGCCCGCGGATCTCTCCGGACTGTTCGTGGTCTCCTTTATGTGCGGATGGTGTGCGGTAAGCTATGCGATCTGTGTCGGGGTATTTGCCCAGACCCAGGAGCAGGCGAATGGATTTGGGGCCGTGTCCATTGTCATCCTTTCCGCCGTCGGCGGATTGATGGTCCCCAGTTTCGCCATGCCTGGTTCGTTCAGGACCGTCATCCAGCTCTCGCCCCTTCATTGGTGCCTGGAAGCGTACTATGGTCTGTTCCTGGAAGGCGGAAAACTGAAAGACGTTTTAACAAATATTATACCTTTATTTGTTATTATTATCTTGATACATTTACTAATATTTTTGGGCCTGAAGAGGAAAAAACTGATTTGAATATCACTTATATACGATAATGGAAACAGTACAATTAAAGCAACAGCTGAAGAAACAAATTATAGAGTTCCTGAATTTGACATCCTTAACCCCCGAGCAAATCAGGGATGATCAGCCTTTGTTCGGCGACGGGGAAGGACTGGGACTGGATTCAATCGATTCCCTGGAGCTGATCGTATTGCTCAACAGGGAATTCGGCATCGTCATCAAGGATCCCAAAGAAGGCCGGAAAGTATTGGTGGATGTCAATACGATGGTGGATTACATTGAAAAAAACAGAACAAAGTAAAATTTCGTTCATTGAGCAGGGTTTTCATTACAGGGATGGGAGTGATCAGCGCGATAGGCAATACTACAGCTGAAAACCACCGGGCTCTTATAGCCGGTAACTGCGGTATTACAAAAGGGGCGAATTTCCCGTCCCGATATGCAGGGGTGCTGCCTTTTGGGGAAATCCTGATTCCTACCTCAGCGTTGCAAGAGCAGCTGAGAGTAAGCGATACAGGAGTCACCCGTACCACATTACTGGCATTACATGCGTTTAAAGAGGCTATCGCCGATGCCGGACTTAGTCCATCCCAGCTTATGTCTCCCGATACGGCCCTGGTGGGCGCTACCACAGTCGGAGGTATGTGCCTGATGGACCAGATGTTCGATGACGCCAATAAAAATACGGGAGGATCTGATTTTCTTTCTTCTTATGATTGCGCCTCGGTGAATATGTTCCTACAGGCCCATTATAAAATGAAGGGCCTCGTCAATACCATCAATACGGCCTGCTCCTCTTCTTCCAATGCTATCCTGTATGGGGCCCGGCTGATTAAAAACGGGTTTGCCAAAAGAGTCCTTGTCGGCGGGGCGGACAGCCTGTCGAAATTTACTATCAATGGGTTCAATGCCCTGCATATTCTTTCGCCGGAGATCTGCGCTCCTTTTGACAGGGACCGGCAAGGGCTGAACCTGGGAGAAGGCGCCGCCTTTCTTGTTTTGGAAGGAGAGGATGTTCCCCGCAGAGAGGAGGCCCCCGGCCATAGAAAGGTATATGCCGAATTAACGGGTTATTGCAATACCAATGACGCCTATCATCCTTCTTCCCTATCGGGGGACGGTCCTTACCTGGCGATGAAGGGCGCTTTACAATCCGCACAGCTGTCAGAGGACCGGATCGATTTCATCAATGCGCATGGCACCGGAACGGAAAACAACGACGAAGTAGAAAGCAGGGTTATGCTGAGCCTGTTCGGCACACCGCCCCCCTTCTCTTCCGCCAAATCCAATATCGGCCATACGCTGGGGGCCGCCGGGGCAGTCGAAGCCGTGTATAGTATCCTCAATCTTGTCCACCAGGAAATATATGCCGGCCTGAATTTTAAGGAGCCGATCCCTGCTACCGGTCTGCGGCCTGTTCAGGCTTATCAAAAAATGTCCTTAGAGCATGTCATGTCCAATTCATTTGGATTTGGCGGTAATTGTACTTCCCTGATCTTCTCAAAAGCGTGAGTGTATGTTCTATATTCATCAAGCAACCTGTATTTCGCCACAACAGACATTTTCGGGAACGAAAATAGACCTGTCGCGTGAATATGAGTCCGTGGATAACAGAATGAAGGTCCTGGAGCCTCCTTATCCGGACATCCCCGACAATATCCTGCGCAGAATGGCCAAAGCCGTCCGGATGGGCGTAGGCACGGCCATTCCCCTGATCCAGGGAGCGGGGGATCATCCGCCGGCAGGTATCATTATAGGCACCGCCAATGGCGGGATGGAAGAAAGCGTTAAGTTCCTGAAACAGATCATCGAGTACAAAGAGGACATGCTGACACCCGGTAATTTTGTACAAAGCATTCCCAATGCGATCTCTTCGCAGATCAGCCTGCTGAGTAAAAACAAAGGGTATAATACTACGCATGTACACAGGGGGCTGGCTTTTGAGAACGCCGTCCTCGATGCGGCCATGCTGCTAAAAGAGAATCCCCGAAGTAGCTACCTGGTAGGAGGAGTGGATGAGATAGCTACTTATCATCACAATTTGGAGAATCTGGCAGGTTCCTATAAAAAGGAGGCCATCTCCAGCAGGCATCTATATGAAACGGACTCTCCGGGCACTATCGCCGGAGAAGGCGCCGCCCTGTTCCTCGTCAATGGCCTCCCCGAGCATGCGCTGGCCAGGGTACGGGCGCTGGCCACCATACATAGTGAAGAAGAGAGCGTCGTGACCCGTCAATTGCAGGACTTCCTGGACGGGCATGTGGCGTCCGGCGATGAAAAATCGTCAGTCGCCGGTGCAAAGCCGGATCTCTTCCTCACAGGCGAAAACGGAGACAACCGCATCGCTCATTTTTATGCCGGCTGTGAGGGCATCCTGGATAGGGAAATACCGGTGGCCCGCTATAAACATATGAGCGGGGAATATCCGACGGCCATTGCTTTTGCGCTATGGGTCGCCTGTCAGCTGGTGGGGGGAGCGCTGAAGCTTCCATCGCATATGATAAAACGAGGGACTGTCCCGGCCGCAGGAATTTCACCGGTCTATAAGAACATTCTCCTTTACAATAATTACAAAGGTATTCAACATAGTTTTATGCTGATCAGCAGAGTAGATTGATTTCCGAATACCTCACAAAAGGGTCGAATTTCTCTCAGGGCAGGTGGCTACGGCCTCAAATCTTCCCGGAGTTGGTTTGAAAACTCTCCAATGTGGCTTACTAGTATCGCACGTTATCAGCTGTGCAGTTTTTTGCAAGTACCTTTCGAATAGCCCCCCATTGAATATATACCGGCCGTTTCGGCCCTTTACCGGGTCGGTTCGAAAACGAAATTGGCCATGTGAAATAGTGTTATATTCGCTATCCATTTGTTTTTCATGGCCGAAACAAAGACACGTATTTGGAGAATGACACATTACAGGAATATTCCCTTTATTCTAGGGCATGGTTTGCACTGCTGTAATTGCGAGATACAGGATCCCAGCTATGTGAACATCGGGCACCGTAGCCTTATAAGCATGCGTGGAACTTCTGAGGTACGAAGTAATCCTGGTGGCATACTGAATGATTATATTCCCTTTTATTTTCATTTTAAAATGCCGATGCTCTATCATATTTTTAAAGGGAGGGTGAAGGAATTTCAAGGAACCCAGGAAGAGATTGTCTGCCTTGTTAGTTCTGCGGACAAAGTAGCCGAGCTTGACTTGCCTTTTCTGTTCAGTGACCGACATGCCTATTTGGCGCATAAAACCCTATACAATGAAATTGAAGATCTTAAACATCTCCAGTGGGATATCATCCGGGATGACACCTGGCACTTACAATACAGTGAGTTAAGAAAAGAATTGAAACAAGCAGAATTCCTTGTGTACCGGCATGTCCCGGTGGAAGCGATACAAGGTCTGGTGGTTCATAATGAACAAATAGCTAAGTTTGTCAAGTCAGCCGTTGATTCATCTGGTATCACCTTACAGGTAGTGGTTAAACCGGAATATTATTATTCATGATCGAATATAAGCATAGCGATTTGCTCCAGTCCGACGCGGAAGCGCTCGTTAATACCGTCAATACGGTGGGTATTATGGGCAAAGGAATTGCTTTGCAGTTTAGAGAGCATTTTCCAGACAATTTCAGGGTTTACCAGAAAGCCTGTAAGGACGGGGCCTTGCAGGTAGGGAAAAATTTGCTAACTGCAACCGGCCAGTTGACAGGCCCTAAATACATTATTAATTTTCCCACAAAGACCGATTGGCGTTCCAATACCAAGCTAGATTATATCCATCGGGGATTGGATGACCTTGTGCGGATAATTAAGGAAAAAGATATTCGGTCCATCGCTATTCCACCATTAGGCTGCGGCAATGGAGGGCTGGATTGGACCGTTGTCAAACCTATCATAGAAGAGAAACTGGCTCCATTATCCGATAGTGTCCATATTGAAATCTATGAACCCGGCCATCATTCCTATACCCGTACCACCTATAAATCAAAAACCCCACCGCTTACAAAAGCCCGAGCTCTTGTGCTTGCACTGGCTGAGCGCTACAATATATTAGGATTTGACCTTTCACATCTCGAAATACAGAAGCTAGCTTATTTCTTACAGGAATTCGGCCAGAAAGATTTGAACCTGCGGTACACCAAAGGGGCATACGGACCTTATGCGACGAATCTCAAACATTTGCTTGCCTATTTGGAAGGATATTATTTTAAGGGCCAAATCCGTTTTCAGGATATGAAACCAACGGACGGGTTATTGTTGGTTGGCGACAGACTAGAGGAAATACACCGCTTTCTCGATGATCAGCTTTCCGAAGAAGAAAAGGTCCGACTGGAAAAGGTAAGCACCTTTATAGAAGGGTTTGAATCTCCTCTCGGTCTCGAATTGCTGGCCACCGTGTATTGGGCCAGAAAAGAGCTGGCAACTTCATCCACAGGTGAGATTGTGGAATACATTCGTCAATGGTCTTCCCGTAAAAGGGATCTGATGCCTGCTCGGCAGATAGAGATCGCACTTGAACGGGTAAATGCCTCTTTTTGAGATCCTGAATATCCGATGCACTAAACCCGCCTGCGCCCTGCAATATGAGTGGTTTATGATATGGACCAATCAAAAACGTCAAATCTTCTCAAATCCGGTTTGAAATCTGTCCAATCTGGCTCCCCGCCTATACTTTCGAAAAAATCAGCGAGGAGCAATTTCCCCCGAATCCAAATGAATTGGACAGGACATGGCGTACCGGCTGATCCTTCATAAAAGTGACGGCGGGGGTAAAGGGCAATTCCTTCATGGGTGTCTCAAAGCGCAGATTGGGATAAATAAGTCCCTGTTGAACGGACAAGGCGGAGAATACTGCTTCCAGCCCTCCGCATGCTCCTAAAGTATGACCTGTAAAAGATTTGGTGGAGCTCATCGGGGGATATTGCGGATCGAATAGTCGCCGGATGGCGGTACCTTCCGCAATATCATTATTCTGTGTGCCGGTGCCATGCAGGTTGATATAGCCGATATCGGAGGGCTGTAATCCACTGCGTTCCAGGGCCCCTTTCATGGCGAGATAAGATCCGGTGCCATCGGGGGAAGAAGCAGTCTGGTGATAGGCATCGTTGGCATTGCAATAACCGCTGAGGCGGCAAACCATGGATGCCCCCAGAGAGGCCGCTACGCGCTCCGATACCAGGACAACATAACCGGCGCCTTCGCCCAGGTTGAGCCCTTTCCTGTTTTCGTCAAAGGGTTTGCAATATTGCTGGTCCAGGATCATGAGGGTATTGAAGCCGTTGAGGGTAAATTTTGTCAGCGCATCCGTGCCGCCTGCTACTACCACATCCAGCATTCCGTGCCGGATCAGTCTTGCGCCGAAGAAGATAGCATTCGCCGAAGAAGAGCAGGCCGTGCTGATGGTGGTCATGTAGTCGCGTATATGCAGCTGATCCGCCACCCATTCGGTAATGCTGCCGCATTCATGCTGGATCGTATCTCTTAACTTCCCTTTCATGGGATCCGAGAGGAAGTCGGCGAAGAATCGCTCGGTCTTATCCATTCCGCCCACGGTATTGGCCGAGATAAAGCCGGTTCGCCATTTGCCCATCCCACCCGGACCCGCACCACGGCGGACCTCCGCATCCAGCCCTGCGTCACCCGGGAACGCGTTGCGCAGTCCCGCATGATCCAGCGCAGCACGGGCCGCCAGTAAGCTCAGCAAGGCGGTACGGCTTATTTTAGGAGAAACGCCTGCCCGTGAAGCCAGCTCTTCATTACTCAGCTTCACCTCGGCTACGGGTAGCTGCTGACGGTGTATGGTTTCCAGGTGGGCGATACCCGAGATGCCAGCCTGTCGATTTTCCAGGGAAGAAAGACATTCAGCCACATCATTGCCGATCGCGGAAATGGCTCCAAGGCCAGCAATAAAAATATCTGTATTCGTTGTATTAGCCATTTTCGCCTTGAAATAGTTGGTTAATAGTTGTTGTTGTAAACGGAAGGCCGCCGGCATCACCCTGTTCTTCGGAGCCCTGCGCGGCTGAGGCCTCGTCCTTTTCCACCAGGTAGAGCACAGCCTTGTATTCGTCCCCCAGCAAATCCACCCATCCGCCAATACAAGCTTTCAGGATATCATTATCCAGCAGGTAATTTACCGTGTTTTCCATAAAACCGGCATCGAACCGCGGGGATATGTAGAAGGCGCTCTCTCCCTTGAAGTTATGGCGGATACAGATCTCGCCGATCATGATATTGGGTAGGGTATATACGAACAAGGCGGGGCTGGGAATCTCTTTTACCGTCTCATAATATTTCAGGTCCGTATCCAGGCTGGAGTTGGCATTGGCAAGCGAGAGTCCTACTTCCTGCGGCTGGTAGGTCCCTGGCCTGAAATCTTCCTTCAGCAGTACTTCGGCGGCCAGCCACCCCAATTTACTCAGGTTATCCATTTTATAGAACTTAGGATAGTTCAATTTAAAATGGTGGTACCCGGAAAGCAGGAAGCCGGGCAGGTCCGTCTTCTTATTTTCAAACAGGAGTTGTCCGTTTCTGTAAACGGAATGGTCGCTGATCCTACAACTGGCGGTGATACGATTCATAGTTTATGGTTTACTCAGCACCAGCGCTGCATTACACCCGCCAAAGCCGGAAGCCGTCTTCAGGCAGTTCTTTAAAGGAGTGGAAAGTAAGGTACTACAAATATTTAAAGGTTGTGACACGCCCAACTGTTCGAATCCGATAGTGGGCAGCACCCGATTGGCTTTCAATGAATGAGCCGCGATGATGGACTCGATCAGGCCGGCTGCTCCCAGCGTGTGACCGTAATAGCCTTTCAGACTATTGACGGGAACCGACTGCAGGTTGGCCAGGGTAATAGCTTTGGCCTCCATTTCATCATTATAAAGGGTAGCCGTCCCATGTGCGGAGATGAAATCTATATCCGTTGCGGACAGGCCGGCCTGTCCCAGGGCCGTTTTTATGGAGTAGCTCAATTCTTCGCCGGTGCGGGAGGGCGCCGAAAGGTGGTTGGCGTCATTGCTGGTCGAGCCGCCCATTATTTTGATACCCCCTGCAAATTTTGAGTTGGAAGAAAGGACTACGGTTGCAGCGCCTTCTCCCAGGGTAATCCCGTCCCGGCTCTTGTCGAAAGGCCGGCAGGGCCGGGAGCTGATAGCCTGAAAGGACTGGAAGCCGGATAATACGAAATTGGATATTACATCGGCTCCGGCGATGACGGCATTTTCGTATTGACCAGATCGTATCAGTCTAAACCCCGTCAGGATGGCCATGATTCCCGAGATGCAGGCGTTAGAAGCTACTATCGGGGGATTCCTGAATCCGAAATATTCGGCGATCAGGCTGGCGGAAGTATGCAGGGCGATGCGGTCCTGCATCACAGGCTCGGAAGCTACGCCAGGCCGGCTGCCGGCCGGAGTCGTCTGAAGCTCGCCGGGGTGGGCCTGTTCGTCGGAGGCCGCCGTCTCCAGCAAACTGATATTCCCTTTAGTAGAAGAGAGAATCAGCACGGTCTTTTTATCGCCGGCCCCGATCCCGCTGTCCTGCAGGGCAGTGCTGATGGAAGCGATCAGCAGCTGCTCGAATTTGGTATAGGTCCGGGGAATGGTCCCTTTTACTCCGGAAATGCGCTCGTTTGTCCCGGGAGTACCCGCTTTCATAAAAAGGGCCTCCTTTCCAAAGAGGGCGGCATAGAAGGGCTGGGCGGATAGCACGGGATCATCATGCAGCCGTATTCCGGAAATACCCTTTGCAAGCGCTGAAAAATTTTCAGCAGTCGTACTCCCCAGCGGGGAGCAGATATTATCCGAAGCAATGAAAACTTCTGCGTTGCTCATGATGGTCTGATAAATATTTTCATTTCGCACTGAGCTACCACTTCTTCCCTGCACCATATTGTTCCGGAAATGATGGTGACATCGAAAACCTGGTCCTTTATCTTTATTTCCGTTATTATTTCATCATTCGTCTTTGGCAAACCGGTTATAACCAGGTTCTTAACGGCGCCAATATACCCCACCTGTACGGGCAGGCCGGCCAGCCTCGCCATATAGCCCGCCCGGGCGGCGGCGGTCTGTGCGATATTCTCCATTAATCCGGGTTCACGAAATAATCCCTTTTCCACAAAGATATTTTCTTCGGTGACCAGCAGTGAAGTACGGGTACTGCTCTCATCGGAGCTCAGTAATTTGCTGATCATCACAAAGGGTGGTCTTTGTGGTATTAAAGGCAGGATATCTTCTTCCGGTAGCATAGGTTCTGTTAAAATGTGACGGAGAGGCACCGTTCGGAACTATGGCAGTCTACGAAGCGGCCAAAGTCTTGAATGAAAGAGCCGGGTCGGTGACCTCTAAAAAATTCCGGACCTTTTCAACCTCCTTGTATTTAGGCGTATCCTCGATAAATTTCGGGAATATTTTTCGCACTTCACTATAGAGGGACCGGGTGCTGGCAGCCAGCCTGGGGGCGCAATCCAGGTAATCGACTGCCTGCAGTATGCTCATCAGCTGGATGCTCAGGACCTCGAAGGAGTTATCGATCACTTTTTTGGTCATCAGGGCCGCATTGCAACCCATGCTGACGATATCCTGGTTATCGTTGTTGTTGGGGATGCTGTGAACATACATGGGGAAAGACAGGGTCTGATTCTCCGCTACGGTAGAAACAGCCGTGAACTGAACCCCTTGCATACCGAAATTCAATCCCAATACGCCCAGGTTGACGAAAGGCGGGAACTTCTGATTGAGCTTTTCATTCAGGAGGTAGTTGAGCTGTCTTTCGGAAAGCATGGATAATTTAGTGATAGCGATCTTGAGCTTATCCATTTCCAGGGAAACATAATCGCCATGGAAATTGCCGCCATGAAAGACATTCTGGTTGGCGTGATCGATGACGGGGTTGTCATTCACCGAATTCAGCTCCTCCACCAATACTTTTTCAGCATGGCTGATCGTATCGTAGATGGGCCCCAATACCTGGGTGATACAACGCAAGGAATAATACTCCTGTACCTTGTCTTCATATTTTTCCTGTTCCAGTTTACCCGGGTGATACAAATGTTCGGAGCGGCTGCGGATCATTTTGCTGTCCTTCAGGATCTCGCGCATCATGGCGGCAACCCTGTTCTGCCCTTTATGATGTTTGACCACATTCAGTTCATAGGAGTAGTGATCGTCGAATGCCTCTACGATCTCATTGGTCATGGCCGACAGGATCACGGACCATCGCAATAGCTTCTGGGCCTGGATAATATTTACAATTCCGATGCCGGTCATAGCGGAAGTGCCGTTCAAAATAGCCAATCCTTCCCGGACATGGATCGAGAGAGGCTTGATCTTCAGGCGATCGAATATTTCTTTAGTGGGATGAACCTGCTCTTCGAAGATCACTTCTCCTTCTCCGATCAGGACCAGCGCCAAATGGGCTAATTGTACCAGGTCGCCGCTGGCTCCTACGCCCCCATGTTCATAGATGCAGGGGCAGATATTCTTATTGATAAGATCCCTTAGCAGCTCCACTACTTCGGGGTGTACACCGGAATACCCCTGCATGAGGCTGTTGAGGCGGGCGATCATCAATGCCTTGGTCAGGAAGGCGGGCAACAGGCGGCCGCTGCCTGAGCTGTGGCTGCGAATGAGATTGTACTGAAGCTGTAAGAGGCTTTCTTCTTTCACCCTGTATTGCGCCATGGGTCCGAAGCCGGTGTTGATCCCATAGATCAGCTTATCGGAGGAAAATTCCTGCAGAAAACGAAAATTAGCATCGATGTTGTCTAAAGCGGGCGCGGTAAGGGTTACGGTCTTTTTCTTGTATAATATATCCGAAAACTGTTCCAGAGAGAGCATATCTTGTCCAACAGGTATCATGGGGCTTAATTTATTTATATAAAGTGGTCGTAAAGTTAACTCCTTCTATCCACGAATTTGACAATTTTCCTGCTTGATTCGGGGAAGTGCATTTTTTGCATCACCTCGGGACTGACATAAGTGATATGGGGACTGACACGAAGTCTGGCCTGCAGATAGGCCCTGATACGATGGTCGCATGCTTCGCTATGATCGGCAGGCAGGAGGTGAAGCAGCACTTCGTCAAGACCCACTTCATTGGAATAGACTTCCACCACGAAATCGAGGACTTCCTCCATTTCATTGAGCAGGTCGAACAATGCGGGAGGATAGAGGGTCGTACCTTTGAATTTGATCATTTGTTTTTTCCGGCCGATGATGGGTGACAGGCGTAAGCTTTTCCGGCCGCAGGCGCAGGGCTGGTCATAATACATACAGATATCGCCTGTCTTATAACGCAGCAGGGGCATTCCCTCTACCCCCAGGGTAGTGATGGTGACTTCACCGGGGGTGTTAGGCGCTACGGGCCGGTTATCTTCATCCAATAATTCCACGATCAGCAGTTCGGGCTGCAGGTGACCGCCCTGCCCTTCGCTGCATTCGGTAAAGGCCGTCTGCATCTCCGTGGAGGCATAGGTGGAATAGAGATGGAGATCCCAGCCTTCCTTAATTTTTTTTCCGAGAATATTCAGGGAGAAATCAGTGTTGCGTATGTTCTCTCCGATGCAGATGGCTTTCTTAACCGAAGAGCTATTCAGATCGATCTTGTATTCTTTGGCAAACTGAATGAGCTTGAGAATAAAAGAAGGAACGGCTACGATAGCGGTCGGTTTAAGCCGCTGGATCGTTTCCCATTGGAGGGAAGGGACGCCAGGCCCCAGCCGGATGATACCGGCGCCCAGTTTGCGAAGGCCTGAATAGTAGGCGATTCCGGCCATGAACTGTCGGTCCAGGGTGAGCATCAGCTGGTAAATATCGCCCGGCGCTCCGTCGGCGCATTTAAAGGAATTATATTCATTGTAGGCCAGGCGGTTCAGGTCATTGTCTGTAAGGGCGATGGTGACCGGGCTGCCTAATGTTCCCGAGGTAGAGGCATATTCAATGACCTTGTCCCGGGATACGCATAAAAAATCATCGTTTCGCCGCTGCAGGTCTTCCTTGCTGGTAGTAGGCAGGGAGCAGAGATCGGCAGTTGTTTTGATAGTGCTGATGTCTATGGCATGCTGAACGAATAACTCACGGTAAAAAGGAGATTGTTCTTTGAGATACCCTAGTAATTGCTGCAGCTGTTGTACCTGCTTCAGCGATATTTCATCGGTGTTGTGATAGGCTGCTTCTGTAAGGCTCATAGTTGCTTTTCTATAATTACTACAGCAGATGCTACTGTCGCAAGGTGGGACAAAGAAAGGGAAATTTTAATTATGCCCCATGATTCCATGGACTTTTTGGTCTCACCCAGCAGGATCAGTTCCGGCTTCCCTTTATCATCATTGGAGACTTCGACTTCATTAAAAGCCGTGCCTCCCATCCATCCCGTTCCCAGGGCTTTAAAAAACGCTTCTTTTGCTGCGAAACGGGCAGCATAATGCTGAAATCTATTCGTCTTTGCTTCGCAATAATCGATCTCTTTTTTAGAGAACACGAGTTCCCGGAAGCCGGCTTCTTTGCTGATGCTGGAAGCTACCCGTTCAATTTCTATCAGATCGATTCCCAGTCCTGCTATCATGGTTTCTTGAATAATATGGGGCTGTCAGATAATTGGCGGCCCTGTCAGGCCAGGTGTTGCTGTATCTTTTCCTGAGCCGCTTTTAATTGTTCGGGGCTCAGTTTGAGCTTGGGCCGGGTAAAATTCAGGTCATCGGATTGGTCGATAGGTACCAGGTGCAGGTGGGCATGCGGCACTTCCAGGCCGATGACGGACAGTCCGCAGCGGTTGCAATCGAATGCCGCTTCGATGGCTTTGGCTATGGGTTTGGCAAATAACAGGAGCTGGGCCAGGTATGAGTCCGGCATATCGAAAAATTTATCTACTTCTATTTTCGGAATGACCAGGGTATGTCCTTCGCGAAGGGGAAATATATCCAGGAATGCAAAGAACTGTTCGTTCTCTGCAACTTTGTAAGCGGGAATTTCGCCCAATATGATCTTTGAAAAAAGGGTCATACAGTAATATTTTCCACTTTGAAGGTAAGGACTCCGGCAGGCACCTGTACTTCGGCTGTCTCGCCAATCTGTTTGCCCAGCAAGCCTTTGCCGATAGGGGATGTAACGGATATTTTCCCCAGCTTGAGGTCGGCTTCTTTTTCCGACACCAGGTGATAGGTCATTTGCTTTTTATTCGTCAGGTTGGTGACGGTGACCTTTGTCAGGATGGAGACCTTGCTGGTATCGATGGTTGCTTCATCCATGACACGCGCATTGGCGAGGTCGCTGTCCAGTTTCTGGATCTTGGCTTCCAGGAGGCCTTGCGCCTCTTTAGCCGCGTCATATTCTGCATTCTCCCGGAGATCACCTTTCTCGCGGGCTTCCGCAATGGCCCTGGAGGCAGCTGGTCTTTCCACCGCCTTCAATCGTTGCAGTTCGGCTTTTAATTGCTCCAAGGACTCTTTCGTAAAATAGGTAAAACCACTCATAGTACCCTCCTTTCGGTTTACAATAATGTGCCGGAAATTCGCTTTCAGAAATTTAGCGCATTCCGGCAAATGGCTAATGTCTGTCCTTCGGACAAAACGCTTCCAGCGTTTCAAAGCTTCCGGCGTTTTAAAGAAAAAAATACAACGCCTCGGAAAACTTCCAAAGCGTTGCGCTGCCGGGCTTTGCCCGACCATGAACTCCGGCCGGCGACCGAAGTTCTCACCTCATTAGATATCTTCGGGTGCAAGGATTTTTAAAAATCCTTGCACCCGAAGATTCATAGACAAAAATGAGTATTGCCGGGAAAGATTATATTTCAATCGATCTTTGCCGGAAATACTATTTGTGCAAAGATAGAAAAATTAATACAATCTGACCATTTGGCCTGATAATGCGGCCCAACCCGATTTTCCGGGGGGTAGCCCCGGGGCTCCGGCAGGGGTAGCCTGGAACTCAGCAGGCTGTGTAGCCCGGGTTCAGATGCCTAATTTATCCAATATGACCTTAGCCATTTTGAAAAATGCCTCATGGCTATATCCTGCGACATGGGGAGTAATCAGGACATCGGGGCGGTTCAGGAGCCCCTTCAGCTGTTCCCGCTGGATGTCGGAATAGGTCTCCAGCTGCTCGTTCTCCAGTACATCCAGGGCCGCCCCCGCTATCTTCCCGTTTTCCAGGGCCCGGATCAGGGCGGCCGTGTCGTGGACCTTGCCCCTGGAGGCATTGATGAACCAGGGTTTTTGCTCCAGGGAGTCAAAGAAGGCATCTCCGGCCATGTGGAAGGTCTCCTCCGTGAGCGGCACATGAAAACTGATCACATCGGCATAGCGGGCTACCTGCTCCAGAGAAGCTTCCCGCACATTGCCTTTTGCAAACCCGAACTGGTATTTATCATAGGCAAGAATAGTCGTATCGAAGGAAGAGAGGAGTTTGGCAAAAGCCCCCCCTGCATTCCCGAAGCCTACGATGCCTACGGTCCTGCCGGTGAGCTCGGTGCCCCTGTTGGCATCCCGGATCCATTTGCCTTCTTTTATTTCCTGGTTGCTGATGGAGATCTTATTCATCAGGTTGAGCAACATACCCAGGATATGCTCTCCCACGGCATTTCTATTGCCTTCGGGGCTGCTGACGCAGCGGATGCCTTTGGACTCCGCGTAGACCGTGTCGATCAGCTCCATGCCACTGCCCAAACGGCCGATCCATTTCAGCGCAGGGGCTTTATCCAGGATAGTCCTGTCGATCTTCAGACGAGTGGTTACGATCAGTCCTTCCACCTCTTCCAGGCTCTCTGCCAGTTCTTCATAAGTGATCTTAGGCGAGTATTGAACGGTATATCCTTTCTGTGTCAATCTTTCTGACAGGTATTCGTGTGTTTTGGCGGTGATGATGACTTTGTTCATGCAGGTGGTTTACGTTCGCGAACGCAAAAATAATGACTTAGCGCATCTTCCAGGTCAATTGCGCAAAATCATCCACCGATAACTGCTCCGCTCGTTGTCCGAAGAGGGGGTCTTCCAGTACGAGGGGGTCAAAAAGCCCCCTTACCGCATTGCGGAGGGTCTTTCTCCGTTGATTAAACGCTGTTTTTACCAGGAGGAAAAAACTTTTTTCGTCCCGGCACGCCGGAGGCGTCGCCCTGGGCACAAGAAGTATTACGGCGCTTTTGACCTTGGGAGGAGGCTGGAAGCATTGTTCGCTTACTTCAAACAGGTATTCCACTTCGAAAAAAGCCTGGATGAGCACACTCAGCACTCCATACACTTTATTTCCTTCTTTGGCCGCCACCCGTTGCGCCACTTCTTTCTGGAACATGCCTGTCATGCTCTCCAGCGAGTCTTTCCAGTCCAGCATTTTGAACAGGATCTGGGAGGAAATATTATAGGGAAAATTGCCAACGACAGTAAATTTTCCTTCAAAAGGCTTGTCGATATCAAGGATGCTCGCATGCAGGATCTTATCCTGCAGGACGGGCCAGGTCTTCTTCAGATAGAGCACTTTTTCCTCATCCAGCTCCACCGCCTTAAAATCGAGCCCTTCCACTTCCAGCAGGTATTTGGTCAGGGCGCCGGCGCCGGGGCCCACTTCCAGCACCCTCACCCCCTGCCCCCCGGAGGGGGAATGCCCTGAAGGGGGAGCTTCCCCCTGCCCCCGCTCACTGCCCCCTACAAGAGCAGCACCCGTCTCTTTAAAGGCGGGCGTGTCAAGGACTGATGCCACTATTTTGCGGGAGATATTTTCGTCCCGCAGAAAGTGCTGGCCGAGGGATTTCTTGAGGGTATACATGGGTAGAGCAAAAGTAAGGGACTTTTACTACCTTCATGCCTGAAAAATAAGCTCATGAGCCTTCAACTACAAAGACCCGTTATAGGAATTTCCGTCGGCGACCTGAATGGGATCGGGACCGAGCTGATCATAAAAACCTTCTCCGACCACCGGATCCTGGAGTTGTGCACCCCTATCATATTCGGGTCGAACAAGCTGATCAACTTCTACCGCAAGGCTGTTCCGGAGATCAATTTCGCGTATCAAAGCACCAAGGATTTTTCCCGGATCGCCCATAAACAGATCAATATTTATAATTGCTGGGAGGAAGAGCTGGCAATCCAGCCGGGACAACTGACGGAACTGGGGGGAAGCTATGCCGTCAAATCCCTGGTAGCAGCCGTAGAGGCGCTGAAAGACCGAAAGATCCAGGGGCTGGTGACCGCACCAATCCATAAGAAGAATACGCAATCTCCTTCTTTCAATTTCACGGGGCATACCCCTTTCCTGAAGCATGCATTCGGGGTGAAGGATGTGCTGATGCTGATGGTATCGGAGAGTTTCCGGGTGGGCCTGGTCACCGAACATGTGCCTGTTAAGGACATCGCCCAACATATTACCAGGGAGGCGATCCTATCCAAGCTGACTATTTTAAGGGACAGCCTGATAAGGGACTTTGGGATCGATAAGCCGAAGATCGCCGTGCTGGGGTTGAATCCCCATGCAGGGGACGAAGGCCTGATCGGAAGAGAGGATGAGGATATCATCAAACCGGCCATTAAAGACGCCAAACATAATATGCTGGTCTTCGGTCCTTATAGCGCCGATGCCTTTTTTGCCCGCAATCAGCAGTCGAAATTCGATGCGGTGCTGGCCATGTACCATGACCAGGGGCTGATTCCCTTCAAATCCCTGGCTATCGGAGAAGGGGTGAATTATACGGCCGGCCTTCCTATGGTGAGGACTTCTCCGGATCATGGGACGGCTTTCGATATTGCCGGAAAGAACCGGGCAGACGCCAGTTCCTTCATCACCTCGATCTATACCTGTATCGATATCATCCGCAACCGCCGGGAGTATGAGGATAACCGGAGCAATCCTATGAAAAAGATGGGATCTGTTGTGCTGGGCAATGCGGAGGATGAGAAGATCGAAGGGAATAGGGGGTAAGCCTAAGCCCCAAGGGCATCTTTCCGAAGGCGGCTGTCGAATCGCCGCAGGGCGAAAAAATCATTGAAAGACCCCATCGGGCACGCCCTTATTAATAATATAGGAGCTATAGCTGAGCTCTACCTTCCCTTTTGCACCGGCAGAAGTCTCCTGTTTTTTGGCGGAGCCGTCATCATAGTCGAAGGTGATACCTTTGGGGAGCTTGTAGTTTTTAGTATTGAAAGTGAAGATCACCCTATCCGGTAATGCATAAGCGATATATTTTCCGTAGCTCATTTCTACTTCATAAGTGCCATTCTCCCGCGTAGTGGTCCGGGCCTTCAGGATCAGCAAACGGGTCTCATCGATATAGAGGGTGGACAAGACCAGGTCGGCATTCTCGTCCTGGGGCAATAATTTAATCACTCTTACTTTATGGCCGGCGGTGGTATCCATACCTGCATCCAGGGTGGTATACCCTCCTTTGAGCAGGTTGTTAAGGCTGATGGTCACGGCGCCTTTCGGCACAAGGGAGATCCCTTTTTCATTTTTTATCTTCAGCTTGTCGGGTTTTGAAAAATAGACCGTCACCTGGGCTTCGGGAACTTTCAGAAAGGATACGTTTGTCTTCATCAATCCGGAGGCCTGGTAATCATTCACCTGGTCGAGGCGGGCCCTTACTTTCTGCAGGAGGGCTGCAGCGTCCTGGGCATGTACGCCGGTTGGTAGCAGCAGGACGCTCCCGAGAAGCAGGTAGGCGGTATATAAGTATTGCAGCAAATTCTTCATACTGAATGATTTATTGATTTATCCCCGGACTACCAAAAGAAACAAGGTTAGCATCGATCCGGTTCGGCGGTTAACTCAAAATATCCTTCTTTTTAAAGATCCATATGGCTGCCGTTACGAAAGCGACGATATAAGCCAGTAAGACTCCCAGGCTGCGCAGGATGGCGGGCAGGTTCTCCACCGTGCCCGGGATCGCGGCCCCCTCGCCATTGGACCGGGAGTAAAAGAATCCTTTCCAGGCCAGCATATGAGAGGTGAATAACCAGGGCTTGATCGTATTATCATATAAAGGTATCCGCATCTCCGATAGAATGGTGAGTACGATCACGATGCTGATAGTGGAGACGATCGGACCGATGGAGTTCTCTGCGAAGATGGAAAGCAGAAAGGCGAGTGCGGCTACAGTGCTCAGAGCCACGGTCGCGTATCCGAAGGCAGCGATATAGCGCCATAATACATCGGAGGCCCGGATCTGCTCCATGACGTTGTTGCGGGCGATGAGCATATCGTTGGTGCCGAAGAGCAGCATGCTTAAAAATAAGGCCAGAATAGCCATCCATACCAGTAGAAGGATGGTATAAATAACGGAGGCCCCGAATTTGACCAGCATGAGCTGGGTCCGGCTGAATGGCCTGGTGACCAGGAGGCGCAGCGTTCCCATATTGGCTTCTCCGGCCACGGTGTCGCCAGCCACCAGGGCTACCAGCAAAGGTACCTGGATGAGCAGGGTATTGAGGATGACGAAGGCTACCAGGTAGCCATTCATGATCATGTTATAGGGTATATAGAATGAGTCGGAGAGACTGCTCATCATCAGCTCCAGGTAGGACCTGCCATCGAATTTCAATCCCAGCTGGATAATGAGGACCATCGCGGCGATCGCCGCGAACGGGATATAGGTGCGGGGACGCCTGAATATTTTGAACAGTTCAATTTGTAAAAGCTTCCACATGCTGGTTGGCTGTTGTCAATGATAAAAAATAATCTTCCAGGGAATGCCGGGGGCGGATAGCGAGTACCTGTACTCCCTGGGTTACCAGATCCTGCGTAAAAGCCGGGATCCGGGACTTGTCCATTTTCAGTATAAATTTCCCACCCTGTCGTTCCTGTAAAAAGGGTTGCCATATCGAATAGCCGATCTTTTCTGCGGTAAAGGAGGGGTCGGTGGTATCCAGCTCGACAATGGTCTGTGCGGGATCGAATAATTCAGCGGCGCCCCCTTCCACAATCTTCTTTCCTTTGTCGATGATCAGCATCCTGCCCGCGATCAGTTCCATTTCACTGAGGAGATGGGAGGATACGAGCAGGGTCTTTTTGAGATGGCGGCTCAGGTGGAGGATCAGGTTCCGGATATCCGCGATGCCCTGGGGATCGAGGCCATTGGTAGGCTCGTCCAGGATAACCAGGTCGGGATTATGGACCAGGGCCACAGCAATCCCCAGGCGTTGTTTCATTCCCTGGGAAAAGGTCTTCACCTTACTATGGGCCCTTTCAGCCAGTCCGACCTGTTCCAGCTGGTCCATTAATAACCGGGAGGTGGGGCTGATCCCACTCATTCGGGCAAAGAGGGAGAGATTCTCATAGGCGGTGAGATATTTATAGAGGTCGGGCTTTTCGATAACAGCTCCAACCCGGCGAAGGATCTCCCGGCGGTGGGTCCGGAGGTTCATGCCGAATATCTCTATTTCGCCGGAAGTGGGGGCGATCAGGGTCAGCAACATCCGGATCGTAGTCGACTTGCCGGCTCCATTCTGGCCCAGAAAACCGTAGATATCCGCCTCCTGTACGGAGAAGGAAAGGGAATCCACGGCCTGCAGCTCCCTGAAACGTTTACTCAATTCTTTCACCTGTATGATCGTGGACATGCGTCTTTACCCTCCTTTATACTTGACTATCAAGGTGCTTTACAAATATACCGCCCGATAGTTGGCCGAAACCGTCCTCAAAAGAAGGAATTTTTATCCAAAGGCTTGCAAAAACAGAATGTCTTCTCTATCTTTGAATCCAATCCTACGACAATCCCGCATAGGTGAGCCAGACTCCTTACCGCCAAATCCCGAAGACCGACCAGAAACAACTATCCCCTCGAAAAACAAAGAACCGGTCGCAGTAGTTTTTGTACAACCTATCGTATTTCAATCGTATTTATCATAGTTCCTTCCTTTGAATAGCCCCGTGTTTTACACAACTATTTATTAATTAATCATGATGGATCATAGCCCCATCATTCACCTTCTGAAAATTACAAAGATGAAAAGGAACTTATTCTTCATTTTGCTGACTGCCGTCCTCGCTCTCGGTTGGCAATCCCTGTCAGCGGAAACCGCCGATAATTTCAATTCCCGCTCAGGCCTCCGGCTTACAGAAGTAAAGGGATTTCTCCAGGGAAATTGCTGGTTTTTTTCTGATTTCGATGTCAACCGCAACGGCTGGGTACCTAATATGGAAGGAGATGGAGCGATGGTATCGGGTACCGGAGCCAGCGCTACGGAGAAAACGGGCATCTACACGCCTTTGTTAGACATACAGGGCAGCACTCCCCTATCTTTTATCTATAAGTTCAACCAGCCCGTCAATGACCGCCGGTGGATCAAGATCTATGCGGCAGACGCCAATGACAAGTCCCTGTTCTTACTGGACAGCCTGGAACTGACGGGCTCCAACAATACCAGCATTTATAAATATCAGAAGTCCTTACCGGTTCCGGCAGCCGGCCAGTATAAATTGTATATCAACTACCAGGGCATCGGCGGAAATGAAAGGATCGCCATTGACCAATTGGCCATTGGCGCCACGGCCCATTATCAATCCACCTGTAATACGGCGCCGGTCGCAGCCCGGGACAAATTTACCGGCACCGCATCCCATACCGCCAGCGGAAATGTATTGAATAATGACTACGACCCGAATCATGAGACGCTGACGGCTTATTTGCTGGAAGAGTCTCCCGATGGCAGGGTAGAGCTGCAGAAGAACGGAGAGTTCTCGTTTACGCCGAATGAAGGTTTCACAGGCAACTCCACTCACTTCGCTTATAAGATCTGCGACAATGGCTATCCGTCACTCTGTTCGATCACAACGACCGCTACGATCCGTTTCTCCGCCAAAAATACGCTCACGAGCTTCCAGGCCCTGTACCGGAAGAATGCCGTGGATATCAACTGGAATACGGCGGCCGACAACCATAGCAATCGTTTTGAAGTGGAAAGAAGCCTGGATGGCAATAATTTCGAAAAGGTAGGAGAAGTAAAGGCAGGCGCCACCGCTCCTCTGCAGGAATATGTCTTCACCGATAAAGTGCATGAGGGAATGGCCCGCAGGAATGACTTGTATTACCGGCTCCGGCAGGTGGATGCGGTTAACCGGGTGACTTATTCGAAAGTATTGATCGTTCGGATGTATGGCAGCAAGAATGTAACCGCGGTCAGCGTTACTCCAGACCCGGGCGTCAACGATATCCAGGTGAATGTACAGCTGAAGGAAAAATCTTTCGTAGTGATGAAAGTATCGGATGCCAATGGCAGTGAGCTTATCAAAAAGACAGTCATGGGAGAGAATGGCGCCAATATGTATAATATCGAAGGCACCGATCAGCTTCAGCCCGGTATGTACCAGCTGGAAGTGATCATCAACAGCAATGAAAGACTGACGATGAAGCTGGCCAAAAGCTAAATCTACTTATCAAAAAAGTGAGGGCTGATAATTTGTCGTGTTGTGCAAATTATCAGCCCTCACTTTTTTATATTAAGGTACGACTGCAAGTCTTTTACATACTCTTCGAAGGCCAGCACTCCCTGCGGAGTGATCTTACAGATGGTCTGAGGATAGTTGTCCTTGAACTGTTTAGCGACGTCGATATACCCCACCTCTTTCAGCTTATTGATCTGGACGCTGAGGTTGCCCGCCGTGGCATTGGTCTTTTCCCGGAGGTAGGTAAACTCAGCCTCTTTCACGCTGATCAGGATGGAGACTACGGCCAGTCTCAATTGGGAATGTAATATGGGGTTGAGGTCTTTAAACATGTTGCTTTTTATGTTCTTTCCGTAACAGGTAGCCCGGAATAATATAGCTGACCAGGACAGCGGCTGCCATCAACAGGATATTGGTATCATAGTCTACAAAGGTGCAAATGATGGCCAGGGCCCAACAGGCGATGCCACCCCATACCAGGGGAGCAAATTTCAGGGTCCTCCCGGTAAAAAAACACCCGATCGAATACAAAAGAATGAAAATGGTGTAGCAGTTCTCCCAGCCTCCCCTGCGCATGAAGATGAGGACGATCAGTCCCTGGGTGATACCGATACAAGTCCAGATATTACGAAGGCTTTCATCCACATAAGTCCTTACTCTTCTGCCTTTGTCCCGCACTCTACGAAAAATGGAGATAATCATTCCCAGGAACATGATATTCCAGGCCATATAATGTACTTCCGAATGAACGATGACCTTCAGCGTATATTGAAGAAGGGCTCCAATCAACACCAGCCATCCCCAAAGCAGGAAATAAAAACTTTTATCAGCAACGGAAACTTTGGCTTTATCGATCATGGTCTGGATGAGCTGCAAGCTTTCTTCCGGCGAAAAGTTCTCAGAATTATTATCCATAGTACAAAAATGAGGTCAAAAGAGTTAAAGGCATTCGTTATTTACATTGTGCCAGTCCATCCTCCGCTTGTTTCTGCCCCCAGGTAGGATAAAGCGGCTGAGGTTGGGCGGATTTGTAGAGCGCCAGTGATTTTTCAAATACTGGTTTGGCCTTATCCTTACCGCCGCCGAACTGCTCGGGAGTACCCAGCAGGCTCATCCCCTGCAGATAGTATAGCCGGGGATTGTTCGCATCTGCCTGCAGACCTTTTTGCAGGGCGGTATTAGCGTCTTTTCCATTGGTCATCCAGCGGGTCTGCGGGTCAACCAGCATCTGCTGGGTGGCGGACATATTTTCCACGGCGTATAATTCAGCATTCTTTTCGATGGCTTCGGCTTTGGCTAAGAAAGCGTTGATCTTGGCCGAGTTGGCATCCTTATCCTTGGTGGCGGGATTCCAGCCTACCCAGGTCTGGGCCAGGGCCGCATAATAGTAGGGCAGCCATTTTGTCTTTTCCGCATCGCCGATCCTGTCGAAGGTACCTACCAGGCTTTGGAGCTCGTCGATACTCTTGGCGGAATCCAGCAATGCGATGTTTTTTTGCATTACCTGTGTGTACTTGTCTGTCTGCGCGCTGACTTCCAGGGTCACCAGGAGAGCAAGCGCAAGGATCATTTTTTGCATGGTTTTATTTTTTAAAGTTTAAAATTGTACCGGTCAGGTTTAACCCCTCTCGGGAAATTTATAGATTATTGTTGATCGCATCCTGTGAACGGTCCACACCCCAGCTCAGGAAACAGCCGATAAAGTAAAAACGGTTAGCCGGCGGGGTGATAGGCTGCCGGTAGCCGCCGCTATAAGAGAAATTGTATCCATATACCGCATTATAGCCCAGGACATTGCTCACACTGGCAAAAAGGACGACGAAGGTCTTTGCCTTGGGATTGCCGATACTGGGAACATATTCCGCGCTGAAGTTAAGGCTATTATAGTCTTTGGTTTTGCCCTGTTCGGCCAGGTTGTATTTAGTTCCGTTCAGCATGAAGTTATAAAAGGGCCTTCCGGTCGCATAGCTATAAGTAAGGTTGACACCCGATTTGAGTTTGGTAAAGAATTTTTTCATTACGAGGGAAGCCGTATGGGTCGCGGCAAAACTGGGCATCAACTGCTCGGTATAGTTCAGGTAGTTGCGTTTGGTATCCAGGTAGGAGTAGCTGATCCAGTAATCAAAATCCTTGATCGTCTTCTTGTCTCTCCAGAAAAGCTCGATCCCTTTGGCATATCCGCTGCCGCTATTGGAAAAGGTGGAATAATAATAATTGATCGGTATGGTCTTGATGAGATCTTCGTATTTTTTATAATACGCCTCGATCCGGAAGATCCTGTCTTTCGACATCTTCTGATAGTTGACAATATAATGCGTCGCCTTGGTGAAACCTACGTTGGTCGTATAAAAGAGTTGGCTATTCTCGGGCTTCTGATAGAAGATGCCATAGGCCAGGGATACCTGGGCATCCGGTCCTGTCTTATAGGCGAGGGATACCCTCGGGGCCAGATCGGACTTTTTGATCACGGTAGAATGTTCATACCGGAGGCCCAGTTTGGCAGCCAGTTCATTGGTCAGAAAGATATCTGATTCAGCGAATACCGCGTTGTAATTGTCCTTAAATTTAAAAAGGGTATCGCTGTAAGGCAATGATCTGTATTTCTGTGTATTATAGGAATACCAATATTCGGTACCGAACCGGATAGAGCTGATACCGCCCAGTTTCTTATCGAATACGGCTTTGGCCTGCGACAGGTCCTGCCGGTTGTCTACGTTGAAGGTCTTGGCGTTCATCCAGAAAACGGTATCGTTAAAGGTTTTGGGTTGGTTGAAGGCATTCTGGACCTGCTGCCCCACGTTGTCCAGGTTGGTGCTGTAGCTGGCGACCAGGTTCATTTTCCAGCCGTTGTTCAGGTATTCCCGCCAGCTAAGATTATTATACCAGTTATGGTTCGTCAGAGAAAAAGCGTCTTTCGTGTTGAGACTATCGATGTCCTGCCTTCTTAATCCCAGGTCATTATACGCGAAGGTGGTGTAGTATTTGATCATGCCTCCGTTCTTTGTCTTTGCCCTGAAATTAAAGTCTGCATTATGGAACTGCGGCATTTTGAAATAGTCCGGGGTTTGTTTTACCGCGTCGAAGTATAATCCTACGTTGACATAGTTGTAGTTTACGCCCCATGAAGATCTTTTGTCTTTTGCCAGTTGCTGGGTGCCGACACCGACGATGATGGGAGACAGGGTGGCATCGATCTCCGTTTTCTCCGGGAGATCGATGGACTCCAGTAGTACGACGGAGGAGAGGGCCTGGCCATAGAGCGCCGAATAGCCGCCGGTGCTGAAGACGGTGCCTTTGAACAGGAAAGGCGAGAACCGGCCCCGGGAGGAAATATCCGGTACGCTGGAATAATAAGGATTATTGACCAGGGCCCCATCGATATATTGTTTGGCTTCATAACCGGCGCCCCCCCGCACAAAGAGACCTTCCTGTTCGCCGATCTGTTGTGCGCCGGGTAATGTCTTTAGTGCAGCAGTGATATCGGCATTGGAGCCAGCGGTAGTGGCTACGTCCAGAGAGCTCAGTACGGCCCCTCTTTTAGCGTCTCCGGCGGTAAAGGAGCCGGCGGTGATGGTGACGGCCTTTAATTCGCTCAGCTGTTCTTTGATAACGGGTTTGAGGACGATAGGACCCGATCCCAAAGTAATGGACTGTTCAAAAGAGCTATACCCTATATTGGTGACGGTGATGGTAAAGGGTCCTTTTTCGGAGGTTGAAAAATGGAATGCTCCGATAGAGTCGGAGACAGCGCCATCATAGGAATCTTTGATGGTGATGCTGGCGCCCCGGACGGGGTGGCCTTTGGTATCTTTGACGGTGCCGGATACCAGGGTCTGGGCTGTCAGGCATCCGGTGAGGAAAATAAGAGCAGCCAATAAGGTGACTGGTTTATTAAGATTCATATTTTAAGGCTTTTTAAAGGTGTTTCTGGTTCTTAGCAAGTGTTTTCTGATTCCTGGAAGCAAATCTCTCATAAACTGATCGCTAAAATAAACTACTTTATTTTATAAACCAAATTATTTTAGGAGGCCCCGGGGGTATTTTTTTCCCAAACCCCTGAGGCGAACAAAAAAAGCCAGGCTTAGAAAAGCCCGGCGGTTGTTGATCGTACCCTTTAAAACTAAACTCTTATAATAAAATTATTTAAGTTGATTATTACGTTTGAGCCCAAGGAGCGGCCTTCTTCCGAAAGGAAGCCGACAACTACTGTAAATTGAATAGATTATGGATTGAAAACGGGGAAGATGATGAATAACAGTACGGATATAATTGTTTCATATATAGTTTTATAGCTTGAACACAAAGACTTAGTTACCGGCAGCCGGAAACACACAAGTGCTTTGTTTTTCGTACGGATAAACTGAAAGAAAAAGGAGACGATTGGAATAAAAACTGATGGATTTGTTTTTCTGGGAGACTTGGAGGGTGTGTCGTGATGACGATGTAAAGATTGCCAATTTTTTCTAATTGTGCAAGTGTTTGTCTTTATTTTTTTGAAGAGAAATTAATGTGCAAAACAAAAAAACCACCTCGGATGACCGAAGTGGTTTTCTGTTTTATAGAGACTTTTGTCGCGCACCGGCCAGCGGCCCGTGGCGTCTATTTGTACTGAGGGATCAGGCCATTTGCCAGCTCAACCATCTTCTTAATCCCATCATCGGGCAAATTGCCTTTTTTAAATTCAACCAGCAAATCCGGCAACTTATTTTCCATTTCCAGCAGGAAATGTTCTTCGAACTCCTTCATCTTCCGGACAGCCACCTGTCGCAGCAAACCCTGCGTCCCGAGGTAGATGATCGCCACCTGTTTTTCGACAGTATAAGGAGAGTATTGGGCTTGTTTTAATATTTCCACATTACGGGCGCCCTTGTCGATGATCAGTTTAGTAGCAGCGTCCAGGTCTCCACCGAATTTAGAGAAGGCTTCCATTTCCCGGTATAACGCCTGGTCCAGTTTTAACGTACCGGATACTTTTTTCATGGACTTGATCTGTGCGTTACCACCCACACGACTAACGGAGATACCTACGTTGATGGCGGGACGGATACCGGCGTTGAACAGGTTACCTTCCAAAAAGATCTGACCGTCCGTGATCGAGATCACGTTGGTAGGGATATAGGCAGATACGTCGCCGGCTTGTGTTTCGATGATCGGCAATGCTGTCAGCGAACCGCCGCCTTTGACCAGGTGTTTGATGGACGCGGGCAGGTCATTCATATTCTTCGCTACATTGTCATCAGCGATGACCTTGGCGGCGCGTTCCAGCAGACGGCTATGGAGATAGAATACGTCACCGGGATATGCTTCGCGGCCCGGAGGACGACGCAGCAACAGGGATACTTCGCGGTATGCTACCGCCTGTTTGGAAAGATCATCATAGATGATCAGGGCAGGACGACCGGTATCGCGGAAGAACTCACCGATAGCGGCGCCGGCGAAAGGAGCATAGAACTGTAAAGGAGCGGGATCGGAAGCCGATGCAGCCACGATTACGGTGTACTCCAACGCGCCATTCTCAGCCAGCGTCTGCATCACACCGGCAACGGTGGAAGCTTTCTGCCCGATAGCGACATAGATACAGTATACAGGTTTCCCTGCCTTAAAGAATTCTTTCTGATTGATAATGGTGTCGATGGCGATAGCCGACTTACCCGTCTGACGGTCGCCGATGATCAGCTCACGTTGTCCACGGCCGATAGGGATCATCGCATCGATAGCTTTGATACCCGTCTGCAGCGGTTCCTTTACCGGTTCCCTGAAAATTACACCCGGCGCTTTGCGCTCCAGGGGCATTTCATATTTTTCACCGGCCAGAGGGCCTTTACCGTCGATCGGGTTTCCCAATGTATTTACCACGCGGCCCAGCATTCCTTCCCCTACATTGATAGAGGCGATCTTTCCGGTCCGGCGTACTTTCGATCCTTCTTTAATATCACCGCTCTCCCCCATCAATACCACCCCCACATTGTCTTCTTCCAAGTTAAGCGCGATGGCTTTTACGCCATTTTCAAATTCCACCAGTTCGCCGCTGCTTACACTGCTCAGGCCATATACACGGGCAATCCCGTCACCGACCTGCAACACGGTACCAACTTCTTCCAGCTCAGCGGAAACATCGAAGTTGCTCAATTGCTGGCGCAATATCGCTGAAATTTCATCTGGTTTGATCTCTGCCATAGTTATACTTATTAGTTGTCAGTTATTTTAAAAATTTCTACCGGATCTTATACACGAAATCATTGTTCTGGAACTGCTTCTTTATATTATGCAGGTCGAATGCGATGCTGGCGTCTACCAGCTCATCTCCTATCTCCAGCACATATCCTCCGATAAGGGCTTCATTCACTTCCGAGTTCAATTCAAGATGCTGCATATTCTTCGCTACCCTGATCTGTTGCAGGAGAGACTGTTTCAGCTCTTCACTGATAGGTACGGCCGTCGTCAATTTGACGGTATGAATACCTTTGTTCTCCTTGTACTGGGCTATAAACGCGGTGACGATCTCCGGCAGGTAGAATTCACGGCCTTTGGTCAACAGCAATTTGTTGAACGTGGCGGTGATCACGCTGATCTTTCCGGCGGTGATGGCCTCCAGGATCTTTCCTTTCTTATCGGCCTTGATGATGGGGCTTTTTAAGACTACTACAAACTCCCGGCTGCTTTTGATGACGGCATCGAGGTATTGCATGTCTCCGTATACGGCATCCAACTGTCCTTTTTCAATCGCCAGATCCAAAAGCGACTTGGCATATCTTCCTGCTAAACGGGGGTTAGGCATAATTAGTTCAGTTTCACTTCGTTCGACAATTGGCGGATATAATTCTCCTGTTCTGCTTTATTGGCCAGTTCCCGGCGCAATATCTTCTCCGCTACTTCGACCACGAGGTTGCCTACCTGGTTCTTCACGTCTGTCAGGGCTGCCATTTTTTGCTGCTCGATAGCAACACGGGCATCCGAGATGATCTTGCCGGCTTCCACTTTAGCCTGGTCTTTGGCTTCATTGATGATCTTGTCTTTTGTATCCCTGGCTTCTTTTAATAACAGGGCTCTCTCTTCGCGGGCTTTGGCGAGCAGCGCTTCATTCTCGCTCTTCATCTGTGCCATTTCGGCCTTCACTTTTTCTGCGGTAGCAAGAGAGTCGGCGATACTCTTTTCCCTGTCACCCAGGGATTTCAGGATCGGCTTCCAGGCTGTCTTTTTCAAAATAAAGAACAGAATGAGGAAAGCCAGTAGGTTCCAGAGGAACAAGCCTAAGTCGGGCGTTAATAAATCCATAGTCAGTACTATCTTTTAAGATCGGTGTCGGGTGTTTTAGTTGAAAATACTGCATCCTCGGCCCTGTGCGTTGGATGCAGTACGATTTTTACGTGCTAACTTGCGCAAAATGCTTTTGCGGATCCCTGTTTATTTGAAAACAGCGAGCAGACCTGCTACAGCAGCCAGAAGGGCAACCCCTTCAACCAGCGCCGCGGCCAGGATCATGTTGGCACGAATGTCGTTCGAAGCTTCCGGCTGGCGGGCAATGGCTTCTACAGATCCTTTACCGATCTGTCCGATACCGATACCGGCACCTACAGCGGCAAGACCTGCACCTATTGCACCATAACCAGGCTGTACAGCATCTAACAAAATAGTCATCAACGTCATGATACTTGGTTTTATAATTAAAAAAGACTTTAGACTTAGATCACTACCGGATCGTCATGATGCCCATCCCCATGGTCGTGATCGTCATGGCTTCCTTCGAAAGCCTGACCGATGAATACGGCCGTAAGGTTAGCAAAAATGAATGCCTGTATGAATGCGACTAATACTTCAATCAGATAGATGAATACGGCCAGTACCACGAAAAAGGGCGAAGTTCCCCAGCCCAGGGCCGTGTTCATGGCGCCGAAGATAAAAATCAGGATAATAAAGCTCAGAATGATGATATGGCCGGAGATCATGTTGGCAAAAAGACGAATGATCAGGGCAAAAGGCTTGGTAAAGACACCCATTATTTCCACCGGGATCATTATCGGCTTAACCCCGAGCGGAACGGGCGGATTGGCGATATGCCCCCAATAATGCTTGTTCGTGCTGAAGATGATCACTACGAAAGAAATAATGCCCAATACTGCCGTAAAAGCGATATTCCCCGTGACATTGGCCGTTCCGGGGATCAGACCTATCAGGTTGTTAATCAGGATAAAAAAGAAAACGGTGAGCAGGAAGGGCATGTATTTCTGGTACTTATTGCCCAGGTTGGACTTGCCGACTTCGTCCCGGACGAAGGTAATGACGGGTTCAACGGCGTTCTGGAAGCCAGTCGGAGCAGTCGTAACTCCTTGTCCCTTAGCATATTTACCGGCGACACTGTTCATGATCAGGATAAGCAGGAGGATAGAGATCAGCACCTGCACCGCATTGCGGGTCAGGGAAAGATCGTAGACCTTTACGCTTGCATCCGGCATGCCGGCATTTGCTGCATAGATCTTACCGGGTTTATAGATAGCAGGATCCAGCTTGTGCTCTTCTGCAAATTCTTCGTCCAGGAGACGATAGCCGTCATATTCTTCATGGCCATGCTCAAAACGGGAGGACATAAAGACAGACCAGCCTTTTACGGGTGAATAGAGGATCACCGGCAAAGGCAGGGTGACCGGTTTCTTGCTGATCGTAAAAAAGTGGAATTCATGACCATCCCCTACGTGTTCCAGGATAATCTTGGAAGGATTTAATTTCGGGGCCACTTTATTCTCCCCTTCGCCTGCGGGAGCGCCAGAATCCTGTGCCTTCGACACAGTTGAAAAAAATAAGATACTTAGGCTGAAAGCCGCGACCAATAAAGATTTGAAGCTTCTGGATACCATGTCTTCCCTGAAATTTGGCGCAAAGATACGGGGGGAGACCCAAAATATGAAAATAAGATTAAAAAAAGGGAGACAGATGAGCCTGCATCCTGTTTATTTCCGTTCAGTCAGACTGCGGATCCTTTCCAATTCCCGGACATCCGATTGATCCTTCGGGCGGTTAACCACTTTTTTATTATCAATCAGTTGGTTAATATGAAGAAAGGGCACCTTAATCCCTTCGATTTCAGCCACTGGTGCTATTTGGAGACATTCGTCGAAAGTGAGCGAGACGCCTTTCAAGGAGGTTATAATAGTCATTCGAAACCCATTGTCTAAACGAAAATCGACCAGACCTGGGATGAAATCGATTCTTTCAATGGGTTCAAAATCCCCTAGTCCGAGATCCTTAAGAGACCGCCTTAATTTATTACGATTTTCGGGAGTATCTTCCAGATATAAATCAATATTTCCAGTAAATCTATAGCAACCATGAAGATAGGTAGCGAAGCCTCCTACCATTATGTAGCGAACGTCATTATTATTCAGACTATTCCATAAGTCGAGAAAGGCATTTTCATAAATATCCATAATCGGGCATGGATTTATACTTTATGATGGATTATTGCTTTTTTCATCATATTCCCAACTTTCATCAGGCCCATTAGTCTATGGAATTTTTCCGTAGCTGACCGGCTCATATCCTCTTTCAGTCTTTCCAGTTCCTGCTCCTCCTGCGAAGCATAAAAACGCATGGCGCCGTTGTCTTCATTTACAACAGAAACCGGGTCGTCATTTTTATAGGTTTTGCCCATATTTTGATCTTATAGATACTACTGCAAGTTAGCATAAAAACCAACTTTAGACAAGCGGATTGTCCGGCACCGGTCACAACATCACCTGCCTCAAAAAATTCTCTTTATAAACCCGGCCGACGGGCAGGCGCAGGCCGCCGCCCATCTCCACTTCGGAGGCGCTCCAGGAACGGATATGCGCCAGAGAAATGATATAGGACCGGTGGATCCGGACAAATCGCCCCCTGGGTAACGTGGCCTCCAGGTCTTTGAGGGCCGCCAGGGTGATGATCTTCTTACCCGGAGTATGCACCCGCACATATTCATTCAGCCCCTCAATAAGGACAATCTCCGTATACAGCAGTTTGACCGTCCGGTGATCACTCTTGATAAACAGGGCATCCTGCGGGGAGGGGGCATTCTGTGACGAAGCGTCATTCGGTCCGGAGGCATGGGCCGGCAAGGAGCGGGCGGGAGAGCCCAGGTATTCAACCGCCTTGCGGATGGTCTTCTCAAATCGCTCGAAAGAGATCGGTTTTACCAGGTAGTCCAGGGCATCCAGCTCAAAGGCTTGCACGGCAAATTCATGACGGGCCGTAGTGAAAACGATCAAAGGCGGCGCGGAGGCAGTCCAACCTGGGGCGGGAGAAGATCCCGCCGAGCCCGGGACCGGAGCGGAATCAGCCGGGAGGCCGGGGGCCGCATCGGAAATCGGCAAACCCGCACCTAAGCCCGGAGCGAAGTCCAATGGGACGCCGGAGGCCGGGCCCGTAGCCAGTAACTCCACATCTGCGGATAACCTCCCAGCCAGATCGGTACCGGAGATATGCGGCATCTGAATATCCAGGAATAAGAGATCGACTTTATTGTTTTGCAGGAACCCAAGGGCCTGCAGAGGATCTTTGAAGGACTGCAAAATGGTGAGAGCAGGGATCCGGGCACTGTATTCCTCCAGAATCCGGATGGCCAGGTATTCATCGTCCACGATTATGCATCGCAGGTTTGGCGGGTCTGTTTTTCCCGGTAGACCAGCCTCCCCGGAACTCACGCTTCCCGGATTGTCATTCCTTTGATCTGCCTCAACGGGATTTATGTTTCCCGGCAGATCCGCATGCCCGCGATCGGCGTTCTCCTGATTACCACTTCCCGGATCGACGCTTTCCTGCTGATTCATATCCCGGGGATTTTAATGAACACTTCGAAGATCCCGGGCGTCTCCTTAATCTGTAAGTTCCGGCTGGACAGACCCGGCGCCAGCATCTCCAGTCTCTTATAAATATTCTGCAGGCCGATACCGCCAGCGGCGGCGCCTGCAGGGTCATCCGTTATGCCGCCTGCTATATCGCGTCCCCGATCATCCTTACCATCACCCGCCTCACGGATCGTATGATTCAACTCCGACCTGGAATTTTTTATACTGGCAGCCAGCTTGCCCTCTTCTTCCCGAAGTCGTATTTCGATAAAGGCGCCGGGCGCCACGCCAATAGAAGAATGCTTGATCGCATTTTCCAGCAGCGAAATGAGCAGCATCGGCTCGACCAGCATATCCATGGATTGCACTTCCGAATGTAAAGAGATGTTCAGGGTCTCTTCATAACGTAGCTGAAACAGGGCGACATACGACTCCAGGGCCCCTATCTCCTTGTGGTAAGGCGTCGGCTGATTGCACTCATAAAGCAGGTAACGAAGCAACCCGGATAATTTCAGCAACGCAGCCGGGGTCTTATCCGATCGTGAAAGCGCCAGGGCATATACATTGTTGATCGTATTGAAAAGAAAATGAGGGTTCATCTGGGACTTCAGGAATTTCAGCTCGGTCTGCAGCTGCAGCCGCTCGATCTCACCGATCCGTCTTTTATTCGCCTCGCTGTCAACAGACATCCGAAATAAAAAAGCAAAGGCGGCGATCGATATTTCAGAGAAAAGGACCATACCCAGCAAACGCATGCCCTTGAGCAATACAAAAGGGCGGAGGATATAATTATGTTCAATCCACAACCGGAAAGGCGTCAGCAGGAGCAGCAGCAAGACGCACCCCGTTAGAAAAAGTCCGTATCTCCCCTTTTCAAAATACCGGGGCGTGAGCCAGGCATAAGCAATATAGAAATTGATCATATGGCAGATCAAAAGCAGTACAGCTCCTTCCACCCCTTTATTGATCCCGACATTGACAACAGAGAACAAAAGGAAAATGAAAAGCACCACCCAAAATATACCCTGGGCGTAACGGGCAAAATTGAAAGCTATTTTTTTTTGGTTGTTCATTGAAGAATACCTGTTGTTCATTGAAAAGACCTATCCTAAGGATCGGTTGAATAAAACTTTACTGGAAATTTTCCGTCATACTCCTATGGAAATCCTTCAAAAATGGCTGTTTATCTTGGCCGGCTCGGCTCTAAGATATCTATTATTTGCCGTGTCTGCTTACCTGTTCTTTTATGTATGGAAAAGAAACCGTTACTCCCATCTCAGAATACAGCAAAAATTCCCGCCGACCAGGGCAATCCGGACGGAGCTGCGTTATTCTCTCTCCACCCTTTTTATCTTTTCAATTATTATCTGCTGTACCATCCTTACCGCCAGAAAAGGCTATACCCGAATGTACTTCCATTTGCGGGATCATTCGCTGATTTATTTTGCAGGCAGCGTTGTACTTATCATCCTGCTGCACGATACTTATTTTTACTGGACGCATCGGCTGATGCACCAGAAAAGAATATTCCGGTATGTGCATCGTGTCCATCATCTGAGCCATAACCCGACTCCGCTGGCGGCCTTTGCCTTCCATCCGATAGAAGCTGTGATCGAGGCAGGCATCGTGCCGGTTATTGCCTGGGTAATACCAGCCCACCCGCTGGCGCTGGCAATAACGGGTCTTTATATGATACTTACTAATGTAATGGGTCATCTGGGGTATGAGCTGTTCCCTAAAAGTTTCGTCCGGAACAAATGGCTGAACTGGCAGAATACTTCTACTCATCACAATATGCACCATCACTACAACAAGCATAATTACGGGCTTTATTTCAACTGGTGGGATCGTCTGATGGGCACCAACCACCCCCGGTACTATGAAGAATTCAGGGGGCGGGAAGGGAAGGACCTGTCGTTAACTGAAGAAGGGGCTTTGTTCACTGAAAAGGCAGACTAAGGCTTAAACCCCTCCGTTATTAACGTGTCCTATCAAAAATTATAAACTTTTAAAACCCAATCAGCTCATGAAAATTTCCAAAGCAATTATCGTTACGGCTACCTTTTCTATTCTTTCGGTTGTCTTCCTTTTCACGGCGTGTAAAAAAGACAGCAGCTCCTCGTCATCCAGCGGAGATGAAACGGATGCAGCCAGCCTGAGCGCCAGTTCCGCCACTGCCGACAATCAATACGACGACGTGCTGACGGTCGCCCTGCAGCCGGGCAGCGATGGCAGCGCCTCCTCCGCTTATACCCCCGGAGTTTCTTCCGGAACGGTGGAGGTCAATGATGTAAAGACCGTCACAGGACCTGCCGGCATCACCAGCTGCGCTGTCATCACGGCCTCCCCTGCCGACACTGTCAGCTATCCCAAAACGATCACCGTTGATTTCGGAACGGGTTGTACCGGCATAGACGGAGTTACCCGCAAAGGAAAAATAACTTATGTATTTTCCGGCAAGATCCTCGCTCCGGGAACTACGGTATCCGCCACCTTCACCGGCTATTCCGTAAATAGCTACCAATTGGCCGGAGCCTATAGCATTACCAACAACTCTACCAGCAACGGCATTTCCTTTACCACGACAATCAGCTCCGGACAGATCACTTTCCCGGATGCCAGCTATTACGCCTATGCAGGTACGAAGACCCTGCTTCAGACAGGAGGTGCCGGGACAACCGACGTTTCGGATAATGTCTATAGCATTACGGGCAGTAATACGTTCAGCTCTTCCGCAGGCAAAACCCTGACCGACTCCATTACGACCCCGCTGGTCTGGGAGACTTCCTGCAAAAATATCGTGTCCGGTATTGTCGGCTTCACCTATGGCAATAATGGCGTTAAGCTGAAAGGCACACTGGATTATGGAAGCGGAGATTGTGATAACACCGCTACGATCAAGGTCGGCGCTACGACTAAAACAGTGACACTGCCTTAATTGAATAATGATAAACAGAGGACTGGCTGAAAGGCCGGTCCTTCTTTGAGCGATTGCCGGAACGGTGAACCGTCCGACAATCGGGTCTAATGATGGGAGAACTTCGTCGGAGCGTCGTCCCTTGCTCCTCCTTGTTCGCGACCATTGCTTCGCGCGGTCGGGCCAGCCGTCTGTGACGGCCCTTGCTGAAACTGCATCTCATGCAGCCGGGCATAGAAGCCGCCCCTGGCCAGCAGCTGTTCATGCGTGCCGATCTCTTTGATCTCGCCTTTGTCCAGCACGATAATCTGATTAGCCTTCCGGATGGTGGAGAGCCGGTGAGCGATCACGATGGAGCTGCGGCCGGCAATCAGTTTGTCGATAGCCTCCTGAATGAGCAGCTCCGACTCCGTGTCCACCGAAGAAGTAGCTTCGTCCAGTATAAGTATGGAGGGATCGTATAATAAAGCCCGGATAAAAGACAGCAATTGCCGCTGACCCAGGGACAGGGAGCTGCCTCTTTCCATCACATTGTAATGGTACCCTCCCGGCAGGCTGGTGATAAAATCATGCATGCCGATCAGCCTGGCCGCTTCTATGACCTTTTCCTCCGGGATATCCTCATTGCGCAAGGTAATATTGTCCTTTACAGAACCGGAGAATAGAAAGACGTCCTGCAATACGATGCCGATATTTTTCCGCAGGTCATCCAGCTTGTATTCCTCGATCCGGACGTCGTCGATACGGATGGCCCCTTGCTGGATATGATAGAGGCGATTGATCAGGCTGATAATCGAAGTTTTTCCGCTGCCGGTATGCCCTACGATGGCGACGGTCTGTCCGGGCAATACGGTGAAAGAGATATTTTTCAGCACATAACGATCCTCCGTATAAGCAAAGCTCACTTTATCAAACTCTATCTTCCCCTTGATCCTATCCGGCGCATAAGAGCCTTCCGTCTTAATCGTATCGTCATTATCCATCACCCGGAAAACCCTTTCGCTGGCCACCATACCCATTTGCAATACATTGAACTTATCCGCTATCACCCGCAGAGGCCGGAACAGGAGATTGAGGTACAAAAAGAAGGCGATGATCTTGCCGCTCAGCTCATTTGCCTGGTCTACGGGCAAATGCAATACCTGCCGGGCGCCCCACCAAACAAATAAACCGGTGGATACCGCCAGAATAATCTCTACCAGGGGAAAAAAGACGGAGTAGGCAAAGATGGCATTGATATTCGCATTGCGATGCTCTTTGTTGATCTTATTGAATTTAGCGGATTCCCGTTGTTCCGCTGAAAACGCCTGTACGATCTGCATGCCGGTGATATGCTCCTGCACAAAGGCATTGAGGGCCGCCACGGCATTACGCACCCGGATAAAAGATTTGTTGACGGACTCTTTGAACAGCCAGGTAGCCAGGATCAGGAGAGGGAAGGGAGCCAGGCAGATCAGGGTCAGCCGCCAGTCCACCAGGAACATGAACAGCAGAACGGAAACGATGGAAAGCAGATCGGCTATAATAGGAATCAACCCATCCGAGAAGATATCATTAATCGCTTCGATATCATTGATCGTTCGGGTGGTGAGCGTGCCGATAGGCGTCTTGTCGAACTGGGAAAGGTTGAGACCCAATATCTTTTTATAGACTGCCACCCGCAGGTCTTTCACCACCGTCTGTCCCAGCCAGGCCGTAATAAAGGAGAAATAAAAGCGGGCGATGGTCTCGATCAATAAAAATACGATCTGCAGCAGGGTGATGCCGATGATCAACGTCTCCATCTTTTGTTTGAGAGATAGGTCCGGGGACGCTCCTTTGCGGATATAGTCATTAATAGTGACCTGGATCAGGAAAGGCCGCAGGGGAGATAATACGGCCAGCAGGATAGAAAGCGCTACGGATGTATACAAGCGGCTTTTATAAGGAGCCGCATAATGAAATACCCTTCTGAGCAAACTAAAATCGAATATCTTCTTTTTCTTTGTCGTTTCCGCCATAGTATTTGCCAGAAATATGCTTTTTTGAAATATTAGCACATTTCTGGCAAACGGCTAATATCTGTAGAACTTCGGTCTGAATTATTCAGCCCTCGTTCGTAACCTTCGTCGAAACTTCGTTCCTCGTTTCTTCCTCGGTTAGGACGAGCGCTTCCAGCGCTCAAATAGATCCCAAAGGTACAAGGATTATTGATCCACATCCATCGCTTTCCGATAGGCCTTGATAAAGATGGCGCCCAGGTTCTTATAAGGAGGGATATAATCGTCGAATTTCTCTTTGGCGGCAGGATCTTTCAGAAAACTGGCGCTCAATTCTTTCCACATGGGGAGCCATTCGATGTCTTTCCCGGCCAGCAGGGTATTATTGATCGCCTGCAAAATGGGTTCGTTCACCGTCTTGGTCCCTACCTGCTTGGAAGATATAATATGAGCATCTTCATTGATCTTCAGTACTTCACTCAGGTTGTTATAGCCCCCGCAGGAGCCTAATACCACGATCCGGGCTGTCCCTGGCATTTGTTCGATCGTATATTTTACATGATAGCTATGCCCCCGGTGAATGACAACGGTGGGTTTCAGGTGGCGGTCATACAGGTAATCGCTCAGGGCTTTCTGAGCTTTGGCGTCCGGATCGTCGTCGCCCAGCAGTGGTTTATTGGCGAAGATCAGGACAGGTTTCCCTTTTGTAGAGGCAATGGAAACCCATTGAGGATTCTCCGTGATCTTCCATTCAGGCTTCATTCTCGGCTTAGGCCGGAACAGGGCCATAAAATTGAGAAAGGAATTCTGACCATCCTTGTCCTTGTCCCCATAAAAAAATACCTGCTGGATCACACGGCCGCTGTCATCCGCCAGGGAGTTGTAGTCCACGGTATAGATAGGAGAGATACCCAGTCTGGCCGAAATATCGGTCTTATTGGTGGTATCGGCCGATTCGAATAAGGTCTGGAGGAGGTTGTAAATAATAGTCCCCTTTTTATCACCGGCCGCCACATTCTTGTCATAGTTCATCCTTACTTCCCCCAGGATAAACCTGGCCAGCGCCGGATTTTTTTCAAAGATGCTGCTATAAGAGTCCGCAACATCCACCGCTTCCTCTTCGTTGGCTTTCTCCAGGTGGATGATAAAGGATTTCATGACCGTGCCCGCATTCTGCTTATCCATCGTACCCAGGAAATGGTCCAGCTTGTTATAAGCTGCCGCCATTTTTATGAACTTGCGGAAATAATCCCCATGTACCTGCATCAGGAGGCTGTCTCCGTATGGATTAGCCATTCGCTGGAAAATCCTGTCATAGACGCCCAGGTAACTGGAGGTATAGATCTCATCTTCGCTCAAAACGATCAGGTAATAGAGTTCGGCGGGGGTAAGGGGGTCAAGGATCTTAAAGCGGATGGCAGGATTTTCCACGGTGTGGAGCGCATTGATCTCAGTAACGAAAACCTCCTTGCTCTTTTTGGCCAGCATCTCTTTCAAAGCATTCATTTCCAATGGAGTATCTCTTTGAGGAGGCAATATCCGCTCCGCATAATCCTGTCGGGTTCTGACCAGCAGCCGGAAATAGTTCAGCTCATCCTCTTTCACTTTATCGATCTCTTCCAGGGTAATGCGCCCCTTGACCAGGTTGTCCAGAAAGGGGAAATACAATTGCCCGCTCTTGTTATTGGCCATCATGGCCACGGTATGAACCAGGGAATCCTTGCTATTGCGGATATGAACGCCCAGATCATTGTTGGCGGCGGCAAAGTCATATAGCTGGCGGATATCATGGTGACCCGCGATGATGATGAGGCTATCCTGGAAAGGCAGGTCCGGATGAAGGCGGAGATAATTCAGGATCAATCCGGGATGCATTTCACAATATCTTCTCGTCAGGTAAAGACGGGAAGGCTTGACTCCGCTGTTTTCCGAAGGGTATAAGAAACATTCTACCAGGATCTTGCCTACTTCATAAGAGGCGCCGGTGATGACAGGCTCGATGCTCTGTCCTTTTTTATCCAGCTCCATGGCTTTCTGGAAAGAGACTACCAGGAGAGGAGCAGCGGCGGGCTGTATCTCCCTGTTATCATAAGCCTGGTGAAATCCCCGAAGGAGGAATTCCAGGGCCCGGAGATATTTCTTCTTATTATTCGTGTTCAGGGTAGAGTCGAATTCGATCTGTTGCTGTATATCGTCTATTTGCCGGATCAGGGCGTCAGTGACCTGGTAATTGATGTTCTCGTCCTTTGACAGCCGGATCAGGCTGTCGTATTTGCCCCCGCCCAGGATCACCAGGCGCTGTTGTTCCTTATCCACATTATCATGCCATAGCATACGGTCCTGCGCTACCTTGTAAGGATAAGCATTCGTCTGGGCCCTTCCTTTTACAGTAAAAGTTATCAGGAATAGTGATAACATGGTAAGACTCAGAATGGATCGTAAAAATGTATTCATATATGGATTTACGCCCCTCGGGCTTTTGAAGAGAAAATACCCCCGGGCGAGATTATGCAAAAATACTACCAAGCAGGATTAAAGCTACAGATAATATAGTAAGGATCAGGGAAAGAAGGCTTAAATTGAGGAGGCCAAACCTATAAATTTGGTGAAAATCAGTTATTCCGGCTCTGATTCCGTGTTATTTCTATATTAAAAAATTGTGAACTAAGCTGGGGACATCCCACTCAAAGGTTTATTTCCAGTAGGTTTGCGTAAATTTTTAGTTAAAATGGAATCCAAAGGAAAGAAGATACTGATAGCTGATGACGAGCCTGATATATTGGAAATCATTCAATACAACCTTACCAAAGAAGGCTATGAGGTCATTACAGCTAAGGATGGCGACGAAGCGATCGGCAAGGCCAAGATCGTTCGACCCGACCTGATCATCCTTGATATCATGATGCCTAAAAAGAATGGGGTAGAGGTCTGCGAGATTCTGAGGTCCCAGCCCGTCTTTAAAGAGACCCTGATCATATTCCTTACCGCCCTCAGTGACGAAGGATCCCATGTCAGGGGCCTGGAGACGGGGGCAGACGATTATGTCACCAAGCCCATCAGCCCCAAAGTCCTTGTAAGCCGGGTAAATGCCCTTTTCCGCCGGGTGAATAAAGAACCGGAGGATAAAGTGCTAAAGGTAGAGAACCTGACCATCGATCCCTCTAAATTTGAGGTTACGGTAGACGGCAAGGATGTCACGCTGGCCAAAAAAGAGTTCGAATTATTGTACCTGCTGGCTTCCCGGCCAGGGAGGGTATTCCTGCGAAATGAGATCCTGAACCAGGTATGGGGAAATGAAGTGATCGTCGGCGACCGCACCATCGATGTCCATATCCGTAAGATCCGCCAGAAATTGGGCTTGGATTGCATCACAACGGTAAAAGGAGTGGGTTATAAGTTCAATTTGTAACTTTACGGACGCATGCCCTCCACCAAGAATTTATCTCCCAAACAACTGTCTGCGCTGACAGCCATCCTGCTGGCCCTGCCTATTTCAGCGGGCATCTACTTTTTAAGGGGCGACTGGATCATAGGCGCCGCCTCCCTTCTCATTATTTTTTCAGGCAGCTACGGGCTGATCCAGTTCACCCTGGAAAAGTTCATTTACCGGAAGATCAAGCTGATTTACAAGCTGATCCACCAGACCAAGGCCACTAAAAAAGAAGAGGTCTATTTCAAATATATCCTGCCCCAGAAGAGTATTGACGAGGTCCGGGAAGACGTGGAAAAGTGGGGGGAAAAGAGGAACGAAGAAATCGAATTGCTGAAGAAGAACGAGGCTTACCGGAAAGAGTTCCTGCAAAACCTGGCCCATGAGTTTAAAACGCCCATATTCGCCATACAGGGATATGTCGATACGCTGCTGAACGGAGCGATGGAAGACGTGGTTCACCGGGTAAAATTCCTGGAGAATGCCGCCAGAAATGTGGACAGGCTGGTCAATCTGATGAATGACCTGGATGAAATCTCCACGCTCGAGCGGGGCGAACAGCTGCTGTACAAACAGAATTTCATTATCCAGGACCTGATAAAAGAGGTTTTTGAGTCGCTGTCCATCAAGATAAATAAGAAAAATGTCCGCACTTCCATTAAAAAGGGCTGCGAATCCCCCATCACCGTTTTTGCAGATAAGGAGAAAATCCGGATGGTACTGATCAATCTCGTCGAGAATGCTACCAAGTATGGAAAACCAGGCGGCTCTATTGTCGCCAGTATCTATAAGATCGATGAGAAGAACGTATTGATAGAGGTAAGCGATGATGGGATCGGCATCGAGGAAGAGCATCTTTTACGGATCTTCGAACGCTTTTACCGGACAGATGCCGCCAGGAGCCGCGACAAAGGGGGAACAGGGCTGGGATTGGCGATCTGTAAGCATATTATCGAGGCGCATGGCCAGTCCATCCACGTCCGGAGCACACCGGATGTAGGAACGACTATCGGATTTACCCTGGAATCGAGAAGAGATTAGGGGCAACTGCCGTCCACTTGCGGCATCAAGCTATTTTCTTACCTTTGCCCCTTTGCGGACCCACAGGTCCGCGGCCCAACCATATAAAAATCCAACAAGTGCCAACCAATACCCAAATTTTCGACTATAGCAAGTGGAATAGCCAGTTAGACGAATTAGGCAAAAAATACCAGGCAACTCCTCCCTACCCCCATATTGTACTGGAAAACTTTCTGAATCCGGAAGTCATCGACGCCTGTATTACAGAATTCAATAAATTGAATGAAACAGACGGCTGGATCAATTACAAGCATTATAATGAGGATAAGCGGGGCCTGAACAAGCTCGACCTGCTGCCCGAGACCATCAAAAACACCATCAACGAATTAAATTCTCCCGCTTTCCTGGAATGGCTCAGCGCCATCACCGGGATCAAGGGGCTGCAGAAAGACGATGGGCTGGAAGGGGGTGGTATCCATCAGTCTACCCGCGGCGGCTTCCTGAATATCCATGCCGACTTTACCGTGCATCCCCACCAACGCAACTGGCAGAGAAGAGTGAACGTACTGGTCTATCTGAACAAGGACTGGAAAGAAGAATGGGGCGGTAAGCTGGAGCTCTGGGACAAGAACCTGAAAGCCTGTGAAGAGAGTGTCCTGCCAGTCTATAACCGCTGCGTTATTTTCAATACGGATGCCGATTCCTTCCACGGCCATCCCGAACCGATGACTTGCCCGGAAGGTACTTACCGGAGATCCATCGCTCTCTATTATTATACCGTCGAAGCCAACCCTTATCGCAGGGCTACCTACTACCAGGCAAGACCCGGGGACGGCAGCAACAAGTTGCTCGTGCGGCTGGACAATGCGCTCGTATCGATGTATACGGCGATCAAAGGAAAACTGGGCGCCAATGACAAGGTGATCAGCGGCCTGCTGCGCTTCTTTTCCGGCGGCAGGAAGAAGAAATAACCCCCTCGCGCGCGAGCGCGTCGGATCAGTGCGCAACCGGCACTTCGCGTTTCAGGAATACGAAGCCATTCTTTCGGTAAAGCTCCTTCAGCTCCGGGTATTTATAGTTATCCGTGCGATCTACTTTGGTGACAAAATAGACGGGTTTATCGATATTGCCCGTAAGAAGCCATTTTTCATCATACGAATTGAGGTTGGTGGGCCGCTCCTTATACGTATAGAAGAGGTCTCCATAGCTTTTATATCCCAGCGTATGTACATAACAATTCTCACCCTGCCTTTGGATGAAGAAATCGATGGCCGCTCCCTGCGAATACCTTTCCACTTTAGGAACGATAATGGCAGAAGCTAAAAAGATGACGATAGCCGTGCCGCCAAAAAAGGTCCAGGCAGCGGCATTAAACTTCTTTTTGTTTAATCTCCATATGCCCAGGATAAGGGTCACGATCATCAATACGCCTACAATGCCTTCCCAGCCGGACCAGTGCACTTCAGCTTCCATATTCCCCCGGGCGAAAGTGTCGTCGACATAAGGAGCAAGCCTTTTAACATTCAGTCCGATAACAGCCACACCCAGCAGCAGCAAGGAAATAAGACCGCCCAGGATGGCGATAAAAACCCCGACGTATTTTTTATATTCTGCCGGCTTGTTCTGCCATTTGTACAGGGAATAAGCAGCCAGGAAAGTAAGGGGGAACCAGGCCATGGATGAATAATGGATGATCCGGGACTGAACGATCGTGAATAGAATGAGCACCACCCAGAAAAGGAAGAGCATCCATTTTTTAAAATCTTTATCGTACCGGCTGCTGTAATCCGACCGGAAGAAAGAAGGGATAGCCAGGACGGAAGCCGGAAAACATCCGACGAGCAACACGACAAAATGATACCCGAAAAAGCCGGCCTGGTCGGCATCATGTGTGGTAAAAAGACGATATTGATATTTCAGGAATTCATTGATGAACCAGGGCCCTCTCGTATAGGTTTCGTATCCATACCAGGTAGACGTCACCAAAAGAGCTACCAGCAGAAATACCCCGGCATGCCCCCAACTGAAATAGAATGAAAAACGGTTGTAGATCAGGTAAACACCCAGTACCAGCAAAAAGACCATCAGGGCTACCTGTCCTTTGGTAAGGACAGCCAGGCCCATAAAAACACCGGACCATAGCACATAATAGATCGGGGACTTCTGCAACCCTTGCTTATCGAACCCATTCCTTTTCCAGTGATATAAAATAAAATAGTAAAGCGAGAGGAAGGTGAACAGGTTGAACCAGGGATCGATGATGCCTGACTTGAAATACATATTCGGAAAAAGAGATCCTCCGTAGGCCAGGGCCCAGAGCATCCCGAAACGGGTATCATAGATCCTTCTGCCACAGCAGAAGACCACGATCAGGGTGACGATGCCACAGAGGGCATTGGGAAAACGGGACGCGAATTCCGTGACGCCAAACATTTTCATGGCGGTGCTCTGCATCCAGAAAAACATGGGGGGCTTCTCCCAGAAGGGCTTGAAATCGACGTATACCCGGGTATAATCGTTCATTTTGATCATCTCCCTGGAACATTCGGCAAAGTTGATCTCATCCCAATCGAACAGATGCACGCGTCCCAGAAAAGGGATAAAGAAGAGGGCGGCAAGCACGGCGATCAACAGGATGGTGGTAATTTTATTTAGGCGCATTATCCAGAGGCTATTTGTAGTATTTACAGATAATTTTTGTAGTAAGTGCAGATAATTTTATGAAGGTAAGCCTTTTATAAATTCCCTTTTCAGAATTAGAAGCAGGTTTATTATTATTACATATGATGATGGCTATTAAATCTCCCCCCTATCCCCCCTGTCGGGGAGCCAGGCTACTTATATTGTCAGCTCTTGTATGCACCGTGTATGCCGGAAGAGCCCAGTCACCCGGGGGAAAATCCAGTGACGAAAAAACAATCCAACTACTTATTGATGCCGGCAGGACCTATCAAACCGTAGAAAATTTTGCAGCTTCCGACGCATGGTCCTGCCAATTCACCGGTAACTGGCCGGAGGCCAAAAAGAATGCGATGGCCGATTGGCTGTTCAGTACCGACACTCTCACCGGAGGGCAGCCGAAAGGTATCGGCCTTTCCCTATGGCGGTTCAATATAGGGGCAGGGACCGCCGGGCAGGGTGATTCCAGCGGCATACCCGATGAATGGCGCCGGACGGCTTCCTTTACCGACTCCGGCAGCGATCAAGGGGATCATTCCAATACCCGGGATGACCGGGGCGACCGGGATGACAGGCAGCGGCAGGCAGGGCAGCTTTGGTTTTTAAAAGCGGCTCAAAAACGGGGCGTACATCAGTTCCTGGCTTTCCTGAACAGCCCGCCCGTGCAACTGACCCGCAACGGCAAAGCCTTCACATCGGCAGGGCGGAGCAATATCGACCCGGAGAAGTATCCGGCTTTAGCGGATTATATCTCCGCCACTCTCACAGAGGTGAAACGGTCGACAGGGATATATTTTAATTATATAAGCCCCGTGAATGAACCCCAATGGGATTGGAGCGACGGGAACCAGGAAGGATGCCCCTACAGCAATGAACAAATCAGCGGGGTCGTAAAAGCAGTAGACCATTCGCTGACCGTCAACCGGCTGTCGGCTAAAATCCTTATTACCGAAGCGGGCAAGATCGACTATCTCTTTTCCGGGGAAGATAAGCCCGGGAAAAACAAGCAGGCTTACGCCTTCTTTAATCCCCACTCTCCTATTTATGTAGGTGACCTGGGTCGTATAAGCCCTGTAATAGCCGCACACAGTTATTTTACCACTTCTCCCTGGTCTTCAGCCATAAGATCGAGACAGCAGCTGGCCGCAAAGATTTCGACCATAAAAGGCTTGCAATACTGGCAATCCGAATACTGTATCCTGGGAGACAATGCAGGAGAAATAAACGGTTCAAAAAGGGATACGGGAATGGACGCAGCCCTATATCTTGCCCGTACGATCCACAATGATCTTACCGTTGCACATGCTTCCGCCTGGCAATACTGGCTCGCGATCTCTCCTTATGACTATAAAGATGGCCTTATATACATAGATAAGAATAAAAGAGATGGCAACTATTATGGAAGCAAAATGCTGTGGGCATTGGGAAATTACAGCCGGTTTATCAGGCCCGGCGCCCTGTGCCTGGGCGTTGACCTAAAAGGCGTTGACCTAAAAAATACGGATACCACCCAAAACGGAATACTGGCTTCTGCCTGGCAAAACGCCAACCATAAAATAGCCCTCGTAATTATCAATTCGGGAGAAAAGGAAATTTCTGTTAATTTGAGCTTCCGTGGCGTCGCCGTGAGAGAGGCTTATGCTTATCTAACATCCGCAGATGGCAACTTGCAACGCGGTCCTGTTTTTTCAACAAAAGACCTTATACGTATTCCTTCCCGCTCGATAATGACAATTATAGGAAAGGGCATACCGCGGAAAACGGAAGGGTCTAAAAAATAAATCATCAGTAACATGAAAAGAAGAGCATTCGTTTTTTTTAGCATGACCTTATTGTGTTTATCCGTGCAATCACAGTCCGGCAATCATCAGTTTTCGTTGGGTGATTCCACCTTTTTGCTGGATGGGAAACCCTTTTTCATGATCTCTGGAGAGATGCATTATTCCCGTGTGCCCCGGGAATGCTGGCGGGCAAGAATGAAAATGGCCCGGGCAATGGGATTGAATACGATCGGGACCTATGTATTCTGGAATCTGCATGAGCCAGAGAAAGGCCATTATGATTTTTCAGGGGATAATGACATCGCGGAATTCGTAAAGACGGCGAAGGAGGAGGGGTTGTGGGTCATCCTGCGGCCAAGCCCTTATGTCTGCGCCGAATGGGAGTTCGGAGGTTATCCTTACTGGCTGCAAAAGGAAAAAGGGCTCGTCGTTCGCAGTAAGAATCCCCGCTACCTGAAGGCCTACAGCAATTATATCCGTGCCGTCGGCAAAGAGCTGGCTCCGCTGCAGGTCAATCATGGCGGGAATATCCTGATGGTGCAGATAGAAAATGAATACGGGTCTTATTCCGATGACAAGGATTACCTGGAGATCAATAAAAAGATGTTTATACAGGCAGGGTTTGACGGACTGTTGTATACCTGTGACCCAAAGGAGGCCATCGCGAACGGGCATCTGCCCGGGTTGCTGCCGGCCATCAATGGGATCGATAAGCCGGATCAGGTAAAGCGGCTGATCCGGGAAAACAATAATGGGAAGGGGCCTTTTTATATTGCAGAGTGGTATCCGGCCTGGTTTGACTGGTGGGGCGCCCCGCATCATAAAGTGCCGGCGGACGAATATGTCGGCCGGCTGGAATCCGTATTAGCGGCAGGCATATCCATAAACATGTATATGTTCCATGGCGGAACGACCCGGGGCTTTATGAATGGCGCTAATGTCAATGACAAAAGCCCTTATGAGCCGCAGATCAGCAGCTATGACTATGACGCTCCCCTGGACGAAGCAGGTAATGCTACGGAGAAATTTCTGAAGTTCAGGGACGTCATCGCCCGTCATCTGCCGCCCGGAGAAATACTGCCTCCTCCACCTATAAAATACGCCATCGCTGTTCCGGCTATTACCTTCACCACGGCCAGCAGCCTGTTCGATGTATTGCCATCGCCCGTGAAGAGCAGCCATCCGTTAACATTCGAAGACCTGAACCAGGCTTATGGATTTGTATTGTACCGGACTGTGCTGGACGGCGGTAAAAGCGGTTTACTCAAGATCGAAGAGCTGCGGGATTATGGCCTCGTCTTTGTAAACGGCCGGCGGGTGGGTATCCTGGACAGGAGGCTAAAGCAGGACAGCCTGGTGATCGACCTGCCCGCGGGCAAAGTGCGGTTGGATATACTGGTGGAAAACCTGGGCCGCGTCAATTTCGGCCCGGCTCTTTTACATAATCAGAAAGGTATTACGGAAAAAGTCCTGTTTAATAAGGAAGAGCTAAAGGGATGGCAACACTTCAAACTGCCTTTTACCACCGCACAGGTAAGCGGATCTACGAATACAGGCGGTCCGGCTGCAATTGGAAACACGGCCACGGGCAGCGCGGCGACGGGCGCGGGCAGCGTCGCGGCCGGAGCCTCCGCGGAGACGCCGGTGATAAAGAGGGGCGCTTTTGAATTAGCTGCTGTCGGAGATACCTACCTGGATATGAGCCAATGGGGTAAGGGAATGGTATGGATCAACGGCCATAATCTGGGGAGATACTGGGCGATAGGCCCTCAGCAGACCCTCTATGTTCCCGGGGAATGGCTGAAAAAAGGCAGCAATGAGATAACGGTCCTGGAACTATTAAAGCCTGCCATCAATGAAGTGAAAGGGGTCGATCACCCTATCCTGGACAGGGTACAATAAAGATTAATTTTAGTAGCCCGTTACTTCAGCGGGCCATTATTTTAATTTAACGGCTTATACATTTCCCGTTTCATGACCCCCCATTTACAGAGGCGGTGGACGATGGAGACCTTGAGGACCCCTAATCCGTATACTACGCTACGGCGGAAATTAATGCTGGAAGCTTCTTCGAAATAACGGGTGGGACAGGTGATTTCCGCGATCTCATAACCCAGGTAGATGATCTGTGAGAGCATCTGGTTATCAAACACGAAATCTTCGGAGTTGATGTCGTAATTGATGCGTTGCAGGATCTCCCGGGAAAAAGCCCGGTAACCCGTATGGTATTCGGCCAGTTTCTGCCGCAACATGACATTTTCAAAAAAGGTGAGCACCCTGTTGAAAAAATATTTATACAGCGGCATTCCCCCGTGGAGGGCGCCTTTCCCCAAGGTGCGGGAACCCAGCACGACCTGATAGACATCATTAGCGATCAGGTAGGCCATGGAGGGGATGAGCTTAGGGGTATACTGGTAGTCGGGATGGAGCATGATGACGATATCACCGCCCAGCTCCAGGGCCTTGTTATAGCAGCTTTTCTGATTGCCGCCATAACCCCGGTTCCGATCGTGCTTAATGATATGGTTAATGCCTAATTCACGTCCCACTTCCACGGTCCGGTCGCTGCTATTGTCATCGACCAGCACTACTTCGTCCACGATATCAAAGGGGATTTCTGCATAAGTCTTACGGAGGGTAAGCTCTGCATTATAGGCCGGAAGCACGATCACCAGTTTTTTACCATCAATCATAAGACATCAAAATATTAGGCTGTCACAAAAAAATTGATGGCAAACCTACGCAAAGCCCGGCAATGAATGAAATTTTTCAGTGAATAGCCAATGTACCAGCACGGCCAGGGCGACTCCGATAAAGGAGCCCACCAGGACATCACCCAGGAAATGCTGTCCCAGGTAGATCCGCGAATAGCCTACGAGCACAGCCCCCAGCAGGTAGCCGATATTACCCTTCTTGTTCTTCTCGAACAGGGCCAGCAGGGTGGCGAGCGCAAATATGGAAGTCGTATGGCCGGAGGGGAAGCTGCTGAAACCGGTATGGGTAACCCCGTTGATGAAATAAGCGTATTGGCCCGGGGCAAAGAATTCTTTCGGGCGGGGCATGGAGAAAAGATTCTTCAGGACCTGGGCTACCAGGGCCGATACCAGGAAAGCCACCATCAGCTGGATAGCCTGGGAATAGCGCCGCAGCAACAACAGGATGAGGAAGATCACAATGGAAAAAAGGCCGTCCCCTAAATCCGTTAAATAGATGAAAAAGGTATCCAGGGCCGTACGATGATAGGGGTTCAGATATATAAAAGTGGCGGCCTTCCCCTGCGTCAACAAGAAAACCAGGCCTACCAGAAAGAAGAAGAGAAAGCCGGCAAAAAAAAGGCGATTGGCAACAAATATGGATTTTAATTTATTCATATCCCCTGTGGTACACTTATGAAATAACTATAATCCTGCAAATTTATTACAATCCGGCCACTAATTCTTCAGCAAGGCCAAAAGACAGGGTCATACCCGCCCCTCCTACTCCATTAATCACATATACATAGGGTTCGGGAGTGAAGAAGAGGTCGGCTTCACCGTCCGTCAGCTTGGTGTAGATGCCATTCCAGGTCTGGGCAACCGACCAGTCTTTAAACCGGGCGAATTTCCGGAGATAGTCGAGGACCATCTTATTGATGAACTCCTTATCGAAGGGGTCGTGCGTAAGGCCATATTCATGAGAGTCCCCGACGGTCAGCTCTCCTTTCCCGTTCTGCGAGACCATGACATGGATACCCCATTCCAGGTAAGCCGGCATTTCTTCCGCATAACGTTGTTTCAGCTGCGGTAAAGAGGCCGCCGCTTTAAAGCTATTGTAATGGGTGAGTGACAGGCCGCCACAGAGAGCAGGACCTATGCGCCAGTTCTCCGGCTGGGATACCAGGCGCATCATCTGTAATTTGCATTTGGTGACGGGATACTGCGCAAAATGCTCCGGGTAAAGGGTTTCGAAGTCCGCCCCGTTGCAGATAAAGATCAGGTCCGCCTCATGCTCTTCCTCATTTCCAATATACACTACCTGCTCGGAGATGTAGGAGATGCATTTCCCCCAGTAGAATTCTACCTTGAGCTGTTCGGACAGCCAGCCGGGTAGGGCGGCGATAGCTTCCCGGGGATCGACGATCCATTCATCCCCGCTATAGAGCCCGCCTAACAGGCCATCGCTGACGGCGGAGGCCGATTTGCCGGCCACGGCCGTCTTATCCAGCAGCTCTACCGGCCTCCCTTCTTTATGAAAGGACTCATATAATTCCTGCAGTACCTGCCATTCATCGGGATGATAGGCCAGGTGGAGGCTTCCGGCAGGCTCGCTCCAGAAATTGGCCTTTGGCGAGAGCTCTTTCCAGATATCCCGGGTGCGGCAGGCCCTCTCATACATTTTTCCTGCCGTCTGGCCGATCGGCCAGATCATTCCGAAATTCCGGATGGAAGCCCCTACGGCCTTCTCCGAACGCTCGAATACTTTTACTGAAAATCCCCGGAGCGCCAGGGCCCTTGCCGTAGCCAGCCCCACAATGCCTGCCCCTATAACGATAGCCGATCGCGATTGCATACTTCCCTTATTATTAATGGTTTCTTTTGTAGATTTTATCGTAGAGTACGGCCCCCCACAGGACTAATAAAATACCCGCTCCCGCGGAAACATAGAACATACCGGTGAAAAAATCGACCCAGGTATATTTGATCTTTACAAATTCTTTCACCAGCAAAACAACTACCGTCCCCAGATAGCCGAATGCATCGGCAATATAGATCAGGAAGCCTACATTTCCCGGCACTTTGTAGGCAGCCAGCATTCTTTCAAAATAAAAACAATTGTAGGGAACATACCCGAAGTAAAGTCCCGTCGAGGCGCCGACGATCCAGGTCACGGGAGAGATCCAATGGAGGTGATAAACAATAGTGGTGCCGGCCGCCAGGGCGAATCCTCCTATGATAATGATATTGTTCAGCTGGAAAGCCCGATAGTTATTTTTAATAAGAAAGAAGCCCCCGATCACGGCCAGTACGATCAGGGAAATAATGGTGCTGGTCCTGGCGAAAACATCTACGCTATTCTGAAACCCCGTCTCCGCCCATAATTCATTGGCAAAATCCTCGGTAAAATCCCGAAGGATGGTAAGCATCACATAGGCGATGACGACCGGGATCAGGGCAAAGCCAAACCGTCGCAGGAATTCCTTGCGTTCCTTCTTTTCCATAGGTAAGCGGATGGTCCGTTGCGCGATGTCCTCCGCATTCGGAGGCGGGGTCTGGTTCAACAGCCAGGTGCTGATGAGCAGGGGGCCTATAAACACGGCGCCGGCGGCAAAAGGCATCCACCACTCACTGATCTTCATATCCAGCATCAGCCATTTGCCTACTGTCTTAGCCAGGCCGGAGGCAAAGATAAAGCTGGTCGCCAGGATGGCGCCCATCAGTTCGGTAACCCGTCTTCCTTCCAGGAAGCCGAATACCAGCCCCCAGACCATGCCCAATGGCAGCCCGTTGAAGAACATAAAAACAAAATTATAGGGAGCGGGCACGAAGGCAAACAGGAGCAGCGAAGCCCAGGAAGCAAGGATCAGCCTGACAAGGAACCCGGCCCTTTTAGACGGCTGCATCACGGCGATGACGCGGATCCCATAGAATTTACTAAGCATATAGCCCAACACCTGCGAGATGACCAGCACTACCTTGTAAGAGATTCCAAAGAGATGGACGCCGCTAAAAGAGGCCGCGGTAAAAGGTTTGCGGAACCCATACATACATGTATAGACCACGAAGGAAGAGAGCGAGACGTACAGGATGAACACCCAGACAGGAGATTGCTGCAGCCGGGCGCGAAGGCTTAGTGTCTTTGCCACCGGCAGGCTGCCGGGCGCGGAGGAAATGGGAGGTGACTGCATAAAGGAAGATTAGTATTGATTACCGGGTTTCCAGGTGATGAAGCATCATTTTCCGGTAATGCTGCAGATCGGGCAGGGGCTTGTTTTCTATTTTCGCCTCTTCATCCCATTTACGCATTTTAATGATCAGGTCGAAGAGGGGATATTTTTCGAAGGCGTCGGCTTCTTCTTCCGTCATCGGCCCTCCCTGGTATTCGAGGGTCTTTTTACTGGCGTCCGACAACTGAGCATAGTAGGCCGGGTCTCTGCGGGTAAGATATCTTTTCGCTTCCACATGGGACTGGACCAGCCGGGCGACCTTTTTAGAGAAGCCTTTGTCCCGCAGGAATTCAGCGCCGATCTCTTCGTGATCTTTGATGCCGAAGCCATCCATCTCATTGTCTCCTTTCGCCGCCTCGCTGATATGGCCGACATCGTGCAGGAAGGCGGCCAGGATCACCTCTTCGTCATATCCCTGCTCCTCCGCCAGCTGGGCGGCCTGCACCATATGTTCCAGCTGGGAGACTTTCTCGCCGGCATATTCCGCCCCGCCGTGATTTTCATACAGTACAAAGATTTCATCCGTTATCTTTTTGGCTTGCTCGCTGGTCATGACGGTGATTTTTATGAATATTCCTGGGAAGGTATTGAAAATGTGTTAAGGATAGAGCCGGTTCTTATTAAATAATATATGATTAACGATCCTGTTAAAAAAGATTTAAAAAACGGCGGAACGCTATCCGCGTTCCGCCGTTTTTCGAGATAAGAGGAGTAAGGGTTCTATTATTTTAACAACCACATCTTCTGATTCAGATCATCGGCGCTGAACCCCTGGTTCGTCAAAGCCGCTTTCCAGTTGGTCGCATTCACCGTCTGCTCAGTGGTCGGGTAGGCCCATCTTACCGGTACGATGCCGTTATTCCCTACACCGCTGCCGCCTTCAAAGGCAGGCGTACCTGTTCTGCGCCAGTTATAATAGGACTCATAACCCGAATTCTGGAACGATGTGATATACTTCTGCAGCACGATCTGGTTAATGGCCGTGGCAGCAGTAGCGGAGAGCTGCACGGAAGACTGTGCATAGTACGCTGTAAAATCAAAGTTGAAAGGATAGGGCGCCACCTCCGTAACGGAGCTATGGCCCGGCGGCAAAAAGTAGGTGGTAAAGCTGGTTTTCGTTACATCGATGCCATAGTAGGCCATGGAAGTGGTGATGCCTGCCTTGTACCAGGTTTCGGTCGTACCGGTAGCCCAGCCACGGGTAATGCCTTCGGCGATATTGAAGCACATTTCTTTATAGCCGACCAAAACATTCGGCTCACCCGTAAAATTCGAGTAATACCTTTTTCGATTGATAAAGGAATAAAGACCTGCATTCGCATTGCCATACATCGTAGCCAGGGATTCGCCGGTGCTGGCTCCCGCGAAATACTGATATTGAGCCGGATGGGCCGTATCGGTCCCTACCAGCGCCCAGGCGGGCTCACAGGTGATAAAAACACGGGGATCGTTCAAGGTGGTCAGTACGCTCACATAGGTCTTGGCCATATTGAAACGGGCCGCAACGGAACCAAAATTACTGGGGTTGAAATAATAAGTGCTGAACGTATTGGAACCTCCCGGATTGTAAACAAAGGCGCAATCGTCGGCCTCGCTGGTAAAGATCGGATATTTGGAGGAGTTGCCGAGAATGGCGGCAAACTGTGCCGGAACATTCAGCGTGGCATCCGAAGCCTTGCCGGCCAGGCTGACCAATACGCGCAGTTTGAAAGAATTCACCAGTTTCTGCCACTTTGTAAGAACTCCGCCATAATAGATATCCTGCGTAGCAGACAGGGAAACATCGTTGGCGGCGATCAAGGCCGTCAGATCCGTATTGGCGCTATCCAGCTGATCCAGCACATATTTGAAGACCTGCTCCTGTGGCGTATAAGAAGGCGTCGAATTAGCCGGCGCTTCCAAAGCCTGCACCTGGGGAACGTCCCCGAAAAAAGAGGTCAGGTTATAATAATAGTAGGCCCGGACGAATCTTCCGACGGCCTCATAAGGATTGACAGCGCTTACGCCCCTCGAAGTCACTTCCTTTTCCATCTGGACCACATTCTTCAACACCAGGTAAGGATCGAAATTGCCATTGGTCCAGGAATAGATATTGTTGTCGTAATAGTCATAATTACTGCAATGGTATTGGTTCCAGCGGTGTGCGCCGTCCCAGGAATTTACCCCCTCGCCAGAACCGGTACCGCTCAGCGCACCGGCAGTTCCCGTGCCGGAGATATCCGTTAATATCGTCCCAAGGATCAGGTTGGGAGGGACGCTGGTGGGATTATTCGGGTTAGCTTGCTTTTCCGTAATCTGCTTATTACAGGAAGCCATCAGCAAAGCGCCCATAATAATGAAAAATATATATTTTATCTGTTTCATATTATTTGTTGCTTTATGGATTTAGAAAGAAAGATTGAGGTTAAAACCATAACTGCGGGTAGTAGGCGTCTGTAATCCGGAACCCGAATCCTGCGTGTATTGGTCCACATCCACATCTTTATACCGGTTGGGGAAGAAGTACAATAGATTCCTGCCCACCAGGGAAATGCTTGCTTTCTGGATAAAGGATTTTTTACCCAATACGCTTGCCGGCAGATTGTAGGTCAACACCACTTCTCTTAATTTAACGTAGGTCTTCTTAATAATATCCAGGTCGGGAATGGAAGCGATACGGGTTACAAAAGGCTGTACCTGGCTCTTCGTAGTATTCTGCACCTCGGTCAGGTCCTTCATATTCGTAATCTGTCCAGTCACCGGATCCAGTTGGATAGCAGCGCCGGTCAGATTGACGCCCTGGCCGGTATAAGCCGCCACATTCGCTTCATCCGAAGGTCTTGCGATACCGAAAGCACCGGAAGCGCTCTCGCTATGACGACCACCCTGGAGCGTCTTCTTTCTCACATAATCTTCCAATACCCCGCCTACCATACCATCGAACTGGAAACGAATGGCAAAGTTCTTATAGCTCAGGTTGTTCACTACACCCCACTGCCAGTCCGGATCGGAGTGACCGTATATCTTCTGGCCGGAAGAGCCCAGATCCGAAATACGGCTATAAAGCCCGGAACTTTGATCGATCACCATCTTGCCGTCGGGTGTCCTGACAAAAGCATTCCCATAAACCAGATCTACCCGCTGCCCATTATATTCATATTTATTCGGAGCAGTCAGATAATTGGTCCATTTCTTCTTGTAGGTCGAGAAATTAGCGATTACATTCCAGCTAAACCCTCTTGCATTAGTGATCGGACGGGCATTCAAAGTTGCCTCCCATCCATCATTCGTATAACCATCCCCATTGGTGAGGTAGGAAGAATACCCGGATGCGGAAGAAGTGGTCTGATTAATGATACCAGTGTTTTTATAATGATAGCGGGTCACATCCAGGCCTATTTTGTTATTCAGGAAGCGAATATCCGCGCCAAACTCGATCGCCTTCCGGTCGGATGTATAAATAGTCGGATTGACGGTCTGATCGGAATAACGCGCACTATTCTGGTTGCTATAGGTCGGGCTTAGCGTATAAGATTGCGAAAACTTGTAGCTCGGTCCACCATACGGAGAGTACCAGGTATACCCATATCCTCCGGCCGGGGTACTGCTCACATCCGGGGAGAACAAAGGACTCGTTCCTCCGCTCTTGCTGGCCGCATAAGACCCTCTTATTTTCAGGAAGGAAACGACCTGGGGCAAATGGACGTACTCAGATATAACAGAAGCCAGGTTGAAAGAAGGATAATAATAGCTATTGGTATTCGTGGGCATACTGGAAGATTTATCCACCCGACCAGTGATATTCGCCGTCAGATAAGACTTATAGCCCAGATCCACCGAGTAATAAGCGCTTACTACCAGCAGACTGGAATGATAGCTGCTCCCCGTCAAAGCCCCCTGGGAATTGGAGAAAGAATAGACTTCCGGTACGTTCAGGTAATTGGTGGATTCAAAGTCGGCATTGAAATTCGAATTCCTGGCTGTTGCACCGCCCACTGCCGCCAGATCCAGAAAACCTAACAGCTCATTCTTATGATACCGCACCTGCAGATCCTCGTTCGACTCGAATAACGATCTCCTATCTTCCCGGTAATCCCCCTGGCGAAGCTCCCTTCCATACACATCGGCGGAATAAGGCAGCTTCTCGGAATTGACCATATCATAAGACGTCAGACTTGGCCGGAACTGGAAATCAAGGTCGGAATTTAATTTATAGTTCAGCGACAAATAACCATAAGTATTATTCTGATAATGGCCTCTCAACCACTCATACGACATAAACCAGGGATTATTATACCGGTAATACTCTTCATAGTTTTGCTGGATCCCTACCTTACCCGGCTGCCAGTAATTGCGGATATTGGGATCCTTGACGCTCCAGTCCGCACCACCCCAGATGATCAGGTTGTAGATGATACTGTTGGGGCCATAGCTGACATCGGGTACATTGGGCGAGGATTGCCGGCTATAGTTATAATAAGCAGTCACACTTAGCTTTGGATTGATACGCTGAACTACGCTGGCCGTGAAATTGCCATTGTTCAGCTGCGTGTTGGGAACGATCCCTTTCTGGTAAGTATTCCCTATGGACAACCGGATATCCGTTTTTTCGGTGGAAGAACTTACGGAGAGGCTATTGGAAGAAAGCAGGCCGGCCTGTATGAAATTTTTCAGGTTGTCCTTTCCTCTAGCCAACCAGGGCGTAGGGGAAACATGCCCGCTATAGGTGCTGCCATCGGCAAAAGTGGTGGTGTAGGATTTGGTCGGATCATAAGCCCCATCATATTGCGGTAAGGCCTGACCCCGGAACTGCGGTCCCCAAACATCATAATCATAGTCATTGACACCCACACCTACCGCTCCGGTACCAAAATAAGAAGCCGGGCTGGAACCACCGCCACCATAAGCATACTTACCATTATCGCCGGGACCGTATTCATCATTGTATTTGGGCAGGGCGATAAAACCTTTATTCATTTGAGTACTGGAATTGAAATTCACCACTAACCCTCTTTTGTCCTTGGTTCCCTTCTTGGTAGAAATGATGATCGCTCCGTTCTTTCCCTGGAAACCATATAAGGCGGCCGCATTCGGCCCCTTCAACACCGTAAACGTCTCGATATCGTCCGGGTTGATATTATAGGTATCGGAAATGATGGGCACCCCGTCCACCACGAACATCGGGCGATCTTCGGCAGCATTCTCCCCACGCATGATCACATCCGGCGAATGACCGATCTCCGAGCTGATATTGATGGAAAGCCCTGCTGCATTTCCTTTTAAGGAATTGATCGGATCCGCCTCCCTCGCTTGTGTAAGGGAAGAAGCATCGATGGTCTGCAAGGCATAACCCAATCGTTTTGCCTCTTTCCTGATACCGGTAGCCGTCACCACCACCTCGTTCAGCTCCAAGGCATTGCTAACAACGACGATGGTAAGATCGGCCGCGTCTACCGACCGCTCTTGCTTCACAACTCCAACACCGGAAATCACCAGCACATCTCCTTCTTTAGCCTTAATGGAAAAACTTCCATCTACAGCCGTAGAGGTTCCGAGATGGGTACCTTTGATGGTCACCGTAGCGCCAGCTATGGGAGATTGATCTGCTTTGGAAAACACATGCCCCGTGATGGCTTTCTGGGCGAGGGAAAACAGCGGCAGCAACAATATTGCTAACCACACCCCTATGGGAAGGCAAATTCTTTTACTCATATACAGTAGATTTTTGATTGAGAAGAACCAGAAAAATTTAGTGCTGCAAAATTATCAGGGCTGTGTGACCCAAAGGTTAGCTCTAATTTAAGTAAATGTTAACAGTTTACAAATACTAAACTAATGTTAAGTATTTGTAAAATTATAAAAGACTGATTATCAGAGAAATATTATTATTTCGTCCATTAAGTGGGAGCTGTCCATATCTACTCATTTCCTAACAAAAGTCAAGTGTGTTCGGGAATCAACAGAAGAACTTTGTGTCATCAATAAAAAATATAGGATATCATGACACAGAAAAATTTAGCACTGGTTTCCGGCGCCAACGGACATTTGGGAAACAATCTGGTAAGATTGCTCATTGACAAAGGTATCCCGGTACGTGCAACGGTGAGGAACATCAATAACAAATCACCTTTCGCAGGATTGGATTGCGAAGTGGTTCAGGCAGACATTACAGACAAAGCATCTTTTGTAAGAGCATTGCAGGGCGTAGAAACTTTTTATGCCGTTGGGGCATCCTTTAAGTTATGGGCAAAAGACCCCAAAAATCGCATCATTGAAGAAGAAGGAAAAGTACCGAAATATCTTTACTATATTAATTCCGGTTATCTGCGTCTATTTCATTATAACGAAAATGGCGATGAGGTTACAACGCATATCAATTGTCCTCCCGGTTTTTTCACCTCCTACTCCCATTTTGTAAAAGGCGCCAGATCCAATGAGAATGTAGAATGTATCACCGAATGTGAATTGTTACGAATTACAAAGGCAGATCTGGAAATCTTAACTGCTCAAAGCATAGCAATGAAAGACTTCAGCATTGAGGTCTTTCAGCAATCTCTTGCTTATAACGAAAACCGTTCTATGGAACTGGCAACACTTTCTGCAGAGCAGCGCTACCGGAAGCTAATTGAAAATTATTCCGGAATTTTACATAATGTTCCTATTATTTATATCGCTTCTTTTCTTGGTATGAAACCAGAAAGCCTAAGCCGCATTCGGAGGAAATTAGCACCGTGAAGAATGCACCCCGCCCCGGATTGGGCTGCCGCCAGGTGACGCTACAACAGGATCAGAACAGATAAATGACGAGGATCAGGGCCTCCGTATCGCCGATATTTTTCAACCGGTGTTTGGCGCGGCCGTCGAAGAAGAGCGTGTCGCCGGCCTCAAGAAGAAAGATCTCTTTTTCGATCTGGTATTCCACATTGCCTTTCAATACATATTTGCATTCGAAGGCATCGGTCTGGATCATTTGCTTACGGGAAGCCTTTTTCTTTAATTCCAGCAAAACGATATCTGTTGCCTGGGAGACCACACTCCTGGTGAGGATGCGCTTATAGGAGAATCCTTTAACAGGCTCTTTCGCGAATTCCTTCTCCTGCCCCTTCCGGATGATGAGCACCTTATTATTAGTAAAGCTGTCCTGCATGTCCTCGAAAAAGGTTTTGAGGTCCTCTTCCAGGGAATGGATGATATTGAATAATACGGGAAGGGAGGGGACGGTGCGGTTGTTCTCGATCTGGGAGATCAGTCCTTTGCTGACGCCCGCTTTGGTAGCCAATTGCTCCAAAGTAATATTTTTTAAGACCCTTTTGGTCTTGATCTTATCTCCCAGCAGCAAAATCAGTTCTTCGTTCATATAGCCCGGCCTTTGATGCGGGGGCCAAGATAGATAAAAATATATTCATACAAACCGGCAGCTTTCCCTGCAGAATTTTTTTAACGCTATTTTAAAGACCATAGGCCCTAAGAGGCCGTTTAATTCGCTTTCGGAAGGCTGTTCAGGTAACTGCTTAAAGCCTCGATATGGTCGGTATTGATATAGTCTACCTGTAACCGGGTGAATTGCAGCCAGGCATTGATAAAATCAGGAGCATCCCAGAAGCGGACACGCTTATTCAGATCATGGGCTTTTTTCACGACCCCCTGCAGCACCTTCCACTCCTTTTCCGGGACAAGCCCCTTGCCATTCCAATGACTATAGCTCTTGAAATCATCGCTCAGCATGACAATACGGCTCAGCGCGTCCTGGCTATATTCCCGGTTTAAAATCCCGTCGAACCAGATAAAAGAAGGGTAGGAAACCCATCTCGAAGGATCCGGCCGGTTACCCGTAATCACCCATTTTATAGCAGGGTTGCCGATCAGCGCGGGGTATTTGCCGAGAAGAGCGATCAGGGTATCCACTGTACCGATCGAATCCGTCTTGATATCGATCAGCATTTGCAGTTGCCGGCTGGTGTCCGCATAAGGATATCCTTTATTTTTTTGAACACAGGAGAGCAAGGGTCTGAGATAATATTCTTCCAGCGTACGGCCGGCTTTGATTTCATTCGTGTCGTGTCCGATGAGTAAGGGGCCTTTCCGTAGCCAGATATCGGCTTCAATAGATCCGAACTTTTCATTATACGCAGTCCAGAACGGGACATGCTGCTCATAATCATTATGCGAATGCGTATTGGCCACCGTGTACACTTTAGGTTGAGCCAACAAGTGGCACAAGGGGAATAAGGCGACCAATAATCCTTTAATTCTTTTCATCTTGCAATTGTATAAAAGCGGCAATTTAAACTGCTTTACCCGCTTATCAAACTTTTAATTTTATGCGCCGGTCACCACCCCCTCCTATACCTGCAACGAAGGCCCGATAACATTCTGTTCACGCAAAACTCATAATTTCTTAACAGTCCGATAAAACTATCGTAATACCTTTTATAGAACTTTGATAAACCACAATAATGGAAAAGCGTCATGTAGATGTAGTAGTTCTGTCCGATGTCCACCTCGGAACATACGGATGCCGGGCGAAAGAACTAGTCAACTACCTCAAAAGCATCACCACCAACATACTCATCCTGAACGGCGACATCATCGATGGCTGGCAGTTCTCGAAGCGCTATTTCCCCGGCGCTCACATGATGGTCCTCAAAGAAATCCTTCAATTTGTCACCAACGGTACCCGGGTCTTTTATATTACCGGCAACCACGACGAAATGATGCGGCGATATGCGGATATACAGATCGGGAATTTCACGCTTACCGATAAGCTGGTATTGGAAATCGACAATAAGATGACCTGGATCTTCCATGGAGATGTCTTCGACAATACCACCAAAGGAGGCGCCAAAGTACTCGCCAAACTGGGAAGCAGCGGTTATAGCCTGCTGATCCGGTTCAACCGGTTTATCAATTTCATTTTAAAATTCCTGGGCCGCGAGCGGGTATCCATCTCCAAACGGGTGATGGCAGGCGTGAATAAAGCCGTGAGCAAGATCAATGATTTCGAACTGATAGCCGCGGAGCTGGCCATCGAAAAGAAGTATGACTATGTGATCTGCGGGCATATCCACCAGCCGCAGAAGAAAGTGGTGGAGACAAAGGACGGTCAGGTGACCTACCTGAATTCGGGAGATTGGGTCGAGCATTGTACGGCCCTGGAATACCACCAAAATGAATGGACGATTTTCGAATATGACGAGAAGAATTTCCCGGCGACGCAGACGATCGAGATGAAGCAGTCCCTGAATGTCATGACGGATGAGATCAATTTTTACATTAATTCCTTAGCAGCTATCTAATAACTACCTATAATACCCAGGTCATGAAGATCTTTTACGCAGTACAGGCAACCGGCAACGGCCATATCAGCCGGGCAATGGAACTCCTTCCCTATCTCGAGCGCTATGGGAAGGTGGATCTTTTTCTCAGTGGCGCCAATAACAGCCTGCAGCTGGACAGCGCGGTAAAATACCGCAGCAGGGGCCTCAGCCTCTTCTACACCGACAAAGGTGGGCTCGATTACTGGAAGATCGCCCGGGAATTCTCGCCGCTGCGAATCATGAAAGAGGTGAGAGATCTGCCGGTAGAGAAATATGACCTGGTGCTGAATGATTTTGAGAGCATTACTTCGCTGGCCTGCGCCTATAAGAAAATCCCTTCTGTCAACTTTGGCCACCAGGCCAGCTTCGTCTCTCCCAAGACCCCCAGGCCGGAACAGAAAAATGTGATGGGGGAGTGGATCCTGCGGAACTATGCCCGGGCCACGCAATATATAGGGCTGCACTTTAAGCAATACGACGATTTCATTCTACCTCCTGTCATTAAAAAAGAGATCCTGCAGGCTGAACCGCAGGATAAAGGGCATATCACCGTCTATCTTTCGTCCTACAGCGATGCTACGGTGAAGCAGTATCTCGAACACCTGACCGACTTCCGGTTCCAGGTATTCTCCAAAGAAGTAAAACAACCCATACAGCAGGGCAATATCCTTTTTATTCCGGTCAGCAAAAATGCGTTCAACAAAAGTCTTATCAATTGCCAGGCCATTATAACGGGAGCGGGCTTTGAGACGCCGGCCGAGGCGCTGTATCTGGGAAAGAAATTACTGGTGATCCCTATCCGCGGTCAGTACGAGCAGGATTGCAATGGGGCCGCGCTGGCGAAGATGGGGGTGCCTGTCGTGAATACACTGAATGCCGACTTCCCGGTAGTATTCCGCCAATGGATGGAGCGAAAGAAAAGACCTGCCCTCTCCCTGGATCATTCCACGGAGTCGATTGTAAGCTATCTCATGCACAATTGTACGGAGCAGAAGAAGAATACACTGGATCTGCTCTATCCGGAGTTTGTGTTCAATTAGCAGCTTATCGATTTCATTCCTGACTTAAAAAAGTGAGCCACTTCATGGAAATGAAGTGGCTTCTGCATGAGAAAATTCAACTCTACATATATAAACCATCGATTAACGGTGACTAACCAATTAATTCGGATACAAAAATAAGCTCCCCGTATTATGGGGAGCTTATGGTAAGGTTATGCTAATATTAAGGTCTTCCGTGGCCTGCCCGGTACGCGGGTCCTGGCGGGTCGCTAGGAATGTTTGCCTTTATGCTTGAGGACCTTCGCTTCGAGATAGAAAATAATTTCTTCGGCGATATTCTTCGACTGATCCCCTACTCTTTCCAGCTTGCGGATGATGGATAAGATCCACAGGGCCTGAGCTGTGTCTTCCGGATGAGCCACCAGATGACTTTCCAGCACCTTATTGGAAGTCTTATTGACATTGTCCAAAAAATCATCTTTCTTAAAGACGCTGCGGGCAAGGATGGTATCCTCCGTCTCGAAAGCGGTCTGTGTGGCCTGGAGCATGTTGACGGATTCCTCGTACATGGGAAGGATCCGGGTAGTCTCCAGCATTTCGTTGGTAAACGGCACTTCTGCGTCGATAATGTATTTAGCGATGCCTTCCGCTATATCGCCGATCCTTTCCAGGTTGGAATTGATCTTCAGGACCGCCAGGAGGAACCGGAGGTCGATGGCGACGGGGCAGAACAAGGCGAAGATATTCTCACAGTCCCGGTCTATTTTCAGTTCGCTGCCATTAACCCTTTTTTCTTTCAACACCACTTCCCGGGCCAAATCCTTATCGAAGTTCAGGAAGGCAAGCCTGGCTTTGCTCAGCTGAGAATCCACCAGGGTCCACATGTTAACGACTTCTACCTTCAGGAGCTGTAATTCTGTTTCTATTTGTGCCATAGTCTAATATAATGTAAAGTGCTTGGAATTTTTATCTTTTAACTAAAGCGACCGGTAATGTAGTTCTGGGTGCGGTTGTCTTTCGGGTTGGTGAACATGGTCTTGGTCTCGTCATATTCCACCAGTTCTCCCATATAGAAAAAAGCCGTTTTATCGCTGACCCTGGCGGCCTGCTGCATATTGTGCGTCACGATGATCAGGGTATAGTTAGTCTTCAGCTCATGGAACAGTTCTTCTACCGTGGAGGTGGAGATGGGGTCGAGGGCTGAGGTAGGTTCATCGAACAAAAGGACTTCCGGCTCCATGGCAACGGCGCGGGCGATGCAAAGTCGTTGCTGCTGGCCGCCGGAAAGAAAGGAGCCCTTTTTAGTGAGGGAGTCCTTGACCTCCTTCCAGAGAGCGACCCGGGTAAGGGAATGCTCTACGATCCGATCTCTGTCAGCCTTGGCCAATTTGATCCCATTGAGCTTATAACCGGCGATGACATTGTCGTAAATGCTCAGGTTGGGGAAGGGGTTGGGGCGTTGAAAAACCATGCCTATCTTGAGACGGACGAAAATAGGATGCATGTCATAAATATTCTCGTCATTGATCTTCATCTCACCGCTGGAGGTGGCGCCCGGGATCAGTTCGTGCATGCGGTTGATACAGCGCAGATAGGTCGTTTTACCACAGCCGGAAGGCCCCATCACGGCAATAACATGGTTCCTTGGAATATCGATGTTTACATTTTTAACGACGTGATTGCTACCAAAAGAAGCGTTAAAGTCCCTGCTTTTTATAATTGTACTTTCCATTTTCTAGTTATCAGCTTTGTAAAAATATTTAGGAATAATACCCAGAACAATAATATCAGGGATGCCCCCCATGCCAGATCATGCCAATCATTATAGGGGCTGGTTGCATAGTTAAATATCAGCAGGGGTAGACTCTGCATGGGTTTGGTGACATTGGTGGACAGGTAGGGATTTCCAAACGCAGTAAATAACAGTGGTGCTGTCTCGCCGGTGATCCTGGCTATCGAAAGCATGACGCCGGACAGGATCCCGCTGACGCCCACCGGAACGATCACTTTAAAGATCACCCGATGGAAGGGCATCCCCAGGGCATAAGCAGCTTCTTTGAGGGAGTCCGGGAGCAGTTTGAGGGTCTCTTCGGTGGAACGAACGATGATGGGCAGCATCATGATGGCCAGGGCCACGCTGCCGGACAGGGCCGAAAAACCACCCAGGGGCTTGACCAGCCAGAAATAAGCGACGATGCCGATCACGATGGAAGGGACTCCCTGCAGGATATCAACGGAGAGCCGGCACCAATAGGCCAAACGGCTTTTCCGGTTCTCGGCCAGGTAGACTCCTGCCAGGATACCGATGGGAACTGCGATCACAGATGCTACGACAATAATGATGATACTGCCGACCAATGCATTGGCAATACCGCCTCCGGTCTCCCCGACGGGCTTGGGGATATTGACGAGGAAATGCCAGTTGATCTTGGTGATACCGGCCTGAATGATAAAGAAAAGGATGAAGAGGAGCGGCACCACACAGGCAAATGCCAATACCATTGTCAATATCTGGAAACCAGAGCTTTTGCCGATCCTGTATTTTACGCTGCCGATGTTCATAGTTTATTCATTAGTGAAGCGGTCAATAATTTTCTTGCCGATCATATTGATCACCACGGTGACGAGAAAGAGCACCAGCCCCAGTTCGATCAGCGCAGAAAGATACACGGATTTATCAGCTTCCGTAAATTCGTTGGCGATCACGCTGGCCATGGTATTGCCCGGAGCAAAGATGCTCTTGGGAATGATGCTGGTATTCCCGATCACCATAGTGACAGCCATCGTCTCTCCGAGGGCCCGTCCCAGGGATAAAAGGATACCGGCAAAAAGGCCGGACTTGGTGTATGGTAGGATGACGCTGCGAATCACTTCCCAGCGGGTGGCTCCCAGGGCATACGCCCCTTCTTTCAACGGAGAAGGGACCATTTGTATCATGGACCTGCCCAGGGAAGCGGCATAGGGAATGATCATAATCGCCAGGATAAGAGAAGAGCTGAAAATACCGACGCCTATCGGCTCCACGCCGATATGGGATTCCATGTTGCGTACGATGGGCACCAGCACGGCCAGTCCCCAGAAACCATAGATAACGGAAGGTACGGCCGCAATCAGTTCCACCGTGTTCTTCAATAGGTCGGGCAGCCACCCCTTCGGGTAGTATTCGCCCAGAAAGATAGCCACGGCAATGGAAAAAGGGATGGAGATGAGCAGGGCCAGAAAGGAGCTCAGCAGCGTTCCCAGCAAAAAGGGCCAGGCCCCGTAAATGTCCTGTACGGGATCCCATACCCGTCCCCAAAGGTACTTCGGTCCTAACGCCTTGATAGAAGGGAGGGACTGCACGATCAATGTCAGTAAAATGCCCAGTACCAAAAGGACCATGATAATACCCATGATCACCAGTGTACGTTTAAAAACATTTTCGGTGCGGATCTGTCGGAAAGATCGCCTGATCCTTTGTGTAGTCTTCACTATCGCCTCCGGTGTTTTAGAATTAATTACCCGCAGCGGTGTGTCGCTGCGGGTAATTGAACCATTATCTACTGATGTATCCATAAATTAGTTCATTATCTCACTATTGTAATATCGGCTTGCCATCAAAAGTAGCAGATTTCAGGATCGCATCACCGACTGCAACGGCAGCAGGAGAAAGAGGAGCATAGTTCAATGCGCCGCTGAATTGCTGGCCGTCATGTATTACCCAGGAGATGAGCTTCAGCAATTTGGCAGCCCTTTCCTGAGAACGGTTGTTGTATTTCTGTTCTTTGTAGACAAGTATCCAGGAAAAACCAGAGATGGGGTAACCATCGGCGGCGTCCGTATTGGTGAGGGATACCTTGGAATCCGGAGGAATCGTGATATTAGCAGCGGCCGTAACACTGGCGATGCTGGGGGTAATGAAATTACCGGCTTTGTTCTGCATCTTGGCGTAAGCCATGCTATTCTGGATAGCGTAAGCCAGCTCGATATATCCGATAGCGCCGGGAGTTTGTTTGACCAGACCGGCAACACCTTCGTTACCTTTTCCACCCAGCCCTACAGGCCAGTTGACGGAAGATCCCTTACCTACTTTGGTGCTCCATTCTTCGCTTACTTTAGAAAGATAAGTAGTGAAGATATTAGAAGTACCGCTGCCGTCGGAACGGTGAGCGATAAGGATAGCCGTAGCAGGAAGCTTGGCCGTTTTGTTGATAGCGGCGATCTTGGGATCGTTCCATTTGGTGATCTTACCCAGGAATATATCGGCCAGTACTGCAGGCGATAAGGAAAGGGTATCTTTTACTTCAGGAAGGTTGTAGCTTAGTACTACCGCGCCTGCCGTAATAGGAATATGGAGGGCCGGAGCTGATAAAGCGGAATCCTGTTTGCCATTCATCGGGGCATCGGAAGCGCCGAAATCAACGGTCTTGTTGGTGAGCTGGGAGATCCCGGCTCCGGAACCTACGGACTGATAGTTCACTTTCAGGCCATTGGTCTTATTGTACTCAGAAAAGACCTTAGAGAACAGGGGGTTGTCAAAAGAGCTGCCGGCGCCGATGAGAGTGTTGTCGTCGCTATTGGCGGAAGCCGTGCTGTCGGAACCGGAGGTGCTGCCACCGCCGCCGCCGCAGGAAACCATGCTTACGCTAAGGATGGCAAATAATGCGCCTGCTGCTAAGGAAGTCTTGAATTTGAAAGAATTTAATTTCATTTTTTATTACTTAAGGTAGTTAAGAAACTAAATAGGGGTTTTCAGGGTTATTTTCCGAATACATAGTAAAAGGTCATCCGGTACACCATGTCATAATCGGATTGTTTGCCCGCAGCCATCTGAGATGCGTAGTGCGTATACCATATATTGGGCATGAAATGTACATTTTTAGCTGGCGTGAAATCCAGGCCGGCGGTAATAAAGCCTTCCTTGGAAGTCGGATCGGTGTTGGCAACGGCCGACGTAGGGGCGCCGGTGCTGGCGCTATAGGTCATCTTATATCCTACGGTGTTATATCCGCCGGGAGAAGAGATCCCTGCATAACCCGAGTATTTACTATTGTCAATCTTGTGGTTGGGGTTGTAACCATCGTAGCGGGCAAAGAAGCGGAGGTAATTCTTGACGATACTTCCGTGTACATAGAAAGAGATGCCCTGGGCTACCGTGTTAATGGAATCGGCGCCGCCTGCAATCAGGGTAGCCTTGGTGTCTTTCCTGATCGTATTGATAAAGCCTTCTACACCGACGGTAAGCGCAGGCGTATTATAAGCTACATATCCTTTCAGCATCTGGCGGTCATGGTGCCAGCCTGGCTGCCAGTTCAAGCGTTGATAATCGGCATATACGTCTACTATCAGTTTCTTATCCAGGAACATTGCGAACAGATCACCGTAGAACCATTTGAAACTTGTAGAAGCAGGTTTGTCGCTCGTGCCATTGGCGACGAGCAGATTGTACCCGTAATTGCCTTTAGCGTCGAACTTGCCCTGCAGGCCTACACCCATATCATAAGAAGGAGTACGGCGGATATCGGAGATCGTTCTTTCGATAGAACGGTAGGCCCAGATCCTTTCAGATAACAGGGGGAAAGCCGGGGTAGCCTGTTCGCCTACGACCAGATCGGTCCCTTTCCAGATATTCTTCCAGCGAACATTAGCCAGCTTGATGAAGAAGGTTTCTTTACTATTGCCTAATTCATCTCCGCTCGCAGCTCCTGAAGAAGGAGGATTGAAAGCAGGAAAATTATCCTCGGCCGCCAGCAAGAGCTCTGCTGAGAATTTGGAGGAGATATTATAGTCATAGCCCAGGTAGATACGGCGAAAGGCGAAAGCGTTCCTGTTCTTGGGGATGCCGGTGTATTGGTTATTACCGCCCCTGTTGAGGGAATCACTGTGTCCTTTAACATAATAGTCTCCGAAAACATAACCCCAGATCCTGCCGGAATTAGCCGCTCCTGCTTTAAAGGCTGAATCCGAATTCAATAAATACTGTGCTTTCAAAGAGATGGCCGAAAAAAATAAGGTAACGATCAATAAAAATGGTAACAAAATACTACGTTTCATAAAAGTCTTGGTTGATTAAAAAATCGATGGTTGTATTGTCTCAAATCCTGTTGCAAAACAAGACCTATGCGATGACCCGAATGTTAAGGGAATATTACCTTAATGTTAACACTTACCAAAACGACAAGTAAAGGGAGAACGAAGAATAATTAAGTGGCTGTAATATATCGTATTATAAAGTACAAAAAAAACAACTCTCAAAATCCCCCTGCTCTATCCCATAAATATCTTTCGTTATTGCCCTTTTCTGTGTTAAGAAATTATTACCAAATGTCTTTATGGATTACCCGATTACATTAACTCTATTTTTGTTCAAACTTTCTTCATGCGTGGCTTTAATGCTATCATTCAACTCTTCATGCCTAAGGATAAGGTCTTCTATTCCCTCTTTGAGGAGGTGGCGGATGGCGTGGCCAGAATGGGAGAGTTATTAAAGGAAGTCGTGAGCGAGCCTGATTTTGATAAACGGGCGGTCCTGATCAGCCAGGTGGAGGCACAGGAACATATTAATGACGAGTTCACCCACCGGATCTTTACCGAGCTGGGCAGGAATTTCATTACTCCTTTCGACCGGGAGGATATTCATTACCTGGCCAGCGCCCTGGACGATATCTGTGATTATATCAATGCCGCGGCCAAAAAGATCAATTTTTATAAAGTCAACCCCAATGATATAGGGATCCAGAAGATGGCCGATCTGATCGAGCAGGGCTCCCGGCAGACCCGGGCGGCGGTGAGGGAACTACGGAATATGCGGGATATGCGGGCGATCACGGATGCGCTGGTGAGGGTCAACAGCATTGAGAACCAGGCCGACGACGTATTCGATATGAGCATCGAGCGGCTGTTCGAGACGGAACCAGACGCCAAAGAGGTGATCAAGAAGCGGGATATTTACCAGGTGATGGAGATCGTTACCGACAAATGCGAGGATGCGACCAATGTCATTGAATCCATTATTATTAAATACGCGTAGGAAGGGGCACAAACAATGATATTTCTAATTCTCATTATTATACTGGCCCTTCTCTTTGATTACATTAATGGATTTCATGACGCCGCTATTTCGATCGCGACCATCGTATCTACGAAAGTGCTGACGCCTTTTCAGGCTGTATTATGGGCAGCAATCTTCAATTTTGCCGCCTTTTTCATTTTCAAATACTTTATAGGAGAGTTCAGGATCGGCAATACCATTGCCAATTTTGTCAATCGGGATTTTATCACGTTGCCCGTTATCTTTTCAGGGCTGATCGCCGCCATTACCTGGAACCTGCTGACCTGGTGGTTCGGCATCCCTTCCAGTTCCTCCCATACGCTGCTGGGAGGCTTTGTGGGAGCGGCCCTGGCGCATGCCGGAGGATGGGTGATCCACGGAAAGGCCGTCATTAATTATGCCCATGTGATTCCCACCTTCCTTTTTATTGTGCTGGCGCCTTTGATCGGCATGATCGTGGGACTTCTCATCACAATCCTGATCGTGAACCTGTTCCAAAAGAGCAATCCTTACCGCGCCGAAAACTGGTTCCGCCGGCTGCAATTGTTATCCTCCGCCCTGCTGAGCCTGGGGCATGGAAGCAATGACGCACAAAAGGTCCTGGGTATCATTGCCGCGGCGATGATCGCCCATGGCGACCTGGACACGCTCCGGCATATTCCCAACTGGGTGCCCGCCGCCTGCTTTACGGCGATTGCCCTCGGCACGATGAGCGGCGGCTGGCGGATCGTAAAGACCATGGGCACCCGGATCACCAAGGTGAGCCCCCTGGAGGGAGTCTCCGCGGAAACAGCGGGCGCCATTACCCTTTTCATTACCCAGTCCCTGGGTATTCCAGTGAGCACAACCCATACCATTACCGGGGCCATTGTGGGAGTAGGCGCGACCAAACGTCTTTCCGCCGTCCGCTGGGGAGTGACTATCAACCTGGTCTGGGCCTGGATCCTCACGATCCCTGTCAGCGCCCTGCTGGCGGCATTGGTATACTGGATCTTACAATTATTTATATAAGGATTCGAGCCCGGACCCCATTTCAATTACCGGTATTGCACCAGCGCCAGCATCCGGCTCCGCTGGGACGCGCCGTGATCGGTGGATTGGCAGCTTCCCTATTACCGGAGGACGGAGCGGAACTATGAATGCTTATTCTTCATATTCTTCTCCTTCAGGCTGCTGATAAAGATTGACGAATCTTTCAGCGGTCTCTTCGTCCAGTTCTTCGATCAGTTTGAAAATAGGTTCATCCAGGTATTTGAAAAAATCTTCCGTCTGGGGAAGAAAGCTGCGAAGCAATACGGTCTCTTTCGTCTGAAGGATAACCGATACCATTTCGATATCTGATTCTGCATCTACCTGTATCAGGTAATACGTGTCGGGATTCAATTCTCCGTAGGTGGCCATGATGATTCGTTTTAGCAGACAAAAATCACTCATTAAATGTTAACGGAGCGTAAAATCATTTGGGAAGGGTCTGAATGTTGGCTGCGGAATCCGGCGGGGAGGAAGGCTGGCGGCGGGGGCTGTCCGGACCCGGCTTAAAAAGAGACCGTCCCGGAAATTTCCGGGACGGAGGCGCAGAAGGTTAATCAGATAGGACTATTTTTTAACTGATTTTTTAGTGACTTTTTTGGGCGCTGCTTTTTTTACCTTCTCCTGCTGCTTCTTACCGGACTTCAGCAGGTCGCGGCTGATGAGCTTGCTGATCTGCTTCACGTGGGTAGCCAGTTTCTTCTCTCCCAATTCCTGTTTGTAATCGGCCAGGGCTCCTGTCAGCTTTTCCACAATCTCTTTGCGGACCTGCTTCTTTTTGGAGATTACGGCAGGAGTAGCTGTTTCTTGTTGATTCATACGAAAAAGTGTTTTGTAGTAATAATATGATAACTTAAAGTTAACCTTTTAGTAATGCATGGAATGTTAAGTTTTACCGACTTGCCCTGGATTTGCCCCAATTTGAACGGATTTGGCCCGATTTGCTCAAAATTGGCCCGATTTGCCCGGATTTGGAGCAGGTTTGGCATTTCCGGGTTAATAAGCGCTACCATTTCCGGCTGTTTTTTTGGGCAAATCCGGGGGCAAAAAGATGCTGACATAAGGCTGTCACCAGCCGGTAGTTACTTTGAACCAACAACAAAAACTACTATTTATGTCAACGATCCCAATGCTCTTAAAGGAGCTCGACCAGGAGGCAGCCACCACCCGTAAAATGCTGGAACGTATCCCCACCGAACAGTTCGACTGGCAGCCGCATCAGAAAAGTATGACCCTTCAGCAATTAGCTACTCATGTAGCCGAGTTGCCATCCTGGGTAACCATGGCGGTGACGACCGAGGGGCTTGATTTTGCCGAAAATCCTTACTCCCCGGTGACGGTGAATAATACGGGAGAATTATTGGATTATTTTGAAAGCTCTTTGGCTGACGGCAGAGAGCACCTCCTCAAAGCCACCGAAGAGAGGTTGCTGGAAGACTGGACATTACGGAACGGCGACCAGGTATACCAGGTAGCGAGCAAGGGAGAGATCATCCGCATGGCCTATTGCCAGATCGTACATCACCGGGCCCAGCTGGGTGTATTCCTCCGGTTGCTGGATATTCCGATCCCTGGCAGCTATGGACCCAGCGCCGACGAACATTGAGCGAATTTCCGGGAGCTGCCCAATCTAATGAACCCTGACCAGCGAATATTCTTCCAGGGTCGACGATCTCGTTTTTTCATTCAGGAATGTTCCGGTCAGCTGGCTGATATGAAAATTAGGGAAATGCCGTATGTTCTCCACCCGGAAGCTCCTCTTCACCAGGCTGTCGGCATATGCTGAAGGAATAAAGAGCAGCTGGCCTGCCTGCGTCCGTGGGATACTGTCGACAGGGATCCGTTCAACGGATATGGGACAGTAGAATTCAAAGGAATAATTCGCGGAGGTCTCGGACGGCATGTAAATGATGGCTGAGCTGGACAGGATTTCGGTGAACGCAGGATGGATGGAGGCAGTATCGATACCGGTGAACGCAGGATCGGCGGTTCCCGTAGCGATGGCGGGATTGTCAGACAAGGTGCCGGTCGCAGGATCGATGGATGCGAGCTCCCGCCTGATATAGTCCCCGGCCTGGGTTCCCGCCTGGTACCGGAGTATGGCCGGGTACAGGCAAAAATTAACAAACGTATAGGCCAGGAGGGCCGACCAGAAATTCCGTGCCGTCACAGCCGGCAGGTCATTGCCCTGGAAGATCCGGAAGGACAGAAGGGTAAGGGCGGCGATAAGAACTGCCATAAAAGGCCAGCCCCGGAAATGAAAAAACCAGCTGAGAAAAAGCAGCAGTAAGGGGAGAAGGAGAGTGATCACCCGCTGGATAAGCACAAGGATCTTTTGTGTCTTCCTTCGGTGAAGCTGATACAGGTAGCCGGCCGTCAATATCGAAAAAAACGGGAATAATATATTGAGATAATGGGGCAGCTGAAAACGGGAAAGAGAGAATACGATGAAGCTGGCAGCAGCTGCTCCCAAACAAATGGCATCTCCCGGGATGGAATGGCTGCTGACCTTCCTGCCTTTTTGTACCATCGCCGCATATAACAATAAGGACCAGGGCAGAAAAGCCCATAAAAGAGTATGGAAATAGAAGAAGGGATCACCGCTCCCTTTTATAGGGCCTGTGTTGAAGAAACGGCCGAACTGACTATCCCAAAAGAAAAAACGGATACCTGACACCCTGGTCTGCCCGAAGATCACTTTCTCCGGGTGGAGGTCGAACTGGATATACAGACAATACAATTCAGGCGTAATAAAAAGGGCGACCAGCAGCAGGGCGACCCACCAGCGTATGTTCCCGAATTGAACCCAGTCTTTCCGCACAACCCAGTCCAGGATCAGACCGGCGGAGATGGTGATCAATACAAAAGGCCCCTTCGTCATAACGGCACAGGCGGCCATAAAAGAACCCGCCACCAAATGCCAGCCAACCCTCCGGTCGAAGGCCCTGGCCTGCCCCCGGGATGCCTTGTAAAAATGAAAGACGGCGCCGATGACCAGTCCGGTAAGATAAGGTTCGGCCCGGACATCATTATTGGAGATCACCAGGTGCGCGGCGGAAACATAGACGAGGGCTCCCAGCTGTGCGACGGGCTTGCCATAGAGAGACAAGGCCAGCCGGTAAGTATACCAGGCGCCCATTCCCCAGAATAGGAGCGCCGGAAATTTATAGGCGAAGCTATTTATACCGAAGAGGCGGAAGCTCAGCGCAGCCATCCAAAAAGGGAAATGAGGCTTGTCCAGCCAGTCTTTACCCTCCACGCGAAGATTGATAAAATCCCCTGTACGGGCGATCGTCTTTGCAATAGTGGCATAGAGCGCGCCATCAGGTTCCAGGATAGGGATCAATAATCCTCCCGCATTTATCAGGATAGCGGGTACCAGAAGCCTGACAAACCATTTTTGTAACCAGCTTTCCCAGGAGTAATTATAAGATTCAGTCATCACGGGTAAAGGTATAATGAATTCTGAACTTCGCCCCATGGGCCTTGTTCAGCCTGACCTCGCCCGATCTATATTTCAACGGGCTTTTCAGGGGATTTCTTAAACAGGAGCGTAAAGGCTGAGCTACGGTTGCCCTGCCTGCTTTCCCAAAACTCGAAGAGCCTGGACATGCCCAGTCCCGTTAGAAAACCCGTAAGCGCACCGGCCAGGATATCGAAAGGGAAATGTTTGCCTACATAGATCTGCGCATAACAGATGGCCGCTGCCCATACCCATAGTCCTTTCCATTTTTTACCGCTTATCTTCTTTATGGAAAAATACCAGAAAGCCGCTAATCCAAAATGGTTGGCGGCATGGTTGGAAGGCATGGAATACAAACCGCCGCAATCCACCAGTCCTCTTATAACGGAAGACAATTCAGGATCATAGCAGGGACGGAGCCGCCCGAACAGAGGCTTGAGTACCTGAGCAGTCAGGCTATCCGTAATAGCGACGGTCAGCACACTCAGCAGAATGAAAGCCCAGGCCTGGCTCTTGCGCTTACGAATGGCATAATACAGCATAAAGACATAGAAGGGTATCCAGGTGATCGGATCCCGCAACACGGGCATCACTTTATCCAGGATGGAATGATCCGTATCGTGGCTGATGAGCACGAATAAGATCTTGTCAATATGATCCAGCCATTTTAGCAATGTCATATATCGCAATTTATATCTAATAAAACTATACTCTTTTTTTTATGCCAAGGTTGCCATAAGATTATGATTTAGTTAAAAAAACCGGTAATGTTAAATTAATGTTGCCGTAAACATGCAGTCATATCCCCTGGGTAACTTTGACAAACCCATTAAAATGAAATTCCTCCTACTTTTACTGACAGCCGGGCTGACTTTTTCAGGAGCCTTTGCCCAGGCTCCCGGTCAGGGCAAATCTGCATCGAGGCACTTATTCATCATCACTATCGATGGATTCAGGTGGCAGGAGATTTTTTCAGGGGCCGACCCTTCGCTGGTCGCCAATGAGAATTATGTAAAGGACACCACGCTGACCCGGCAGCTCTACTGGGATTCCACACCTGAATTACGCCGGCGCCGGCTCATGCCTTTCTTCTGGAATACCATTGCGGAAAAAGGGCAGCTATATGGCAACCGTCGTTTTGATAACAAGGTCAATGTGAAGAATTTCCTAAAGATCTCTTATCCAGGGTATAATGAAATTTTTACCGGGCATACCGATGCGACCAGTCCCAACCTGCCTATCAATAACAAGAACATCAATGTATTGGAATACCTCAACTCTACCCCGCAGTACCATGGGAAAGTCGCCGTCTTCACTTCCTGGAACGTCTTTCCCTATATTCTGAACAAGACGCGCAGCGGGCTGCCCATCAACAGCGGCTATGAAAAGTTGAATGAGGAGAATGACACGGCAGCCGGGATGATAGACAGTGTGGAGGAGACTATGCCCAAATCAAAGACCCGCTATGATCTTCTCACTTACCTGACCGCCCGGGAATATATCGACCGGCATCATCCTTCCGTCCTGTACCTTGGCCTGGGAGAGACGGATGAATGCGCTCACGCGGCCAGGTATGACCTGTATCTGCAGCATGCTAATCAGATAGACCAGATGATCGCCGAACTATGGTATGCTATTCAGACCGATCCTTATTATAAAGACAGCACTACTTTGCTGATCACTACGGATCATGGAAGAGGGTGGAAGACCGGCAAGTGGACAACGCATGGATTCTGGGCAAACGGCTCGGGGCAGATCTGGGTGGCAATGATAGGCCCGGATATTCTTCCCGAAGGCGAGCTCAGGACCCGGGGACAGGTATACCAGAAACAGCTGGCGGCTACGATCGCCTTGTTGATGGGAGATCCCTCAGGAGCGGGACATCCTCCGGGTAGGCCGATCCGTTTCCCTTTGGTGGCCCCTCTGCTGGCCGGGCCTTCGTCCGCAACACCTGTTGCCTCCACGGACCGGCTGGCGGGCAGTAAATAAACCCGCTTTTGCTGCAATCCGCACGAATAGCCCTATTTTTGCCCAAATTTTTGTGCATGGCGTTCAATTCGATCATTCAACTCTTCACACCCAAGGATCGGGTATTCTATTCCCTATTCGAAGAAGTAGCCGACGGGGTAGCGAAAATGGGCAAGCTGATGAAAGAGGTAGTGGGAGAACCCGATTATGACAAAAGAGCCGCTGTTATTTCCCAGGTAGAGGATCAGGAGCATGTCAATGATGATCTTACGCACCGGATATTCACTGAACTGGGACGGAACTTCATCACCCCTTTCGACCGGGAGGATATTCACTACCTGGCCAGCTCCCTGGATGATATCTGCGATTATATCTATGCCACGGCTAAAAAGATCAATTTTTACAAGGTCAATCCCAATGACACCGGTATCCAGAAAATGGCCGATCTGATCGAGCAGGGGGCTGCACAGATCCAGATCGCAGTGAAAGAGCTGCGTAATATGCGGGATATGCGCAAGATCACGGATGCGCTGGTAAAAGTGAACAGTATTGAAAACCAGGCCGACGACATATTCGACCTCAGCATCGAGCGCCTGTTCGAAACAGAGCCCGATGCCAAGGAAGTGATCAAAAAAAGAGAGATCTATCAGGTTATGGAGATCGTTACGGATAAGTGTGAAGACGCCGCGAACGTAATAGAATCCATTATTATTAAATACGCGTGAGAATAGCTGTAAGCTAAAACCAACTCTATGAGTTTTTTGGTCGTAATTATCGTTCTGGCCCTTGTATTCGATTATATTAACGGATTCCACGATGCAGCCAATTCTATCGCAACCATCGTTTCTACTAAGGTTCTGACTCCTTTCCAGGCGGTCCTTTGGGCGGCATTATGGAACTTTGCCGCTTTTTTCATAGCCCGTTATGTCCTTAAAGAATTCAAGATCGGCAATACCATCGCCAGTTCCGTGAATAAGGATTTTATTACCCTGGAAGTCATTTTTTCCGGTCTGATCGCCGCTATCTGCTGGAACCTGCTAACCTGGTGGTTCGGCATCCCTTCCAGCTCTTCCCATACCTTATTGGGAGGATTTATGGGCGCAGCGCTGGCGCATGCGGGGGCTTTGAGCCGGCATGGGGTAGCTGTTATCAATTATGGTAAGGTGATCCCTACTTTCCTCTTCATTTTCCTGGCTCCTTTGATCGGTATGGTCATCGGATTCTTCATTTCCATACTCATTATCAATATCTGCCGCCGGGCGAACCCGTACCGGGCGGATAACTGGTTCCGCCGGCTGCAGCTGGTATCTTCCGCCCTGCTGAGCCTGGGACATGGCAGCAATGATGCCCAGAAAGTAATGGGGATCATCGGGGCGGCCATGATCTGGTATGAGAAATCCAGGGGACATGAATTATCTTTCAGGCAATTTATCGATTCCCATATGTGGGTGCCGGTAGCCAGTTTTACGGCCATCGCTCTGGGAACGATGAGCGGGGGATGGAAGATCGTCAAGACCATGGGCACGAGGATCACGAAAGTCACTCCGCTGGAAGGAGTAAGTGCGGAAACCGCAGGCGCCCTCACCTTGTTCCTGTCGGACAAATTGGGCATACCTGTGAGCACTACGCATACGATCACCGGTTCGATCATCGGGGTAGGCGCTACCAAACGGTTGTCCGCCGTCCGCTGGGGGGTGACCATCAACCTGCTTTGGGCCTGGATACTGACGATACCAGTCAGCGCCCTGCTGGCCGCCATCGTTTATTTTATTGTCAGCCTTGTCCGGTAGATATTCCGTGTATACGCTGCTGAAAAATAGCGTATACACGGAATATGGCTAATGTCTGTCCTTCGAACAAAACGCTTTCAGCGTTTTAATGCGCCGGCGTTTTAAATAGGGCGGGTTGCCCTATCTTTACTATTTTGGAAGATAAAAGATATTAACCAACTAGAGATACTTATGAAAGGAATTATCCTGGCCGGTGGATCCGGAACACGTCTGCATCCCATCACCTTTGCCATCAGTAAACAGATCATGCCGGTCTATGACAAGCCTATGATCTACTACCCTCTGTCTACGCTTATGCTGGCCGGGATCCATGAAATATTGATCATTTCGACGCCCCATGATCTCCCACTGTTTAAAAAATTATTCGGAGACGGCTCTCAGCTGGGGCTGCAATTTTCCTATGCCGAGCAAGCCTTGCCCAATGGGCTGGCGCAGGCTTTTGTAATAGGGGCCGATTTCATAGGCAAAGACCCGGTAGCACTGGTGCTGGGAGATAATATATTTTATGGCGCCGGGCTGGGCAAACAGCTGGAAAAGAATAACAATCCGCAAGGAGGCATCGTATATGCTTACCAGGTGAGCGATCCCGAGCGTTATGGCGTCGTAGAGTTCGACGGGAATATGAATGCTATTTCCATCGAGGAAAAACCGGCCGCCCCCAAGAGCGATTATGCGGTTCCGGGCCTCTATTTCTATGATAACGAAGTGGTCGAAATTTCCAGGAACCTGAAGCCTTCTCCCAGAGGAGAATATGAGATCACGGACGTAAACAGGGAATATCTGAAAAGAGGGAATCTGAAAGTCTCTATCTTAGACAGGGGTACGGCATGGCTGGATACGGGTACATTCGATTCCCTCATGCAGGCGTCTCAGTTTGTCCAGGTGATCGAGCAAAGACAGGGTATCAAGATTGCCTGTATCGAGGAGATCGCTTACCGGAAAGGCTTTATTGACAAAAAACAAGTAGAAAAAATGGCTCAGCCTTTGCTAAAGAGCGGGTACGGGCAATATCTGATAAAAATAATCAATACCAACTAACCCTAATTTATATTTCTATAACCATCGACTATGCAAAAAATCCTTGTTACCGGCGGATGTGGCTATATAGGCTCACACACGATCGTAGACCTGATCGAGAATGGATTCGAAGTTATATGTGTGGACAATAATGTCCGCTCTTCCCCCAGAATACTGGAAGGCGCAGAAAAGATCACCGGGAAAAAGATAAAAAACTATAAGGTAGATCTTTGTAATTACGATGATACATACGCCATCTTCCAGGAAAATGAAAATATAGCAGGTATCATTCATTTTGCCGCTTTCAAGGCGGTCGGAGAGTCCGTAGAGCAGCCTCTGATGTACTTCGAGAATAACCTGTTATCCCTCATCAACCTGCTGAAATGCGTGCAGGAGTTCGAGATCCCTCATTTTGTCTTTTCGTCTTCCTGTACGGTATATGGCAACCCGGATGAAATTCCGGTAACGGAAATGACGCCGCCCAAGCCCGCCGAATCTCCCTATGGATATACCAAGCAGATGGGCGAGCAGATCATCAACGAATTTTCGAAAGCATCTACCCATACAAAATGCATCTTATTACGCTATTTCAACCCGGTAGGCGCCCATCCCAGCATCCTGATCGGGGAAATGCCCATTGGCCGTCCGGCCAACCTGGTGCCTGCCATTACCCAGACGGCCATCGGTAAATTACCCATGATGACCGTCTATGGGGATGACTATCCTACCCGCGACGGGTCCTGTATGCGGGATTTTATCCATGTATGCGATATCGCACACGCTCATACCCTGTCGCTGCAATACATGCTGGATAAGAAAATCAGCAAAAAATGCGAAGTCTATAACCTGGGCACGGGTAACGGAGTGACGGTGCTGGAAGCGATCAAAGCCTTTGAAAAAGTAAGTTCCGTCAAGCTGAACTACCAGATCGGACCTCGCCGTACAGGAGATGTGATCGCCATTTACGCCAATAATGACCTTGCTACAAAGCAATTGGGATGGCAGCTCCAATATACCCTGGAGGATATGCTATCCACCGCCTGGAAATGGGAACAAAAGCTCAAGACCGATGAGAAATTCTATAATGGAAAGTTCTCGGAATTAAACTGATAAATCCTTTACTTTGCATCACCAAACCAGGGACCCAAAATCCCTAAAATCAATTTTAATTCATTCTAATCATTGATTCATGTTAAAAGAGATACAAGTAACCGGCCAGAAGGACACCCGTAGCGGTTTTGGAGATGGAATTGCAGAAGCAGCCCGGAAAAACCCGAATATCGTCGCGCTGACGGCAGACCTGTTAGGCTCCATGAAACTGAATCAATTTATCAAGGAGAATCCCGAAAGATTCGTACAGTGCGGTATTGCGGAAGCCAATATGATCGGCATCGCCGCCGGACTGACCATTGGCGGAAAAATCCCTTATACCACCACTTTCGCCAACTTCTCCACCGGCCGGGTATACGACCAGATCCGGCAGTCTGTAGCCTATTCTAATAAAAATGTCAAGATCTGCGCCTCGCACGCCGGCGTCACCCTGGGTGAAGACGGAGCTACACACCAGATCCTGGAAGATATCGGCCTGATGAAGATGCTGCCCGGCATGACGGTCATCGTTCCCTGCGATTATGCCCAGACCAAGGCTGCCACGATGGCCATTGCCGACTATGTCGGACCGGTCTACCTTCGTTTTGGCCGTCCGGTGTGGCCCATCTTCACCGAAAACAGGCCCTTCGAGATTGGGAAGGCCCAGATCTTCTCGGAAGGTACCGATGTCTCGATCTTCGCCTGCGGTCACCTGGTATGGAAGGCTATCGAAGCCGGAAAGATCCTCCAGGAGAAAGGCATCTCAGTAGAAATCATCAATATTCATACGATCAAGCCCCTCGATACGGCAGCTATCATCGCCTCCATCCAAAAGACCCGCTGTGCTGTTACGGCCGAGGAGCATAATATTATCGGCGGATTAGGCGACGCTATTGCACAGACAGCCGCCAAAAATCTACCGATCCCCATCGAATACGTAGGCACTAAAGACACTTTTGGCGAGAGTGGCACTCCTATGGAGCTCTTAAAGAAATATGGATTGGATACCCCTGATATCGTAGCCGCAGCAGAAAAAGTTATAGCCAGAAAAAATAAGTAATATTTAGTTTTACGCTGTTTAAACTTGAGCATCCGGCAGGGGTCGAAGGTTCACCTATTGAATCGGTATACTATACAAAATCGCTAACCTTATGGGTGTGACTATCCATGACACTGAATTGTTAATTCAATTCCGGGACCCTGGCACCAAAGAGAAGGCTTTTACTGCTATTATAAAAAAATATCAGGAGAAGCTATATTGGCATGTGCGTCGCATGGTCGTGGAGCATGAAGACGCCAACGATGTATTGCAAAATGTATTCATACGTGTCTGGAATGGATTGGAAAACTTCCGGGAAGACTCCCAGTTGTACACCTGGCTTTACCGGGTAGCCACCAATGAATGCCTCAGTTTCCTCGAACAGCAAAAAAAGAAGTCCACCCTCCCCCTCAGTGAGATGGAATCCGGGCTTAGCAATAAGATACAGGCAGACAAACATTTTGACCCCAATAAGCTGGAATGGAAATTACAGTTGGCCATTCAGCAACTTCCTGAAAAACAAAGAGTTGTGTTTAGTTTACGTTATTATGACGAAATGCCCTACGAGGAGATGAGCCGGGTGCTGGAGACTTCGGAGGGAGCTTTGAAGGCGTCTTATCACCATGCTGTCAAAAAAATAGAGGATTATATCGTCAATCATTAAACTTTAGAAAGCAAAGGGGGTCTGAAATAAATGTATGGACGGCAATAATAACATATCAGAGGAGTTGAGGCTGATCAGCGAATTACTCGCTACCATCAGCCGGGTAACTCCTTATGGATTGCCAGACGGGTATTTTGAAGGCCTGGCCGACCGCGTGCTGGACCAGGTCAGGGCCGGGGCGTCTGACGATACCCGGATGCCGGACTTTTTGGGTTCGGCCAGTTCCATACCCGCCTATTCCGTTCCGGAAGGTTATTTCGAAGGATTTGCCGGAAAGCTGATGGACCGGATCAAAGCCGCCGATACCCCACAGAAAGAGCTGGCTTTGCTATCCCCTTTACTGAGCCGGATCGACCGAAAAATGCCTTTCAGGGTCCCCGATGGATATTTCGACGAATTATCAGGAACGATGGCTGCTAATCTCCGACTTTCGTCCGGGCAGGCCGAAACAGAGAATTTGTCTCCTCTACTGGCCGGTCTGAAAGATAAACAGGTCTATCAGACGCCAAAAAGCTATTTTGAGTCCTTTCCCGATACGGTCCTGGCAACGATAAAAGAGCAGGCTTTCGATAACCAACCGGCCGTTTCCGGGAAACAGCCTGGGGCTGCGGCTGCAAAAGTCTTCTCTATCAGCCGGACAAGGAACTGGTGGAAATATTCGGCCGCCGCTGCAATAGTCGGATTGATCCTGACCGGAGGGTGGCTGTGGACGCATACTTCCGTAGGGACAGGAGCGGGTACGGGCAACGTTGATATTGCAAAAAGTTTACCTGCAGTAAGCGATCAGGACATCGAAAATTATCTTGACACGAATAATGTTACCAATAATGTCCCGCTGACAGATGACCTTGCCAACAGCACGGCATCGCTGGATATTTCGGATAATGACATAAAAAGCTTTCTGGGCGATGTCCCCGATGGAGAGTTGAAACAGTATATAGACGAGCATGGGGACGTAAAAAATCTCGCTACGAATTAGTTAATGACCATGAAAAGAATATTACCCGTATTGATCTTCTTCACTTTTCTGCTGAGCCTGCAGGGTATTTCCCAGCAGCCCAACCAGAGAAAGGGCGGAGCCCTGGAAGCTATGAAGATCGCTTTTATCACCAAGAGACTGGAGCTCTCTCCGGAAGAAGCCGAAAGATTCTGGCCTGTTTATAATAAATATGCGATCGAAGTGAGGCAGGCCTATATCACCTATAGGGATAATAAAGATGAGATCGGACTGGACGAGTCTCTTCTTAACATACGGAAAAAGTACAGCCCTGATTTTACCCGGGCTCTTTCTTCTCCCGCCAGGGCCAATCAATTCTTCCGGGTCGAAAAAGACTTCGGAGCCTTTGTTCAAAAGGAAATGCAGCGGAGGCAAATGGAGCACAGGTCTTTTGGGAACGGACAATAGACCCTGAGATTTCGCTTATTGACCGATTAGTTTTACCCGCGGATATCCAATTAACGATATTTGAACCTGGTGTTTTTCATAGGTTAGCAACGGCCGGCTCTTTCCAGGGCAGGCCTTTTTTCTTTAATCCCGTTTTAATATTGCACCCCGTCATTGCGGTCAACGACCGTCGAACATCGGCGTCTTCACATCGTGATAGAATAGAAATATCCAGCCGTCTTCCTTGCCCTTCTGCCACCACTCCTGTCTCAATTCCATCGCTTTCTTTCCATCATAATCATATTTGGCCACAAAGCGGCTCTTCATCTGCTGTAGCTGGGGGGCGACATCGCCGCCGAAAAAGATCTTTTCCCCGCCATCCACGATCCAGAATACCTGGTGATAAGGGCAATGGGCGCCTGTCACTTCATATTTGATATACCCGTCCAGCACCCCGTTGCCCTCCAGGAAAACAACCTGCGGCGACCCTTCCAGACCGGCAAGCTCTTCTACCATATAGGAGGTGGGGCCTTTCTCAAAAGCATATTCCAGCTCTTTGCGCTGAATATAATAGGTAGCATTGGGAAAGGCCAGTTCTCTGCTGCCCGCACCTGTTGCAGCGCTGACGCCCCCGGCGAGGCCCAGCCGCTCACCCCGCTCCCTGCTCATTCCGCCGGCATGATCTTTATGAAGATGGCTCATCAATACTTTCGTCACTTTGGAGGGGTCGATCCCGGCGTTCAGGAGATTCTGATGGATCTGCAAGACTCCCTGTTTTTCAAATCCCAGCCCTGTATCCAGCACTAAAATATCTTCCGTCGTGACTACGGCAAAGGGTTGGACTTCTACCAGCAGACTGCCCCGCGAGCGTTCCTGCAGATCGTCTTTTTCCGTGTCAAAGGGGACGAATAATTTAGTCTTATCAATGGTGAAGGCGCCTTCGGACAATGGGATGATCTTCATGAGACAAATTTAAGGATTACCGCAGCACCATCTGCCTGTCTGCATCCAAACGTATCATGATAAATAACATGATGCTGAAGGTCAGCAGGGAGGTCCCCCCATAGCTGACAAAGGGCAGGGGTATCCCGATCACCGGCGCCAGGCCGATCGTCATACACACATTAATGATAATATGGAAGAAGAGCACGCTGGCCACGCCATACGCATAACATCGGCTAAATACGCTTCGCTGTCGCTCCGCGACCGTCACGATACGCATCAGCAACAATATATAGATCCCCAGGAATATAATACTCCCGGTAAAGCCAAAGCCTTCCCCGATCGTACAGAAGATGAAATCGGTCTTTTGTTCCGGCACAAAATCATAACGGGTCTGTGTTCCCTTCAGCAGGCCCTTTCCAATAAGGCCTCCGCTGCCGATGGCGATCTTGCTTTGCTTTACATTATAGTTATTATCTTTTTTCTTGCTGGTCTTCTGCTCATTTTCCAGCACGGCTTCCGTAGCCTGGTCCTTGGGTATATAGTCCTTTCCGATAGCGTCATAGATACGCTTCACCTGGTAGGGTTGAAATACGTGATCGAAGGCAAAGGGCACGACAAAACGCTGCACCCCTACACAAACGAACCAGATGCCCACGATGAGAAAAAGAAGGGACCGGCTCCGCTTGATCGGTCTGCGCAGGATATAGATAGCCAGCAGGGCTATGGCCGTAAGGATAATGGCCAGGGTATTGGGCTCCAGCAATAGGGTCGCCACCACCAGTACCGCAAAGGAAAAGCCGATGATCAGGACCGAAGGGGGCAGCCCTTCCCGGAACATCACCAGGAAAAAAGAAAAATAGACCAGGGCCAGGCCTGTCTCCTTCTGCATAATACTGAGCATGGCCGGCACCAGCGCTATGATCGCCGCGATGAGATGGGAACGGGGGCGGGTGAAATTGGTCTCCACCCGGGACAGATACTTCGCCAGGGCCAGGTTGACAAATATCTTACAGAGATCGGCCGGCTGCAGCTGGAAGGCGGATCCAAATCGTATAATGGACTCTGTTCCCTTCACCCGGGAGTGAAAGGGGAATACCAGTAATAAAAGGAATATACCGAAGGCATAACCGAGGTTAGCGGTGGCCGTAAAGAATTTACTGTCGGTCAGCAGGATGAAAGTACCTACGATACCGGCTATGATAAAGAAAAGCAATTGGCGGCTATAATCCGTTTTCAGCGAAATAAAGCCCTGTACGATATTATCTCCGTCATGATAAGAAGCTGCAAATATGCTCATAACGCCGATGGCGCAGAGGGTGAACCAGATCCACACAAGTGACCAGTCTACACCTTTTGATATGGTAGCGTTTCTTGAGTTCATATTATTTCGGAGTGGAGTCTTTTTTTATAGGTATATCTGCTGCTGTCGAATCCTTTTTCGGGATCGGCCTTTGTCCCGAAGCCGGTTTGCGGTCCGGGTTATCCGTCGCCGCCGAATCTTTTTTCCGGGGCTTTGGTACCGATGCCGGTGACACCCCTGTTCCCCGATTGGAATCCGGCTTCTGCGCAGGAGCGGACGGAGCGGGCGCCGGAGGGGCTTTGGGCTTCTCCATCCAGGCCAGCTTCATCACCTGCATCTTTCTGATGGCTTGTAAAAGAGGGCTTTTAGAGTTCTCCGAAGTATCCAACATCATCGCCCGGAAAGAAGGCGTCTGGTATTTCAGCCAGCGGGTGCTGTCCCTGCCTTGCTTAGCCCAGGTAGCGGCCCGGATGGAATCGTCTTTAAACTGCACTCTCACCAGGTATTTAGGCATGAGATTCAGCCCTGAGACCCTGTTTACTTCCTGTATCCGCGCCGCGCTCAGCGTATCCCGCAGGTATTTTTCCACCATCAGGGAGGCGATAGGGGCAGCGTAGGTGCCTCCGTATCCTCCATTCTCCACGATGACAGCCACGACTATTTTGGGGTTTTCCCGGGGGGCGAAACATACGAAAACAGCGTGATTATGCAATTTTACGACCCGGCCGTCGATGACCTTCTTATTTTCGGCAGTACCTGTCTTGCCGCACATATTGATGCCCGGGATCCTGGCCGGACGGCCTGTTCCGATCTCGATCACATCCTGCATACCGCTATGCACTACCTCATAGTCGGCCTCGGAGATACGGGTGACAGGATTGTGCCGCTGCTGAAAGCGATGCAGCAGCGTATCTTCATCCCGGCTGCCCTCGACACTCTGCATGAAATGGGGCGTAAAATAGTATCCTTTATTGGCCACGATACACATGGCATTGGCCATCTGCAGGGGGGTCAGCAGCATCTTATCCTGTCCGATACCCATCGTCACCATGGTGCAGGAGTTCCAGGTATGGTTGTATTCCTTGTCGTAAGCAGCCGTATCGGGAATATTACCGCCGTCTTCGCTGGGAAGATCGACGCCGACACGATGTCCCATGCCGAAGGCGTTGACATATTCCTTCCATTTCGTCAGTCCGGTGCGGGAGCTATGATAGGCAGGATTGTCCAGCTCCAGGCGAAAAGTGTTATAGAAAAAGGAGTTACAAGAGTGGGCAATGGCGAGGCGCAGGTTGGCGGCATGCCCCGGAATTTTCTCATCGCATTTATAGGTCTTGGTGCAACCATAATAAAGCCCCAGGCACTGAATACCACTGGCGGGCGTGATCACCCCTTCATCTAACCCGATCAGGGCCCCTACCGGCTTGTATGTCGAGCCGGGAGCATATTGCCCTTTGATAGCCCTGTTCAGCAGGGGTCCGGATACGTCCAGGGCCAGTTTGGCGTAGTTGGACTGTTTGTCCGGGCCGGTCAGCGAGTTGGGGTCGAAGGTGGGGCCGGATGCCATGGCCAGGATCCCCCCGGTAGAAGGCTCAATTGCCACGACGGCGCCCGTCTTACCTGTCAATAATTTCTCGGCCAGCTGCTGCAACTCGATATCCATGTAGGTATGCAGGTTCTTTCCTGCAATGGCGGGCGTATCCAGGGTCTTATCCTGGTAATGTCCTACCAGCCTGTTCTTATTGTCCTTGAGCCAGAATTCGATCCCCCGCTGGCCCATCAGCTCTTTCTCGTAGTATTGTTCCAGACCGGTGCGGCCCACATAGTCTCCCAACTGGTAGAAATTATTGGATCGCCTGAGAATGGCTGAATCCACTTCTCCCACGTAGCCCATGATATGGGCGGCGGCATTGAAAGGATAAACCCTTACCGGACGTTCCTGCAGGTTGAAACCGGGGAATTTCCACATATTTTCTTCCAACCGGGCATACATGTCTGGAGTGAGCAGATCCTCGAAAATAGTGGGTCGAAAAGGACCATTCTTATATTTTGCGTCCAGGACCCTGCTCCGGAATTCGGCAGTGTCGATACCCACCAGCTGGCAGAAATAGCCGGTATCGATATTTTTTACCTGGGAGGGGGTGACCATCAGGTCATAGAGAATGGTATTATTGAGGATGGCCTTTCCTTTCCGGTCATAGATGATACCCCGGGTAGGATAGACGCTCTTCCGGAAAAGGGCATTTTCCTGTGCCTGCTGTTTATATTTCCGGGAAATGATCTGCAGCTGAAACAATCGTGCTGCGATGACCAGGAACATGACCGCGAAAATGAGGCGGATGATATTGCTACGGGATTGATTGAATACAGACATACAAAAGGTACTACCTACAATTTACGAAGTCCGGCTAATTAACGCGTAAAGAAAGAATAAATTATTGCTATCAGATTGTATTCGTCCTGAACTTTTGTTTCCGGTAGAATAGCAATTCTGTCAATAAAATGAGTAATAAGCTGACGGCTGTTGAAGCGACTACTTTCCCTAAGAAATACATAAAGGAACCAAAATTCATCCATTCCAATAATACGAGCCAGGTGTGATGAAGAAGTGTCAAAACGATCACATACGTTGCATAAGGCGCCCATCCCATACTAACAATGGAAGGGGAGATATAGTTCTTATCAGCGCCTTCCTGGGATATAAGCAGCCCGATGATAAAAGGTCTGACATAGGCGATCAGGGTGCAGGCGGCGGCATGCAAACCGGGAGTTTTACTGAAATAATCCAGGCTGAGACCGAAAATAAACCCGATCAGCGTCAAAGAGGCCCTCGATAAGTTAAAAGGAAGCCAGAGAATAAACAGGAAATACAGGTAGGGAGTGATAAACCGGTGCAATGGAGGCATCTTGAATAGAATGAACACCTGCACCAGGATAAACAAGATGAACCGGATCGTATTTTTCAGCAATTCGCTCATTGTACTTTTTTACTGGTAGAGTCCTCTAATCGTTTTTGCTCGTCATATTGCGTATTATCAATGACATATACATATTCAATATTAAAAAAATTGGTGGCTGGCCGGATCTTCAGCGTATAAAAATTACTCGTATTATCCGGCACGATCTCGAACACGGTTCCCACCATGATATCCGCGGGAAACTTAGAAGAGATCTGGCTGGTAACCACCGTATCTCCTTTAGCCACTTTGGCGCTTTTGGGGATATCCTTCAGGGTGACAAAGAGGGGACTTAGCCCGTCCCATTCGATGGTGCCTCTTTCTTCGCCATTTTTCAGCTTGACCACCGCCTTGTACTGGCGGTGCAGGAGGCTCATCACCGTTGCGAAGTTCTCGCTTACGTTCACTACCGTTCCTACGATCCCCTGGGGGCCGATGACGCCCATATTCGTCCGGACCTGTTGAGCAAATCCCCGGTGAATGGTGAGGTAGTTGGTCTGGGAAGCAGTGGTGTTATTGACCACTTTAGCCTCCAGGATAGTATATTTCAGGATAGATTTCCCGGAGTCGACTTTGATGGTGTCACGGATCAATCGTCTGGCCGAGTCCGGCGCTTCGTAGTTTTCTTTCAGCTGCTGGCGCAGACGCAGATTTTCCCGGACCAGCGATTCATTGGTCTTTTTCAGCTGGAAGTAGTATTCTATGCCATTGTATTTTTCGTTGATCCTGCCGGTGATCTCGGTGCTGACGTTCATAAAGGCAGCCTCATGGAACTTATTGTAGCGAAAAAGAAAGGACAGGGCTATCATCTGCAACACCAGGAAGAAGAGGAAGTTGAAATGCCTTCTGATGAAGAGAAAAACGTTACGCACCGGTATGTAGTTTCTGGTTTACTTCGTAGAAAAATGTCTTTTATCTCGGATCACAAAGTCTGGCTCGCCACCATTGCTATCTCATTACAAACGGATACCTGTCATAGTTCTTCAGGGCGATACCGGTGCCACGCACTACGCTTTTTAAGGGATCGTCGGCGATATGCACGGGTAACTTGATTTTTTGGCTGAGCCGTTTATCCAATCCCCGGAGCAGGGCCCCTCCTCCGGTAAGATATAATCCCCGGCGATAAATATCTCCTGCCAGTTCGGGCGGGGTGGTTTCCAGGGCTTTTAAAATGGCTTCTTCGATCTTAAAAATGCTTTTATCCAGGGCTTCGGCGATTTCCTGGTAGCTTACCATGATCTGTTTGGGGATACCTGTTACCAGGTCGCGTCCATTGACCGGGATATCATCCGGAGGGTTGTCCAGATCTTTCAGGGCGGCGCCGATCTGTATTTTAATTTGTTCGGCCGTTCTTTCCCCGATCAATAAGCTATGATAGCGGCGAAGCGCCTCCATGATATCTGCCGTGAATTCATCTCCTGCGATACGGATCGACTGATCACAGACGATACCCGCCAGGGCTATGACCGTGATCCCTGTCGTACCACCGCCAATATCGATGATCATATTACCAACAGGCTCTTCCACGTCAATTCCAATACCCAGAGCGGCTGCCATTGGTTCATGGATCAGGTATACTTCTTTGGCGCCGGCCTGTTCGGCACTATCCCGGACGGCTCTTTTTTCCACTTCGGTGATACTGGAGGGGATACAGATCATCATTCTCCAGCTGGGAGGGAAAAGGGGTTTTTTAGGGTAGATCATCTTGATCATCTCCCGGATCATCAGCTCGGCCGCGTTGAAATCCGCGATAACGCCGTCTTTGAGGGGGCGGACGGTGCGGATGCTTTCATGGGTCTTCTCATGCATCATCAGCGCCCGTTTACCTACTGCCAGCACCGTTTTTGGGTTGTTACGATCGAGGGCTACGATGCTCGGTTCATTCACCACTATTTCGTCGTTATGTATGATTAGGGTATTCGCGGTACCCAGGTCCATGGCTATTTCTTGTGTAAGGAAATTGAATAATCCCATTTTATATAAAGGTCAGATTTTTGAAGTTCAGATGTTTTTTCTTAATGTCAGCAAAATTGAAGGAAATAATTTGAATTAACAAGGTGAAACCCTTGATTTGATGGATTATTTTCCACAAAACTTTAACTGCCAAATTTTTTTTTGTGCCTGCACGCTCACTTATAAAAATCAGTTCTCTATGAGAACGACAAAACGACTACTCTCGTATTTGCGGATACAACTTTGTTTCGCGCCTCCGGGGAGCTGACCCGTGGTCAGCTTCTGGCAAAGCCCAACCCTCTTTCCATTTCCAGGCTCAGTTCAGGCAGCCTTCTCCGTTCGATCAGGAAACTGGTGAGTCCTGCGATCTCTTTAAACAGGTGATGCCTGTCCAGAGCGGAGCTCAGGTAATCCTTGCCAGTACTGCCTCCTGTCCCGATACGGGTACCGATCGTACGATGTACCATGCTCATATGCCTGTATCGCCAGGTGCTCAATTGTTCATCGATTTCCAGCAGTTGATGGAGGACCTGGAAAGGCAGCTGCAACAGGGGATATCCGCGGTATAACATGATGAATAAAGCGGCCCGGCAGGCGGCGGGGGAGAGGGACCGGGAAGGGAGTGGCGGGCCTTCAGTGCCGGCTTTTGCGGCATGGGGGCCGGTATTGCCGGAATTGGCCATAGACGCTCCCCCCCCGTTGAAGAAGGTCGTATCGAAGGATCCCAGGTTGGCCTTTTCAGGATCGGCTAAACTTTGCTGATAGCGAAGACGGTAGTCTGCCCAGAACGAATCTCCTTCGGAAGCCAGAAAGGGCATTCTTTCCAGCCAGTTGTTCACCAGCTCCAGCAGGGAGAGCTCCTTCTCAGCCGTCTTTATGATATCGACCTCCGGCTGTCTCAGCTGCGACACATAGTATTGCTGGCCGAAACGATGTTCGTATTTTAGTCCCAGCCTGGCTTCCAGCAGCTTGAATTGCCAGCTCTGAAAACCCGAAGCAGGGCGGAGCTTGTCCCGGAAATCCAGGAAATCCATTGGGGTCATGGTCTCCATGATGTCGATCTGGTGGACCAATACCTTCAGGATTGTTGAACAACGGGAGAGACGATGAACGACGGTCTGCAATTCAGGCGAGTTATCATTCAGCGCGGGCTGCTGCATGATCCCGATGACGGACCCCGTCTCGAACAGCAGTTGTTTGAACCATAATTCATAGGCCTGGTGAATGACGATAAACAGCATCTCATCATGAGCGGGCTGACCCAGCTTGTCACTCTCCGGGTCCTGGGCGTTCAGAATCTTATCTAATTGCAGGTAATCGCTATAATGGACCATGGTTAGTCATTTTGGATTGGTTCGGACCTTATTTCTTCAATGGGCCTGGCAAGAGCGGCGATGCGGGGTCCCGTTTACAGGAATTCGTATCCGATATCGCGCCTGTAATAGATCCCTTCGAAATTAATGTTTTCCAGCACATCCCTGGATTTATCTACAGCCTCATAGATCGTCTCTGCGAAGGATGTGACGCAAAGTACCCGCCCTCCACTTGTCACCGTAGCATCATTCTGCAATTTGGTCCCGGCATGAAAGACCAGGCTGTCCGCCGGCCAGACGGTATCCAATCCTGTGATGGGTAAGCCTTTCTCATAACTGCCGGGGTATCCGCCGCTCACCGCCACAATGGTACAGGCGACCCGTTCATCCTGTTCGATAGTCACCTCGTTCAGCCGCTGCTGTGCAGTCGCCAGGAACAGCTCAAGCAGGTCGTTCTTCAGTCTGGGCATCACTACTTCCGTCTCCGGATCGCCCATCCTGCAATTGTACTCGATCACGATGGGGTCGTCTCCCACTTTGATCACCCCCACAAAGATGAAGCCTCTGTATTCGATATTCTCTTTGAAAAGACCTTCGACGGTAGGAATAATGATCCGTTCCGTTATTTTACGCATAAAAGATTCGTCGGCAAAGGGCACGGGGCTTACAGCGCCCATCCCTCCGGTATTGGGTCCTTTATCCCCTTCACCTACCCGCTTGTAGTCTTTGGCTTCCGGCAGGATCACGTAATGTTTGCCATCCGTCAATACAAAGACGGAGAGTTCGATCCCGGTCAGGAATTCCTCGACGACCACTTTACTGCCAGCTTCCCCAAACTTGTTCCCTTGCAGCATCAGCTCAAATTCGGCAATGGCTTCGATATGATTCTGACAGATTACGACCCCTTTACCGGCTGCAAGCCCATCCGCCTTCAAGACGATAGGAAGAGAATGCTGTTGGAGATAGGCGACCCCTTCCGCATAATTGCCGGCATTGAACTCGCGATAAGCCGCCGTGGGGATTTGATGGCGATCCATGAATTTCTTGGAGAAGGCCTTACTACCTTCCAGCAGGGCGCCTTTTGCGGAAGGACCGATGACGGGGATCTCCTGCAGGGCGGTGTCGGCGGCGAAAAAATCGACGATGCCTTTGACCAGGGGTTCCTCCGGACCTACGATCACCATTCCGATCTTTTCTTTCAGACAGAATTTTTTGAGCCCGTCGAAGTCCGTGGAGGAGAGGTCTACGTTGGTACCGCATTGTGCAGTGCCTGCATTACCGGGGGCGATAAAAAGTCCTGAGCAAAGAGGACTCTGAATAAGTTTCCACGCCAGAGCATGTTCTCTACCACCTGAGCCTAACAATAAAATATTCATGGGTGTAATTAAGTTCGCTTTAATCAGGCCACCGGCCTGATGGCCGAAGGCCCCGACATTATGGATTCGGACCCATGGGTAGATTTTTCTACCGACCCATGGGTCCGAATTGCGCCCCGAAATTCGAAATTCGTAAGCACATTCTGAAAAAGAATTTTATACGGCGTCCTGCAAAGGAGGGTTGCAGGATAAATAACGGGACGAAAGGGAAGTACGGAAAGGATGGACGGCAGGTTGGGCAGGGACCAAAACCTTATTCAGTTCGGTGAAGCACAATTTGGCGGTGTGTAGGGATTTATCTGTATTTTAGGTGCTAATTTTTAAAACGCATGAGCCAACCTACCACCGGGACCGGCAAACATCCGAAAGCCCTTTATGTACTGTTTTTAACCGAAATGTGGGAACGCTTTGCCTATTACCTGCTGGCTGGCATCTTATTATTATACCTGAAGGACGGAAAGGGATTTACCAAAAGCACGGCAGCCGATGTCACCGGCACTTTCCTCGCGCTGATCTGGCTTCCCCTTTTTATTGGGGGGATGATCGCAGACCGCTACCTGGGTTATGTCAAATCCATTTTCATCGGGGGTGGGCTATTGGCGGCAGGTTATCTCGGCCTGGTGCTGCCCGGGGATACCGCCATGTATATCTCCCTGGGGCTGATCATTGTCGGCAACGGGTTCTTCAAGCCCAATATCAGCACTTTGCTGGGCAATATTTACAACAGGGAAGACTTGAAGCCTTTAAAGGACAATGCCTATAATATCTTTTATATGGGCATCAATATAGGAGCCCTGGTCTGCAATTTTGCAGCCGCTTATTTACGGAATAAGTATGGGTGGGGCTTTGCTTTTGGCGCGGCGGGCATAGGCATGATCATCGGGCTGATCAATTTTGGGCTGAATGTAAAACATGTGCGTATAGGGGATATCCGGAGGGAGCCGCATAAAGAAGACATGTCCCTGGCACAAATACTATTGTATGTTTTTGTTCCCGGCATGATAGCCGCCCTGATCGGTTATGCACTGCCCGGCAAATTCCTGCATACAACGATCATGGGCAGCCCCGCCAGTGACGCCTTCGTATTTGCCTGTGTGCCGGTGATCGCCTTTTTTGTCTCCTTATGGGTCAAAGCGCGCGGACAGGATAAAAAGGGAATCGGTTCCTTACTGTTCATTTTTGCCATCTCCGTTATTTTCTGGGCCATCTATTACCAGAATTTTACGGCCTATACCCTCTGGGCCGAGCAGCATACAGACCGGACTATCTCCTCACCGGTGGTCGAAAAAGGAGCCGATTGGCTGGGGATGATGCAAAAAGTGAATACGAACCCAAGGGAAGTGACCCGGGTCGACGCTTTTTTAGTGCCGGTCATGGGCGATAGTGGACGGATAGCCACGACCACCGGACCCGATCCTTACTTCGAAAATGTCCCCAGGGAAAGCTGGCCTTCGACCGGGCAGGATGTAAAACTGGTCAATACAGAGATATTCGAGAGCATCGGTCCCTTCTTTATCGTGACCCTGACGCCTCTCCTGGTAGCCTTGTTCAGCTATCTGCGCAAAAGAGGAAAGGAGCCGACAACGGCTTCCAAGTTTGGCATCGCGCTATTCCTTTCCGGGCTTTCTTCCCTGGTAATGCTGTTTGCCGTGCTTTCGGTGTCTTCTATCTACCAATTTAAGGTCTCTCCGGGCTGGCTGTGGGGCACTTATTTTGTCGTGACCGCTGCAGAGATCTGCTGCAGCCCGATCGGGTTATCCCTGGTATCCAAGCTGGCGCCTCCCCGCCTGACCTCCCTGCTGATGGGCGGATGGTTCCTGACGATGTCGCTGGGCAGCAAGGTAGCCGGGCTGATGACAAGCTCCTGGGATAAATTCCCGGATAAGAGGATCTATTTTATCATCTGGTTCGTGGCAGCAGTCATCGGAGGCATCCTGATCTATAGCCGTATCGGATCCCTGAACCAGGTCATGCGCGATAAGACAGGAGAAGCATAATATTCCGGACCCGGAAACAGCTCAACGCTCAAACCCACCCAAAAAAACCTTTTTTGTATGGCCGAGAAAAAATTTCAACCCTTTGTCAGCCCCGAGACCCAAATGAAGGAATTTACCTTCAAGGCCCTGCTGATGGGCAGCATTTTCGGGATCCTCTTCGGAGCTTCTACCGTGTATTTAGCGTTGAAAGCGGGGCTGACGGTCTCGGCGTCGATCCCCATCGCGGTGCTGGCTATCACCCTGGGCAAAAAATTATTCAAAACGACCATCCTTGAAAATAATATCATCCAGACGACGGGCAGCGCCAGCGAAAGTATCGCGGCGGGGGTGGTCTTCACCCTGCCGGGGTTCTTATTTCTCTCTACGGCCGATTCCGGTGGCTTTTTTAACTATGCCGTTATTTTTATACTGGCCATTTTCGGCGGTATGCTGGGCACCTTGCTTATGATCCCTTTACGCCGTTCGCTGATCGTCAAAGAGCATGAGACCCTGCCTTATCCGGAAGGCACTGCCTGCGCCTCCGTACTCAAGGCCGGGGAAAAGGGCGGTGAATTTGCCAAAACGGCGTTCCAGGGACTGGGCTTTGCCTTTGTATACGCCCTGCTGCAAAAGATGTTCAAGATCGTTGCCGAGACCCCTCTTTTCGATACGGTAAAGAATAAAGGCCTGAATAAGATCTTCCCTTCCGCCCAGATATCCGCCGATATTACCCCCGAGTATATGGGGGTAGGCTATATCATTGGCCCTAAGATCGCCGGTATCCTGGTGGCAGGCAGCGTGTTGAGCTGGCTCGTGCTGCAGCCCTTGCTGGCCTCCCTGATCGATCCCGTCAACATTGCCCTGCAACAGGTGAAACTGGGATTCCTGAAAGATATCGGAACATCGGGCGGATACGGAGGGTGGGATCCTGTCAGCAGGACCTTTGCCGACCCTGCCTCCGCCATTTACCGTGCTTATATACGGCAGATCGGTGCGGGCGCTGTGGCGATGGGGGGCCTGATCACCCTGATAAAAACCATCCCTACCATTGTATCTTCCTTTAAAGAAAGCATCGGCGGCGTAAAAGATAAAGGCCAGGGGGCTATGCTGAGGACCGAGCGTGACCTGAACATTAAAGTGGTCGGGTTCGGCAGCCTGGCATTGGTGGTACTGATCGGTTTCCTGACCATCATCCCGGGAGATTCATTTTTCAACCGGCTGCTGATCGGATTGCTGATCCTGGTATTCGGCGCCTTCTTCGTAACGGTGGCTTCCCGGATCGTAGGTATTATCGGTTCGTCCAATAGCCCTGTATCCGGTATGACGATCGCTACCGTGATGGGCACCTGCCTGATCTTTCTGGCCGTAGGCTGGGCAGGGAAAGTTTATGAGCCGATGGCCCTGGTCGTAGGAGGCATGGTCTGTATAGCAGCCTCCAATGCGGGCGGAACTTCCCAGGATCTGAAGACCGGATACCTGGTAGGCGCGACTCCCCGTTACCAGCAGCTGGCCCTTTTTATCGGTGTTATCGTCTCCTCTATCGCCGTCGGGCTCACGATAAAAGTGCTGGATATCCCCAGTTCGGAGATGGCTGCCAAAGGTATCACCCATGCGATCGGCAGTCAGTACAACGCTCCGCAGGCTACTTTGATGGCCACATTGATCAAAGGCATTCTTTCCAGGAACCTGGACTGGAATTTCGTACTGGCCGGAGCAGCCTTAGCCCTGGTAATGGAATTATGCGGGGTAAGGGCCCTTAGCTTCGCCATTGGCGTCTATCTGCCTATTTCCACGACCCTGCCTATTTTCATCGGGGGCGCTATCCGCGGCCTGACAGACCGGGTGAAGAAGAAAAGAGGTTTTGTCGCCAGAGAAGGAGAAGAGGACCTGGAGAAAGGAAACCTGTTCGCTACGGGACTCGTGGCAGGAGGAGCTTTAATGGGGGTGATCTTCGCCTTTCTGAATATACCGGATAAGATCGTTCACCTCTTAAAACAGGTAAATATGGAAAAATGGCTGACGGGCGCCCTGAGTGAAACAGGTTATTACCTGCTGGGACTGGCGGTCTTCGCGGTAATGGGCTATGCCCTTTATAAGGCGGGGACAAAACCGGAGGATCCGCTCGATGAAGTCATCGGGTCTTAGTGCCGGCCGGCAACCCGGTATCAGTTCATCTTAAACGGTACGATCATTTCAAAAATGGGGATGTTGACTTCGAAGCTTTTTTTGTTGTTGAGATTCTCCATCGTGTAGGAGCCGTACATCTTTCCCATCTCGGTGCGAAGGTTGCAACCGCTGACATATTGATATCTCTCACCGGGGTTGAGGATGGGCTGCACTCCAACGACACCCTCCCCTTCTACTTCGCGGGAGCTTCCATTGCTGTCGAAGATATGCCAGTGGCGGCGATGAAGCTTGACGGAGAAATTATTATGATTCTCGATAGTAATGCGATAGGCAAACATATATTCACCGGAGATAGGATTAGAATAATCCGGCTGGTAAAAGGTCTCGACACTCACCTCCACCCCTTCTGAGATCTTGTTTGCCATCTAATCAAATTTTTCTAAAATTAATCAAAATCAACAGGCATTAAAAGTAATGTTCACAATTTAATATCCTAATGCCAAATCTACCCTAATTTTGCCCCAGCATTTGAAAATACTACAATAGGATATACGAATTGGCCTTAGAATTGGTTTTGATACAAATATAAAAAATCACTATATGAAGGTTGCAGTAGCCAAAGGGGATGGAATTGGCCCGGAGATCATGGATGCAGTGCTTAGTATATTCAAAAAAGGTAAAGTATCCCTGGAATATGAGTTTGTAGACATGGGTAAATGGGTATTTGATAAAGGATTCTCCAACGGGATGACACCGGAGGCAAAACAAACGATCGAAGAGCTGGGGATCTTATTCAAAGGGCCTATGGAGACTCCGAAAGGGAAAGGAGTGAAGAGTGTAAATGTCACTGCCCGCAAGACCTGGAATACCTATGCCAATAAGAGAGTATTTCAGACCCTGCATGGCGTGGACACCGTTTTCTCAAAGGCGGGCATCCCTATCGATATTACGATTGTACGGGAAAATATCGAAGATACCTATGGCGGCATCGAGCATATGCTCACCCAGGATGTAGCGTTAAGCCGTCGCTTTATCACCCGTCCCGGAAGTTTGCAGGTGATCAAATACGCCTTCGAGATGGCCAGGAAAAACGGCGCCCGCCGTATCACCTGCGGACATAAGGCCAATATCATGAAGCTGACGGATGGTCTCTTCCTCGAATGCTTCATGGAAGTGGCGAAAGAATATCCTGAGCTAAAGGCGGACGATATCATCGTGGACGATCTGGCGATGAAGCTGGTGGTGAGACCCCAGGAATTCGACGTGGTCGTGCTGACCAATCTGCAGGGCGACATCATATCGGATCTTTGTGCCGGTCTGGTCGGGGGACTGGGCTTTGCGCCTTCCGCCAATATCGGGGACCATATCGCTATTTTCGAAGCAGTGCATGGGACAGCCCCGGATATCGCCGGGAAGAATATTGCCAATCCCACGGCTCTATTGCTGAGCGGGATTGCCATGCTGAGGCATCTGGGCTTTATGGAGAACGCCGCTATCATTGAAAATGCCTTGTTATTTACGCTCGAACAAAAAATACATACGGGCGATTTTGGCGATAAGAACACGCCTTCCCTCAATACCACCCAATTTGCAGAAGCCATCATCGGCAATTTCGGCAAGACCCCGGTACAGGGCGCCAAGCCTTTGCTGCCGAATATGACCCCGACCCCTACGTCTTTCAAACTGTCCGGAAATGAGATGATGGTCTCCGGGGAAACCGAAAAAGAATATATCGTCGGGGTAGACCTGTTCATCGAAAGCTCGGAACAGCCTGCCAACATCGCTAAAAAATGTCAGCGGCATGCAGGAGTAAAATTCAATCTTATCAATATCAGCAACAGGGGAACCCAGGTATGGCCTACCGGATCAGTGTATACGAACCTGGTGAACCAGTACAATGTCCGCTTCGAAAGCATCGACGAGTCTCCGTTGAACCAGCAGGATGTGCTGGGCTTGTATGTGAGCCTGAGTGGGGACTTTAAGATCTGCTCTTCCGAGCTGCTGAATGTGTGGGGAGGTAAAAAACAGTACTCCCTGGCCCAGGGGCAGTAGGAGGGCGCAATCAGCTATTATTGTTACCCTCTCGATTAAATTTTATTTTTCCCGATGAACCTATGTGTTGCTACTGGCAGTTCGCCGTCCGATTACGTTGCCGCACAGCGACAGGCGGGACGCAAGTGTTAGTATAGCAATGGCACGCCTATATCGACGGCTGCCTTAGAGGGCACGTAGGCCCAAATCAGGCAAATTGCATTTTGATCTTTTGGCAAAGCCGCAATAACGCATCTGTAGCGATCAGATCTATCTTTGCCAGAAACGTATCTCTCAGGGGCTCCGTTCTCCAGGCATGATAGGAGTCATAGGCTGCGGGATCTGCATTCAGCGTTTGCAGGTATTCCGCCAGTTCAGGTATCGACAAAAAATCGCTCACATTTATAAAGCACCTGTTTCCCGGCGCAAATTCATCAATATTAGGAGCACCCAGATAAATCGGCACCGATCCCGCCTCGAGTGGTTGAAAAAACTTTTCAGTGACATAATCTTCGGCAACGGTATTCTCAAATGCAATAGTGAATAAATAGGAAGCAATGACGTTCTCCTTGGTTGCCATACCTTCGTCCGCTACGAGATCGTAGTTATGCATGCATTTTCCATAGGAATGTATGTCGATATATTTCATCAGTTCTTCCAGGGTCTCGAGTCGTTTGCTAAGGTTAAAATGACTTGATATAAAAGCGTTCACAAATCCTGTTTTGGCACATGGCGGCCGCCTAAAGCTCTCCAGATATCGCACATCCAAATAAGGTACGGGAATATCGGAATCGAGTTTATGGGTAGCCATGATGTCAAATAAACTCAATACATCAGGTTGATACTGCCAGGGACGATGCGCTTCGCATTCCATCGACCAGAAGACCCATAGTTCATCATCCCTTTTCATATTCCAGTTCAGTATCGGGTCTGAAGAATGAAGCGTCGGCATATGTATAATCATGACGGCAGCCCGGTCCCTATAGAAATGATCATTTGTCAGAAAAAAATCTCCCATCGGAACGATGTACGGAACATCGGTCATACCCCAGGCCTTGTTGTATATCAGAATAATATTCGATCGCATAGATTTGCTTTTGAGGGAGGATGTCAACTACCATAGTTCTCGATCAGCGAGATCGCCTCGTAGAGATCGCGGTCGTCACGTATATTTTTTTGCATATCACGCAGAGAACTACTTATTGTCTGATCGCTCAATACCTGCCGGATCATTTGTAATAGTTGCGAAGCTTTGATTGTACGCATGCTGCCGCGTCTGCCCAATTTATGGAACTCCACCCTGGCCGCATTTCCAGGCTGATCATGCCAACCCGGAAAGACAATCATCGGCTTTGCGAAATAGACCCCTTCCCGGAATGAAGCAAATCCGCCATGCGTAATGAACAAGCTTGCTCTTTTAAGCATTTCGATCTGCGGGACGCTCTCGAAGACTCTTACATTTTCCGGAATAACTCCGCATTTGTCCACATCCTTCGTGTTTGCGGTTTGCAAGACGAGCTGACAGTCCGGCAGATCTCTCATCACTGCATACAGGCAGCGATATAGGTTGATGGCATCATAATGCCGGCTGCAGGTCCCCATGGCACAATATATCAGGGTCTTTTCCTTCTGTAAAAAGCTGAGGTCGATCTCAGGTTCCTTCCGATGTTCGTCCACGCAGGCATCCGTATACCAAATTTTGTTGGAGTCATTCTTTCGGGGAAAATCCAGGCATTGGGGACCCAGTATGATCTGTGGCACCCGCAGCCTGGGGCCGTATTCCGTCCTTGCCAGTTCAATGCCCGATTGCCCGACCCGGGTTTGGATGGAAGTATATTTTTCCGTGCCAAATCCAATTCGCAAAAATGCGCCGAATATAATTTCCCGGTAACGTTGTTTCAGGAACAATTTCTTCCATGCCAGGTCTGCTTTCAGCTTTGAAAAAAAAGCGCCCTCGGCAGAAGGTATCAGGGCGCTAAACACGGGTGGTCTGCCGGCCGCATAAAAGGAAGACAGGGTACAGCTTACATTGATGATGGGGACATTACAATCGATAAAGGGCACAGAAAAATCTAGATTATTTGCATCCAGCAGTACGAGATCGGGCCGTAGCTCGCGGATCCAGCATTCCGCCTGATCAAACAAATGTTCTATTACCCGGAGTGATTGTCTGAGCCCGAAACGAAAGCGGCTGATCGATTTTAGGTGGCTGCCCGCCGTCTCCTGTTGCTTCACAAATGGAGATATATCAAAAGTATGAAACTTGAACTCTTGCTCTTCAATATATTTTCGGTCGCCCTCATATCCGACGTAAATAACCTCATGTCCCCGGTTGATCAACAGATGAGATAAGCTAAAGCTACCGTTAATTGCGGAAGCCCCGTGCATAAACACCAAAATTAATTTAGATTTATTCATTGTCGCTAAATTTAAACCGATAGTTAATACCCAATTATTCGCATCAGTGCAGAAATTCATAGAATACGCCCCTCCGATGGACCCAAAAGCTAATCCATACCGCGCCTCCGCGTTTATAAGTGACGACATGACCCACGTAGGTTGTATCGCCGGCCACCACGCTCAAATAAGCAGGCGAATCTTGCCGCATCATCCCGTTAACACCTTTCATGACAGTTCCCGATATATATCCATATAATTCGCAAGGCGAATCTTGCAAGCATAATTGCGCTTTCTGGGCACTATCGATATTACCGAAAAAAGTTCCGGACACGATTTTCAGGATCAGGCGGTCTTGACTATTTGCAGACTCTATCACTGCAGGTATGCGTACCTGCTGATTAAAAGGCAGGAACAAGACCACCAGTACGAGAACAATCACCATAGAGATTATCAGCAATACTGCCCATTTAGTCATTACGCTTCGATCACTGCCGATAAAACTGTTCATATATACAAGGCTAATGCTCGATAATATCGAGTTGATTGTTGATAAGATCGTAATATTTTCCCCGCATGCTGGTCAGCTCCTCATGCGTCCCCTCCTCGATCATGCATCCGTCGTCGAGAACGATGATCTTGTCTGCATTTCTTACCGTGCTTAGACGGTGTGCAATGACGACAATGGTCTTTTGTCTGAAGTGCACCCGAATGTTTCGAACGACTTCTCTTTCATTGTGTACATCCATAGCATTGGTGGGTTCGTCGAAAAACACGAAATCTGGCTTTCTGTAGGCCGCCCGGGCGAGTAACAGCCGCTGTCTTTGTCCTTGACTGACATTCAAGCCGCTGGCGCCCAGCCTGGTATTGAAATTGTCGGGCAATGATCTGACAAAAGAATAGATATTGGCTACCTTACAAGATTCGATGAGTCTGGGCTCATCAATTTCATCGTCACCTACTGCAATATTCCGTGCAATCGAGTCATTAAAAATAAAACCGTCCTGTAAGACAGCTCCGCACCTCTCCCGCCAATCCGACGCGCGTAAATCCTTGAAATCCACGTCTCCCATACTGAGACTGCCCTCATATCGATCGTACGTCTTTAATAATATCCTTAAAAGAGTGGTCTTACCACTTCCGCTTGACCCAACGATAGCGGTCATCTTACCAGGCTCAATATCGAAGCTGATATTTTTGAGTACAGGCATGCTGGCCGAATTAGGATACGAAAAGGACATATTTCTGATGCATATTCCCATGCCAGTTGGAAAGCTTGTCCTTGACCTGGCGGCATCCACATCCTCATCCTCCTCTCGCAAACCGTGTATCTCGTTCAGCCGGTCCACAGCCATCTTAGCTCTTTGTGCATCCTGGACAAAGTTGACAAACTGCTCCGCAGGACCGGACAACTGTCCGAGTATATATTGAACCGCCAGCATGGCCCCAAACGACAACTCCCCTTTCATCACGCCCCTGACTACTATGAATGTCAGCACTACATCCTTTGTTTGACTAAAAAAGATGGCGCCAGCCTGCTGATACTGCGTGATGGAAAGCAGTTTCAGTTTTTTCCTAAAGAGATCTCTTTGTATATCCTCCCACTCCCATCGCTTCTGTTGATGTACGCTATTCAACCTTATCTCCTCCATGCCCCGGATGAGTTGCAATGTAGCCTCATTTTCCCGGCTGGTTGCATCGAATATTTCGGAATTCAGTTCCCTGCGGACCTTATAAAACCTGGCCATCCAGGCGAAATAAGCAAGCATGCCGGCGGTGAATATCAGGAAAAGGCTGGCCTTGAAAGTTACAAGCAGCAGGGAAAACACGATGAAGTTCAACAGCGAGAACAAGGTATTCAGTGTTTGACCTGTCAAAAACGATTGCACCTGTTCATTTTCATTGATTCGTTGGAGCATTTCTCCCGCACGGCTGGTATTGAAATAAATCATTGGCAGCCGGTTCAGCTTTATCCAGAAATCCGATAAAAGGCTCAAGGTGACATGGGTCGAAATATACAATAACACCCTGCCCCTGATAAAATCAAGAGAGATTTTGCTGAAGATCAACACCACCTGACAACAAAGAAATAATACAACGACATTCGTACTATGATATCCTATCCCGATATCGAATATATTCTTCGCCAGGAAGGGATAGATCAGCTGAATGACACTCACCAGCACGAGCGTAACGAATATCTTGGCCAGCATGCCCCGGGACCTCGAGAAATATTTCAAAACATATTTCCATCCGAATCTCCTCTCCTCTTTTCCGGCGTTGGCATAAAACTCCGCCGTCGGATCGAGGAACAGTACTTTGCAAAATTCACAGCTACCTTCTACTGCATTCAACAGCCAATGATCCGCAAGCTCCTTATAGTCAAATACGATGACCCCCCGGTTATTCGATAAAACCTCCTTTTTTTTTCTGTCCTTCCATTTGCCTTTTTTGCAAAGAACAGCAAAGCCCGAACTTCCCCAATGCATGATACAGGGAAGTACCATTTCCTCCGACCAGGATTCATACGTTATCGTGCGGATCCTTGTACGAAATCCAATTTTTTCCGCCAGCCGGCTGATCATTTGCAAAGAAGGTCCTTCGCGTGGTATCGCCAGCATCTTATTGAGACTGCTCTCGCAATGATCTCTGCCATAATATTGTAAAATAATACGCAAACAGGTTATACCATCATTCATAGTAGTGCTTTGTTGGGATCATGTCCGTATCACAGGATAAATGGATAGTGAAACAAATTAGACCAATCTGCCAAAATTCATCTTAGTAAAGACAGCATAAAAAGATGCGGCTTTTACTATATACATGAATATCAAATTTTCTATAAGATCATTTGAGGGGAGGGAGTGATCTTTGTGAAATTTCTATTGGCGATAAAACCAGGACGGGGATTAGGCATGCTAGGGATCGTATTACTCAGGCTGTTATATGTCACCAGATACGTATTGCGATCCCATGGAGAAATATTTCCCGCCGACGCGTGGAATACATTTCCATGAAAAAACAATACCGATCCCGCAGGTCCCTTGGCAGAATAGATGCCCCTCTTTTTTGCCCAATAGGACACGAGCTCGGGGTCGATGGTAAATTTCAGATTGGTCGTCAGCGCCGACATATAGGAAGTGCTTTCGTAATATTTCCTGAACCATTCGCTATCGAACGATATCTCGTTGGGCCGATCGCCCTCATCGCCAACAATCCCGATCTTATGAGACCCGGGAATCAGGAACATGGGCGCATTAAACTCGGTTACGTCATTTAGGAAGATCATGGCCGTGACCACATCGGGCTTTTCCATGCCATCCTCTTTGTGCCAGAACGTAAAATCCTGGTGCCATTCCCAGCAGTCCCCGACGAGGGCCTGCTTTATGTTTATTTTCGACTGATGCACATAAACATCATAACCAATCAGCTGCATAGCGGGTCTTACCAGGCGATCCAGGCTGATGATCCGGGCAAACAGCTCACTCGAGGATTCCGGGGCAAATATCGATCTAACGGCGCCATTCTTTTCCAATATCCTTTGAGGCCCATCAACTTTAGCCATTTCTTCCGCCTCTTTCCGAATGCAGTCTATTTCGCCGCTGGAAAGAAGATTCTCCAGAAATAAAAATCCATTTTCGTGATATTGATCGATTTGCGCAATTGTAAGTTTCATAAAATTTGATTTGATATCATACTCGATTATAATTTTTTAGTTACCTGGCCTCATCCAGGTTCCATCTGACATTTTCTGCAGGTACAATTTCCCTCCCGGAGATATCAAACAAATTCTGCATTGCCATTGTAAATTTTGAAAGAAAGGCGTATGTAGCATATCCCCTGTGGGGCTCCAAATCCCAGTTATCCACTACCACCGGATTCGTATTGATCTCAAATATCGCAAGACCTTCTTTTGTTTTTGCAAAATCAATTCTTCCGTACTGGATGTTTGCTATTTTAAAAATTTCAGAAACTTTGTCCCGGAATGAGTTTTGTACCAGATACCGTTTTTCCAATTCGTCATGTTCCGGCAATTGACCCTTAATTCCTTTGACAATCCATTGGGATGAAAAGAACAAGTGGTTAGGGACGATCATGTCCCCTATACAAAAAGCTCCGTATTTATGAAAGCCATCGCCCTCAACATTTATATCGCAGTACTCGACGATCATCGGAGCAAAGGGCCCCACACTTTTACTTTTAGAAGTAGATAATGTTTTCTCCAGTTCTTCCGGTGAATGAAGCAAGTCGCTGACAGGGCCATAATGATCCAATTCATTCCGTATAAAAACAGGATACCTAAAGTCATTTGCATTCTTCAACTCACGATACACATTAAAAGTGTTGATATTTTGCTTGTGCATTTCTTTTAACAGTTCAAATCTGCGCAGCACTTTACCCGGGTTATTTAACAACCGTCTTGCTCCCTGTGCAGCTGCTCTGTCATAAAGCGATTGGGCATCATGAATTGAATTGCCGGAAAAACGCTCGATATCACAGAATATAACTACAGCATCTTTGAAATCATCAACAGCGCGAGCTTCCTCGTAACTTAATATTTGTACAGGGAATTCTAAATAATCTCCGATAAATCGGCGAAATAGTTCAATAGTCCACCTATTATCATCCATTGTAATAAAATAGAGCATAACAAATTGTTTATGAGTTAAATGGTAAATGAAATACAGTAAAGCTTCTAACGGCTTTTAGGAATATAGCTATATAGTAAGAATATATCATATAATAAGTGCATTAGCCAGGGTTTTTCCTGCTCAGCCTCCAATTCCTGACAAATTTGATGACGGCACCCGTCCAGGCAATTGAATCGAGGCTGATCTTTATGAAAGGATATGCGATAATAACGCTTAGTCTCTTATGTTTGAATTCCCGGGATTCGGCAGGAGAAACGGATAGAAGGTAGAGACACCACAGGATCTTCAAGAAATAGATCGACGCGATAAAAACCAGCAATTTTTGAAAATCCCATACGCCAAGGGCAAAAATCAAATAAGGTAAAAGGATCATTAGTATTACAACAAGCAGGTCTATAAGCGTAATCCTTCCTACGACACTCATTCTACGTATCTCCTGCAGGTAATAAGACAATTCCTTATAAAAGGTTTCGATATACCCCAGGTTCCATCTTATCCTTTGTCTGACCAGCGATTTGAAAGAGGATGGCGGCTTTGTCAATGCCAGCACATTCTCCAAATAAAGAACTTTATAGCCCAACTTCAATCCTATAATCGTCGCCTCCCGGTCCTCGCCGCTTCTAAGGCCGCTGTGCGCGCTATATATGTCCAGCAGGACCTCCCGCTTGTAACAGGATCCGGCCCCCGGCATAACCCGGATTGTATGCTCTTTCCTATGGAACTTGTAAATACTTCTTTCAATTGAATATTCCAGTTGCTGAAATTCGAATATGTTTCCATTTCCATCAAAAGGAAGCATGCGGAAATAACATCCCATAAAATTGCTATCATACAAACAGCTTTTTGATTCTCCGAACAGCTTTTCGATTCCCACCAGCTGAGTATCGAAATCGGAAAGAACGACAATATCATGGGAGATATGAAGAGCTGTCAGGAACAATGCCCCCACTTTCTGTCCATTGGGAAAAACAGAGGTAATATAAAACAGAGCCTGATTCTTTTCCTTATAACGTTTCATGGCTTCCAGGCTATCGTCCGACGATCCGTCATCGATGATAATGACATCCAGCTCCTGGCAAAATTCGCGTGCCACTGAATCAAAATAGCCAAGTCTCGCTTCAAAATCGCTTCCGCTTTCATTATAGAGGGGTATCAGCAGCGCCTTTTTGCTCTCACCAAAAGGCGATTCTCCGATCCACTCGAAATTCCATCTTTTCTCATTTAAGCACTTCTGCATTGTACATGATTGTTCTATGAAAAAAATATTACCAGACTTGTTTTACACGTAAATCCTGCAATACTGCAGAAGGGTGATCCAATATGTATTTCGAAAACCGTAAATAACCGGCAAAGAAATCCTGGATCACTTTTGCATCATAGATGCCGTGACTGTACACCACACAGAGCTCGAGGTGGCTACCCAATTGCCGGATCTCCAGCTCAAGATCGATGCTTACCATACGATCCGCCCGCAGATCAGGAAGCACAGTCACCGACAGCGAGCCGGCTGAGGAGGGCCCTGATGCTACGTCCTTCGTACCGGAACCTCCCCTTCCTGAATCATTGAATTGCATATTGATGTTCCAAAAACACCCGATGGATTCCTTTCCTTCAGGCAGCATGGCTCTCGATGCCTCCATCAACGTATAGGCGCGGTAGCGCCGCATATCCTCATTTGCCCTCTTCACCTTCCATATCACCCTTTCCAGGGTATCGCTGCCTTCCAGGTCCGTGCGTATCAAGACCGTTTTTGCATAACAGCCTACCTGATGCTCGGCTCCAGGATAATCTCTTCCGAACACATAGCTTCCTATGACCAGCCGGGTCTTACCTGTCGTGCAAAACAAATAGGATTTCAATGTCATTTGAAGGATTTCAAACAGGCTGGTGGAATGCGCCCTCGATAGGGTTACCAGCCTTGCAGTCGATTCGGGGCCGTAATCGAAATACTCCTTACCGGCGCTGTTGACCGCCGTTGCATTTTTCCTTGCATTTCCAGGAATCAGGATTTCGTCATGCAGGTGCTGAAATATGCGATGCCAGTACTGCTTATGCTCCGCCGCGTTCTTTTTCGTGTATTGATTTTCATAAGCAAGATATTCCTTGTATTGAAAGGTAAGGGCAGGTAAAGCCGACGGTCGTTTTTCCTCCGTTTCCACGTATAAAGAAAACAGATCCCGTAGCAGAACCTGCGAAGACATCGTGTCGAATATCACATGATGCAGCTTTATCGACAGGATATATTCCAGCTCTTTAATTCGGCACAGCCGGCATTGAAACAATGGTAAAATAGCCATATCGAACGTATAATCCCTGAATTGCAGGAACGACTGTACCTGTTTTTCGTCTTTTTCTATAGCCACATTCAGGATGGACGGCTTGAAAGCAGGAAGGTCCGCGCTTGCTATCGCCATTCGGTATGCGTCGCCGACTCGTTCAAAGTTTGCCCGCAGGCTTTCATGTCTTTCTACCAACGCCATTACCGCCCGTTCGAACGAATCTCCCGAGATCGCTCCTTCGAGCTTATACATGAGTATGGTCGAGCCGTGGCCTTTATCCTGCTCCTTATACTCTTTGTCCAAATCGTTGTTGATCCAATAAAGCTGTGTCGGCGTGATCTCAAAATATAGGCGTCCATCTTTTTCAATAGACGGCACGTGCATGCCGGATCTTGAGATATCCTCCGACTCGCGGTTGAAATATAAAAGAATGTCGTCTTTAAATAGCTTGAACCTGTTTATCAGGTCCGGATCAATTTTTTTCTGCCGGGAAGTTTTCAGTGTGATCTTTTGGTCGGCCACAATCACTTCTACTCCTTCTTCACGGCTTTTTCGCATGAGGTCGAGTATCTCATTCAGGCTGGTGTCACTCATTACTGTTTGTTTTTTTACAGTTCAACAATATCGTATACTGTCATATCGTCCGGTGCTGCGGAAACTGTCATCTGGATGAATTCAGCCAGCAGGCAAATAGTAGCAGGACGGAAAATCAGTTTAACAGGGACATCTATTTGCCATTCTTCTTTAATGGCGGCTATGAGTTGCATCGCCAACAGCGAGTGGCCGCCGGCTTCAAAGAAATTCTGATGGATACCTATCCTGTCAGCATACAGGATTCGCTCCCAGATCTCCGACAACCGCCGCTCCACTTCATTACGCGGCGCCACATACCCCTGCTCCACTCCCTGCTCCGGCGCCGGCAGCGACTTGCGGTCCACCTTCCCGTTGGCCGTCAGCGGCAGCCGATCCAGCCCCACCAGTGCCGCAGGCACCATGTACTCCGGCAGGCGGCTCCGCATATGCGCCAGGATCGACTCCCGATCCGGTTCACTGCCCGTTCCTGGCACCACATACCCCACCAGCCGGCGCTGCCCAGACACATCCTCTCTCGCCACCACCACACACTGCTCCACACCCGGCGCACTCCGCAGCACCGCCTCCACCTCTCCCGGCTCGATCCGGTAGCCGCGCAGCTTCACCTGCTCATCCATCCGGCCCTGAAATTCGATATCCCCACTCTTCTGCCAGCGGCCCAGATCCCCCGTACGGTATACACGGCCTTCGATTCCAGGCACCTCCACATATTTCTCCGCAGTTAATTCCACTTTGTTGATGTATCCTTCCGATAGTCCATCCCCCCCTATGTATATCTCTCCACTTACTCCTACCGGCAACTGACGCAATTGCTCATCCAATATATATAACCCCGTGTTCGATAATCCACGCCCTATCGGAACCATCCGGTTCGGCAACACTTCATTGATCTCATAATAGCTCGCATATACCGTCGTCTCCGTCGGGCCATACACATGCACGATCCGGCCGGTTCCCAGCGCCGACAATCCACGCCTTACATGCAGCAACGACAACTGCTCGCCTCCGAATAGCAGCTTCCTGACACTACCCAGCGAACCAAGACCCTCATCCACAAACGCATTGAACAATGCCGTCGTCACAAACATCATCGTTATCCTGTTCTCCACTATCATCTTCGACATCGCAAATACATCCGAGGCCCACTCATCCCTGATCAGGTACAACCGCCCACCCTTCAACAGACTGCTGTATATTTCATACACAGATCCGTCAAACGAATAATTCGACCACTGCAGCATCCGGTCCGAGGACCTTACACATATCGGACCCGGCTCTTCTACCAGCTTGACAATATTGCGGTGAGCTACCCTGATCCCCTTGGGATGACCCGTCGTTCCCGAAGTGTACATGATATAGGCTCCTCCCGCCGCCATGGCAGATACTTCCGGTCTCGCGCGGCTGTAACCGGCACTCTCCTCTACAAGACTGTGATCGTAATCCTCCAGCTCACAAAACGAAACCACAGATGCGCTGCCGCACACTATATGCGATACACCCGCATCCTCCAGGATATATCTCAACCGAAGACCCGGATAGGCCGTATTCAGCGGCACATAGCAACAGCCTGCCTTCAGGATCCCAAGCATCCCGATGATCATCGACGGACCACGGTGCGACAGCAGACCAATATGGCTGCCCGATACAATACCCTTCGACAACAGGCTGTTTGCCACCTGGTTCGATCTTGCATCCAGATCCCTGTAGCTCAACTCTTTCCCTTCATACACCACCGCCACTTCTCCAGCCGTCCGCTCCACCTGCGCTTCAAACAGATCCACGACCGACCGGTCATGCGCATACCGGTGATCCGTCATATTGAACCCCGACAGCTCCTGCAGATCAGCCTCCCTCAAAAACGGCAGATCTCCTACCGGCCGCGCTGGTTCACGTACAACCGACTGCAGCAATTGCTCATAATGATCCGCCATCCGGACAATCGTCGACACCTCGTACAAATCCGTGCAATACTCCACATCTACAGAAAGACCCTCCGCTCCCTCCGTCAGGGAAAA